>NZ_JBIBJV010000001.1:0-62432 GCF_042958885.1 Streptomyces sp. NPDC007945
CCACCCCGAAGGGCTTCATCGTTCGACTTGCATGTGTTAAGCACGCCGCCAGCGTTCGTCCTGAGCCAGGATCAAACTCTCCGTGAATGTGTACCCGTAATCGGGTTCAACACTCGCGTTGAGCGGGACGGTCAAGTCGGAATAGGACCGACCGTCCACAGCGTCCTCGCTGTGTTTTGTTTCAAAGGAACCTCGACCAACCGAAACCGGCTGGACGGGGTATCAACTAATCTGGCGTTGATTTTTGGCACGCTGTTGAGTTCTCAAGGTGCGGACGCTTCCTTCGTTCCTGTCTCCAGGCCCTCCGGGCGCTTCCTTCGTTTCCGACTCTATCAGATCTTTCCGATCCGATTTCCTCGGTGCTTTCCGGTCCCGATTTGTTTTTCTCGGGGCCTTCCGGCGCTTCCACCACTTTAGCCGATTTCCCTGGCGGCTCATAATCGAGCCTTTCGAAACTAATTCCGGCATGCCGAAATAAGCCCCGAGGGGGTGTGTCGCATAGAAGTGGAGTGCCGCTCTCGGGGTGCTGAAAAAGCACCACCGTCTCAAGCGGCTCGGGCCACATTACGCGTCCGTTGCGGCCGGGTCAAGTCGCCTCTTGCGGGGCTGGTGGGCGCGGTACGGGCTGACCGTCGGGTCCTCCGCGATCCAGAAGCGCCAGGGGTGCGGAGCGCCGTCGCCGCCGACGCCCGTGCGGGGGCCGGTGCGGACCAGGGACGGGGTTGGGGGCGTACCGGTGAGGACGGACAGGGGGGCGTCGGTGCCGGCGCAGACGTCGGTGCCGTTGAGGGAACCGGGGACGTCCAGGGCGGTGGCGAGACGGGCCGGTCCCTTCGCCAGTTCGGCGTCCTTGCGGGCCGTGCGGCGGCGGGGACGGACCAGCTCCGCGCCGCGCAGGATCTCGCCGGCCCGGAGCAGCACACCGCTCGCCTCGCCCTCCGGGCCGCACACCAGGTTCAGGCAGTGCCACATGCCGTAGGTGAAGTAGACGTACGCGTGACCGGGCGGGCCGAACATCACGGCGTTCCGTGCCGTGCGGCCGCGGAAGGCGTGCGAGCCGGGGTCGACGGCGCCGGCGTACGCCTCCACCTCCGTGAGGCGCAGTTCCATGGTTCCCTCGTCGGTCGTACGGACGAGGGTGCGGCCGAGCAGGTCCGGGGCCACCTCCAGGACGGGGCGGTCGAAGAAACTCCGCGGCAGCGGCGTACGGTCGGGGCTCTCGCTCATGGCGTCCGAGGGTAACGGGGAGTCCGATGGAACCCGCTACGGTCGTGGCGCGTATGTAGGGGACAGGAACGAGAAGGAGAGAGTGCCATGGGATTCAAGAAGCTGCTGGCGAGCCTTGGTGCCGGTGGGGCGACCGTGGAGACGGTGCTCACCGAGGAGAACGTGGTCCCGGGCGGTGTCGTCCAGGGCGAGGTCCGGATCCAGGGCGGCAGCGTCGACCAGCAGATCGAGGGGCTGTCCGTCGGTCTCCAGGCGCGCGTCGAGGTCGAGGGCGGCGACCAGGAGCACAAGCAGGACGTCGAGTTCGTGAAGGTGCGGCTCGGGGGTGCCTTCGAGGTGAAGGCCGGGGCGGTGCACGTGGTGCCGTTCGGCCTGGAGATCCCGTGGGAGACGCCGGTCAACACGATCGGCGGGCAGCGGCTGCACGGCATGGAGATCGGCGTCTCCACCGAGCTGGAGATCGCGCGCGCGGTGGACTCGGGCGACCTCGACCCGATCAACGTGCACCCGCTGCCGGCGCAGCAGGCGATCCTCGACGCCTTCGTCCAGCTGGGCTTCCGCTTCAAGAGCGCGGACATGGAGCGCGGTCACATCCGCGGCACCCGCCAGCGGCTGCCCTTCTACCAGGAGATCGAGTTCTTCGCGCCGCAGCAGTACCACGGTCTGAACCAGGTCGAGGTCAGCTTCGTCGCGGACGACCGTGAGATGGACGTCGTCCTGGAGATGGACAAGAAGCCGGGGCTGTTCACCGAGGGCAGCGACTCCTTCCGGGCGTTCAAGGTGGGTCTGGACGACTACCAGGGCACCGACTGGAAGGCGTACCTCAACCAGTGGCTCGCCGAGGTCGGCGGCCGTCGCAACTGGCTCTAGCACGGAAGGGACGGAGGGTTCAGACATGGACCAGGGACAGCGGGCCCCGCTCCCCCACGCCTTCCATCCGCCGGTGGCCGAGTTCACCGTGGAGAGCGAGGACGTGGCGCCGGGCGGGGTGCTGAAGGACGCTCAGGTGTACGCGGCGGGGAACGTCTCCCCGCAGCTCCGCTGGGAGGGCTTCCCCGCGGAGACCAAGAGCTTCGCCGTGACCTGCTTCGACCCCGACGCGCCGACCGGCAGCGGTTTCTGGCACTGGGTGCTGTTCGACATCCCGGCGTCGGTCACCGAGCTGCCCGCGGGGGCCGGATCCGGTTCCTTCGAGGGGCTGCCGGCCGGGGCCGTGCACGCGCGCAACGACTACGGGTCGAAGGACTTCGGCGGGGCCGCCCCGCCGGCCGGGGACCCGGCGCACCGCTATGTGTTCACGGTGTACGCGGTGGACACGGAGAAGCTGGGGCCGGACGCGGACGCCTCGCCGGCCGTCGTCGGCTTCAACCTGCGCTTCCACACGCTGGGCCGGGCCCAGTTGGTCGGTGAGTACGCGGCTCCGCCGGCAGGCTGATCGTTCGTCTGTTGTTTGCCCGCTTCTGGTCTTGGAGAGATCAGAGGCGGGCATCTTTTGTTGCACACGAAATTGCGTTGTCCGACCCCGGCCGGCCCGGCCATCGTTGATCCAAGCCCGCCAGGGGGGTGGGCCGGCACACGGGAGGTGGGCACCATGCGGGACACGCTGGTTCTGAACGCGAGCTTCGAGCCGCTTTCGACGGTCACGCTCAACCGTGCGGTGGTGCTTGTCCTGCAGGACAAGGCCGTCGTGGAGCAGTCCCATCCGGATCTGCGGGTGCGGGCCGCCGCCGTCGACCTTCCGGTGCCGCGGGTGATCAGGCTCTGCCGGTTCGTGCGGGTGCCGTTCCGAAGACAGGCCCCGTGGTCGAGGAGGGGCGTGCTGGTCAGGGACCAACACCGGTGCGCGTACTGCGGGAGGCGCGCGACGACCGTGGACCACGTGGTGCCGCGGGCGCAGGGTGGTGGGGACAGTTGGCTGAATACGGTCGCTTCCTGCGCGGAGGACAACCACCGCAAGGCGGACCGGACGCCGGAGCAGGCGGGGATGCCGCTCCTCTTCGAGCCGTTCGTGCCGACGCCGGCGGACGCGATGCTGCTGGCGATGCGGGCCGGTGAGCGGTCGGAGCTGCCGGAATGGCTGGCGCGTACCGCCGCGTGAGCGGTGGGCCGAGCCGTGAGGGCCCGCTCCTGGGAGGGGCGGGCTCCCGGTCATTTCAGGGTGAGCTGGAGGATGGCGACGACGCCGACGGCGATGATGACGCCGCGCAGGACGGCGGGCTTGAGGCGGCGGCCGACCTTGGCGCCGATCTGGCCGCCGAGGGTGGAGCCGACGGCGATGAGGAGGACGGCGGTCCAGTCGAACTCGGCGACGAAGAGGAAGAAGACGGCGGCGACGCCGTTGACGAGGGCGCCGAGGATGTTCTTGACCGCGTTGATCCGCTGGAGGTCGTCGTGGAGGAGCAGGCCCATGAGGGAGAGGTAGAGGACTCCCTGGGCGGCGCCGAAGTAGCCGCCGTACATGCTGGCGAGGGTGAGGCCGACGAGGAGGGCGGGGCCGCCGTCGGGGTGGGCCTCGCTTCCGGTCTGCTCGCGGCGGCGCTGGACGGCGGCGGCGATGCGGGGCTGGAAGAGGACGAGGACCAGGGCCAGCCCGATGAGGATCGGGACGATGGCGTCGAAGGCCTCGGAGGGCAGGGCGAGGAGCAGGATCGCGCCGATGAGGCCGCCGACGAGGGCGGCTGCGCCGAGGCGGAGCACGCGGCGGGTCTGGCCCTTGAGCTCCCGGCGGTAGCCGATGGCTCCGCTGATGGAGCCGGGGACGAGGCCGAGGGCGTTGGAGACGTTCGCGGTGATCGGTGGCAGTCCGGTCGCGAGGAGGACCGGGAACGTGATGAGCGTTCCCGATCCGACGATGGTGTTGATGGCGCCGGCGCCGATGCCGGCGGCGAAGACCGCCAGGGCTTCCCAGATGGACAAAGCCGTTTCCTCACATGATCAGTGGTTCGCCTCCCCGCTCCGCGTGCGGCGGGAGTCGAGGGGCTCGCACTGATCATGCCCGGAGTTACGTGTACGTGTCATCCATTGGTTCAGTCGACGGTGGGCTCTTCGCGCCTGGCGGCCGGGACGTCCTTGGTGAAGGACGGGGACGGGGCGCCGCCCATGTTGCCGAGGGCGCCGGAAAGGCCCTTGAGAGCGTCGCCGATCTCGCTGGGCACGATCCAGAGCTTGTTGGCGTCGCCCTCGGCGATCTTGGGGAGCATCTGGAGGTACTGGTACGAGAGGAGCTTCTGGTCCGGGTCGCCGGCGTGGATGGCCTCGAAGACGGTGCGGACGGCCTGGGCCTCGCCCTCCGCCTTGAGCGCGGCGGCCTTGGCCTCGCCCTCGGCGCGGAGGATGGCGGACTGCTTCTCGCCCTCGGCGCGGAGGATCTCGGACTGGCGGACGCCCTCGGCCTGGAGGATGGCGGCGCGCTTGTCGCGGTCGGCGCGCATCTGCTTCTCCATCGAGTCCTGGATGGAGGTCGGCGGCTCGATGGCCTTGAGCTCGACGCGGTTGACGCGGATGCCCCACTTGCCGGTGGCCTCGTCGAGGACACCGCGGAGGGCGGCGTTGATGTCCTCGCGGGACGTGAGGGTCCGCTCCAGGTCCATGCCGCCGATGATGTTGCGCAGGGTGGTGACGGTGAGCTGCTCGATGGCCTGGATGTAGCTGGCCACCTCGTAGGTGGCGGCGCGGGCGTCGGTCACCTGGTAGTAGATGACGGTGTCGATGTTGACGACCAGGTTGTCCTGGGTGATCACCGGCTGGGGCGGGAACGGGACGACCTGTTCGCGGAGGTCGATGCGGTTGCGGATCGTGTCGATGAACGGGACGACGATGTTGAGGCCGGCGTTGAGGGTGCGGGTGTAGCGGCCGAAGCGCTCCACGATCGCGGCGCTGGCCTGCGGGATGACCTGGATCGTCTTGATCAGGGCGATGAAGACGAGCACCACCAGAATGATCAGGACGATGATGACTGCTGACATCGTGTTCCCCGTGCCCTTCGCTGCCGGTTTGTCTGCCGGGTTGCTCTTCCGATGATCGAGTTTCCCATGAGGTGGTGACGTCGGGGGCGGGCTTCGGTCAGATGACGACGGCGGTGGCGCCCTCGATCTCGACCACGTCGACCTCCTCGCCCGGTTCGAAGACGCGGCCGGCGTCGAGGGAGCGGGCGGACCAGATCTCGCCGGCGAGCTTGATGCGGCCGCCTTCGGCGTCGACCCGTTCCAGGACACGGGCCTGACGGCCCTTCAGGGCGTCGATGCCGGTGGCGTGGGCGGGGGCGCCCGCGCGGTGCCGGGCCGCGATGGGGCGTACGACGGCGAGGAGCGCGACGGAGACGGCCACGAAGACGATCACCTGGGCGACGATGCCGAAGCCGAGGGCGGCGGTGACCGCGCCGGCGACGGCGCCGACGGCGAACATGCCGAACTCCGGCATGGCGGTGAGGACCAGGGGAATGCCGAGCCCCACCGCGCCGATCAGCCACCAGATCCATGCGTCGATGTCCACACGGTCATGGTAGGGCGGGTGGGGCCTCGTGGGACAGGGCGCGGTGCCGTGGCTGTGCGGGTCACGGCGGTCCAGGACCCTGTGGGGCGGCACTACTTGAGGGGCAGGCCCTGGGCGGTCCAGCGGTCGCCGACGCGCTCGACGACGAGCGGGAGGCCGAAGCAGTGGGAGAGGTTGCGGGAGTTGAGCTCGGTCTCCATGGGTCCGGCGGCGAGCACCTTGCCCTGACGGATCATCAGGACGTGGGTGAAGCCGGGCGCGATCTCCTCGACGTGGTGGGTGACCATGATCATGGAGGGGGCGTACGGGTCCCGGGCCAGGCGGCCGAGGCGGCGGACGAGGTCCTCGCGGCCGCCGAGGTCGAGGCCCGCGGCGGGCTCGTCGAGGAGCAGGAGCTCGGGGTCGGTCATCATGGCGCGGGCGATCAGGGTGCGCTTGCGCTCGCCCTCGGAGAGGGTGCCGAACTTCCGGTCCAGGTACTCGGTCATGCCGAGGCGGTCGAGGAACGCCTTGGCGCGGGCCTCGTCGACCGGGTCGTAGTCCTCGTGCCAGGTGGCCGTCATGCCGTAGGCGGCGGTGAGGACGGTCTCGAGGACGGTCTGGCGCTTGGGGAGCTTCTCCGCCATGGCGATGCCGGCCATGCCGATGCGGGGGCGCAGCTCGAAGACGTCGACGGCGCCGAGGCGCTCGCCGAGGATGGTGGCGCTTCCGGCGGTGGGGTAGAGGTAGCTGGAGGCGAGGTTGAGGAGGGTGGTCTTGCCGGCGCCGTTCGGGCCGAGGATGACCCAGCGCTCCCCTTCCTTGACCGACCAGGAGACCTCGTCCACCAGAGCCCGTCCGTCGCGGACCACGGATACGTCCACCAGCTCCAGTACATCGCTCATGAGCGCGTTGTCTCCCCTTGCCGTCGAGTCGTGTCGGCTCGTGTCGTCGCCTTGGGCCGCGGGCGCGGCGTCCACGGGAAAACCTACGTCATCGGCGGGGCGGGCCGGTCCCTAGGGCGTCGTTCGGGTCCTTACTCTGGGGGGATGCTTTCGGAACCACGTGCAGGACGCCTGGCCGCCTGGGGCAACGCCCTCCTCGCCGGGGCGGTGTCGCCGGACGACGCGGCGCTGGCGATCGTCGGGGAGGACGCGGTGCACCGCGTGGCGGGGGTGCCGGGTGAGGCGGCTCCCGTGGGGCTGACGCTGGCGCTCGGCCGGCTGCGGCGGCTCGGGGTGACGGGGTGGCGGGTCGCGCTGCCCGCGCCGGGGCATCCGCTGGGGCTGAGCGGGCCGCCGGACTTCAACGCGCGCGCCTTGGAGGCGGAGGAGGCGGTGGTCGGGTACGGGGCTCCGTACGGGCTGGTGCCGGAGGTCACGGAGGCGGGGCCGCGCGGGGACGTGCACGTGGAGGTGGTGTGGCACTGCATGCCGGTGCGGGAGGCGCCGCCGGCCGACGTGCCCTCGCTGGGCGAGGCGGAGCGGGAACTGGCGGAGGCGCTGCGGGACGCGACGGCGACGCTGAGCCGGCTCGACGTGGCGGCGTCTGGGCCCGCGGCGGAGGCGGCGCGGGAGGCGTACCGGGCGCGGGCGGAGGCGAGCGGCGAGGTCCTCGCGCCCGGATACCCGGCCCGGGCGGTACGGGTCCTGGAGCTGGCCCGGCGGATCGGGCTGCTGGTCGACCTGGCGTACGGGAACGGGCACGGCGGTGCGATCAGCGCGTCCGAGATGGCGGCGCGGGGTGCCGCGCTGGCGCCGGTGGAGCGGGTGGCCCGGCGGGCGCGGGTCGCCGCGTACAACTCGTGGGTCGAGGAGCGAGAGCGGGGGGTCTGACCTTCGCGCCGGTACGGGCGGTGCCTCCGTGCGGCGCGCCCGGGGGTTTCGTCCCGTTCCTCCCCATTGGAGCGCGTTCCCGCGACGGCGCGGCCCCCGGGGGGAGGGTTCCCGGGGGCCGGTGGTGCGGGGGCGGTCAGCCGTTGAGGGCGTGGTTGCCGAAGGCGGGGTTGAGGAGGCCGATCACGTTGACCGTGTTGCCGGAGACGTTCACGGGGACGTGGACGGGGACCTGCACCAGGTTGCCGGAGGCGACGCCCGGGGAGTGGAGGGCCTGGCCGTGGGCGTCGGCTCCGTGGGCGGAGGCCACACCGGCACCGGCGGCGACGATGCCTCCGGCGACCATGGTGAGGGCGGCGGCCTTCTTGAGGTTCTTCACTGGGTACTTCCTCCTGGTCATCGCTGCGGCCGGTCCGCCGCAGCACGTCCTGGAGAACGTCGGCCGCCTCTCCGGGTTGCGCCGAATGGGGGATGTACACCCGACCGTATGACTAACTGAACGGGCGTGCGCCCCGGCGCGTGAACGGAGCGTTTCAGGTGGTGAGCCCGTGGCGGACCGCCCAGAGCGCCGCCTGCGTGCGGTCCGCCAGATCGAGCTTCATCAGGATGTTCGAGACATGGGTCTTCACCGTCTTCTCGGAGAGGACCAGGGCTCTGGCGATCTCCCGGTTGGAGCGGCCGTCGGCGATCAGGCCCAGCACCTCGCGCTCGCGCTCCGTGAGGGTGGTCCCCCTTCCCGTACCGCCCTGGGGCTCGTCCTGGGCCAGGAGCGCGCCGGCCACCTCGGGCTGGAGCAGGACGTGGCCGGCGTGGACGGAGCGGATCGCGCCGGCGAGGGCGTCGGGGTCGATGTCCTTGTAGACGTATCCCGAGGCGCCCGCGCGCAGGGCGGGGACGACCGTGCGCTGCTCGGTGAAGCTGGTGACGATCAGGACCCTGGCCGGGTTGGCCAGGGCGCGCAGCCGCCGGAGGGCCTCGATGCCGTCGGTGCCCGGCATCTTGATGTCCATGAGGACGACGTCCGGCCGGAGCTCCTCCGCGCGGGCGACGCCCTCCGCGCCGTCGGCGGCCTCGCCGACGACCTCTATGTCGTCCTGGACCTCCAGGAAGGTGCGCAGGCCGCGGCGGACGACCTGGTGGTCGTCGACCAGGAGCACGCGGATGGGCTTCTCAGCCACCGGGGACCTCCATCTCGATCGTGGTGCCCTCGCCGGGGGCGGAGGTCACGGTGAGGGCGCCGCCGACTCCGGCGGCGCGGTCGCGCATGGACACCAGGCCGAGGTGACGTCCGGCACTGCGGACGGTCGCGGGGTCGAAGCCGCGGCCGTCGTCGGCGACGGTGAGCCGGGCGCCCTGGCCGTGCCGGGCCAGGGTGACGGCGACCCGGGCGGCCTCCGCGTGCCGTAGGGCGTTGTGCAGGGCCTCCTGGGCGACCCTGAGGACGGCCTCCTCCTGGGCGGCGGGCAGGGCGCGGACGCCGGGGCTGTCGAAGACGACCGCGGCGGAGTGGGCACGGTCCAGGACCTGGATCTGGGTGCGCAGGGTGTGCACGAGTCCGTCCTCGTCGAGGGCGGCGGGGCGGAGCTCGACGACGGCGGCACGCAGTTCGTCGGCGGCCTCGGCGGCGAGCGCGGCGACCTGCTGGAGCTCGCCCTTGGCGCGGGCGGGGTCGCGGTCGACGAGGGCGGCGGCCGCCTGGGCGGTGAGCCGGAGGGAGAAGAGCTTCTGGCTGACGGCGTCGTGCAGCTCGTGGGCGAGGCGGGAGCGCTCCTCGGCGATGGTGAGCTCGCGGCTGCGCTCGTACAGCCGGGCGTTGGTGAGGGCGATGGCGGCGTGCTGGGCGAGGATGCCGAGCAGTTCCTCGTCCTCGGCGGTGAAGCCGCAGCCGCCGCCCTCGGGCCGGGCGCAGCGCTTGTTGGCGAGGAAGAGGGCGCCCAGGGTCTCGTCGCCGTCGCGGACCGGGAGGCCGAGGAAGTCGGAGAGCTCGGGGTGGGCGTCGGGCCAGCCGCCGAAGCGGGGGTCCTCGCGGACGTCGGCGAGCCGCTCGGGCTCGGCCTTGTGGAGCATCGCCGCCAGGACGCCGTGCTGGCGGGGCAGCGGGCCGATGGCCTTCCACTGGGCGTCGCTGACGCCGTCGACGACGAACTGGGCGAAGCCCCCGTGGTCGTCGGGGACGCCCAGGGCCGCGTACTCGGCGTCGAGCAGCTCGCGGGCGGAGGCCACGATCGTCTTGAGGACGTCGCGGACCTCCATCTGCCGGCTCATCGCCAGCAGCGCGGTGCTCACGGCGGCGAGGCCGGAGCCGGTTCGGTGACTCATGGCCTCACGGTACCGGCGCGGTGCGGCGGCCCGTATGGGGCCGCGGACGGCGGTGGCGCGGGTCTCGGGACCTAGGCCTTCGGGCTCGGGCGTACGGAGGCGGGGACGGACGGGGCCGGGAGGTCGGGGTTGGACGGAGGGCGGGGGCCGGGGCGGACGGGGGGCGGGGCGGACGGGGGGCGGGGGCCGGGGCTGACGGAGGCGGGACGCACGGGGAGCGGGAAGGACCCGGCCCCGGCGGCCTAGGGGCCGGGCGAACACCGGCGGCCGGGGGGACCCGCGAATAAGGGAGTGCACGCGCGCGTACGCCCGCGCGTACGCGAGGCGGGGCGGGCCCGGGGCGGAGCCCGTACGCCTTGGGCGGGAGCCGGCGGGGCGGGTTCTCCTCCGCAGCGTGGAGGGCGGTCACCGTGCGCATTGCTCACGCAACGTGCGGTGAGTTCGCCGGGGGCGCCGTGTGAGCCCGCGCATAGGACCCAGGTCACTTACGAAGCTGCCTAGTGGAGCGTCCGGTACCCCTCCAGGGCGGGGCGAACCGGGCGCGAAGCCGTTTCTCGGGCGACCGCGCGGTTCCCTGATCCACTACCCGGGATCGTACGTCACACCTTTGCCACGCGATTTTGCTGCCGCTAAGAATTGCCCCCGTCGCCGCCGAGCAGGCGCAGCGCCGCCCCGGCCCAGCGACCCCCAGCGATTCGAAGAGGTAGTCCTGCATGTCTCAGAACACCCCTGGCCACAGTCGTGGTCTGAAGAAGACCCACAAGGCCACGATCGCCGGCGTCGCCGCTCTGGGCGCTGCCGCGCTCACCCTGTCCCTCGTGCCGGGCAACGGCTCCACGGAGACCGAGCCGCAGGCACTGAACACCAGCCAGAAGGTCGCCTGGTCGTACGACGCCGGCAGCCCGCAGGCGAAGGCGCTCGCCGCGAGCGTCTCCGACCAGCAGACCACCATCGGCCTGAAGGCCAAGCAGGAGGCCGCCGCCGAGGCGAAGGCCGCTGCCGCCGCGAAGGCGAAGGCCGCGAAGGCCAAGGCCGCGGCGAAGGCGAAGGCCGACGCCGCCGCGAAGAAGCGGGCCGCCGAGGCGAAGGCCGCCGCGAAGGCCAAGGCCGCCGCCAAGAAGCGCGCCGCGACGAAGACGGCCGCGAGCCGTTCCGTCACCCGGACGCCGGTCTTCGCGAACAACCTCGACGGCTGGATCCGCGAGGCGCTGTTCATCATGGACAAGCACGACATCCCGGGCTCGTACCACGGCCTGCACAAGAACATCATGCGCGAGTCCAGCGGCAACCCGTTCGCGATCAACAACTGGGACATCAACGCCCGCAACGGCGTCCCGTCCAAGGGCCTGCTCCAGGTGATCTACCCGACCTTCAAGGCGTACCACGTGAAGGGCACCAAGTTCGACCAGTACGACCCGGTCGCCAACATCGTCGCCGCCGCCAACTACGCGGCCGACCGTTACGGCTCGATCGACAACGTCAACAGCGCGTACTGAGTCGTCCCGACCACGCCGGGAGGGCGGCACCCCGTGCGGGGTGCCGCCCTCCCGGCGTCGTGCTCCGGGGCCGTTACTTGCGCATGACCTCGGGCTCGTGGCGGCGCAGCAGCCGGGCGACGGCCACGCCGAGGACGACGGTCATGACGAGCAGCACGCCGACGTTGAAGCCCCACTGGCCGGCGCTGTGCTCCCACAGCGGGTCCAGGTCGGTGGGGTTCTTCGGGTCCCACGGCGCCATGAGGTGCGCGAGGTCGAGGGTGGTGCCGGCGCCGGCGATCGCCCAGCGGGAGGGCATCAGCCAGGCGAACTGCTCCAGGCCGGGCGAGCCGAAGACCTTGAAGAGGATGCCGGTGAAGACGACCTGGACGATCGCGAACATGACGAGCAGCGGCATGGTCTTCTCGGCGGTCTTCACCAGTGCGGAGATGACCAGGCCGACCATCATCGAGGTGAGGCCGAGCGCGATGACGGTGAGGCAGAGCTCGACGGCCGGCGGCATGAGCAGACCCTCGGCGGGCAGGTCGCGGATGGCGAAGCCGATGGCGCAGAGGATGACGCCCTGGAAGGCCGTGATGACGCCGAGGACGATCACCTTGGACATCAGGTAGGCCGAGCGGGACAGGCCGGTGGCGCGCTCGCGCTCGTAGATCACCCGTTCCTTGATCAGTTCTCGGACGGAGTTCGCCGCGCCGGAGAAGCACATGCCGACCGTGAGGATCAGCATGATGATGCCGGCGTCGCCGTTGAACCGGGACGGCGGGGTGGGCGGGGCGAGGCCGAAGTCGGCGGGGATGACCACGGAGACCGAGCCGATGACCGCGGGGAGGATCACCATGAGGGCGAGGAAGCCCTTGTCGGAGACGATCACCGAGGTGTAGCGGCGGATCAGGGTCCACAGCTGGGAGCCCCAGCCCTGCGGCTTCGGCGGGCGGGAGAGCGCCTGCTGCGGCATGTGGACGGGCTGGGCGGCGACGGCGTCGATGTCGGCGGCGTACAGCTGGTAGTGCTGCGAGCCCTTCCAGCGGCCGGCCCAGTCGTAGTCGCGGTAGTTCTCGAAGGCGGAGAAGACGTCGGCCCAGGAGGTGTAGCCGAAGAAGTTCAGCGCCTCGTCCGGCGGGCCGAAGTACGCCACGGAGCCGCCGGGGGCCATCACCAGGAGCTTGTCGCAGAGGGCGAGCTCGGCGACGGAGTGGGTCACGACGAGGACCGTGCGGCCGTCGTCGGCGAGGCCGCGGAGCAGCTGCATGACGTCGCGGTCCATGCCCGGGTCGAGACCGGAGGTCGGCTCGTCCAGGAAGATCAGCGACGGCTTGGTCAGCAGCTCCAGGGCGACGGAGACGCGCTTGCGCTGGCCACCGGAGAGGGAGGTGACCTTCTTCTCCTTGTGGATGTCCAGCTTGAGCTCGCGCAGCACCTCGTCGATGCGGGCCTCGCGCTCGGCGGTCGCCGTGTCACCGGGGAAGCGGAGCTTGGCCGCGTACCGGAGCGCCTTCTGGACGGTCAGCTCCTTGTGCAGGATGTCGTCCTGCGGGACCAGGCCAATGCGCTGGCGCAGCTCGGCGAACTGCTTGTAGAGGCTGCGGTTGTCGTAGAGGACGTCGCCCTGGTCGGCGGGCCGGTAGCCGGTGAGCGCCTTGAGGAGGGTGGACTTGCCGGAGCCGGAGGGGCCGATGACGCCGATGAGCGACTTCTCGGGGACGCCGAAGGAGACGTCCTTGAGGATCTGCTTGCCGCCGTCGACGGTGACGGTGAGGTGGCGGGCCGAGAAGGACACCGAGCCGGTGTCGACGAACTCTTCCAGCTGGCCGCCGACGATCCGGAAGGTGGAGTGGCCGACGCCGACGATGTCCTGGGGGCCGAGGAGGGCGGTGCCGCCCTTGGGGATCGGCTGGCCGTTGACGTAGGTGCCGTTGTGCGAGCCGAGGTCGCGGATCTCCATGCGGCCGTCGGGCGTGGCGTGGAACTCGGCGTGGTGGCGCGAGACCTGGAGGTCGGAGACGACCAGTTCGTTCTCGAGCGCGCGGCCGATGCGCATCACGTGGCCGAGGGCCAGCTGGTGGAAGGTGGTGGGGCTGCGGTCGGAGTAGGCCGACGACGCCCCCGCGGCGCCGCTGGTCTTCTGGGCGAGCTGCTCCACCGGACCGGGCCCCTGGTGGGGCACCTGCGGCGGGACCGGGTTGCCGTGCTGGTGCACGGGCTGCTGCGGTACGGGCTGCTGCCAGCCGGCCTGCTGCGGCGGCGCGTCGTGGCCGGCCCAGTCGGCCTGCGGCGGCGCGGTGTGGGCCGGGCCGACGCCCTGGTGGACCTGGCCCGGATGGGCCTGGCCCTGCTGCACCTGGCCCGGGTGACCGGCGTGCGCGGCCTGGCCGGCGTGCGCGGCGGACAGGTTCAGGCGCGGGCCGTCCGTCGGGTTGCCGAGGTGGACGGTGGTCCCGGGGCCGATCTCCAGCTGCTGGAGGCGCTGCCCGGCGACGAAGGTGCCGTTGGTGGAGCCGTGGTCCTCGATGGACCAGCTCCGGCCGTTCCAGCTGATGGTGGCGTGCCGCCACGAGACCCTGGCGTCGTCGATGACCAGGTCGCCCTGGGGGTCGCGCCCCAGGGTGTACGACCGGGACGGTTCGAGCGTCCAGGTCCTGCCGTTGAGTTTGAGTACGAGTTCTGGCACTCCATGCCCCACTGTGTGTCCCCCGATGCACCCCCGACCGGGGGCCCTAGGGATGGCGAATCATCCTGGGGAACTATTTCAGGCCGGGTCCCCGATCCGAAAGTCGGGCGGCGTGAAGACCCCGGGGAGGGCCGCCGGGGCGCTCCGGGGCGGCCCTCGGACGGGCGGGGGTCCGGCCGGGCGGGTGTCCGGAACGCGGGACGGGACGTCGGGTGGCACCGGGTGCCCGATACGGTGGGAGCACCATGAGCGCATCGCAGACACCGGACGTCCCCGCCGTTCACCCCGCGGACGTGCCCACGCTTCTCGTCAAGATCTTCGGGAAGGACCGGCCCGGGATCACGGCCGGCCTCTTCGACACCCTGGCCGCCTTCTCCGTGGACGTCGTCGACATCGAGCAGGTCGTGTCGCGCGGACGGCTCGTGCTGTGCGCGCTGGTCACCGAGCCGACCGTCGCCTCCCAGGGCGAGCTGCGCGCCACCGTGCACAGCTGGGCCGAGTCGCTGAAGCTCCAGGCCGAGATCATCTCGGGCCTCGGCGACAACCGGCCGCGCGGTGAGGGCCGCTCGCACGTCACGGTGCTGGGGCACCCGCTGACGGCCGAGCAGACGGCGGCCATAGCGGCCAGGATCGCCGGGACGGGCGGCAACATCGACCGCATCTTCCGGCTGGCGAAGTATCCGGTGACGGCGGTCGAGTTCGCGGTCTCGGGCTGTGAGACCGAGGCGCTGCGGACGGCGCTGGCCACCGAGGCGCACACCATCGGCGTGGACGTGGCCGTGGTGTCGGCGGGGCTGCACCGGCGGGCGCAGCGGCTGGTCGTGATGGACGTGGACTCGACGCTGATCCAGGACGAGGTGATCGAGCTCTTCGCGGCGCACGCCGGGTGCGAGGAGAAGGTCGCCGAGGTGACGGCGGCGGCGATGCGCGGCGAGCTGGACTTCGAGCAGTCGCTGCACGCGCGCGTGGCGCTCCTGGAGGGCCTGGACGCGTCGGTCGTGGACAAGGTGCGGGCCGAGGTGCGGCTCACGCCGGGCGCCCGGACACTGATCCGCACCCTGAAGCGGCTCGGCTACCAGGTGGGTGTGGTCTCGGGCGGCTTCACGCAGGTCACGGACGACCTGAAGGAGCGGCTCGGGCTCGACTTCGCCCAGGCCAACACCCTGGAGATCGTCGACGGGAAGCTCACCGGGCGGGTGACGGGCGAGATCGTGGACCGGGCGGGCAAGGCGCGGCTGCTGCGCCGCTTCGCGACGGAGGCCGGGGTGCCGCTGGCGCAGACGGTGGCGATCGGCGACGGCGCCAACGACCTGGACATGCTGAACGCGGCGGGGCTCGGGGTGGCCTTCAACGCCAAGCCGGTGGTGCGCGAGGCGGCGCACACGGCGGTGAACGTGCCGTTCCTCGACACGGTGCTGTACCTGCTCGGGATCACCCGCGAGGAGGTCGAGGCGGCGGACGGCGGCGAGGAGCTGCTGCACTGAGCCGGTCCCCCGGGTCCTCCCGTACGGGAAGGGGCCCGGCCGCCGTCGTGGCGGCCGGGCCCCTTCGCGCGTGAAACCGGCCTTCGGGGCGCTGCCCCGGAGGCCCTGCGGGGCGCCCGGGGCCCTGTGGGGTGCCCCGGGGGCCTTGTCGGGCGCTCGTGGCCCTGCCCGCGGGGCTCCCCCATAGGGGGTTCCCCCGTGCGCGCGTCGGTCGTGCCGGACGCGGAGCGGGCGTGGGACCGGTCGCGGGACCGGTCGTCGGATCGGTCGGGGAGGGTCCTGGATCAGTCGTGGGGTGTCCAGAAGTCGACGAGGCGGGTGCTCCCCGGCTCGACGGACTTCCAGGTGCCGGTGAAGGTGAGCACGGCGATGGCGGAGGTGGGGTAGCCGGTGCGGTTCATCCGGGTGAGGGCGTCGCCCTCGGCGTCGCCGGCCAGTACCTCGGCGAGGCCGTGCATGCCGGGGTTGTGGCCGATGACCAGGACGTCCCGCACGTCGTCCGGGACCTCGTTGAGCAGGGCGATGAGCTCGCCGGGGGACGCCTCGTAGATCCGCTCCTCGTAGACCGTGCGGGGCCGCTCGGGCAGTTCGTGGACGGCGAGCTTCCAGGTCTCACGGGTGCGCGCCGAGGTCGAACAGAGGGCGAGGTCGAAGGGGATCCCGGTCCGGGCGAGCCGGCGGCCCGCCACGGGGGCGTCCTTGCGGCCGCGCTCGGCGAGCGGGCGCTCGTGGTCGGTCTCCTGGCCCCAGTCTGCCTTCGCGTGCCGGAGCAGCACGATCCTGCGGGTTGTGTCGACGCTCATGGTCCTCAGCTTGGCACGAATCGGCCCGTCCTGACTCAGAGAGCGAGGGTTTGCCCGATGCGCTGGAGGAGGTGTCCCATCCCGCCGTCCCCTCCGGTCGCGGCGGCCTCGCCCGGACCGGTGACCAGCAGCAGGAGGACGGTGAAGGCGGCCACGGGGAGGGCGAGGGCCCACCAGGGCAGCCGGGTGTCGACGCCGGCGGGCGGGGTGCGGTCGCCGGTGCGGGTGAGGGCCGTCATGGCCGCCTCCGTGGTGGGGACGCCCCCGGGGCGGTGCCCCGGGGAAGGGTGGGAGCCGCGGGTGTCGCGGCGTGGTTCCACCGTAGGGAGCACGGGGGCCGTGGCCCATCCGGTGATCCACCCAGTCGCCCCTGAGTCTTCCCCCTAGGGGATGCGGGGGTTGTCCCTACCCCTGGGGAGGGTGCCCCGCCCCGGAGGGGGCGGGGGTCAGGTCACGGGGAGGCGATCGAGGCGATGACGGCGATGACGACCGTGATGCCGAGCATCGCGCCGAGCACGAGGAGCAGCTTCTTCTGGCCGCCCTGGGGATGGGGTTCGAGAACGGGCATGGGACCAGTCTCGCATCTCAGGATTCGTCTTCGATCGTCCGGTCCCGTCCGGCGAGGGTGCCCACGATCATCTGCGGGATCATCAGGCCGGCCATGAGGGCGATCGGCACGCCCCAGCCGCCGCTGTGCTGGTAGAGGACGCCGACGAGGAGCGGGCCGGGGATGGAGATGAGGTAGCCGACGCTCTGGGCGAAGGCGGAGAGGCGGACGACGCCGGCGCCGCTGCGCGAGCGCATGCCGATCATGGTGAGGGCGAGCGGGAAGGCGCAGTTGGAGACGCCGAGGAGGACCGCCCAGAGCCAGGCGCCGCCGGCCGGGGCGAGGAGCAGGCCGGTGTAGCCGGCGAGGCCGCAGGTGCCGAGGGCGACGACGATCGGGCCCTGGTGGCGCATCCGGGACGCGAGGCGAGGGATGACGAAGGCGAGCGGGACGCCCATGACCATGGTGACCGCGAGCAGGACGCCCGCGGTGGAGGCGGGGACGCCGGCGTCGCGGAAGATCTGCGGCATCCAGCCCATGGTGATGTACGCGCCGGTGGCCTGGAGGCCGAAGAAGCAGGCCAGCGCCCAGGCGGTGCGGCTGCGGTACATCGGGCGGGGTGCGGCGCCGGCCGGGGCGGCCGCCGGGGCCGTCGCGGCCCGGGCCTGGGCCGGGATGCCGCGCTCCGTGGGGGCCGGGGCGTTGCGGTCCTTGACCAGCGGGAGCCAGGGCAGGACGGCGAGGGCGGCGAGGACCGCCCAGACGCCCAGTCCGAGGCGCCAGTCGCCGCCGAGGGCGTCCGTCATGGGGACCGTGAGGGCGGCGGCGAGCGAGGTGCCGAGGGCCAGGGCCATGGAGTAGAGGCCGGTCATGCTGCCGATGCGGTCGGGGAAGTACCGCTTGACGATCACCGGCATGAGGATGTTGCTGACGGCGATGCCCATGAGGGCGAGGGCGCTGGCCGCCAGGAAGCCCGCGGTGCCGGTCGCCAGGGGGCGCAGCAGCAGGCCCGCGAGGATGGCGGCCATGCCGGCGCAGACGACGGCGGTGGGGCCGAAGCGGCGGGCCAGGCGCGGGGCCGTGATGCCGAAGACCGCGAAGCAGAGCGGCGGCACCGAGGTCAGGACGCCGGCGACGGTGCCGCTCATGTGGAGGTCGGCGGTGACCTCTTCGAGGAGGGCGCCGAGGCTGGTGATCGCGGGGCGCAGGTTGAGCGCGGCGAGGACGAGGCCGACGGAGACGAGGCCGAGCGTCCAGCGGGCGGGACGGCCGGTCGCCGGGGCGGGTGCGGACTGCTCCGGGGCGGATGACCGCCGTGCGGCGGCGGGGTCGAGGGTCTTCGGCTCGTCTGGCATGGAACCATCATAGAATCATGGGATGATTGATTGTCCAATCTCGGACGATCCAGGAACGGTCTCTCTCGACAACGCGCGTGAAGGCGAGTCCCCCATGGCCCTCGGGCACCCCCGGCGCACCGGTCTCACCGACCAGGTGATCGCCGAGCTGCGGAACCAGATCACCTCCGGCGAGTGGCCGGTCGGCTCCCGCATCCCGACCGAGCCCGAGCTGGTCGAGCAGCTGGGCGTGGCCCGCAACACCGTCCGCGAGGCGGTCCGGGCCCTCGCCCACAACGGCCTGCTCGACATCCGGCAGGGCTCCGGCACCTACGTGGCGGCGACGAGCGAGCTCGCCGGGGTGATGCACCGGCGGTTCGCGGACTCCGATCCGACGCACGTCGCCGAGCTGCGCTCCACGCTGGAGTCGGCGGCCGCCCGGTTCGCGGCGCGCCGGCGCTCCGAGCGGGACCTGGGGCAGCTGGACGCGCTGCTCGTGCGGCGCGAGGAGGCCTGGGATTCGGGGGACGCGGAGCGGTTCGTGACGGCGGACGCGGCCTTCCACCACGCGGTGGTCGCCGCCTCGGGCAACGAGGTGCTGACGGAGCTCTACGCGGACCTGGGCGATCTCCTGCGGGAGTGGCTGCGCGACGACGTGGGGCCGGACCTGCGGCCGGAGAACCACATGGACCACGCGCGGCTCGTGGAGGCGATCCGGGCCGGGGACGCGGAGCGGGCGGCCGAGGAGGCCGCGGGCTATCCGTTCATGTGCCTGGGCGGGAAGCGGCAGGCGGGGACGGAGGAGCAGGCTCCGCCGCCGGTTCGTGGGTGACCCAGGCGGAGCGGACCGCCTTCCAGCAGCGGGCGGTGAGCGTCGCGTGGTCGGCGGGCGCGACGTCCACGGGGGCGCTGTCGGTGTCGAGGTCCCACCAGGGGTCGCACTCGACGTGGAGCCGTATCCGGTCGGTCCGCGGGTACGGGTTGCGGCAGTGGGCCGTGACCCGGGTGCCGTCGACGACCGTGTGGCAGGAGGCGCCGAAGTCCTCGGGGAGATCGGCGGCCGGAGCGGTGACGGCGGGTTCCTCGGCGGGGGCGGGGGCCGCGTGGACCTCCGCGGCGACGGCGGTGCCGAGAAGCAGGGCGGCGACCGTGGCGTGGGCGGCGAAGCCGCGGTGGAGCGCGCGCATGCCCGTACCTCCTCCCCGTGAGTAGCCGGAACGACACGCTCCGACCAGTCTGCGGCGATCCGCCGGACTTTTCGAGTCGGGAACGGAACGGGGCCGGGTGCCCGGTCCCCGAGGGGACCCGGCACCCGGCCCCGGCCGGTGCGGTACGGGCGCGGTCAGGCGCCGATCGCGTGCAGACCGCCGTCGACGTGGACGATCTCGCCGGTCGTCTTCGGGAACCAGTCGGAGAGCAGCGCGACGATCGCGCGGCCGGTCGGCTCCGGGTCGGCCAGGTCCCACTCCAGCGGGGAGCGGCTGTCCCAGACCTTCGCCAGCTCGCCGAAGCCGGGGATGGACTTCGCGGCCATGGAGCCGAGCGGGCCGGCGGAGACCAGGTTGCAGCGGATGTTCTGCTTGCCCAGGTCACGCGCCATGTAGCGGCTGGTGGCCTCCAGGGCGGCCTTGGCCGGGCCCATCCAGTCGTACTGCGGCCAGGCGAACTTGGCGTCGAAGGTGAGGCCGACGACCGAGCCGCCCTCGCTCATCAGCGGCAGCAGCGCCATCGTCAGGGACTTCAGGGAGAAGGCCGAGACGTGCATGGCGGTGGCGACGGACTCGAACGGCGTGTTGAGGAAGTTGCCGCCGAGGGCGTCCTGCGGGGCGAAGCCGATGGAGTGCACGACGCCGTCGAGGCGGTCGCCGAGGTGCTCGCGGACCTGGCCCTCCAGGCGCGCGAGGTGCTCGTCGTTGGAGACGTCGAGCTCCAGCACCTTGACCTTGTCGGGCCGGGGCAGCTTCTTGGCGATGCGCTCGGTCAGCGTGGGCCGGGGCCAGGCGGTGAGGATGATCTCCGCGCCCTGCTCCTGGGCCAGCTTGGCGGCGTGGAAGGCGATGGAGGACTCCATCAGCACACCGGTGATGAGGATGCGCTTGCCCTCGAGAATTCCGCTCATGGTGATCAGTGACCCATGCCCAATCCGCCGTCAACCGGAATGACGGCTCCAGTGATGTACGAGGCGTCGTCGGAGGCGAGGAAACGCACCGTGGCGGCGATCTCCTCCGGCTTCGCGTAGCGGCCCAGCGGCACCTGGGACACGATGCCCGCGCGCTGCTCGTCGGTGAGCACGGCGGTCATGTCGGTGTCGACGAAGCCGGGCGCGACGACGTTGAACGTGATGTTCCGCGAGCCGAGCTCACGGGCGAGGGAGCGGGCGAAGCCGACCAGGCCGGCCTTGGAGGCGGCGTAGTTGGCCTGGCCCGCGGAACCCAGCAGACCGACGACCGAGGAGATCAGGACGACGCGGCCCTTCTTGGCGCGGAGCATGCCGCGGTTGGCGCGCTTGACGACCCGGAAGGTGCCGGTGAGGTTGGTGTCGACGACGGTGGTGAAGTCCTCGTCGGACATGCGCATCAGAAGGGTGTCGCGGGTGACGCCGGCGTTGGCCACGAGGACCTCGACCGGGCCGTGCTTCTCCTCGATCTCCTTGTACGCCTGCTCCACCTGCTCGCCGTCGGTGATGTCGCACTTGACGGCCAGGCAGCCCAGCTCGGTCAGCGCGGCCGGGGGCTCGCCCGAGCGGTACGTGTACGCGACCTTGTCGCCGGCCTCGGCGAACGCGCGGGCGATGGCGAGGCCGATGCCCCGGTTTCCTCCGGTGACGAGAACCGAGCGGCTCAACGGATCACCCTTTCGATCAGCGGTCTGGTACCTCGAAAACCTATCGGTACCTCCCACCTCACGGAGAATCGGCCTCCGACAGTGGCGCGCGGGCGGCACTGTCGGATCCCTACAGACGCGGAACCCGGAGAGCCACCGGGGCCGCCACCCCCCGGACCGGGAAAATGGGCCGATGGGCACGGCGCGGCGTGATTCACTTCCGGTTGCCCGTCAACCGCAGCAGGTTCCCGTCACGCAGAGAGCGAGGCCGCTCGTGGTCCATCAGATCGACCCACACTTCCATGCCCTGCCGTTGAGGGCGCTCGCCGACGCGGCGCTCGCGCGGGCGCGGGCGCTCGGCGCCGAGCACGCCGACTTCCGCCTCGAAAGGGTCCGCTCCGCCTCCTGGCGGCTGCGGGACGCCAGGTCGGCGGGTTCGTCGGACACCACCGACCTCGGCTACGCGGTGCGGGTCGTGCACGGCGGCGCCTGGGGCTTCGCCTCCGGCGTCGACCTGACGATGGACGGCGCGGCGAAGGTCGCCTCCCAAGCCGTCGCCATGGCCAAGCTGTCCGCGCAGGTCATCGCCGCCGCCGGCTCCGACGAGCGCGTGGAGCTGGCGGCGGAGCCCGTCCACGCGGACAAGGTGTGGATCTCCTCGTACGAGATCGACCCGTTCTCCGTGCCGGCCGAGGAGAAGAGCGCGCTGCTCGCCGACTGGTCGGCACGGCTGCTGCGGGCCGACGGGGTGGCGCACGTCGACGCCTCGCTGCTCACGGTCTTCGAGAACAAGTTCTACGCGGACACGGCGGGGACCGTCACCACCCAGCAGCGGGTGCGGCTCCACCCGGAGCTCACGGCCATCGCCGTGGACGGCACGACCGGCGAGTTCGACTCGATGCGGACGATCGCGCCGCCGGCCGGCCGGGGCTGGGAATACCTCACAGGGACAGGCTGGGACTGGGACAAGGAGCTGGAGGAGATCCCGGAGCTGCTCGCCGAGAAGATGCGGGCGCCGAGCGTCGAGGCCGGCCGCTACGACCTGGTCGTCGACCCGTCGAACCTGTGGCTGACCATCCACGAGTCCATCGGCCACGCCACCGAGCTCGACCGGGCCCTCGGCTACGAGGCGGCGTACGCGGGCACCTCCTTCGCCACCTTCGACCAGCTGGGGAAGCTGGCGTACGGCTCCTCGGTGATGAACGTGACCGGTGACCGCACGGCCGAGCACGGCCTCGCGACGATCGGGTACGACGACGAGGGCGTCGAGGCGCAGTCCTGGGACCTGGTGAAGGACGGCACGCTCGTCGGCTACCAGCTCGACCGGCGGATCGCGAAGCTCACCGGCCTCGGCCGGTCCAACGGCTGCGCGTTCGCCGACTCCCCCGGGCACGTGCCGGTGCAGCGGATGGCGAACGTCTCCCTCCAGCCTGATCCGGGCGGCCTGTCGACGGAGGACCTGATCGGCGGCGTCGAGCGGGGCGTCTACGTGGTCGGCGACCGGTCCTGGTCGATCGACATGCAGCGGTACAACTTCCAGTTCACCGGCCAGCGCTTCTTCCGCATCGAGAACGGCCGGCTGGCCGGGCAGCTGCGGGACGTGGCGTACCAGGCCACCACCACCGACTTCTGGGGCTCGATGGAGCAGGTCGGCGGCCCGCAGACGTACGTCCTCGGCGGCGCCTTCAACTGCGGCAAGGCCCAGCCGGGCCAGGTGGCGGCCGTCTCCCACGGCTGCCCCTCCGCCCTCTTCCGGGGCGTCAACATCTTGAACACCACGCAGGAGGCCGGTCGATGAGCCGCGTCAGCAAGCCGTACGAGATCGTCGAGCGGGCGCTCGAACTGTCCCGCGCGGACGGGTGTGTCGTCATCGCGGACGAGGAGTCCTCCGCCAACCTGCGCTGGGCGGGCAACGCGCTCACCACCAACGGCGTGACCCGGGGCCGTACCCTCACCGTGATCGCCACCGTCGACGGCTCCGAGGGCACCGCCTCCGGCGTCGTGTCCCGCTCGGCGGTGACCGCCGAGGACCTGGAGCCGCTGGTGCGGGCCGCCGAGGAGGCGGCGCGGGCGGGCGGCCCCGCCGAGGACGCGCAGCCGCTGGTCGAGGGCGTGCCCTCCTCCCCCGACTTCACCGACGCGCCCGCCGAGACCACCTCCGCGGTCTTCGCCGACTTCGCCCCGGCGCTCGGCGAGGCCTTCGCACGCGCGCGTGCCGGCGGCCGGGAGCTGTACGGCTTCGCGCACCACGAGCTGACCTCCACCTACCTGGGGACCTCGACCGGGCTGCGGCTGCGGCACGACCAGCCCAACGGCACCCTGGAGCTCAACGCCAAGTCCCCCGATCGCGCCCGCTCCGCATGGGCAGGGCGCTCCACCCGGGACTTCAAGGACGTCGACCCGGCCGCGCTCGACGCCGAGCTCGCGGTGCGGCTCGGCTGGGCCGAGCGGCGGATCGAGCTGCCGGCCGGACGGTACGAGACGCTGCTGCCCCCGACCGCCGTCGCCGACCTGCTGATCTACCAGCTGTGGTCGTCGATGGCCCGGGACGCGGTGGAGGGCCGTACGGTCTTCTCCCGGCCCGGCGGGGGCACCCGGCTCGGCGAGACCCTCTCGCCGCTGCCGCTGACCCTGCGCAGCGACCCGAACGAGCCGGGCCTGGAGTCCGCGCCGTTCGTGATCGCGCACGCCTCCGGCGACGACGAGTCGGTCTTCGACAACGGGCTGCCCGTCGGCCCGGTGGAGTGGATGCGGGCCGGCGCGCTCGACCGGCTGATCACCACCCGGCACACGGCCGCCCTCACCGGGATGCCGGTGGCGCCGGGGGCGGGGAACCTCGTCCTGGACGGCGGCGGCGAGCGCTCCCTGGAGGAGATGGTGGCCACCACCGAGCGCGGGCTGCTGCTGACCTGCCTCTGGTACATCCGCGAGGTCGATCCGGCGACGCTGCTGCTCACCGGTCTGACCCGGGACGGCGTCTACCTCGTGGAGAACGGCGAGGTGGTCGGCGAGGTCAACAACTTCCGGTTCAACGAGTCCCCGGTGGACCTGCTGTCGCGGGCCACCGAGGCGGGCCGGACGGAGCGGACCCTGCCGCGCGAGTGGAGCGACTGGTTCACCCGGGCCGCGATGCCCGCGCTGCGGGTGCCCGACTTCAACATGAGCTCGGTCAGCAAGGGCGTCTGACCCGCCTAGACTGGGCTGTCTGCAAGCAACGATCCGAGGAGACTGACGACCGTGACGGACATCGTCGACGAGCTGAAGTGGCGTGGGCTCTTCGCCCAGTCCACCGACGAGGACGCCCTGCGCAAGGCGCTCGCGGACGGTCCCGTGACGTTCTATTGCGGTTTCGACCCGACCGCGGCCAGTCTCCACGTCGGCCACCTGGTCCAGGTGCTCACCGTCCGCCGGCTCCAGCAGGCCGGGCACCGGCCGCTGGCGCTGGTCGGCGGGGCCACCGGTCAGATCGGCGACCCCCGCCCGACCGCCGAGCGCACCCTGAACGACCCGGAGACGGTCGCGAACTGGGTGAACCGGCTGCGTTCCCAGATCGAGCCCTTCCTCTCCTTCGAGGGGGAGAACGCGGCGGTCATGGTGAACAACCTGGACTGGACCGCCGGGCTCTCGGCGATCGAGTTCCTGCGGGACATCGGCAAGCACTTCCGGGTCAACAAGATGCTGACCAAGGACTCCGTGGCCCGCCGCCTGGAGTCCGAGCAGGGCATCAGCTACACCGAGTTCAGCTACCAGCTGCTCCAGGGCATGGACTTCCTGGAGCTGTACCGGCGCTACGGCTGCACGCTCCAGCAGGGCGGCTCCGACCAGTGGGGCAACCTGGTGGCCGGACTCGACCTCATCCACCGCCTGGAGCCGGGCGCCGAGGTCCACGCGCTCGCGACGCCGCTGATGGTCAAGGCGGACGGCACCAAGTTCGGCAAGACCGAGGGCGGGGCCGTCTGGCTGGACCCGGAGATGACCACGCCGTACGCGTTCTACCAGTTCTGGCTGAACGTGGACGACCGCGACATCTCGACGTACATGCGGATCCTCTCCTTCAAGTCCCGCGAGGAACTGGAGGAGCTGGAGGCGCAGACCGCCGAGCGGCCGCAGGCGCGGGCCGCGCAGCGGGCGCTGGCCGAGGAGCTCACCACGCTGGTGCACGGCGCCGAGCAGTGCGCGGCCGTCATCGACGCCTCGAAGGCGCTGTTCGGGCAGGGCGACCTGGCCGGGCTCGACGAGCCGACGCTGGCCGCCGCGCTCTCCGAGCTGCCGCACGCGCGGGTGTCCGAGCTGGGCCAGGTCGTGGACCTGTTCGCCGAGGTCGGTCTGGTGGCGAGCAAGTCGGCCGCGCGACGCACGGTGAAGGAGGGCGGCGCCTACGTGAACAACGCGAAGGTGACCGCCGAGGACGCCGTCGTCGAGGCCGGCGACCTGCTGCACGGGCGGTGGCTGGTGCTGCGGCGCGGCAAGAAGAACCTGGCGGCGATCGAGTACACCGGCTGACCGCCGGGCACGACGCACCGGAGGCCCGGTACGGCGACCGACCGCCGTACCGGGCCTCCGGTGTGTCCCGCGTCGCTCAGGCCCGTCGCCGGTTGCCCTTGAGCGAGGCCCAGAGCATGTCGCCGACGCCGACCACGGCCACGGCGCCGATGAGCTGGAGCAGGTGCCGGATCCAGTCGATGCCCTTGGTGTCGTTGACGCCGATCCAGGTCGCGACCGCATTGCCCAGGACGCTGCCCAGAATGCCGAAGATCACCGTCAGCCAGAGTGGGATCTGCTGCTTCCCCGGGAGGATCGCCTTCGCGAGCAGACCCAGGACCAGACCGACGATGATCGCCCACAACCAACTCATATCCGCCTCCTCGTGACATGTGGCCCCAGTCTCGTCCCGCTGCCCGTACGGCGCATGTCGGACTCCGCCGTCCGTGCCCCGCTCTCGTCGGCCCGGGAACGTGGGCGTACGGTGGACACAGGTCCGGACCGGGGAGGCTCCGGCACGAGCGGCGGGTGGTGGAACGCGATGCGGAAGCGAGGGGGACCCGAGGTCTTCCGGATCACCGGGGCCCGGCAGGGGCTCGCGGACGACGTCCGGGGCAGGCAGCGGCGGTACGTCATCTCGATGTCGGTCCGGACGCTCTCCGTGATCGCGGCCGCGGTGCTGTGGAACGTGGAACGGCACGTCGCGGTCGTGGCGCTCGCGCTCGGGGTGCTGCTGCCGTACATCGCGGTGGTGATCGCGAACGCGGGCCGCGAGTCCGCGCCCACGCTCCCGTCGACCTTCCTGCCCTCGCCGGTGCGCCCGGCCCTCGGCGCGGGCGACGGCGGAGCGGAATCCGGAGCGGAACGCCCGTACGGGCAGGGCTGATCGGGGCGCGCCGACCACGGTGGCGGAACGTCACGCCGACGCCGTCGGTAACCTCAAGAAAACCTCAGATCAATCACGAGGTTCCGGTGCACCGCACCCAGGGTGCCGTGACATACTGCGTACGCGCTCCGCATCCCCCGTCGGAGCGACGGACCGATGCCGGGCAGCTCCCCCCGTGGCTGCTCGGCATCGCCCTTGCTGGACAATGATCAGGTGAGCGAAGAGAAGCCGATCTGTTCCGCCAAGGGCTGCCGCGCCGACGCCGCCTGGGTCCTCGCGTGGAACAACCCCAAGCTGCACACGCCCGAGCGGCGCAAGACCTGGCTCGCCTGCGAGGAACACCGCGAGCACCTGTCGCAGTTCCTGGGCGTGCGGGGTTTCCTGAAGGACGTGGTGCCCTTCGCCGAGTGGGAGCCCGCGGAGGACGGGCCCGGCTCAGCCGCCGATCGCTGACATCGGGCGGTCGGGCTGCAGGAAGCTCGGGTCGTCGAGGCCCGAGCCCGCCTTCTTCCCCCACATCGCCTTCTTCCACAGCTCGGCGACGTCCGCGTCCGGGGCGTCGGAGCGGAGCGCGGCCCGCAGGTCGGTCTCCTCGGTGGCGAAGAGGCAGGTGCGGATCTGACCGTCGGCGGTGAGCCGGGTGCGGTCGCAGGCCCGGCAGAAGGGGCGGGTCACGGAGGCGATGACGCCGACCGTGTGCGGTCCGCCGTCGACGACCCAGCGCTCGGCGGGGGCGGAGCCGCGCTCCTCGGAGCCCTCGGGGGTGAGGGTGAAGCGGGTGCGGAGGGACTCCAGGATGTCCCCGGCGGTGATCATGCCCTCGCGCTTCCAGCCGTGCTGGGCGTCGAGGGGCATCTGCTCGATGAAGCGGAGCTCGTACCCCTCGGCGATCGCCCAGGCGAGCAGGTCGGGGGCCTCGTCCTCGTTGAGCCCCGGCATCAGGACGGCGTTGACCTTCACGGGGGTGAGGCCGGCCTCGCGGGCGGCGGCCATGCCGTCGATGACGTCCCGGTGGCGGTCGCGGCGGGTGAGGGTCTTGAAGACCTCGGGGCGGAGGGTGTCGAGGGAGACGTTGACCCGGTCGAGGCCCGCGGCCTCCAGGGCGGCGGCGGTGCGCTTCAGCCCGATGCCGTTGGTCGTCAGGGACATCTTCGGGCGGGGTTCCAGGGCGGCGCAGCGCTCGACGATCCCGACGAGGCCGGGGCGGAGCAGCGGCTCGCCGCCGGTGAAGCGGACCTCGGTGACCCCGAGGTCGGTGACGGCGATCCGGATCAGCCGGACGATCTCGTCGTCGGTGAGCAGATCGGGCTTGGCCAGCCACTGCAGTCCCTCTTCGGGCATGCAGTAGGTGCAGCGCAGATTGCACCGATCGGTGAGGGAAACGCGCAGGTCAGTGGCGACTCGGCCGTACGTGTCGAGGAGCACGGGTCCCCCTCCCCTTCTCCAGGTTCGCTTCTGTTGTCGAGCCTACGCGACCGCTCGGACATCGGGCACGGGCCGATTGACACGAGCACGGAGCCGGCCGCGTCGTAGAACTCTACGACGCGGCCGGTGGCTTGTTGCGGACCGTATACGACCGGACGCGGTGCGGTCGTATACGGAGGGGTCAGTGCTTGACGGCGGCGGCGGTGCCGATGCCGGTGAGGGACTTGACCTCCAGCTCGGCGTACTTGCCCTGGTCGGGCTCCTCCTTGGAGAGGATCGAGCCGAGCCAGCCGAGGAGGAAGCCGAGCGGGATGGAGACCAGGCCCGGGTTCTCCAGCGGGAACCAGTGGAAGTCGACGCCCTTGAACATGGAGGCCGGGCCGCCGGAGACGACCGGGGAGAAGAGGACGAGGACGACGGAGGAGATCAGGCCGCCGTAGATCGACCAGAGCGCGCCCTGAGTGGTGAACCTCTTCCAGAAGAGCGAATAGAGGATCGTCGGGAGGTTGGCCGAGGCGGCGACCGCGAAGGCGAGGGCGACCAGGCCGGCGACGTTGAGGTCGCGGGCGAGGGCGCCGAGGGCGATCGAGACGATACCGATGAAGACCGTGGACCAGCGGGCGGCCCTCATCTCCTGCTTCTCGGTGGCCTTCCCGCGCTTGATCACGTTGGCGTAGATGTCGTGCGCGAAGGACGAGGAGGAGGCGAGGGTCAGTCCGGCGACCACGGCCAGGATGGTGGCGAAGGCGACGGCGGAGATGACGGCGAGGAGGATGGCGCCGGCGGTGGAGTCCGCGCCGCCGCCGACCTCCAGGGCGGTGAGCGGGGCCGCCGTGTTGCCCGCCTTGTTGGAGGAGGTGATGGCCCCGGGGCTCAGCAGGGCGGCGGCGCCGAAGCCGAGGACGATCGTCATCAGGTAGAAGGCGCCGATGATGCCGATGGCCCAGTTGACCGACTTACGGGCGGCCTGCGCGGTCGGCACCGTGTAGAAGCGGATCAGGATGTGCGGCAGGCCGGCGGTGCCGAGGACGAGGGCGATGCCGAGGGAGAGGAAGTCGAGCTTCGAGGTCTCGGTGAGGCCGTACTTGAGGCCGGGCTCCAGGAAGGCCTCGCCCTTGCCGCTGTTGGTGGCGGCGGCGCCGAGCAGGTCGGAGAGGTTGAAGTCGAACTTCAGCAGGATGAGGAAGGTGATGAGGAGGGTGCCGGCGATGAGCAGCACCGCCTTCACCATCTGCACCCAGGTGGTGCCCTTCATGCCGCCGATGGTGACGTAGACGATCATCAGGACGCCGACCAGGGCGACGATCGCGACCTTGCCGCCGTCGCTGGTGATGCCGAGGAGCAGCGAGACGAGGACGCCGGCGCCGGCCATCTGGGCGAGCAGGTAGAAGATCGAGACGACGATGGTGGAGGTGCCGGCCGCGGTGCGGACCGGGCGCTGGCGCATCCGGTAGGCGAGGACGTCGCCCATGGTGAAGCGGCCCGAGTTGCGCAGCGGTTCGGCGACCAGGAGCAGGGCGACGAGCCAGGCGACGAGGAAGCCGATGGAGTACAGGAAGCCGTCGTAGCCGTAGAGGGCGATGGCGCCGGAGATGCCGAGGAAGGACGCGGCGGACATGTAGTCGCCGGAGATCGCGAGGCCGTTCTGGAAGCCGGTGAACTGGCCGCCGCCGGCGTAGAAGTCGGCGGCGCTGCGGGTCTGCCGGCCGGCCCAGACGGTGATGGCGAGGGTGGCGATCACGAAGGCGGCGAAGAGGCCGATGATCAGCGGCCGGTGCTCGGCGGTGGCGTTGCCGGCGGCGAGCAGCGCGGGGGCGGGGGCGAGGGAGCTCATGCGTCGCCCTCCATACGGGCCTTGATGGCCTCGCCCTTGGGGTCGAGACGGAGGGCGGCGTGGCGGGAGTACAGCCAGGCGATGAGGAAGGTGGTGGCGAACTGGCCGAGGCCGAGGACGAGGGCGACGTTGATGTTGCCGAAGAGGCGGGTGCCCATGAAGCCGCCCGCGTAGTTGGAGAGCAGGACGTAGAGCAGGTACCAGGTGATGAAGGCGACCGTCAGGGGGAAGGCGAAGGAGCGGTAGGTGCGGCGGAGCTCGCCGAACTCCTCGCTGCGCTGGACCTCGACGAACTGCTCCGTGGTGGGCCGGGCGGGACCGGAATCGGTCCCGGCGCCCTCTCTCGGCGGCGGCGGTGCTTCGGTAGCCACGGACTCTCCTCGTGACGCGGGGACGGACGGCATGGTCAAGGGGGCCTCACCTGGGGGGTGCGGGACGGGGGCGCCTGCTGGAGCCCCTCCCCTGCTCAACGGCACGGAGCCGGAAGCGAAGTGGTTCAGGCGAGGGGATTTCTTCCGCGAAATCTTCATCCCGTCTTCTCAACTCATTGATGAGCAGGGAAGTTCAGCGATAGCTTCACTCGTCATGCACCTGCCCACGCGCAACCCCGCGCGGGAGCAGTACATACGGATGATGTGGAGAACCCATGGCTCATCTGGGATCGAGGCGCGGCAGAGTACTCGCTCTGCCTGCTGGTCTCGCGCTCACCGCTTCGCTCGGTTTCCTTCCTTCCGGCGCCGCCTCCGCCGCGGAAACGAGTGACGCTCCGGCGGCCGCCACCGTCGCGACGACGGGCGAGAAGCTCTCGTACGTCGTCAACGTCGAGGGGGGCCGCTGGACGGCCGCCTCGGTGAAGAAGGCGATAGCCGCCGCCGGCGGCGAGGTCGTGATCGCGTACGACCGAATAGGCGTGATAGTCGTCCACTCGCAGAACCCCGAGTTCGCGAAGACGATCCGCCAGGCCCGCGGCGTGGTGTCGGCGGGCGCGACCCGTACGGCTCCGCTCTCCGTCCAGTCCGACGACGCCCTCGACGAGGCCTCGCAGACGCTGACCCCGGCCGAGATCGCGGCCGCCGCGGCCTCCGCCACGGCCGGCCAGGACCCGATGGAGCCCCTGCAGTGGGACCTCCGGGCGATCAAGGCCGACAAGGCGCATGAGAAGACCCTCGGCAGCGGCCGGGTCACCGTCGGCGTCATCGACACGGGTGTCGACGACACGCACCCGGACCTGGCGCCGAACTTCGACGCCGCCGCGTCCGCGAACTGCGTGTCCGGCAAGGCCGACACCACCCCCGGCTCGTGGCGCCCCAACCCGGGCGAGAGCGACCACGGCACCCACGTCGCCGGCACGATCGGCGCCGCCAAGAACGGCGTCGGCATCACCGGTGTGGCGCCGGGCGTGAAGCTGGCCGGCATCAAGGTGTCGACCCCGGACGGCTTCTTCTACACCGAGGCCGTGGTCTGCGGCTTCATGTGGGCGGCCGAGCAGGGCATCGACGTCACGAACAACAGCTACTACACCGACCCGTGGATGTTCGCCTGCAAGACGGACGAGGACCAGAAGGCCCTCGTCGAGGCGGTCACCCGGGCGAGCCGCTACGCGGAGAAGAAGGGCACGGTCAACGTCGCCGCGGCCGGCAACTCCAAGTTCGACCTGGCCGCCGACTCGATCGTCGACAACAGCAGCCCGAACGACACCACGCCGGGCGACCGGGTCATCGACCCGAGCGTGTGCCTCGACTACCCGGCGCAGCTGCCGGGCGTCGTGACGGTCTCGGCGACCGGCGCGAAGAACCTCAAGTCGTCGTACTCCAACTACGGTCTCGGCGTGATCGACATCGCCGCCCCCGGAGGTGACCGCACCGAGTACCAGGCCCCGGACGCCCCGGCGGAGAACGGCCGCATCTGGTCGACCTCGGTCAACGGCAAGTACAACTACAAGGCCGGTACGTCGATGGCGGCGCCGCACGCCGCCGGTGTGCTCGCGCTGCTGAAGTCGACGCACCCGAAGGCGAGCCCGGCCGCGCTGAAGGCCCTGCTGTACGCGCAGGCCGACGAGCTCGCCTGCACCAACCCGTACGACATCGAGGGCGACGGCACGATCGACGCCGTCTGCGAGGGCGGCAAGGAGAAGAACGGCTTCTACGGGGCCGGTCTGGTGGACGCCCTGGACGCCGTCCGCAAGTGGTGACGCCCTAGCGTGAGCGGGGCCCCGGTGTGGTCGGCCACACCGGGGCCCCTTCGCATGTCCGGGAAGTGGCACGGAGTGCCATAGTGCGGGTATGAACAGCACGGTTCGGAGCGGTACGGAAGCCCTGTGGTCGGTCCTGGGCGGCGATCCCGCCCTGGTCGGACGGGTGGAGTTCGGCGGGGTGTCGGGGCTGCTCCCGGCGCGGCTGCCGGTGATGGACCTGGCGCGGGCGACGGTCGCGGTCTGCGGGCTCGCGGCCGTGGAGCACGCGCGCGTGGCGGGGCCGGTGCGGGTGGACGACGGGGCGGTGGCCACCGCCTTCGTGAGCGAGCGTCACCTGCGGGTCGACGGGCGGGCGCCGGTGGCCTTCGCGCCGCTGTCCCGGTTCTGGCGGGCGGCCGACGGCTGGGTCCGCACCCACGCCAACTACCCGCACCACAAGGCCGCGCTGCTCGCGGCGCTGGGCACGGCCGACTCGGTGGAGGCGGTGGCGGAGGCGATCGGCGGGCGGCGGGCCGTCGACGTGGAGACGGCGGTGTACGGCTCCGGGGGCCTCGCGGTGGCCCTGCGGACGCCCGGGGAGTGGGCCGGGCACGCGCAGGGCCGCCAGGTGGCGGCGCGGCCGGTGCTGAGCCGGGAGCGGACCGACGAGGCCCCGCCGCGGCGCCGTCCGGGACCGCCGCGGGTCCTGGACCTGACCCGGGTGATCGCGGGCCCGGTGGCGACGCGGACGCTGGCGCTGCTCGGCGCGGACGTGCTGCGGATCGACCCGCCGGGCCGTCCGGAACTGCCGGACCAGCACGCGGACGCGGACGTGGGGAAGCGGACGGCGGCCCTCGATCTGGACCGGCGCGCGGACCGGCGGACCTTCGACGAACTGCTGGACGCGGCGGACGTCCTGGTGACCGGCTACCGGCCGGGGGCCCTGGAGCGGTACGGCCTGGAGCGGCCCGGTCTGGTGACGGCCCGGCTGTCGGCGTGGGGCGACCACGGGCCGTGGGGCGGGCGGCGCGGCTTCGACAGCCTGGTGCAGGTGGCGACGGGCATCGCGGTGACGGAGGGGTCCGCGGCCGAGCCGGGGGCGCTGCCGGCGCAGGCCCTGGACCACGGGACGGGGTATCTGCTCGCGGCGGCGGTGCTGCGGTCGCTGACCGAGCGGGAGCGGGACGGCGGCGGCCGTCTGGTCCGGCTGTCGCTGGCGCAGACCGGTCACTGGCTGACGCACGGCCTGCCGCGGTACGACCCCGAGCGGTACCTCGCGGAGTCGGAGGGCCCGCTCGGGCGGCTGCGGCACGCGGTGTCACCGGTGGCGTACGAGGGCGGCCCGGCGGGCTGGTCCCGCCCGCCGGGCGTCGCCGGGGCGGACGCCCCGGTGTGGGCTACGGAGTGACGAGGACCTTGAGGGCGGTGCGCTCGTCCATGGCCCGGTAGCCGCCGGGGACGCCGTCGAGGTCCACGGTGAGGTCGAAGACCGGGGACGGGTCGATGCGGCCGTCGAGGACGTCGGCGAGCAGCTCGGGGATGTAGGCCCGGACGGGGGCGACGCCGCCGCGCAGGGCGATGTTCCGGTCGAACATGACGGAGAGGTCGAGGCCGGTGCCGGAGCCGTGCGGGACGCCGACGTAGCCGATGGAGCCGCCGTCGCGGGTGATGTTCACGGCGGTGCGCATGGACTGCTCGGTGCCGACCGCCTCGATGACGCCGTGGGCGCCCTGGCCGCCGGTGAGTTCGCGGACCGCGGCCTCGGCGGCCTCGCCGCGCTCGGCGACGACGTCGGTGGCGCCGAAGGCGCGGGCGATGTCGGTGCGGGCGGTGTGCCGGCCGAGGGCGATGATCCGCTCGGCGCCGAGGCGCTTGGCGGCGAGGACGCCGCAGAGGCCGACGGCGCCGTCGCCGACGACGGCGACGGTGGAGCCGGGGCGGACGCCGGCGCCGAGGGCGGCGTGGTGGCCGGTGCCCATGACGTCGGAGAGGGCGAGCAGCGCGGTCAGCAGGTGGTCGTCGGAGGCGGCGTCGGCGGGCAGCTTGACGAGGGTGCCGTCGCCGAACGGGACGCGGACGGCCTCGCCCTGGCCGCCGTCGGAGCCGGCCGAGCCCCAGAAGCCGCCGTTGGGGCAGGAGGTCTGGAGGCCCTCGGCGCAGTAGTCGCAGGTGCCGTCGGACCAGACGAAGGGGGCGACGACGAGGTCGCCGGGCTTGAAGCCGCGGACCTCGGAGCCGATCGCCTCGACGGTGCCGAGGAACTCGTGGCCGATGCGCTGGCCGGGCTGCCGGGCGGATTCGCCGCGGTAGGCCCACAGGTCGCTGCCGCAGATGCAGGCGCGCAGGACGCGCACGACGACGTCCGCGGGGTCCTGCACGACGGGGTCGGGCACCTCCTCCACGCGCATGTCGAAGGGGGCGTGGATGGTGGTGGCGCGCATGGTTCCTCGTCCGGGTCAGCTGGTTGTACGACGTTCACCGTACCTCGCCTGGAAGGTGCCCGCGGTGAGTGGGTGCGGAGGGGCGACGCGGGTCGGCATGACCCGGAAGTCCGGAGTCGGCGGCCGGGGCGGGCCGGCGACGCCGGCGGCGGGCACGGAGGCGCCGTCCGGGGCGCGGGAGAGCGGGGTGCGGACAGCGGGTCGCGCGGAGGACGCCTGGTGCCGGGGGCGGGGAGTGCCGCGACCGTGGGGCCCACCCCCGGTCAGACTCCCGCCGCGTCCAGGAGGGAACCGGCGGCGTAGGTGACGGCCATCGCGAGGGCGCCGCCGGCGACGGTGCGGAGGGTGGCCCTCGGGGCGGGGGCGGCGGCGAGGCGCGCGGACCACCATCCGGTGAGGGTGAGCGCGGTGAGGACCGAGGCGACGGTGATCCACAGCCGGGTGGCGGCGGGCGGCAGGACGATCGCGAGGAGCGGGAGCAGGGCTCCGACGGTGAAGGCGAGGAAGCTGGCCCAGGCCGCGTGCCAGGGGTTGGTGAGGTCGTCGGGGTCGATGCCCAGCTCCACGCGCGCGTGCGCCCTGAGGGCGTCGCGCTCGGTGAGCTGTTCGGCGGCCTCGCGGGCGACGCCGGGGGTGAGTCCCCCGGGCGGTGAGGAGCGCGGTGAGCTCGTCGAGTTCGGCCTCGGGGCTCTCGTGGAGCTCCTTGCGTTCGGTGGCGAGTGCGGCGGTCTCGGAGTCGCGCTGGACGGAGACGGAGACGTACTCGCCGGCGGCCATGGAGAGGGAGCCGGCGAGGAGGCCGGAGAGGCCGGCGGTGAGCAGCGCGGCCCGGGACTCGGTGGCGCCCGCGACGCCCACGACGAGGCCGGCGGTGGAGACGATGCCGTCGTTGGCCCCGAGCACGGCGGCGCGGAGCCAGTTGAGCCGGGAGCCGAGGGCGCCGCCGTGGGGTTCGTGCACGGGTGGTGCGGTCACCTCAGGAGGGTCGCACCCCCCGCCTCACCGGACGCGGACCGACCCGCCCGGGGCGAAGGCCGGGCCGGCGGCGCCCTCGAGGACCTTCTCCATGGGTCTGCCCCTCGTGGCACCGCCGCCGGGGAAGGGCGGACGCGTGCGCGCCCGGGATTGACGGGACGTCAGGAGCGGTGGGGGACGGCAGGCGGGGCACCGGGCCGCGAGGAGACCCCGGGCGCGGCGGCGGCCCCGGTGCGGGCGCACGGCCAGGACCGGCCCCTCGCCGCCTCTCCGCCGGCTCGGTGCGTGCCCCGCCGGAGGGGCCGCCGACAGGCCGCGAGGCGCCTCCCGCGCGGGACATCACGGACATCGGGGACACCCGGGGCGGCGCTGTCGGTCGCGGGCCGTATTCTCAGTGACCATGCTCGACGACCGTACGACAGCAGCGACGTGGCCGGCCGCCTACCCGCAGGGGTACGCGGTCGTCGACGTGGAGACCACCGGTCTCGCCCGGGACGACCGGATCGTGTCCGCCGCCGTCTACCGCCTCGACGCGCAGGGGGACGTGGAGGACCACTGGTACACGCTGGTGAACCCGGAGCGGGACCCCGGCCCGGTCTGGATCCACGGCCTCACCAGCGACGTCCTCGAAGGGGCGCCGCTCTTCGCGCAGATCGCCGAGGAGTTCTCGGCCCGCCTCGACGGCCGCGTCCTGGTCGCGCACAACGCCATGTTCGACTGGCAGATGATCGCCAGGGAGTACGCACGCGCCGAGCGGACCGCGCCCGTCAGGCAGCGGCTCTGCACCATCGCCCTCGCCAAGGAGCTGGCGCTGCCGCTGCCCAACCACAAGCTGTCCTCGCTCGCCGCCCACTTCGGCGTGGTGCAGCAGCGCGCGCACGACGCCCTCGACGACGCGCGCGTGCTCGCCGAGGCCTTCCGGCCCAGCCTCCACGCGGCGGCGGAGCGGGGCGTGCGGCTGCCGCTCCTGGAATGCCGGCCGATCACCGAGTGGGCGGCCTCGCCGGCCCGCCCGCTGATCGGCCGCCAGTCCTCGTACGGGGCGGGGAGCTGGCGCCCCTCCCGGAAGCGGCCCGCCTGCCCGTACCCCAACCCCGGCCGGTACGAGAGCGACAAGCCGCTCAAGCAGGGCATGCGGGTGGCCTTCTCCGGCGACACCTCCGTGGACCGCGAGCTCCTGGAGGACCGCACGGTGGAGGCCGGGCTGCACGTCGCCACCTCCGTCTCCCGGCTCACCAGCCTCCTGGTCACCAACGACCCGGACTCCGCCACCTCCAAGACGGTCAAGGCGAAGGCCTTCGGGACACCGATCGTCGACGAGGCCGCCTACGCCCATCTGCTGCGGGACGTGGCCCCGGCAGACGGGTGACACCCCGCCCCCGGCGGGCGTGCCGTGCGGCGCGGACGGCCTCCGGGGCACCACCCTGTGGCGCATGGCACGTTGTGAGGTCTGCGGAAACGATTACGGCATGTCCTTCGAGGTGCACGCGCAGGGCGCGGTGCACGTCTTCGACTGCTTCTCCTGCGCCATCCACCGCATGGCGCCCATCTGCGAGCACTGCCGGGTCCAGATCATCGGACAGGGCGTCGAGGCCGACGGGAAGTGGTACTGCGGCGCCCACTGCGCCCGCGCCGAGGGGAAGGCGGGCATCGTCGACCGGGTGTGAGTCCCCCGGTCCCCCACTGAAGAAACGATCCTGGACGGGTGGCGCCGGTCACCCGACCCGGTGTGCGGACACCTCGCGCCCGTGGCGTACGGTCGTGGGGTGTACCGCTTCTTGTTGTCCCGGCAGTGGGTGATCCTCACCCTCGTCGCCCTCGTCCTCATCCCCGTGATGATCGAGCTGGGCTTCTGGCAGTTCCACCGGCACGAACGCCGCGTCGCCCAGAACACTCTGATCGCGGACAACCTGAAGGCCGCTCCGGTCCCCGTCGAGGAGCTCACCTCCCCCGGCCACGTCGTGCCCCGCGCCGACTACTGGCGCCGGGTGACCGCGACCGGCACCTTCGACACCGCGCACGAGGTCGTCGTCCGCCGCCGCACCTCCTCCGACGACCGGGTCGGCGCGCACGTCCTCACCCCGCTGGTCCTCCAGGACGGCCGGATCGTCCTGGTCAACCGGGGTTGGGTGCCCGGCGCCGCCAACCAGCGCGACTACCCCGAGGTGCCGCCCGCGCCCCCGGGCCGGGTCACCGTCACCGGCCGCCTCAAGGCCGACGAGACCACCGGCGCGAGCGGCATCAAGGACCTCAAGGGCCTGCCGGACCGTCAGGTCATGCTCATCAGCAGCCGCCAGCAGGCCGAGCTCATCGGCCGCGAGGTCGTCGGCGGCTACATCGAGCAGACCGAGCCCGCGGCGGCCGGCGGCTCCCCCGAACAGATCCCCGAGCCCGACCACGACTCGATCGGCGCGCACATGGCGTACGCGGTCCAGTGGTGGCTCTTCGCCGCCGGCGTGCCGGTCGGCTGGCTCGTCCTCGTCCGCCGCGAGAAGCGCGACCGCGAGAACGGGAGCACCGGCGGCACCGGGAGCGGCCCCGAGGGCGGGAACGGCGGCGGGTCCGGCGGCGCCGACACCCCCGCGGCCCCGCGAGAAGACGGCGACGCGATCCAGGCCACGTCGCCCCGCTGATTGACCACCGCCGCTTGCGGGAACGCCCTCAGCGTGACCCGACGCATCGACGACTACGCCCTGATCGGCGATCTCCAGACCGCGGCACTCGTCGGACGCGACGGTTCGATCGACTGGTTGTGCCTGCCCCGCTTCGACTCCGCCGCCTGCTTCGCCGCGCTCCTCGGCGACGAGGACAACGGCCACTGGCGGATCGCCCCGCAGGGCGCCGGCACCTGCACCTCCCGCCGCTACCTCGACGACTCCCTGGTCCTGGAGACGCGGTGGGAGACGCGCACCGGCACCGTCAAGGTCACCGACTTCATGCCCCAGCGGGACCGCGCCCCGGACGTCGTGCGGATCGTCGAGGGCGTCAGCGGGCGCGTCGAGATGAACGCCGTGCTCCGCCTGCGCTTCGACTACGGCTCGATCGTGCCGTGGATACGGCGCTCCGAGGGCCACCGGGTGGCCGTCGCCGGCCCCGACGCCGTCTGGCTGCGCAGCGAGCCGCCGGTGAAGACCTGGGGCCAGCAGTACGCCACCTGCTCCTCCTTCACCGTCACCGCCGGGGAGCGGGTCGCCTTCGTCCTCACCTGGCACCCCTCCCACGAACGGCGGCCCGCCCTCGTCGACCCCTTCGAGTCCCTGGAGCACTCGCTCGCCGACTGGCGGGAATGGGTCGGCCGCTGCTCCTACCGGGGGCCGTACCGCGATGCCGTGGTCCGCTCCCTCATCACCCTCAAGGCGCTCACCTACGCTCCCACCGGCGGGATCGTCGCCGCCCCCACCACCTCCCTGCCGGAGGAGATCGGCGGGGTGCGGAACCGGGACTACCGGGCCTGCTGGCTGCGCGACTCCTCCCTCGCCCTCGGCGCCCTGCTCGCCGCCGGATACGCCGACGAGGCCGCCGCCTGGCGCGACTGGCTGCTCCGCGCGGTCGCCGGCGACCCCGCCGACCTCCAGATCATGTACGGGCCGGCCGGCGAGCGGCGGCTGCCCGAGGTCACGCTGCCCTGGCTGCGCGGCTACGCCGATTCGAGCCCGGTGCGGATCGGGAACGCGGCCGTGGAGCAGTTCCAGCTCGACGTGTACGGCGAGGTGATGGACACCCTGCACCTCGCCCGGCTGGCGGGCATCCCCGCCGAGCGGCACGCCTGGAACCTCCAGCTGAGCCTGCTCGGCTTCCTGGAGTCGCACTGGCGCGAACCCGACGAGGGGCTGTGGGAGGTCCGCGGCCCCCGCCGCCACTTCACCCACTCCAAGGTGATGGCCTGGGCCGCCGCCGACCGGGCGGTGCGCACCCTGGAGGCGGATCCCTCGCTGCCCGGCGAGCCGGACCGCTGGCGGGCGCTGCGGGACGAGATCCACGCCGAGGTGTGCGACCGGGCGTACGACCCCCGGCGGAACACCTTCACCCAGTCGTACGGCTCCGCGGAGCTCGACGCCGCCACCCTGCTCATCCCCCGGGTCGGCTTCCTTCCGCCGGACGACCCCCGGGTGGTGGGCACGGTGGACGCGGTGCGCGCCGAGCTGACCCACCGGGGCCTGCTGCGCCGCTACACCCCCGACTCGGGCGCGGTCGACGGGCTGCCCGGCGGGGAGGGCGCCTTCCTGGTCTGCTCGTTCTGGCTCGCCGACGCCCTGCTGATGACCGGGCGCCCCGACGAGGCCCGGGAGCTCTTCGAGCGCCTGGCGGGGCTCGCCAACGACGTGGGGCTGCTCGCGGAGGAGTACGACCCGGTGGCGGGCCTCCAGCTCGGCAACTTCCCGCAGGCGTTCAGCCACATCGGCCTGGTGGGGACGGCACTCGCGCTGGCCGGGGACGAGGCGGCAGGATAGGCCCATGGATCTTGGACTGAAGGACCGCGTGTACGTCGTCACCGGCGCGACCCGGGGGCTCGGCCGGGCCACCGCGGAGGCGCTGCTCGCCGAGGGCGCCCGGGTGCTGATCACCGGCCGCGGGGAGGAGGCCGTCGCGGCGGCCGCCGCCGAGCTGGGCGAGGGGGCGGCGGGGCTCGCCGCCGACAACGACGACCCGGAGACCCCGGCCCGGCTGATCGCGGAGGCCCGCGCCCGGTTCGGCGGCCTCGACGGCATCCTGATCAGCGTCGGCGGCCCGCCGCCGGGCTTCGCCGCGGACAACACCGACGAGCAGTGGACGGCGGCCTTCGGCACCGTCTTCCTCGGTGCGGTGCGGCTCGCCAGGGCGGCGGCCGAGACGCTGGGCGAGGGCGGCGTGATCGGCTTCGTCCTGTCCGGCTCGGTGCACGAGCCGATCGCGGGCCTGACCATCTCCAACGGGCTGCGCCCCGGGCTCGCCGGCTTCGCCAAGTCCCTCTCCGACGACCTGGGCCCGCGCGGGATCCGGGTGGTCGGCCTGCTGCCGAGCCGGATCGACACCGACCGGGTGCGGCAGCTCGACGCGCTCTCCGGGGACGCGGAGGCGGCCCGCGCGGCGAACGAGGCGAAGATCCCGCTGCGCCGCTACGGCACCCCGGAGGAGTTCGGCCGGACGGCCGCCTTCCTCCTCTCGCCCGCCGCGTCCTATCTGACGGGTGTGATGCTGCCGGTGGACGGCGGCGCCCGGCACGGTTTCTGAGAGGCTCTCAGGACACTCGGCGGGCGCGGTGCCTGACCGCGCGGAGCCGGGCCTCGGTCGGCAGGGCGGCCAGCCCCGCGGAGGTCCGGGCGCGGGCCAGCGCCTCGCCGCCGAGCCCGTCCAGCGCCTCGCCCGGGGAGGCGTGCGGCTCCAGGAGGAGCGCGATGCGGGTCCGGGGGGCGGTGCGGCGGCCGGTGAGCGCGACCCGGGCCTGGGCGACGCCCTCCTGCGCGGCGGCGTCCGCCTCCATGACGCTCTCCAGGGCCCGGCCGCGCACCACGGAGGCGTCGCCGTCTCCCGTGTCGACCAGGACCTCGGCGAGCCGGGCCCGGCGGAACTGGGAGACGAGCCACCACAGGGCGAGCAGGACGAGGACGCCGAGGACGGCGATGACCGTCGGCCACCACCAGCCCTCCGCGCGCCACCGCTGCCGGCGGGCCGCGGTCAGGAGCACGTCGCCGGGGCCCGACCAGGGCCACCAGGACGGTACGGGCAGGTCGAGACCGGCGGCCAGGACGGCGCCGCCGAGCACGACGAGGAGCAGCCCGGCGAGGCCGAGCAGGACGCGGTTGACGCGGCGGAGGACGGCGGTGACCGGTGCGTGCACGGGCCTCACCCCTTCTTGGACGGGCGGTCCACCCGTACGGTCAGCGCGGGTCTGCGGGCGAGCCCGAGCTCCTCGACGCCGCCGGCGAGGACGGACTCGACGTCGGCGCGGACGTCGTCGAGCGGGCGGAAGTGGGAGACGGCCCGGACGCCGACCTTGGCGCGGCCGACCCTGACCTTCACGGACTGCACGCCGGAGACCTCCATGGCCCGGTCGCGCAGGGCGAGCGCGGCGGCCTCCCGGTCGAGTCCGGCCCGCACGTCGGGGTGGGCGCGGCGCATCGGCAGCACCTTCCGCAAGCCCGGGGTGCACGCCAGGACGAGGAGCCAGACGCCGACCAGCACGACGAAGGCGGCCACCGCGAGGGTCACCGTGTCGTCGAGGGTCCGGGTCGCGAGGTCGTCGGCGAGCTCGCGCCGCCAGCTCATGGCGGTCCGGTCGGCCCGTACGGCGGCCACGTCGTAGAGGAGCAGTCCGGCGCCGCCGAGGACGGCGGCGGCGAGCAGGGCGGCGGGGATCCGCCGCACGGACCAGAAGCGCCGGACCCGGCCGCCTTCCGTCCCGCGGCCCTCGGCGCTGTCGTGGGCGCCGAGGACGGGCACGGGACCGGGCGCGGGGGCGGTGGGCTGTTCGGGTGAGGTCATGCCAGGCGGCCCTTCCGGGCGGCGGGCGCGGTGCGCGCCGAGTGGAGGCGCTCGACGTGCACGGCGACCTCGTGGACCTCCATGCCGACGAGTTCCTCGACCCGGCCGCGGACCCGGGCCCGGACGGCCCCGCAGCGTCGGCCGACGTCCGTGGGGTAGTCCAGTTCGACACTGACGGAGATGCGGGCGGCGTCCCGGTGCACGACCACCGAGGCGTGCGGCCGGTGGCCGCCCTCCGGCACTCCGCCCAGGGCCTCCTTGGCGGCCTGGGCGGAGATCTTCGCGACCACCCGGTCGGCGATCGTGGTGGCGCCGCGCTCCCGCACCGCCGGGCGTTCCGTGACGTCGGTGGGCACCGCCGTCACCGCCGCCGGTCGCCGCGGTCGCGACTGCGCAGCAGGTCGCCGGGTTCGAGGTCGCCGTCGAGGAGGCGGCCGACCACGAAGCCGACCGCGCCCAGGGCCGCGACCAGTAGAAACGCCCCGAAGCCGCCGAAGTATCCGGCGAAGCCGAGACCCATGCCGGCCAGCAGACCGACCACCGCCATGCTCATGCTGAACCCCTTTCCGAGCCCTGTGGTCCGTGTGCCCGTGACGGGCGGTTACTGCAGCCGGGATTCCGGCTCGTCTTCCTCTTCGTCGGGCAGCTTCACGTCGCTGACCGCGATGTTGACCTCGACGACCTCCAGGCCGGTCATCCGCTCCACGGCCGCGATCACGTTCTCGCGGACCGCTCCGGCGACGTCGGAGATGGAGACGCCGTAGTCGACGACGATCTCCAGGTCGAGGGCGGTCTGCACCTCGCCGACCTCCGCCTTCACGCCCCGGCTGACGCTCGCCTTGGCGCCGCCCCCGCCGGGGACGCGGTCGCGGACGGCGCCGAAGGTGCGGGAGAGCCCGCTGCCCATGGCGTGGACGCCGACGACGTCCCGTGCGGCCATTCCGGCGATCTTCTCGACCACGCCGTCGGCGATGGTGGTGCGGCCCCGGGTGGCGGCCGAGCCGCCGACCTTCTTGGTGACGACGGGGGTGGACGCCCCACTGCTGTCCGTCATGATTAAGCCCCTTTCAGGATATTTCGGGGTTCTTCGCCCACACTAAGGGCGGTTACCCGATGCCGCTCCAGGGATACGGCAGGCTGGGGCAATGAGCACGAGTGACGGTTGGACGACGGCGGTGCGCGACCGCCTTGCGCCGGGCAGGCTGCTGCCGCTCGGCACGGCGGCGGACGGTGTGTGGCTCGCGGAGCGCGCCGCCCGGCGGACATTGGGCCGGATGGTGGCGGGGGTACGGGACGCGGTGCCGGGCGCGCTGCGGATCGGCGCGGCGGGACCCGCCGTGGAGGCGGGCCCGTTCCCGGTGCCGCCGGGCGGGCTGCCGGCCGGGCCGCTGCGGATCGAGGCGGAGTTCGCCGCGGTGGCGGGCGGGCGTTCGCTGCCGGAGACGGCGGAGGAGGTAAGGGCGCTGCTGCTCGCGGGGGCGCGGGAGCTCGGTCTGGCGGTCACGGAGGCGGACCTGCGGGTGACGGACCTCCTGGAGGAGGCGCCCGCGCCGGAGTCCGCTCCCCCGGCGCCGGACCGGGCCCCGCCGGCGGCGGAGGATCCGGTGGCGCGCGCGGTGCTGCGGGTGCCGGGCGTGGTGGCGGTGACGGACGCGCTGGGACCGCCGGTGCACCGGACGCCGGAGGCGGTCCGGGTGGAGTGCGCGGTGACGGCGGACCGCCCGGTCGTGGAGACGGCCCGGGCGGCGCGCGAGGCGGCGGCCGCGGCGGCCCCGGAGGGCGCCGCGGTCACGGTGGTGGTGACGGAGGTGCGCTGAGAAGGCCCGCGGGGCGGGGCGCGTCAGTCGCCGAGGCCGGCGAGGTCGCGGAGGCGGCGGGCCTGGGCGGCGCGCTCGGCGACGCGCTGGTCCTCGTAGGAGCGGCCGGTGGCGCCCTGGAGCAGCGCCTTGGTCTCGACGACCGCGTCGCGCGGTGCGGCGAGGAGGGCGGCGCTCAGGTCCCGCACGGCCGCGTCGAGTTCGTCGGTGGGCACGGCGATGTTGGCCAGGCCGATGCGCTCGGCCTCCTCGGCGTGGACGAAGCGTCCGGTGGCGCAGATCTCCAGGGCGCGGGCGTAGCCGACGAGGGAGACGAGCGGGTGCGTGCCGGTGAGGTCCGGGACGAGGCCCAGACTGGTCTCGCGCATGGCGAACTGCACGTCCTCGGCGACGACCCGCAGGTCGCAGGCGAGGGCGAGCTGGAAGCCGGCACCGATGGCGTGGCCCTGGACGGCCGCGATGGACACGAGGTCGCTGCGGCGCCACCAGGTGAACGCCTCCTGGTACTCGGCGATGACCGCGTCGAGGTCCGCGTCGGACCCGCGCGCCATGTCGAGGAAGGACGGCTCTCCGTCGAAGCCCTCGGGCGTGAAGGCCTGTCGGTCGAGTCCGGCGGAGAAGGACTTGCCCTCACCGCGCAGGACGACGATCCGCACGCTGCCCGGAAGCGACCGGCCGGCTTCCGTCAACGCCCGCCACAGAGCGGGAGACTGGGCGTTGCGCTTCGCCGGGTTGGTCAGGGTCACCGTGGCAACGGCGTCCTCGACGGTGAGCCGTACACCGTCCTTGTCGAAGACGAGCTGGGAGTCGTCGGGCGTGGTCATGGGGCGCCTCCGGTTCCAATGCAGCACTGCATCCGATGCTAAGTGACTGCACAGTAACCACCTGGTCGGTCGCAGGACCGACCGGGTGCCCACCGGGTGGGTCCCGGTGGACCGGTCGAGCCGCCCCCGGCGTCAGGCCGAGGCCGCCTTCTTGCCCCGGGTCGCGCCGCCGCGACCACGCAGCGTCACTCCGGATTCGCTGAGCATCCGGTGGACGAATCCGTAGGAGCGGCCCGTTTCCTCGGCCAGCGCCCGGATGCTCGCTCCGGAGTCGTACTTCTTCTTCAGGTCTGCCGCGAGCTTGTCGCGCGCGGCGCCGGTCACCCGGCTGCCCTTCTTCAGAGTCTCGGCCACCCGTGCCTCCTCATGGGAAGTGCGCTCTGGACTTCTCATGATCACCCCTCCCCGGCATCCTGGCCACCCATTCGACAAGGTCCGTCCCGCCGGGTTTGCCGACGAGTACGCCGTCCGCACGATCGGAAGCTGACATTCCGCACGACTGGCTCGCTTCCCTCGAAGGAGTGGATCAAGGGACCAGCAGGTCAGCCGCGTCGAGGGAACAAACGTGCGACGCGAGCCCTACCGGAAGGATTCGGCAGCGGCCCGCGTCGTGGGTACGAGACCTTCTCACTCAGATGACGGATTCGGCGATGAGCCGAATGATCCGGTCGGAGCTCAGGCGAGCGCGACCAGGTCCGCGTAGTCCGGGCCCCAGAGGTCCTCGACACCGTCCGGGAGCAGGATGATCCGCTCCGGGTCGAGCGCCTCGACGGCGCCCTCGTCGTGGGTGACCAGGACGACCGCGCCCTTGTAGGTGCGCAGCGCGCCGAGGATCTCCTCGCGGCTGGCGGGGTCGAGGTTGTTGGTGGGCTCGTCCAGCAGCAGCACGTTGGCCGAGGAGACGACCAGGGTCGCGAGGGCGAGCCGGGTCTTCTCGCCGCCGGAGAGCACCCCGGCCGGCTTGTCGACGTCGTCGCCGGAGAAGAGGAAGGAGCCGAGCACCTTGCGGACCTCGACCAGGTCGAGGTCGGGTGCGGCGGAGCGCATGTTCTCCAGGACCGAGCGCTCCGGGTCCAGGGTCTCGTGCTCCTGCGCGTAGTAGCCGAGCTTGAGGCCGTGGCCGGGGGTGACCTCGCCGGTGTCGGGCTGCTCCACTCCGCCCAGGAGGCGGAGCAGGGTGGTCTTGCCGGCGCCGTTGAGGCCCAGGATGACGACCCGGGAGCCCTTGTCGATGGCCAGGTCGACGTCGGTGAAGATCTCCAGGGAGCCGTACGACTTGGACAGGCCCTCCGCGGTGAGCGGGGTCTTGCCGCAGGGCGCGGGCTCGGGGAAGCGCAGCTTGGCGACCTTGTCGGAGGCGCGGACCGCCTCCAGGCCGGAGAGCAGGCGCTCGGCGCGCTTGGCCATGTTCTGCGCGGCGACCGTCTTGGTGGCCTTGGCGCGCATCTTGTCGGCCTGCGAGTTGAGGGCGGCGGCCTTCTTCTCGGCGTTCTGGCGCTCGCGCTTGCGGCGCTTCTCGTCGGCCTCGCGCTGCTGCTGGTAGAGCTTCCAGCCCATGTTGTAGACGTCGATCGTCGAGCGGTTGGCGTCCAGGTAGAAGACCTTGTTGACGACGGTCTCGACCAGGTCGACGTCGTGGGAGATGACGATGAAGCCGCCGCGGTACGTCTTCAGGTAGTCCCGCAGCCAGACGATCGAGTCGGCGTCGAGGTGGTTCGTCGGCTCGTCGAGGAGGAGCGTGTCGGCGTCCGAGAAGAGGATCCGGGCGAGCTCGATGCGGCGGCGCTGACCGCCGGAGAGCGTGTGCAGCGGCTGGCCGAGGACCCGGTCGGGCAGACCGAGGGCGGCCGCGATGGTGGCGGCCTCGGCCTCGGCGGCGTACCCGCCCTTGGTGAGAAACTCGGTCTCCTGGCGCTCGTACTGCTTGAGGGCCTTCTCCCGGGTGGCGCCGGAGCCGGTCGCGATCCGCTCCTCGTTCATCCGCATCTTGCGGATGAGGACGTCGAGGCCGCGGGCGGAGAGGACGCGGTCGCGGGCGAGCACGTCGAGGTCGCCGGTGCGCGGGTCCTGCGGGAGGTAGCCGACCTCGCCGGAGCGGGTGATGGTGCCGCCGGCGGGCTGGCCCTCGCCGGCCAGGCACTTGGTGAGGGTGGTCTTGCCGGCGCCGTTGCGCCCGACCAGACCGATGCGGTCGCCCTTGGCGACACGGAAGGAAGCGTTCTCGAGGAGGACGCGCGCGCCGGCGCGCAGCTCGATGCCGGAAGCGGTGATCACGGACAGACTCCAGGGCGGTGGGAAGACGGCGGACGAGACGGCTGGTGGCGGGCGTCGGCGCCGCTAATGCACCCAGAGGAGAACGGCCATGCGGCCAGTCTAACGGGCGGATGCAACTGGTTTTCGGCCACAAGGGCGGCGACGGACGGAAGGGACTTTTCTCTCACCAGTCAGCGAGTCCCCTGATTCACCCCTAAAAAGAGCGGATCGTTCGAGATCATTCGATACTCGGCGGAGGGCGGCGGTCTGGCCGCCGCGGCGACGCGGAGGTGGACCGTGCAGTTCGACGACGACGCCCGTCTGGACACCTCCGAGGTGAAGGACGTCCGCGGCAGCCGCATCCCGGGCGGGAGGGCCACCGTCGGCGGCGGGATCATCGGCTTCATCGCGCTGATCCTCGGCGTCCTCTTCGGCGTCGGCCCCGACCAGCTCGGGCTCTCCGACGGCGGCGAGGAGGCCCCCGCGGCCAGCTCCTCCTCCGCCGCGCAGGTGGGCCGGGAGTGCCGGACCGGCGCGGACGCCAACGCCCGGGAGGACTGCCGGACCGTGGCCGTGGTCAACAGCCTCCAGGACTACTGGCGCGGCGAGTACGCGCGCCGGGGCGGCACCTACGCCCCCGCCTCCACCGTCCTCTTCAGCGAGCGGGTGGGCACCGCGTGCGGCGCGGCGAGCTCGGCGGTCGGGCCGTTCTACTGCCCCGGCGACCGGCGGGTCTATCTGGACCTGGGCTTCTTCGAGGAGCTCCGGACCACGTTCGGCTCCAGCGGCGGCCCCTTCGCCCAGGCGTACGTGGTGGCCCACGAGTACGGCCACCACGTCCAGAACCTGATGGGGACGCTCAGCCGCGCCCAGGACGGGCGGACCGGGGCGGACTCCGACGCGGTCCGCGTCGAGCTCCAGGCGGACTGCTACGCGGGCGTGTGGGCCCGGCACGCGACGACCACCCCCGACGAGTCCACCGGCCGTCCGCTGCTCACCCGGCTCGACGACACCGACATCCGGGACGGCCTGGACGCGGCGGCGGCCGTCGGCGACGACCGCATCCAGGAGCGCTTCCAGGGCCGGGTGACCCCGGAGAGCTGGACGCACGGCTCGGCGGACCAGCGCCGGGAGTGGTTCGCCACGGGCTACCGGACCGGCGACATGGCCCGGTGCGACACCTTCCGCTGAGGGCCGATGCGGACTGCGAGACTGTGCCCCAGGTCACATCCGACCGAGCGGGGTCGATCGAGAGGGAGTGAGCGGGATGTCCGAGGCACCCGACATCTGTCCGGCGCTGACGTACCGGGACGCGAAGGCGGCGATCAGGCTGCTCACGGAGGCGTTCGGGTTCACCGCCACCGCGGTGTACGAGGGCGAGGACGGCCTGGTGGCCCACGCCGAGCTGTCGTACGGGAACGGGACGGTGATGCTCGGCAGCTCGGGCACCGGCAGCGAGTTCGACAAGCTGATGGCCGGTTCCGGTCCGGTGGGGGTCTACGTCCGGGTCCGCGACGTCGACGAGCACCACGCCCGCGCCGTCGCGCACGGCGTGGAGATCCTGATGCCGCCCACGGACCAGGAGTACGGCTCCCGCGACTACATGGCCCGCGACGGCGAGGGCAACGTCTGGAGCTTCGGGACGTACGCGCCCGGCGGGGCCGGCTGAGCCGGGAGCACCGCGGGCGGGCGCCGGAGCGGCGCCCGCCGGGCCGGGCGGCGTCAGACCGTGCCGGTGTGCACCTGGAAGGCGGCGCGGCGGACCGCCTTGGCCAGGGCCGGGTCGGGGTGGGCGGCGGCGAGGGCCACGAGCACCTGGACCGTTCTCGGGTGGCCCACCGCCCTGACCTCCTCCAGGAGGGCGGGCACGGTGCCCTGCACGGCCGAGTCCAGGTGCCGCACCAGCAGCTCGCTCTCCCCGTGGTCGGCCACGGCGGCCGCGGTGTCCACCCAGAGCCAGGTCGCCTCCTCGCGGGTGAGGACCTCCTGCGCGTCGTCGGGGTCGGTGCCCTCGTACTCGGCGAGCCACAGCAGCGCGTACGGGCGCAGCGAGGGCTCGGCGACCGCGGCGCGGACCTCCGCCTCGGCGGGGGCGCCGACGACCCGCAGCGCCTCGAAGGCGAGGCCGCGCAGCAGCGCGTCCTCGCCGCGCGCGGCGGCGAGGAGCTCGGCGACCGCGCCGGCCAGCGGGCGGGCGGCGAGCCACGCGCGGTACTCGTCGCGGGCCGGTCCCGGGGTGAGCCGGGCGCAGCCGCGGAGCATGTCGGCGGCGGACTGCTCGATGTTGCCGGCGGGGCTCTGCGCGGCCACGCAGATCTGCTCCAGCTTGACCCACACCGCCCAGTTGCCGAGCGGGGTCAGGGTCGCGTGACGTCCCTCCGGGCCGTCCTCCCCGTCCAGGGTGAGCGCGCCGACCTCGGCGAGGCCCTCCAGGGCCCAGTCGAGCAGGGCGGGCAGCCGCTCGGCGGGGGGCGCCGGCTGCGCGGGCGCGCCGTCGCCGGGCACCTCGCAGCGCTCCTCGCGGAGTTCGTCGACGCGCTGGCCGAGGAGGTCGAGGAGGACGGGGACGAGGACGGGGCCCTGGGAGAGCTGGAGCAGCGACAGCACCTGCGGCACGGCCTCCACGACCTCGGCGACCGCGCCGGGCGCGACGCCCTCGGGGGCGGGGTGGACGAGCGACCAGGCGTCGAGGAGCGCGACCCAGCCTCGGAGCACGGCGGAGTCGTCCCGGTCCCAGGCCTGGAGCCGCCAGCCGGGGCGGACGGTGGCGCCGTGGAGCTCGACGAGACCGGCGAGCCGGGCCCGGTCCCAGCCGGCCCTGACCCGTTCCGGCGTCAGGTCGAGTGCGGCGGCGGCCTGTTCGGCGGTGGTCGCGCTCGGCGCGGAGGCGGCGGAGGAGCCGGTGGCGGAAGCGGAGGACGGCGGAGCCGTCGCCGCGCGCGGACCCGGCTGGGGGCCGCGCGGGGCGGCGGCCCAGCGGGCGATGCGCACGGCGTCGGCGAGGACGAGTCTGGCCTGGCGGGCCAGTTCCGCGCGGGGCGGAGTGCCCTCGGGCGGCCTCGGGGCAGGCCGGGTGCGGCGCGTCGTCGCGGCCCGCCGTGCGGTGGCCAGCGAGCGCGGACGGACGAGGCGGAGTCTGGAGTTGCGCGCCAATGGTTCATCGGGCTTTCGAGACGTCACGGGGGCAGTCTTCCCGCTGACGGCCCGAAAGCCCAATCGGAATCCGCCACGCCGTCGCGAACGGGCCGCCGCCCGCGGGCGGTGGGCGGTGGGAGCGCTACACGAGGGGGGTCAGAAAGCGGCGCAGGGCCTCTTCGTAGCGGAGGGGGTCGGCGTTCCACATCGCGGTGTGGGGGGCCTGGTGGACGGTCAGCAGGGTCACCAGGTCCGGGCGGCCCGCGGCCAGTTCGACGGACCGCTCCCAGGGGGAGATCGTGTCGTCGGGGCCGTGCGCGAGGAGGACCGGGACGCCGAGGCCCGCCGTGTGGTCGGGGTGCGGGCCGGTGCGGCCGAGGGCGGCGCGGACGGCGAGCGGGACCAGCGGGCCGGGGACGCCCCGCGCGGCGGCGAGGTTGCGGACGGTGGCCTCCCAGTCGAGGACCGGGGAGTCCAGGACCAGGCCGGCGATGCGGTCGCGCACGCCCGACTCGGCGGCGGCGCGCAGCGCCATCGTGGCGCCGGTGCCCCAGCCGTGCAGGACGATCTTGGCGGCGCCGCGGCGGACCGCGTACCGCAGGACCGCGTCGACGTCGCGCCACTCGGTGTCGCCGAGCTGGGCGAGGCCGTCCGCCGGGGCGGGGGCGCCCCGGTCGCCGCGGTAGGCGGGGACGAGGACGGCGACGCGGCGGCGGGCGTAGAAGGGGACGAGGTTCAGGGTGTGCTCGCGGCTCGCGCCGATGCCGTGCAGGGCCACGACCCAGGTGGAGCGCGGGCCCGTGACCAGCCAGGCGGGGAGGGGGCCCAGTTCGCCGGGGATCTCGACGTCCTCGTGCGGCAGGCCGAGGGCGGTCTCGGGGGTGCCGGTGTGCAGCTGGGGGGTGAGGCGGACGCGGCTGCCGGGGCCGAGGGCGCCGCGCTCGACGCGTTCGAGGCGGCGGACGACCGTGTCGGCGGTGTGCGGGACGCGGTCGAGGACCGGTCCGGCGACCGCGTGCAGGCCGGGCGCGGTCAGCCCGTACGTGCCGGGGCGCAGCGAGGCGAGGCTGCGGGTGAGGGTGACCCGCTCGGGTCCCGTGGCGTGGACGGTGAGCTTGGGGTCTCCGGGGAGGGCTCGGCCCGAGGCCGCCCTGAGGGCGACGTCGCTGGCGTGGCGGCCGGCCGCCACAGCGGCCGCGCCGAGACCGATCAGGGTGGTGACGGCCGCTGCCGTCGCTGTAGCCGGGCGCACGTGCCCAGTCTCGGGGGGAGGCGGCGGGGCCGCCACCGGGCGGGGCCGGGCGGGTGTCCGCGGGTGTCGCCCCTGAGGGTGACGAGGGTCTCCTCGGGGGTGGCCCGTGGGGATGAAGGCGTCCAGGGGGTGGGACGGACGGGCGGGGCCGGGGAGGGCGGCGGGTCCGGTGGGGGCCGGGGGGCGGGATGACCCGTGGTTCCGGGGTGACCGGATGGTGGACAGAAGGGCGCCCCGGAGCGGAAGCGGAATCTCACGGCGCCGGATCGAGACACTGTGATGCCCTGTCCAGTTCACCTTCCGTTCACTCAGGTTGCCTACGTTCGACGAGCCACTGACGTCAAACGATTGCCTGGGTAAATGGAACACATCACGCTGCTGCTCGCCATTGTGGTCGTGACAGCTCTCGTGTTCGATTTCACGAACGGTTTCCACGACACCGCCAACGCGATGGCCACGACCATCTCGACCGGTGCCCTCAAGCCCAAGACGGCGGTGGCCATGTCCGCCGTGCTGAACCTGGTCGGCGCATTCCTGTCCGTGGAGGTCGCCAAGACGATCTCCGGCGGGATCATCAACGAGGAGGGGATCCGCACCGAAGTGATCTTCGCGGCCCTCGTCGGCGCCATCCTGTGGAATCTGCTGACCTGGCTCCTGGGCCTGCCGTCCAGCTCCTCCCACGCGCTCTTCGGCGGCCTCATCGGCGCCGCGGTCATGTCGGCCGGCTGGTCGGCCGTGAACGGCTCCACCATCGTCACCAAGGTCCTCATCCCGGCCGTGGCCGCGCCGCTCGTGGCCGGTCTCGCCGCGATGGCCGCGACCAGGCTGACGTACAAGATCAAGGCGAACCCGGAGGCCAAGGCGACCGCCAAGGGCTACCGGGCCGGCCAGATCGCCTCCGCGGGCCTCGTCTCGCTCGCCCACGGCACCAACGACGCCCAGAAGACGATGGGCATCATCACCCTCGCCCTGGTCACCCAGGGCGTCGTCGCCCCCGGCTCGAACCCGCCCCTGTGGGTCATCGTCTCGGCCGGCCTGGCGATCGCGCTCGGCACCTACCTCGGCGGCTGGCGCATCATCCGCACCATGGGCAAGGGCCTCACCGACCTCCAGCCGCAGCAGGGCTTCGCCGCCCAGACCAGCGCCGCGACGGTCATCCTGGCCTCCTCGCACCTCGGCTTCTCCCTCTCCACCACCCAGTCCTGCTCGGGTGCCGTGATGGGCGCCGGCCTCGGCCGCAAGGGCGGCGTCGTCCGCTGGTCGACCGCCACCCGGATGTTCGTCGCCTGGGGCCTCACCCTCCCGGCCGCCGGTCTCGTCGGCGCCGCCGCCGAGTTCCTCACCAAGCAGGGCACCTGGGGCATCGCCGTCACCGCGGCCCTCCTGATCGGCGGCTCGGCCGTCATCTGGGCGCTCTCCCGCCGCCAGCCGGTCGACCACCACAACGTCACCGCCGACGACATCGACGGCGACTCCGGCGCCCCCGGCGTCGTGACGACCGCCATCGCCGCCGTCACCCCGCCGCCCGCCGGCTCCGTCGCCGCGGTCGCCGACGACGGCCTCAAGACCACCATCCACGCGCCGGGCCCGAACGACCCCGCCGCTCCCCCGGCCCCCGCCGCCGCGGTCTGAGAACCCCTAAGGAAACGGGAACCAAGCCATGAAGATCGACTGGGCAGCTCTCGGCTCCGTCTTCGGAGTCAGCCTCGTGGCGACCGTCGCCCTCGTGGGCCTCTTCACCCTCGGGATCGTCGGCCTCGGCAAGCAGGAGAAGGCCGCGGCCGCGGGCGGCTCCGCCGTCCTCGCCCGCACCGGCGCCTACGCCTGCTTCGCCCTGTGCGCGGCGGCCGTCGCGTACGGCATCTACCTGATCGTCGTCTGACCCACGGCACCCGGAGGGCCGGGTCCGCTCCTCTCACGAGGGCGGGCCCGGCCCTCGTGTCTGTGGTGCTCCGCACAGTGACCCGTCGCAGGTCAAGGGTGAGTTGACGGCCGTTCGCGGGGCGTGGTGGACTGCCGGGGCCAATACGGCGGCAATGGAGAGGAAGCCCGGTGCGATTCCGGCGCGGTCCCGCCACTGTGACCGGCCCCGGTGAACCCGGGCCGGGAGTCAGGAACTCTCGCCGCCCGTCACGTCGACCCAGGGCGCGGACCCTGAGTGAGGACACGCCGCCATGCCCGGCCGCACCCCCGTGGTCTCCCGGACCACCGCAGTCTTCGCGTACGGAGCGGCCGCCGGCCTCGCCGTCGACCTGGTCATCGGCGATCCCCGCCGCGGTCACCCCGTCGCCGCCTTCGGGCGGGCCGCCGCCGCCGTCGAGAGGCGCCTCTGGCGCGACCACCGGGGCCGGGGCGCCCTGCACACCGCCGTCTGCGTGGGTGGCGCCGTCGCCGCCGGGGCGCTGGCCGCCCGAGCGGTCCGGAGCAGCGGGACCGGCTCCGCCGCGCTGACCGCCGCCGCCGTGTGGGCCGTCGTCGGCGGCACGACCCTCGGCCGGGAGGCCCGGGCCATCGGCGGGGCGCTCGCCGCCGGCGACCTGGAGGTCGCCAGGGAGCGGATGCCGCACCTCGTCGGACGCGACCCGCAGGCCCTGGACGGGCCGGCGATGGCCCGCGCGGTCGTCGAGTCCGTCGCCGAGAACACCTCCGACGCCGTCGTCGGCGCCCTCGTCTGGGGCGCGGTCGCGGGCGTGCCCGGCCTGCTCGGCTTCCGGGCCGTGAACACGCTGGACGCCATGGTCGGCCACAGGTCGCCCCGCCACCGCCGCTACGGCTGGGCCTCCGCCCGCCTCGACGACCTGGCCGGATGGCCGGGCGCCCGGCTCACCGCCGCGCTCGCCGTCCTCGCGGGCGGCGACCGGCGCGGAGCCGTACGGGCCTGGCGGGCGGACGCCGGGAAGCACCCGAGCCCCAACGCCGGACCCGTCGAGGCGGCGTTCGCGGGCGCCCTCGGGGTACGGCTCGGGGGGACGCTCTCCTACGGCGGGCGGGTCGAGCACCGGCCCGTGCTCAACGGCGAGGGGCGGCCCGTGGAGGTCGCCGACGTCGACCGGGCCGTCCGGCTCTCCCGCCGGGTGACCTGGCTGACCCTGGCCGCCTGCGTGGGCGGCCGGATCCTGACCGACACGGTGAAGCGGAGGACGAAGTGAGGGGTGGGGGGCTGCTCGTCGCCGGGACGACCTCCGACGCGGGCAAGAGCGTCGTCACGGCGGGCATCTGCCGGTGGCTGGTCCGGCAGGGCGTCAAGGTCGCGCCGTTCAAGGGGCAGAACATGTCCCTCAACTCCTTCGTGACGCGGGAGGGCGCCGAGATCGGGCGCGCGCAGGCCATGCAGGCGCAGGCCGCGCGCGTCGAGCCGACCGCGCTCATGAACCCGGTGCTGCTCAAGCCGGGCGGCGACCGGTCCAGCCAGGTCGTCCTGATGGGCAGGCCGGTCGGCGAGATGAGCGCCCGCGGCTACCACGGCGGGCGTCAGCGGACCCTGTTCGAGCCGGTGCTGGCCTGCCTGGAGGAGCTGCGGGCCACGCACGACGCGGTGATCTGCGAGGGGGCCGGCAGCCCGGCCGAGATCAACCTGCGGCGCACCGACATCGTCAACATGGGCATCGCGCGGGCCGCGCGGCTGCCCGTCGTCGTGGTCGGCGACATCGACCGGGGCGGGGTCTTCGCCCAGTTCTTCGGCACGACGGCGCTGCTCGCGCCCGAGGACCAGGAGCTGATCGCCGGATACCTGGTGAACAAGTTCCGTGGCGACGTGACGCTCCTGGAGCCGGGCCTGGACATGCTGCACGGCCTCACCGGGCGCCGGACCTACGGCGTCCTGCCGTACGCGCACGGCCTCGGGATCGACGAGGAGGACGGCCTCCGGGTCTCCCTGCGCGGCACCGTCCGCGAGTCGGTCGTCGCGCCGCCGGTCGGCGCGGACGTGCTGCGGGTCGCGGTCTGCGCGGTCCCGCTGATGTCGAACTTCACCGACGTGGACGCGCTCGCCGCGGAACCCGGCGTGATCGTGCGGTTCGTGGACCGGCCGGAGGAGCTGGCCGACGCGGACCTCGTGGTGGTGCCGGGCACCCGGGGGACGGTCAAGGCGCTGGCATGGCTGCGCGAGCGGGGCCTCGCCGACGCGCTCGCCCGGCGGGCCGCCGAGGGCCGGCCGGTGCTCGGCGTCTGCGGCGGCTTCCAGGCGCTCGGCGAGCACATCGAGGACGAGGTCGAGTCGCGGGCGGGCGCCGTCGAGGGCATGGGGCTGCTGCCCGTACGCGTCCGGTTCGCGCGCGAGAAGACCCTCTCGCGGCCGGTCGGCGAGGCCCTCGGGGAACGGGTCGAGGGGTACGAGATCCACCACGGCGTCGCGGAGGTGCTCGGCGGCGAACCGTTCCTCGACGGCTGCCGGGTCGGCGCCGTCTGGGGCACCCACTGGCACGGCTCGCTGGAGAGCGACGGCTTCCGCCGGGCGTTCCTCCGCGAGGTCGCGGCGGCGGCCGGCCGGGCCTTCGTGCCCGCGCCCGACACGTCGTTCGGCGCGCTCCGGGAGGAGCAGCTCGACCGGCTCGGCGACCTGATCGAGGAGCACGCCGACACGGACGCGCTGCTGCGGCTCATCGAACAGGGCCCCCCGAAGGACCTGCCGTTCGTGCCGCCGGGCGCCCCGTGAGGGGGCTCGGGGCGGCGGCGCCGCGCGGGCGAGCCGCGCGGGGGCCCGCGCCCGGCCTCCGGCCGGGCCGTGGTCCGCACCCGCACCCCGCGTGCGGGTCGGAACCCCACCCGCGGGCGGCCCCCGTGCGCGGTCGCCCGCCTTCGGCGGCCGACAGTCATCTTCAGGAGAGGAACACCGCATGAGCACCCGCTTTCCGTTCACCGCCGTCGTCGGCATGGACGACCTGCGGCTCGCGCTGCTGCTGAACGCGGTCAGCCCCGCCGTGGGCGGCGTACTCGTCCGGGGCGAGAAGGGAACGGCGAAGAGCACCGCCGTGCGCGCGCTCGCCGAGCTGCTCCCCGAGGTGGCCGTCGTCGCCGGGTGCCGGTTCAGCTGTGACCCCGCCTCGCCCGATCCGGGCTGCCCGGACGGGCCGCACGCCGAAGGGGGCGCGCAGGCGCGTCCCGCGCGGATGGTGGAGCTGCCCGTCGGGGCGTCCGAGGACCGGCTCGTCGGGGCGCTCGACATCGAGAAGGCGCTCGCCGAGGGCGTGAAGGCGTTCGAGCCGGGGCTGCTCGCCGCCGCGCACCGGGGCATCCTCTACGTCGACGAGGTCAATCTCCTCTCCGACCATCTGATCGACCACCTCCTCGACGCCGCCGCCATGGGCGCCTCGCACGTCGAGCGCGAGGGCGTCTCCGTGCGGCACGCCGCGCGGTTCCTGCTCGTCGGGACCATGAACCCCGAGGAGGGCGAGCTGCGGCCGCAGCTCCTCGACCGGTTCGGGCTGACCGTGGAGGTCGCCGCCTCCCGCGACCCGCGGGAGCGGGTCGAGGTGGTGCGGCGGCGGCTCGCGTTCGAGGACGATCCCGACGGGTTCGCCGCCCGGTGGGCCGGCGAGGAGGCCGCGCTGCGGGAGCGGATCGTCGCCGCTCGCGAGCTGCTTCCCAAGGTGGTGCTCGGAGACACCGCGCTGCTCCGGATCGCCGCCACCTGCGCCGCGTTCGAGGTCGACGGCATGCGCGCCGACATCGTCATGGCCCGCACCGCGACCGCGCTCGCCGCGTGGGCGGGACGGGACGAGGTGACCGGCGACGACGTCCGCCAGGCCGCGCTGCTCGCCCTGCCCCACCGGCGGCGGCGCAACCCCTTCGACGCGCCCGGCCTCGACGAGGACAAGCTCGACGAGACCCTGGAGCAGTTCGAGGACGACGGTCACGACGACGAGCCCGACCCCGACCCGGACGGCCCGGGTCCCGACGGGGGCGGCGGACCGGACGGAGGCGGCGGACCCGACGGAGGCGGCGGGGTGCCGCCGCAGGCCGGTGACGGGGACGCGCCCGAGGCCGGTGACGTACCGGAGGAGGCCCCCTCCCCCGCGCAGGCGCCCGCGCCGCAGGGGGGCGGCGGCGAGCGGGCCGCCGTGAAGGCCGCCGAGCCGTTCCGTACCCGGATGCTCTCCGTGCCGGGCGTCGGCGACGGGGCCGCCGGGCGGCGGTCCCGGGCGCGGACCGAGCACGGGCGGACCACCGGCGCCACCCGGCCGCGGGGCGCCCTGACCAAGCTGCACCTGGCCGCGACCGTTCGGGCCGCCGCCCCGCACCAGCGGGCACGCGGGCGGTCCGGCGCCGGGCTCGTGGTGCGCCGGGACGACCTGCGGCAGGCGGTGCGGGAGGGACGCGAGGGGAACCTCGTGCTCTTCGTCGTGGACGCCTCCGGGTCGATGGCGGCGCGCAAGCGCATGGGCGCCGTGAAGGGCGCCGTGCTGTCGCTGCTGCTCGACGCGTACCAGCGGCGCGACAAGGTGGGCCTGGTGACCTTCCGGGGGCGCGGCGCCGAGCTCGCGCTGCCCCCGACGTCCTCCGTGGACGCGGCCGCCGCCCGCCTGGAGGAGCTGCCCACCGGGGGCCGTACGCCGCTCTCCGCCGGGCTGCTGAGGGCCCATGACGTGCTGCGGGTCGAGCGGCTGCGGGACCCCTCGCGCCGGCCGCTGCTCGTCGTCGTCACGGACGGGCGGGCGACCGGCGGCGGGCCCGACCCGGTGGGCCTCGCCGCGCGGGCCGCGCGGCTGCACGCCGCCGACGGCACGGCCGCCGTGGTCGTGGACTGCGAGGCGGGCCCGGTGCGGCTCGGCCTCGCCGGCGACCTCGCCCGTGATCTGGGCGGCACCGCCGTCACCCTCGACGAGCTGCGCGCCGACGCGATCGCCGGGCTCGTACGGGAAGCACAAGTCAACCGCTCTGTCAGGAGGGCCGCTTAATGCCGCAGGGACAGCCGACCGTCGTACCCGACGACGGCCTCACGACCCGTCAGCGCCGCAACCGGGCGCTGGTGATGGTGCACACCGGCGTCGGCAAGGGGAAGTCGACGGCCGCCTTCGGGATGGCGCTGCGCGCCTGGAACCAGGGCTGGCCGATCGGGGTGTTCCAGTTCGTGAAGTCCGCCAAGTGGAAGGTCGGCGAGGAGAACGCCCTCAAGGCGCTCGGCGAGACCGGCAAGGGCGGGACGGTCACCTGGAACAAGATGGGCGAGGGCTGGTCCTGGATCCAGCGCGAGGTCGCCGAGGGCGAGCAGTCCCACGAGGACAAGGCGCGCGAGGGCTGGGAGCAGGTCAAGCGCGATCTGGCCGAGGAGCGGTACAAGTTCTACGTCCTCGACGAGTTCGCGTACCTGCTCCACTGGGGCTGGATCGACGTGAAGGAGGTCGTCGAGGTGCTGCGGGACCGGCCCGGGCAGCAGCACGTCGTCATCACCGGGCGCAACGCCCCGCAGGAGCTGCTGGACTTCGCCGACCTCGTCACCGACATGTCCAAGGTGAAGCACCCGATGGACGCCGGTCAGAAGGGCCAGCGGGGCATCGAGTGGTAGCGCGTCTCGTCATCGCCGCCCCCTCGTCGGGCGCCGGCAAGACCACGGTGGCGACCGGCCTGATGGCCGCGTTCGCCTCCCGGGGGCTCGCCGTCTCCCCGCACAAGGTCGGGCCCGACTACATCGACCCGGGCTACCACGCGCTCGCCACCGGCCGCCCGGGCCGCAACCTCGACGCGTACATGTGCGGGACGGAGCTGATCGCGCCGCTCTTCGCGCACGGCTCGCGCGGCTGCGACCTGGCCGTGGTCGAGGGCGTGATGGGGCTGTACGACGGCGCCGCGGGCCAGGGCGAGCTCGCCTCCACGGCCCAGGTCGCCAAGCTGCTGCGGGCGCCGGTGGTGCTCGTCGTGGACGCCTCCTCGCAGTCGCGGTCGGTGGCGGCGCTGGTGCACGGCTTCGCGTCCTGGGACCCGGAGGTGCGGCTCGGCGGGGTGATCCTCAACAAGGTCGCCACCGACCGGCACGAGGCGCTGCTCCGGGAGGCCCTGGAGGAGTCGGGCGTGCCCGTCCTCGGCGTGCTGCGGCGGGCCCCCGCCGTCGCCACGCCCTCGCGGCACCTCGGCCTGATCCCGGTCGCCGAGCGGCAGGCGCAGGCGGTGGAGGCGGTGGCCGCGCAGGCCGAGCAGGTGCTCGCCGGCTGCGACCTGGAGGGCCTCCTCGCGCTCGCCCGGTCGGCCCCGCCGCTGGTCACGCCGGAGTGGAGCCCGTCCGCCGGGGCGCCCCCGGCGGCGGGCCGGCCGGTCGTCGCCGTCGCCGGCGGCGCCGCGTTCACGTTCTCGTACGCCGAGAACGCGGAGCTGCTCACCGCCGCCGGCGCCGAGGTCGTGACCTTCGACCCGCTGCGGGACGAGGCCCTCCCGGAGGGCACCCGCGGGCTCGTCGTCGGCGGCGGGTTCCCCGAGATGTACGCGGCCGAGCTGGCCGCCAACGAGCCGCTGCGGAAGGCCGTGGCGGAGCTCGCCGCGTCGGGGGCGCCGGTCGCCGCCGAGTGCGCGGGGCTGCTGTACCTGGCGCGCTCGCTGGACGGGACGCCGATGTGCGGGGTCCTCGACGCGGACGCGCGGATGTCGGAGCGGCTGACGCTCGGGTACCGGGACGCGGTGGCCGTCGGCGACAGCGTGCTCGCGGCGGCCGGGACCCGGGTGCGCGGGCACGAGTTCCACCGGACCGTCATCGAGCCGGGCGCGGGCGCGCTCCCGGCCTGGGGGCTGCGGCAGCCGGAGCCCCGTGTGGAGGGCTTCGTGCGGGGCGGGGTGCACGCGAGCTATGTGCACACCCACTGGGCGGGGGCCCCCGGGGTCGCCGCCCGGTTCGTCGGGCACTGCGCGTGAGCTCAGCCGCCGGAGAGGCCCACCACGAGCCAGATGAAGCCGACGCCCGCGACCGTGCAGAGCAGGGTGGTGCGGGCGGGGTGCGTGTGGTGGGCCTCGGGCAGGATCTCGGCGGCGGCGAGGTAGAGCAGGGCGCCGCCGAAGAAGCCGAGATAGCTGCCGAGGAGTTCCTCCGGAAGAGTGAGGAAGGTGGCGAGGGCGGCGCCCGCGATCGGGGCGAGCGCGTCGGCGAGGAGCATCGCGAGCGCCTTGCGCCGCTCGTTCCCGTACACGCTGGTGAGCGTGTAGGTGTTGAAGCCGTCGGCGAAGTCGTGGGTGACGACGGCCAGCGCGACGGTGGCGCCCATGCCGCCGCCGACCTGGAAGGCGGCGCCGAGCGCGATGCCGTCCATGAGGCTGTGCAGCACCATGGCGCCGGCGGCCACGAGTCCGACCTGCGGGGTCCGCTCCCCCGCCTTCTCGCCGGGTCCCCTCCCGGGTTTCTCGCCCACGTCGGCGCCGTGGGAGGCCCGGCGGGTGGCGAGGAGGCGCTCCACCACGTGGGCGAAGAGGAAGCCGCCGACGAAGAGCAGCAGGGCCTGGGGGACGCCGAAGACCTTCTCCCCGGCGGCCTCCAGGGCCTCGGGCAGCAGGTCGAGGCCGACGACGCCGAGCATGAGTCCGCCGGCGAGGCCGAGGACGAGGTGCCGGCGGTCGGTGACGCGCTGCGCGACCCAGCCGCCGAAGAGCGTCATCAGGAACGCGCCGAGCGCGACGAGCACAGCCATGGCCCCTTGGTAGCGGATGGGGACCCCTGTCTGCACATCGGCGTCGGCGTCCGCTCGGGCGCGACGGAGGCCGAGGTCCTGGCCCTGGTCCGGGCGGCGCTCGCGGAGGCGGGGATGGGGGGGACGGGGACGGCGGGGTCTCCGGGGACGGCGGGGTCTCCGGGGGCGGGGCTCGCGCCGGCGGAGGCGCACGCGCGCGTGGCCGGGTCGGCGGGGGAGCCGGGGTACGCGCGCGTGGCCGGGTTCGCGACCCTGGACGTCCGGGTGGGGGCGCCGGGGATCGTGGGGGCGGCCGCACGGCTCGGGGTGCCGGTGACGGGCTACCCGGCGGAGGAGCTGGCCGGGGTGGCCGTGCCGCACCCGTCGGAGGTGCCGCTGGCGGCGACGGGGACGGCGTCGGTGGCCGAGGCGGCGGCGCTGCGGGCGGCGGGAGCGGGGGCGGTGCTGCTGGTACCGAAGCGGAAATCACACCGCGTGACCTGCGCAATCGCTATGAATGTCCCGTTTCGTTCGGACGAAGTGACGTCCGTCGCACGGTTGTTGCCCTTGACGTGCGGGTACATCGCTGGCGAGCCTGGCACACCCCACATCCCCACCCCCCACACGACGGCGGACATGGACACCCACACGGACGGCCCCCACACGGGCACCCACGCCCACGACCTGCGCCATCACGGCGACGCCGAGGTGCGCGACGAGAAGCTCGTCGACCTCGCGGTCAATGTCCGCACGGCGACCCCGCCGGAGTGGCTGCGGAAGCGGATCGCGCATTCCCTGACCGGTCTGGCGCAGTACCCCGACGGGCGTTCGGCCCGTGCGGCGGTGGCCGAGCGGCACGACCTGCCGCCGTCGCGGGTGCTGCTGACGGCGGGCGCGGCGGAGGCCTTCGTGCTGCTCGCGCGGGCGCTGCCGGTGTGCCGACCGGTGGTGGTGCACCCGCAGTTCACCGAGCCGGAGGCGGCGCTGCGGGACGCCGGGCACGAGGTGCGCCGGGTGCTGCTGCGCGAGGAGGACGGCTTCCGGCTGGATCCGGCGGCGGTGCCGGAGGACGCGGACCTGGTGGTGATCGGGAACCCCACCAACCCGACGTCGGTGCTGCATCCGGCGGAGACGATCGCGGCGCTGGCCCGGCCGGGGCGGTATCTGGTCGTGGACGAGGCCTTCATGGACGCGGTGCCGGGCGAGCGGGAGGCACTGGCCGGGCGGACGGACCTGCCGGGCCTGGTGGTGCTGCGGAGCCTGACGAAGACCTGGGGCCTCGCGGGGCTGCGGATCGGGTACGTGCTGGCGGAGCCGGAGACGGTGGCGCTCCTGGAGCGGGCGCAGCCGCTGTGGCCGGTGTCGACGCCGGCGCTGGTGGCGGCGGAGGCGTGCATGTCGCGCGCGGCGCTGGCGGAGGCGGAGCACGCGGCGCACCTGATCGGGACGGAGCGGGCGCATCTGCTCGCGGGACTCGCGGAGTTCGACGAGGTGCGGACGGTGGCGGCGGCCGAGGGGCCGTTCGTGCTGATCCGGATCGAGGGCGCCGACGCGGTGCGGGAGCGGCTGCGGCTGCTCGGGTTCGCGGCGCGGCGCGGGGACACGTTCCCCGGGCTCGACCGGAACTGGCTGCGGCTCGCGGTCCGGGACCGGGCGACGACGAATCGTTTCCTCCAGGCCTTGGACCAGGCCCTCCTGCTGGCGGGCTGAGCCCCGCAGCCGTACGGCGCCGTACGGTCGCGCGGGCGGCCCCGGGCGGGGGGGGGGGGGGGGGGCGCCCCCCCCCCCCCCGCCCGGGCCCCCCCCCGGCCCCCCCCCCGCCCCGCCCCGGGGGGGGGGGGGGGGGGGGGGGGGGGGGGGGGGGGGGGGGGGGCGCCCCCCGT
>NZ_JBIBJV010000001.1:62440-1182515 GCF_042958885.1 Streptomyces sp. NPDC007945
CCGGCCCACCACCACTCTTTCCCGCCCGCCCTGGGCCCAGGCCCCCCGGCGGGGGGGCTCACCCGGGCCCCCCCCCGGGGGGGGGCGGGGGGGGGGGGGGCCGGGGGGGGGGGGGGGGTGTCGGGCCGCCCGCCCGCCCCGGGCCGGTTCCCCCTGCGTCCCCCGACGCGTCTCCCCCTCGGGCGGTCAGCCCCGGGCGCGGAAGCGGGTGAGGGCGAGGGCTCCGCCGCCGGCGAGCACGAGGGCGAGGGCTCCGCCCGCGATGTACGGGGTGGCGGAGCTGCCGCCGGTCTCGGCGAGGTTCTGCGTCGGGACGGAGCCGCCGTTCGGCTTGGTCCCGCCGTCGTCCTTCGACTCGGTGGGCTGCGGCGAGGGCTCCTCGGACGGCTGTCCGGTCGGCTCCCGGGTGGGCTCGGCCGTCGGCTTCTCGGTGGGCCTTTCGGTGGGCTTCTCCGTGGGCTTCTCGGTCGGGGTCGGGGCGTCGGGGGTCTCGCAGGTGGCTTCCGCGAGGGTGACCGTGCCCTTGACCTTGGCGACGCCGAGGTTGAGCGGGTTGACCTCCACGTCGAGCTCCAGGGCGGTGGCGGCCGCGGTGCGCGAGGTGGTGCCGGTGCGGGAGAGGTCGAGGGTGATCCGGCCGACGGCGGGCACGTCGAGCTCGGTGCGGCCGCCGGCGGTCAGCGTGATCTTCTTGCCGAGGGCGCGGACGTGGCCGAGGACGTCGGCCTCGGCGACCGGCTTCCTCCCCGTCTCGCAGAGCGCCCTGGCGGTGACCTTCTCGACCTCGATGATGGCGAGGGACGGCAGGCCGGGCACGTGGACGCGGGCCTTGGCGAGGTTGACGTACCCCTCGGCCTTGCGCTCGTCGACGGTGGCGGTGGCGGTGGCGACGTCGGCGGTGAGGATGTCGACGGGCTCGCCGCCCTCCGCACCCCGCACCTTCACGCTGAGCGCGGTCTCGTTCTCGCTCTCGGGCGCCTTGACCTCGTTGAGCGAGGCGCGGACGGGGACCTTCACGGTCTCGCCGAGCAGGGAGACGTCGAGCCCGGTGCGGAGCACGGCGGCGGTGGCGCGGCCCTCGCGGCGCTCTCCGTCCGTCGCCTGCGCGGCGGGCGCCGCGAGGAGGACCGGACCGACGGCCAGGGCGACGACGGCCGCGGCGGCCGCGGTGCGGCGGACGGGCGCACGGAAGGTGTTGCTGTTCAAGGTGGTGGAACCCCCACGGAATGGCATGGCGTCGCCGGCCGCTCGCCACGGGGACGGCGGCTTCGCGCGGCTGCGGCGACTTGGGACACCGGAATCTTTACGCACGGAGAGTGAACCCACAGTCGCCTGACGTGAGTTCACTCCAAAGGGGGGTTTCCGTGTTCATTTTCGAATTTTTTCGACCCAACCGTTTGCAGGAGCCCCTTGGGTCGCGCAAGAAAACGATCCGCGCCCCGGTGGGGTCACGGATCGTCAACGTCACGCCGAGGGGGCGGTTCAGCTGGGGCGCCAGTAGCCGAGTGCGTGGACCCGCTCCTTGGGCAGGGCGAGCTCCTTGCGGACGTACCCGGAGAGGGCGCGGGTGGTCGCGGTGTCGCAGGCGATCCACACGTACGCCTCCGGCCCGGCCAGCGCGGGCAGTTCGGCCCTGACCCGCTCGACGAGCGCGGCCCCGGCGCGCTGCCGGGGGATCCGGCGCAGTTCGTGGCGGGCCGGGTCGACGCGGAAGGGCAGCCCCTCGTCGGAGGCGTGCTGGGTCTCGAACCAGATGGTGGCCGGGATGTCCGGGTGGGCGTCCAGCAGCGAGTTGACGGCCGGCAGCGAGGCCGGGTCGCCGATGACGAGGAGCCGCTCGGGACGGGGCTCGGGGGTCTCGAAGCCGGTGCCCTGGAGGGTGGCCTCGACGGTGTCGCCCGGGGCGCAGTAGCGGGCCCAGTGGCTGGCGGGGCCGTCGTGGAGGGCGAACTCCAGGCTGAAGGTGCCGGCGTCCCGGTCCGGGTCGACCAGGGTGTAGGCGCGCTGGTGCGGTTTCCCGGCGTTCGCGAACCAGATCCGGACCCACATCGTGGGGTGCACCCCGGCGGCGGCGAGCAGCCCGCCGTCCGAGAAGTGGACCCGCCGGTAGTCCTCGGTGACCTGCTCGGCCCCCGTGACGGTGAACGTGAAGTCCTTGGCGCCCATCAGCTTCAGGACGGCGCCCTGCCACCCGTGCCCCACCGCGCGCTCCTCCCCCGGACCCATGGGTTACCTTGGGTCGACGATCAATTTAGGTCAGCCTAACCTAACGGCATCGGAAAGCACACGGACGGGATCGGTAAGGGTGAGCATCGAGGTCTACCGGGACGCCTACGGCGTCCCCCATCTGCGCGCGGCGGACCCGGAGGAACTGGCCTTCGCGCAGGGCCGGGTGACCGCCCTGGACCGCGCCTGGCAGCTGGAGGTCGAGCGCCACCGGGCCCGCGGCACCAGTGCCGCCTTCCTCGGCGCCGCCGAGGCCGGCTGGGACGCCTTCGTCCGCCGGGCCCGGCTCGCCGACACCGCGCGCCGCTGCCTGGCGCGCCTGGAGGAGCACGACCCGGAGACCGCGGACTGGGTGCGGGCGTACGCGGACGGGGTCAACGACGGCCTCGCCGAAGGGGCCCGCCGTGCCCCCGAGTTCGCCGCCACCGGGCTCGCCCCCGGCCGCTGGGAGGCGTGGACGCCGCTGGCCGTCTGGCTCTCCACCCACATCCTCTTCGCGGGCTTCCCGACGAAGCTGTGGCGCGAGCAGGTGGCCACCGCCCTCGGCGAGGAGTGGACCGAGCTGTTCGCCGCCGACGGGCCGGCCACGGCCGGGTCCAACGGCTGGCTGGTGGCCGGGGAGCGGACCGCGAGCGGCGCCGCCCTGGTGGCCGGCGACCCGCACCGCTTCATCGAGGCGCCCGGCGTCTACCAGCAGATCCGGCTCGCCTGCCCCGCGTACGACGTCGTCGGCCTCGCCGTGCCCGGCGTCCCGGGTCTCGCCCACTTCGGGCACGCCGGCCCGGTCGCCTGGGCCATCACCAACGCGATGGCCGACTACCAGGACCTCTACCGGGAGCGGCTGCGGCGCACCGCGACCGGCGGTGTGGAGGCGTACGGCCCCGAGGGCTGGCGCCCGGCCGCCGCGCACACCGAGACGGTCGAGGTCGCCGGCGGCGAGCCGGTGCTCGTCGAGGTGGTCGAGACACCGCGCGGCCCGGTGATCACCGGCGAGGAGCCGGCCGGGACCGGCGGCGAGTGGGAGGGCCTGAGCCTGCGGTACGTGCCCCGGGTCACCGGCCGACTGGGCTTCGAGGCCCTGCCGCGCCTGCTCGCCGCCCGTACCGTCGCCGACGTCGACGCGGCGCTCGACACGTGGGTGGAGCCGGTGAACGTGGTGCTCGCCGCCGACACCGACGGCGGGCTGCTGCACCGGGTCGCCGGACACGTCCCCGTCCGCGACCGGGCCAACTCCCTGCGCCCCGTGCCCGCCTGGGAGCCGGCGCACGCCTGGGGGCCGGAGCCCGCGCCGCTGCCGCGCGCCGACGTGACGGACGGGTACGCGGTGATGGCCAACGCCCGCGGCCTCGCCGCGCCGCTCGGCGTCGAGTTCGCGCCCCCGCACCGCGCCGACCGCATCGCCGAGCTCCTCGCCGCGTCCGCCGACTGGACCCCGGAGAACACGACCGCCGTCCACCGCGACACCGACAACCGCGCGGCGGCCCGCCTGATGGCCGCCGTCGGGGCGGCGGACGGCGGACCCTCCGGCGACGACGCCCCCGGCGGCCTCACCCCCGCCGCCCGGAAGGTCCGGGAGCGGCTGCTCGCCTGGGACCGGCGGATGGACGCCGACAGCGCCGACGCGGGGCTCTACGCGGCCGTGCGGGGCGCGGTCGTGCGGCGGCTCGCCGCGCACGACACCTTCGCGGGCCTGCGCGAACCCGCCCCGTACCCCGAGGTGTTCCGCCCCTGGCTGTACCTCGGGCCGCGGGTCGGCCTCGCCCTGGAGACGCTCCTGGTGGCGGGTCCCGTGCCGGCCGCGGACGTGGCGCGGATCGTGCGCGAGGCGCTGGAGGAGGTCGCCGCGGGCGAACCGCCGGCCGTCTGGGGGGCCACGCACCGGCTCGCACCCTGGCAGGCGCTGCCCCACCCGGACGACGACCGGTGGCCGGGTCTCGGCGGCGACCACGACTGCGTGCTCTCCGTCTCCAGCGTCCCCGGCTACACCGACCGCGGCGCCCGGGCGTCGGCCGCCCGCTACGTGTGGGACCTCGCCGACCGCGGACGCAGCGGTTGGATCGTGCCGTTCGGCGCCTCGGGCGTCGCGGGCGACCCGCACCACGAAGACCAACTCCCCCTGTGGCTGCGGGGCGAGCTCGCCCCCGTCACCACCGACTGGAACCGCCTCACCAAGGAGCAGGGATGACCACGCCCGTCTACGTCCACACCGTCGAGGGCCTCGGCACCGTCGCCGTCCGACCGATCGCCCCGGACGCGGACGCCCCGCTCGTCCACGCGTGGGTCAACGAGGAGCGGGCCCGCTTCTGGGGCATGAACGGCACCACCGTCGAGCAGGTCAGGGACATCTACGCGCACCTGGACTCGCTCACCACCCACCACGGGTTCATCGTGGAGCTCGACGGGGAGCCGGTGTCGGTCTTCCAGACCTACGACCCGGCGGCCGACCGGGTCGGCGAGTGCTACGAGGTCGAGGAGGGCGACATCGGCTGCCACCTCTTCCTCGCGCCGAGCTCCGCCCCGTCCCCCGGCTTCACCGGCGGGCTGCTCTCCGCGCTCGTCGCCTTCTGCCACCGCGACCACACCCGGATCGTGGTGGAACCGGACGCCGCGAACGAGAAGGCCGTCGCCCGCCTGACGCGGGCCGGCTTCGAACTGGGCCCGGAGGTGGTCCTCCCCGAGGTCGACCTGCCGGAGGTCTTCATCCCGGAGAAGCGCGCCCGGCTGGCCTTCCTCCGCCGGGGCTGACCCGCAGGGCGGAGGAGGGCGGGCGCCGACTAGTTCTGCTGGCAGTAGAAGACGCCGGCGCCGTCGAACCACCACTCGCAGGTGTTCGCGTGGCTCGTGCCGGCGAGACCGAGGGTGGCGAGCGCGGTCAGCGCCAGAACGGTGAGGGTCTTGCGCACGGTCGACATGGTTCCTCCCGGAGACGGACGGACGGTGCCCGTCTCCGTAGGCGCGGAAGCCCCGCCACCGGGAGAGCCGTTTCCGCCGACGGGATCCGGCCGTCCGCCGGGCGCGGCGTCCGGCCCGGCCGGGTCCCTGCGCGAGGACCCGGTCGGCCCTACGCCAGGACCCGGCCGCTGACGACGACCCGGCGCGGTGCCGCCAGGACGCGGACGTCCGCGCGCGGGTCCTCGTCGTAGACGACGAGGTCGGCGGGGGCGCCCTCCTCCAGGGCGGGGCGGCCCAGCCAGGCCCTGGCCCCCCAGGTCGTGGCGGAGAGCGCGTCGAGGGCGGGGATGCCGGCCTTCGTCAGCTCCTCGACCTCCTCGGCCACCAGGCCGTGGGCGAGGGAGCCGCCCGCGTCGGTGCCGACGAAGACCGGGATCCCGGCGTCGAAGGCGGCGCGGACGGTGTCGTACCGGCGCTCGTGCAGCCGGCGCATATGGGCCGACCAGCGGGGGAACTTGGCCTCGCCGCCGTCCGCGAGGTGCGGGAAGGTCGCGATGTTGATCAGGGTCGGCACGATGGCCACCCCGCGCTCGGCGAAGAGCGGGATCGTCTCCTCGGTCAGGCCCGTGGCGTGCTCGACGCAGTCGATGCCCGCCTCGACGAGGTCGCGCAGCGAGTCCTCGGCGAAGCAGTGCGCGGTGACCCGGGCGCCGAGCCGGTGCGCCTCGGCGATGGCCGCCTCGACCTCGGCACGCGGCCAGGAGGGGGCGAGGTCGCCGACCTCGCGGTCGATCCAGTCGCCGACCAGCTTGACCCAGCCGTCGCCGCGCCGCGCCTCCCGGCCCACGTACTCCACCAGGTCGGCGGGCTCGATCTCGTGGGCGTAGTTGCGGATGTAGCGGCGGGTGCGGGCGATGTGCCGGCCCGCCCGGATGATCTTCGGCAGGTCCTCCCGCCCGTCGATCCAGCGGGTGTCGGAGGGCGAGCCGGCGTCCCGGATGAGCAGCGTCCCGGCATCCCGGTCGGTGAGCGCCTGCTTCTCGGCGGTGTCCTGGTCGACCGGTCCGTGCCGGTCGAGCCCGACGTGGCAGTGCGCGTCGACGAGCCCGGGCAGCGCCCACCCCCGGACGACGACGGCCTCGCCGGCGGGCCGCTCGAAGGTGATCCGCCCGTCCACGCACCAGAGTTCGTCCCGTACGTCCTCCGGGCCGACGAGCACCCGCCCCTTCACGTGCAACACCTCGTGATCGCTCATGGCTGCACTGTACGACCGCGGGCCGCGGGGGCACCGGGGAACGGTGGGCGTACGCTGGCCACCGGCCGTACCACCGACCCCGAGAAGGCACCACCGTGACCGTGACGCATCCGCTGCTCGACCTGGCCCCGATGACCGCCGCGCACTTCGCGTCGATCGAGCGGCGGGTCGCCGCGCTGCTCTCCACCGAGCAGGACGTGGTGATCACGCAGGGCGAGGCGCTGCTGCCCCTGGAGGGGTGCATCCGCAGCGGGGCGCGGGCCGGTTCGACCGCGCTGAACGTGGTCACCGGTCCGTACGGGCAGACCTTCGGGAACTGGCTGCGCGACTGCGGGGCGACCGTGGTCGACCTGGCCGTCCCCTTCCACACGGCGGTCACCGCCGAGCAGGTGGAGCGGGCACTCGCCGAGCACCCGGAGATCGACTTCGTCTCGCTGGTGCACGCGGAGGCCGCCACCGGCAACACCAACCCGGTCGCGGAGATCGGCGAGGTCGTGCGCGCCCACGGCGCGCTGTTCTACCTGGACGCGGTGGCCTCGATCGGCGCCGAGCCGGTGCTGCCGGACGCCTGGGGCGTCGACATGTGCATCATCGGCGCGCAGAAGGCCATGGGCGGCCCGGCCGGCATCTCGGCGGTGTCGGTGAGCGAGCGGGCGTGGGAGCGCTTCGCCGCCAACCCGGCCGCTCCGCGCCGCTCGTACCTCTCCCTCCTGGACTGGAAGGAGCGCTGGATCGACGGCGGCCGCAAGGCGCTGCTCCACGCCCCGGCGCAGCTGGAGATGCTGGCGCTCGAAGCGTGCGTGGAGCGGATCGAGGCGGAGGGCCTGGACGCGCTGATGGCCCGGCACGCCTCGGCCGCGGCGGCGACCCGGGCGGGTGCGCTCGCGCTGGGCGGCGGCCTGGAGCCGTACGTGCACGAGGCGAGGGACGCGGCGCCGGTGGCGACGACGCTGCGGGTCCCGGCCGGGATCGACGCCTCCGAGCTGGTGGCGAAGGCGCTGTCCGCCGACCCGTCGCTGCCCGTCATCGCCGGCGGCGGCGCGCTGGCGAAGGAGATGGTCCGGGTGAACCACTACGGGCCCGACGCGACGCCGAACGCGGTGCAGTCCTCGCTGGCCGCGCTCGGCGCGGTGCTGGGCGAGGCGGGCCTGGCGGTGGATCTGGAGGGCGCGCGCCGGGCGGTCACCGCGGCCTGGTAGGGCGGCACCACGCGTGCGGAGGGGCGGGGTCCGGGGTGTCCGGGCCCCGCCCCTCCGGCGTGTGCGCTCAGAGGGCGGGGTAGTCGACGTAACCCTGGGGGCCGCCGGCGTACATGGTGGCGGGGTCGGGGGTGGCGTAGGGGCCGCCGGCCTTCAGGCGGGCGGGCAGGTCGGGGTTGGCGATGAAGAGCCGGCCGTAGGCGACGAGGTCGGTGGTGCCGTCCTCGACCAGGGCGAGGGACTCGGCGCCGGTCGGGTCGGCGCCGGTGGCCGGGTTGAGGATGAAGGTACCGGAGAAGCGCTTGCGCAGGTCGAGGACGAGCGGGCGCCGCTCGGGAGCGGTCTCCAGGACGTGGAGGTAGGCGATGCCGACGGGCTCGATCGCGTCGAGCAGCGCGGGGTAGAGCTCCTCGGTGTCGGCCTCGGCGATGTCGTTGAGGGTGTTGGCCGGGGAGACGCGCAGGCCGGTGCGCTCGGGGCCGATCTCGGCGGCGACGGCCTTGACGACCTCGACGGCGAAGCGGATGCGGTTCTCGACGGGGCCGCCCCACTCGTCGGTGCGGTGGTTGGAGCCGGAGGCGAGGAACTGATGGATCAGGTAGCCGTTGGCGCCGTGGATCTCGACGCCGTCGAAGCCGGCCTCGACGGCGTTGCGGGCGGCGGCGGCGAAGCCGGCGACCGCCTCGTGGACCTGGTCGCCGGTGAGCTCGCGGGGAACGGGGAAGTCCTTGGGGCCCTCGTGGGTGTAGACCTGCCCGGCGGCGGCGACCGCGGAGGGGCCGACGGGGTGGAGGTCTCCGTCGAGGAGGTCGGGGTGGCCGATCCGGCCGGCGTGCATGAGCTGGGCGAAGATCCGGCCGCCGCGCTCGTGGACGGCGTCGGTGACCTCGCGCCAGGCGGCGATCTGCTCGCGGCTGTGCAGACCGGGGGTGTTGGGATAGCCCTGGCCTTCGGCGACCGGCTGGATGCCCTCGCTGATGATCAGACCGGCGGAGGCGCGCTGGGCGTAGTACTCGGCGACGATCGCCGGCGGGGTGCGGTCCTGGCCGTTCGCGCGGCTGCGGGTCATGGGGGCCATGGCGATCCGGTTGGCGAGGCGGGTGCCGGCGAGGTCGACGGGGTCGAAGGCGGTGGTCATGGCGGTCTCCCGGATTAATATGTGGTCGGCCAATCATTAGGTCCGACGCCACTGTACGCATTAGTTGGCCAGCCAAGCAAATGTCGGTGCGCGGTACGCTGAGGAAGGTAGAGCCGCACCGAGGAGCCCCTGATGACCGCAGTCGAGCCCGCCTGCACCGAGCAGCTGCCGTCCGCCGCGCGCGGCGGCCCGGTCGGCATGACCCTCGCCCGGGTCTCGCGGGCGCACCGGATCGCCATGGGGCGGCGGCTGCGCGAGCTCGGGCTCTACCCGGGCCAGGAGCTGATGATGATGCGGCTGTGGGACGGCGGGGCGGCCCGCCAGTCGGAGCTGATCCAGTCGCTCGGGCTCGACCCGTCGACCGTCACGAAGATGCTCCAGCGCCTGGAGCAGTGCGGTTACGTGCGCCGCTCCCCCGACCCCGCCGACCGGCGGGCGGTGCTCGTCGAGGCGACGGAGGAGGGGAAGGCGCTGCGGGCCGGTGTCGAGAACGCCTGGTCCGACCTGGAGGCCGGCTCGCTGGCCGGCCTCGACCCGGCCGAGCGGGCCGAGCTGGCCCGCCTCCTCGGGGTCCTCGCGGAGAACCTGCGCGCGGAGGCGGGCGAGGCGGGCGACTGCCCGCCGGTGAACTGCTGAACTCCCGGACCCCCGGAGGGCTTCAGCCCGCGAGGACGTCCAGGGCGCGGTCGACGTCGGCCGCCGTGTTGTACAGGTGGAACGAGGCCCGGAGGTTGCCGGCGCGGTTCGAGAGCACGACGCCGGCCGCTTCCAGGGCGTCCGCGCGGTGGCCGAGGCCGGGGACGGCGACGACCGGGGAGTCGTCCGCGACCGGCTCGTGCCCGAGGGAGAGCAGTCCGGCGCGGAAGCGGGCGGCGAGCGCCTTGTCGTGGGCCTCGATCCGCTCGACGCCGACCTCCTCCAGGAGGGCCAGGGAGCGGGCCGCGCCGTGGTACGAGAGGAAGGCCGCGGGCTCGTCGAAGCGGCGGGCGGAGCGGGCGAGTTCGCGCACCGGACCGTAGCTGTTGACCCACCGCTCCTCGCCGGTGACCCAGTTCGCGTGGACCGGCAGCAGGCTGTCCTGGGCCTCCTCGGTGACGGTGAGGAAGGAGGCGCCGCGCGGGCAGAGCAGGAACTTGTAGGCGCCGGCCACCGTGTAGTCCCACTCCCCCGCCCGCAGCGGCAGCCAGCCCGCGGACTGGGTGGCGTCGAGGAGGGTGCGGGCCCCGTGGGCCGCGGCGGCGGCGCGGACGGCGGCGAGGTCCGCGGTCCGCCCGTCGGCCGACTGGACGGCGGAGAAGGCGACCAGGGCGGTCTCCGGGCGGACGGACTCGGCGAGCCGCTCCAGGGGCACGAAGCGGACCTTCAGGTCGCCCCGGACGGTGAAGGGCGTGATGAGGGAGGAGAAGTCGCCCTCGGGGAAGAGGATCTCGGCGCCGGCGGGCATCGACTGGGCGATCATCCCGGAGTGGACGCCGACCGAGCTGCCGACCGCGACCCGCTCGGGGGCGACCGAGGCGAGGCGGGCGAAGGTGGCCCGGGCCTCGTCGACGAGGTCGAAGCTGCCGGCGCCGCCCGGCCGCCCGTCGGCGGTCTCCTGGGCCAGGGCGGTGATCGCCTCGACGGTGCGGCGGGGCAGCAGGGCGCAGGCGGAGGTGTTCAGGTAGGTCCGCCGGGGGGCGAACTCGGCGCCGCCGAGCGGCTGATCGAGGGAGTCCATGCCCCTACCCTGGGCTCCCCACGACACCCCGTCAATGCCTTTCGATCATGGGGAGACCCCAAGCACGCCTTATTGCCGCAGGTCAGAGTCGTGGGACCGGTCAGACGCGCGGCGGGACCTCGCAGCCGTCCGGTCCGCAGGCCTCCGCGTCGGCGGCGCCGACCGGCTGGAGGGCGCGGCCCTGCCAGGCCTGCTCCAGGGCCTGCGTGAAGACCTCGGCGGGCTGGCCGCCGGAGACGCCGTAGCGGCGGTCGAGGACGAAGAACGGCACGCCGTTGGCGCCGAGTTCGGCGGCCTCTCGCTCGTCGGCGCGGACGGCGTCGGCATAGGCGGTCCCGTCGGCGAGGACGGCGCGCGCCTCGGCCTCGTCGAGCCCGGCCTCGACGGCGAGCGCCACCAGGGTCTCGTCGTCGAAGACGGAGCGCTCCTCGGCGAAGTTGGCCCGGTAGGCGAGGTCGAGCAGTTCGTTCTGCCGACCGCGGTCCTTGGCGAGGTGGAGCAGCCGGTGGATGTCGAAGGTGTTGCCGTGGTCACGGCCGTCGGCGAGGTACTCCAGACCCTCGGAGTGGGCGTTGGAGGCGACGTGGGCCTCCATGGCGCGGGCCTCGTCGAGCGTCCGGCCGTACTTCTTCGCCAGCATCTCCAGGACGGGCCCGGTGTCGCCCTTGGCGCGGTTCGGGTCGAGCTCGAAGGACCGGTGCACGACCTCGACGTCCTCGCGGTGGGCGAAGGCCGCGAGTCCCTTCTCGAAGCGGGCCTTGCCGATGTAGCACCAGGGGCAGGCGATGTCCGACCAGATCTCGACGCGCATGGCTTTCCTTCTCCGGGGGGGTGGGGCAGTCCTCCGCGCAACGCCATCCCGGTGGATTTCATTCCGCTTTCGCCCGCGAGGGGAGCGCGATGTGAGGCGGAGCACGGGGCCGCGGTCGCGGTCGCGTCCCTCGCGGCCGGGGGGCCGGCGGCGCGGACCCTGGCGCGGTCGCGTTCCGTGCGGCCGAGGGCCCGGCGGCGCGGGCCGTCGCCGCCCGGCCCCCACGGTGCCCTCGCGGTGGCGGCGACCCGTCGCCGGGTTCCTCGGGGCCGGAGCTCGGAAAGGGCTCCCCCGCGCCGGCGATCACCCAGATCCCGGACGGGCGGGAGGGGATCGCCGGCGCCCACCGGCCCTGGAGTCGCGCGCCCGCGCCGGGAGGAGCGCGGTGCGGGTCGCGCGCGGGCGGCGGGTCAGCCGCGGGGGACGGCCGGCGGGTTGTCGTCGCGCAGCTCCGGCGGGAGAAGGTGCTGCGGGGTGGACTGGTAGGCGATCGGCCGGAGCCAGCGCTCGATGGCGGTGGCGCCGACCGAGGTCGCGGTGGAGGTGGTCGCCGGGTAGGGGCCGCCGTGGTGCTGGGCGGCGGCGACGGCCACGCCGGTGGGCCAGCCGCCGACGAGGACGCGGCCGGCGAGCGGGGTGAGCGCGGCGAGCAGGCCGGGGGCGGCGGGGTCCTCCTCGGCGCAGTGCAGGGTGGCCGTGAGATTGCCCGGCAGCCGGCCGAGGACGGCGGTGATCTCCGTCTCGTCGGCGTAGCGGGCGACGACGGTGACCGGGCCGAAGCACTCCTCCAGGAGGAGGGCGTGCTCGCCGGCGGCGAGCCGGGCCGCGTCGACGGTCAGGACGCCGGGGGTGACGGTGTGCTCGTCGGCGGCGCCGGGGACGACGGGGGCCTCGACGCCGTCGAGGGCGGCCCGCTCGGCTACGCCGTCGACGAAGGCGGCCCGCATCCGGTGGTCGAGCAGCACGGCGGCGCCGGCCCGGGCGACGCCCTCGGTGAGCGCGGCGAGGAAGCGGTCGCCGTCGGGCCCGGCCGGGGCGAGGACGAAGCCGGGCTTGGTGCAGAACTGGCCCGCGCCCAGGGTCATGGAGCCGGCCAGGCCCGCGCCGGTCTCCTCGGCCCGCTCGGCGAGCGCGCCGGGGGTGATGACGACCGGATTGAGGGAGCCGAGCTCGCCGTGGAAGGGGATCGGCACGGGGCGGGCGACGGCGGCGTCGAAGAGCGCCCGGCCGCCGCGGACGGAACCGGTGAAGCCGGCGGCCGCGACCAGCGGGTGGCGCACCAGCTCGACGCCCGCGTCGAAGCCGTGCACCAGGACGACGACGTCCTCGGGCAGCCCGGCCTTGGCCGCGGCGCGCCGCAGCAGGGCGGCGGTCAGCTCGGAGGTGGCCGGGTGGCCGGGGTGGGCCTTGACGACGACGGGGCAGCCGGCGGCGAGGGCGCTGGCGGTGTCGCCGCCGGGGACGGAGAAGGCGAGCGGGAAGTTGCTGGCCGCGTAGACGGCGACGACGCCGAGCGGGATCTTCCAGCGGCGCAGGTCGGGACGGGGCGGCACGGCCGACGGGTCGGGCAGGTCGATGCGCACGTCGAGGTAGGCGCCGTCCTCGACGACCGCGGCGAAGGCACGGAGCTGGCCGCTGGTGCGGGCGAGCTCGCCGGTGAGCCGGGGGGACCCGAGGGCGGTCTCGGCGTCGGCGGTGGCGACGACCTCGTCGACGGAGGCGTCGAGGAGGTCGGCGGCGGTCCTGAGGAAGGCGGCGCGGACCGCGCGGTCGGCGAGGGCCTCCCGGGTGGCGTGCGCGGCGCGGACCGCGCGGTCGACGTCGGCGGCCGTGGCCTCCGTGCCGACCTGCTCGCGAGGCTTCCCCGTCCGGGGGTCCACACTCCACACTGCTGCTGCCGACACGACCACACCCCTGTTCACTATGATGAACGCTGTTCTTGTGCATGAACGCTGCAGGGTGGACTCTAGGGACGCCACCGGCGTTCCCACAAGGTCGTCCGGGAGACAGCGGGTCGTCCGGAAGTCCGGCGAGAAGGGCGGGGACATGGCGGGTGCCGACGCGAACGGTGCGCAGGTGAAGTCCGCGGTGCGGACGGTGGAGCTCCTGGAGTTCTTCGCCGGCCGGCCCGGGATGCACACCCTGGCCGCCGTGCAGGAGACCATGGGATACCCCAAGTCCAGCCTGTACATGCTGCTGCGCACCCTGGTCGACCTGGGCTGGGTGGAGACCGACGCCACCGGCACCCGGTACGGCATCGGCGTCCGCGCGCTGCTGGTGGGGACCTCGTACATCGACGGCGACGAGGTCGTGGCGGCCTCCCGCGTCACCCTCGACCGGCTCTCCGACGACACCACCGAGACCGTGCACCTCGCCCGGCTCGACGGCACCAGCGTGGTGTACCTGGCCACCCGCCAGTCCCAGCACCACCTGCGCCCCTTCACCCGGGTCGGCCGGCGGCTCCCCGCGCACTCGACTGCGCTCGGCAAGGCGCTGCTCGCCGGCCACGACGACGCGGAGGTGCGGGAGCTGCTCCCGAAGGAGCTGCCGTCGGTGACCGAGCACACGATCACCGACCGGGAGCGGCTGATCGAGGAGCTGGCGCGGGTCCGGGAGCTCGGGTACGCGGTGGACCGCGAGGAGAACACCCTGGGGCTGCGCTGCTTCGCGGTGGCGATCCCCTACCGCTCCCCGGCCCGGGACGCGCTGAGCTGCTCGGTGCCGGCCGCCCGGCTGACCCCGGCGCACGAGCAGCTGATCAAGGACGCGCTCTTCGACGCGCGCGACCGGCTGACGCTGGCGACGCGGCGGCTGTGACGGCGGTCCCCGCCACGGACGCCGATCCCCGCCACGGCGGTCCCCGCCGCCGTAGCCCGACGCCCGGTTTCTCCCGGATGAACGTTTCCTGAGAATCGGGCCGCGCCCGGAACGCCTGCCACCGTCCCGTTCGTCCCTCCAGGTGCCATGAACAAGACGATCAGGCGCACCTCGGTCTTCGCGCTGCTCCTCGTGCTCGCCCTCCTGGGCCGGGCCACCTGGGTGCAGGCGTACGAGGGCAAGGCGCTCGCGAACGACAGCAAGAACCGGCGGAAGACCATCGCGCAGTACGCGCAGCCGCTCGGGAACATCGTGGTGGCCGGTTCGCCGGTCACCGGTTCGAAGCGGACCGAGAGCGGTGATCTCGCGTACGAGCGCAGTTACACGGACGGCGAGCTGTACGCGGCGGTCACCGGCTACAGCTCGCAGGCGTACGGCGCCACCCAGCTGGAGGGCATCTACGCCGACGTCCTGGACGGCACCGACGACCGGCTGAAGAACCCGGTGGACGCGGTCACCCGCAAGCAGCAGGAGCCGGGTGCCGTCGTCACCACGATCGATCCGGCGGTGCAGAAGGCCGGCTACGAGGCGCTCGGGAGGAAGAAGGGCGCGGCCGTCGCCATCGACCCGGTGAGCGGCCGGATCCTCGCCATGGTCTCCACGCCCTCCTACGACCCGTCGGACATCGCCGGCACGACCGACGGCGCCGCCTGGAAGAAGCTGACCGAGGACCCCGACAAGCCGCTGGTCAACCGGGCGCTCCGGCAGCCGCTGCCGCCCGGCTCCACCTTCAAGCTGGTCGTCGCGGCCGCCGCCCTGGAGGACGGTCTGTACTCCTCCGTCGACGTGCCGACCGCCAGTCCGCAGCCGTACACCCTGCCGGGCACCAGGACCGTGCTCACCAACGAGAACGCCTCCGCGCCCTGCGAGAACGCCACGATCCGCACCGCGCTCCGCTACTCCTGCAACAACGTCTTCGGCAAGATGGCCGCCGATCTGGGCCAGGACAAGGTGAAGGCGATGGCGGAGAAGTTCGGCTTCGGCGACGACGAGCTGGACGTGCCGGTCCGCGCCTACACGAGCGTCTACCCGTCCGGGATGGACCGGGCGCAGACCGCGCTCACCGGCATCGGCCAGTTCGACGTGACCGCCACCCCGCTGCAGATGGCCATGGTCTCGGCGGCGATCGCCAACGACGGGCGGCTCGCCGCCCCGCACATGGTCTCCGAGGTCGTCGACGCCGACGGGGACGCGCTCCGGTCCTTCGAGGACGGCGACGCCACCCGGATCGTCTCCTCCGCCACCGCCGCGCAGCTGCGCAGCGCGATGGTGACGGTGGTGGAGCAGGGCACCGGCAGCAACGCGGCGATCGCCGGGGCGGAGGTCGGCGGCAAGACGGGCACGGCGCAGCACGGCGAGAACAACAGCAAGACGCCGTACGCCTGGTTCACGTCCTACGCCAAGGACCCGTCGACCGGGAAGCAGGTGGCGGTGGCCGTGATGATCGAGGACTCGGGCGCGGCCCGCTCCGAGGTCAGCGGCAACGGCCTGGCGGCGCCGGTGGCGCAGAAGATGATGGCGGCGGCCCTGAAGTGACGTTCGCGGGGGCCGGATTGGCCCCCGCGGCCTCCGGTGCGATAGGCAGGGTCCGTTCGAACAGAACACGTGTTCCCGAACTGTCGATCCCGTTCCGCGGAGGACCGTCGTGCGTCGCCTGCACCGCCTGCCCCGTTCGTTCTCCGGCTGGACCATGGCGGTCTTCGGGGTCCTCGCCGCCGCCCTCGGGGTGGTGGGCCTCGTCGCACCGGACGTCCTCCTCACCGCGATGGGCCTCGAGCCGGTGCCGGCCGGCGGGCGGGCGGACGGCGACCACACCCTGGCCTTCCTCACCGCCTCCTCGATGGCCGCGCTCAACATGGGCGTGTACTACGTGCTCGCCGCCCTCGCCGACTGGCGGGCCTTCTTCCGCTGGACGGTCCCCTTCCGCCTGCTGACCTGCGCGGTCTTCACCGCGGCCGTGATCGCGGAGCGGGCCCCGTCCGGCTTCATCGGCGTGGGCCTGTGGGAGGGGTTCGGAGCGGTGGTCACCGGCGCGGCGCTCTGGCGCGAGGACCGGGCCGCGGAGGCCGCGGCCACGGGGCCCTCCCGGGGGTAGGCGCGGGCCCGCGGGAACAGGGCGCTGGGGACCGTCGGAAGGGGGCGGTTGCCCGATCCCGGCGAGGCGGCGCGAGTCTCCGTCCACGCGCTGGTGGCTGACAGGTGCGGCGCCTCCCACTCCCGGCCGTGGCGGTGGCGGACCTCGCCGGGGCGCTGCGCGCCGCCGCCGACCGGGCCACTGACCGGGTCGGACCGTCTCGTGGTGCGTGCCGGGGAACGGCCGGGGAGCATGGGAAGGGACGTGGGCTCGGCGGGAGGAGGGCAGGGTGACGGCCGGTTCCTTCCCGGAGACGGGCACGGGGACGGAGGAGGCACGCACCGCCGCGCCCGGAAACACCCCGCCCGGCACCGGATCTCCCCAGGGAACCCCGGCCGAAGCTCCCCCTGTAACCCCACCCGAAGCCGGGTCCCCGCCGGAAGGCGGCCCCCCGGCCGAAGCTCCCCCTGTAACCCCACCCGAAGCCGGGTCCCCGCCCGAAGCTGCCCCTGGACCCGCGCCGGAAGGCGGATCCGCGCCCGAACCTCCCCCCGGAGCCCCACCCGAAGCCGGAACCCCGCCCGGGGCGGCGTCCGGGACCCTGTTCGGTGCGCGGGGGCTGCTCGACGTGCTCGGGGTGGCGGCCGTGGTGGTGGACGCGGCCGGGCGGATCGTGCTGTGGAGCCCGCAGGCGGAGACCCTCTTCGGGTACCGGGCGGACGAGGCCCTGGGGCAGTACGTGGCCCGGCTGATCGTGGGCGAGGAGCACCGGTCCGAGGCGATGCGGCTCTTCGGCGAGGTGCTGGGGCGCGGCACCACCTGGGCGGGCACCTTCCCCGTACGGCACAAGGACGGGTCGACCCGCCAGGTGGAGTTCCGCAACATGCGGCTCACCGACGACCTGGGGGACCTGTACGCGCTCGGCATCTGCGCCGACCGGACCGTCGTCGCCCGGATGGAGACGGAGCTGGCGCTCTCCGACCGGCTGGTCGACCAGTCGCCGCTGGGCCTCGCGGTCCTCGACACCGAGCTCCGGTACGTCCTGGTCAACCCGGCCCTCGAACGGTTCAACGGGCTCCCGGCCGCCCGGCACCTGGGCCGCAGGCCGTCCGAGGTGCTGCCGGGCATGGACGCGGCGCCGCTGGAGGACGCGGCCCGGCGGGTCCTGGAGACGGGTCGGCCGCTGCTCGACCTCCAGACCATGGGCGCCACCCCGTCGGACCCCGGCGGCGGGCGGCACGCCTGGTCGGTGTCCTTCTACCGCCTGGAGGCGGCCGGCGGCCGGGTCCTCGGCGTGGCGGCCTGGGTGGTCGACGTCACCGAACGGCAGCGGGCCGACGCGGAGGCCGACCGGTCCCGGCGGCGCCTCGCCCTGATCGCGGACGCCTCGGCCCGGGTGGGGACCACCCTGGAGGTGGAGCGGACGGCGGACGAGCTGGCGTCGGTGGTGGTGCCGGCCCTCGCCGACGTGGCCGCCGTCGACGTCCTCGACTCGGTGCTCACCCTGCGGCGGCCCGGCACCCCCGAGCAGGGCCCGGCGCTCTTCCGGGCGCTCGCGGTCAAGGCCGGGCACGACACCGAGGCGCTGGCCGCCGCCGACCCGCCGGGCTCGGTCGCGCTGTACGGCGCCGACCGGCTGGTGACCCGCTGCGTCCACACCGGACGGCCGGTCCTGGTGCCCCGGGTCGGCCCCGAGGACCTGCCACGGATCGCGCGCGGCCCCGAGGCGGCCGACCGGCTGGCGCGGGCCGGGGTCCACTCGTACCTGGCGGTGCCGCTGATCGCGCGCGGCGAGGTGCTCGGGGCGCTCGACCTGAAGCGCGACCGGAACAACCCGCTCCCCTTCGACGCGGACGACGAGCTGCTCGCCGTGGAGCTGGCGGCCCGCGCGGCCGTCAGCATCGACAACGCCCGCTGGTACCAGAGCATGCGGAACGCGGCCGTCACCCTCCAGCGCAGTCTCCTGCCGGGCGATCCGCCCGCCCGCCCCGGTCTGGCGGCGGCGGCCCGCTACCAGCCGGCGCAGGCGTCGAGCGAGGTCGGCGGGGACTGGTACGACGTGATCGCGCTGCCCGACGACCGGACGGCCCTGGTGGTCGGGGACGTGATGGGCAGCGGCATCGAGGCGGCCGCCACCATGGGCCGGCTGCGGACCGCCGTCCGCGCCTTCGCCGACCTCGGCCTCTCCCCCGGGCAGGTGCTCCGCCACCTGGACCGGATCGCGGTCGGCCTGGAGCCGTCCATCGCCACCTGCCTCTTCGCCGTGCACGATCCGGCCCGGCGGCGCTGCCGGATCTCCAACGCCGGCCATCTGCCGCCGGTCCGGCTCCCGGCCGACGGCCCGGCCGAGCTGGTCGCCGTCTCCACCGGCGTCCCGCTGGGCGTCGGTGGGGGCACCTTCCGCACCGTGCGGGTGCCGTTCCTCCCCGGCGACCGGCTGGTGCTGTACACCGACGGACTGATCGAGACCCGGGACGCCCCCATCGACGAACGGCTCGCGCTGCTCGTCCGGCTCGTCGAGGCGACCCGGGAGCTGTCCCTGGAGGAGAGCTGCGACCGGCTGCTGCGGGAGCTGCGCCGCCCCGGCGCCCAGGACGACGTGGCGCTGCTCATCGCCCGGAGCACCGGATGACCGCCCGCCGGGACGGTGCGCGTCCGCCGCGGAACGGCTCCGGGCTGCGGAGCGTCGCCGGGCAGGTCCTCGCGCTCGAGGCGCTGATCGCCCTTCTGGTGATCGTGGCGGCGGTCCTCGTGACCTTCCAGCAGGCCCGCGGGGACGTGCTGCGGGACGCCCGGATCCGGTCGCTGGCGGTGGCGGAGGCCTTCGCGAAGGCGCCCGGTGTGGACGCGGCGCTGACCTCGCCCGATCCGACGGCGGCGCTCCAGGAGCGGGCGGAGCAGACCCGGGTGGCGACCGGGGTGGACTTCGTCGCGGTCCTCGGCCGGGACGGGGTGCGGTACACGGACGTCGAGACCGGGCTGATCGGCCGGCGGGCGACCGGGGACCTGTCCCGGGCGGTGCGGGACGGCGAGTCGTTCACGGAGACCTTCCGCGGCTCGCCGACCGACGCCGTACGGGCGGTGGTGCCGGTGGTCGCCGACGACGGCCGGATCGTCGGCATGGTGACCAGCGGCATCGAGGTGCAGTCGATCAGCGAGGCCGTGCGGGGCCGCCTCGTGGTGCTCCTCGCGGCCGGCGGCGGCGCGCTGCTGCTCGCGGTGGGCGGCGCGGCGCTGGTGTCGCGGCGGCTGCGGCGCCAGACCCACGGCCTGGGCCCGAGCGAGATGACCCGGATGAAGGAGCACCACGAGGCGGTGCTGCACGCGGTCCGGGAGGGCGTGCTGATCGTCGGCGCGGACGGACGGCTGCTGCTCGCCAACGACGAGGCGCGGCGGCTGCTCGACCTGCCGCCGGACGCCGAACGGCGCCCGGTCGCGGAGCTCGGGCTCGATCCCCGTACGGTCGAGCTCCTGGAGTCCGGGCGGACCGCGACGGACGAGGTGCACCGGGCCGGCGACCGGCTGCTCGCGGTGAGCGTGCGGCCCACCGCCCCCGACGGCTCGGGTGCGGGCAGCGTGATGACGATGCGGGACACCACCGAGCTGGCCGCGCTCTCCGGGCGGGCGGCGGTGGCCCGGGGGCGGCTCCAGCTGCTCTACGAGGCGGGGGTGCGGATCGGGACGACCCTGGAGGTGGTGCGGACGGCGGAGGAGCTGGCGGAGGTCGCGGTGCCGCGCTTCGCGGACTTCGCCACGGTGGAGCTGCTGGAACCGGTGCTGCGGGGCGAGGAGCCGCCGCAGGACGCGACGCTGGCGGAGATGCGCAGGACCGCGCTGAGCGGGGTGCGGGAGGAGCAGCCGCTGCAGCCGGTCGGCGAGCTGATCCGCTTCCACGTGCCGAGCACGCCGATGGCGACGGCGCTCGCCGAGGGGCACGCGGTGGTGCAGGCGGAGCTGGCGGCGGCGGACGGCTGGCGGGCGCAGGATCCGGAGGGGGCGGCCGGGGCGCTGGCGTACGGGATGCACTCGCTGCTCACGGTGCCGCTCCTGGCCCGGGACGTGACCCTGGGGATGGCGAACTTCTGGCGGGCGGACACCGCGGAGCCGTTCGGGGAGGACGACCTGGAGTTCGCGGAGGAGCTGGCGGCGCGGGCCGCGGTGGCGATCGACAACGCCCGGCGGTTCACCCGGGAGCACGCGATGGCGGTGACGCTCCAGCGGAGCCTGCTGCCGCGGGTGCTGCCGGAGCTGAACGCGGTGGAGGTGGCGTACCGCTATCTGCCGGCGAAGGCGGGGGTGGGCGGCGACTGGTTCGACGTGATCCCGCTGCCGGGGGCGCGGGTGGCGCTGGTGGTGGGTGACGTGGTGGGGCACGGGCTGCACGCGGCGGCGACGATGGGCCGGCTGCGGACGGCGGTGCACAACTTCTCGACGCTCGACGTGCCGCCGGACGAGATCCTGGGTCATCTGGACGAGCTGACCGGGCGCATCGACGAGGAGGGCGAACCGGCCGCGGGCGGCGACGGCGGCCGGGGGCGGGGTCAGGAGACCATCACCGGCGCGACCTGCCTGTACGCGATCTACGACTCGGCGTCCGGGGTGTGCACGGTGGCGAGCGCCGGCCATCCGGGGCCGGCGGTGGTGGACGCGGAGGGGCGGGTGGAGTTCCCGCCGCTGGCGCCGGGGCTGCCGCTGGGCCTCGGGCTCGGGGACGTGCCGTTCGAGTCGACGGAGCTGCGGCTCGCGGAGGGCGACAAGCTGGTGCTGTTCACGGACGGGCTCCTGGAGGACCAGGGCCGGGACGTGGGGGCGGGACTGCGGCTGCTGCGCCGGACCCTGGAGCGGCCGGCCAGGAGCCCCGAGCAGATCTGCGCGGACGTGCTCGCGACCCTGCTGTCGCCGGCGCCCCGGGACGACATCGCGCTGCTCGTGGCCCGGACCCGGCGGCTCCCGGCGGACCGGATCGCGGAGTGGGAGGTCGCCCGGGACCCGGCGGCGGTGTCGCCGGTGCGGAACGCGGCGTCGGCCAAGCTGACGGAGTGGGGCCTCGACGAGACGGTCTTCGCGGTGGAGCTGATCCTCAGCGAGCTGGTCACCAACGCGGTGCGGTACGGGGCGGACCCGGTGCGGGTGCGTCTGCTGTACGACCGGACGCTGGTGTGCGAGGTGTCGGACGGCAGCAGCACCTCGCCGCATCTGCGGCACGCGGCGGAGACGGACGAGGGCGGCCGGGGGCTCTACCTGGTGGCGCGGTTCGCGGAACGGTGGGGCACGCGGTACGGGCGGCGCGGCAAGACGATCTGGGCGGAGCTCCGGGTCGGGCCGAGCGGTGGGGAGGGCGGTCCTGGGGTCGCCGGTCCGGGTCCCGCCCCGACGGCGCCGCTGGACCTGGACGCCCTGGAGAAGCTGGCCTGGTGAGGCGGGGACCGCGGGGCCGGCTCCGGTCGGCCGAGGGCTGCCGGCCGCCGATCTGCGCCCGGGCTCCCCGGCCGACTTCATGCTGGTCGCGGGCGAGTGCCTGCCGCAGGTCGTGGTGGACCTGCCGCGCCGCGACCTGGTGGTCCGGGCGGGCCGGGTGGTGGCCAGGGGCGGCCGCCTGGTCGGTTAGCCGAGCCCGGCCAGGGCGGTGCGGACCGCCGCCAGGTCGGCGTCGGAGGCCAGGCCCGCGTGGTACAGACGGAGTTCGGTGGCGCCGTCGGCGAGGGCCCGCCGGGCGTCCTCGGCGAGCCGGTCCGGGGCGCCGCCCATGCCGGCGACGACGGAGAGGTTGGCGGCGACGGTGGCGGCGAGCGGGCGGTGGGCGGCGAAGGCGGCGAGCCGGCCGGGCCGGGCCACCACCCCGTCGGCGAGGCCGAGGACGTGCGCCGGGTCGGTGCCGGCGTCCGCGCCGCAGCGGTACGGGTCGGGGTCGGCGTGCAGCAGGATCCGGAAGCCGGGCGGTGCCGCGGCCCGTACGGCGGCGACCGCGGCCTCCTGGAAGGAGCGGGCGGTCGCGGCGCGCCAGGCGAGGGCGGGCCCGGCGAGCTCGCCGAGCTCCCCCGCGGGCCCGGTGCCGGTCCAGACGGGGGCGAGGGCGGTGCGGACTGCGGCGGCCAGCACGTCCGGGTCGGCGCCGCCGTCCGCGTACCCCTGCCGGCAGTGCGGACAGAAGCAGAGCGACAGCAGCAGTTGGGCCCGGTCGTCGAGGGGGACGCCGCCGGTCTTGTCGTGGGCGTGCAGATGGGCGTAGCCGTACCAGCCGCAGGACTCCAGCTCGGTGCCGGTCGCGCCGGGGCGGACGGCGGCCTCCGCGGCGAGCTCCACGAGGAGGGCGCGGACCTCGGGGTGGGCGATGCAGGGGGCCCACGGGTAGCGGTCGCCGTGGGCGTTGACGACGGAGGTGTCGGGATGGTCGGCGCCGAGCCGGGAGTTGTGGGCGAGGACCACCCAGCTGTGCACGTCGAGGCCGGTGCCGTCGAGCGCCTCCGCGGCCCGCGCCCAGGCGTCGCCCGGGGCCCAGTCGCCCGCCGGGTACGGGGCGAGCCTGCGGCCGGCCCAGCGCCGCGCGTCCGGCGGGTAGAGCACGGCGGCGTACTCGGCGGTGACGACCCGCCGGGCCGGGTGGCGGGGGCTGAGCGCCCGGGTGGAGTGGTACGCGGCGGCCAGCGTCACCTGCCGTACGCCGAGCCCGGCGAGGAGCGCGGGGGCGGCGGGGTCGCCGTCCACGTCCCAGGGGTACAGGAAGGCTCCCGTACGGGGCCGGGCGGGGCTGGTCACGGGCGCTCCGAAGGTACGCGGCACAAGGGCGGCTCATCCGTTCACATCCATGAACGTCCCGCGTACGCTAACCGCGCACGAGGCCCCGGTCAAGGGAAAGAACCCCGGCGGGAGCGCACCTTGACGCCCCCTCACCCCCTCCCTAGCGTGTCCACGTCCATGAATGCGCGATCCTTCCGTCCGAGGAGTACCCCCGATGCCCGCACCCCGCACCCTCCTGCTCACCGGTGCCGCCGGCGGCGTCGGCACCCTGATGCGGGGACTGCTCCCGGAGTACGGCTACGAGCTCCGGCTCCTCGACGTCGCGCCCGTCCCCGACGCCCCGGACGCGATCGTCGCCGACCTGGCCGACCGGAAGGCGGTGCGGGAGGCGGTACGGGGGGTGGACGCGATCGTGCACCTCGCGGGCATCTCCGTCGAGGCCGACTTCGACGCGATCGTCGGGGCGAACGTCACCGGCCTCCACCGGCTCTACGAGGCGGCCCGCGAGGAGGGCGTCCGCCGCGTCGTCTTCGCCTCCAGCAACCACGCCGTCGGCTTCACCCGCCGCCCGCGCGAAGGCGAACCGCCGATCCCGGTCACCACCCCGCACCGGCCCGACACCTATTACGGCCTCTCCAAGTGCTTCGGCGAGGACCTGGCGCAGCTGTACTGGGACCGGCACGGCATCGAGACGGTCTCGGTGCGCATCGGCTCCTGCTTCCCCGAGCCGACGACGGTCCGCATGCTGTCCCTCTGGCTGAGCCCCGCGGACTGCGCGCGCCTGCTGCACGCGGCGCTCACGGCGGAGTCGGTCGGGCACACGGTGGTGTACGGCTCCTCCGCCAACACCCGCGGCTGGTGGGACCTGGGCCCCGCGCGGGCCCTCGGCTACGCCCCCCGGGACGACTCCGAGCCCCACGCCGCCGCGCTCCTGGCCTCCCGGGGCCCCGCCGTCCCCGAGGACGACTACGTGGGCGGGGCCTTCACCGCCCCCTGACCCGGGACGCCCGCGCGCCGGGGAACGCCACGGGCCCGGCCGGTGATACGGGGGAGCCGGCCGGGCCCGGTTCGACGGCGCGCGCTGGCAGCGCCGGACGCCCCCCACGGTAGGCGGCGACCAAGATCACCGCGATCCACGGAACGCGGCCTCTGTCCGGAATGCGCGGTCGGCGGATGCGCGCGGGGGCACCCCGGGCGCGCCCGGCCGCTCAGGGGGCCGTCCGCAGCGTCCGGGACGGGGACTCGCCGAACCTCTCGCGGTAGCGCGCGGCGAAGCGGCCCTGGTGGGCGAAGCCCCAGCGCCAGGCGACCTCGCTGACGCTCACCTCGTCCGGCTCGGCCGCCCGCAGCTCCTCCCGGACCCGTTCGAGCCGGACCTCGCGGACGTACGCCATCGGCGACATCCCGACGTACTCCCGGAAGGACTCCTGGAGCCGGCGCACGCTCACGCGCGCGTGCAGGGCGAGTTCGGTGGTGGTGAAGGGGTGCTCGGGGCGTTCGCGGACCGCGTCCATGGCCCGTTTGACCGGCGCCGGCCGGCGCGGACCGGCGGGGTGGGCGAGCTCGTCCCGCCAGGGGTGGTCGGCGGCCAGCAGCAGGCCGTTGAGCAGCGCCTCCTGGAGGGGGCGGGCGACGAGTTCGTGGTGGGCGAACCCCTCCCCCGCGAGCGCCTCGGCGGCGACCCGGCGGGCGAAGCGCACCCAGGCGAGGCCCGGGCCGCGCGAGATGTCGAGGCCGGGCCGGAAGGCGAGGGCGCCGTGCGCCGGGCGGCCGAGGAGGCTCTCCAGCCGCTCGCGGAGCTCGGCGGCGCCGACCTTGACGGAGAGGATCCGCCCGTCGCCGCTCCACCGGTCGAGGAAGGTGTCGCCGGCGGGGTCGAGGAGCAGCGCGTCACGGGCGGAGGCGTACACGGCGGGGCCGCCGCCCTGGCGCATCTCCATGGTGCCGCTGAGCGGCGCGTTGACGTGGTACGCGCCGAGCTCGCCGAAGCTCATCCGGACATCGGCGCCGCAGCTCAGGTCGCCGATGACGAGCGGCCCGAACTCGACGATGTCGAAGCGGGCGGCGAAGGACCGGTGGTCGTCGACGACGTCCATCCGGCTCGTGTAGTACCGCGCGTCGAGTTCCTGACGCGCCTCGTCGACGTCCCCGGTCTTGAAAGAGCTCCCACCCACAGCACCCACGATGCGAAAGATAATTCATATGACGGACCTGCCCGGGACGGGCAGGATGCCCGTCATGCCACGACCCCAGGGATTCGCGTACGAAGAGCGCAAGGACGGTTCCGTCGTCCTCACCCACCACGGCCGCGCCGCCGGCGTGCTGCGCGGTGCCCGGGCGGTGAAATTCCTGGCCGAGGCGGAGTCCGGCGACGTCCAGCTGCTCATGGCGCGCTGGACGGGGGCGTACCGTTTCGGCAACGAGCGGCAGGCCCGGAACCATCCGCGTCACCAGGGTGGCCGAACCCGCCGCGGGTAAGGGAACGGCAAAGCGCCCCGGAGCGTTAGGCCTGGCATGACCGCAATGACCCCCGGCTCGAACCTTCCGCTCACCGCCCCCCGCGTGGCGGTGGACGTCGCAGCGCCCGTGCGGCTCGACGTCTCGGGCCTGCTGCTCGGCGCCGACGGCAAGGTGCGCTCGGACGACGACTTCATCTTCTACAACCAGCCCGCGGGCCCCGGTGTCACCTACCGCTCCGGCGGCGGCGCGGCGCCGGACGCGATCCTGGTGGACACCGGCGGCCTGCCCGCCGGCATCGAGAGGATCGTGGTCACGGCCAGCCCCGACGCCGCAGGACAGACCTTCCAGGGCATCGAGCCCACCGCGACCGTCCGCGACGCCGACAGCGGCGCGGTCATCGCCACCTTCACCCCGCCGCAGCTCGCCACCGAGACGGCCCTGGTGGTCGTCGAGATCTACCAGCGCAACGGCGCGTGGAAGGTCCGCGCCGTCGGCCAGGGGTACGCGAACGGCCTGGCCGGCATCGCCACCGACTTCGGCGTGAGCGTGGACGAGGAGCCCGCGGCCGCCCCGGCCGCGCCCGCCCAGGCCACCCCGCCGGCCCCGCCGGCGCAGACCGTGCCCTCCTTCACTCCCCCGCCGATGCCGCCGGCCCCGCCGGTGGACCCGCGGCTCGCCGCCGCGGCCCCCGCCGCCGCTCCCGCCCCCGCGTCCACCGGCAAGATCAACCTCGACAAGGGCCGGGTCAGCCTCCAGAAGAACCAGACCGTGTCGCTGGTGAAGGGCGGCCGTCCGCTGCTCTCCCAGGTGAAGATGGGCCTCGGCTGGGAGCCCGCGTACCGGGGCAAGGACATCGACCTGGACGCCTCGGTCATCGCGTACGGCCCCCAGCGCAACCACCTGGACAGCTGCTACTTCGGCAAGCTGACCATCCTCGGCGGGGCGGTCCGGCACTCCGGGGACAATCTGACGGGCGAGGGCGCGGGCGACGACGAGGTCATCACCGTCGACCTCGGCCGGCTGCCCGCGGACGCCACCGGCCTGGTCTTCACCGTGAATTCCTTCTCCGGGCAGAAGTTCACCGAGGTCGCCAAGGCGTACTGCCGGCTGATGGACGCGGCGACCGGCGAGGAGCTGGTCCGCTTCGACCTGACCACCGCCGAGCCGCAGACCGGCGTGATGATGGCCAAGCTCATCAAGCAGTTCACCGGCGAGTGGGAGATGACGGCGATGGGCGAGTTCGTGAAGTCCCGCACGGTCCGGGGCATGGTGAAGCCGGCCGCCCAGGCGCTCTGAGCGGCCGGAAGGGCCTCAGAACAGCGCGCTGTAGGCGTTGAGGGCGGGCTGGCCGCCCAGGTGGGCGTAGAGCACGGTCGAGTCCCGGCCGATCTCGCCCCGGTCCACCAGGTCGATCAGCCCGGCCATCGACTTCCCCTCGTAGACGGGGTCGGTGACCATGCCCTCGGTGCGGGCGGCGAGCCGCATCGCGTCGAGGGTGGCCTCGTCCGGGACGCCGTAGACGCCGGCGTGGTAGCGCTCGTCCAGCTCCACGTCGGCGCCGGTGAGTTCGCGCTCGACGCCGATGAGCCCGGCGGTGGCGCGGGCGATCCTCGTGATCTGCTCGTGGGTCCCGGCGGGCTTCGCGGACGCGTCGATCCCGATGATCCGGCGCGGCCGGCCGCCCTCCTCGGCGAGCGCGGCGAAGCCGGCGACCATGCCGGCCTGGGTGGAACCGGTCACCGAGCAGACCACCACCGTGTCGAAGAAGACGCCGAGGTCCCGCTCCTGCTCCGCCACCTCGTAGGCCCAGTTGGCGAAGCCGAGCCCGCCGAGCGGGTGGTCGGAGGCGCCGGCCGGGATGGCGTACGGCTTCCCGCCGCCCTCCTCGACCTCGCGCAGCGCCTGCTCCCAGCTCTCCTTGAAGCCGATCCCGAAGCCGGCCCGCACCAGCCGCACGTCGGCGCCCGCGAGCCGGCTGATCAGGATGTTGCCGACCTTGTCGTAGACGGCGTCGGGCCACTCCACCCAGCTCTCCTGCACCAGTACGCACCGGAGTCCGGCGCGGGCGGCGACGGCGGCGACCTGGCGGGTGTGGTTGGACTGCACCCCGCCGATGGAGACGAGGGTGTCGCAGCCCTGCGCGAGCGCGTCGGCGACCAGGTACTCCAGCTTGCGGGTCTTGTTCCCGCCGTACGCGATGCCGGAGTTGCAGTCCTCGCGCTTGGCCCACAGCGCGGCCCCGCCGAGGTGGTGCGCGAGCCGCTCCAGCGGGTGCACCGGCGAGGGCCCGAAGAGGAGCGGGTAGCGGTCGAAGTCGGTGATCGGCACGGCGGGCTCTCCCTGGGGTGGCGGACGGAACGGCGAGGCGGACGGCTCCGGGGACGGAGGCGCGGCGGGTGGCGGGGGCGGCAACGGCCCCCGGACGGCGGCCGCGGGGCGCGCGGCTCCGCGGCCGCGGCCGGGTCACACCGGGGCGGGGATCCCGGTGACCTCGGCCACCTCGATGGCGTCGTCGGCCAGTTGTTCGAGCGCGGCCCAGATCTCGCTGGTGATCCGGACGGCCGCCTCCGCGTCGCCGGCGGCACAGGCGTCGATGAGACGGGCGTGGAGGTCGACGGAGCCGCAGCTGCCGGAGTCCCCGAAGAGGCGGCGTTCGACGCGGCGGATCAGCGGCGTGTAGCGGTCGATGGTGGCGGCGGCCGCGTGGTTGCCGCTGGCGCCGACGAGGACCTGGTGCAGCTCGTCGTCGGCGGCGAGGGCGGCCTCGACGTCGGAGGCGCGGACGGCGGCGGCGAAGCGCTCGTTCGCCTCGCGCATGGCACGGATGGCCTCGGGGCCGAGGAGCGGCACGGCGGTGCGGGCGGCGAGTTCGTGCATCACCCGCACCACGGAGGCGGCGTCCCGGACGATCCGGCTCACCGGCCGGGTGACCCGGGTGTAGCTCTGCGGCTTGGTCTCCACGAGGCCCTCGACGGTGAGCCGGGCGAGGGCGTCGCGGACGGGGGCGCGGGAGAGCCCGAGGCGGTCGGCGAGGTCGCAGTCCTTGAGCAGGGCGCCGGGGGCGAGTTCGCCGCGCACGATCGCCTCGCGCAGCGACTCGTAGGCCCGGTCGCGCAGCAGGGTCCGGCCCACGGGCCGCAGAGCGTCGTCCATGGACTGACAGGTTAGATGTCGGTCCATGGAGACGACAGGGGGTCGCAGGATTCCCGCCGCAACCCGACGGGAATCCTCACTGCTTCCCCGCAGGTCCGGCCGGACCTGCGGTACGTCAGCGGCGGGGCTGGCGGCGCCAGGGGCCGGTGATCGCGACCATGATGCCCGGATTCTGGATCGAGGCGTACAGGGTGTCGCCGTCGGGCGAGAAGACGACGCCGGCGAACTCGCTGTCGTTGAGGTCGTTGCGCGCGATCGGGTAGGTGCGGCCCGCGTCGGTGGCGCCGACGAGGTGCTGGACGCCCTCGCCGTCCTCCGCGATGACGAGGCCGCCGTACGGGGAGACGGTGATGTTGTCCGGGGCGTCGTACGCGCCGTCCTGCTCGGGCGCCGGGTTCACGCCGAACAGCACCTTGAGGGTGAGGGTGCGGCGCTTCGGGTCGTAGAACCAGACCTGGCCGTCGTGGTCCTCGCCGGGGCTCTCCTCACGGGCGTACGAGGAGACGACGTAGGTGCCGCCGTCGGCCCACCACATGCCCTCCAGCTTCCGGCCGCGGGTGACCTGGCCGTCCGTGAACTGCTTGCGTACGGGCGTGGTGCGGGCGTCTCGGTCCGGGACGTCGACCCAGTCGACGCCGTAGACCGTGCCGATCCGGGTGGCGCGGGAGAGGTCGTCGACGAACCGTCCGGCGGAGTCGATGCACCGGGCCGCCTGGAGCACGCCGGCGTCGTCGGCGAGCCCCCGCAGCCGGCCCCGGCCGTGCTCGAAGCCCTGCGGCGGCACCCAGCGGAAGAGGAGGCCGTTGGGGCCCGAGGCGTCCTCGGTGAGGTAGGCGTGGCCGCGCTTGGGGTCGATGACGACGGCCTCGTGGTCGTAGCGGCCGAAGAACTTCAGCGGCTTGGGGTCGAGGTTGGCCCGGCGGTCGCGCGGGTCGACCTCGAAGACGTACCCGTGGTCCTTGGTCATGCCGTTCTTGCCGGCGAGGTCGGAGTTCTCCTCGCAGGTCAGCCAGGTGCCCCAGTCGGTGCGGCCGCCGGCGCAGTTGGTGGAGGTGCCGGCGATGCCGACCCACTCGGCGACGGTGCCGTCGCGGTGCACCTCGACGACGGTGCAGCCGCCGGCCGCCTTCGGGTCGTAGACGAGGCCCTCGGCGAGCGGGACGGGGAACTCGACCTTGGCCCGGTCGCCCTTGATCTCGTGGTTGTTCACGAGGTACGTGGTGCCGCGCGGCCCGGCGAAGGCGGCGGTGCCGTCGTGCTTGGCGGGGGTGAACTCGCCGCTCTCCAGGCGGGTGACGCCGGTGCGGGTGATCACGCGGTAGGTGAAGCCCTCGGGCAGCGCGAGGAGGCCGTCGGGGTCGGCGACGAGCGGGCCGTAGCCGAGGCGGTCGTGGCCGTGACCGCGGCCCTGGGCGTCGTCCCGGCCGTGGTCGCCGCCGCGGTCGCGGTCGTCGCCCGCGAGGGCCTCGGGGGCGGTGGCGAGGACGCCGACGGCGCCGGTGAGCGCGAGCCCGGCGACGGCGGACTTCTGCGTGAACTCTCTGCGGTTGAGGGCCATGGTGTGCGGTTCTCTCCCCTGCTGCTGGCCGGTTGTCGCCCCCACCCTCGCGCGCCCGCGGGAACAACGGCTGAACGGCACGGGAACGCCCGCCGAGCGCCTTCCCCGCCCGGGGGCGCCTTCCCCGCCGACCGGGGAGGGGAGAGCCTCCGCCCGCCAGGCATGGAAAAGGGGAAAGGCGCCGCCCGCCACGGCCGCCCGCCACGGCCGCGGGGGCCGGACGGGCGGGTCCGGGGCGGGGTGCGGTCAGGCCGCGCCGGTGCGGGAGCGGGCCTTGAAGGCGGCCTTGCGGGCCTCCTTGGCGGCCGCCTTGTCCGGGTGGAGCCGCCCCATGGCGTCGAGGACCTCGGCCGTGTACGGGTGCTCCACCCGCCAGGCGGTCTCCAGGAAGCCGGTGTGGCGGCTCGTCAGGCCCTGCACGAGCTCCTGGAGTTCCTCCAGGTCGCCGCCAACGTCGAGCTGGGCGGCGATGGTGTCGACCGCGAGCCAGAAGATCATGGACTCCGGCGGGGCGGGCACGTCCGCCGCGCCGCGCTCGGCGAGCCAGACGCGGGCGAGGCCGCCGAGCTCGGGGTCGTCGAGGACCGCGCGGACGACCGGCTCCGCCTCGGGGCCGACGAGGGCGAGGGCCTGCTGGCAGTGGAGGCGGCGGAGCGGGGAGGCGGGGTCGGAGCCACGGGCGGCGGCGAGGAGTTCGGCGGCGGCGGGGACCGGCTCGCGGTCGGCGAGCCAGGCCTCGGTCTCGGCGCGGGCGGCGGCCTCCGGATAGCCGGTGAGTCCGCCGAGGAGGGCCTCGGCGTCCCGCTCGGCGAGGTCGCCGACGGCGGGGGCGTCGACGCCGGCCTCGACCATGCGGGTGCGGACGCCGTAGAGGCCGAGCGGGGTGAGGCGGACCATGCCGTAGCGGGTGACGTCCTCGTCGTCGACGGGCGGGGCGGGCTCCTCGCCCTCCTCGGCCATCAGGGCCTCGTCGACGGGCTGGTACTCGACGAGGCCGATCGGCTCCAGGAGCCGGAACTGCTCGTCGAGCCGCATCATCGCGTCGGAGACCTGCTCCAGGACGTCGTCGGTGGGCTCGCCCATGTCGTCGGGGACGACCATGGAGGCGGCGAGCGCGGGCAGCGGCACCGGCCCGTCGCCGGGGGCCGCCTCGCTGACGGTCAGCAGGTAGAGGTTGCCGAGGACGCCCTCCAGGAACTCGGCCTCCGCCTCCGGGTCCCAGTCGAGGCTGTCGAGGTCGAGGCCGCCGTCCTCGTCGAGCAGCGGCTCCAGGTCGTCGAGGACGGGGGCGACGGCGTCGGCGAAGACGGCCTCGAAGGCGTCGAGCCAGAGCGCGAGCACGTCCTTCGGCGCGCCGCCGGTGACGACGGCGAGGTTCTCGCCGGGGGCGGCGGTGCCCGGGGTGTCGTCGTCGGCGCCGTCCTCGACGTCGACGAGGCCGGTGTCGACGGCGAGCCGCCAGGCGTCGCCCGCCCAGTACTCGGCGTCCTCGTCGTCGCCGAGGCCGAGGACGCCGGCGGCGTCCGGCAGCTGCTCGTCGACGAGTTCGCCGCCCGCGCCGACCCGGGTGTCGGGACCGGCCCAGCGGGCGAGGCGCACGGCGTGCGCGAGGAGGGGGGCGGCCAGGGCGTCCCGAGCCAGCTCCGCGTCCGAGGGCAGCCGAACGGGGGGAAGGGTGGGGTGCTCCGCAGCCATGTGGGGGACTCCTCGACGCGTGCGTGGACCGGTGGGGGATCGCGATGGGGACCGGCGGGAGACCGGTCCGGTACCGGTGGGACCGGCGTCCTCAGCGTAGACGCATCCGGGAGGCCTCCCGACGGTTCACGGGCCCGTCAGCCTTCGTACACCCGTCGACCCTTGACAAGTGGTGGGCTCGCACAAGAGATTGACGCGCGTAGATCCCTCTGCCGTTCCTCCAAGCACCTTCGGAGCCTCCTCATGTCTTCCTCCATACCGAGAACCGCCGCCGTCTCCGCCGTGGTCGCGGCCGCCCTCGCGGCCGGACTGCTCGCCGGCTCGCAGACCGCCGCCGCCGAGGACGCCGCCGTGGTCCGCATCCACGACGTCCAGGGCACGACGCGGGTCTCGCCGCTGGTCGGCAAGCAGGTCACCGGGGTGACGGGCGTCGTCACCGGCGTCCGGACCTACGGCTCCTCGCGCGGCTTCTGGATGCAGGACCCGCAGGGCGACGAGAACCCGGCCACCAGCGAGGGCCTCTTCGTCTTCACGAGCTCCAACCCGACGGTGGCCGTCGGCGACGCGGTCAGCGTCGACGGCACGGTCACCGAGTACGTCCCCGGCGGCCTGAACTCCGGCAACCAGTCGCTGACCCAGCTCTCCCGCCCCAAGGTCACCGTGGTCTCGAAGGGCAACGCGCTGCCCGCGCCGGTCACCATCGCCCCCTGGTCGGTCCCGGACGCCTACGCGCCCGCGGGCGACCCGGCGAACGGCGGCTCCGTCAACGGCCTGGAGCTGGACCCCGGGACGTACGCGCTGGACTACTACGAGTCCCTGGAGGGCACCAACGTCCGCGTCGGCTCCTCCCGGGTGGTCGGCGCCACCGACCCGTACTCCGAGCTGTGGGTCACGGTGAAGCCCTGGGAGAACGACAACGAGCGCGGCGGCACGGTCTACGGCTCGTACGAGTCCCAGAACACCGGCCGTCTCCAGATCCAGTCGCTGATCCCGCTCGCCCAGCAGCCCTTCCCGAAGGCGAACGTCGGCGACTGGCTGACCGGTTCGACCGAGGGCCCGCTGGACTTCAACCAGTTCGGCGGCTACACGCTGACGGCCCGCACGATCGGCACCCTCCAGGACCGCGGCCTGGAGCGCGAGGTCACCGAGAAGCAGCACAAGAACGAGCTGGCCGTGGCCACGTACAACGTGGAGAACCTCGACCCGAGCGACCCGCAGGAGAAGTTCGACGCCCTCGCGAAGGCGGTCGTCGAGAACCTCGCCGCGCCGGACGTCCTGGCCCTGGAGGAGATCCAGGACGACAACGGCGCCAAGAACGACGGCACGGTCTCGGCCGGCCAGACGCTGAAGAAGTTCACGGACGCGATCGTGGCGGCCGGCGGGCCCGCGTACGAGTGGCGCTCGATCGACCCGGAGAACAACAAGGACGGCGGCGAGCCCGGCGGCAACATCCGTCAGGTCTTCCTCTTCAACCCCGAGCGGGTCTCCTTCGTCGACCGCGCGGGCGGCGACGCGACCACCGCGACCGGAGTCACCGGATCGAAGGGCCGCGCCGCCCTCACCCTCTCCCCCGGCCGGATCGACCCGGCGAACACCGCGTGGGAGTCCAGCCGCAAGCCGCTCGCGGGCGAGTTCACCTTCCGCGGCCGGACGGTCTTCGTCGTCGCCAACCACTTCGGCTCCAAGGGCGGCGACGAGTCGATCGTCTCCCACCACCAGCCGCCGAATCGTTCCTCCGAGGCCAAGCGCCTCCTCCAGGCGCAGGCCGTCAACGCCTTCGTGAAGGAGATCATCGCGGTCGACAAGCAGGCGGACGTCCTCGTCGTCGGCGACATCAACGACTTCGAGTTCTCCGACACGACCGAGGCGCTGGCCGACGGCGGCGCCCTCTACCCGGCCGTGCGGTCGCTGCCCCGCTCGGAGCGCTACTCGTACGTCTACCAGGGCAACAGCCAGGTCCTCGACCAGATCCTGACCAGCCCCGGCGTGCACCACTTCGAGTACGACAGCGTGCACATCAACGCCGAGTTCGCGGACCAGAACAGCGACCACGACCCGCAGGTCCTGCGCTTCCGCCCGTGACCCGCCGGGGGTCCGCCGGGCCCCCGCTACGCGCCCGCGCTCAGGCTGAGCGCGGGCGCGTACGTGCGCACCCGGACGCCGACGAGCGCCGGGTGGTGGTGCACCCGCGCCCACGCCTCGCCCGCCCGGGCGTCGTCCGCCAGCCAGTCCGCGTGGGCCCGCTCGCTCTCCCACTCGGCGTAGTTGAGGACCCGGCCACCGTCGAAGGAGAGGTGGAATCGACCGCTCCCGCCGGACCCAGGCCGCGTCGCCACGTCCTCGGCCAAGGCCTCGAACACGCGGTCCACCCACTCCTTCCGGCGGTCCGCGCCGGACGGGTCGAAGTCGGCCTCGACGATGACGACCACCCCGGGCAGTTCCCCCGTGTTCGTCGCGCCGCGGACGGTGGAGCGGTGGATCGCCCCGTAGCGGCGGAGCTCCACCCGCTCGATGCCGGGCACGGCGGCGTCGATCTCGGCGTTCCGGTCGTCGCGGTGGGTGCGGACGAAGTCCTCGTACGCCTGCTCCTGCGTCCACTGCGAGTAGTGCAGCAGCGTCTCCCCGTCGGTCCCGGCGAGGACGCTGTAGGAGAGCAGGCCGAGGTCCGGCCACGCGCGGCTCTCCCAGGCCTTCCGGATCGCCTCGACGGCGGCGCGCTGCCGCTCGGGGGTGCCGACCCGCCAGGTACTGACGAGGACGGCGCCGACGCCGGGGCGGTGGAGGTCGGGACGGGCATCGGGGTGTGCGACGGCGTGCATGGGGTGTCTCCTCCTGCTCGGTGCGGACGGTTCGACCCTCCACCCTCAACCTTGCTCGAGGTCAAGGGGGTTCGACATGGGAGACTTCCGGCCATGATCCTCCGCCCCGCCACCCGCGCCGAACTCCCCGCCGTCCTCGCCCTCCTGGCCGACGAGCGACGGGTCGTCGACCCCGCGACCGTCCCGGTCACCGAGGCGTACGAGCGGGCCTTCGCGGCCATCGAGGCCGATCCCCGCAACGAGATGCTGGTCCTGGTGGACGGCGGCCTCGTCCTCGGCTGCCTCCAGGCCACCTACATCCCGGGGCTCGGCAAGGGCGGCGCCGAACGGGCGCTGATCGAGGCGGTCCGGATCCGGGCCGACCGGCGCGGCGGCGGACTCGGCCGCCGACTGATGGAGCTGGCGGCGGACCGGGCCCGCACGCGCGGCTGCGCCCTCGTCCAGCTGACCAGCGACAAGAAGCGCGCCGACGCCCACCGCTTCTACACCTCGCTGGGGTACACCCGGAGCCACGAGGGCTTCAAGCTGGCCCTGTGACCGGGGTTTCTTCACCCGGGCTGAACGTTCGGGCCAAGCAGATCTAAGTGGACCTTCAGGATCGACGGCGCCCAGACTTCCCGTATGAGCACTCACCGGCCCTTCGGCCGCGCCCTGTGCGCGATGATCACCCCCTTCACCGACTCCGGCGCCCTCGACCTCGACGCCGCCGGGAAGCTCGCCGCCCGGCTGCTCGGGGACGGCTGCGACGGCCTGGTCCTCAACGGCACCACCGGGGAGTCCCCGACCACCACGGACGCCGAGAAGGCGGCACTGATCCGGGCGGTGCGGGAGGCGGTCGGCCCGGGGGTCCCGCTCGTCGCGGGCGTCGGCACCGCGGACACCCGGCACACCGTGGAGCTCGCGCGCCAGGCCGAGGCGGCCGGCGCCGACGGGCTGCTCGTCGTCACCCCGTACTACAGCCGCCCGCCGCAGGACGCGGTCGCCGCCCACTTCCTGAGGGTCGCGGACGCCACCGGCCTGCCGCTGATGGTCTACGACATCCCCGGCCGCACCGGCACCCGCGTCGAGCCCGACACCCTGCGCCGGCTCGCCGCGCACCCGCGGATCACGGCCGTGAAGGACTGCTCGTACGACCTGCTGGCCGCGGCCCGGCTGATCGCCGAGACCGGGCTCGCGTACTACTCCGGCAGCGAGGAGCTGAACCTCCCGCTGTACGCGGTCGGCGGCGCCGGCTACGTCGGCACGGTCGCCAACGTGGCGCCGCGCCCGTTCGCCGCTGTCCTCGACGCGTACGACTCGGGCGACACCGCCCTGGCCGCCCGGCTGCACGCCCGGACGCTGCCGCTCGTCGAGCGGATGATGGCCGGCGGCCTGCCGGGGACGGTCACCGTGAAGGCGCTGCTCGGCGGCCCGGTCCGGGAACCGCTGCGGCCCGCCGACCGGGAGACGGCCGACGGGCTGCGGGTGCTTCTGGAGGAACTGCTCCGGGCCTGAGCCGGCCCGGAGGGAGTCCGCTCAGGCGGAGTCGGTGGTGTCCGTCCGCCCGAGGATCGCCGCGTGCTCCAGGACGTCCTCCAGCGGATCATCGATCTGCCCGGTGCGCAGGTCGACGGCGGGGCCGTTGGTCACCGACGGGCCGTGGCGGGTGTGCGTCTCGTCCGCCGCGGCCGTCCCGGCCGGCAGCAGCGCCGCCACCGCCGTGAGCACCCCCGCGACCATGGGCCCCGTCCTCATCCTCATGCCGACTCCTCGCCTTGACCGGATACGGTGACTCCGCGTCCGGTTAACGCAGCGTCACCGGATTCAGTTGTGGCTGTGCAGGATCTCGTTGAGGCCGCTCCAGACCGCGTTGTTCGGGCGGGCCTCTACGGCGCCGGTGACCGAGTTGCGGCGGAAGAGGATGTTCGAGCGGCCGGAGAGGTCGCGGGCCTTGACGATCTCGCCGTCGGGCATGGTGACCCGGGTGCCGGCGGTGACGTACAGGCCGGCCTCGACGACGCACTCGTCGCCGAGCGCGATGCCGACGCCCGCCTCGGCGCCGATCAGGCAGCGCTCGCCGATGGAGATGACGACGTTGCCGCCGCCGGAGAGGGTGCCCATGGTGGAGGCGCCGCCGCCGATGTCGGAGCCGTCGCCGACGACGACACCGGCGGAGATGCGGCCCTCGACCATGGAGGTGCCGAGGGTGCCGGCGTTGAAGTTGACGAAGCCCTCGTGCATGACCGTGGTGCCGGCGGCCAGGTGGGCGCCGAGGCGGACCCGGTCGGCGTCGGCGATGCGGACCCCGGCGGGCACGACGTAGTCGGTCATGCGGGGGAACTTGTCGATGCTCGTGACGGCGAGGTGGAGGCCCTCGGCGCGGGCGTTGAGCCGCACCTTCTCCACGTCCTCGACGGCGACCGGGCCGAGCGAGGTCCAGGCGACGTTGGCGAGCAGGCCGAAGACGCCGTCCAGGCTCTGGCCGTGCGGCTTCACCAGCCGGTGGCTGAGCAGGTGCAGGCGGAGGTACGCGTCGTGGGCGTCGAGCGGCTTCTCGTCCAGGGAGGCGATGACGGTGCGGACGGCGACCACCTCGACGCCGCGGCGGGCGTCCACGCCGAGGGCCTTGGCGGCGCCCTCGCCGAGGGCGTTCACCGCCTCGTCGGGGGAGAGTCGCGTGGTGCCCGCCTCGCCGGGCTCGTCGGTGAGCTCGGGGGCGGGGAACCAGGTGTCGAGAACGGTGCCGTCACCGGCGAGGGTGGCGAGGCCGGCGGCGACGGCGCCGGTGGTACGGGGAGCAGTGGTGGTCATGACGGAAAACCTAACGGTCGGGCCCCCGCCCGGGCCAACCGGTCTCAGGTGCCGGGCGGGCGCGCCGGAGCGTCCGACGAGCCCCCGGCCCGCGTCTTCGGTGCTTCGTCCAGGATCCGCGCGATCATCTCGCGGGCGTGGGCCTCGTCGTACGGCGCGCCGGTGAGCAGGGCCCGGAGGGCGATGCCGTCGGCGAGGGCGACCAGGGCGCGGGCGGTGGCCCGGCCGGTGCGGGGGGCGAGGGCGGCGGTCGCCTCCTCGGCCCACTCGGCGGCGACGGGCCGCAGCGCGGGGCGGCGCAGCGCGGCGAGGCGGAGCTCGTACTCCAGCTCCACCCGGCTCCGTTCGGCGCCGAGCCACTCCCCCAGGAGGCGGGCGAGGAAGTCGGCGAGGTCGTCCCCGGCGCGGGCCACGCCGCTGCGGAGCTGTTCGGCGAAGCCCGCGTCGACCTGGCGCAGGGCGGCGACGAGGAGCTCGTCGAGGGAGGAGAAGTGGTACGTGGTGGAGCCGAGCGGCACGTCGGCCTCGGCGGCGACCGCGCGGTGGCTCAGTCCGGTGATGCCGCCCCGCCGCACCACCCGCAGGGCGGCGGTGACCAGCCGCTCCCGGCGCCCGGGGTCGTACCGCCGGGGGCGTGCCATCAGTGCGCCCCGCCGAGGTTGAGCACGGCGACCCCGGCGACGATGAGGACGATGCCGGCGATCTTGGCGAGGTTCAGGGTCTCCCCGAGGAAGAGGATCCCGATGCCGGCGACGGCCGCGGTGCCGACCCCGGACCAGATGGCGTAGGCGGTGCCGACCTGGAGGGTCTTGAGGGCCTGGGCGAGGAGCGCGAAGGCGATGAGGTAGCCGGCCGCGGTGATCAGCGAGGGCCAGAGCCTGCTGAAGCCCTCGCTGTACTTCATGGAGGTGGTGGCGATGATCTCGGCCGCGATGGCCCCCGCGAGCAGTCCGTATCCCATGGGCGGGAGGCTACCCGCCGTTGTGTACGGACGTACACATCGCTCCCCGTTACCGTATGGCCATGACTTATGCCCCTGGGCCGTACGGGTGGGGCCACCCGCCCGCCCCGCCGCCGCCGAAGCCCGGCGTGATACCCCTGGCGCCGCTCGACCTGAACCACGTCCTGTCCGGGGCGTTCGGCGCCTACCGGCGGAACTGGAAGGCGCTTCTCGGCATGGCGCTGGCCTCCTACGCCCTGGCCGCCGTGGTGGTCGTGGGCCTCGGGGCGGCCGGCTGGGCCGCCCTCTCCGGCCCGTGGGAGGCGATGGGCGACCCGTCCTCCACCGGGGACGCCGACCTCTCGGACCTGACGCCGCTCTTCCTCGGCCTGACCGGGCTCTGGCTGCTCTTCGCCCTGGGGACGCTGGTGGCGACGGGCCTGCTGCACGGGGCGGTCGCGGTCGTGGTCCAGGAGGCGGTGCTCGGCCGCCGGGTCGGCTTCGGGACGGTGTGGCGCCGGGCCTGGTCGCGGCTGGGCCCGGTGCTCGGCACGGTCGTCCTGCCGGCCCTCGCCGGCCTCGTCCCGGTGCTGCTCGGCCTGTTCGGGCTCTGTCTGGTGCTGGGCGCGATGATCGCGAGCATCGACTCGGCCGGCGACGGCGCCGGGCTCGCGGTCACCGGTCTGCTCGTCCTGCTCCTGAGCACGGCGACGATGCCGGTGGCCGTCTGGATCTGGGTGAGGTTCAGCCTCGCCCCGACCGCCGCGGTCGTCGAGTCGGCCGGCACCCTGACCGCGATGCGCCGCTCGGCGCGGCTGGTCCGCGGCTCCTGGTGGCGGGTCTTCGGCTACACGCTGATGATGGCGCTGATCGTCGGCGGCGTCTCGTTCGCCGTGCAGATGGTGATCTCCGTGGCGACGCAGGCCTCCGTCTTCGGCACGCCGCTCGCCCAGCACGCCACCCCCGGAACCGTCTTCGCGTCGGTCGGCACCCTGGTGGTCACGGGCGGCCTCCTCCAGCTCCTGACGCAGCTCGTCCTCGGCCCCCTGCTGCCGCTGGCCTCCGGCCTCCTCTACGTCGACCTGCGCATCCGCAAGGAGAACCTGGCCCCGGTCCTGGCCGCGACGGCACGGACCTGACGAACCTCCCGGTGGACGCGAGGAGGGGCCCCCGGCAGTGCCGGGGGCCCCTCCTCACATCCGCCGGGTCACGTCTCAGACGTTGAAGCCGAGCGCGCGGAGCTGCTCGCGACCGTCGTCGGTGATCTTGTCGGGGCCCCACGGGGGCATCCAGACCCAGTTGATCCGCAGGTCGCTGACGATGCCGTCGGTGGCCGAGCGGGCCTGGTCCTCGATGACGTCGGTCAGCGGGCAGGCCGCCGAGGTCAGCGTCATGTCCAGCGTCGCGACGTTGGAGTCGTCGACGTGGATCCCGTAGATCAGGCCGAGGTTGACGACGTCGATGCCCAGCTCGGGGTCGACGACGTCGTACAGCGCCTCGCGGATCTCTTCCTCGGAGGCCGGCTTGATCGTGGCCTCGATGTTCTCAGTCATGCCGACTTCCTCTCCGCGTCGCCCAGGGCCTGGGCGGTCGCGTCCTTCCACGCCATCCAGCTGAGCAGCGCACACTTCACCCGGGCCGGGTACTTGGAGACACCGGCGAACGCGACCGCATCCTCCAGCACCTCCTCCATGGCGTCGTCGGGTTCGACCTGGCCCTTGGACTGCATCAGTTCCAGGAAGGTCTCCTGGATCTTCCGGGCCTCGGTCAGCTCCTTGCCGACCAGAAGCTCGTTGAGGACGGAGGCCGAGGCCTGGCTGATGGAGCAGCCCTGGCCCTCGTACGACACGTCCGCGACGCGCTCGCCGTCGTACTTCACCCGGAGCGTGATCTCGTCGCCGCACGTCGGGTTGACGTGGTGCACCTCGGCGTCGCCGTCCCGCAAGCCCCGCCCGTGCGGGTGCTTGTAGTGGTCCAGGATGACGTCCTGGTACATCGAATCCAGCTTCACAGCGCGTCCCCTAGCCGAAGAAGTTCCGGACGTGCTCCAGACCCTCGACCAGGGCGTCGACCTCGGCCGGGGTGGAGTACAGATAGAACGACGCCCGCGTGGTCGCAGGAATTCCGTACCGCAGGCAGACCGGCCGTGCGCAGTGGTGGCCGACCCGGACCGCGATGCCCTGCTCGTCGAGCACCTGCCCCACGTCGTGGGGGTGGATGTCCCCGAGCGTGAAGGAGATCGCCGCGCCGCGGTCCTCGGCCGTGGTGGGGCCGATGATCCGCAGGTCCGGGACCTCCTGGAGGCGCCGGACGGCGTACTCGGTGATCGCGTGCTCGTGGCGCGCGATGTTCTCCATGCCGATCGCCGAGAGGTAGTCCACGGCCGCGCCGAGGCCGACGGCCTGGGCGATCGGGGGCGTACCCGCCTCGAACTTGTGCGGGGCCGGGGCGTAGGTGGAGGAGTGCATCGAGACGGTCTCGATCATCTCGCCGCCGCCGAGGAAGGGCGGCAGGTCCTCCAGGAGCTCCTGCCGTCCCCACAGCACGCCGATGCCGGTCGGGCCGCACATCTTGTGGCCGGTGAAGGCCACGAAGTCGGCCTGGAGCGCCTGCACGTCCAGGACCTGGTGCGGGGCCGCCTGCGAGGCGTCGATGCAGACGAGCGCACCGACCTCTTGGGCGCGCCGGACGATGGTCTCGACCGGGTTCTGGGTGCCGAGCAGGTTGGAGACCAGGGTGAAGGAGACGATCTTCGTCTTCTCCGTGATGACCTCGTCGATGTTCGACAGGTCGAGACGGCCGTCGTCGGTGAGGCCGAACCACTTCAGCTTCGCGCCGGTGCGCTGCGAGAGCAGCTGCCACGGGACGATGTTGGAGTGGTGCTCCATCTCCGTGATGGCGATCTCGGTCTCGTGGTCCACGCGGTAGGGCTCGTCGGCCCAGCCCAGCATGTTGGCCACGAGGTTGAGCGACTCGGAGGCGTTCTTGGTGAAGATCACCTCGTTGCGGCTCGGCGCGTTGATGAAGGCGGCGACCTTGTCGCGGGCGCCCTCGTACAGCGCGGTGGCCTCCTCGGCGACCGTGTAGACGCCGCGGTGGACGTTGGCGTTGTGCCGCTCGTAGTAGGCGTTGAGCGCGTCGAGGACCTGCCGGGGCTTCTGCGAGGTGGCCGCGGAGTCCAGGTACACGATCTTCTTGCCGTCGTGGACCGTGCGATCCAGGAGCGGGAAGTCCTTGCGGATCGCCTCGGTGTCGAGGAGGCCGGTCAGCCCCTGATGGGCGGAAGTCACGCGGATGCGCCACCCTTCACGTACTTGTCGTAGCCCTCGTTCTCCAGCTGGTCGGCGAGCTCGGCGCCGCCGGACTCGACGATGCGGCCGTTCGCGAACACGTGCACGAAGTCGGGCTTGATGTAGCGCAGGATGCGCGTGTAGTGGGTGATGAGGAGGGTGCCGACCTCACCGCTCTCGCGGACGCGGTTGACGCCCTCGGAGACGATGCGCAGGGCGTCGACGTCGAGGCCGGAGTCGGTCTCGTCGAGGATCGCGATCTTCGGCTTGAGGAGCTCCAGCTGCAGGATCTCGTGGCGCTTCTTCTCACCGCCGGAGAAGCCCTCGTTGACGTTGCGCTCGGCGAAGGCCGGGTCCATGGACAGCTTGTCCATGGCCTCGCGGACCTCCTTGACCCAGGTGCGCAGCTTGGGGGCCTCGCCGCGGATGGCGGTGGCGGAGGTGCGCAGGAAGTTGGAGACCGAGACGCCGGGAACCTCGACCGGGTACTGCATGGCGAGGAAGACGCCGGCGCGGGCGCGCTCGTCGACGGACATCTCCAGGACGTCCTCGCCGTCGAGGGTGACGGTGCCGCCGGTGACCGTGTACTTGGGGTGGCCCGCCAGGGAGTACGCCAGGGTCGACTTGCCGGAGCCGTTGGGGCCCATGACCGCGTGGGTCTCACCCTGCTTGATGGTCAGGTCGACGCCCTTGAGGATCTCGCGGGGGCCGTTCTCCGCCTCGACGGAGACGTGCAGGTCGTGGATTTCGAGCGTTGCCATGGGTGACTCAGGACTCCTGGGTGACGGAGACGAGCACATCGTCCCCTTCGATCTTTACGGGGTACACGGGGACGGGGCGCGTCGCGGGAAGGCCGGACGGCTTGCCGGTGCGGAGGTCGAAGCTGGAACCGTGCAGCCAGCACTCGATGGCGCAGTCCTCGACCTCTCCCTCCGAGAGGGAGACGTTGGCGTGCGAGCAGATGTCGTTGATCGCGAACACCTCGCCCTCGGTGTGGACGACCGATACCGGCGTGCCGTCGATCTCGACCCGCTTCGGGGTGTCGGCCTCCAGCTCGCTGAGCGCGCAGACGCGGACGAAGGCCATCAGACGGAAGCCTCCAGCTCGGCCTCGACCTTGGCGATCAGGCGCTCCTCGACGTCCGGCAGACCGATCTGCTGGACCAGCTCGGCGAAGAAGCCGCGGACGACGAGGCGGCGGGCCTCGGTCTCCGGGATGCCGCGGGCCATCAGGTAGAAGAGCTGCTCGTCGTCGAAGCGGCCGGTGGCGGAGGCGTGGCCGGCGCCGGCGATCTCGCCGGTCTCGATCTCCAGGTTCGGCACGGAGTCCACCCGGGCGCCGTCGGTGAGGACGAGGTTCCGGTTGAGCTCGTAGGTGTCGGTGCCCTCGGCGGCGGCCTGGATGAGGACGTCGCCGATCCAGACCGCGTGCGCGTCCTGGCCCTGGAGCGCGCCCTTGTAGGCGACGTTCGAGGAGCAGTGCGGGGTGTTGTGGTCGACGAGGAGGCGGTGCTCCTGGTGCTGGCCGGCGTCGGTGAAGTAGAGGCCGAAGAGCTCGGCCGAGCCGCCGGGGGCGGCGTAGCTGACGCGCGGGTGCAGGCGGACGAGGTCACCGCCGAAGGTGACGACGACCGACTTGAAGGAGGCGTCGCGGCCGAGCAGCGCGTTGTGCTGCGCGACGTGGACGGCGTCCTTCTCCCAGTCCTGCACGGAGACGACGGTGAGCTTGGCGCCGTCGCCGAGGACGAAGTCCACGTTGGCGGCGAGCACCGCGTCACCGGTGTGGTCGATGACGACGACGGCCTCGGCGAAGGCACCGAGCTCGATCACCTGGTGGCCGAAGGCGACGCCGCCCCGGCCGTGCACGGCGACGCGGATCGGCTCGCTGAGGACGGCCTCCTTGGCGACGGTGACGACCGACGCCTTCTCGAAGGAGGAGTACGCCTGGGCGGCGACGCGGTCGACGGGCTTGCCTGCCTTGCGCAGGCGCTCGTCGTCGCGGCCGACGGTCTCCACGGTGACGCCCTCGGGGGCCTCGATCTCGACCCGGACGCCCTCGCCGGTGGCGACGGCGGTGCCGTCGTGCAGACCGCGGAGGCGGGCGAGCGGGGTGAAGCGCCACTCCTCCTCGCGGCCGTGCGGGACGGGGAAGTCCGCGACGTCGAAGGACGGCGGGGCGCTCATGCGCGTGGCGACGGTGGACTCGGCGGCCACCGCGATCGAGCCGGCGGTGGTGGAGCCCGCCGGGATGTTCTGGGCGTCAGCCATGGCTGTCGTTGTGCTCTCTTCCTGCGTAAAGAATCGGTCGCTGCGTACGGGAGGGGCGGTCAGCCGACCGAGCCTTCCATCTGCAGCTCGATCAGCCGGTTCAGCTCCAGCGCGTACTCCATCGGCAGCTCCTTGGCGATCGGCTCGACGAAGCCGCGGACGATCATCGCCATGGCCTCCTGCTCGGTGAGGCCGCGCTGCATCAGGTAGAAGAGCTGGTCCTCGGAGACCTTGGAGACGGTGGCCTCGTGGCCCATGGTCACGTCGTCCTCGCGCACGTCCACGTAGGGGTACGTGTCGGAGCGGGAGATGGTGTCGACGAGCAGGGCGTCGCAGAGGACGTTCGACTTGGAGCCGGGGGCGCCCTCGCCGATCTCGATCAGGCCGCGGTAGGAGGTGCGGCCGCCGCCGCGCGCCACCGACTTGGAGACGATGGACGAGGAGGTGTTCGGGGCCAGGTGGACCATCTTGGCGCCGGCGTCCTGGTGCTGGCCCTCGCCCGCGAAGGCGATGGAGAGCGTCTCGCCCTTGGCGTGCTCGCCCATGAGGTAGACGGCCGGGTACTTCATGGTGACCTTGGAGCCGATGTTGCCGTCGACCCACTCCATGGTGGCGCCCTCGTAGGCGACGGCGCGCTTGGTCACCAGGTTGTAGACGTTGTTCGACCAGTTCTGGATGGTCGTGTAGCGGCAGCGGCCGCCCTTCTTCACGATGATCTCGACGACCGCGGAGTGCAGCGAGTCGGAGGAGTAGATCGGCGCGGTGCAGCCCTCGACGTAGTGGACGTAGGCGTCCTCGTCGACGATGATCAGCGTCCGCTCGAACTGGCCCATGTTCTCCGTGTTGATGCGGAAGTAGGCCTGGAGCGGGATCTCGACGTGCACGCCCTTCGGCACGTAGATGAACGATCCGCCGGACCAGACGGCGGTGTTCAGCGAGGCGAACTTGTTGTCGCCGACCGGGATGACGGTGCCGAAGTACTCCTTGAAGAGCTCCTCGTGCTCCTTCAGCGCGGTGTCGGTGTCGACGAAGATGACGCCCTGCTCCTCCAGGTCCTCGCGGATCTGGTGGTAGACGACCTCGGACTCGTACTGGGCGGCGACACCGGCGACGAGGCGCTGCTTCTCCGCCTCCGGGATGCCGAGCTTGTCGTACGTGTTCTTGATGTCCTCCGGCAGGTCCTCCCAGGACTCGGCCTGCTTCTCGGTGGACCGCACGAAGTACTTGATGTTGTCGAAGTCGATGCCGCCGAGGTCGGAACCCCAGGTGGGCATGGGCTTCTTGTCGAAGAGCCGCAGACCCTTGAGACGCAGCTTCAGCATCCACTCGGGCTCGTTCTTCTTCGCGGAGATGTCGCGGACGACGTCCTCGTTCAGACCGCGCTTGGCCGTGGCGCCTGCCGTGTCGGAGTCGGCCCAGCCGTATTCGTACCGACCCAGGCCCTCGAGCTCGGGGTGGCTGATCTCGGTGGTCATGCGGGGTTCCTCCCGGCCGTGCTTGCGGATGCTGATTCGGTGGTCTGTGGGGTGCTGTGCGGGATGAACGTGGTGCAGACGCCGTCACCGTGGGCGATGGTGGCCAGGCGCTGGACGTGCGTTCCCAGGAGGCGGGAGAAGATCTCCGTCTCCGCCTCGCACAGCTGGGGGTACTGCTCGGCGACGTGGGCGACCGGGCAGTGGTGCTGGCAGAGCTGCTCGCCGACCGGCGCGTTGCGCGCAGTGGCAGCGTACCCGTCCGCCGTCAGGGCCTTGGCAAGAGCCTCGGCCCGGTGCTCGGGCTCCACCGATTCGACGGCCTCGCGGTAGTTCTCGGCCTGGGCCTCGATCCGGTCGCGGGCGAAGGCCGCCACGGCGGCCTCTCCCCCGGCGTTGCGCTCGATCCAGCGGAGCGCCTCGACGGCCAGGGAGTCGTACGACTGGTCGAAGGCGTCCCGGCCGCCGTCGGTGAGGGCGAAGACCTTGGCGGGGCGGCCTCGGGCGCGGGCGCCGTAGACGCGCTTCTCGCGGGCCTCGACGACCTGCTCGGCGACGAGCGCGTCGAGGTGCCGGCGGACGGCGGCCTGGGTGAGGCCGAGCCGTGCCGCGAGGTCGGCGACCGTCGAGGGGCCGTGGTCCAGGATGGACCGCGCGACCCGGTTGCGGGTCGACCGCTCTCGGGTCGCGAGTTCCTCCGCAGGAGCCGCGCCAAGGTTTTTCACAACGCCATTGTTGCGTAATTAATCAGGCAGTGACAAGCGACGCCGAGAGCCCCCACGATGGCGTGCATCACTCAGGTAAGGCTTACCTGACCTGCGGAAACGATCATTCGTAGGATGAATCCACCCGCCCTGGCCAGCCGTTTCGCCCTCGTCCGGCGTCGCCTCCGGCAGGGCCACCGGCCGCCCCGCGGCGCGCATCAGGTCCCGGAAGACGGCCGCGTCACGGGGTGCCTCCACCCCCGGGTCGTTGTCGAAGCAGACATTCGCGTCCACCCCCTCCGGCCGGCCCTCGACGAGCCGCTCCGCCCTGCTCTCCAGCGTCTGGCGGCCGTACGCCGGCCACGAGTCGTGCCGCGGCTCGACGGCCACCCGCACGCCGGCGGGGAACAGGCGAGGACCGCGTCGAGCCCCCCGGGTCGGCCCCGCAGCGACGGCGGGAACCGGAGCAGCACCGGTGGTGCCCACGAAGACCGTCACGGGCCCCTCCTGTGCCGTCCACGGCCGCCCGTACGGCACCCGCCCGGCCCCTCCCCGGGGCCGCGGCCCGACCCGCCCCGGCGGGTCCTTAGACTTCCCGGCATGGAGAACGAGTCCGTCGACACCGCCGTCCGCGTCCGCGGCCTGGTCAAGCGGTACGGCACCAAGACCGCCGTCGACGGCCTCGACCTCGACGTGCGGACCGGCACCGTCACCGCCGTCCTCGGCCCCAACGGCGCCGGGAAGACCACCACCGTCGAGACCTGCGAGGGCTACCGCAGACCGGACGCCGGCACCGTCCGCGTCCTCGGCCTCGACCCGCTCGCCGACGCCGCCGCCCTGCGTCCGCGCGTCGGCGTGATGCTCCAGTCCGGCGGCGTGTACTCCGGCGCCCGCGCCGACGAGATGCTCCGCCACGTGGCCCGGCTGCACGCCCACCCGCTGGACGTCGACGCGCTGATCGAACGCCTCGGCCTCGGCTCCTGCGGCCGCACGACCTACCGGCGGCTCTCCGGCGGCCAGCAGCAGCGGCTCGCCCTCGCCATGGCCGTCGTCGGCCGCCCGGAACTCGTCTTCCTCGACGAGCCCACCGCCGGCCTCGACCCGCAGGCCCGCCGCGCGACCTGGGACCTCGTCCGAGAGCTGCGCGCCGACGGCGTCACCGTGGTCCTCACCACCCACCACATGCAGGAGGCCGAGGAGCTCGCCGACGACGTCGCCATCGTCGACGCCGGCCGGGTCGCCGCCCAGGGCAGCCCCGAGCAGCTCTGCCGCGGCGGCGCCGAGAACACCCTCCGCTTCACCGGCCGCCCCGGCCTCGACCTCGGCTCCCTGCTCAAGGCCCTCCCGGACGGCACCGAGGCCGCCGAGCCGCTCCCCGGCACGTACCGGATCACCGGCACCGTCGACCCCCAGCTGCTCGCCACCGTCACCACCTGGTGCGCCCAGCACGGCGTGATGCCCGACCGCATCGCGGTCGAACGCCACACCCTCGAAGACGTTTTTTTGGAGTTGACCGGCAAGGAGCTGAGGTCATGAAGGCGGACACGCTCATGGGCGTGGGTACGTACGCGCCGAAGCCGGGGGCCGCCCCCGTCGAGCGGATGATCGCGGCCCAGACCGCCCTGGAGACCCGGATGCTGCTCCGCAACGGCGAGCAGCTCCTCCTCACGGTGATCATCCCGTCCCTGCTGCTCGTGCTCTTCTCGACCGTCGACGTCGTCGACACGGGCGACGGCGCGGCCGTGGACTTCCTCGCCCCCGGCGTCCTCGCGCTCGCCGTGATGTCCACCGCCTTCACGGGCCAGGCCATCGCCACCGGCTTCGAGCGCCGCTACGGCGTCCTGAAGCGGCTCGGCGCCTCCCCGCTGCCCCGCTGGGCCCTGATGACCGCCAAGACGCTGGCCGTCCTGGTCACCGAGGTCCTCCAGGTCGCGCTCCTGACCGCCATCGCGTTCGGCCTGGGCTGGTCCCCGCACGGCAACCCGCTCGCCGTGCTGCTCCTCCTCTTCCTCGGCACCGCCGCCTTCTCCGGGCTCGGCCTGCTGATGGCCGGCACCCTCAAGGCCGAGGCGACCCTGGCCGCCGCCAACCTGGTCTTCCTGCTGCTTCTGGTCGGCGGCGGCGTGATCGTCCCGCTGGAGAAGTTCGGCGCGGCCGGCGACGTACTGGCGCTGCTGCCGATCTCCGCGCTCTCCGACGGCCTCAGGGACGTCCTCCAGGACGGCGCGGGGATGCCGTGGGCCGACGCCGGGATCCTCGCCGCCTGGGCCGTCCTGGGCCTCGGCGCGGCGGCCCGGTTCTTCCGCTGGGAGTAGGCGCCCAGAGTGGCGGAGAGGGTTCAGACGGTGACGTTTCCCGACAAGCCACCCCTCGTGAAAGCGTGCACAAGCCCGCGCCTACGATAGGGCCCGTGCAGACCCCCCTCGCCTTCATCGCCCAGCGCTGGACCCCGTCCCCCCGGATCCTCCGGCGCGCCGCGCTCTCCGCCGTCGTGATGAGCGTCCTCATCATCGTCACGGGCGGCGCGGTCCGGCTGACCGGTTCCGGTCTCGGCTGCGACACCTGGCCGAAGTGCACGGACGACAGCCTGATCGTCACCGCCGAGCAGGGCTTCCACGGCTTCGTGGAGTTCGGCAACCGGATGCTGACCTACGTCCTGTCGGCGGCCGTCGGCTGGGCCATCATCGCCGCGCGCTCAACGAAGCCGCTGCGGCGCGGCCTCACCCGCTGGGGCTGGGCCCAGTTCTGGATCGTGATGAGCAACGCCGTGATCGGCGGCGTCACCGTCTGGATGGGCCTCAACCCCTGGACCGTGGCCGGCCACTTCCTGGCCGCGAACGCGCTGCTCACCGTCGCCGTGATCACCTGGCACCGGGCAGGGGAGGGCGACACCGCCCCCCGCCCCCGCGTGCCCGGCCCGGTACGGAAGCTCTCCTGGGCGATCACGATCGTCTCGGCCCTGCTGATCGCGCTGGGCACCACGGTGACCGGCGCCGGCAAGCACGCGGGCGACAGCAGCGACGTGCCCCGCATGCCGTGGGACTGGACGAACGCCGCCCACGTCCACGCCATCGCCGCCTGGGCCGTCTGCGCCCTCGCCGTCGCGATGTGGCTGGTGCTGCGCGTCGTCGACGCCCCGAACGACATCCGCGCCCGCGCCCGCGAGCTGCTGATCGTGCTGCTCCTCCAGGGCGGCATCGGCTACGTCCAGTACCTCACCGGCGTCCCGGAGCTCTTGGTCGCCGCCCACATGCTCGGCTCCTCGCTGATGTGGATCGCGGTGGTGCGCCTGGCCCTGAGCCTGCGTGAGCGCCCGGTGGCCGCCCCGGAGATCCCGGCCCAGGCGGACCCGGAGCTCGCGAAGGCGTGAGCCCGGCTCGGGCCGGCCGGTAGGCCCGCGTCTCAGGCCAGCCGGTAGACCCGCGTGGCGTTCTGCGCCGCGATCATCGCGGCGACCCGCTGGGCGTCGGTGCGGGACCAGGCGCCGTCCTGGACCCAGGCGCCGAGCACCCGGCCGAGCGCCGTACGGAAGGCGCTGGCGGCGACCACGTGCAGCTCGGGCAGGGCGCGGGCCCCGCTGGAGTAGAGGAGCTTGCCGAACGGAGCGAGCTCCAGGACCTCGGCGACCACGTCCGCCGCCCGCGCCCCGGTGTGCGCCAGGGCGGCGCCCAGGTCGGCGTAGAGGTGCGGGAAGACGGCCGCCATCCGGGCGGCCGTGCGGTGGTGCGGCGCGCCGTGCACCAGCACGAGGTCGGCGCCGAGCCCGGCGGTGGCGGCGGCGAAGCCGGCCAGCCCGGCCGGGTCCCGGTCCCCGGTGTGGAGCTGGAGCGGCCGGCCCGCGCCCACCGCGAGCCACAGCAGTCGGCGCAGCAGCACCGGCGAGTCGAGGGGGCCTCCGGCGGTCCGCTGCGCGAGCCAGCGCCCGGCGGCGCGGCGGGTCTCGGCGCGCCCGGGGGATTCCGCCTCGGCGGCGAGGCCGCAGCGCGCGGCGGAGACCGAGGAGAAGGCCACGGAGCGCGTCGCGGCGTCCTGGACGGCCTCGGTGAGGTTCGCCAGGAAGGCGTCGACGGTGCCCGAGGTGTCGGCGACCTGTTCGGCGAGGGGTTCGAGGCGGACGATCTCGTGGGCGCGGGCCTCGCCCGCGGCGGCCAGCTCGGAGGGGCCGGTGAGGTCGCCGGGGAGGCCCGTGTCGACGAGGTAGGTGGCGATGCCGGCGGCGCGCAGCAGCCGGCGGCCGGTCTCGGCGACGCCGAGCTCCCGGCGGCGGGCGAGGTAGTGGGCCGGCGGGCAGTGCGGTTCGAGACCGAGGAGCGGCGGGCACCAGCGCCGTACGGCGAAGCCCGTCTGGGTGTCGAAGAAGGTGGTGCCGGAGGCGGGCATGACGGCGGCGGGGCCGAGGTGGGCCTCGAAGGTGCCGAGGCCCAGCTCCGTCCGGAGCACCCCGTGGCAGTACTGGTCCACCAGGCGCGGCGTGTCGATCATCTCGGGGGCTCCCTGCGTGGGCGTGTCTCCACACGTCCTAACGGGTGAACCCCGCACGAGGTTGTCGCCTCAGGCCTCCGGCGTCACCGGCAACCGGCAACCGGCAACCGGCATCACCGGATCCGGCCACCGCGCCGACCGGCCCGGCCGTCACGGGCCCTGCCGCCACCAGTCCGACCGCCGCCGGTCCGGCCGTCACCGGCCCTGCCGCAGCCGGTCCTACCGCCACCGGTCCTCCCGCCACAGGTCCTACCGCCACAGGTCCTGCCCCCACCAGTCCGACCCTCACCGGCCCTGCCGCAGCCGGTCCTACCGCCACCGGCCCTTCGCCACCGGTCCGGCCTCCACCGCTCCGGCCGTCACCGCTTCGGCGGCACGGGCTCGCCCGCGGCGGGCACGGCGGCACCGGCCCCCGCCCGTCCCAGGCCCCGCCCGTCCCGGCGCACGCCGTCGCAGGTCGAGGCCCCCGGGCCCAGGCGTCGCCGGTCAGGCGTTCGCGGGGCCGCCGAGCTGGATGCCGGCCATGCGGGTCCACTCGTAGGGGCCGGTGACGACCTTCGCGGCGAACTCGCCGTCGAACTCGTCGTGCAGGGTCAGCTCGGCCTTCTCGGCGGCCTGCCGGGCGATGGCGTGGGTGGGGGCCACCAGGTCGCCCCAGCCGCCGTCCTCGCCGACGAGGACGATCCGGGTGCCGGCCTGGCCGATGTGCGCGAGCTGGCCCTCGACGCCGCCGTGCTCCTTGCCGAAGGCGCGGATCTCCTTGGCCAGCTTGGCCGCCTTGCGCGCGTCGCGCGGGGCGACGGGCGTGGTCTCTTCCTTGGTGTCTGCCATGCCAAGGATGCTACCGAGCGGTAGATCGACTGACGACGGCCGGGCCGCGTGGGACAGCCCACACGACCCGGCCGCCGGAGCCGGAAGACCCGCGCTAGCGCAGGAAGGGGTCCACCGCGACCGCCACGAAGAGCAGCGAGACGTAGGTGATCGACCAGTGGAAGAGGCGCATCTCCTTGAGCTTCGCGCCGGTGACCTCGGCCTTGGCGCGGTTGAGCAGGCCGTGCGCCTCCCAGAGCCACCAGCCGCCGGTGGCCAGGGCGACGGCGGTGTAGAACCAGCCGGTGTAGCCCAGCGGGGTGAGCAGCAGCGAGACCGCGACCATCACCCAGCTGTAGGCGACGATCTGCCGGGCCACGACCTTGTTGGAGGCGACCACGGGGAGCATGGGCACGCCCACGCGCGCGTAGTCCTCCTTCACCTTCATCGAGAGCGGCCAGTAGTGCGGCGGCGTCCAGAAGAAGATGACCATGAAGAGGATGACCGCGGCCCAGGACATCGAGTCGGTGACCGAGGACCAGCCGATGAGGACCGGCATGCAGCCGGCGATGCCGCCCCAGACGATGTTCTGCGCGGTGCGCCGCTTCAGGAGCATCGTGTAGACCACGACGTAGAAGAGGAGCGCGCCGAGCGAGAGCCAGGCGGAGAGCCAGTTGACGAGCAGGCCGAACCACAGCGTGGAGACGACGGCGAGGGTGAGGCCGAAGACCAGGCCCTCGCGCGGCGACACCATGCCGGTGACCAGCGGGCGCTGCGCGGTGCGTTCCATCAGCGCGTCGATGTCGCGGTCGATGTACATGTTGAGCGCGTTGGCGCCGCCGGCGGAGAGGTAGCCGCCGAAGCAGGTGGCGAGCACCAGCCACAGGTCCGGCACGCCCTGCTCGGCGAGGAACATCACCGGAACGGTGGTGATGAGCAGCAGTTCGATGATCCGCGGCTTGGTCAGCGCCACGAATGCCTTGACGCGGGCCCCGAACGGCCGATGGCCCCCCGGGCCGTTAGCCAGGACGACCCCTGCGGGTCGGGACTCGACGGCCGTCACGCACACCCCTGACAGAGAAATTCCCAGCAAGTTCCCCGGATGAGCGCGGGGTGAAACTTGCGCGTACCACGCCACTGTAGACGTTGCCCAGACGCCGATCTTCGCGGGGGTGGGGTCGTGTTGGCGGGGTCCACCCACGGGCGCGCCTCCCCCCTCCTCCGCCCCCTCCTCCGGCTGCCCGCGCCCCCCTCGTATCAAGGGGCGGACACCCTTCGGCGCGCCGTTCGGGAGGCGAACCGCCACGGCCACCGGCACTCTTGCCATGTCCGCTCATTTGAGGGGCATGGACACGAAAAGAGGGGGCTTTTTCGGGGGTAGGCTCGACAACGCCGGTACACCCTCAGTCACCGGCTACAGACATGTGGAGAGGAGCCCTGACCCAGGGTGAGCACTAAGCCGACCACCACAGACCTCCAGTGGACCGATTTGGACCAGCGGGCCGTCGACACCGCCCGCATCCTGGCTGCGGACGCCGTACAGAAGGTCGGCAACGGCCATCCCGGTACGGCGATGAGCCTCGCACCGGCCGCGTACACCCTCTTCCAGAAGGTGATGCGCCACGACCCGTCCGATCCGGAGTGGGTCGGCCGCGACCGCTTCGTGCTCTCCGCGGGCCACTCCTCCCTGACCCTGTACACCCAGCTGTACCTGGGTGGCTTCGGTCTGGAGCTCGACGACCTCAAGGCGTTCCGCACCTGGGGCTCGAAGACCCCGGGCCACCCCGAGTACGGCCACACGGCCGGCGTCGAGACCACCACCGGCCCGCTGGGCCAGGGCGTGGCGAACGCGGTGGGCATGGCGATGGCCGCCCGCTACGAGCGCGGTCTCTTCGACCCGGAGGCGGCTCCCGGCACCTCCCCCTTCGACCACCACGTCTACGCCATCGCCGGCGACGGCTGCCTCCAGGAGGGCATCTCCGCCGAGGCGTCCTCGCTCGCGGGCCACCAGAAGCTCGGCAACCTGATCCTGCTGTGGGACGACAACCACATCTCGATCGAGGGCGACACCGAGACCGCCGTGTCCGAGGACACGATGAAGCGGTACGAGGCGTACGGCTGGCACGTGCAGCGCGTCGAGCCGAAGGCCGACGGCGACCTGGACCCGGCCGCCCTGTACGCGGCGATCAAGGCCGCCGAGGCCGAGACCGAGCGTCCGTCGTTCATCGCGATGCGCTCGATCATCGCCTGGCCGGCGCCGAACGCGCAGAACACCGAGGCCGCGCACGGCTCGGCGCTCGGCGACGACGAGGTCGCGGCCACCAAGCGCGTCCTGGGTTTCGACCCGGAGCAGAGCTTCGAGGTCACCGACGAGGTCATCGGCCACACCCGCGCGCTCGGCGAGCGGGGCCGCGAGGCCCGCGCCGCCTGGGACAAGCAGTTCGCCGAGTGGCGTACGGCCAACCCGGAGCGGGCCGCCGAGTTCGACCGGATCCAGGCGAACGAGCTGCCGGCCGGCTGGACGGAGAAGCTCCCCGTCTTCGAGGCGGGCAAGAGCGTCGCCACCCGCGCCGCCTCGGGCAAGGTCCTCCAGGCGCTGGGCGAGGTCCTCCCGGAGCTGTGGGGCGGCTCGGCCGACCTCGCGGGCTCGAACAACACGACGATCGACAAGTCGTCGTCGTTCCTCCCGGCGGGCAACCCGCTGCCGGAGGCGAACCCGTACGGCCGCACGATCCACTTCGGCATCCGCGAGCACGCCATGGCCGCGGAGATGAACGGCATCGCGCTGCACGGCAACACGCGGATCTACGGCGGTACCTTCCTGGTGTTCTCGGACTACATGCGCAACGCGGTGCGCCTGTCGGCCCTGATGCACCTGCCGGTGACCTACGTGTGGACGCACGACTCGATCGGCCTCGGCGAGGACGGCCCGACCCACCAGCCGGTGGAGCACCTGGCCTCGCTGCGCGCGATCCCGGGGCTGAACGTGGTCCGCCCGGCCGACGCCAACGAGACGGCGATCGCCTGGCGCGAGATCATGAAGCGGCACACCAAGGTCTTCGGCAAGGGCGCGCCGCACGGTCTGGCGCTGACCCGCCAGGGCGTGCCGACGTACGCGCCGAACGAGGACGCCGCCAAGGGCGGGTACGTGCTGTTCGAGGCCGAGGGCGGCTCGCCCGAGGTCGTCCTGATCGCGACCGGTTCCGAGGTGCACCTGGCCGTCGAGGCCCGGGAGCGGCTCCAGGCCGAGGGCGTCCCGACCCGCGTGGTCTCGATGCCGTCCGTGGAGTGGTTCGAGGAGCAGGACCAGACGTACAAGGACTCCGTCCTGCCGCCGTCGGTGAAGGCCCGGGTCGCGGTCGAGGCCGGTGTCGGCCTGACCTGGCACCGGTACGTGGGCGACGCCGGCCGGATCGTCTCGCTGGAGCACTTCGGTGCCTCGGCCGACGCGAAGGTCCTGTTCCGTGAGTTCGGTTTCACGCCGGAGGCCGTCGCTTCCGCCGCTCGGGAATCGATCGCCGCCGCCGCGCGCTGACGCGGATACGTACGACTTATTGGAGATGCAACTCTCATGACAGACGCTCTCAAGCGCCTCTCCGACGAAGGCGTCGCGATCTGGCTGGACGACCTCTCGCGTCAGCGGATCACGTCCGGCAACCTGGCCGAGCTCATCGACCAGTCCCACGTGGTCGGCGTGACGACCAACCCGTCGATCTTCCAGAAGGCGATCTCCGAGGGACACGGCTACGACCAGCAGCTGGCCGACCTGGCCGCCCGCAGGGTCACCGTGGAGGAGGCCATCCGCATGATCACGACGGCGGACGTCCGCGACGCCGCCGACATCCTGCGCCCGGTCTTCGACCGGACCGACGGCCAGGACGGCCGGGTGTCCATCGAGGTCGACCCGCGCCTGGCGCACGACACGGCCGCCACGACCGCCGAGGCGAAGCAGCTGGCCTGGCTGGTGGACCGGCCGAACACCCTCATCAAGATCCCCGCGACGAAGGCCGGCCTGCCGGCGATCACCGAGGTCATCGGCCTCGGCATCAGCGTCAACGTGACGCTGATCTTCTCGCTGGAGCGCTACCGCGCGGTCATGGACGCGTACCTGGCGGGCCTGGAGAAGGCCCGCGAGCGCGGCCTCGACCTGTCGAAGATCCACTCGGTGGCGTCCTTCTTCGTCTCCCGCGTGGACACGGAGATCGACAAGCGCCTGGACGGCATCGGCACCGACGAGGCCAAGGCCCTCAAAGGCAAGGCCGCGCTCGCCAACGCGCGGCTGGCCTACGAGGCGTACGAGGAGGTCTTCTCGGACTCCTCGGAGCGCTGGGCGGCCCTGGACAAGGCGCAGGCCAACAAGCAGCGTCCGCTGTGGGCCTCGACCGGCGTCAAGGACCCGGCGTACAAGGACACGCTGTACGTGGTCGACCTGGTCGCCCCCGGCACCGTGAACACCATGCCGGAGGCGACGCTGGAAGCCACCGCCGACCACGGCGAGGTCACCGGCGACACCGTGCGCGGCACGTACGACTCCTCCCGCGAGGTCCTGGAGGCCGTCGCGAAGCTGGGCATCGGCTACGACGAGGTGGTCCAGCTCCTGGAGGACGAGGGCGTCGAGAAGTTCGAGGCGGCCTGGAACGACCTGCTGGGCTCGACCGAGGCGGAGCTCAAGCGCCTCGCCCCTTCGGAGGGCTGACCACAGTGAGCACCGTCGACGGAGCCAACCCGCTCCGTGACGCCGCCGACCGACGGCTCCCGCGCATCGCGGGGCCGTCGGGCCTGGTCATCTTCGGCGTCACGGGCGATTTGTCCCGTAAGAAGCTGATGCCCGCCGTCTACGACCTGGCCAACCGCGGCCTGCTGCCGCCGGGCTTCTCGCTCATCGGCTTCGCCCGCCGCGAGTGGCAGGACGAGGACTTCGCGCAGGAGGTCCACGACGCGGTCAAGCAGCACGCCCGCACCCCCTTCCGCGAGGAGGTCTGGCAGCAGCTCATCCAGGGCATGCGGTTCGTCCAGGGCGACTTCGACAGCGACGAGGCCTTCGAGCAGCTGAAGGAGACCATCGAGGAGCTGGACAAGGCGCAGGGCACCGGGGGCAACTTCGCCTTCTACCTGTCCGTGCCGCCGAAGTTCTTCCCGCTGGTCGTCCAGCAGCTGAAGAAGCACGGCCTGGCCGACCAGAAGAACGGCTCCTGGCGCCGCGCCGTCATCGAGAAGCCCTTCGGCCACGACCTCGCCTCCGCCAAGGAGCTCAACGAGGTCGTCCACGAGGTCTTCCCGCCCGAGGCGGTCTTCCGCATCGACCACTACCTCGGCAAGGAGACCGTCCAGAACATCCTGGCGCTCCGCTTCGCCAACACGCTCTTCGAGCCGACCTGGAACCGGTCGTACGTCGACCACGTCCAGATCACCATGGCCGAGGACATCGGCATCGGCGGCCGCGCGGGATACTACGACGGCATCGGCGCCGCCCGTGACGTCATCCAGAACCACCTGCTCCAGCTGCTCGCGCTGACCGCGATGGAGGAGCCCGCCTCCTTCGACGCCGACGCGCTCGCCGCGGAGAAGACCAAGGTCCTGGGCGCGGTCCGGCTGCCGAAGGACCTGTCGAAGGCCACCGTCCGCGGCCAGTACGCGGCCGGCTGGCAGGGTGGCGCGAAGGCCGTCGGCTACCTCGAGGAAGAGGGCATCGACCCCCAGTCGAAGACCGACACCTACGCGGCGATCAAGCTGGAGATCGACAACCGCCGCTGGGCGGGCGTCCCCTTCTACCTGCGCACCGGCAAGCGCCTCGGCCGCCGGGTCACCGAGATCGCGGTCGTCTTCCAGCGCGCCCCGCACTCCCCCTTCGACCACACGTCGACGGAGGAGCTGGGCCGCAACGCCATCGTCATCCGGGTGCAGCCCGACGAGGGCGTCACCGTCCGCTTCGGCTCCAAGGTGCCCGGCACCCAGATGGAGATCCGGGACGTGTCGATGGACTTCGCCTACGGCGAGTCCTTCACCGAGTCCAGCCCCGAGGCGTACGAGCGGCTCATCCTGGACGTCCTGCTCGGCGACTCCAACCTCTTCCCGCGCGTGGAGGAGGTCGAGCTGTCCTGGAAGATCCTCGACCCGATCGAGCAGTACTGGGACAAGCACGGCAAGCCCGCCCAGTACGAGTCCGGGACCTGGGGTCCGGTCGAGGCGGACGAGATGCTCGCACGAGACGGCAGGAGCTGGCGCCGGCCATGAAGACCGACCTGACGGACACCACGTCCTCGAAGATCAACAAGGCGCTGGTGCTCGGGCGGCGGGCGATCGGGACCCCGGCCGTCGGCATGGTGCTCACCCTCGTCATCGTCACCGACGAGGAGAACGCCTACGACGCCCTGAAGGCGGCCAACGAGGCCTCCCGCGAGCACCCCTCGCGGACCCTCGTGGTCATCAAGCGGGGCTCGCGCTCGCCCCGGGACCGGGCCAACGCCCGGCTCGACGCCGAGGTCCGCCTCGGCGCCGACGCCGGCTCCGGGGAGACGGTGATCCTCCGGCTGTACGGCGAGGTCGTGGACCACGCCCAGTCGGTGGTGCTGCCGCTGCTCCTCCCGGACGCCCCCGTCGTCGTCTGGTGGCCGGTGAACGCGCCGACCGACCCGGCGAACGACCCGCTGGGCGCCCTCGCCCAGCGGCGGGTGACCGACACGTACGCCGCCGAGCAGCCCATCGAGGAGCTGACCGCGCGGGCGGGCACCTACACCCCCGGCGACACGGACCTGTCGTGGACCCGGATCACCCCGTGGCGCTCGATGCTGGCCGCCGCGCTCGACCAGGTCCACTGCACGGTGACCTCGGCCGACGTGGAGGGCGAGGAGTTCAACCCGAGCGTCGAGCTCCTCGCGATGTGGCTGGCCGAGCGGCTCAAGGTGCCGGTGCGGCGCTCCCGGTCGAACGGCCCCGGCCTCACCTCCGTACGGCTGCAGACCAGCGCCGGACCGATCGTCCTCGACCGGCCCGACGGCTCGCTCGCCACCCTCTCCATACAGGGGCAGCCGGACCGCGCGGTGGCGCTCAAGCGGCGCGAGACGGCCGAGCTGATCGCGGAAGAACTGCGCCGGCTCGACCCGGACGACACCTACGCGGCCTCGCTGCGGTACGGCCTGGAGCGGCTCGACGAGGAGGCGGCCGTCACCGCCCCCGCGCCCGAGCGGCCGGTGGACGTGACCGCGGCCCCCGCGGCGGAGGCGGAGCCGGAGGCCGGGGCGGAGAAGAGGGCGCCCGCGGCCAAGAAGGCCCCGGCGAAGAAGGCGGCGGCCAAGTGAGCGCCCCGCGCCGGGTGGTCCACCGGACCAAGGAGCTGATGGCCGAGGCCGCCGCGGCCCGGCTGATCACCGCGGTCGTGGACGCCCAGTCCGCCCGGGGCACCGCCTCGGTGGTGCTGACCGGCGGACGCAACGGCAACGGCCTGCTCGCCGCGCTCGGCGCGGCGCCCGCCCGGGACGCGATCGACTGGTCGCGGCTCGACCTGTGGTGGGGCGACGAGCGGTTCCTGCCCGAGGGCGACCCGGAGCGGAACGTCACCCAGGCCCGTGAGGCGCTGCTGGACCGGGTGCCGCTCGACCCGGCCCGGGTGCACGCCATGCCGGCCTCGGACGGCCCGTACGGGGACGACGCCGACGCCGCCGCGGCGGCCTACGCGGCCGAGCTGGCCGCGGCGGCCGGACCGGGCGCCGAGGTGCCGGCCTTCGACGTGCTGATGCTGGGCGTCGGACCGGACACCCATGTGGCCTCGCTCTTCCCGGAGCTGCCGGCGGTCCGGGAGACCGGCCGCACGGTGGTCGGGGTGCACGACGCGCCCAAGCCGCCGCCGACCCGGATCTCCCTGACCCTCCCGGCGATCCGGGCGGCCCGGGAAGTCTGGCTGCTCGCGGCCGGCGAGGACAAGGCGAAGGCCGCGGCCCTCGCGCTCTCCGGCGACGCGGACGAGGCGCGGGTCCCGGCCTCCGGCGCCCGCGGCACCGAGCGGACGCTGTGGCTGATGGACACGGCGGCGGCCGCGGAGCTGCCGTAGCACCGACCGGCCCGTGCGGAGGCCCGGTTCACCTCTCGGTGGACCGGGCCTCCGGCGTTCCGGCGGGCTCCAGGAAGGGCGCGAGCAGCCCCGGTACGGCCCGGTCGGCGAGGGCGAGGCCCTGGGACTCCCCCGCGTCCAGGACGTCGTAGGCGCCCTCCCCTGCGGCCGTGGTGGCGGTGACGGTGAGGATGCCGGCGCGGCGCTGGAAGTACGACTGCTTGACCGTCCAGCCGATGATCCCGGTCCGCCGCAGGGCGACGGTGGTCCGCCGTACCGTGCCCGAACGGGTCACCAGGTGGCCGCCGCTGACGGTGTGTCCGAGCGAGCGGTACGCGTCCCGGGCCAGCAGCACGGCGGGCGCCGCGAGCACCACGGTCCAGCCGGCCGCCACGTACAGCAGCACCGGCGTGAGGAGCGCCCCGAGGAGGGCGAGGACGGCGGCGGGCGGCAGCACGGCGGCGAGGGCCCAGCGGAGCCTGCGGGTGCGGGCGGCTCGGGGGTGGGCGGTCAGCGGGGCGGAGGTGGGCGGTTCGGGCTCGCGCAGCACCTCGGCGGCGACCCGGTCGGCGACGGCCCGGGGCGCGGCCGGCAGGAGGGCCTTGAGGTCGGTGTGCTTCTCGTCGTCGTCCTCGACGAGGCCGGTGGCGACGGCGTCGAGCCGGGCGGCTCCGAAGAGCCGGACGCCGAGGGGCTCGACCCGTTCGACGCCCCGCAGCCGGCGTTCCTCCAGGCTGACCGAGCGGGCGGTGAGCAGGCCGCGGCGGACCCGGAGGGTGCCGCCCGGTTCGCGTTCGAGCCGGAAGTTCCACCACATGTCGATCCAGAGCCCGAGGGCGCCGACCGCGCCGGCGAGGGTGGCGAGCAGGACCAGGGCGACGATCGTCCAGGGCAGCGACACGGAGGCGAAGCGGGCCCCTATCCAGTCGATGACCTCGGCCTGGGCGCCGAACCACTCGCTGACCTGCATGACCGCTCCGGCCGCGGCGCCGCCGAGGGCGGGGGCGACGAAGGAGACGGGGGCGTAGCGGATCCAGCGGGGGTCGAGGACGGCGAGGGTGCCGTCGCGGGCGGGGTCGGCCGCGTCGGCGGGGCGGGTGAGGAGCTCCCTGCGGAGCCGTTCGCCCTCGGCGCGGCTGACGAATTCGAGTTCCAGGGTGGACTCGCCGCCGCCGGTGGACTCGCCGGTGCCGATGCGGACCTTGACGAGGCCGGGGACGCGCTGGAGCGGATTGGCGGTGAGGTCGACGCTGCGGATGCGGTCGCGGGACAGCGAGCGGCGCTTGAGGAGGAGCAGGCCTGTGTGGAGTTCGACCCGGTCGGGGCCGATCCGGTAGCGGGTGCGCCGGCAGCGCACCCAGTCGGCGGCGGTGCCGCCGCCGACGAGGAGCACGGCGCCGGCGAGGACCCAGGCGACGGCCTGCGCCGCTGGTCGGCCGCCGGTCAGGCCGGCGGCCACGGGCACTCCGGCGCCGACCGCGATGCCGCAGAACACGGCGGCGGTGACGAGGAGGGTGCGCGGGTCGAGCCGCCGCCACTCCCCCTCGGGCCCCGCGCTCACGTGGCGTCCCCGGGGGTGGCCCGGGTCAGCGCGGTGAGCCGTTCGGCGAGCTCGGCGGCGAGCTCGTGGTCGAGCCCCTCCGCCCGCAGCGCGCCCTTGGAGGAGGCGGTGGTGACGGTGACGGTGGCGAGCCCGAAGAGCTGCTCCAGCGGGCCGCGTACGGTGTCCACGGTCTGGATCCGGGACATGGGGGCGATCCGCCACTCCTGCCACAGGGCTCCCGTGCGGATGTACACGGCCTCGTCGGTGACCTCCCAGCGGTGCACCCGGTACCACCAGGCGGGGAAGAACGCGGTGCCGGCCACCCCGACCGCGGCCAGGACGGCGGCCGCGGTGAGCAGCCAGGTCCTCGCCGGTCCGATCAGGGCGCCGAGCACGGCCAGGACCGCGACCGGGGCGGCGGTGGCGAGCAGGCACTGGGCCCGCCACCAGCCGACCGCCCTGCGGTCCACGGCGTTCCTCGGCGGCCGGAGCCGTACCGCGTCCTCCCCCGCCATGGCTCAGCTCCGGCCGCGCAGCGCGCGGTAGGCGGAGACGAGGGCCGCGGTGGAGCTGTCGAGGCCCTCGGTGTCGCCGTCGCCGGTGAGGACGGGCTCGATCTTCTTGGCGAGGACCTTGCCGAGCTCGACGCCCCACTGGTCGAAGGAGTCGATGTTCCACACGGCGCCCTGGACGAAGACCTTGTGCTCGTAGAGCGCCACCAGCTGGCCGAGGACCGACGGGGTGAGGGCGTCGGCGAGGATGGTGGTGGTGGGGTGGTTGCCCCGGAAGGTCTTGTGCGGGACGAGCTCCTCGGGCACGCCCTCGGCGCGCACCTCCTCGGGCGTCTTGCCGAAGGCGAGGGCCTGGGTCTGCGCGAAGAAGTTGGCCATGAGCAGGTCGTGCTGGGGGACCAGGCCGGGCAGCAGGTCGGCGACGGGCTGCGCGAAGCCGATGAAGTCGGCGGGGATGACCTTGGTGCCCTGGTGGATCAACTGGTAGTAGGCGTGCTGTCCGTTGGTGCCGGGGGTGCCCCAGACGACCGGTCCGGTCTGCCAGTCGACCAGCTCGCCCTGACGGTCCACGGACTTGCCGTTGGACTCCATGTCGAGCTGCTGGAGGTAGGCGGTGAACTTGGACAGGTAGTGGGAGTACGGCAGGACGGCGTGCGACTGGGCGTCGAAGAAGCCGCCGTACCAGACGCCGAGGAGGCCGAGCAGGAGCGGGGCGTTCTCCTCCGCGGGGGCGGTGCGGAAGTGCTCGTCGACGAGGTGGAAGCCGTCGAGCATCTCGCGGAAGCGGTCCGGCCCGATGGCGATCATCAGGGAGAGGCCGATGGCGGAGTCGTACGAGTAGCGACCGCCGACCCAGTCCCAGAACTCGAACATGTTGGCCGTGTCGATGCCGAAGTCCCGGACCTTCTCGGCATTGGTCGAGAGGGCCACGAAGTGCTTGGCGACGGCCTCCTGGCCGGCTCCGAGACCGGCGAGGAGCCAGTCGCGGGCGGAGGTGGCGTTGGTGACCGTCTCGATGGTGGTGAAGGTCTTCGAGGCGACGATGAAGAGCGTCTCGGCGGGGTCGAGGTCGCGGACGGCCTCGTGGAGGTCGGCGCCGTCGACGTTGGAGACGAAACGGAACGTCAGGTCCCGCTGCGTGTAGGGGCGCAGGACCTCGTAGGCCATGGCGGGCCCGAGGTCGGAGCCGCCGATGCCGATGTTGACGATGTTCTTGATCGGCTTGCCGGTGTGGCCGGTCCACTCGCCGGAGCGGATCCGGTCGGCGAAGCCGGCCATCTTGTCGAGGACGGCGTGGACCTTGGGGACGACGTTCTCGCCGTCGACCTCGATCACGGCCCCGCGGGGGGCGCGGAGCGCGGTGTGGAGGACGGCCCGGTCCTCGGTGGTGTTGATCTTCTCGCCGCGGAACATGGCGTCGCGCAGGCCGGCGACGTCGGTGGCGACGGCCAGTTCGCGCAGCAGCGCCAGGGTCTCGTCGGTGACGAGCTGCTTGGAGTAGTCCAGGTGGAGGTCGCCGACCCGCAGGGTGTAGCCGGTGCCGCGCTCCGGGTCGGCCGCGAACAGCTCGCGCAGATGGGTGTCGCCCAGCTGCTCCCGGTGCTTGCCGAGGGCCGCCCACTCGGGCAGTCGGTTGAGCCTGATGCGTCCTTCAGTGGTCATTTCGGACATCGCCCACTTCTTCTCGTACGTTTCTGCCCCGCTGCTCCTCCAACCTAATTGATCGCGCGGGGCGATCCGTGCCGCCGGTCCCGGACACGGCGAAGGGCCCTGGGAGCGAAGCCGGTTCGCGTCCAGGGCCCTTCGGCCGGTGTTCGTCCTGTGTTCAGATCTCGCCCCGCAGTTTGGCGAGCGCCTCGGCGAGGATGGCCTCGCCGTCCGCGTCGCTGCGGCGCTCCCGCACGTAGGCGAGGTGGGTCTTGTACGGCTCGGTGCGCGGCGGGTCCGGCGGGTTGTCCCGGTCCTGGCCGGCCGGGAAACCGCAGCGGGGGCAGTCCCAGGTGTCGGGGACCTGCGCGTCGCTCGCGAAACTCGGCTGGGTCTCGTGCCCGTTCGAGCACCAGAAGGAGATGCGGAGGCGCGGCGCCGACTCGCCCCGCTCGGCCTCACCCATCGGCCCCGCTCCGACCCGGCTTCCCCGGATCGCGTTGCCACTTGCCACGGTCGTAACTCCCTGCGTGATGGTGCTCGAAGATGCCCCAGTCTACGGAAGGCCCAACGCGCGTCCAGTGTGCGGAGTTACCCGTCCAGCTTCATGAGCAGACCAAGTACCACAATGCACGCGAACCACAGCACCCCGACCACGACCGTGATCCGGTCGAGGTTGCGCTCGGCGACCGAGGAGCCGCCGACGGAGGACTGCATGCCGCCGCCGAACATGTCGGAGAGGCCGCCGCCCTTCCCCTTGTGCATCAGCACCAGCAGCATCAGCAGGCCGCTGAAGACGATCAGGGCGATCGAGAACCCCATAACCACGGCTGGACCAACTTCCTCGGAGCTTGAAAAGGGACGGGGGCCGGGCGCCTGCCCGACCCCCGCAAGGGTACGACGGATCGCCTCCGCCGCTCTACATCGTCACTGGTCGCGGAAACGGACGATCTTGACGAACTCGTCCGCGTCCAGCGAGGCACCGCCGACCAGGGCGCCGTCGATGTCGGGCTGCGCCATGATCTCGGCGACGTTGCCGCCCTTGACGGAGCCGCCGTACTGGATGCGGATCTTGTCGGCGACGTCCTGCGAGTACAGCTCGGCGAGCTTGCCGCGGATGGCCCCGCAGACCTCCTGGGCGTCGGCGGCGCCGCAGACCTTGCCGGTGCCGATGGCCCAGACGGGCTCGTAGGCGACCACGACGGTCTCGGCCTGCTCGGCCGGGACGTCCTTGAGGCCGCCCTCGACCTGGGCGAGGGTGTGCGCGACGGCGTTCCCGGCCTCGCGCACGTCCAGCTCCTCGCCGACGCAGAGGATCGGGGTGATGCCGTGGGCGAAGGCGGCCTTCACCTTGGCGTTGCAGAGCTCGTCGGACTCGCCGTGGTACTGGCGGCGCTCGGAGTGGCCGACCGCGACGAAGGCGGTGTTCAGCTTGGCCAGCATGGCGCCGGAGATCTCACCGGTGTACGCGCCGGACTCGTGGGCCGACAGGTCCTGGGCACCGTACTTGATCTTCAGCTTGTCGCCGTCGATCAGGGTCTGCACGGAGCGCAGGTCGGTGAAGGGGACGAGGACGGCGACGTCGACGGCGTCGTAGTCCTTGTCGGTGAGGGTGAAGGCGAGCTTCTGGACGTGGGCGATGGCCTCCAGGTGGTTGAGGTTCATCTTCCAGTTGCCCGCCATCAGCGGGGTGCGGGTGGTGTCGGTCATCGTGGTGTTCACTTCTCCAGTGCGACGAGGCCGGGGAGCTGCTTGCCCTCGAGGTATTCGAGGGAGGCGCCGCCACCGGTCGAGATGTGGCCGAAAGCGTTCTCGTCGAAGCCCAGGATCCGGACCGCGGCGGCGGAGTCGCCGCCGCCGACCACGGTGAAGGCCGGGGAGTCGACGAGCGCCTGGGCGACGGCCTTGGTGCCCTCGGCGTAGTCGGGGTGCTCGAAGACGCCCATCGGGCCGTTCCAGAAGACGGTGGCCGCGTCGGCGAGCTTCGAGGCGTACAGCTTGCGGGTCTCCGGGCCGATGTCCAGGCCCTCCTGGTCGGCCGGGATGGCGTCCGCGGCGACCGTGGTGGGGTTCGTCGGGGCCTTGGCCTTCAGGTCCGGGAAGGACGGCGAGACCAGGACGTCGACGGGGAGGACGAACTCGACGCCCTTCTCCTCGGCCCGCTTGAGGTAGTCGAGCACGGCCGGGATCTGGTCCTCCTGGAGGAGGGAGATGCCGACCTCGTGGCCCTGGGCCTTGAGGAAGGTGTAGGCCATGCCGCCGCCGACGAGGATGCGGTCGGCCTTCTCCAGGAGGTGGTCGATCACGCCGAGCTTGTCGGAGACCTTGGCGCCGCCGAGGACGACCGCGTACGGCCGCCGGACGTCCTCGGTCAGCTTCTTGAGGACGCCGACCTCGGTGGCGATCAGGTAGCCGGCCGCGTGCGGCAGCTTGCCCGGGAGGTCGTACACCGAGGCGTGCTTGCGGTGCACGGCGCCGAAGCCGTCGCCGACGTAGACGTCGGCGAGGGCGGCCAGCTGGTCCGCGAAGGCGTCGCGCTCGGCGTCGTCCTTCGAGGTCTCGCCGGCGTTGAAGCGCAGGTTCTCGATGACGGCCACCTCGCCGTCGGCCAGGCCGGCGACGGTGGCCCGGGCGGACTCGCCGACCGTGTCGGTGGCGAAGGCCACCTCGGCGCCGAGCAGTTCGCCGAGCCGCGCGGCGGCCGGGGCGAGGGAGAACGCCGGGTCCGGGGCGCCCTTGGGGCGGCCCAGGTGGGAGGCGACCACGACCCGGGCGCCGGCGTCGGCGAGCGCCTTGACCGTGGGGACGACGGCGCGGATGCGGCCGTCGTCGGTGATGGCGGTGCCGTCGAGCGGCACGTTGAGATCGGCGCGGACGAACACCCGCTTGCCCTCGACGCCCTCGCCGAGAAGCTCGTCGATCGTCTTCATCTGTTCACTGACTCCTTGGTACGCGGTGGAGCACACGAGACAGGGCCCGCGCAGCGCTTCGTCGCGCTGCCCGAGCCCTGCTCACATCGAAAGCCCTGCCCTGTTGAACCCTAGTACGTCAGAGCTGGTCGCCGACGAAGGTGGTGAGGTCGACGAGACGGTTGGAGTAGCCCCACTCGTTGTCGTACCAGCCGAGGATCTTGACCGAGTTGCCGTCCTGGACCATGGTCAGCGAGGAGTCGAAGGTGCACGACGCCGGGTCGCTGACGATGTCCGAGGAGACGATCGGGTCCTCGGTGTAGAAGAGGATGCCCTTCAGCGGGCCGTCCTCGGCCGCCTTCTTGAAGGCCGCGTTGACCTCGTCCTTGGTGACCTCGCGGTCGAGGGTCACGACCAGGTCGGTGGCGGAGCCGGTGGGGACCGGGACGCGCATGGCGATGCCGTCCAGCTTGCCCTTGAGCTGCGGGAGGACCAGGGCGGTGGCCTTCGCGGCACCCGTCGTGGTCGGGATGATGTTCTCCGCGGCGGCGCGGGCGCGGCGCAGGTCCTTGTGCGGGAAGTCCAGGATGCGCTGGTCGTTGGTGTACGCGTGGACCGTGGTCATGAGGCCGCGGACGATGCCGAAGTTCTCGTCGAGGACCTTGGCCATCGGGGCGACGCAGTTGGTGGTGCAGGACGCGTTCGAGATGACGTCGTGGTTCGCCGGCTCGTACTTGTCCTGGTTGACGCCCATGACGATGGTGATGTCCTCGCCCGTGGCCGGAGCCGAGATGAGGACCTTCTTGGCGCCGCCGGCGAGGTGCTTCGCCGCGTCGTCGCGCTTGGTGAAGATGCCGGTGGACTCGATGACGATGTCGACGCCGAGCTCGCCCCAGGGGATGTCGGAGGGGTTGCGCTCGGAGAGGACCTTGATGGTGTGGCCGTCGACGGTGATGGTGTCGGCGGTGTGGGAGACCTCGGCCTTGAGGCGTCCCAGGATGGTGTCGTACTTCAGCAGGTGGGCCGTGGTCGCGGTGTCGCCCAGGTCGTTGACGGCCACGACCTCGATGTCGGCACCCTGCTCAAGGAGCGCGCGGAAGTAGTTGCGACCGATACGGCCAAAGCCGTTGATGCCTACGCGGATCGTCACGAACCGATCTCCTCGTATGAGTGCGCCGGGTGAAATGTCACACCGGCGAGATCTTGATTTTTTTGGGATGTCCCCGACCGCTTACGACCCTACCCCTCCGGGCGCCCCCGGGTGACATCAGGCGGAGCCGTTCGAGCCCGGAAAGTGACCGGAAGCCGGCCGACGGCCCGCACCTACCAACGGGTACGGACCGTCTTGGGACCTTTGTCCCCACTACGCTCCGTCAACGGCGGAGCGCGGTGAGGCCGCGGTCGAGGAGCCGCCGCCGCTCGGCCGCCGACGGGACGTGCTCCAGGCCGAAGCCGAGGAGGACGGTGTCACGCGTGGTGACGGCGGCGACCGAGTGGAAGAGGGCCGGCGAGCGGGTCCAGTCGGCAGCGTTGCCGGGGCTGCCGGGCGGCGCGCCGGGCACGGTCCAGGCGCCGAGCGAGCTCTCGAAGCCCTCACGCTCGGTGCCCGCCGCGGTGACGAGGCGGACGTCGTCGACGAAGGCGCCGGTCTCGCCGGTGCCCGGGTCGGAGACGTACGAGAGGGAGAGCTCGACCTGCTTGCCGGCGTAGGCGGAGAGGTCGACGGAGGCCTGCCGCCAGCCGTTGGAGGGGCCGGTGAAGGCGTTCCAGGCGCCGCTGGTTCCGGTGGGCACGCAGCCGTCCTCACCGAGGGTGAGGTAGCGGCCGAGGGCGGGGTGGAGCTTCAGGTAGTAGCCCTCGCCGCAGTCGGCGGGCGGCTCGGCGGAGGTGCCGCCGTTGCGGTCGGGCAGGGTGGTCCAGTCGTCCTGGCCGACGGTGCGGGCCTCGACGACGAGGTTGTCGTAGCCGGACTCGGTGTCGTGGCTGACCTGGAAGTCGAGCCGGGGGCCCGCGGCGGCGGTGGTGCCGGTGAGGTCGACGGTGCGGCTCAGCCGGGCCCAGGTGTCGTCGGCGTGCTTCACGGCGACGAAGGACGCGCCCTCGGCCGGTTCGAAGGGGGTGCGCAGGCCCGGGTAGTCGCCGGCCGGGGCGCTGGACGCGAACTGCGGGTACCGCTCCGGGTCCAGGCTGTCGGAGGTGACGGTGAACGCGCCTGCGTTGTCGAGCGGGTTGCCGTCGGCTGCGGCGAGCCCGGTGGGCGGTCCGGCGAGGCGGCCGGAGCCGGCGAAGGACGGCGGGGCGTCCAGGCCGGCCCGGTGGTAGGCGCCGAGCCAGTACTGGGCGAAGTCGTTGGACTCGGCCCGGCCGATCCGGGTCTGGCCGCCGGTCTTCTCACCGGCGTTGAGGAGCTTGCCGCCCTCGTTGAGGTAGGAACGGACGGCGAGCTCGACGGCCCCGGAGGGGCGCTCGGCGCCGGTGTACCAGACGACGGTGCGGAAGTGGGAGAGGGCGCCGAGGGCGTGCGGGGCGCCCTGCGTGGCGACGTCCCAGACGGCCGCCTTCCGGCCGGTCGCGGCGAGCGCCTCCGTGTACGCGGCGGCGTGCCGTGCGGCGCCCGTGCCGCCCTCCTCCGCGAGGACGAGGACGTCGCCCCGGGCACGCTCGCCGACCCGGTAGGTGAAGGGGGCGGTGGCGGTGGTCCCGCCGTCGCGGCCGCGGGCGGTGAACCAGACCTCGACGGAGTCGCCGGGCCGGGCGCCGCGCACCTCGCCGCGGTACTGGTCGTAGGAGAGATTGTCCTCGCCGCCGTAGGTCTCGCCGCCCTCCCAGGCCTCGACCCCGGCGCGGTGGGCGCGGCCGCCGTTGATCCGGTAGTGGAGGGTCTTGGCGCGCAGCGACTTGCGGGCGGTGACGGCCACCTGCTGCGCCTGGCCGGCGGCGGCGTAGGAGGTGGTGAAGGCGTCGGGGGTGAGGGCGGGGGCCGGGGCGCCGACCGGGGAGACCGGGTCGTCGGGGCGGGCGGCCGCCTCGGCGACGGCGAGCGCGAAGGGGACGTTCTTGGCGAACTCGGCCTGGATCAGCTTCTCGTCGTCGGGGAAGGTGAAGACGGAGGCGCAGTCGGCGGCCTCCCAGGCGTCGTTCGGGTCGACGCGGGAGGCGGTGGCGCAGGTGGACATCTCGGGGGTGAACATCTGCATGCCGTTGACGTTGGCGGCGTGTCCGTCGGCCTCGCCGTTGGTGGTGTACAGCTCGGAGGCGACCTGCGGCCGGTAGCCGGGCACGGCGGAATTCTGCGGGGTGCCCGCGAGCGCCTTCAGGACGGTGTCGTCGGGCGTGTCGGTGGCGACCTGCCAGCCGACGCCGTAGAGCAGCAGCTGGGCGGCGGAGTGGTAGTTGACGCCGTACGAGAAGCCGATGCGCTTCTGGAAGGCGTCCAGGGCCCGGGTCTCCGGCTCGGACATGGGGCCCTTGCCGCGGAAGGTCTCGTCGGCCGGGTCGGGGGACGAGCCCTCGTCGTCGTAACCCCACTTGTAGGAGAAGTTCCGGTTGAGGTCGACGCCGTCGCCGCCGCCGATCCTCCCGTCGCCGTCGTTGTCGCGGAGGTTCTTGCGCCACTGCCGGTTGGCCGGGTCGGCATGGGTGAAGTCGTAGCCGTCGGGGTTGGCCGAGAGCACGAACCACAGCTCGGTGGAGTCGACGATCCGGGTGATCCGCTCGTCGGTCCCGTAGTTGTCGAGGTAGTGGTGGAGCAGCCGCCGGGTCATCTCCGGGGTGATCCACTCGCGGGCGTGCTGGTTGGAGAGGTACAGCGTGGCCGGCTTGGCGCCGTCCCTGGTCTTCCCCGCCCCCTTGCTGACCTTGACGGCGAGGATGTCCTGGCCCTTGAGGCTCTTGCCGAGGGAGACGACCTTGGTGAGGCCGGGGTGACCGGCGGCGGTGGCGAGGATCTCCTCCTTGAGCCCGCCGGGGCCGCCGTAGGGGCGGAAGACGCCGTCGCCGGCGGCGGCCGCGCGCCGGGCGGCGGCCGGCCCCGGGTCGTGCTCGGTGAGCGTGACGCCCCGGCCGCGCAGGGCGCCGGCCTGCGCCTCGGTGAGGTACAGCTCGACGGTGGCGGTGCCGCGCTCGGGCACCCGCTCGGTCAGTTCGTGCGCGTCGGTGCCGGCCTCCAGGAGCAGGGGCACCTGCTCCTGGGTGACCGTGGCGCGCCAGACGGAGAGGGCGTCCCCGCCCTCCGGGTCCCCCGGCCGCGCTCCGGCGGCGGGTGCCGCCGCGATGCCCGCGACCAGCAGGGAAGCGGCGGCGAGGATCGCCCGCGCTTTTCGTCTCATGAGCCCCCCTTGGTGTGTTCCGTCACGAAGGTGAACGGAGGCCAGGCTCTGGGGCGCTCATGGCCCTGTCAAGGGCGCCTCGCGGCAACGACCTTCGGGCGGCGCAATGATGGCGGTGGCTCAGAAACGTTTCACCGCGAGGGGGTTCGCGGTTCCGCGGGTACGGGTACGGGGAGGCGGGCGGGTCGCGACGGGCTGCGGGCATGTACGGAGAAGGAGACGTGACGGGTACGGAGCGGGTCCGGGGGCCGAGGCGTGGCGCGTACGCGGACGGGTACGGCGCCCGAGACGCAACGGGTACGCGGACGGAGACGCGACCGGTACGGGGCGGGTACGCGACGGGTAAGCGGACGGCCCCTCGTCCCTGCGGCCTGGGCGGGCGGCAGGGGCGAGGGGCCGTTCGGACGTGGGGCGGCCGCCCCGAGCGACCGCGGGGTCGTCGGGGCGGGGCGTCGTGAGGGCCTTCGGGGCGGGCCTCCGGAAGGAGCCGTGCCGACCGCCCTTCGGAAGGGCCGCCGGCGAGGACCGTCGGAAGGGCCGTCGGAGAGGGCCGCCAGGCTCAGCCGACCAGGCTCTCGTCCAGCTCCTCCGTCAGGTTCGACTCGGTGCCGGGGATGCCCAGGTCCTGCGCCCGCTTGTCGGCCATGGCGAGCAGCCGGCGGATCCGGCCGGCCACCGCGTCCTTGGTGAGCGGCGGGTCGGCGAGCGCGCCCAGCTCCTCCAGGGAGGCCTGCTTGTGCTCCATGCGCAGCCGGCCGGCCGCGGCGAGGTGCTCGGGCACATCGTCCGCGAGGATCTCCAGGGCGCGCTGCACCCGGGCGCCGGCGGCGACGGCGGCGCGGGCCGAGCGGCGCAGGTTGGCGTCGTCGAAGTTGGCGAGGCGGTTGGCGGTGGCGCGGACCTCGCGGCGCATCCGCCGCTCCTCCCAGGCCAGCACCGACTCGTGCGCGCCGAGCCGGGTGAGCAGGGCGCCGATGGCGTCCCCGTCGCGGACCACGACCCGGTCCACCCCGCGGACCTCGCGGGCCTTCGCGGCGATGGAGAGCCGGCGGGCGGCGCCGACGAGGGCGAGCGCGGCCTCCGGGCCGGGGCAGGTCACCTCCAGGGAGGAGGAACGGCCCGGCTCGGTCAGCGAGCCGTGGGCGAGGAAGGCACCCCGCCAGGCCGCCTCGGCGTCACAGGTGGCCCCGGAGACCACCTGCGGGGGAAGGCCCCGGATGGGGCGGCCCCGGCCGTCGACCAGGCCCGTCTGGCGGGCCAGCTGGTCGCCGCCGGCCACCACGCGCACCACGAAGCGGGAACCGCGCCGCAGCCCGCCGGGGGCCATCACGATCAGCTCCGAGCTGTGCCCGAAGATCTCCAGGATGTCCCGCTTCAGCCGCCGGGCCGCCATCGCCGTGTCGAGCTCCGCCTCGATCACGATCCGGCCGCTGACCAGGTGCAGACCGCCCGCGAACCGGAGGATCGACGAGACCTCCGACTTCCTGCAGCAGGTCCGGGTGACGGGAAGCCGGGAGATCTCGTCCTTCACCGCTGCCGTCATCGCCATGGGCCGATCCTTCCATGCATCCGAAAAATACGGTCGTACGCGGCGGCCAGGCGCTCCGGGTCGTGCTTCGGAGAGCCGTCGGCGCGGGCCACCGGCGCCAGCTCCAGCGCGGCGCCGAGCCGCTTGGCGGCGTCGACGAGGGGTTCCCTGGCTGACACGTCGGGCACGGCGGCCACATCGGCCAGCACCACGTCCAGGGCGAGTTTAGGGGCGTGTCGTCCCAAAACCTCCAAATGACGCTGCGGTGAGAAGCCCTCTGTTTCTCCCGGCTGGGGCGCGAGGTTCAGCGAGAGCACCTTGCGGGCCTTGGTCTCGACCAGCGCGTCGAGCAGTTCGGGCACGAGGAGGTGCGGGATGACCGAGGAGAACCAGGAGCCCGGGCCGAGCACCACCCAGTCGGCGTCCAGGACCGCCGCGACGGCCTCCGGGACGGCCGGCGGGTCGTGCGGCACCAGGTGCACGGACTGCACCTCGCCCGGAGTGAGCGCCACGGTGGCCTGCCCGCGGACGGTGTCCACGTCCTCCGGGCGCTCCGGGTCGTGGCCCTTGACCAGTGCCTGGAGCTCCAGCGGCACGGCGGACATGGGCAGCACCCGGCCCTGGGCGCCGAGCAGCCGGCCGACCAGGTCGAGGGCCTGCACGGGGTCGCCGCCCAGTTGCTCCCAGAGGGCGACGATCAGCAGGTTGCCGACGGCGTGGCCGCCCATCTCGCCCTTGGACCGGAAGCGGTGCTGGATGACCCGGGCCCAGGTCTGGCCCCAGTCGTCGTCGCCGCACAGCGCGGCGAGCGCCTTGCGCAGGTCGCCGGGGGGCAGCACGCCCAGCTCCTCCCGGAGCCGGCCGCTGGAGCCGCCGTCGTCGGCGACGGTGACGACCGCGGTGAGGTCGCCGGTGATCCGCCGCAGCGCGGCGAGGGAGGCGGAGAGGCCCATGCCGCCGCCGAGGGCGACGACCTTCGGCTGGGCACCGCGCCTGCGGAGCGCCCGCTTCACCGTGAGGGTGGAGGAGGGGCGCCGGCGGTGAGGCTTCACTCGCGCCCCATGTCGCGGTGGACGACCACCGTCTCCACGCCCTCGGCGGCGATGCGGGCGGCGAGCTTCTCGGCGGTGGCGACGGAGCGGTGCTTGCCGCCGGTGCAGCCGACGGCGATCGTCACGTACCGCTTGCCCTCGCGGCGGTAGCCGGCGGCGATCAGCTGGAGCAGCTCGGTGTAGCGGTCCAGGAACTCCTTGGCGCCGGGCTGGTTGTAGACGTAGTTCGCCACCTCCTCGTTGAGGCCGGTGTACGGGCGCAGCTCGGGGACCCAGTGCGGGTTGGGCAGGAAGCGCATGTCGACGACGAGGTCGGCGTCGACCGGCAGGCCGTACTTGAAGCCGAAGGACATGACGGTGGCCCGGAGCTCGGGCTCCTCGTCGCCGGCGAACTGGGCGTCCATCTTGGCGCGCAGCTCGTGGACGTTGAGGCTGGAGGTGTCGATGACCAGGTCGGCGTCGCCGCGCAGCTCGCGCAGCAGGTCGCGCTCGGCGGCGATGCCGTCGACGATGCGGCCGTCGCCCTGGAGCGGGTGGGGGCGGCGGACCGACTCGAAGCGGCGGACCAGGGCCTCGTCGGAGGACTCCAGGAAGACGATCCGGCGGGTGACCTGCTTGGCCTCCAGGTCGGCGAGGGACTCCCGCAGGGCGTCGAAGAACTGCCGGCCGCGGACGTCGACGACGACCGCGATCCGGGCGACGTTGCCCTGGGAGCGGGCGCCGAGCTCCACCATGGTGGGGATCAGCGCGGGCGGCAGGTTGTCGACGACGAACCAGCCGAGGTCCTCCAGACACTTCGCCGCGGTGGACCGGCCGGCTCCTGACATGCCGGAGATGATCACCAGCTCGGGGATGGCCGCCTCGGCGCCGTTGTCGCCCGCGGTCTCCTTCGTGCCCGTACTCACGTGTCCTGCTCCGTCTTCTCGGTGGTGCCCGTCGTGCTCGGTCATGCCGTCGTGCCCCCGTCGTCTTCCATGATCTCTCCTGTGGCCGTGTTCACGGCGGGTGCGGCGGGGGCCGCCTGCGCCAGGGCCACGGCGACCGCCTCCGCGGTCTTCCGGCCGAAGCCGGGGACCTCACAGATCTGCTCGATTGTCGCCTGCTTCAGCCGCTTCACCGAGCCGAAATGCTTGATCAGGGCCTGCTTGCGCGTGTCGCCGAGACCGGGGACGGCGTCGAGGGGGCTGCTCCGGAGCCGTTTGGTCCGCTTGGAGCGCTGGTAGCGGATGGCGAAATCGTGAGCGGTGTCACGGACCCGCTGGAGGAGGTAGAGGCCCTCGCTGGAGCGGGGCAGCACCACGGGGTCGTCCTCGCCGGGCAGCCAGACCTCCTCCAGGCGCTTGGCGAGCCCGCAGACGGCGACGTCGTCGATGCCCAGCTCGTCGAGGGCCCGGCGGGCGGCGGCGACCTGCGGCTGCCCGCCGTCGACCACGACGAGCTGCGGCGGGTAGGCGAAGCGCTTGGGGCGGCCGTCGTCGCCGGCCTCGTCGACGGCGACCTCGCCCTCCTCGCCCCACTCCCCCGTCCGCTCCTTCTCGGCGAGGTAGCGCCGGAAGCGGCGGCCGATCACCTCGTGCATGGCGCGGACGTCGTCCTGGCCCTCGAAGGTCTTGATCTGGAAGCGGCGGTACTCGCTCTTCCGGGGCAGCCCGTCCTCGAAGACGACCATGGAGGCGACGACGTCCTCGCCCTGGAGGTGCGAGATGTCGAAGCACTCGATGCGCAGCGGCGCCGAGTCCAGGTCCAGGGCCTCGGCGATCTCCTCCAGGGCCCGGGAGCGGGTGGTGAGGTCGCTGGCCCGCTTGGTCTTGTGCAGGACGAGCGCCTGCTGGGCGTTGCGGGCGACGGTCGCCATCAGGTCCTTCTTGTCGCCGCGCTGCGGGATCCGCAGGGAGACCTGGGACCCACGGCGGCCCGAGAGCCACTGGGTGACGGCCTCGGCGTCCTCGGGGAGCGCCGGGACGAGGACCTCCTTGGGCACGGCGTCGCCGCTCTCCTCGCCGTACAGCTGCTGGAGGGCGTGCTCGACGAGCCCGGCGGTGTCGACGGCCTCGACCTTGTCGGTGACCCAGCCGCGCTGGCCGCGGACGCGTCCGCCGCGGACGTGGAAGATCTGGACGGCGGCCTCCAGCTCGTCCTCGGCGAGGGCGATGAGGTCGGCGTCGGTGGCGTCGGCGAGGACGACGGCGCTCTTCTCCATGGCCCGGCGCAGCGCCCCTATGTCGTCGCGGAGCCGGGCGGCCTTCTCGTACTCCATCTCCTCGGCCGCCGCCGTCATCTGCTTCTCCAGGCGGCGGATGTACGTGCCGGTGCGGCCGGCCATGAAGTCGCAGAACTCGTCGGCCAGTTCGCGGTGCTCCTCGGGGGTGACCCGGCCGACGCAGGGCGCCGAGCACTTGCCGATGTAGCCGAGGAGGCAGGGCCGGCCGGCGGAGGCGGCGTTCCGGAACACCCCCGCGGAGCAGGTCCGCACCGGGAAGACCCGCAGCATCAGGTCGACGGTCTCGCGGATCGCCCACGCGTGCGCGTACGGCCCGAAGTACCGCACGCCCTTCTTCTTCTGCCCGCGCATGACCTGCACGCGCGGGAACTCCTCGTTCAGCGTGACCGCGAGGTACGGGTAGCTCTTGTCGTCCCGGTACTTCACGTTGAACCGGGGGTCGTACTCCTTGATCCAGGAGTACTCCAGCTGGAGCGCCTCCACCTCGGTGGAGACGACCGTCCACTCCACGGAGGCGGCCGTGGTCACCATGGTGGCGGTCCGCGGGTGGAGGCTCGCGAGCGGCTGGAAGTAGTTGGCCAGCCGCTGCTTCAGCGACTTCGCCTTCCCGACGTAGATCACCCGCCGGTGCTCGTCCCGGAACTTGTAGACACCCGGGACGTCGGGAATCTGCCCCGGCGCGGGTCGATAGCTGGTGGGGTCGGCCATGCGCCCACCCTACTGGCGCCCGGTGACAGCCCGGCCCGCCCGAGCCACCCCCGAAAGCCGCGCTTTCGGGGGCGGCGGGGCCCGGCCGCCCCGCGGGCGGCCGGGCCCGGCACGCCGGGGTGGCCATGCGTGCCGGGGCGGCGCTCGGTGGGGCGGGGTGGCCCCGTGGGCCCGGCGGGCCGGGGTGGCCTGGTGGGTCTCGTGGGCCGGGCGGGCCCGGTGGGCCGGGGCCGGGCGGGGTCAGGCCTCCCCGGTGCGGCGGGAGGCCGTGCGGCGGCGGAGGGCGGTGGCGCCGATCAGGGCGAGGGCGGCCACGGCGCCGAAGGCGGCGACCGTGGAGGCGGCGGTGGCCGCGGCCGGCTGGTGGCGGGGCCCGCCCGCCGCCGTGCCCTCGGCGGGAGCGGTGGGCCCGGCGGCCGCGGCCACGGGTGCGGAACCGGGCGCCGCGGGGGCGTAGCCGCCGGCCGCGCCCTTGCGGGCGTACGCGGAGTCGGGGAGCTTGTCGGCGTACGCGCGCGCGACGCGGTCGCGGTAGGCGGCGAGGGTGGTGCCGTTCCGGCCGACGGCCCGGACCGCGTCCTCGTCCAGCGGGAGCACCTTCGTCCCCTTCTGGACGTACCAGGCGTCGATCTGCGGCTCGCGGAAGACGAGCCCGCCGGGGAGCCGCCCGGCGCCTTCGCGGGCGTACCGGAGCTCGTCGTCACCGGTGGCGATGTTCACCACCTGCCAGCCGGCGGAGCTCCGTACCGTCCACAGCGACGCCTTCCGGCCGTCCGCGGCGACGGCGAGGCTGGCCCGGAACTCCTCCCGGGCGACGGGCGCGCCCGGCTTCCCGGCGACGAAGTCGGCGGAGAGGATCCGCACGGGGACCGACGCGCCGGATATCCGGGGCGCGGCGTCGGTGCGGGCGAACTCTCCGTCACGGGCGAAGAAGCGGCCGACGGTGGCCAGGGTCTCGGGCGCGGCGGCGGCCCGCTCGGCGGTCGGCGCCACCGGCGGGGGCGCGCCGGGACCCGAGGCGGCGGCCGGGGCGGCGGCGCCGAGGGCGAGGAGCGCGGCGGCGGCTCCCGTCACGAGTGCGGTCGTGGTGGTCATGGTCACGCCCCGATCCGGTAGAGCGAGTGGGTCCAGGAGAAGGACCCGTTGTTGACGTACCACGCGTGGGAGGCCCAGTTGTACCGATTGCTGGTGGGCCAGGGGTCGCCCCAGTAGACCCAGCTGTTCGCGTCGTCGTAGCCGTACAGCACGTGCATGTGGCCGCCGCCGCTCGACCACTGGATGCGGGTCTCGACGGGCCGGTCGGCGTTGATCTCGGTCTGCACGGTGGAGTAGCGCAGCCAGCCGTCGACGTACGAGCCGGGGCTGACGCCCGCCCAGGAGAGCCCGGTCTGGACGTTGCCGAGGGTGGCCTGCCAGTTGGGGCAGTCGTAGCCCTGCTGGCGCTGGAAGGCGGCGTTGCAGAACTGGTTCTGGCTGTAGCCGCGGCCGAACCAGGTCGCGATGGTGTTGCCACCGGCGGCCCAGCACCAGTTGCTCTTCTGCTGGGCCTGCATGGTGATGTTCAGGCGCTTGGCGCCGAGCGCGGTGGCCGTATCGGCGGGGACGGGGGCCGGCGCGGCGGACGCCGAGGCCGCGGTGGGGACGAGGAGCAGCGCGGCGGCGGCGAACGCCACGAGGCTCCGCTTCCCGTTCTGGAGTCGTCTGCGCATGGGGATCCTCCCGGTGCGGGGGGTGGGGACGGGTGGGGGGTGCGTGGGGGGGGGGGGTGGCGTCCGGACACCGCTTGGAGCATCGGTCGTTGTCGGGAGCGGGTCAACACGCTTCAATGCGGGGTGACATCGGGCTGTGAACGGTGTGGCGCGGGTGTGAACGCGTGCCCGCCGCCCACCTGCCCGCCCGCCGTCCGGGTCCCTGGGGTCCGTGCCGCGCGCGTGAACGTTCACCCCGGAAATCCGGGAGCCCGAGGAGTCCCGCGCTCGCGGAACCCGCCGGCCCGACAGCCCCATAGCCCGATGAGCCCGACAGCCCGAGGAGCCCGAGGAGGCCCGTGTGAACCACGCCGAGGCCGATCTGGTGCAACTGCTGCACACCGGCCCCTTCCACCTGGCGCTGCGGACCGCGCTGGCCGTGCGCGGGCTGCCGCTCCAGCGGGTCCAGCACCATCTCGCGCACCGGGGCGTCAAGGTCGGCGTGACCTCGCTGAGCTACTGGCAGCAGGGCGCCCGTCGGCCGCAGCGGCCGGAGTCCCTGAAGGCGGTCCGGGCCCTGGAGGAGGTGCTCCAGCTACCGGGGAACTCGCTGCTGCGGCTGCTCACGGAGGACGCGGCCCGGGAGGACGTGGAGCGGCCGGCCGCCCGCGCGTACCGCTCGTTGGTGGAGGCCTCGGGCGCGGTGGAGGAGCTGTTCGCGGAGCTGGAGTCGCCGACGGACGGCGGGCTGCACACGGTCGGCCACCACGAGCGGGTGCGGATCGGCCCCGGCCGGGAGCTGGTGGGCCGCGAGTCGCAGCACGTGGTGCGGGCGCACCGGGACGGCGTCGACCGGTACCTCGCGATCCACCACGGCGACCCGGGCTGCGATCCGTCGCGGGTGCGGGTCCGGTCGGTGGAGAACTGCCGAACGGGGCGGGTGCGGTGGCACGCGGAGACGGGCGTCGTCGTCGCCGAGCTGCTCTTCGACGCGCGGCTGCGGGCCGGCGACACGCACCTGTTCACGTACGGCTTCGAGGACGGGACGGCCGGCCCGAGCGGCGAGTACGTGCGCGGCTTCAGCTTCGCGGGCGGGCAGTACGTGCTCCAGGTGGCCTTCGACGAGGCGGCCCTGCCGGTACGCTGCCGGCGCTTCGCCCAGGCGTCGGCGGGCGCCCCGCGCGGTGGCCGTACGGAGCTGACGCTCGGCGGCCGGCACCGCACGGTGCACCTGGTGGAGCAGGGCGTGCGCCCGGGGATCCTGGGTATCGACTGGGACTGGTCCTGAACCGTCCGGGCCGGGTCAGGCGGAGGGCGCGGCCTTCGGCCCGGCGATGAGCTTGCCGCCCTCGACGCGGACGTCGACGGCGGGCAGCGGGGCGGTGGCGGGGCCCTTGAGCGCCTCGCCGGTGGTGACGTCGAAACGGCTGCCGTGGCAGGGGCAGTTGCCCTCGTTGTCCTCGATCTTGTCGAGGACGCAGCCGGCGTGGGTGCACTGGGCGCTGAAGGCCTGGTACCGGCCCTTGGCGGGGCAGCTCACCAGGATCTTCTGCTCGCGGTAGAGCTTGGCCCCACCGACCGGCACCTCGTCCGGCGAACCCAGGTCGACGGGCGCGGTCGGCGTCGGCACGCCGGCGTGCCCCAGCTTCGACTCGGTGGAGCAGGCGGCGACTCCCAGCCCGGCGGCACCGGCGAGCGCGGCGCCCTTCAGGACGGTACGGCGGGTGGACTGGCCGGACATGATCGCGCTCCACAGGGTGCGGGGACGGTGGCCCCCCGACGATACCCGCGCCCTTTGCTCCGGTTTCGACCGCCCCCACACGCCCCACGACCGAACTCGACCCACCCGCCGCCCCCCGCACCACGCCCCCACCACGGGACCGCAGCCCGGCACACACCGGGCGGCAGGCCACGCGTCCGCCGGACCGTGCCCCCCCACACACACGCCGGACCGGGAGCCACGCGTCCGCCGCGCCCACCCACACACACTGGACCCGGAAGCAACGCGTCCGCCGGACAGGGAGCCACGCACACGCCGGAGCGTGAGCCACGCGCACACCGCCCCGTCCCGTGCGCCCTGCCTACACCGGTCCAGCAGCCGCACGCGCCCGGCCGGAAGTCACACGCCTCCCCCGCCCGCGCGGTCGCGTCCCGCCGTGCCCGTACGCGCGCCGGGGGCAGGCCGGGGCTCGCGGCCCCGGACTGCCCCCGGCGGTGGCGTCACGCCTTGCGGGTGCGGGTCGCCGTCTTCTTGGCCGGCGCGGCCTTCTTCGCCGCTGCGGCCGGCTTCTTCGCCGCGGCCGCCTTCTTCGCGGCCGGCGCCTTCTTCGCCGCCGTCTTCTTCACGGTGGCCTTCTTCGCCGTCGCGCCGCGCCCCGCCGGCGCCCCCGCGTCGCTGACGCGGTCCGCGCCGAGGATCTCGCGGAGGAACTTGCCGGTGTGGCTGGCCGGCTCCGAGGCGACCTCCTCGGGGGTGCCCTCGGCGACGACCATGCCGCCGCCGCTGCCGCCCTCGGGGCCCATGTCGATGATCCAGTCGGCGGTCTTGATGACGTCGAGGTTGTGCTCGATGACGATCACCGAGTTGCCCTTGTCGACCAGGCCCGACAGGACCTTGATGAGCTTCGAGATGTCCTCGAAGTGCAGACCGGTGGTCGGCTCGTCGAGGACGTAGACCGTGCGGCCGGTCGACCGCTTCTGCAGCTCGGAGGCGAGCTTGACGCGCTGCGCCTCGCCGCCGGAGAGCGTCGGCGCGGACTGCCCGAGCCGGACGTACCCGAGCCCGACCTCGTTGAGCGTCCGCAGGTGGCGGGCGATCGTGGGGACGGCCTCGAAGAAGTCGAGGGCCTCCTCGATCGGCATGTCGAGGACCTCGGCGATGGACTTGCCCTTGTAGTGGACCTCCAGGGTCTCCCGGTTGTACCGGGCCCCGTGGCAGACCTCGCACGGCACGTACACGTCCGGGAGGAAGTTCATCTCGATCTTGATCGTGCCGTCGCCGGAGCAGTTCTCGCAGCGCCCGCCCTTGACGTTGAAGGAGAAGCGGCCGGGCAGGTAGCCCCGCACCTTCGCCTCCATCGTCTCGGCGAAGAGCCGGCGGACGTGGTCGAAGACTCCGGTGTACGTCGCCGGGTTCGAGCGCGGGGTGCGCCCGATCGGCGACTGGTCGACGTGCACGACCTTGTCGACGAGGTCGTCGCCCTGCACGCGCGTGTGCCGGCCGGGCACCGTCTTGGCGCCGTTCAGCTCGCGCGCCAGGTGGGTGTAGAGGATGTCGTTGACCAGCGTCGACTTGCCGGAGCCGGAGACTCCGGTGACGGCGGTGAGGACGCCCAGCGGGAAGGAGACGTCGATGTCCCGCAGGTTGTTCTCGCGCGCGCCGTGGACGGTGAGCAGCCGTCCGGGGTCGACGGGGCGGCGGACGTCCGGGGTGGTGATCGCCCGGCGGCCGGAGAGGTACTGCCCGGTCATCGACTCCTCGTTGGCGAGGAGCTCCTTCAAGGTGCCGGAGTGGACGACCTTGCCGCCGTGCTCGCCGGCGCCGGGGCCGATGTCCACGACCCAGTCGGCGACCTTGATCGTGTCCTCGTCGTGCTCGACGACGATGAGCGTGTTGCCCATGTCGCGGAGGCGGACGAGGGTCTCGATCAGGCGGTGGTTGTCGCGCTGGTGGAGGCCGATGGACGGCTCGTCCAGCACGTACAGCACGCCGACCAGGCCGGAGCCGATCTGCGTGGCGAGCCGGATGCGCTGCGCCTCGCCGCCGGAGAGGGTGCCGGCCGCGCGGTTGAGGGAGAGGTAGTCGAGGCCGACGTCGACGAGGAAGCGCAGCCGCTCGTTGACCTCCTTGAGGACTCGCTCGGCGATCTTCTTGTCGCGGGCGTTGAGCGTGAGGCGGCCCAGGAACTCGGCGCAGTCGCTGATCGACATGGCGGAGACCTCGGCGATGGACTTCTCCATCACGGTGACCGCGAGCACGATCGGCTTGAGGCGGGTGCCGTGGCAGGTGGGGCAGGGCACCTCGCGCATGTACCCCTCGAAGCGCTCCCGGCTGGAGTCGCTCTCGGCCTCGCTGTGCCGCCGCTTCACGAAGGAGACGGCGCCTTCGAAGGCGGGGCTGGTCCAGGCGCGCTCGCGCCCGTACCTGTTCCGGTAGCGGACCTCGATCTGGGTCTTGTGGCCGTGCATGAGGGCCTTCTTGGCCCGCTGCGGGAGGCCCGCGTAGGGGATGTCGGTGCGGAAGCCGAGGGCCTGGGAGAGCCCGTCGATCATCCGGCCGAAGTACTCCTTGGTGTGGCCGTGGGACCACGGGTGGATGGCGCCCTCGTCGAGGGACTTCTCCTCGTCGGGGACGACCAGCTCGGGGTCGACCTCCATGCGGGTGCCGATGCCGGTGCAGTCGGGGCAGGCGCCGAACGGCGAGTTGAAGGAGAAGGAGCGGGGCTCCAGCTCCTCGAAGGAGAGGTCGTCGTACGGGCAGTAGAGGTGCTCCGAGTACATCCTCTCGCGCTCGGGGTCGTCCTCGGCGAGGTCGACGAAGTCGAGCACGACCATGCCGCCGGAGAGCCCGAGGGCGGTCTCGACGGAGTCGGTGAGCCGGCGCTTGGCGGAGTCCTTCACGGTGAGGCGGTCGACGACCACCTCGATGGTGTGCTTCTCCTGCTTCTTCAGCGTCGGCGGCTCGCTGAGCTGAATGGTCCGCCCGTCGACCCGGGCGCGGCTGTAGCCCTTGGTCTGGAGGTCGGCGAAGAGGTCGACGAACTCACCCTTGCGCTCGCGCACGAGCGGGGAGAGCACCTGGAAGCGGCTGCCCTCGGGCAGTTCCAGGACCCTGTCGACGATCGCCTGCGGCGACTGGCGGGAGATCGGCCGGCGGCACTCGGGGCAGTGCGGCTTGCCGATGCGGGCGAAGAGCAGGCGGAGGTAGTCGTAGACCTCGGTGATGGTGCCGACCGTGGAGCGCGGATTGCGCGAGGTCGACTTCTGGTCGATGGAGACGGCGGGCGAGAGACCCTCGATGAAGTCCACGTCCGGCTTGTCCATCTGACCGAGGAACTGCCGTGCGTACGAGGAGAGCGACTCGACGTACCGGCGCTGCCCCTCGGCGAAGATCGTGTCGAACGCGAGGGAGGACTTGCCCGATCCCGAGAGCCCGGTGAAGACGATGAGGGAGTCACGGGGGAGATCGAGCGAGACGTTCTTGAGGTTGTGCTCGCGCGCGCCACGGACGATGAGACGGTCGGCCACGCCGGTCCGCACCTTTCTTGAGAGAGCGGATGGACATAACACCCAACAACCAAGGATGCCGGATGCTTCCGTGGTCGGCGGCTGCCACCATCGAGCCTATAGCACGTACATTCGATTTCCGGCCGTCGCCTGCCCGCTTCACCCGAACGAGTGGTCGGCGCTAGGGTCGGCGCCATGATCGATCACGAGCGCGACCTCGCCTCCCTGCACGAAGCGACCGAGCGGCTGCTGACCGACGCCGCCTCCTGGGACAACGCCGCCGTGGCCCAGCCGTCACGGCTTCCGGGCTGGACGCGCGGCCACGTCCTCGCCCACCTGGCCCGGAACGCCGAGGCCCTGGTGAACGTCCTCGAAGGCCGCCCCATGTATCCGAGCGCCGAAGCGCGCGACGCGGACATCGAGCGCGACGCCGGCCGCCCCCTCGACGTCCAGCTCGCCGACGTCCGCGCGACGGCCGAGCGCCTCCGGGCCGCAGCCGCCGTCCCGGCCGACTGGAACCGTGTCGTCGAGCTGCGCAACGGCATCACCGACCGCGCCTCCCGCATCCCCTTCCGCCGCTGGGTCGAGGTGGACCTGCACCACGTGGACCTCGGCTGCGGCTACGAGCTGGAGGACCTTCCCGAGGAGTTCGTCGGGCGCGAGATCGACTTCCTCGCCGAGCGCTTCAGCACCATGGGGAACGTGCCGACGACCGCCCTGCGGGCGGACGACGGGCGCACCTGGACGACCGGCGACCCCTCCGGCGAGGCCGCCGTCACCGTCTCCGGCCCCGCTCCCGAACTCCTCGGCTGGCTGGCCGGCCGCCGCGACGGCTCGGCCCTGAAGACCGAGGGCGGCGTGCTGCCCGCGCTCCCGCCGCTGTAGCGCCCGGCTCACCGGGACCGCCGTCGGCGGGCGGGGCTAGTCTGAGGCCATGACGTACAGCGGAGCGGTGAGGGTGGGCGGTCCGGCCGACGTCCACGAGCTGAAGGACCTGATGATCTCCAAGGTCGCGGTCGGCCCGATGGACAACAACGCGTACCTGCTGCGCTGTCGGGCCACCGGCGAGCAGCTGCTCGTCGACGCGGCCAACGACGCGGAGACCCTGCTCACGCTGATCGGTGACGACGGCATCGCCGCCGTCGTCACCACCCACCGGCACGGCGACCATTGGCAGGCCCTGGCCGAGGTCGTGGCCGCCACCGGCGCGACCACGTACGCGGGCGCGTACGACGCGGAGGGCATCCCGGTCGCCACCGACGTCCCGGTGGAGGACGGCGACACGATCCGCGTCGGCGAGGTCGAGCTCACCGCCCGCCGGCTGGTCGGCCACACCCCGGGCTCGATCGCGCTCGTCTACGACGACCCGCACGGCCACCCGCACGTCTTCACCGGCGACTGCCTCTTCCCCGGCGGCGTCGGGAACACCTGGAAGGACCCGGAGGCCTTCGCGAGCCTCCTGCACGACGTGGAGACGAAGCTCTTCGGCGCCCTGCCCGACGAGACCTGGGTCTACCCCGGCCACGGCAAGGACACCACCCTGGGTGACGAGCGCCCCCACCTCCCGGAGTGGCGCGAGCGCGGCTGGTAGCCCCTCCACCGGCCGGGGCGGGCCCACGCCCCCGGGGACGCCGGGGGCGCTCCCGTACGCCCCCGTAACCCCGAGCGCCGTCGGGTAGTTGGCGCCACATGCGCCACAGTCACGCTCCGTCGCCACCGGCGGCCGCCGGCCCGCCGTCGATGGCCCGGCTCGCCGCCGCCTCGCTCGTCGGCACCGCCATCGAGTTCTTCGACTTCTTCGTCTACGGGACGGCCGCCGCCCTCGTCCTCGGACCGCTCTTCTTCCCGACCTTCTCCCCGCTCGCCGGGACCCTCGCCGCCTTCGGCACCTTCGCCGTCGGCTTCCTCTCCCGCCCCCTGGGCTCGGTCCTCTTCGGGCACGTCGGGGACCGGCACGGGCGCCGGCCGGTGCTCTTCGCCTCGCTGCTGCTCACCGGCTGCGCCACCGTCGCCGTCGGCTGCGTCCCCACGTACGAATCGATCGGCGTCGCCGCTCCCCTGCTGCTGCTGGTGCTCCGCTTCCTCCAGGGGCTCGGCCTCGGCGGCGAGTGGGGCGGGGCCGTCCTGCTGACCGCCGAGCACGCCCCGCCGCACCGCCGCGCGCTGTGGGCGAGCTTTCCGCAGATCGGCCCGGCGGTCGGCTTCCTCCTGGCGAACGGGGTGATGCTGGCGCTCACCGCCGGTCTGAGCGACGCCGACTTCCGGTCCTGGGGCTGGCGGGTGCCGTTCTGGGCGGCGGGGCTGCTCGCCGCCGGCGGCCTGCTGCTGCGCTCCTCGCTCGCGGAGACCCCGCAGTTCGAGGAGCTGTCCGCGTCCGGGCGGCGGGCGAACGCGCCGCTCGCCGAGGTCGCCCGCGACCACTGGCGGCTGGTGCTGCTGACCGCCGGCGCCCTCGCCGTCGGGTACGCGATCTTCTACACGGTCTCCACCTGGGCCCTGGCCTACGGCACCGAGCGGCTCGGGGTGAGCAGCACCGTGATGCTCGTCTGCGTGATGGCCGCGGTGGCGGTGAAGGGCGCCGCGACGCCCTTCCTGGCCCTGCTCGCCGACCGCTGGGGGCGCAGGCCGCTCTGTCTGGCGGGGTGCGCGGCGGCGGCCCTGTGGATGTTCCCGATGGTGGCGCTGCTGCACACCAAGCAACCGCTGCTGATGTTCCTGGGGTTCCTGGGGGCTCTGATGGCCTTCATCACCATGTTCGCGGTGGTCGCCGCGTATCTCCCGGAGCTGTACGAGCCCCGGGTCCGCTGCACCGGCGCGGCGGTGGGCTACAACCTGGCGGGGGTGCTCGGCGGCGCGCTGACGCCGATCGTGGCCACGGCCCTGTCGGAGGGCGGCTCGGGCCCGCCGTGGGGGGTGGCGGCCTATCTGACGGTGGTGGCCCTGGTGAGCCTGGGCTGCTTCGCGCTGCTCCCGGAGACGCTGCCGGAGCGGCGGCCCGAGGAGGCCGTGGAGGGCGCGACCGCCTGACGGCGGCGCGACCGCAGGGGGGCGGACGACGGCGACGGCCGGCCCGGGGCGTGATGCCCCGGGCCGGCCGTCGCCGTGTGCCGGAAGGAACGGGTCAGCGCTCGGCGCCGGCCTTGTCGACGCCCTCGGCGGCCTCCGCCGCCTCGGCCGCCGCCTTCTCGGACTGCCTCTTGGAGGCGATCAGGCTGGTGATCGTGGTGATGACCAGCACGCCGCAGATGACCGCGAGGGAGACCGGGATGGAGATCTCGGGGACGTGGACCCCGGACTCGTGCAGGGCGTGCAGCACCAGCTTGACGCCGATGAAGCCGAGGATCACCGACAGGCCGTAGCTGAGGTGGACCAGCTTCTTCAGCAGACCGCCGATCAGGAAGTACAGCTGACGCAGGCCCATGAGGGCGAAGGCGTTGGCGGTGAAGACGATGTACGGGTCCTGGGTGAGGCCGAAGATCGCGGGGATCGAGTCCATCGCGAACAGCACGTCGGTCATGCCGATGGCGAGCATGACGACCAGGAGCGGCGTCATGACCTTCTTGCCGGACTGCACGATGAAGAGCTTGGTGCCGTGGTAGCGGTCCGCGACGCCGAACTTCTTCTCGATGGACTTCAGGATGCGGTTCTCGTCCCAGTCGTCCTCGTCCTCGTCCGCCATGGCCTCCTTGATGAGCTTCCAGGCGGTGTAGATGAGGAAGGCACCGAAGAGGTAGAAGACCCACGAGAAGCTCGCGATGATCGCGGCGCCCGCCGCGATGAAGATCGCCCGCAGCACGAGGGCGATGAGCACACCGATGAGCAGCACCCGCTGCTGGAGGTGGCTCGGCACGGAGAACTTCGCCATGATCAGGATGAAGACGAAGAGGTTGTCGACGCTGAGCGACTTCTCCGTGATGAAGCCGGCGAAGAACTCTCCGCCCGCCTGGCCGCCGCCCCAGATCGTGACGCCGATGCCGAAGAGCACGGCGAGCACGATCCAGACCACGGTCCAGATTCCAGCTTCCTTGATCGACACGTCATGGGGCTTGCGCCCGATGAAGAAGTCGACCGCGATCAGGGCACCCAGACCGAGAATGGTCAGCACCCAGATGGTCATCGATACGTCCACTGCGCCTCCGGCGTCGTACGGCTGATCAGCGTCGTCGCTGCCGGAGGTCTCTTCCACCCGGGGCCGTGACACACGCCCGCCGGGCCGACGCCCCGGGACCGGATGTCCTTGATCCGTCCGTATTGACGGGCACGCCGCGCATGGGGAGTACTCCCCTCCGCTGGAAAAAGAGTACCCGAAGACCCAAGAGAAGGTAAAGGAAAGGGTAAAGGTGACTCAAAAGCGCAGGTCGGAGCCGCCTCCGGCAACGGGTGGGGTCAGCCGGATTTCCGCCGCCGCGCCTCACCCACCTGGCCGAGCACCTGCCAGAGCACCGCACTCCCCGGCGGGACCGTCGGCGGCTCGTAGGTCCAGGCGTGGCCGACCCACGGGTCCGCGAGGTGGTCGTCGGGCACCGGCGTGAGCCGGAGCAGCGAGCGCCACAGCGGGTCGAGCACCGGCCCGTACGCGGCGGCGTCGGCCCGGTCCGCGACCATCAGCAGGTGGACGCCGACCGAGGGGCCCTCGTCGGCGAGGTAGCGGAGCCTGGTGACCGCCCGGTCGTCGAAGCCGTGCGGGAAGTCGTGGACGACGAGCAGCTGGCGGGCCGGGTCGAAGCCGGGCGGCAGGTCCTCGGAGGCGTCGCCGCGCACCGCCATCTGCAGCAGGTCCACCCGCTCGGTGAGTTGGGCGAGGACATCGGTGACCCCGGCCGCGCCCTGGGCCGGCGGGGCCGCGAGGACCCCGGTCTCGACGAGCGGCGCGAAGGCGGCGGCCCCGCCCCCGGCCGGATCGATGACGTGCACGGTGAGCGCGCCCGCCGGGTGGGCGGCGAGCAGCCGGGCGGTGTGGGCGACGGCGCTGTCCAGGGCGAGCCGGCGCAGCTCCGCCTCGTCCAGCAGCCCGGCGGCCGAGGTGCGGCCGGGCCCCGAGTCCACCCAGAGGCCCCGCTCCAGCGGGAGCCGGACCAGGAAGGGGATGCGGAGGGTGCTCCGCTCGGGGACGTGGAGGTCGCCGAGGCGGACGGCCATCGGGAGCTCCTCCGGGGACCGGTAGGCGTGCCAGACGGGGTTGTCCCAGCGGGCGTAGGCGGCGGGCAGGGCGGGTTCGACGACCTCGGACTCGGCGGTGAGCTGCGCCAGGTCCCGGTCGAGGACCTCCTGGGCGCGGCCCATCAGCTCCTCGTGCGTGGCCCGGGCGGCGGCCCGCGCGGCGTCGCCGGCCGCGCCGACGCGGGTGGCGGGGTCGGCGAGGACCTGGTCGATGGCCCGGTCGAGGCGGTGGTCGGCGAAGTCGCGGGCGCTGCGGTAGGCGGCGACGGTCCTGGCCAGGTCCTCGAACATGCCCCAGACCTGGTTGTAGAGGCGCTCGTCCATGGACCAGCCGCTGGCGTCCCCGGCGACCGGCGCGGGCCGGGACTCCGCGGGCGGCGGGGCCTGCGGCCCGGGCGGCGGCGCGGCCGGCGGATCCGACGGCGGTACGGCTCCGGGCCCGGCGTTCGGGGCGGCGGGGCGGCGGCCGGGGTGGGCGTAGCTGATCGCGCCGGTGGAGGAGGGGTCGGCCGGGGCGGTCTCGGGGACCAGCGGCGGCACCGGGGCGGCGGCGGGGGCTGCCGCGTCGAGGACGGCGGCGGCGAGGTCCGCGGCGGCCGGTGCGCCCTGGTCGGCGAGCAGGTCGGCGAGCCCGCCCTCGTACCCCTGGCCGACGGCGCGGACCTTCCAGGCGCCCTGGCGGCGGTAGAGCTCCAGGGCGACGACGGCGGACTCCCGGTCGAGGCCGGTGATGGTGTACGTGGCGACGGGGGCGCCCGACGGGTCGGCGACGGCCACGAAGGGGGCGGCCGCGGTGCCGAAGCGGGCCGGGCCGGGGCCTCCTGGCGGCAGCGCGAGGAGGAGGGAGAGCCGGTGGACGGTGTCCGGGAGGGCCGCGAGGTCCACGGCGATGCGGTGCTCGGCTGCGGCCTGGACGGCCACCTCGATCCCGGGGCGCACGGGGGCGCCGGGGTGGGCTATCCACTCGGCGCCGGCGACGCGGCCACCCTCGTCGCCGAGGGTGGCCCCGGCGACGACCGGGTGTCCGGCGGAGACCCGGAGTTCGAGTCGGGTGTCGGGCAGGGGGTGGTTCTGCCCCCGGACCAGCTCGGCCGTCATCTGGACTCTGTTTCCCCTCGGCGCTTCGGGTCGGTCGTGCGGTCGTGGATCGGTGCCGCGGTCTCGTCGTGCGGTCACGCGGGGCAGCTCCCGGCGGGCCGGTGCCCGTCGGGAGCTGCGGTGCGACGGCGGGGCGGAGTCCGCCCGCGGTTCCGCCTACAGGTGCGGCAGGATCGACGGCATCAGGTCCTGGAAGGTGCGGCCGTTGGCCGGGTTGCCCAGGGCGGTCATCTGCCAGCCGGAGCCGGCCCGGTGCACCTTCGCCATGATCTGCGCGGTGTACTGGCCGCCGCCGTCCAGGGTGTAGCGCGCCAGCTCCTGGCCGTTCGTCTCGTCGACGAGCCGGCAGAAGGCGTTCTGCACCTCCTGGAAGGTCTGCCCGGTGAAGGAGTTCACCGTGAAGACGATCTGGTCGATGTGGACGGGCACCCGCTGGAGGTCGACGAGGATGGCCTCGTCGTCGCCGCCCTGGCCCACGCCGCCCACGAGGTTGTCGCCGGTGTGGCGGACGGAGCCGTCGTCGCTGACCAGGTGGCGGAAGAAGACCACGTCCACGGGCTGCTTCTCGGCGAACAGCACCGCGGAGGCGTCCAGGTCGATCTCGCGGGTGCGGGAGCCGAAGAGCCCCCGGCGCGGCGCGGCCTGCCAGCCGAGCCCCATCCGCACCTGGGTGAGGCTGCCCCCGCCCTGCTTCTCCAGGCTGATGGCCTGCCCCTTGGTCATGTTGACCGTCACGCGCTGCCCCTCTCGTCGTTGTGGCAGCACCCTACGCAGGCCCACTGACAACGTGCCGGGCGCGGCCCGGTTTTGTGTCGGTCTTGCAACACACCGGGCCGCCGCGGGTCACGCCAGCCCCGCCTCCTTCATCTGCCGCAGCTCCTTCTTCAGTTCGGCGACCTCGTCCCGCAGCCTGGCGGCCACCTCGAACTGCAGCTCCGCGGCGGCGGCGCGCATCCGCTCGGTCATCTCCTCGATGACTCCGGCCAGTTCGGCGGCGGGGCGGTCGCCGAGCTCCAGCGTCGAGCCCGCCTTCGCGCCCGCCTTGCCGGCCTTCCCCGCCTTCGGGGCGTGCGCGGCGAGCGAGGGCACCGGGGACTTGGCGCCCTTGCCGTCCTTGCCCTGGCGGTAGCCGGTGCCGAGCAGCTGCTCGGTGTCGACCTCCTCGCGGGCGATGGTGGCGACGATGTCGTTGATCTTCTTGCGGAGCGGCTGGGGGTCGATCCCGCGCTCCTTGTTGTAGGCGACCTGCTTCTCGCGGCGCCGGTTGGTCTCGTCGATGGCCTGGGCCATGGCGGGGGTGATGGTGTCGGCGTACATGTGGACCTGGCCGGAGACGTTGCGCGCGGCGCGGCCGATGGTCTGGATGAGGGAGGTTCCGGAACGCAGGAAGCCCTGCTTGTCGGCGTCGAGGATGGCGACGAGGGAGACCTCGGGGAGGTCGAGGCCCTCGCGGAGCAGGTTGATGCCGACGAGGACGTCGTACTCGCCGGAGCGCAGCTCGCGGAGCAACTCGATGCGGCGCAGGGTGTCGACGTCGCTGTGGAGGTAGCGGACCTGGATGCCGAGCTCCAGGAAGTAGTCGGTGAGGTCCTCGGCCATCTTCTTGGTGAGGGTGGTGACGAGGACGCGCTCGTCGCGCTCGGTGCGCAGCCGGATCTCGTGGACCAGGTCGTCGATCTGGCCCTCGGTGGGCTTGACGACGACCTCGGGGTCGACGAGGCCGGTGGGGCGGATGATCTGTTCGACGAAGCCGTCGGAGCGGGACAGCTCGTAGGTGCCGGGGGTGGCGGAGAGGTAGACGGTCTGGCCGATCCGCTCCTGGAACTCCTCCCACTTCAGGGGGCGGTTGTCGAGGGCCGAGGGGAGCCGGAAACCGTGGTCGACGAGGGTCCGCTTGCGGGAGGCGTCGCCCTCGTACATGGCGCCGATCTGCGGCACGGTGACGTGCGACTCGTCGATGACGAGGAGGAAGTCCTCGGGGAAGTAGTCGAGGAGGGTGTTGGGCGGGGAGCCGGGCTCGCGGCCGTCGAAGTGCATCGAGTAGTTCTCGATGCCGGAGCAGGAGCCGATCTGGCGCATCATCTCGATGTCGTAGGTGGTGCGCATGCGGAGGCGCTGGGCCTCCAGCATCTTGCCCTGCTTCTCCAGCTCCGCGAGCCGCCCCTCCAGCTCGCGCTCGATGTCGTTGACGGCCCGCTCCATGCGCTCGGGGCCGGCGACGTAGTGGCTGGCGGGGAAGACGTACAGCTGCTGGTCGTCGCTGATGATCTCGCCGGTCAGCGGATGGAGGGTGGAGAGCGCCTCGATCTCGTCGCCGAACATCTCGATGCGGACGGCGAGCTCCTCGTACACGGGGAAGATCTCGATGGTGTCGCCCCGGACGCGGAAGGTGCCGCGGGTGAAGGCGAGGTCGTTGCGCGTGTACTGGATGTCGACGAAGCGGCGGAGCAGCTGGTCGCGGTCGATCTCCTCGCCGACCTTGAGCGGGACCATGCGGTCCACGTACTCCTGCGGGGTGCCGAGGCCGTAGATGCAGGAGACGGAGGCGACCACGACGACGTCCCGGCGGGTGAGCAGGGAGTTGGTGGCGGAGTGGCGCAGCCGCTCGACCTCCTCGTTGATCGAGGAGTCCTTCTCGATGTAGGTGTCGGACTGGGGGACGTACGCCTCGGGCTGGTAGTAGTCGTAGTACGAGACGAAGTACTCGACCGCGTTGTTGGGCAGGAGCTCACGGAACTCGTTCGCCAGCTGGGCGGCCAGGGTCTTGTTCGGCGCCATCACCAGGGTGGGGCGCTGGAGCTTCTCGATCATCCAGGCCGTGGTGGCCGACTTGCCGGTGCCGGTCGCGCCGAGCAGGACGACGTCCTTCTCGCCGGCGCGGATGCGCCGGTCCAGCTCGGCGATGGCCGCCGGCTGGTCGCCGCTCGGCTGGTAGGGGGAGACGACCTCGAAGGGCGCCACCGAACGTTCGATCTTTGAAACGGGCCGCATGCCACCACCGTACGACCCGCCACCGACAGTCGGGCGGTGATCGCCGTGTCACCAGTCCTGGGAGCGGTGGCCGCCGCGCGGGACGGCGTGGCGGGAGCCGCGTCCGGCGGGGCGGGCGGTCCAGTGCGCGGGCTCGCCGTAGCCGGGGACCCGCCGGGGGGCCGGGACGCCGGGACGGTGGGGGACGCGGGCCGGGGGCCGCTGCGGGTCGGGGTCGCCCATGACGAGCAGCGGGTCGAACATGACGACGACGGCGGCGAGGATGAGGAAGACCGCCGGGCCGATCAGCATGGGCAGCAGCATGGAGCCCGCGGTGGCGCCGGTGTCCGCGGCGGAGGGGGCGTGCAGGTGGACGCTGACGGCCGCCATGGCGGTGTAGTGCATGCCGCTGACGGCGACGCCCATGACGAGGCTGGCCGCGAGACTGGCGAGGAATCCGTGGACGGAGACCGCCGCCCAGAGGGCGGTGGTGGCGGCGACGACGGCGATGACCACGGAGAGGGCGACGGTCAGGGTGTCGTACTCGATCCGGCCGGGCAGCCGCATTCCGGCCATGCCGAGGTAGTGCATGGTGGCCACGCCGAGGCCGGTGATGGTGCCGCCGGTCACGAGGGTGAGCGCGGTGGCGCCCCGGTAGCCGACGATGAAGATGCCGATGCCGACCATGACGATGGCGACGGCGAGGCTGGCGAAGGTGATCGGCCGGTCGTAGTCGACCGGCGCCTGCTCGACCGTGAAGCCCATCATGGCGATGAAGTGCATCGTCCAGATGCCGGTGCCGATGGAGGTGGAGCCGAGGGCCAGCCAGCCGGCCTTGAAGGAGTCCCGGTGGCGCAGCGAGCGGGTCGTGCATCTCAGCCCCAGGGCGCCTCCGAGGCAGGCCATGAGGAAGGCCGCCACCGGCGTGACGATCCCGTAGCTGAATCCGTCGACCGTGCCCTGCATGAGCGTGTGCCCTCCCACCCCTGGCGCATGGACGTCCGAAAACAGTCGGTACCGCTGGGTAGTACTACCGGGGCGAGATTATGGCCCGCCGGGGGCTCCGCGGGTACCTGACCGGCGATTTTCCGGTCGCGAGACCGGAGCGAGACCGGTCCGTGACCTCCGGAGGGGGTCCCACCGCCGGATTGCCGCCGAACGATCGTTCTGGCTGACAGGCATCGCTGGAGCATGGCCGGAACGGGCCGTCCGGGCCGGGCTGTCGGTGCCGGGCCGTACCGTGAGGGCATGGACATCGAGGACGGACCGCGCGGTGTGCGGGCCGAGTGGGCGGTGGTGGAGAGCGGCATCGGCCCGCTCTTCCTGGCGGCCACCGGGCGGGGGCTCGTGCGGGTCGAGTTCCACGCGGGCGGGGACCGCGGCGCGCGGATGCCGGAGCGGCTGGCCGGGCAGCTGGGCGGCCCGGCCGTCGAGTGCGCCACGGGACTGCTCGGGGAGCCGGTGCGGCAGCTGGAGCGGTACTTCGCGGGGGCGCTGCGCGCGTTCGAGCTGCCGCTCGACTGGTCGCTGACGACCGGCTTCAACCGCCAGGTGCTGCGCGAGCTGGCCACCGGCGTCCCGTACGGGACGGTGGTCGGGTACGGCGAGCTGGCGCGGCGGGTGGGTCAGCCGGCGGCGGCGCAGGCCGTGGGGGCGGCGATGGGTGCCAATCCGCTGCCGGTGGTGGTGCCGTGCCACCGCGTGGTGGAGAGCGACGGCGGCCTCGGCGGCTTCGGCGGCGGCCTGGAGACGAAGCGAAGACTGCTCGCCCTGGAGGGCGTGCTGCCGGAACCGCTGTTCTGAACCCCCGGTCGCCGGGGCGTGCCCTCCGCCCGGGTGCACCCGGCCACCTGGAGCCCGGTTCCCCGGCATTCCCCTGCGGCGCGGGGGCTGGCACACTCCGGTAGTGACCGAAACGCCCGACGCCCCTGACATCCTCGTCCCCGGAGAGGTCGCCTCGCCGCTCTCCACCGCCGCTCTGCCGGCGCTGCGCCGCCGGGTCCAGGCCGTGCTCGTCGCCACCCAGATCCTCGGCGGTCTCGGGATCGCCACCGGCGTCGCGCTCGCCGCCGTCCTCGCCACCGAGGTGAGCGGCACGGACGCGCTGGCCGGGCTCGCCTCCACGGCGACGGTCGCCGGACCGGCGCTGCTCGCGATGCCGCTCGCGGCGCTGATGACGCGCAGGGGCCGCCGGGCCGGTCTCGTGCTCGCCTATCTCCTCGGCGCGCTCGGCGCCGGCGTCGCGGTGCTCGGCGCGGTCCTCGACAGCTTCCCGCTGCTGCTGGTGGGGCTGGTGGGCTTCGGCGCGGGTTCCTCGGCCAATCTGACGGCCCGGTTCGCGGCCGCCGACCTGGCGCCGCCGGACCGCCGGGCCCGGGCCATCTCGACGGTGGTCTGGGCGACCACGATCGGCGCCGTCCTCGGCCCCAACATCGCGGCGCCGGCCGGGCGGAGCGTCGCGGGCCTGGGGATACCCGTCGCCGCGGGCCCCTTCCTGTGGGCCGCGGTGGTCTTCGTGGTCTCGGCGCTGGTGGTGGCGCTGCTGCTGCGGCCCGATCCGCTGCTGACGGCGCGGGCGCTGGCCGCCGCGGACGGGGGCGGGGCCGACGACCGGCCCGAGGACCGGTCCCTGCGGGCCGGGCTGCGTGCGGTCCGCGAGTCGCCGCAGGCCCGGATCGCCCTGGTCACGGTGGTCGCCTCGCACACGGTGATGGTGTCGATCATGTCGATGACGCCGGTGGCGCTCACCCACCACGGGGCCGGGATCGAGCTGATCGGGCTCGTCATCAGCGTGCACATCGCGGGAATGTACGCGTTCTCGCCCGTCATGGGGTGGCTCTCGGACCGGCTCGGCCGGCTCGCGGTGATCGGTCTCGCGGTCGGACTGCTGGGGATCGCCGCGCTCCTCGCCGGCACCGCGGGAGGGAGCCACACCCGGGTCGCGGCGGGGCTGTTCGTCCTGGGGCTCGGCTGGTCGGCCGGACTGGTGTCGGGCTCGGCGCTGCTGACGGACTCGGTGCCGCAGGCGGCACGGGCGTCCGTCCAGGGCCTGTCGGACACGGCGATGAACACGGCGGCGGGCCTCGGCGGCCTGCTGGCCGGTGTGATCGTCTCCCAGGCGGGCTACGGTCCGCTCAACGCGATCGCCGCCTGCCTGCTGCTGCCGATGGCGGCCCTGGCCCTGCGGGGCGTGCTCCGCAGGGCCTGACCGGCGCCGGGTCAGGGCAAGGTGATGTGGTACGCCTTGCGCAGCGTCTCGTGGACGGTCCAGGTGGTCCGGTCGCCCTCGCGGAGCACGCAGGCGTCACCGGGGCCGACCTCCATGGTGGCGCCGCCCTCGACGGCGACGGTGGCCCGGCCGCTGACGACGACGAAGAGCTCGTTCGCCTCGGTGTCGGTGACCACGCCGGGCGTGATCTGCCAGATGCCGCGCACCTGCTTGCCGTCGGCGGACTCCCACAGCACCTTGCCGGACACCTCGGGGGTGCCGGACACGATCTGGGCGGGGTCGAGCGGGTCGGCTTCCAGCTCGGCGTCGGGGATGTGGACGGCGAAGGAGGGGAGGTCGTGAGTCGTCATGGCCGGTGACTGTAGCCGGGTGCCGGAGCGGCCCCCAGGGCCGGGAGGGCGGAACAAATCCCTCCGCTCACCGCTCTGACCAGGCACGTTGCCGGACCGAGCCGAGCGCTGCGGATTCCGCACCGGGGCCTTGCCCGCCACCGGGGCGGGTCGTGCCCCGCCCGGGCCCGCCGGGCCGGACGCCCGGAGACCGAATCCGTACCCCCCTCGCGCCCTCGTGCGACAGAGGGGTGGCGGGAGATCGCCGGTGGTGTTTGCGGGGCGGGTGGCCGCGCCAGACATGGACCATGACGACCACACTGGTGTCCGAAGAGGTACGGGACGCGCTCCGCGAGGGCCGGCCCGTCGTCGCCCTCGAATCGACGATCATCGCCCACGGCCTGCCGCGCCCGCGGAACCTCGCCGTGGCCGTGGAACTGGAGGAGTCGGTACGGGCCGAGGGCGCCGTGCCCGCCACCATCGCCGTGCTCGACGGCGTGGCGCGGATCGGCCTCGACCGGGCCGGCCTGACCCGGATCGCGGAGGACCCTTCGGTCCGCAAGCTCGGCCACCGCGACCTCGCCCCGGCGCTCGCCACCGGCGCCACCGGCGCGACCACGGTCTCCGCGACGGCCCGGCTCGCCGACGCGGCCGGCATCCGGGTCTTCGCCACCGGCGGCCTCGGCGGCGTGCACCGCGAGTGGCACGAGACCCAGGACGAGTCCGCCGACCTGCGGCTGCTCGCCGAGGTCGGCATCACGGTGGTCTGCGCGGGCGTGAAGTCGATCCTCGACGTCCCGGCCACGCTCCAGCGCCTGGAGACGCTGGGCGTCACGGTCGCCGGATACGGCACCGGGACCTTCCCCGGCTTCTACCTCTCCTCCTCCGGCGAGCCGGTCGACTGGACGCTGCGCACCCCGGAGGAGGTCGCCGCGGTCATACGGGCCCGGCAGGCCCTCGGCCGGCCCTGGTCCGCGCTGGTCGTCGCCCACCCCGTGCCCGAGGCGGAGCAGCTGGACCCGGCGCTGCACGACCGCGTGCTGGCCCGGGGGCTCGCCGAGCTGAAGGAGAAGGGCATCACCGGACAGGCCGTCACCCCCTTCCTCCTGGAGTACCTGACGACGCACACCGACGGCGCGTCCCTGGAGGCCAACCTGGCGGCGGTGCGGGGCAACGTCCGGCTCGCGGCCCGGATCGCGGGGGCGTACGCCGCGGGCGAGCGGTGACGGCGGCCGGCGGCCCGACGCCGAGCGGGGCGCTGCTGATCGTCGGGGACGTCGTCACGGACGTGGTGGCCCGCTACCGGGGGCCGCTGGCTCCCGCGACGGACACGGCCGCCTCGATTCGCACCCTGCCGGGCGGCGCGGGAGCCAACGCGGCCTGCTGGGCGGCCCGTTCGGGGTGGCGTGACGTGCGGCTGCTCGCCCGGGTCGGGGCGGAGTCGGTCGCCCGGCACGGCCGCGAGCTGGCGGGTGCGGGCGTCCGCCCGCACCTCGTGCCGGATCCCGAGGTGCCCACGGCGACCGTGATCGCCCTGGTGGACGCGGCGGCCGAGCGGACCTTCCTGACGGACAGCGGCGCCGCGCTCCGCCTCCGCCCCGACGACTGGTCCGCCGGGCTGCTCGACGGCGTGGCCGCCCTGCACCTCTCCGGCTATCTGTTCTTCGCCCCGTCGAGCCGCGCGGCGGCGCTGCTCGCCCTGCGGGACGCCCGTACGGCCGGGATACCGGTGAGCGTGGACCCGGCGTCGGCCGGCTTCCTGGCGGAGCTGGGCCCGGAGCGGTTCCTGGCGGCCGTGGCGGGCGCCTCCGTGCTGCTGCCCAACGCCGACGAGGCCCGGCTGCTCACCGGAGCCCCGGACGCGGAGGCGGCGGCCCGGGAGCTGAGCCGGCGCGTCCCGCTGGCGGTCGTGACCCTCGGCGCGGGCGGCGCCCTGATCGCCGAGCGGGGCACGGTCACCGCCCGCGTCACGGCCCCGGTCGTGCCGCCGGAGCGGCTGCTGGACTCGACGGGCGCCGGCGACGCCTTCACGGGCGCGTTCCTCGCCGCCCGGCTCGGGGGCGCGGACCCGGAGGAGGCGGCGCGTGCGGGGTGCGCGGCGGGCTCCGAAGCGGTGACCGTGGTGGGCGGCAGACCGCCGGGCCGCCCGCCGTCAGTCTGAGGCGAGGTCTCCGAGCCCGGTCCAGGCCGGGTGCCGGGGGTCGTCGGCCCGGACCACGACGTCGGCGGTACCGGCCGGGTCGACCTCCGTCTCGTACCGGGCGAAGGCGGGCAGCGCCCAGGGCTCACCGGTGCGCCGCCCGAGGGCGGCCGGCGAGAGCCGCAGATGGACGGTCAGGTCGAAGGGGAACCAGTGCCCGAGGAGGAAGGGCCCGTGCAGCACCAGGACACCTCCCGGCGGCAGCGTCACATACGGACTCCGGGTCGCCCGGTCCCTCACCGGGTCCCACAGATCGGGCAGCACCCGCCCGTCCCCTCCCGGCTCCAGCGGGGTGAACACCTCGCGCCACAGGGCCCCGGTGTCGGTCCAGCCCTCGTAGTACGCGTCGGGGTCCTGGCGGCCGTGCTCGTACCGCAGCGACGCGGGCCGCAGGAACCCCTGGGTGCCGACGACCTGGACCGGGCGCCCGCGATCCCGCAGCTGCTCCGCGAGCAGCCCGGCCAGTTCCTCGCCCCCGGCGGCCGGGGCCCCGTCGACGGCGACCTTCAGCCGATCGCCGCCGTCACCGGGCGCGAGCCGGTCCACATGCCGCGCCAGCCGCCCGGCCATCCGGCCCCAGGTGATCGCCTCGTATCGCATCCCACCCATTCTGCCCCGCGCGCTCCCCCGGTTTGACCTTGCCACTGGCGTCACGGTTCCACCATCGACCGCATGAACACCACCGCCTCCCCCAGGGTCGTCCTCGTCACCGGCGCCGGCACCGGCATCGGCCGGGCCACCGCCCGCGCCTTCGCCCGACAGGGCGCCACCGTCGTCGCCGTGGGCCGCAGGCCCGGGCCCCTCCAGGAGACCGCCTCCGACGCCCCCGGCGCGATCCACCCCCTCCCCTCCGACATCACGGCCGACGGCGCGCCCGAGGAGCTCGTCCGCCGGGTTCTCGCCGACCACGGCCGCCTCGACGTCCTGGTCAACAACGCGGGCATCGCCGCCGGCGGCCCCCTGGGCACTCTCGACCGGGCCGGGATCGCACCCCTCCTGGAGACGAACCTGCTCGCGCCGGTGCTCCTCACCCAGGCCGCCGTCCCCGCGCTGCGCGCTTCCGGAGGGGTGGTCGTGAACGTGACGACCACCGTCGGCCAGCGGGGCTGGCCGAACAACTCGGTCTATCCGGCGACGAAGAGCGCCCTGGAGACCCTCACCCGCTGCTGGGCCGTCGAACTGGCGCCCGACGGCGTCCGGGTGGTGGCCGTCGCCCCCGGAGCGATCGAGACCCCCATCGCCGACCACATGGGCCTCACCCCGGAACAGCGCGAGGCCGTCCGGGCCTGGCAGCTCGCCCACACCCCGCTCGGCCGGATCGGCCGGCCCGAGGAGGTCGCCTGGGCGATCACCGCGCTCGCCGCCCCGGGGGCCGCCTTCCTCACCGGCACCGTGCTCCCGGTGGACGGGGGCGCCCTGGTCGCGTGATACGACGGGCGGATGCGCATCGGTGAACTGGCCCGCAGGACGGGCACGTCGACACGGTCCCTGCGCCACTACGAGCAGGCGGGCCTGATCGCCTCGGACCGCGCGCCCAACGGCTACCGGGTCTACGAGGAGGGCGCGGTGGTCCGCGTCGCCAACATCCGCTACCTCCTCGACGCCGGACTCACCCTCGACGACGTGGCGGCCTTCCGCTCCTGTCTCGACGGGGACCTGCCGTCGGTGCGCCCCTCCGCCCGTGGCCTGGAGATCGCCCGCGAGCGGCTCGCCGTTCTCGACGCCCGCATCGCCGCGCAGACGGCGGCCAGGGACCGGCTGGCGGCCGCCCTCGCCGCCCGGTACGACGGTGACGCGGCCCCCGCCGCAATGCCATGATCTGACCGTCCGAAGGATCTTCGGGCGGTCGGCAACGGTGACTCGGGGGAGGACCACGGCATGGACGTGGCGCTGATAGCGGTGGCGGGCACGCTTCTCGGCGTGATCGCCACCCATTGGTTCCAGGGACGGATGACCCTGCGCACGGCGGCACTCACCCGGAACGAGCAACTCCGCCAGGAGCGCATCGCCACCTACAGCGCCTTCGCGGGCGCCGTCGTCGAGTACCGGCACAGCCAGAACGACCGCTGGTTCCGGGCCGTCGAGGAGCCCGGCTCGGAAGAGGCCGAGGAGTCCCGGCACGCCTCCTACCGGCAGCGGACCGCTGCCCGGCAGGCGCTCTTCCGCGTCCAGCTGGTCTGCGACGACGCGGAGCTGCGGCGGCTCGCCGAGGCCGCTTTCGAGGAGACCCACTGCATGCACGAGGCGGTCGGCACGGCCGACCGGGCCCGCCGCTCCGACCTGGCCAAGGACGCCCTCGCCCGGTTCGTCGCCGCCGCCGCGCCCGGCCTCCGCTGAGGGGGGCGGCCATGGACCTCGTCGCCCCCGTCGTCGTCGAACCACTGCGCCGCCGCCGCTGCTCGGAGTGCCGGCAGGGCCCGCTGGAGCGGATGATCGTCGAGTACCACCAGCCGGTCTGCCTGGACTGCGCCGACCTCGGCCACCTCGTCTTCCTGCGCCGGGGCGACACCGCCCTCACCCGGCGCGCCCGCGAAGAGAGCACCCTGTGGGCGGTGGTGGTCCGTCACAACCGGCGCCGCACCCGCTACGAACGCCAGGGGCTGCTCGTCGAGGAGGAGGCGCTCGCCAGGGCGGAGGCGGCCTGCCTCGCCGACGCGGAGGCCCGGGCCCGGCGCCGGGCCCGGGACGCGGAGCGGCGCGCCGTGCGGGACGCCGGGATCACCGAGGCCCTGCGGGTGGAGATCCTGCGGCTCTTCCCGGCGATGCCGCCGGAGCGGGCCACCGAGATCGCCGCCCACGCCTCCGCGAAAGGCAGCGGCCGGGTGGGCAGGACGGCCGCCGGACGCGCCCTCGACCGGGGCGCCGTGACGGCAGCGGTCCGCGCCTCGGTGCGGCACGTGGACACGCCGTACGACGCGCTGCTGATGTCCGGGGTCCCCCGCCACCAGGCCCGCGCCCGGGTCTCCTCCGCCATCGAGACGGTGCTCCGCGCCTGGCGCGCGCCCGGCGTGGCGGGCACGGGCGCGACGGGCGGGGAGGGGACACCGGGCCGGGCCGACCGCTGACGGCTCGGGCGTCAGCTGAGCCGGCCCCGGCGTGGCAGGGTCCGGGTCAGACCTGGTCGCCCGCGCGGCGGGCGCGGCGGTACACCAGCGCGCCACCGAGAAGGAGCGCGGCGCTGCCCGCGGCGGCGTAGCCGACGGAGTCGCTACCGGTGGCGGCGAGCACGACGCGCTCGGTCCCGCCCTGCGGGGCCGGGGCGGGCGCCGGAGCGGCGGGCTTCTCCTGCTCGGTGACCGGCTTCGGCGGAAGGTTGCGCACCGGGGTCTGGGGGCGCGGGGTCGGGACCTCGACCTGCGGCTCCTCGGGGGTGCTCGGGGCGTTGACCCCGGTGTTGCCGACGGCCGGGTTGCCGATGCCCACGACGTTGACCGAGTTGCCGACGACGTTGGCCGGCAGGTCGATGGGGAGCTGGAGGCCGTTCCCGGACAGCACGCCCGGGGAGCCCTCGGCGTGGCTCTCGGCGGTGGCTCCGCCGCCGTTGGCGGCCCCGCCGTCGGAGGAACCGCCGCCGGTCTGCTCGCCGCCGCGCGGGGTCACGGCCTCGTCCTTGTGGGTGCGGCCGGGCCCGCCGTCCCGATGCTCCCCGGCCGGGGCCGAGGTGTTGGCGCAGGCGTTCCCCATGGCCGGGTTGAGCAGCCCGACGACGTTGACGGTGTTCCCGCAGAGGTTGACCGGTACGTGGACCGGCACCTGGATCGTGTTGCCGGAGCCGACTCCCGGGGAGCCGACCGCGGCGCCCTCGGCACCCGAGTCCGCGTGGGCGGCGCCCGCCGACAGCGCGAGCGCACCACCCGTGACCAACAGTGTGGCCAGACCACTTCGGCGCATCTGCCTCATGGCTTCCTGCCTTCCGGAGTTGCACGGGCGATTGCCCGTACCGGAATAAACGCCACGGAGGCGTCCGCCGGATCCGGCCGTTGCCGGGTTTCACTCCTTCGAGGGAGGTTCCGTTCGAGTGATGACCCCGACGGGTTTCAGCGGCCGAGGAGTTCGGTGAGGGCTCCGACCGGGTCGGAGTCGGGGGTGCCGCGCGGCCACCAGTCCTCGCGGCCGTGGTCCGATTCGTACGGGTACCACAGGCCGTCCTTGCCGAGCCGGAGTTGGAGCGAGGCGGTGGAGAGGTGGTTGCGCCAGGGCCGGAAGGCCGGGAAGTCGGCGGCGAGGAGGGCGGGGCGGGCGCGGTCGAAGGGGCCGGCGGGCGGATCCCAGGGTTCTTCCAGGACCGCGAGGCCCTCCGCGCCGCCCTGGCGCCAGGCGGCGACGGCGCGGGCGAGGTCGGTGGGGGTGCGGTCGAGCGCGTCGGCCAGGTCGCGGTAGAGGGCGCGGGTCGAGGCGGTGAGGCCGGAGCCGGGGTGGGCGGCGGCGAGCCGGACGGCGTCCTGCCAGGGGGTGAGACCGGCGACCGGGTCGTGGCCGGTGGCGAGGAAGGCGTGGGCGCGGGCGGCGGCCTCGCCGGCGAGCAGGTCGAGCGCCAGCGGGTCCGGGGCGTGCGGGTCCGGCGGGAAGACGGCGGGCCGCCCGGGCCGGTCGGGGAGCGGCAGCGGCGGGGGCAGCGGCAGCGGGGGCCCGGCGGCGAGCACGTCGCGGGCGGGCACGGCGGGGAGGACGGGCGCGGCGGCGGTGGTCTCGGCGGCGGAGCGGACGGCGTTGCGCCGCGAGAGCTCGGCGAGGAGTTCGCCCTCGCCGCGGCCGCGCATCAGGAAGAGGACGAAGGGGTCCTCGTCGAGGAGGCGGGCGGCCTGGTAGCAGAGGGCGGCGGCGTGCTTGCAGGGGAAGCCGTCGTCGGGGCAGGAGCAGTCGGGGAGCAGGTCGCCGGGGGCGGGCAGCAGCCCCTCGACGGCTTCCAGTGCGTGCGGGACCTCCTTGTCGAGGAGGGCGGCCATGTGCTCCGGGCGGGCGGCGGCCTCGTCGAGGAAGAGCTCCCAGCCGTCGTCGCCGAGCGTCCGCATGCGGATCTCGGTGCGGTAGGGGCGGATCCGGCTGCCGTGCACATAGGCGACGACCCGGCCGGGCGTGACGGTGATGGCGTCGACGTGGCCGCGCTCCGCGTACGCCCTGCCCCGGCCGAGGCGGGCCTGGTCGAGGGCGGTGCGCTCCAGGGCGGCCACCCAGGCGTTGCCCCACCAGGTGGCGGCGAAGCGGCCGTCGGCGGCCTCGCGGGGCGGGACGGCCGGGAAGGTGCGGCGGCGGTCGTCGTGGCGGGGGCCGGCAGCGCGCGGCGCGGGACGGCCGGGCCGGGCTCCGGGGCGGTTCACGCGGACCTCCTCAGGGAGACCAGGTCGGCCAGTTCGCGGTCGGTGAGTTCGGTGAAGGCGGCCTCGCCGGAGCCGAGGACGGCCTCGGCCAGGGCCTTCTTGGCGCGGAGCAGTTCGGCGATGCGGTCCTCGACGGTGCCTTCGGTGACGAGCCGGTGGACCTGTACGGGCTGGGTCTGGCCGATGCGGTAGGCGCGGTCGGTGGCCTGGTCCTCGACCGCCGGGTTCCACCAGCGGTCGTAGTGGACGACGTGGCCGGCGCGGGTGAGGTTGAGGCCGGTGCCGGCGGCCTTGAGGGAGAGCAGGAAGACGGGGACCTCGCCCGCCTGGAAGCGGTCGACCATCCGCTCCCGCTCGGCCACCGGGGTCCCCCCGTGCAGGAGTTGGCTCCCGATCCCCCGGGCGGTGAGGTGATCGGCGAGGAGCCGGGCCATCGTCACGTACTGGGTGAAGACCAGCACGGAGCCGTCCTCGGCGAGGATGGTGTCGAGGAGTTCGTCGAGGAGGGCGAGCTTGCCGGAGCGTCCGGCGAGGCGGGCGGTGCCGCCGCGCGGGGCTTCCTCCTTGAGGTACTGGGCGGGGTGGTTGCAGATCTGCTTGAGCGAGGTCAGCAGTTTCATCACGAGTCCGCGCCGGGCCATCCCCTCGGCGGCCTCGATCAGTCCCATGGTCTCGCGGACCACCGCCTCGTACAGCGAGGCCTGTTCGCGGGTGAGCGGTACCGGGTGGTCGGACTCGGTCTTGGGCGGCAGTTCGGGGACGATGCCGGGGTCGGACTTGCGGCGGCGCAGCAGGAAGGGGCGGACGAGCCGGGCGAGCCGCTCCACCGCCTCCTCGTTCTCCAGCTCCTCGTGGTTCTCGGCGGCGCGGGCGTGCCGGGCGCGGAAGGCCTTGAGCGGGCCGAGGAGTCCGGGGGTGGTCCAGTCGAGGAGGGCCCACAGCTCGGAGAGGTTGTTCTCCACGGGGGTGCCGGTGAGGGCCACCCGGGCGGGGGCGGGGAGGGTGCGCAGTGCCTTGGCGGTCGCGGAGAACGGGTTCTTCACGTGCTGGGCCTCGTCGGCGACGACCATCCCCCAGGAGTGCTCGGCGAGCCGGGCGGCGCGGGTGCGCAGGGTGCCGTAGGTGGTGAGGACGATCCCGCCGTCGAGGTCGCCGAGCTCGCGCGCGGTGCCGTGGAAGCGGCGGACGGGCACGCCGGGGGCGAACTTCGCGGCTTCCCGCTGCCAGTTGCCGAGGAGGGAGGCGGGGCAGACGACGAGGGTGGGTTCACGGCGGGCGCGGCGCAGGTGGAGGGCGAGGACGGTGACCGTCTTGCCGAGGCCCATGTCGTCGGCGAGGCAGCCCCCGAGACCGAGCGAGGTCATCAGGTCGAGCCAGGCGAGGCCGCGGAGCTGGTAGTCCCGGAGGGTGGCGGTGAGTCCGGGCGGCGGCGCGGCCGGCTCGGGGCCGGCGAGGAGCCGGTCGCGGAGGACGGCGAGCGCGCCCACGGGCACGGCGGGGACGGTCTCGCCGTCGACCTCGGCGCTGCCGGTGAGGGCGGCGGCGAGGGCGTCGACCGGTTCGAGCAGGCCCAGTTCGCGCTTGCGGGCCTTGCGGACGAGGTCGGGGTCGACGACGACCCAGCGGTCGCGGAGCCGCACCACGGGGCGGTGGGCCTCGGCCAGGACGTCCATCTCGCGCTGGGTGAGCGGGTCGCCGTCGAGGGCGAGCTGCCAGTCGAAGCGGAGCAGCTCGGTGGAGTCGAAGAAGCTGGTGCCGTCGGTGGCGGAGCCGGGCGCGGAGCGGGCGGGGCGGACGACGGCGGAGGCGCTGAGGGAGCGGGCCAGGTCGCGCGGCCAGTGCAGGGCGACCCCGGCGTCGGCGAGCCGGGCCGCGGCCGGCCCGAGGAGCTCGTACAGCTCGGCCTCGCTGACGGCGAGGACGTCGGGCGCGTCCCGCTCCAGGAGGCGGCCGAGCGGGGGCCAGATCCGGGCGGCGCGGCGCAGCGCGAGGAGGGCGTCGATCCGGGCGCGGGGGCCGAAGTGCTCGCCCTCCCCCGCCCAGAGCGCGGCGGCGTCGATGACCAGGGTCGGATCGGCGAGGCTGTGCACCTGGAGGATGGCGGCGGCCGCCTGCCGCTCGGCGCCTCCCTCGGCCTCGTCGGCGCTGTCGAACAGCTCGGCGGCGGAGAGGTCGAGGCGGAGCGAGATCCGCACCCCGGCGTCCATGCCCGCGGCGGCCTCCGCCGCCCAGGCGCGGGCCCCCGGGAGGTGCTGGGGCTCGGCGGCGGCGAAGGGCGCGCCGACCGCGTGCGCCGCGGCGGGGGTACGGGGCAGGGCGTCGGCGACCGCGTCGAGGAAGGCCCGCACCAGGGCCTCCGGATCGGGCAGGGCGAGCGGCCCCGATCCGGCGACGGGCACCGCGTGCGCCTCGTACGGCATGGCGGCGGCGACGGCGCGCAGATGGGCGATGTCCTCGGCGTCGAGCGGCCCGGCCCGCCAGGCGTCCAGGTCGTCGGCGGTGAGCCCGGGCAGCAGCCGGCCGCGGGCGACGAGGTGGAGGGCGTGCAGGGCGGCGGCGCCCCAGCAGGCGGTGGCGGGGTGGGCGGCGGGGTGGTGCCGGGCGGCGACCAGCAAGGGCAGGGCGGTGGCCACCGGCAGGGTGACGGCGGGGACCTCGCGGCGGCGGGTGCCGCTGCCGTGCGGGCGGGCCACGGTGATCCGGGCGGGCTCCGCGCCGACGAGCCCGTCGGGGGCGGGCAGCGGCGCCCCGTCGGGCGCCCAGAGGACGATCCTGCCCTGGCGCGGCAGCGCCGCGGGCAGGAAGACGGCGGCGCGGGCCGTCCAGCGCTCCGACATGTGCCGCCCTCCTTCCCCGGGTCCACCGGTCGGCGCGGAGCCTCCGCGCCGGTACTCCCGACCTTACGGGCGGGGTCTGACAACGGGCGCGGGCGTGCGTCCCCCGACCGGCCCAACCCGGGGTGACAGCCGCCGCCGGGGGCGGGAGGGTGGCGTCGACCAGGGCTTTTCGCCTCCGGGGCTGCCGCCGACCGCCTCGCTCGCCCGATCGAAGGGGTTCCGCCATGTCCGTTCGCCGGCGTCTCACGACCGCCACCGGGGCCGTGCTGCTCACGCTCACGGTCGCGGGCTGCTCGGGCCTCGGCCGCACCGCCGTCGGCCCCGTCACGTACGAGACGCGCGGGGAGAAGGTGGTGCGGGTGATGAGCCCGCCGGTGAAGGGCTGCCACCGGCTGCCGCTCGGGGCGACCCGGATCGAGAACGGCACCCTGGTGGACCTGATCCTCTACCGGACCCCGCACTGCCGAGGCGAGGCGCCGGTCTACCTCCCGACCAACAGCGGCGACTCGATCGTGCCGGGCACCCTGCCCTGGCGCAGCTACTCGATCGTGCACTGAGCCGGGCCCCTGACGCCCGTTCCCTTCGCCTCCCGGCGGGTACATGCTGGAAGTGCCCACAGGGATCCGACGGAAGAGGGCACCGTCATGCGTACCGGTAGCGAGCCGGTCACCGCGCGCAGCGCGCTGCGGCTGCGGTTCTGGCTGAGTGCCTGGGGAATGGTGTGGGCGCTCTTCGGCACGGTCGTCTTCGTGCTGGTGGGCCGCCCGGGCTGGGCGATCGCCTGCGGAGTGCTGCTCCTGGTGGTCACGGCCGATCTGACGATGGTCCTGCGCCATCTGCGGCAGGGCCCGCACTGGCAGCCGGGCCGCGACATCCCGCCGTACGAGCCCGACCACGGCGACGGCAGGGAACGGAGCGGGTTCGACGGGGACCGGGGCGGCGGGTGGCCCCGGGGGCCGGACGGCGACGGGCGGGACCGCGGGGAGCGCTGAGCCCCCGGCGGGCCGGGCCGGGTCAGTCCTCGGTGCCGAAGCCCGCGGCCCGTACATACTCGGGCCGGGGGTCGAGCGCGGCGGCCAGCCGGAAGTGGCGGGTGGCACGGGCGTCCTGCCCGGAGCGCTGGAGGGTGCGGGCGAGCGCGAAGTGGGCGAAGGCGTTGTCCGGCTCCCGCTCCAGGACCAGCTCGAATTCCAGCTGGGCGGGCCGCAGCTGGGCGGCGGCGAAGAAGGCCCGCGCCCGCAGCAGCCGGGCCGCCGTGTTCTCCGGGTGCTCGGCGATGACCGAGTCCAGCAGTTTCACGGCACCACGCGGATCCCGTGCGGCCAGCAGCTGCTCGGCGGCACGGAAGTCGATGACGTGCGTCTCCGGATTTCTCTCGGCCATGAACTGCATCCTTCCCACGATCCGGGTGGCGGACACCGGACGGGCGCCCGCTGTCTAGGCGGTCTCGGCCGCCCGGCGCTCCAGCTCCTCCCACACCTTCCGCACCTGTGGCTCCAGGGCGTCGAGGGGGCCGTCGTTGTCGATCACGAGGTCCGCGATCTCCAGCCGGGCCGCCCGGGTGGCCTGCGCCGCCATCCGCGCCTTCGCCTCGTCCTCGGTCATGCCCCGGAGCCGTACCAGCCGGTCGAGCTGGGTCTCGGTGGAGGCGTCGACGACGACGACGAGGTCGTAGAGCGGTGCGAGGCCGTTCTCGGTCAGCAGGGGGACGTCGTGGATCACCACGTCCCCGGGCCCCGCGGCGCTCTCCAGCTCGGCCGACCGGGCGCCGACGAGCGGGTGCACGATGGCGTTGAGCACGGCCAGCCGCTCCGGGTCGGCGAAGACGATGGAGCCGAGGCGCGGCCGGTCGAGGGTGCCGTCCTCGGTGAGGATGGACTCCCCGAAGGCGGCCACGACCGCCGCGAGCCCCTCCGTGCCCGGCTCGACCACCTCGCGGGCGATCCGGTCCGCGTCGATCAGCACGGCCCCGTACGAGACGAGCAGCCGCGACACCTCGCTCTTGCCGGCGCCGATGCCGCCGGTCAGTCCGATCTTCAGCATGAGCGGCAGCTTAGGCCCCCACCCCCGCGACCCTAGGAGTCGCCCTCCCGCTCGGCGAGGAAGCGCTCGAACTCGCGGCCCAGCTCGTCGGCGGAGGGCAGGTCGACGGGCTCGGCGACCAGGCTGCCACGGGTCTCCGCGCCGGCCACCGCGTCGTACTGGTGCTCCAGGCCCTGGACCAGGGCGACGAGCTCCTCGTCCCCGGCGCCGATCTGCCGGTCGATCTCGGTCTGGGTGCGGCGGGCCTCGGTGCGGAGCGCGTGGGCGACGCCCGGGAGGACGAGGCCGGTGGCGGCGGTGACGGCCTCCAGGACGGTCAGCGCCGCGTCCGGGTACGGGGAGCGGGCCACGTAGTGCGGCACGTGGGCGGCGACCCCGAGGGTGTCGAAACCGGCCTCGGAGAGCCGGAACTCGATGAGCGACTGGGCGCTGCCGGGCACCTGGGCCTCGTCGAAGGGGCTGCGGTGGCCGGGCATGAGGTCGGTGCGGTTGCCGTGCGGGGTGAGGCCGACGGGCCGGGTGTGCGGAACGCCCATGGGGATGCCGTGGAAGTTGACGGCGAGCCGTACGCCGAGCCGCTCGACGATCTGGGCGACGGCGGCGGCGAAGCGCTCCCACTCGACGTCCGGCTCGGGGCCGGAGAGGAAGAGGAAGGGGGCGCCGGTCGCGTCCTGGACGAGGCGGACCTCGATGGCGGGGGTCTCGTACCCGGCCCAGCGGTCGCGCCGGAAGGTCAGCAGGGGGCGGCGGGCGCGGTAGTCCACCAGCCGGTCGTGGTCGAAGCGGGCGACGACCTGGTGGGGAAGGGTGTCCAGCACCCGCTCGACGATCTGCTCGCCGGCCTCGCCCGCGTCGATGTAGCCGTCGAAGTGGTACAGCATGACCAGCCCGGTCGACTCCTGTGCCAGGGCCAGGTCGACCACGGCCAGGCCCTTGGCGTCCCATTCGTACAAATCCTGGGGATCAAGCACGGTTACCGCTCCTCCTCGCGTCTTCCGGAAGAACGTCCCGGGGCGCAAGGTCATTCCCGCCAGGGCGCGTTCGGGCCGATGTGGCGGAAAAACGACCGGGGCCCGCTCCCCCGGGAGGGAGCGGGCCCCGGTGTACTGCTAGCGACTAGCGCCGCTCAGCGGTGAGCCTGTTCAGCTCTGGCCGCCGGCGAGCTTCTCGCGGAGGGCGGCGAGGGCCTCGTCCGACGCCAGGGCGCCGGCGGAGTCGTCCGACTCGGAGGAGTAGGAGCCACCCGAGATGCCCGCACCGGCGTTGCCGGCGACCGGGGCGGCAGCGCCCTCGGCAGCGGCGGCCTCGTCGGCCTCGCGGGACTTGATGACCTGGGCCTGGTGCTGCTCGAAGCGCGCCTGCGCCTCGGCATACTGGGCCTCCCAGGCCTCGCGCTGGGTCTCGTAGCCCTCGAGCCAGTCGTTGGTCTCGGGGTCGAAGCCCTCGGGGTAGATGTAGTTGCCCTGGTCGTCGTAGGACGCGGCCATGCCGTACAGGGTCGGGTCGAACTCGACCGACGCCGGGTCGGCACCGAAGGACTCGTTGGCCTGCTTCAGGGACAGCGAGATCCGGCGACGCTCGAGGTCGATGTCGATGACCTTGACGAAGATCTCGTCGTTGACCTGGACGACCTGCTCCGGGATCTCCACGTGGCGCTCGGCCAGCTCGGAGATGTGGACCAGACCCTCGATGCCCTCGTCCACGCGGACGAACGCGCCGAACGGAACCAGCTTGGTGACCTTGCCGGGGACGACCTGGCCGATCTGGTGCGTGCGGGCGAACTGCTGCCACGGGTCCTCCTGCGTCGCCTTCAGCGACAGGGAGACACGCTCGCGGTCCATGTCCACGTCGAGAACCTCGACGGTGACCTCCTGGCCGACCTCGACGACCTCGGACGGGTGGTCGATGTGCTTCCAGGACAGCTCGGAGACGTGGACGAGACCGTCGACGCCGCCCAGGTCCACGAAGGCACCGAAGTTGACGATCGAGGAAACGACGCCGGAGCGGACCTGACCCTTCTGGAGGGTCGTGAGGAAGGTCTGGCGGACCTCGGACTGGGTCTGCTCCAGCCAGGCACGGCGGGACAGGACCACGTTGTTGCGGTTCTTGTCCAGCTCGATGATCTTCGCCTCGAGCTCCTTGCCCACGTAGGGCTGGAGGTCGCGGACACGGCGCATCTCGACCAGGGAGGCCGGGAGGAAGCCGCGGAGGCCGATGTCGAGGATGAGACCACCCTTGACGACCTCGATGACGGTACCGGTGACGATGCCGTCCTCTTCCTTGATCTTCTCGATGGTGCCCCAGGCGCGCTCGTACTGGGCACGCTTCTTCGAGAGGATCAGGCGGCCTTCCTTGTCCTCCTTCTGAAGGACCAGGGCCTCGATCTCGTCGCCGACCTTGACGACCTCGTTCGGGTCGACGTCGTGCTTGATCGAGAGCTCGCGGCTCGGGATGACACCTTCGGTCTTGTAACCGATGTCGAGCAGGACCTCGTCCCGGTCGACCTTCACGATGACGCCGTCGACGATGTCGCCGTCGTTGAAGTACTTGATCGTCTCGTCGATCGCGGCGAGGAAGGCTTCCTCGTTACCGATGTCGTTGACCGCAACCTGCGGGGTGGTGGCGGTGGTCTCGGTGCTGCTCGTCATGTGGGAAAGGGCTCCGGTTACGGACAGAAAGTCGTAGGTACTGCTACGCCGAGAGCCCGTATCGCACTGAAGAAGCCGGACAGCTGATGAAGCGCCTTCCCGGGGACCGGGGGCGCCTCGAAAACCGAGGGGACCGCAACAGGTGCGAGCGCGGCCTGCTCCGTCTGAGGCGCGCAGGCCCGCAGCGCAACCTTTAGCATACGGGGGCGGCCGGACAGGGTCAATGTGCGAAGCGCGCAGCCGGGACGGAAGTGCGCGAACCCGGCACAACTCGTGTCCGTACGCGGGCCGTCGGCGGGCCTCCGCCGTTCCGTGGCACTGAGCGCAAACTACATCGACGGGCGAGATGAACCAAGAGTACGGACAGGACGACCGCCTCGGGACGGACGAGGACGAGGCGGTGGCGACCCGGCGTGACGCCGGGGACGCGGAGAGCAGCCGGGCGAGCCGGGGCTGGTGGGACCGGAACGCCGACGAGTACCAGAACGACCACGGTGCCTTCCTCGGCGACGACCGCTTCGTCTGGGGGCCGGAGGGACTCGACGAGGCCGACGCCGGACTGCTCGGGCCGGCGGAGGGGCTGAAGGGGCTGGACGTCCTGGAGATCGGCGCGGGCGCCGCGCAGTGCTCCCGGTGGCTGGCGGCCCGGGGAGCGAGGCCGGTGGCACTGGACCTCTCGCACCGGCAGCTCCAGCACGCCCTGCGGATCGGCGGGGAGGTGCCGCTGGTCGAGGCGGACGCGGGGGCGCTGCCCTTCCGCGACGGCTCCTTCGACCTCGCGTGCTCGGCGTACGGGGCGGTGCCGTTCGTCGCGGATCCGGTGCGGGTGTTCCGGGAGGTGCGCCGGGTGCTGCGGCCGGGCGGGCGCTGGGTGTTCTCGGTGACCCATCCCATCCGCTGGGCGTTCCCCGACGAGCCGGGGCCGGAGGGGCTGTCGGTCGCCGCCTCCTACTTCGACCGCACGCCCTACGTCGAGCAGGACGAGCAGGGGCGGGCGGTGTACGTGGAGCACCACCGGACGCTCGGCGACCGGGTGCGGGACGTGGTGGCGGGCGGGTTCCGGCTGATGGACCTGGTCGAGCCGGAGTGGCCGGAGTGGAACAGCCAGGAGTGGGGAGGCTGGTCCCCGCTGCGGGGGAACCTGATCCCGGGCACCGCGATCTTCGTGTGCGAGCGCGAGGACTGACGGAGCCGGACCGTCCCACCCGAGAGTCGGACAGTCGTAATTATGGGCGGGCCTGTGGACAACCGGGCCCGCCCTTTTTCCTTCGCGTACGAGACTGAGTGCGTGATCCGAAACGACGTACTCGATCTGCTTCCCGTCCGGCATGCCGTGCCCGAGCTGCTGGCCGCGCTCGAAGGGCGCGGCACGGCGGTGCTGCACGCACCGCCCGGCACCGGCAAGACCACGCTGGTGCCGCTGGCGCTCGCGGGGCTGACAGGGGACGGGCCGGAGCGGCGGGTGCTGGTGGCCGAGCCGCGCCGGATGGCGGTGCGGGCGGCGGCCGGGCGGATGGCCTGGCTGCTGGGCGAGGACGTCGGCGGCACGGTCGGCTTCGCGGTGCGCGGCGAGCGGCGGGCGGGGCCCGCGACGCGGGTCGAGGTGGTGACGACCGGCCTGCTGCTCCAGCGGCTCCAGCGGGACCCCGAGCTCGCGGGGGTGGACGTCGTGCTGCTCGACGAGTGCCACGAGCGCCATCTGGACGCCGACACCGCCCTCGCGTTCCTGGTGGACGTGCGGGCCGCGCTGCGGCCGGAGCTGGGGGTCGTCGCGGCCTCGGCGACCAGCGACGCGGAGGCCTGGGCCCGGCTGCTGACCTCCCAGGAGGGCGGCGGGCCCGCGCCGGTGGTGCGCAGCGAGGGCGAGGGGCACGGGTTCGCGGTGGTCCACGCTCCGCCGCCGGCGGGGATCCGGCCGGCGCACGGCACCTGGGTGGATCCGGCGCTGCTGCGGCACGTGGCGGCGACGGTCCGGGAGGCGCTGGCGCGGCACGAGGGAGACGTCCTCTGCTTCCTGCCGGGCACGGGGGAGATCGCACGCACGGCGGGGCTGCTCGACGGGGTGGACGCCGAGGTGCTCCAGCTGCACGGGCGGGCGCCGGCGGCGGTGCAGGACGCGGTGCTGCGGGGCGTGGGGCCCGGTGGCCGCCGACGGGTGGTGCTGTCGACGTCGGTGGCGGAGTCGAGCCTCACGGTGCCGGGGGTGCGGGTCGTGGTGGACGCGGGGCTGGCCCGGGAGCCGCGGATGGACCACGCGCGCGGCCTGGGGTCGCTGGCGACGGTGCCGGTGTCGGCGGCGGCGGCGACGCAGCGGGCGGGGCGTTCGGGGCGTGAGGCGCGGGGGACGGTGTACCGGTGCTGGTCGGAGGCGGAGGAGAGCGGGCGGGCGCGGTTCCCCGCGCCGGAGATCCGGATCGCCGACCTGACGGGGTTCGCGTTGCGGGCCGCCTGCTGGGGCGATCCGGCGGCGGAGGGCCTGGCGCTGCTCGACGCGCCGCCGGCCGGGGCGCTGGCGGCCGCGCGCTCGGTGCTCGCGTCGATCGGGGCGGTGGACGGGGCGGGGAAGGCGACGGGGCGCGGGGTGCGGATGGCCCGGCTCGGGGTGCATCCGCGTCTCGGGCGGGCGCTGCTCGACGGGGCGGCGGAGGTGGGCGCGCGGCGGGCGGCCGAGGTGGTGGCGCTGTTGAGCGAGGAGCCGCCGCGGGAGTACGGGGACGACCTGGCGGCGGCGTGGCGGGAGGCCCGCCGGGGCGGGGACGCGTACGGGGCCAGGTGGCGGGCGGAGGTGCGGCGCCTGGAGCGGGCGGCGGCCGCGGAGGCGGAGGGCGGTGCCGGGGAAGGGCGTGGGGCCGGGGACGACGCGGTCGCGGGGGTGGTGACGGCGCTGGCGTTCCCCGAGCGGGTGGCTCGGGCGCGGGAGCAGGGCGGGCATCTGATGGTGTCGGGGAGCGGGGCGCGGCTCGCGGAGGGTTCGGGCCTGCGGTCGGCGCCGTGGCTGGCGGTGGCGGTGGCGGACCGGACGGCGCGGGACGCGACGGCGCGGGTGCGGCTGGCGGCGGTGGTGGACGAGGCCGTGGCGCGGCGGGCGGCGGGCCATCTGTTCCGCTCGGGCGAGGAGGTGCGCTGGGAGGACGGCGACGTGGTGGCGCGGTCGGTGGAGCGGCTCGGGGCGGTGGAGCTGACCGTGCGCCCGCTGGGGGCGGGGGCCGATCCGGCGCTGGTGCGGGAGGCGCTTCTCGACGGGCTGCGGCGGGAGGGGACGGGGCTGCTGCGGTGGGGGCGGGAGGCGGTGGAGCTGCGGGAGCGGTTGGCGTTCCTGCACGGGGCGGTCGGCGGGGCGTGGCCGGACGTGGCGGAGGAGGCGCTGGTGGAGCGGGCCGAGGAGTGGCTGGAGCCGGAGCTGTCGCGGGCGGCGCGGCGGGCGGATCTGGGGCGGATCGACGCCGGGGAGGCGCTGCGGCGCCTGCTGCCGTGGGCCTCGGGCGAGGCGGGGCGGCTGGACGAGCTGGCGCCGGAGCGGATCGAGGTGCCGAGCGGTTCGCGGATCCGGGTGGCGTACGGGGAGGGGCGACCGGTGCTCGCGGTGAAGCTCCAGGAGATGTTCGGGCTCGCCGAGACGCCTCGGGTGGCGGGGGTGCCGGTGCTCGTCCATCTGCTCTCCCCCGCCGGGCGGCCGGCGGCTGTGACCGCCGATCTGGCCTCGTTCTGGCGGGACGGGTACCGGGCGGTGCGGGCGGAGCTGCGGGGGCGGTACCCGAAGCACCCGTGGCCGGAGGATCCCTCGGTGGCGGTGCCGACCCGGCACACGAGCGCGCGGCTCAGACGGGAGGGGTGACCGGCTCGGGGGCGGGCCGCGGCTCCGGGGGCCGGGCGGTGCCGGGAGCGGGGCGGCGGGCGCGGTGCTCCAGCCCGAGTGCGAGGGCGAGGAGGACGAGGGCGAGGAAGGTGAAGGTCCAGGGGAGCCGCGAGACGAGGAGGAGGACGGTGGTGCGGTTGGCGGAGACCAGCTCGACGGTGTCGGCGATGTAGTCCTCGCGCATCTTCACGATCTTCTCGACCTCGCGGGACGTGAGGGCGCCGTAGTCGAGGAGGGTCGCGGGGCGGGCCTCCAGGACGACCTCCTGGTACTGGTTCGGCGGCACCTTGGCCAGCCGGGGGAAGGCGTACCAGCGCAGGGTGGGCGCCATGGCGGCGAAGAAGACGGCGAAGGAGAGGAGGACGAGGCTGGCTCGGCGGCGCACGGGGGTTCCCTACTTCTTGGGGCCGGGGTCGGCGGTGAGCAGGGGTCTGGGCGAGGTGGCGCCGTGGGGCGGCAGATCGACCAGGGAGACGAGCAGGACGAAGAGCAGGACGGGCACGAGTCCGATCGCCGCGGCGACGAGGGCGCGCATGTCGGCCTCCCGGCAACTGAGCTGATGGGTCGTCAGGAAGTGGGCACGGTAGCAACGCGGCCGTGAGATGAGAACAGCCCGTGGCGGGGCGGACCGGAACGCGCGCCGCCCATGGACGGGGTGGATCGAAACGCGCGCCGCCCCCGGCGTCCCGGGAGGGGACGGCGGGGGCGGCGCGGAGAGCGGAGGTGCGGGTCAGGCGGAGGGCGAGGCGCTCGCGGTGGGCGAGGTGGCGGCGGAAGGGGAGGTCGACGGCGAGGTCGACGGCGACGTGGAGGAGGTCGGGGCCGGGTCCTTGGCCGGCTCCTCGGTCGGGTCCGGGGTCGCGGGCGGTGTGGTCGCCGGGGCGGTGACGGTGAGCGTCACCTTCGCGGTGCCGCCACCGGGGGCGGTGAGCAGCAGGACGTAGTCGCCGGCCTTCTGGCCCGCCACGAGGCCCGCGACGACCAGGCGGCCCTGGGCGTCGGTCTTCAGGACCTTGGTGCGGATCGGGTTGCCGGCGGCGTCCTTGCCGAAGGACGGGCCGTCGGTGCTCTGGGCGTCGGAGTCCGCGGAGTCGGTGATGACGGCGGTGACGGTCACGCCCGGGGCGAGGGCGCCGGCGAGCCGGGACTCGACGGTGACGTCGGCGTAGCCGGCGCCGGTCGCGGCCGTCAGGGCGGTGGTGCCGATCCGGGTGAGGGCGTCGGCCTTGCGGACCTCCACGGTCGCCTTCAGCTCGGCGGCCGGCAGGGAGGAGCGGCCGGGAACGGTGGCGCGGATGGTGAAGGACGCGGCCTTCTCGCCGGCGCGCAGGGCGGGGGCCTTGGCGACGCCCCGCGCGTCCGAGGTGACGGTGACCGTGGTGGCGCCCGCGGGGAAGCGGGCGTCCGTGGTGGCGGGGAGCGCGAAGCGGACGCTGACGCCGGCGACCGGGCGGCCGGAGGCGTCCACGGCGGTGACGGACGCGGTCTGGGCGAAGGTGCTGCCGGTGACCGCGGTGAGCGTCGCCGTGCCGGCCTTCAGACGGGAGACCCGGAGGGTCGGCGGCACCTCGATGGACGGCCGGGTGGGGTCCGCGGTCGGCGGCTTCGTCTGCTCCGCGGGCTTCGCCGGCGGGGTCGTGGCCGGGTCGGTGGGCTTCGGCGACGGCCTGTCCTGCGACGGGCGCGGCGAGGGCGCCGCCGGCGAGCTCGGCGTGACCGTGATCGGGAGGGGCGGCCGGCCGGGGGTGGGGCGGTCGCTGCGGTCGACCGGCAGCTGCCCCGTGCCGTCCGGGACGGTGTGGGCGCCGCGCCCGTAGTACTCGAACCAGTGGAGGACGGTCGTCAGGTACTCCCGGGAGCGGTTGTAGCTGAGGATCGCCTTGTCGAGGTCGGCCTTGATCGCCAGGTTCCGGCCGCCGGCGCACAGGTACATGCCCGCGGCCTGGGCGGCGTCGTAGACGTTCTGGGGGTCCTTCTTCCCGTCGCCGTTGGCGTCCTGGCCCCAGACGGCCCAGGTGGACGGGATGAACTGCATGGGGCCGAGCGCCCGGTCGTGGGTGGCGTCGCCGTCGAAGGCACCGTTGTCGGTGTCCTGGATGAGGGCGAAGCCGTTGCCGTTGAGGGCCGGGCCGAGGATCGGGGTGAAGGTGGTGCCGTTGCCGTCGACACGGCCGCCGTTCGCCTGGCCGGACTCGACCTTTCCGATGCCGGCGAGGAGCTGCCAGGGCAGGTTGCAGGCGGGGTCGGAGGCGCGGATCGAGGCCTCGGCGCGCTGGTAGGCAGCGAGGACGGTCGCGGGTATGCCGGCCGCGGCGGGCCCGGTGACGATCGGCACCTGGGGGGCGGTGGGCGCCACTCCGGGCACCTTCGGGGGGTTCAGCGGCGGCAGGTCCGTGAAGTAGGGCGAGTCGCCGGTCGCCGAGCCGCCGGTGCCTCCGCCGCCGTGCGGGGTGGTGGCGTCGCCGGCGCCGATGGCGGTGTCGCCGTTGAGGTTGTCGGTCGGCGGCGGGATCGCCCCCGGGCCCTGCGAGGCGGCCAGCGCCGCGACCGCGGCGGCGACGATCGCACCGCTCGTCGCTCCCCTGCGCAGGCGGCGGCCGAATTGCGCTGCCATTCCGGAACTCCCTCCCCAGTCGACTGCGGCCCCACGCTCCCCGCGTGCGGCCTCAGGCGACCCTATGCGATGTCCCTAGCACACGAAACCACGGCCTGCCCGTGTTTCACGCTTTCGTCACCCCTTGGCCTCCCGACGGCCGGACACGGAGGTCCGCACTCCGGAGTCGGGCCTCCGAAGCGCCGCCTTCGGGGCGTGAGGGACACGAGGGACAGGCGGTACGGAGGGGGCGCGCGGGAACCGTGCGGGCGGTCCGGTCCCTCTTGCACTCGGGCCGATCATCCGTACGACCGGGAGGTTCTCCGTGCCCTTCACCCTGAGCCATGCCGCCGCCGTCCTGCCGGGGCTGCGCCGGGACGGGACCGCGCGGGGACCGCTGGTCGCCTCCGCCCTCGTCGCCGGAAGCTTCTCCCCCGACCTCACCTACTTCGCGGCGACGGTGGTCCCCGAGGCGATGGCGTTCGGGGACGTGACCCACTCCCCCGTCGGGATCCTCACCGTCGACGTGCTGATCACCGCCGCCCTGGTGGGGCTGTGGCTGACGGTCCGCGAGCCGCTGGTGGGGCTGCTGCCGGCGCGGTGGCGCGGCCGGGTGTACGGAGTGGTGCGCGGCCGGCCGTGGCGGGAGCGGCGGCCGGCCGGCCTCGTTGCCTGGTTCGCGGTCTCGGCGGTGCTCGGCGCGGTCACGCACGTGGTCTGGGACGCCTTCACCCATGTCGACCGGTGGGGGACGCGGGCGATCCCCTTCCTGTCCGAGGTGGTGGCCGGCTTCCCGGTCTACCTGTACGCGCAGTACGGCGGTTCGGCGCTGGCGCTCGCCCTCCTGGTCTGGTGCGCGGCCCGGGCGCTGCGGGCGGTGCCGGCCGGTGCGGAGCCGCCCGCCGCGGTGCCGGTGCCGGGGCGGCGGGGGCGGCGGGCGGTGCTGCTGCTGATCGGGGCCTGCGTGCTGGCGGGGATCGCGCACCGGGTGCTGCGCTGGGCGGCGTACTGGGGCTGGGGCCGGATCGAGACCCCGCTCGACATCATCCCGACCGCCTGTTTCGGGGCGGGCGCGGGGCTCGTCGCGGGGCTGCTGCTGTACGGGACGGCGGCCCGGCTGTGGAGGAGGGGAGGGACTCCGGTCCCGGCCTCCACCCCCGGTCCGGGAGCGGGAGCGGAGGCGGAGGCGGAGGCGGAGGGGGACCCGGCGGACCGTGCGGCGCGCTCCGGTCCGGGCGTCCGCTGATCCCGGAGGCGCGGGGGTGCGGCCGCGCCTGGCGGGGCGGCGGGTGCGCCGGGTCGGCGCGAGGTGCGCGTACCCGACGGCATCCGCGAGGTGCGTACACACCGGTGGCCGCACCCCTCGGGGGAGGTGCGGCCACCGGTGGAGCGGTACGGGATCAGTGTGCGGCGGAGTCCCAGTTCGGGCCGACGCCGACGGAGACGTCGAGCGGGGCGCGGAGGTCGGCGGCGGCCGACATCTGCTCGCGGACCAGGGCCTCGACGCGCTCGCGCTCGCCGGGGGCGATCTCCAGGACGATTTCGTCGTGGACCTGGAGGAGCATCCGGGAGGTGAGGCCGGCCTCGGTGAGGGCCTGGTCGACCTTGAGCATGGCGACCTTGACGATGTCGGCGGCCGTGCCCTGGATCGGGGCGTTGAGCGCCATCCGCTCGGCGGCCTCGCGGCGCTGGCGGTTGTCGCTGTTGAGGTCCGGGAGGTAGCGGCGGCGGCCGAGCATGGTCTCGGTGTAGCCGGTGGCGCGGGCCTCGTCGACGACCCGGCGCAGATAGTCCCGCACCCCGCCGAAGCGCTCGAAGTAGGTGTCCATCAGGCCGCGGGCCTCGCCCGGGTCGATGTTCAGCTGCTGGGAGAGGCCGAAGGCGGAGAGGCCGTAGGCGAGGCCGTACGACATGGCCTTGATCTTGCGGCGCATCTCGGCGTCGACCGCGGACCGCTCGACGCCGAAGACCTGGGAGGCGACGGTGGTGTGCAGGTCCTCGCCGGAGGTGAAGGCCTCGATGAGGCCCTCGTCCTCGGAGAGGTGGGCCATGACGCGCAGCTCGATCTGGCTGTAGTCGGCGGTCATGAGGGACTCGAAGCCCTCGCCGACGACGAAGCCGTGCCGGATGGCGCGGCCCTCGTCCGTCCGCACCGGCACGTTCTGCAGGTTGGGGTCGGTGGAGGAGAGGCGGCCGGTGGCGGCGACGGTCTGGCTGAAGGTGGTGTGGATCCGGCCGTCGGCGGCGATGGTCTTGATCAGGCCCTCGACGGTGGAGCGGAGCCGGGCCTGCTCGCGGTGCCGGAGCATGATCACCGGCAGTTCGTGCTCGGTCTGGCCGGCCAGCCAGGCGAGCGCGTCGGCGTCGGTGGTGTAGCCGGTCTTGGTCTTCTTGGTCTTCGGGAGGTTGAGCTCGCCGAAGAAGACCTCCTGGAGCTGCTTGGGCGAGCCGAGGTTGAACTCGTGGCCGACGGAGGCGTGGGCCTCCTTGACGGCCTGCTGCACGGCCCCGGCGAACTGCTGCTCCATCGCCTCCAGGTGGTCGCGGTCGGCGGCGATGCCGTGCCGCTCCAGGCGGGCGAGGAGGATGGAGGTGGGCAGTTCGATGTCGTACAGCAGCTCGCGGGCGCCGACCTCGTCCAGCTTGGACTCGAAGGCGGCCCCCAGGTCGAGCACGGCGCGGGCCTGGGTCATCAGGGCCTCGGCCTCGGCGTGGTCCTCGGCGCCGAAGGCGAGCTGGCCCTCGGTGGCGGCGGCCGGGGCGAGCTCGCGGCCGAGGTACTCCAGGGAGAGGGCGTCCAGGGCGAAGGAGCGGCGGCCGGGCTTGACCAGGTAGGCGGCGAGCGCGGTGTCCATGGTGACGCCGGCGACGCTCCAGCCGTGCTCGGGGAAGACCCGCAGCGCGCCCTTGGCGTTGTGCAGGATCTTGGGGCGCTCGGGGTCGGAGATCCAGGCGGCCCAGGCCCGCTCGTCGGCCTCGTCGAGCTCGCTGGGGTCGAACCAGGCGGCCTCGCCACCGGCGCCGGCCAGGGCGATCTCGGCGACGGACCCGGTGCCGAGGGCCCAGGCGTCGACGGTGGCGACGCCGAGCGGCTGCTCGCCGTGGGCGGCCAGCCAGGGGGCGAGCTCGCCGGAGCCGAGGACGGTGAAGTCGAGCTCCACGCCGGGAGCGGGGGCCGGCTCGGCCTCCTCGGCGGAGCCGGGGTCGACGGCGAGGAGCCGCTCGCGCAGCGAGGGGTTGCGGATCTCCAGGGTGTCGAGGACCAGAGCGACGGCCTTGCGGTCGTAGGGCTCGCGGGCGAGGTCGGCGACGGTCTTCGGCAGCTCGACGTCCCGGACCATCTCGGTGAGGACGCGGTTGAGCTTGACGGACTCCAGGTGGTCCCGGAGGTTCTGCCCGGCCTTGCCCTTGACCTCGTCGGCGCGCTCGACCAGCTCGGCGAAGGAGCCGAACTGGTTGATCCACTTGGCGGCGGTCTTCTCGCCGACGCCGGGGATGCCCGGGAGGTTGTCGGACGGGTCGCCGCGCAGGGCGGCGAAGTCCGGGTACTGGGAGGGGCTGAGGCCGTACTTCTCCTGGACCTTCTCCGGGGTGAAGCGGGTCAGCTCGGAGACGCCCTTGGTGGGGTAGAGCACGGTGGTGTGGTCGGTGACGAGCTGGAAGGAGTCCCGGTCGCCGGTGACGATGAGGACCTCGAAGCCCTCGGCCTCGGCCTGGGTGGCGAGGGTGGCGATGACGTCGTCGGCCTCGAAGCCGTCGACGGCGAACCGCGGCGCGTTCATGGCGTCGAGGAGCTCGCCGATCAGCTCGACCTGCCCCTTGAACTCGTCGGGGGTCTTGGAGCGGTTCGCCTTGTACTCGGGGAACTCCTCGGACCGCCAGGTCTTGCGGGACACGTCGAAGGCGACCGCGAAGTGCGTGGGCGCCTCGTCGCGCAGGGTGTTCGCCAGCATCGACGCGAAGCCGTAGATCGCGTTCGTCGGCTGCCCGGTCACGGTGGTGAAGTTCTCCGCGGGCAGCGCGAAGAACGCCCGGTACGCGAGCGAGTGCCCGTCCATGAGGAGCAGGCGGGGGCGGGTGTCTGCGGGGGTCTTCGATGCTGTCTGGGCCACACGACGATCCTGCCACGGACCGCCGACAATCCCTTCCACACCGGCCGGGGTGCCGGGCTGTCGGTGCCGCGTGACAGGATCGGGGACGTACGACGCAGGACGATCGCTCAAGGGAGAGCGCGATGGTCAGCAAGCCGCCGGCCGGCGACCCGGTCCAGGACGCACCGCAGGTCACGCCGCCGCAGCACGCCGCCGCCGGGCTGCCCGCGATCGGGCACACCCTGCGGATCGCGCAGGAGCAGATGGGCGCCGTGCGCACCGCGCGCACCCTCCTCAAGGTCAACCAGAAGGACGGCTTCGACTGTCCCGGCTGCGCCTGGCCCGAGGGCGACAAGCGCCACCTCGCGGAGTTCTGCGAGAACGGCGCGAAGGCGGTCGCCGAGGAGGCGACGCTGCGGCGGGTGACGCCGGAGTTCTTCGCCGCGCACCCGGTCGCGGAGCTGGCGGAGCGGAGCGGGTACTGGCTGGGGCAGCAGGGCCGGATCACCGAGCCCATGTACCTGCCGGAGGGCGCGGACCGCTACGAGCCGGTGACCTGGGAGCGGGCCTTCGCGATCCTCGCGGAGGAGCTGACCGCGCTCTCCTCCCCCGACGAGGCGCTCTTCTACACCTCGGGCCGGACCAGCAACGAGGCCGCGTTCCTGCTCCAGCTCTTCGCCCGGGAGTTCGGCACCAACAACCTCCCCGACTGCTCGAACATGTGCCACGAGTCCTCGGGCTCGGCGCTGACCGAGACGATCGGCATCGGCAAGGGCAGCGTCACCCTGGAGGACCTGCACCGGGCGGACCTGATCGTCGTGGCCGGGCAGAACCCGGGCACGAACCATCCGCGCATGCTGTCGGCGCTGGAGAAGGCGAAGGCGGCCGGGGCGCGGATCATCTCGGTGAACCCGCTGCCGGAGGCCGGTCTGGAGCGGTTCAAGAACCCGCAGACCCCTCAGGGCATGCTGAAGGGGGCGGCGCTCACCGACCTCTTCCTCCAGATCCGGATCGGCGGCGACCAGGCCCTGTTCCGGCTCCTCAACAAGCTGGTCCTGGAGACGCCCGGGGCGGTCGACGAGGAGTTCGTGCGGGAGCACACCCACGGCTTCGAGGAGTTCGCGGCGGCGGCCGGGGAGGCCGACTGGGCGGAGACCTTCGCGGCGACCGGGCTGTCCCGCGCGGAGATCGAGCGGGCGCTGGAGATGGTGCTGGCCTCGGAGCGGACGATCGTCTGCTGGGCGATGGGCCTGACCCAGCACAAGCACTCCGTGCCGACCATCCGCGAGGTGGTCAATCTGCTGCTGCTCCGGGGGAACATCGGCCGGCCGGGCGCGGGCGTGTGTCCGGTGCGCGGGCATTCGAACGTGCAGGGCGACCGGACGATGGGCATCTTCGAGCGTCCCGCGCCGGCCTTCCTGGACGCGCTGGACAAGGAGTTCGGGATCGTCTCGCCGCGCCACCACGGCTTCGACGTGGTGCGTTCGATCCAGGCGCTGCGGGACGGCGAGGCGAAGGTCTTCTTCGCGATGGGCGGGAACTTCGTCGGCGCGACCCCGGACACCGAGGTGACCGAGGCGGCGATGCGCAGGGCCCGTCTGACGGTGCACGTGTCGACGAAGCTGAACCGCTCGCACGCGGTGACCGGCGCCCGGGCGCTGATCCTGCCGACGCTGGGCCGCACGGACAGGGACGTGCAGCGGAGCGGGCGCCAGTTCGTGACGGTGGAGGACTCGATGGGTCTGGTGCACGCCTCGCGCGGCAATCTGCCGCCGGCGAGCCCGCACCTGCTCTCCGAGCCGGCGATCGTGGCGCGGATGGCGCGGGCGGTGCTCGGATCGGCGTCGCGGACGCCGTGGGAGGAGTTCGAGGCGGACTACGCGGCGGTGCGGGACCGGATCGCGCGCGTGGTGCCCGGTTTCGAGGACTTCAACGCGCGGCTCGCGGCGAACCCCGGGGGGTTCGCGCTGCCGCACGCGCCGCGGGACGAGCGGCGCTTCCCGACGAAGACCGGCAGGGCGAACTTCACGGCGGCGCCGGTGGAGTACCCGAAGGTGCCGGAGGGCCGGCTGCTGCTGCAGACGCTTCGCTCCCACGACCAGTACAACACCACGATCTACGGTCTGGACGACCGCTACCGGGGGATCCGGGGCGGCCGCCGGGTGGTCCTGGTGCACCCCGACGACGCGGCGGCGCTGGGTCTGGCCGACGGGGCGTACGCGGATCTGGTGAGCGAGTGGACGGACGGCAGCGAGCGGCGGGCGCCCGGTTTCCGGGTGGTGCACTACCCGACGGCCCGGGGCTGCGCGGCGGCGTACTACCCGGAGACGAACGTGCTGGTCCCGCTGGAGTCGACGGCCGACATCAGCAACACCCCCGCGAGCAAGTCCGTGATCGTGCGTCTGGAAGAATCTCCGCAGCCGTCCGCCTAAGCGCTTGCTCAGCCAGCCGGGCGACGGAAGGATCAGCCGTACGACGACGAACGGAGCCGGGCCATGGGTGAGCAGCAGCACGTGAAGTTCCCGCAGGAGGTCATCGACGAGTACGCCGCGCTCGGCGTGGATCTGCCGGCGCTGTTCTCGGCGGGCCACCTGGGGAACCGGATGGGCGTCCAGATCCTGGAGGCCTCGGCGGAGAAGGTCGTCGGCACCATGCCGGTGGAGGGCAACACCCAGCCGTACGGGCTGCTGCACGGCGGCGCCTCGGCGGTGCTGGCGGAGACCCTGGGCTCGGTGGGCTCGATGCTGCACGGCGGCTCGTCGAAGATCGCGGTGGGCGTGGACCTGAACTGCACGCACCACCGCGGCGCGCGCAGCGGTCTGGTGACCGGCGTGGCGACCCCGGTGCACCGCGGGCGGTCGACGGCGACGTACGAGATCGTCATCAGCGACGAGGAGGGGCGCCGGGTCTGCTCGGCCCGCCTCACCTGCATGCTGCGGGAGATCGGTCCGCTGGACGCGGGCAACCTGCCGGCGGAGGGGAAGCTCGGCGGCGCCTGAGCCGCAGGGCCGGTCGACCGGCCCGTCTTCGCCGGAGGGGGCGGTACGCGGACGCGTACCGCCCCCTCCGGCATGTCCGGGGCACATCCGGGCACTTCGGGGAAGAACGCCGGCGCGGGGCCGATCGCGCCGGCTCCCGCCCACGGTCACCCTCCGCGCCCCAACTCCGTTTCCCTAATGCCTCTTTCACGCCAACCCCTCCCAACTCACCGCCCTCGTAGGTACGTTCGAGAGGGACGGGTTCCAGCCGAAGGAAGAGTGACCGACCGACCTTTCGGGAGGCGTTTTCCGTCACGCTGGGTGATCGCCAACGCCGTATGTCGAAAGGACGCCGAGGCTTGACATCCGTCCGCTCAGTTCGGGCGTCGTGTCCGATATCCGGAGACCCACCAAACCTCCACGTCAGCACCAAGATTCCCTCAAGCCCCTTAGCGGAACTGCACGTTCTCACGATGTGAACACCGGCCCGCGGACCGCAATGCCCGGATTTCGCCTGACCTCTCAGCCTCGCTCCACCCGTCGGCATAACAAGACAGTCACATCCTTCCCCCGCCGCTCCCCGACCCTCCCCACCTGCGCTTAGAGTCACCGCCAGTCACCGCGCCACTTGGACGGGACCTCCTGCACGGCCTCGTACCACCACGCAGTACGGCCCGGCATCCACCTCCGGCACCTCTTGCTCCGCAGCTCCACGGCACCGCCTCGGCAGAGGGGGCCGCGCCTGGGAAAGGACCCTTCGTGCGAAACCGTTCGTTGCTCATACTCACCACCGCGGTCACCGCGGGAGCGCTCACCCTCACCGCCTGCGGTTCCCGCGACGACAAGGGCGGCGACAGCTCTGGCGAGGGCGGCGGCGTCACCGTCACCATCGGTCTGGACTCCCCGCTCACCGGCGAGCTCTCGGCCCTGGGCCTCGGCATCAAGAACTCGGCCGACCTCGCGGTCAAGACGGCCAACAAGAAGCAGTACGTCAAGGGCGTCACCTTCAAGCTGGAGGCCCTGGACGACCAGGCCCAGCCCTCCGCCGGCCAGCAGAACGCCACCAAGCTGGTCGCCGACAAGACCGTCCTCGGCGTGGTCGGCCCGCTGAACTCCGGCGTCGCCGAGTCGATGCAGAAGGTCTTCGACGACGCCAAGCTGGCGCAGATCTCCCCGGCCAACACCAACCCGGCGCTCTCCCAGGGCCCGAACTGGGCCTCCGGCGACAAGAAGCGCGGCTACAAGTCGTACTTCCGCACCGCCACCACGGACGCGATCCAGGGCCCGTTCGCCGCGCAGTACGTCTTCAACGACGCCAAGAAGACCAAGGCGTTCATCATCGACGACAAGAAGACCTACGGCGCCGGCCTCGCGGGCACCTTCAAGGGCGAGTTCGAGAAGCTCGGCGGCAAGGTCGTCGGCACCCAGCACATCGACCCCGACACCAAGGACTTCTCCGCGGTCGCCACCCAGGTCAAGAGCTCCGGCGCCGACGTCGTCTACTTCGGTGGCGAGTACCCGGCCGCCGGCCCGCTGGCCAAGCAGATCAAGGAGGCCGGCGCCAAGGTCACCCTCGTCGGCGGTGACGCGCTCTTCAGCCCCGAGTACGTGAAGCTGGCCGGTGCCACCGCGGCCGAGGGCGACTTCGCCACCTCCGTCGGCGCCCCGATCGAGACCCTCGCCTCCGCCAAGGAGTTCCTGGCCAACTACAAGGCCGAGAACTACAAGGAGGCCTACGAGGCCTACGGCGGCTACTCCTACGACTCGACCTGGGCGCTCATCGAGGCCGTGAAGAAGGTCGTCGACGGCAACGGCGGCAAGCTCCCCGAGGACGCCCGCGCCAAGGTCGTCGAGGCCGTCCAGGGCGTCTCCTTCGACGGTGTGACCGGCAAGGTCTCCTTCGACGAGTTCGGTGACACCACCAACAAGCAGCTGACCGTCTACCAGGTCAAGAACGGCGCCCACGCGCCGGTCAAGTCCGACACCTTCGGCGAGTGACCGAGGGCCTCGGCGGCTGATCCCCAGCTCCACCCACTCCAGCACCACTCAGCACCACTCAGCACGATCTTTCACCGCGCGGGGGGCCGCACACCACAGGCACCCCGCGCGGTGTCATATCCGTCGAAAGTCTCGGAGGACAATGCGGTGAACGAACTGCCGCAGCAGCTGGTCAACGGCCTGCTACTGGGATCCATGTACGGGCTGGTCGCCGTCGGCTACACGATGGTCTACGGCATCGTCCAGCTCATCAACTTCGCCCACGGCGAGATCTTCATGACCGGCGGCTTCGGGGCCCTGACGGTCTGGCTCATCCTGCCCGGCGGCACCAGCATGTGGGTCGCGCTGCCCCTCATGATCATCGGTGCCGTGATCGTCGCGACGACCATAGCCGTCGGAGCGGAACGTTTCGCCTACCGTCCGCTGCGCGGCGGTCCGCGTCTCGCCCCGCTCATCACGGCCATCGGCCTCTCGCTCGCCCTGCAGTACGCGGTCTGGGTCTGGTACCCGGAGGCGAAGTCCGCGCGGACGTTCCCGCAGATCCCCGGCGGCCCGATCGAGCTCGGTCCGGTCACCGTGCAGACCGGTGACGTCTTCCTGGTGATCGCGGCCCCGCTCTGCATGGCCTTCCTGGCCTTCTTCGTCATGCGCACCCGCACCGGGCGCGGCATGCAGGCCACGGCGCAGGACCCGGACACCGCGAAGCTCATGGGCGTCAACACCGACCGCATCATCGTGATCGCGTTCGCCCTCGGCGCCATCTTCGCCGCCGTCGGCGCCGTCGCCTACGGCCTCAAGTACGGCGTCGTCGACTACAAGATGGGCTTCCTCCTCGGACTGAAGGCGTTCACCGCCGCCGTCCTCGGCGGCATCGGCAACATCTACGGCGCCATGATCGGCGGCCTCGTCCTCGGCGTCGCCGAGACCATGGCCACCGCCTACGTCGACCAGATCCCCGGTATGGAGCAGCTCGGCGGCCAGTCCTGGGCCAACGTCTGGGCCTTCGTACTCCTCATCGTCGTCCTCCTGGTCAGGCCCCAGGGTCTGCTCGGCGAGCGCGTCGCGGACAGGGCGTGAGCACCATGACCACCATCTCCGAGAACCCCCAGGCACCTGCCGCCGCGGAGACCGTGAAGACCGCCGACCGTGGTCTGATCGGCTTCCTGCCCGAGCGGGTGGCCCGCGCCGTCGTCCTCGGCGGCTCCGTCCTCACCGTCGCGAGCTGTTTCCTCGCCTGGACCTGGGACTCCAGCTTCCCGGGTGACCTCACCGTGTACGGCTACCCGGCCGGCCTCCAGCTCCAGGTGCTGGTGCTGGGTGTCCTGACCGCCCTCTTCGCCCTCTCCTCGTACGGCGTCAAGGGCCTCGGCTGGCTGACGCCGGCCGGCGCCGACGGCGCGGTCAAGCTCGGCGCGCTGGCCTCCTTCGGCACCGCCTGGTTCACCGTCATCGCGATCAGCGTCGAGCTCGGCGGGCTGGTCAACCTGGAGCCCGGCGGCTTCGTCCTGGCGGTGGCCACCCTGGTCACCCTGCTGGCCGCCCTGGACCTGCCCTTCAAGCGCCCGGCCGTGCTGCCGGTCGACCCGGACGACACCGGCTGGGACCAGTTCAAGCACCGGGCGGGCAACGGCTGGGCCTCCTTCCGGGCGTCCTTCTCCGCCCCCCACCCGGTGAAGAAGCTCCCGCCGCTGCCCTCCGCCGTGGAGATCCTGATCATCGCGGGTGTCCTCGCGGTGGCGCTCGGCGTCTTCACCTACGGCATCGGCACCGAGTACGACGAGCTCTTCCTCGGCTTCCTCATCACGGCCGGCCTCGGCTTCGCCGCGATCGGCGCCTCCGGTCTCCTCAAGCAGGCCACGCAGCTCACCTCGAAGCACCAGAACCTGACGATCGCCGGCGCGTTCATCGCCGCGGCGCTGTTCCCCTTCACCCAGACCGACGACCAGTACGCGACGCTCGGCGTCTACATCCTGATCTTCGCCACGGTGGCCCTGGGCCTGAACATCGTCGTCGGCCTGGCGGGTCTGCTCGACCTCGGTTACGTCGCCTTCCTCGGCGTCGGCGCCTACGCGGCGGCCCTCGTCTCGGGCGCCCCGACCTCGCCGTTCGGCGTGCACTTCCCCTTCTGGGCGGCGATCCTGGTCGGCGCCGCGGCCTCGGTGGTCTTCGGCGTCCTGATCGGCGCGCCGACCCTGCGGCTGCGCGGCGACTACCTCGCCATCGTGACGCTCGGCTTCGGTGAGATCTTCCGCATCACGGTGATGAACACGGACGGCACCTCCGGCCCGGACATCACCAACGGCTCCAACGGCATCGCGTCCATCCCGAACCTGAACCTCTTCGGGTTCGACTTCGGCCAGACGCACACCATCGCCGGCTTCACCATCGGCCGCTTCGCGAACTACTTCTTCCTGATGCTGCTGATCACGGCGGTCGTCGTGCTGGTCTTCCGGCGCTCCGGCGACTCCCGCATCGGCCGCGCCTGGGTCGCGATCCGCGAGGACGAGACCGCCGCGCTCGCGATGGGCATCAACGGCTTCCGGGTCAAGCTGGTCGCCTTCGCGCTCGGTGCCGGTCTGGCCGGCCTCGCCGGTACGGTGCAGGCCCACGTCACGTACACGGTGACCCCGGAGCAGTACCTCTTCGCCGGTCCCATCCCGCCCAACTCCGCCTTCCTGCTCGCGGCCGTCGTCCTCGGCGGCATGGGCACGATGAGCGGCCCGCTGGTCGGCGCGGCCCTGCTCTTCCTCATCCCGAACAAGCTCCAGTTCATGGGCGAGTACCAGCTCTTCGCCTTCGGCGTCGCGCTCGTCCTGATCATGCGCTTCCGTCCGGAGGGCATCGTCGCCGACAAGCGGCGTCAGCTGGAGTTCCACGAGCACGACGAGCAGCCGGCGCCGGACGCTACGCCCGCCAAGGCAGGTGCCTGAACCATGACGACGACCACCACCAAGGCCGATGCCACCCCGGAGCCGGCCGCCCGCGAGACCGTGCTCGACGCGCGCGGGGTCACCATGCGCTTCGGCGGTCTGACCGCCGTCCGCGATGTCGACCTCACCGTCAACGCCGGCGAGATCGTCGGTCTGATCGGCCCGAACGGCGCCGGGAAGACGACCTTCTTCAACTGCCTGACCGGTCTGTACGTGCCCACCGAGGGCGAGGTCCGCTACAAGGGCCAGGTCCTGCCGCCGAAGTCCTTCAAGGTCACCGCGGCCGGCATCGCCCGTACCTTCCAGAACATCCGTCTCTTCAACAACATGACGGTCCTGGAGAACGTGCTCGTCGGCCGGCACACCCGCACCAAGGAGGGCCTCTGGTCCGCCCTGCTGCGCGGCCCGGGCTTCAAGAAGGCCGAGGCGGCCTCCGAGAAGCGGGCCATGGAGCTCCTGGAGTTCGTCGGGCTCGCCGAGAAGGCGCAGCACCTCTCCAAGAACCTGCCGTACGGCGAGCAGCGCAAGCTGGAGATCGCCCGCGCCCTCGCGAGCGACCCGGGCCTGATCCTGCTCGACGAGCCGACCGCCGGCATGAACCCGCAGGAGACCCGGGCGGCCGAGGAACTCATCTTCGCCATCCGGGACATGGGCATCGCCGTGCTCGTCATCGAGCACGACATGCGCTTCATCTTCAACCTGTGCGACCGGGTCGCCGTGCTCGTGCAGGGCCAGAAGCTGATCGAGGGCGACAGCCAGACCGTCCAGAGCGACGAGCGGGTCATCGCCGCGTACCTCGGCGAGCCGATCGAGGAGACCCCGAAGGACGGGCCCGCGAAGACGGACGCCCCGGCCGAGACCGAGGCTCCGGCGGACCGGGCCGGCGCGGACGAGGCCGACGCGGACGACGAGGCCGGCGAGGCCGGCGAGGCCGACGCCCCGGCGGACGACGACGCTCCGGCCGGGGAGACCCCGGCCGAGGACGACACCCCGGCGGACGCGGCGGACGCCGCGAAGGACGCCGCTCCGGGCAAGGAGAACGACGCATGACCGCACTGCTCGAAGTCGAGGACCTGCGCGTCGCCTACGGAAAGATCGAGGCCGTCAAGGGCATCTCCTTCTCCGTGGAGGCGGGCGAGGTCGTCACCCTCATCGGCACCAACGGCGCCGGGAAGACCACCACCCTGCGGACCCTCTCCGGGCTCCTCAAGCCGGTCGGCGGACAGATCAAGTTCGAGGGCAAGTCCCTCCGCAAGATCCCCGCGCACAAGATCGTCTCGCTGGGGCTGGCCCACTCCCCCGAGGGCCGGCACATCTTCCCGCGCATGACCATCGAGGAGAACCTGCTCCTCGGCGCCTTCCTCCGGAAGGACAGCGCGGGCATCGCCAAGGACGTGCAGCGCGCCTACGACCTCTTCCCGATCCTGGGCGAGCGTCGCAAGCAGGCGGCCGGCACGCTCTCCGGCGGTGAGCAGCAGATGCTCGCCATGGGGCGGGCGCTGATGTCCCAGCCGAAGCTGCTCATGCTCGACGAGCCCTCGATGGGCCTCTCGCCGATCATGATGCAGAAGATCATGGCGACCATCGCCGAGCTGAAGGCCCAGGGCACCACGATCCTGCTCGTCGAGCAGAACGCCCAGGCCGCGCTGGCGCTCGCGGACCACGGTCACGTGATGGAGATCGGCAAGATCGTGCTCTCGGGCACGGGCGGCGACCTCCTGCACGACGAGTCGGTGCGCAAGGCGTACCTCGGCGAGGACTGACCCGTACGCACACGAGGAGGCCCGCCCCGCGTCGCGCGGGGCGGGCCTCCTGCCGTGTACCGGTACGGGCTACTGCCCCTTCGCGGCCTTCTTCTCCTCGGCGTCCTCGATGACGGCCTCGGCGACCTGCTGCATGGACATACGGCGGTCCATGGAGGTCTTCTGGATCCAGCGGAAGGCGGCCGGCTCGGAGAGGCCGTACTGGGTCTGGAGGATCGACTTGGCGCGGTCGACGAGCTTGCGGGTCTCCAGGCGCTGGCTGAGGTCGGCGACCTCCTGCTCCAGGGCGCGCAGCTCGGCGAAGCGGGAGACGGCCATCTCGATGGCGGGGACGACGTCGCTCTTGCTGAACGGCTTGACCAGGTAGGCCATGGCGCCGGCGTCGCGGGCGCGCTCGACGAGGTCGCGCTGGGAGAAGGCGGTGAGCATGAGGACCGGGGCGATGGACTCGCCGGCGATCTTCTCGGCCGCGGAGATGCCGTCGAGCTTGGGCATCTTCACGTCCAGGATGACCAGGTCGGGGCGGTGCTCGCGGGCGAGCTCGACGGCGGTCTCGCCGTCGCCCGCCTCGCCGACGACCGTGTAGCCCTCCTCCTCCAGCATCTCCTTGAGGTCGAGGCGGATCAGCGCCTCGTCCTCGGCGATGACGACGCGGGTGGTCAGCGGCGGGACGTGGGACCCGTCGGCGTCGTCGGCGGCGGGCTGGGGCGACTCGGGGGCGGTCACGCGGGCTCCTCGTTCCATGGCCTCGTTCCGAGGCGGATACAGCTCCCCATGAGCCTACCTAGCTACGGTATGGTGGACGCGCAGAGGGTCGGGGGAAACCTTTGATTCTGCGGGCCCCGGTAGCCCAATTGGCAGCAGGCAGTGGATTCAAAACCCACACAGTGTCGGTTCGAGTCCGACCCGGGGCACTTTTCCTTCAATTCGAAGGTAGCCGGGTAACGAATGATCGTCACCCTCACGCGTGAATTCTACCCATCCGCAGACAGCCACTAGGGCGAATCGATCACGCTCGACTGCATGTACGACATGGGAACGCGCCAACAGGCACTCACCCTTCTGCGTAGCGGCGCGAAGAACTCGGCTGTCGCCAGGATGCTGAGCGTTCCACTCGGCACGATCGGCTACTGGAAGCATATGGACCGCGCGAAGCGTGGCGAGTGCCCAGGCAGACGCAGCCCCTTGTGTCCACGGTGCGACGGGTGCGAACTCGACGAAGTCGCGTACGCATACCTGCTCGGGCTCTACCTCGGCGACGGCCACATCGCTCAGAGCCGTGCCATGCGGGTTCCCAGTCTTTCCATCTCCTGCACCGACAGCTGGCCCGGCCTCATCGACGCCTGCGTGCGGGTCATGGAATCCGTCCTGCCGGGCAATCATGCGTCGAAGGTCCAGAGGCAGGGGTGTTTTGAGGTCAAGGTCTACTCCAAACACCTCACCTGCCTCTTCCCGCAGCACGGCCCCGGTAAGAAGCACGAGCGGCGCATCGCGCTCGAAGCCTGGCAGCGGGAGATCGTCGACGCTCATCCCTGGGCCTTCATCCGGGGACTCATCCACTCCGACGGAAGCCGGATCACGAACTGGACGACCCGGCTCGTCGGCGGCGAGCGGAAGCGGTACGAGTACCCCCGCTACTTCTTCACCAACTCGTCCACCGACATCCTCGGGCTCTTCACGCATGCCCTCGACCGCGTCGGTGTCGACTGGAAGGCCACCAACCAATCGCGGACCGCGCAGAACATCTCCATCGCCCGCAAAGCCTCCGTCGCGCTCATGGACGCCCACGTGGGCCCCAAGCACTGACCACCGCCACCCGGTCGAGGTTCGGACCCGGCGAAGCCGGCCTCGGGGTGACGCGGCGTCAGGGTTTCCGCGTCCTCACTTGCGCATGACGTGCCAAGTACTCCGGGAGCGCCAGAGCCCAGCCGCCATAAGCGATGGCTGAGCTCTTTCCGATGTTCCGTCGCATGCGACTACGAGAGCGGGTCGCCGATGTGGTGGACGCGGACGAGGTTGGTGGAGCCGGAGACGCCGGGCGGCGAGCCGGCCGTGATCACCACGATGTCGCCCCTCTCGCAGCGCCCGATCCGGAGCAGCTCCTCGTCGACCTGGGCGACCATGGCGTCCGTGGAGTCGACGTGCGGGCCGAGGAAGGTCTCGACGCCCCAGGTGAGGTTGAGCTGCGAGCGGGTCTCCGGGTCCGGGGTGAAGGCCAGCAGCGGGATCGGCGAGCGGTAGCGGGAGAGCCGCCGGACGGTGTCGCCGGACTGGGTGAAGGCGACCAGGAACCTGGCGCCGAGGAAGTCGCCCATCTCGGCGGCGGCCCGGGCCACGGCGCCGCCCTGGGTCCGCGGCTTGTTCCGCTCGGTCAGCGGCGGCAGCCCCTTGGCGAGGACGTCCTCCTCCGCGGCCTCCACGATCCGGCTCATGGTGCGGACGGTCTCGATCGGGTGGCGGCCGACGCTGGTCTCGCCGGAGAGCATCACCGCGTCGGTGCCGTCGATGACGGCGTTGGCGACGTCGGAGGCCTCGGCGCGGGTGGGCCGGGAGTTGTCGATCATCGAGTCGAGCATCTGGGTGGCGACGATGACCGGCTTGGCGTTCCGCTTGGCCAGCTTGACCACGCGCTTCTGGACGATCGGCACCTGTTCGAGCGGCATCTCGACGCCGAGGTCGCCGCGGGCGACCATGATGCCGTCGAAGGCGGCGACGATCTCCTCGATGTTCTCGACCGCCTGCGGCTTCTCGATCTTGGCGATGACCGGGAGGCGGCGCCCCTCCTCGTCCATGATGCGGTGGACGTCCTCGATGTCCCGGGCGGAGCGGACGAAGGAGAGGGCGATGACGTCGGCGCCGGTGCGCAGCGCCCAGCGGAGGTCCTCGACGTCCTTCTCGGAGAGGGCCGGGACGGAGACGGCGACGCCCGGGAGGTTGAGCCCCTTGTGGTCGGAGACCATGCCGCCCTCGACGACCCGGGTGTGCACCCGGGGGCCGTCGACGGAGGTGACCTCCAGGGTGACCCGGCCGTCGTCGACGAGGATCCGCTCACCGGCGGTGACGTCCCCGGCGAGGCCGGCGTAGGTGGTGCCGCAGCCGTGGCGGTCGCCCTCCCTCGGCTCGACGGTGATGGTGAACGCGTCGCCGCGTTCAAGGAGTACCGGGCCCTCGCGGAAACGGCCGAGCCTGATCTTCGGGCCTTGAAGGTCGGCCAGGACGCCGACGCTCCGGCCGGACTCGTCGGCCGCCTTGCGGACCCGCCGGTATCGCTCCTCGTGCTCGGCGTAGGTGCCGTGGCTGAGGTTGAGGCGGGCCACGTCCATTCCGGCCTCGATCAACGCCTTGATCTGGTCGTATGTTTCGGTGGCGGGCCCAAGGGTACAAACGATTTTCGCTCGGCGCATGAAACGAGCCTAGGGCCTTACCCATCAGTAGCCGCCGGGTCCCGCATGACTACTCAACAACCTTTCCGTGAAACGTTGTTGACAAGACTTGAATCTGTGCGCCGCACTGCTCCGATGAGCGTTTTCCGCGCCCCGGAGCGTCTCGTCTCAGAGTGCGGGCGGCAGCATCGTGAACCGCGCGACGACCTCGGCGGTCACCGTCCGGCGCTGCGGTTCGAGGTCGAGCGCGGGTGTCCCTCCCGGCTCCTCCGCCGCGAAGGCGGCGAGCCTCGGGGAGAAGCCGCCGCCCCGCCAGGCGCCCGGCTCGGACGACCCGGCGTCCGACAGTTCGAGGAGTGAGCCCAGCGAGGTGCCCAGCGCCTCCGCGTAGGCCCGGGCCCGCCGCACCGCCTCCGCCACCGCGAGCCGGCGCGCCTCGGCGTACGCCTCCGAGTCCTGGCGCAGCTCCCACCACGGGCCGTCCACCTCGACCTGCTCCCGGTCGGCGAGCTCGGTCACCAGCTCGCCGAGGGCGGTGAAGTCGGTGAGCTCGGCGGTGATCCGCACGTGCCCCCGATGGCTCCGCGTCCGCTCGCCCTTCCCCCGCCGGGGCCGCTCCGGGGCGATCGAGAAGCCGCCCGTCTCCAGCTTGGCCACGGCCGCCCCGCGCGCCTTGACCAGGTCGAGGACCTCGGCGTTGCGCCGGGTGAGGTCGGCGAGGACCGGGGTCCGGTCGACGCCGCGCGCCGTGACGGTCACCGCGATCCGCGCCAGCTCCGGCTCGACCTCGATCAGACCCTCGCCACGGACCGTCACCTGGGGCGCCTGCGGGGTGGGGTGGGGGTGCGTCACGACAGGCTCCTCGGGACCGGGGATCGGTGGCATACGAACACTTTCCCACTCCGTAACCCGAAAGGGCTGTTGTCGGCGAAAGGTCTGAGCCAGAATCTACGCGCGTTGTGCACCCGAGACAGCGCCACGGAACAAGGAGAGACACACATGCCGCTGAACCGCCGGACCTTCCTGGAGAGCTCCGCCGCCCTCGGCGCCGGGGCCGCCCTCACCGCCGGGACCGCCGCCCCCGCCGAGGCCCACGGAGCCCGTCCCAAGCCGGCCAAGCGGTACTCCTTCACCGTCATGGGCACCACCGACCTGCACGGCAACGTCCTCAACTGGGACTACTTCACGGACAAGGAGTTCGACGACAAGGCCCACAACGACGTCGGCCTCGCCAAGATCTCCACCCTGGTGAACCAGGTCCGCGCCGACAGGGGACGCCGCAACACCCTCCTCATCGACGCCGGCGACACCATCCAGGGCACCCAGCTCTCGTACTACTACGCCAAGGTCGACCCCATCACCCGCGAGGGCGGCCCGGTCCACCCGATGGCCCAGGCGATGAACGCCATCGGCTACGACGCCGCCGCGCTCGGCAACCACGAGTTCAACTACGGCATCCCGGTGCTCCGGAAGTTCGAGGAGCAGTGCGACTTCCCGCTGCTCGGCGCCAACGCGCTCGACGCCACGACGCTGCGCCCGGCCTTCCCGCCGTACAGCCTCCACCGGCTGCGCACCCCGCACGGCAGGGACGTCCGCGTCGCGGTGCTCGGCCTCACCAACCCCGGCATCGCCCTCTGGGACAAGGCGAACGTCAGCGGCAGGATGGTCTTCCCCGGCCTGGAGGAGCAGGCCGCGAAGTGGGTGCCGAAGCTGCGCTCCATGGGCGCCGACGTCGTGATCGTCTCGGCCCACTCCGGCTCCAGCGGCACCTCCTCGTACGGCGACCAGCTCCCCCACGTCGAGAACGCGGCCGGCCTCGTCGCCGAGCAGGTCCCCGGCATCGACGCGATCCTCGTCGGGCACGCCCACACCGAGATCCCGGAGTACCGCGTCGCCAACAAGGAGACCGGCAAGGAGGTCGTCCTCTCCGAGCCGCTCAAGTGGGGTCAGCGCCTCACCCTCTTCGACTTCGACCTCGTGTGGGAGAAGGGCCGCTGGACGGTGGAGAAGGTCGCCGCCCAGGTCCTCAACTCCAACACCGTCGAGGAGGACCCGCGGATCACCGGGCTGCTCGCCGACGAGCACCGGAAGGTCGTGGCGTACGTCAACACCGTCATCGGCACCTCCACCGCCGCCATGACCACGGCCGACGCGCCGTGGAAGGACGAGCCGATCATCGACCTGATCAACGTCGTCCAGGCCGAGACCGTGAAGGCGGCGCTGGCCGGCGGCGCCCACGCGGACCTGCCGGTGCTCTCGCAGGCCTCCTGCTTCTCCCGCACGGCCCGCATCCCGGCCGGCGAGATCACCATCAAGGACGCCGCCGGGCTCTACCCCTTCGAGAACACCCTGGAGGCCCGCCTGATGACGGGCGCCCAGCTGAAGGAGTACCTGGAGTACTCGGCTAAGTACTACGTCCGGACCCCGGCGGGCGCCCCCGTCGACACCGCGAGGCTCACCAACGCGGACGGCACCCCGGACTACAACTACGACGCCGTCTCCGGGCTCACGTACGACATCGACATCGCCCAGCCGGTCGGGCAGCGGATCACCGGCCTGTCCTTCGAGGGCAAGCCGCTCGACCCGGCCGCGCGGTTCGTCCTCGCCGTCAACAACTACCGCGCCAGCGGCGGCGGCGCCTTCCCGCACGTCGCCAGGGCCGAGCAGCTGTGGGCGAACTCGGACGAGATCCGCAACACGATCATCCAGTGGGTCCGGGCCAAGGGCACGGTCGACCCGGCGACGTTCGCGTCCGCGGGCTGGAGGCTGACCCGGGACGGCGTGCCGGTCTTCTAGGACACCGGGGCGTCAGTGCTCCACGAGAGGCGTCAGCTTCCGTTCCTGCGACGGGATGCTCGGCGCCTCTCGTGCCACCAGGCCGAAGCTGGTGAAGGCGGTCCTGCGGGGCAGCGGGTACGGCTCCTTGCCGGTCACCGCGTTGAGGATCACGGCGCTGCGCCAAGCGGCGAGCCCCAGGTCGGGGGCGCCCACGCCGTGGGTGTGGCGCTCCGCGTTCTGCACGAACACCGCGCCGGTGACGGACCGGTCGAGGACCAGCCGGTAGTGCTCGTCGATCTTCGCCCGGCCCGCCGCGTCGTGCCGCAGGTACGGGTCGAGGCCGGCCAGCATCCGGTCGACCGGGCGCTCCCGGTATCCGGTGGCGAGGACGACGGCGTCGGTGGTGAGCCGGGACCGGGTGCCCTGCTGGACGTGCTCCAGGTGCAGCTCGACCTGGGTGGTGGCGACCCGACCGGCGGTGCGCACCCGCACGCCGGGGGTGAGGACGGCGTCCGGCCAGCCGCCGTGCAGGGTGCGGCGGTAGAGCTCGTCGTGGACGGCGGCGATGGTCTCCGCGTCGATCCCCTTGTACAACTGCCACTGGCGCGGCACGAGTTCGCCCCGGACCTGCTCGGGAAGGGCGTGGAAGTAGCGGGTGTAGTCGGGGGTGAAGTGCTCCAGGCCCAGCTTCGAGTACTCCATCGGCGCGAAGGCCTCCGTGCGGGAGAGCCAGCTGATCCGCTCGGCGCCGGCCGGGCGGCCCCGCAGCAGGTCGAGGAAGACCTCGGCGCCCGACTGGCCGGAGCCGATGACGGTGACGTGCCCGGCGGCGAGCAGCGACTCGCGGTGGGCGAGGTAGTCGGCGGCGTGGAAGACCGGCACGCCGGGGGCGTCGGCGAGCGGGCGCAGCGGCTCCGGGACGTAGGGCTCGGTGCCGACGCCGAGGACCACGTTCCGGCTGTAGGCGCGGCCGAGGGCGGCGGCCTCGCCGTCCGGGTCGAGCTGGGTGAAGTCGACCTCGAACAGCTTCCGTTCGGGGTTCCAGCGGACCGAGTCGACCTGGTGGCCGAAGTGCAGGCCCGACAGCCGCTCGCTCACCCAGCGGCAGTAGGCGTCGTACTCGGCCCGCTGGATGTGGAACCGCTCCGCGAAGTAGAAGGGGAAGAGGCGCTCGCGGCTCTTCAGGTAGGAGAGGAAGGACCAGGGGCTGGCCGGGTCGGCGAGGGTCACGAGGTCGGCGAGGAAGGGCACTTGGAGGGTGGCTCCCTCGATGAGAAGGCCCGGGTGCCAGTGGAAGGCCGGCCGCTGCTCGAAGAAGCTCGCCGCGATCCCGCCGGGGACGCCGTCGGCGAGGGCGGCGAGGGAGAGGTTGAACGGGCCGATGCCGACGCCCACCAGGTCGTGCGGGCGGTCGAGGTCCTGCTGGTGGGTGCTGCCGGTCATCGGTCGGTGCCGCCTTCCGCGAGTGCCGTGAGGGTCAGGGTGACGAGCCGGTCCAGGTCGTCGGGGGTGGTGTGGGGGTTGAGGAGGGTGGCCTTGAGCCAGAGCCGGCCGTCGGCCTCGGCGCGGCCGAGTACGGCGCGGCCCTCGGCGAGGAGCCGGCGGCGGACGCCGGCGACCGCCGCGTCGTCGGCGCCGGCCGGGCGGAAGAGGACGGTGGTGAGGACGGGCCGGTCCCGGAGTTCCAGCCCGGGATGCTTCTCCACCAGGTCGGCGAGGTCCCGGGCGTGCTCCATGCAGCGGTCGACCAGGGCGCCGAGGCCGGTCCTGCCGAGGGCGCGGAGGGTGACGGCGGCCTTGAGGACGTCGGGGCGGCGGGTGGTGCGCAGGGAGCGGCCGAGGAGGTCGGGGAGGCCGGCCTCGGTGTCGTCGTCGGCGTTGAGGTAGTCGGCGGTGTGGGCGAGGGCGGCGAGGTCGCCGGTCTCGCGGACGGCGAGGAGTCCGGCGGCGACCGGCTGCCAGCCGAGCTTGTGCAGGTCGAGGGTGACGGTGCGGGCCCGGTCCAGGCCGTCCAGGAGGTGGCGGTGGGCGGCGCTGAGCAGGACCGGGCCGCCGTAGGCGGCGTCGACGTGCAGCTCGGCGCCGTGGGCGGCGCAGGCGTCGGCGAGGGCGGGCAGCGGGTCGATCAGTCCCTCGTCGGTGGTTCCGGCGGTGGCGGCGAGGAGGACCGGCCCGTCCTGGGCGGCGAGGGCCCGGGCGGTGGCCTCCGGGTCGAGGACCCCGCGCGGGGTGGGGACGGTGACCGGTTCGGGGAGGCCGAGGAGCCAGGCGGCGCGGCGGACGGAGTGGTGGGTGTGGGCGCCGGTGACGGTGGTGAGGCCGGGACCGTGCCGCTCCCGGGCGAGGAGCAGGGCGAGCTGGTTGGACTCGGTGCCGCCGGTGGTGACGAGCGCGTCCGGCCGGTCGGCCGCCGGGAAGACCTCGGCGGCCAGCGCGGCGGTCACCTCGGTCTCCAGGGCGGAGGCGGCGGGGGCCTGGTCCCAGGAGTCCATCGAGGGGTTGAGCGCGGCGGCGGCCAGGTCGGCGGCGGCGGCGAGGGCCAGCGGCGGGGTGTGCAGGTGGGCGGCGCAGAGCGGGTGCGCGGGGTCGGCGGCGCCGGCGGCGACCAGGTGGACGAGGGTGCGCAGCGCCTCGTCGGCTCCGGTCCCGGTGTCGGGGAGTACGGCGCCGAGGGCGGCGCGCACGCGTGCCGCGACGGCCGTCGGTCCGCCGGGCGGCAGCGGCCCGCCCCGTTCCTCGGCGCCGGTGCGCAGCGCGTCCAGGGTGATGCCGAGGAGGCGGCTGAGCGGGGTGGGCTGGGCGGCGAGGGGCGGCGGGGGTGCGACACGCATGGACGACAGGGTGCCGGGGCCGGTGTGTCGTTGTCCGGGGAGTGGGGGGTTGTGACCCGAACGAGGGACGGCACCCCGGTGCGGGGTGCCGTCCCCGCTGCTCAGCCCTGGCGGACGCGCAGGGCGCGGGCCAGGTCGTCAAGCTGGTCGACGAGCTTGCGCCGCAGGGCCGGGATCACGGCGTCGTCGGCGAGCCGGCGTTCGCCGAGGGCGAGGGAGTCGGCGTCGATCGCGTACGCGGGGAAGGCGTAGCGGCCGGCGGCCTCGGCCATCGCGGGGCCCCGGCGGTCGCCGAGGGCGGCGGCGGCGTCGTAGAAGCGCTCGACGTACGGGCCCACCAGCTCGGCCTGCTCGGGCTGCCAGAAGCCGAGCGCGGTGGCGGTGAAGAGGTAGTTCGACAGGTCGTCGGACTCGAACATGGCGGCCCAGGCCGCCGCCTTGGCGGCCGGGTCGGGGAGGGAGGCACGGCAGCGGGCGGCGCCTTCCTGGCCGGTGGCGCTGGGGTCGCGTTCCAGTTCGGCGGCGATGGCGGCCTCGTCGGTGGCGCCGAGGACGGCGAGCCGGGCGAGGATCCGCCAGCGCAGCTCCGGGTCGAGCTCGGGGCCGCCGTGGACGGTGCCCTCGTCGAGCCAGGAGGCGATCTGGTCGGGGGTGGTGGCGCTGTCGATGAGGGCGCGGACGGCGGTGAGGCGCAGTCCGGGGTCCTCGCCGTCCTCGGTGCGGCGGAGGAGGGCGCGGGCGATCTCGCGGAGGGTGGCGAGCGCGGCGGGGCGGTCGTCCTCGGGGACGTACCGGTCGGCGACCTGCTGCCGGGCGAAGGCGAGGACGCCCTGGACGATGCCGAGGTCGGTCTCCTCGGTGAGGTGGGCGAGGGCGGTCTCCAGGTAGGCGGAGGGCTCCAGTTCGCCGTCGCGGACCATGTCACGGAGGCTGTTCCAGACGACGGCGCGGGTGAGCGGGTCGGGGATGCGGGAGAGGCCGCGGAGGGCGGACTCCCGGGAGACCTCGTCGAAGCGGAGCTTGGCGTAGCTGAGGTCGCCGTCGTTGAGGACGACGAGGGCGGGGCGGGGGCCGGTGAGGCGGGCGGGCTCCCGCTGGGGGACGTCGAGGGCGACGCGCTCGCGCAGGGCGAGTTCGCCGTCGGGGCGGCGGTCGTACAGGCCGGCCTCGATGCGGTGGGGGCGGCTGCCGGCGCGGTCGGCGGTGAGTTCCCAGCGGTTGCCCTCGCCGGTGAGGCGGGGGGTGAGGGTGTCGACGCCGGTGGTGCGCAGCCACTGCTCGGCCCAGGCGTGGACGTCGCGGTCGGTGGCGGCGGCGAGGTTGTCGATGAAGTCGGCGAGGGTGGCGTTGCCGAACTTGTGCCGCTTGAAGTGGATGTTGATGCCGGCGAGGAAGTCGGCCTCGCCGAGCCAGGTGACGAGCTGGCGGAGGGCGGAGGCGCCCTTGGCGTAGGAGATGCCGTCGAAGTTGAGGAGGGCGGAGGCGGTGTCGGGGACGGCCTCGGGGTCCGGGGCGACGGGGTGGGTGGAGGGGCGCTGGTCGGCGTCGTATCCCCAGGCCTTGCGGGCGACGCCGAAGTCGATCCAGGTGTCGGCGAAGAGGTCGGAGCAGGCTTCGTTGACGGTCTGGTAGCCCATGTACTCGGCGAAGGACTCGTTCAGCCAGATGTCGTCCCACCAGCGGAGGGTGACGAGGTCGCCGAACCACATGTGGGCCATCTCGTGGGCGATGACCATGGCGCGGGTCATGCGCTCGGTGGCGGTGACGGCGGAGCGGAAGACGAACTCGTCGCGGAAGGTGACGAGCCCGGGGTTCTCCATGGCGCCGGCGTTGAACTCGGGGACGAAGGCCTGGTCGTAGGAGTCGAAGGGGTAGGGCTCGTCGAACTTCTCGTGGAAGCGGTCGTAGCAGGCCTTGGTGACGGCGATGATCTCGTCGGCGTCGGCGTCGAGGTGGGGGGCGAGCGAGCGGCGGCAGTGGATGCCGAAGGGCAGTCCGGCGTGCTCGGTGCGGACCGAGTGCCAGGGGCCGGCGGCGACGCAGACGAAGTAGGTGGAGAGCGGCGGGGTGGTGGCCGCGGTCCAGCGGCCGTCCTCCTGCCGCTCGGTGATGCCGTTGGAGAGGACGGTCCAGCCCTCGGGGGCGGTGACGGAGACGTCGAAGACGGCCTTGAGGTCGGGCTGGTCGAAGGCGGCGAAGACGCGCTGGACGTCCTCCATGAAGAGCTGGGTGTAGACGTAGGACTCGCCGTCGGTGGGGTCGAGGAAGCGGTGCATGCCCTCGCCGGTGTGCGAGTAGCGCATGGTGGCGGTGACGGTCAGCTCGTGCTCGCCCTCGGTGAGGTCGAGCGGCAGCCGGTTCCCGGCCAGGGCGGCGGGGTCGAGCGGCGCGCCGTCGAGGGTCGCGGAGTGCAGGGTGTCCGGCTTGAGTTCGACGAAGGTGGACCCGGCGGCGCGGGCGGTGAAGCGGATGCGGCTGGTGGACCCGAAGGTCTCGTCGCCGTCGGTGAGGTCGAGGTCCACCGCGTAGTGGTGGACGTCGAGCAGCTGGGCACGGGTCTGCGCTTCGTCGCGCGTCAGTACGGACATGGGCCCTATGCTGCCCGATCGTCCGGTCGGCGGGCAGAGGTGTTGCCGATCCGTCCCGCTTCGAGGGGAAGGGTCCCGGGCGGGTCAGGCGAGGCCGGTGCCGTCGAGGTGGGCGAAGGCGGCGGTGATCCGGGGCCGGTCGTAGCCGGCGGGTCCCGCGGCGCCGCTGGAGACGAGGGCGGCGAGCAGCAGCCGGGCCTTGGCGGGGTCGAGCGGGCCGGCCGGGATCAGGCCGTGGTGGAGGAGGTCGTGCTCGGAGCCGGGGCCGCGGTAGGTCTCGGTGAGGCCGGTGCCGGCGCCGGTGCGGGAGGCGAGGACGACGGGGATGCGGCGGGCGAGCTCCGCGAGGGGTTCGACGAGCCAGGAGGGGGCGTGGCCGGCGCCGAAGGCGGCGACGACGAGGCCCTGGAAGCGGTCGTCGACGGCGGTGAGCAGCTCGCCGCGGTCGCCGAGGGCGAGGGTGAGCAGGGCGATCCGGACGGCGGGGTCGTAGGACAGCCGGCAGGGCGCGGTGGGCACGGTGGGGCGGAGCAGGATCCGCGGGGTGCCCTCGACGACGGTGCCGAGGGGGCCGGCTCCGGGGGAGGCGAAGGTGGCGACCGAGGTGGTGTGGGTCTTGCGGGCGTGCCGGGCGGCGTGGATCTCGTCGGCGAGGACGACGAGGACGCCGAGGCCCCGGCAGGCGGGGTCGGCGGCGACGGCGAGGGCGGCGGCGAGGTTGGCGGGGCCGTCGGCGCCGGGCAGGTCGGGGCGGCGCATGGCGCCGGTGACGGCGATGGGGGCGTGCTCGGTGGGGCAGAGCAGGTCGAGGAGGAAGGCGGTCTCCTCCAGGGTGTCGGTGCCCTGGACGACGACGACGCCGGAGCCGGTCGCGACCGTCTCGTTCACCTCGGCGGCGAGGGCGGCGAGGTCCTCGGGGGCGAGGGAGGAGGAGGGGAGCCGGCGGAAGTCGCGGAGTACGACGTCCTCGGGGGCGCCGAGGGCGGCGAGGACCTCGGGGCCGGTCATCCGGGCCGCGTCACCGCCTCGCGCGGAGATGGTTCCTCCGAGGGTGAAGACCGTGACGCGGGCCATCAGCGTGCTCCGTCCGCGATCGTCTCGTGGTGGCGGATGACCTCGGCGATGATGAAGTTGAGGAGCTTCTCCGCGAAGGCCGGGTCCAGTTTGGCGCTCTCGGCGAGTTCGCGCAGCCGGGCGATCTGGCGGGCCTCGCGGGCCGGGTCGGCGGGCGGCAGCTGGTGCTCGGCCTTGAGGACGCCGACCTGCTGGGTGCACTTGAAGCGTTCGGCGAGCATGTGGACGACGGCGGCGTCGATGTTGTCGATCGACTCGCGCAGCCGGGTGAGCTCGGCTCGGACGGCGGGGTCGATGTCGCGGGAGTCGTTCCTGGTGTCGCTCATGGTCATCGAGCCTAGCCGGAGTCCCCGGTGAGGGTGGGCGGGTGTTCGGGATCCGGTACGCGGTCGCTCCAGCCGCCGTGGACGGCGCGGCCCTGCTGCTCGCGGAAGCGGACGGGGGCGAGTCCGACCCTGCGGGTGAAGAGGCGGGAGAAGTAGGCGGGGTCGTCGTAGCCGACGCGGCGGGCGACGGAGGCGACGGGCAGTTCGGTGGCGGCGAGGAGTTCCTTGGCGCGGCCGAGGCGGACGGTGAGCAGGTAGTCCTTGGGGCTGCAGCCGGCGGCGCGGCGGACGGCGGCGCGCAGCTCGGCGGCGGTCATGCCGTGCCGGGCGGCGTGCTCGGCGACGGAGAGCGGCTGGAAGGCGTCGCGGGCGAGGCCGGTGAGGACGGGGTCGCCGTCGGCGTCGGTGTCGGCGCGGGCCCGGCGCAGGGCGACGAGGAGTTCGTGGACGGCGGCGGCGGTCTCGACCTCCAGGAGGGGGTTGCCGGGGCGGGCGGCGCGGGCGATGCGGCCGATGGCGGCGCGGGCGGGGCCGGCGTCGGCGAGGGGGACGACGGGCCGGTCGGGCTCGATGTAGCCGAGTTCGGTGTAGGTGGCGGCGGCGGGTCCGGTGAAGTCGACGAAGGACTCGTCCCAGCCGGTGGCGGGGTCGGCGCCGTAGTGGTGGGGGACGCCGGGGGTGAGCCAGAGGAGCGCGGGGGCGGCGACGGGGGTGGTGCGGCCGTCGGCGGAGCGGTACCAGCCGCCGCCGGCGGAGACGAGGACGGCGACGTGGTGGTCGAGGGTGCGGGGGCCGACGACGGGGAGGCGGCCGTGCTGGAGTCCGACGCCGAGGCAGACGAGGCCGAGGCGGTGGTGGACGGGGCCGGGCGTGAAGTAGCGCATCCAGGTGTGGTACATCCGCCGGCCCGCCCTTCCGCGTCGTCCAAGGTCCAAACTGCGACGATCTTTGTCCATGGACCGGCTCGCCGCCAGGGGGCGAGGGTGGGGCCATGAGCACGTTCGCTGTGGGTGACGAGGACTTTCTGCTCGACGGGCGGCCGGTGCGGCTGCTGTCGGGGGCGCTGCACTACTTCCGGGTGCACGAGGGGCACTGGGAGCACCGGCTCCGGATGCTGCGGGCGATGGGCCTGGAGTGCGTGGAGACGTACGTGCCGTGGAACCTGCACGAGCCGGAGCCGGGCCGGTGGGCGGACCCGGAGGCGCTGGGCCGCTTCCTGGACGCGGTGGCGGCGGCCGGGATGCGGGCGCTCGTGCGTCCGGGCCCCTACATCTGCGCGGAGTGGGAGAACGGCGGGCTTCCGCACTGGGTGACGGGGCCTCTGGGGCGGCGGGTGCGGACCCGGGACCCGGAGTTCCTGGCGCCGGTGGAGCGGTGGTTCCGCCGGCTGCTGCCGCAGGTGGTGGCGCGGCAGGTGGACCGGGGCGGGCCGGTGCTGATGGTCCAGGTGGAGAACGAGTACGGGAGTTACGGGAGTGACGCCCGCTATCTGGAGTGGCTGGCCGGGTTGCTGCGGGAGTGCGGGGTGACGGTGCCGCTGTTCACCTCGGACGGGCCCGAGGACCACATGCTGACGGGCGGCTCGGTGCCGGGGGTGCTCGCGACGGCGAACTTCGGCTCGGGCGCGGCGGAGGGCTTCGCGGCGCTGCGCCGGCACCGGCCGTCGGGGCCGCTGATGTGCATGGAGTTCTGGTGCGGCTGGTTCGACCACTGGGGCACGGAGCACGCGGTGCGGGGCGCGGAGGACGCGGCCGGGGCGCTGCGGGAGGTCTTGGAGTGCGGGGCGTCGGTGAACGTCTACATGGCGCACGGGGGCTCGAACTTCGGCGGCTGGGCGGGCGCGAACCGTTCCGGCGACCTGCACGAGGGCCGGCTGCTGCCGACGGTGACCTCGTACGACTACGACGCCCCGGTGGACGAGTGGGGGCGGCCGACGGAGAAGTACCACCGCTTCCGGGAGGTGCTGGCGGCGTACGCGGCCGGTCCGCTGCCGGAGGTGCCGGAGCCGCCGGCCCGGCTGGCGGCTCCGGCCCGGGCGGACCTGGCGGAGTGGGCGCCGCTGGACGCGGTGCTGGAGGGGCTGGGCGGTACGGAGACGGAGGCCGGTATGCCGCCGTCCTTCGAGGAGCTGGGCGTGGACCGGGGGCTGGTGCGCTACCGCTTCGCCGTGCCGGGTCCCCGGCAGCCGTATCCGCTCCGGGTGACGGGGCTGCGGGATCGGGCGCAGGTGTGGGTGGACGGCGTCTTCGCCGGGGTGCTCACGGAGGAGGACGCGGTGCTGACCGAGCCGGTGACGGGCCCGGCGGTGGTGGACCTGTGGGTGGAGTCGCTGGGCCGGGTGAACTACGGGCCGCGGCTCGGCGAGCCGAAGGGGATCACGGGCGGGCTGCTGCACGAGCGGCAGTACGCGCACGGGGTGCGGGCCCGGGGGCTGCGGCTCGACGCGTTCACGGCGGGGGCGGTGGACCGGGTGCCGTTCCGGCCGGCGGCGGAGCGGTCCGACGGCCGGGGGCTGTACCGGGCCTCGGTGGAGGTCGCGGGCGGGGGTGACGCGGAGCTGCGGCTGCCGGGCGCGGGCCGGGGCTTCGTCTGGGTGAACGGCTTCTGCCTGGGCCGGTACTGGCCGGCGGCGGGCCCGCAGGAGGGTCTGTTCGTGCCGGGGCCGGTGCTGCGGGAGGGGGCGAACGAGGTGTGGGTGCTGGAGGTGGAGCCGGCGGCGGAGGGGGTCGGGCCGGTGGTCGTGGAGCTGGGCTGAGGCCGGACGCGGAGGGGCCCCGGGGCGCTGTGCCGCCCCGGGGCCCGGTACCGGGGCGGGTTACAGCGTGGCCGCGGCGGACTTGATCGCGGCGGCGAAGGTCGAGACCTCCGTGTAGACGCCGGGGTAGCCGGCCCGCGCGCAGCCCTCGCCCCAGCTCACGATGCCGACCTGGATCCAGGCGCCGGCGTTGTCCTTGCGGAACATCGGGCCGCCGGAGTCGCCCTGGCAGGTGTCGACCCCGCCCTGGCTGTAGCCGGCGCAGATCTCCTCGGACGGGACGAGGTCGCTGCCGTACGCGGCCTGGCAGGAGGCGTCCGAGACGAAGGGGACGTTGGCCTTGAGGAGGTAGCGCTGCTGCGCGCCGCCCTCGCGGGCCGCGCCCCAGCCGGCCACGGTGAAGGTGCCGCTGTTGTACGCGGTGGTCTCGGCGATCTTCAGGGTGGGCAGCGAGGTGATGGGGCTGGCGAGCTTGATGAGCGCCCAGTCCTTGCCCTTGCCGTTGTAGCCGGGGGCCTGGAGGACCTTGGTGGAGCGGACCTTGATGGCGCTCGTGGACTGGAGGTCCACGACGCCGGCGGTGGCGGTGATGGAGGTGTTGTTGCCGGAGCCGCTGACGCAGTGGGCGGCGGTGAGGACGATCTGCGGGGTGATGAGGGAGCCGCCGCAGCCCATGGAGAGCCTGACCATCCAGGGGAACTCGCCCTGCGCGGCGCGGGTTCCGCCGACGACCGGCGGGGCGGCCGCGCTGGCGGAGGAGACGGGCTGGAGGCTGAGCGCGGCGAGCGCGACGGCGCCGGCGGCGGCGAGTTTCTGCAGGGTGCGGACGAACCTGTTCTTCTGCACGGTCTGCCTTCTTTCGTGGGGGGTGGTGCATGGGGGTACGACGCTGACGGTGGGTGGCACACGCCCGTGTGATGACATGCGCCCGTCAAGTCATGTCCGGATTATGGACAGCCTCAACTGCCGCCACAAGGAAGCCTTTTCGGCCAGATATCGCGATCGGACCGTACAGTGGACGAAGGGGGTGAGCACGCATGACGGACCGCCACAGGGCCGACCGGGCCCGCGAGGACACCCATGGGGTGGAGCACGGCTTCCCCCACCGGGAGGCCGTACGGGCCTCGCTCACCGCGCTCCACCGGCGCCTCGGCCCCACCGGCGTCGAGCGCTATCCGGCCAGCGTGACCGCCTCCGACGTGGCCCTCCTCCCCGGCGAGGACCCGCTCCTCGGCGCCACCCGCGTCGCCGGGGTCCTGGTCCGCCACCTCCGCCTCCCCGAGGCCCGGATCGCCGTCTCCTTCCGGACGATGGAACACGCCGCCACCGTCGAACTCACCGCGGGACCCGAGTACTCCGTCGAACTCAACACGCGCTTCCGGCGCCGCCCCCGGGACATCGGCGCCGCCCTCGCCCACGAGATCACCCACCTCCTGCTGCACCGCCTCGACCTGGGCTTCCCCGACCGGGAACGCAACGAGATCCTCACCGACGTCGTGACCGCCTACCTCGGCGCCGGCTGGCTGCTTCTCGACGCCTTCCGGCAGGACGGCGTCGAGAGCCAGAAGCTCGGCTACCTCACCCCGGAGGAGTTCGGCTGGGTCCTCGCGCTGCGCGCCGAACGCTTCGGCGAGGACCCCTCCCCCTGGTTCACCGGCGCGGCCGCGTACGAGGCCTGGCGCCGCGGCCGGGCCGAGGCGCGCCGCGAGCGGCGGCTGCCCCCGCTCGCCGCCGCCGGCTGGACGGCCCGCCGCCGCTACCTCCACGACCGCCACCTCGGCCGCCCCTCCCCCGGCGCCCCGTACGCCTTCGACGGCGCCGCCCCCGCGAGCGCCGTCACCTTCCCCTGCCCCGCCTGCCACCAGCGCCTGCGCCTCCCGGCCGGCCGCCGGCTGCGTGCCCGCTGCGGACTGTGCGGGACCGTCCTCGACTGCGCCACCTGACCGTGTCCCGGCGGAAAAGACCACGACTTCCCGGCCCCCGGCGGCGACCATGGGGACATGACGCGGAGTTTCGAGGACCTGGTGGCGGAGGCCGAGGCGGCCCCGATGGAGGGCTGGGACTTCTCCTGGCTCGACGGGAGGGCCACCGAGCAGCGCCCCTCGTGGGGCTATCAGCGCCTGCTGGGCGAACGGCTGGGCCGCGCCTCGGCCGCGCTCGACGTCCAGACCGGCGGCGGCGAGGTGCTCGCCGGGGCCGGGCAGCTGCCGCCGCTGACGGCCGCCACCGAGTCCTGGCCGCCGAACGTGGCGAAGGCGACCCGACTGCTGCACCCCCTCGGCGCGGTCGTCGTCCACGACGAGGACGAGCCGCCGCTCCCCTTCGGCGACGCCGCCTTCGACCTGGTCGCCAGCCGCCACCCGGTGACCGTGTGGTGGGAGGAGATCGCGCGGGTGCTGCGGCCGGGCGGCACCTACTTCTCCCAGCAGGTGGGCCCGGCCAGCGTCTTCGAGCTCGTCGAGTACTTCCTCGGCCCGCAGCCGGAGGACGTCCGCCGCGCCCGGCACCCCGAGGACGCCCGGCGGGCCGCCGAGGCGGCCGGCCTGGAGGTGGTGGACCTGCGGGCGGAATCGCTGCGGACCGAGTTCCTGGACGTGGGCGCGGTGGTCTGGTTCCTCCGGAAGGTGATCTGGATGGTGCCCGGCTTCACCGTGGACGCCCACCGCGACCGGCTCCGCGAGCTGCACGGACGGATCACCGAGGAGGGCCCCTTCGTCGCGCACACCACCCGCTTCCTCATCGAGGCCCGCAAGCCCTGACCCGGCCGGGACGGATTTGCGCCGGGAGCGGACGGGGGGTCAGGGTCGAGCCATGAGCACGCTGTTCGAGGGCATCACCGGCGGGGACGAGGACGCGGTCGTACGGGCGCTGCGCGCCGGGGCGGATCCCGAGGCCGTCGACGACGGGGAGACCGCGCTGTACCGCGCGGCCGTCGCCGACGAGACGGGGATCGTGCGGCTGCTGCTCGCCGCCGGGGCCGATCCCGGGCGGCCCAGCGGGCCCGAGGGCGGCGACCTGCCGCTCTGCGGGGCGGCCTGCGGGGGCCACGTCCCCACCGTGCGGGCCCTGCTCGCGGCGGGGGCCGGGGTCGACCAGGAGGAGGAGTTCGGGTTCACCGCGCTCGCCTGGGCGGTGCGGCTCGGACAGACGGAGGTCGTACGGGAGCTGCTCGCGGCCGGCGCCGACCCCGACCGGATCGGGCCCGACGGGCTCGACCCGCTGGCCGCCGCCGCCCGGCGAGGCTCCGCCGCCTGCGTACGGGCGCTGCTCGACCACGGCGCGCGGGGCGCGGAGGACGCGCTGCGGGAGGCCCGGCGGTGGATCGGGGTGGACATCGCGGCCGAGCTGCGGCGCGGACTCGTCGCGGGGAACGGCGGCGGGGAGACGTACGAGGCCGTGGTGCGGCGGGTGCGCGAGGACGGCGGGGTGACCGTGGTCGTCGAGCTGCTCCGGGAGGACGGCCGGCCCGGGCGCGGCGACGAGCGGCAGACCGGGCACGCGGCGGTCGCGACCCTCCTGGAGGAGGCGCTGGGCCTGCGGGTGCCGCACGAGGAACTGGCCGCGCGGGCGCTGCGCTGCGGCGACCCGGAGCTGGACGACTGGACGACGGCGGTGGACGCGCTCGCCGCGCGCGCCGACGAGGAGACCTTCGTGGCGGCCGCGGCCTGGTGCGCCGACCGCGATCCACTGCGGCGGGCACTCGGCGCGCGCGTCCTGGCCGCCCTGCCGGGGTTCGCAGCGAGCGCGGTGCCGGTGCTGCGGAGGGTGGCGGTGGAGACGGCCGAGCCGACGCGCGAGCCGGTGCTGTCGGTGGTGACGGCGCTCGGGGCGTGTGCGGACCCGGCGGCGGTGCCGGAGCTGCTGGCCGCCGCGGACCACCCGGACCCGGAGGTGCGGCGGGCGGTGGCGGGCGCGCTCGCCGGGCTCGTGCCGGCCGGACACCTGGAGGCGCTGGGGGTGCTGCTCGGGCTGAGCCGGGACGGGGACGCGCGGGTGCGGGACTGGGCGGTGCTGGCCCTCGCCGAGCTGCCGGACGACACCCCGCTCGTCCGGGAGGCGCTGGCGGAGCGGCTCGCCGACCCCGATCCGGAGACGGCGGCGGAGGCGGCCCGCGGGCTCGCCATCCGGCAGGACCCGCGGGCGGTGGACGCGCTGGCGTCGCTCCTGGCGGACGGCGACCCGGACGGCGCGCCCCGGGAGACGGCCCTTGCCGCCCTGGAGTTCGTGCGCGACGCCCGCGTGAGGACCCGGCTCGAATGGACCGCCCCGCGCCGCCGCTGACGGACGGAGCACCGGGCACCACCGGCCCGGGCGGCCCTTGCGGCCCGTGGGGCCTGTGGGACCCGTGCGGCTCATGGGCCCTGTGGGACCCGTGCGGCTCGTGGGTGCCGTGCGGCTCGTGGGACCCGTGGGACCGCGCACGCGGCCGGTGGGCGGACGCGGGGTGCGGGCCGGGGACGCGTACGCCGGGAGGTGTCAGCCGTCCACGGCGATGCCGTCGAGGACCATCGACAGGTACTGGCGGGCGATCTCCTCGGGGCTGTGGCCGCCGCCCGGCCGGTACCAGGAGGCCGCGACCCAGACGGTGTCCCGGACGAAGCGGTACGTGAGCCGGACGTCGAGGTCGCCGCGGAACGCCCCGTCCGCCACGCCCCGCTCCAGCGTGCCGAGCCACGCCTTCTCGAACCGGCGCTGCGAGTCCGCGAGGTAGTGGAAGCGGGGCAGGTCCATCAGGTGGCGGGACTCCTTCTGGTAGATGGCGACGGCGGCGCGGTGCCGGTCGATCTCCCGGAAGGACTCGGTGACGAGGGCCTCGATGGTCTCCCGGGGGCCGAGACCGGCGGCGAGGACGGCGTCGTACCCCTCCCACAGCTCGGTGAGGAAGGTGGAGAGGATCTCGTCGAGCATCGACTCCTTGGAGTCGAAGTGGTAGTACAGGCTGCCGGCGAGCATGCCGGCGGCGTCCGCGATCTTGCGGACGGTGGTGGCGTTGTACCCCTGGGCGGCGAACACCTCGGCGGCGGTGTCGAGGAGTTCCCGGCGCCGCTCGGGGGCGGGTGCGGTCGCCTGGTTCTTCTTCTTGGTCGCTGACACCCGCCCATTGTCGTCGGTCCGTGCCCGGCGGTCCGCGCCGGCGGGTTCAGCCGTCCTCGCGCGGCGGGGCGTCGTCGTTGCCGCGCCGCAGGGTGCGGAGCGCCCGCCCCGGGCGCCAGGTGGTGAAGTGGATCTCCTCGCCCTCCACCCAGGTCCGCACCACCTCGGCGGGCTCCACCCGGAAGAGGTGGAAGGGCAGCGGGGCCCCGGCCTCGGCGGCGTACCGCGCGAGCGCGTCCGGGTCCGTGACCTCGACGGCCCGCCCGGAGACGCGTACGTCCCCGCCGCCCATGCCGGTGCCGGCGCCCGGGTTGGCGAGCAGCGCGAGACGCGGGTCGCGGCGCAGGTCGAGCGCCTTGCGCGAGTTCGGCATCATGCCGAGCCACAGCTCGCCGCCCCGGAAGTCGGCCTCGATGCCGCTGAGCCGCGGCGAGCCGTCCTTCCTGAGAGTGGCGAGGGCATGGTGGGTGTACTGCCCGAAACGCTCGCGCACGGTCGCGGCGAACGCGGGCTCGGCGGCCTCGAAGGCCACCCAGGGGGTACCGGTGTCCGTCATGCCCTCCAGCAGACACCGGATACCCGACACCTACGGTCCGGATTGCTCCGGAAGAGAGGCGGAATCTCCCGGCGGCTCAGCCGCCCGCGCGCTCCGCCTTGCTGCGCTCCACGCAGAACTCGTTGCCCTCCGGGTCGGTCATCGTCGCCCAGCCGGTGCCGTCCGCGTTGCGGTGGTCGCCGACCAGCTTCGCGCCGAGGGCGAGCAGCCGCTCGACCTCCTCGTCCCGGGTGCGGTCCTGCGGCTGGAGGTCGAGGTGGACGCGGTTCTTCACCGTCTTGCCCTCGGGCACCCGGATGAAGAGCAGGCTCGCGCCCGCCGACTCCACCGTGGCCTCGGGGTCACCGGGGTTGTCGTCGTCGGCGAGCGTGCCGTCCAGGACCTCCGCCCAGAACGTGGCGAGGGCGTGGGCGTCGGCGCAGTCGATGGTCACGTGGCGTACGAGAGAGCTCATGGCGCCATGATTCCCCCGCGGGCGGAGCGCGGCCACTCCATTCCGACGCCCCGTCACCCGCGGGCCTCCGCGAGGGCCTTGCCCTCGGTGGCGGCGACGAGGGCCGCCAGCGAGGAGCGGGCGTCCTGGAGGTCGTGGATCCGCGCGTCGATCGCGTCGAGCCGGGCGACCAGGAGGGGGCTGAGGCAGGGCTCGATCTCGGCCTCGCTGCCGCAGACGCAGTCCAGGACCTCGGCGATGACCCGGGTGGGGAGGCCGGCGCCGAGGAGGGCGCGGATGCGGCGGACGACGGCCGGGGCGTCGGGGCCGTAGCGGCGCTGGCCGCCCGGGGTGCGGTCCGGGACGAGCAGGCCCTGCTCCTCGTAGTAGCGGAGCAGCCGGACGGCGACGCCGGTCTCCTTCGACAGCTCACCGATCCTCATGTGATCCCCCTCACTTCGCCTGGCCGGAGCTTGAAGCTCACATCCGTGTGAGCTCCTAGCGTCTCCCCCATGACGACGAACACGAACGACGCGAACGCCTCCATCCTCCCCGACCCCTCCCACTTCTCCGGCCTCTCCCACCTCTCCGGTTCCTTCCCGCTCGGCGGCGACCTCCCCGTCCGCCGCATCGGGTACGGCACCATGCGGCTCGCCGACGGCCCGGACGACCCCACCGGCCCCGAGGCGCGGATCTGGACGGCGCCAGCCGACCGGGCGGCGGCGGTCCGGCTGCTGCGGACGGCCGCCGACGCCGGGGTGACGCTCTTCGACACGGCGGACGCGTACGCCCTGGGCGCCGGCGAGGAGCTGCTCGCCGAGGCGCTCGCCCCGTACGGGGACGAGGTCGCCGTCGCGACCAAGGTGGGCCTGGTGCGGCCCTCCCCCACCGAGTGGGTGCCGCTCGGCCACCCCGCCTTTCTGCGCCAGCAGGCCGAGCTGAGCCTGCGCCGGCTCCGTACCGAGCGGATCGACCTGCTGTACCTGCACCGGCTGGACGAGAACGTGCCGGTGGCCGAGCAGGTCGGGGCCCTGCGGCGGCTCCAGGAGGAGGGGAAGGTCCGGCACATCGGCCTCTCGGAGGTGACGGTGGCGCAGCTGACGGAGGCGGAGTCGGTGGCGCCGGTCGCGGCCGTGCAGAACCTGTACAACCTGGCGGCCCGCGAACACGAGGCGGTCCTGGAGCACACCGCCGGGCGCGGGATCGCGTTCGTGCCCTTCTTCCCGATCGCGATGGGCGGGCACGCGGGCCCCGGCGGCACGGTCGCGGAGGTGGCCCGCGAGATCGGGGCCACCCCGGCGCAGACGGCGCTGGCGTGGCTGCTGCACCGGGCGCCGCACGTCCTGCCGATCCCCGGCACCTCCTCCGAGCACCATCTGCGGGAGAACCTGGGCGCGCTGGACGTGCGGCTCACGGACGCGCAGTTCGCCCGGCTGTCGGCCGCGCCGGCGTCATGACCGCACGATGCCCTGGGCGCGGGCGGCGGTGAGCCAGCGCGGGAACTCGGCCACCAGCCGGTCGTACAGCTCCGCGTCGGGGACGCGGCCGGGCTCCTTGCCGGCGTGGAAGAAGCCGGCGTTGTCGACGCACCGGCGCTCGGGGACGGCGAGTTCGTCGAGCCGGCGCAGGAAGTCGAACTGCTTGCTGCCGGGATCGCCGAAGCCGACGAACTGCCAGAAGAGCGGCAGCCGGGCCGCCTTGCATACGTACCGTTCGGCGGCGAGCCGGTTGATGGGGCCGCCGTCGGTCTGGAAGACGACGAGCGCGGGCGCGGTGGCGCCGCTGTCGAGGTAGTGGTCGATGACGGCGTCCATGGCGAGGTGGTAGCTCGTCTTCCCCATGTGGCCGAGGCCGGCGACGATCCGGTCCACCCTGCCCCGGTGGTCGTCGAGGCGGATCTCGGTCTCGGCGTCGACGTCGGTGGAGAAGAAGACGACCGGCACCCGCCCGTCGTCGTCGAGGTGGGCGGAGAGCCCGAGGACCCGGTCGGCGAGGGCCTGGACGGTGCCGTCCTTGTAGTACGGCCTCATCGAGCCGGAGTAGTCGACCACCAGGTAGACGGCGACGCGCTGCCCGTCGACGCCGTGCCGCCGCAGCGACTCCCCGGCCGTCTTGTAGAGGCTGACCAGCGCGGGCGCCTCCTCCTCGACCTTCCGCAGACTCCATGCCATGAGCCGCCCCCTTTTCTCTCCGCGCATCATGGCCGTTCGGGGCGGGCGAGGAAAGCCGGGGGCGGACCGGAGCGGCGGTGGGACGCGGTGCGGAGGCGGCGACGGGGCCCGGGAGGAGCCGGGAACGCCACGACGCCCGCCCCCTGGTCCTTGGTCGGGGACGGGGCGGGCGTCGCTCGGTTCCGTACGCCGTTGTACGGGACGTTCGGGGTGGTCCGGCCGGATCAGACCAGCAGGGACCGGTCCGTCGGGCGGATCGGGGCCGGCAGGGAGCTGGCGCCGGTGAGGTAGCGGTCCACGCCGCGGGCGGCCGAGCGGCCCTCCGCGATGGCCCACACGATCAGCGACTGGCCGCGGCCGGCGTCGCCGGCGACGTACACGCCGTCGACGTTGGTGGCGAAGTCCGCGTCGCGGGCGATGTTGCCCCGCTCGTCGAGCTCCACGCCGAACTGCGCGACCAGGCCGTTGGCGACGTCGGTGCCGGTGAAGCCCATGGCGAGGGTGACCAGCTGGGCGGGGATCTTCCGCTCGGTGCCCGGCTTCTGGGTCAGCTTGCCGTCGACGAACTCGACCTCGATGAGGTGCAGGAACTGGACGTTGCCGTCCTCGTCGCCCTCGAAGTGGGTGGTGGAGACGGAGTAGACCCGCTCGCCGCCCTCCTCGTGCGCCGAGGTGACCTTGTAGAGCATGGGGAAGGTCGGCCAGGGCTGGTTGGCGCTGCGCTCCTCGCCCGGCTTTGGCATGATCTCCAGCTGGGTGACGGACGCCGCGCCCTGGCGGTGGGCGGTGCCGACGCAGTCGGCGCCGGTGTCGCCGCCGCCGATGACGACGACGTGCTTGCCCTCGGCGGTGATCGGCGAGGCCACGAAGTCGCCCTCGACGACCTTGTTGGCGAGCGGCAGGTACTCCATCGCCTGGTGGATGCCCTGGAGCTCGCGGCCCGGCACGGGCAGGTCGCGGGCGGTGGTGGCGCCGGCGGCGACCACGACCGCGTCGAACCGCTTGCGCAGGTCGGTGGCGGTGATGTCGCGGCCGACCTCGACGCCGGTGCGGAACTTGGTGCCCTCCGCGCGCATCTGCTCGATGCGGCGGTTGATGTGCCGCTTCTCCATCTTGAACTCGGGGATGCCGTAGCGCAGCAGGCCGCCGATGCGGTCGGCTCGCTCGTACACGACCACGGTGTGGCCGGCCCGGGTCAGCTGCTGGGCGGCGGCGAGGCCGGCCGGGCCGGAGCCGATGACGGCGACGGTCTTGCCGGAGAGCCGCTCGGGCACCTGCGGCTTCACGTCGTTGGCGTCCCACGCCTTGTCGATGATGGAGACTTCGACGTTCTTGATGGTGACGGCCGGCTGGTTGATGCCGAGCACGCACGCCGACTCGCACGGAGCCGGGCACAGGCGGCCGGTGAACTCCGGGAAGTTGTTGGTGGCGTGGAGGCGCTCGGACGCCGCCGACCAGTCCTCGCGGTAGGCGTAGTCGTTCCACTCGGGGATCAGGTTCCCGAGCGGGCAGCCGTTGTGGCAGAACGGGATGCCGCAGTCCATGCAACGGCCGGCCTGCTTGCTGATGATCGGCAGCAGGGAGCCGGGGACGTAGACCTCGTTCCAGTCGCGGACGCGCTCCGCGACCGGGCGGGTCTCGGCGACCTCGCGGCCGGTGGTGAGAAAGCCCTTCGGGTCAGCCATGGGTCGCCGCCTCCATCATCTTCTCGGTGGTCTCCCGCTCGGAGAGACCGGCGAGCTCAGCGGCGTCCTTGGCGGCGAGCACTGCCTTGTACGTGGTCGGGATGATCTTGCTGAAGCGGCTCACCGCCGCGTCCCAGTCGGCCAGGAGCTTCTCGGCCACGGTCGAGCCGGTCTCCTCCTGGTGGCGGCGCACGACGTCGTGCAGCCACGCCTTGTCGGCGTCCGACGGGGCCTCGACGGCGTCGAGGTTGCCGGGGTTGACGTGCGACCGGTCGAGGTCGATGACGTAGGCGACGCCGCCGGACATGCCCGCCGCGAAGTTGCGGCCGGTCTCGCCGAGGACGACCGCCGTGCCGCCGGTCATGTACTCGCAGCCGTGGTCGCCCACGCCCTCGGAGACGACCAGGGCGCCGGAGTTGCGGACGCAGAAGCGCTCGCCGGTGCGGCCGCGCAGGAACAGCTCGCCGCCGGTGGCTCCGTACGCGATGGTGTTGCCCGCGATGGTGGAGTACTCGGCCAGGTGGTCGGCGCCCCGGTCCGGGCGGACGATCACGCGGCCGCCGGAGAGGCCCTTGCCGACGAAGTCGTTGGCGTCGCCCTCCAGGCGGAGGGTGACACCGGCCGGCAGGAAGGCGCCGAAGGACTGGCCGGCGGAGCCGGTGAAGGTGAGGTCGATGGTGTCGGCCGGGAGGCCGGCGCCGCCGAACCTCTTCGTCACCTCGTGGCCGAGCATGGTGCCGACCGTGCGGTTGATGTTGCGGATCGCGACCTGGGCGCGGACCGGCTGGGCCTCCTCGGCGGAGGGGGCGTTCAGCGCCTCGGCGGCGAGCTGGATCAGCTCGTTGTCGAGCGCCTTCTCCAGGCCGTGGTCCTGCTCGATCAGGGCGTGGCGGACCGCGCCCTCGGGCAGCTCCGGCACGTAGAAGAGCGGCTCCAGGTCCAGGCCCTGCGCCTTCCAGTGGGAGACGGCGCGGCTGGTGTCGAGCAGCTCGGCGTGGCCGACGGCCTCCTCGATCGTGCGGAAGCCGAGCTCGGCGAGGAGCTCGCGGACCTCCTGCGCGATGAACTCGAAGAAGTTGACGACGTACTCGGCCTTGCCGGAGAAGCGGTCGCGGAGGACCGGGTTCTGGGTGGCGATGCCGACCGGGCAGGTGTCGAGGTGGCAGACGCGCATCATGACGCAGCCGGAGACGACGAGCGGGGCGGTGGCGAAGCCGAACTCCTCGGCGCCGAGGAGCGCGGCGATGACGACGTCGCGGCCGGTCTTCAGCTGGCCGTCGGTCTGGACGACGATCCGGTCGCGCAGGCCGTTGAGCAGCAGCGTCTGCTGGGTCTCGGCGAGGCCGAGCTCCCAGGGGCCGCCCGCGTGCTTCAGCGAGGTGAGCGGGGAGGCGCCGGTGCCGCCGTCGTGGCCGGAGATGAGGACGACGTCCGCGTGGGCCTTGGACACGCCGGCCGCGACCGTGCCGACGCCGACCTCGGAGACCAGCTTCACGTGGATGCGGGCCGCCGGGTTGGCGTTCTTCAGGTCGTGGATCAGCTGGGCCAGATCCTCGATGGAGTAGATGTCGTGGTGCGGCGGCGGCGAGATGAGGCCGACGCCGGGCGTCGAGTGACGCGTCTTGGCGACCCACGGGTAGACCTTGTGGCCGGGCAGCTGGCCGCCCTCGCCGGGCTTGGCGCCCTGCGCCATCTTGATTTGGATGTCGTCGGCGTTGACCAGGTACTCGGAGGTGACGCCGAAGCGGCCGGAGGCGACCTGCTTGATCGAGGAGCGGCGCGCCGGGTCGTACAGGCGCTCCGGGTCCTCGCCGCCCTCACCGGTGTTCGACTTGCCGCCGAGCCGGTTCATGGCGATGGCGAGGGTCTCGTGCGCCTCCTGGGAGATGGAGCCGTACGACATGGCGCCGGTGGAGAAGCGCTTGACGATCTCGGAGACCGGCTCGACCTCGTCGATGGAGATCGGGGTGCGGCCCTCGGTGGCGAAGCCGAACAGGCCGCGGAGCGTCATCAGGCGCTCGGACTGCTCGTTCACCCGGTCCGTGTACTTCTTGAAGATGTCGTACCGCTTGTTCCGCGTGGCGTGCTGGAGGCGGAAGACGGTCTCGGGGTCGAAGAGGTGCGGCTCGCCCTCGCGGCGCCACTGGTACTCGCCGCCGATGTCCAGGGCGCGGTGCGCGGAGGCGATGCCGGTGGCCGGGTACGCCTTGGCGTGGCGGGCGGCGACCTCGCGGGCGACGACGTCCAGGCCGGCGCCGCCGATCTTGGTGGCGGTGCCGTTGAAGTACCGGCCGACGAACTCCTCGTCGAGGCCGACGGCCTCGAACACCTGGGCGCCGCGGTAGGAGGCGACCGTGGAGATGCCCATCTTCGACATGACCTTGAGGACGCCCTTGCCGAGGGCGTAGATCAGGTTGCGGATGGCCTGCTCGGGCTCGATGTCCGACAGGAAGGTGCCGGCGCGGAGCAGGTCCTCGACGGACTCCATGGCGAGGTACGGGTTGACCGCCGCGGCGCCGTAGCCGATGAGCAGGGCGACGTGGTGGACCTCGCGGACGTCACCGGCCTCGACGAGCAGGCCCACCATGGTGCGCTGCTTGGTGCGGATGAGGTGGTGGTGGACGGCGGCGGTGAGGAGCAGCGAGGGGATCGGCGCGTGCTCGGCGTCGGAGTGCCGGTCGGAGAGGACGATCAGGCGGGCGCCGCCCTCGATCGCCGCGTCGGCCTCGGCGCAGATGGCGTCGAGGCGGGCGGCGAGGGCGTCGCCGCCGCCGGAGACCCGGTAGAGGCCGGAGAGCGTGGCGGCCTTCATGCCCGGCATGTCGCCGTCGTGGTTGATGTGGATGAGCTTGGCCAGCTCGTCGTTGTCGATCACCGGGAAGGGCAGGGTGACCGAGCGGCAGGAGGCCGCGGTGGGGTCGAGCAGGTTGCCCTGGGGGCCGAGGGAGGAGCGGAGGCTCGTCACGAGCTCTTCGCGGATGGCGTCCAGCGGCGGGTTGGTGACCTGCGCGAACAGCTGGGTGAAGTAGTCGAAGAGCAGCCGGGGGCGCTCGGAGAGGGCGGCGATCGGCGAGTCGGTGCCCATGGAGCCGATGGGCTCCAGGCCGGTGCGGGCCATCGGGGCGAGGATGACGCGGAGCTCTTCCTCGGTGTAGCCGAAGGTCTGCTGGCGGCGGGTGACCGAGGCGTGGGTGTGCACGATGTGCTCGCGCTCGGGGAGGTCGAGGAGCTCGATCTCGCCGGTCTCCAGCCACTCGGCGTAGGGGTGCTCGGCGGCGAGGGCGGCCTTGATCTCGTCGTCCTCGACGATGCGGTGTTCGGCGGTGTCGACGAGGAACATCTTGCCGGGCTGGAGGCGGCCCTTGCGGACGACCTTGGCGGGGTCGATGTCGAGGACGCCGACCTCGGAGGAGAGGACGACGAGGCCCTCGTCGGTGACCCAGTAGCGGCCGGGGCGCAGACCGTTGCGGTCGAGGACCGCGCCGACCTGGACGCCGTCGGTGAAGGTGACGCAGGCCGGGCCGTCCCAGGGCTCCATCATCGTGGAGTGGTACTGGTAGAAGGCGCGCCGGGCCGGGTCCATGGAGGCGTGGTTCTCCCACGCCTCGGGGACCATCATCAGGACCGAGTGGGGCAGCGAGCGGCCACCGAGGTGGAGGAGCTCCAGGACCTCGTCGAAGGAGGCCGTGTCGGAGGCGTCCGGCGTGCAGATCGGGAAGATCCGCTCCAGGCCCTTGCCGGCCTTGCTCTCGCCGAAGACGTCGCCGGCGAGCTGGGCCTCGCGTGCGGTCATCCAGTTGCGGTTGCCCTTGACCGTGTTGATCTCGCCGTTGTGGGCGACGAAGCGGTAGGGGTGGGCGAGCGGCCAGCTCGGGAAGGTGTTGGTGGAGAACCGGGAGTGGACGAGGGCGATGGCGGAGGCCAGGCGCCGGTCCGACAGGTCCGGGAAGAAGGGCTCCAGCTGGCCGGTGGTCAGCATGCCCTTGTAGACGAGGGTGCGGGCGGAGAGCGACGGGAAGTACGCCGCCGCCTCGCGCTCGGCGCGCTTGCGCAGGACGAAGGCCTTGCGGTCCAGCTCGATGCCGGTGGACCGGCCGTCGGTGACGAAGAGCTGGCGGAAGACCGGCATGGTGGAGCGGGCGGTGGCGCCGAGCAGGGCGGGGGCGACGGGGACCTCGCGCCAGCCGAGGACGGTGAGGCCCTCGTCGGCGGCGATGGCCTCGACGGCGGCGGCGGTCTCGTCGGCGCCGTCGACCGGGAGGAAGGCGGTGCCCACGGCGTACCCGCCGACCGCGGGGAGCTCGAAGCCGGCGACCTCACGGAAGAAGGCGTCCGGGATCTGGAGCAGGATGCCGGCGCCGTCGCCGGAGTCGGGCTCGGAGCCGGTGGCGCCGCGGTGTTCGAGATTGCGCAGTACGGTCAGCGCCTGCTCGACCAGCGCGTGGCTGGCCACACCGGTGAGGGTGGCCACGAACCCGACACCGCAGGCGTCGTGCTCGTTACGGGGGTCGTACATGCCCTGGGGGGCGGGGCGACCGTCCATGGGCGACCAGGCGTCGGAACGCATCGGCTCTCCCGTCGTCGTCGTGGCATATGCAGATGCCGAGGGACGACGTTGGCCCTCCGCGAAATTTCGTGCAGGTTACATGATGGCGTGCTTCTCGCCTAGCGGATAGCTCGTTCCAGCATGCGGACACCTCCGACACGGAGCGGTGGTGCGCGTTCACCTGTTTCTTCGGAACGCGGAGGCAGTGACGGCACCGTGACTGATCCGCGGGGGACGGAACCGTACCGGTCCGCCTGGAGTGGGCCTCATTGCCCGACGACGCTTCTGCCTCTTTCCCGGGGGTCACGGGTTCGAAACCGCCGGGTAACCGGCTACATATGTGGCGTCGTGCATAGTGTCTCACCGCCGCGGGGATTCCGAACAGGGATATGCGTCACAGCGAGAATGCGGCTTCCGCCCCGAAAAGTCATCCCGGAAAGCCCGAAAGGCCCCTTGTGGGGGCCTCTCGGGTGGGGGGCCGGGTGCGGATTCCGTTCCGCACCCGGCCGGGGACGGCGGGTCAGAGCGCCGCGCCGAAGGCCATGCCGAGGCCGTACGTGACGGCCGCCGCGGCACCGCCGAGGAGCAGCTGGCGCAGGCCGCTGAACCACCAGCCGCGGGCGGTCACCCGGGCCACCAGCGCGCCGCAGCCGAAGAGCCCGAGGAGTGCCAGGAGGACGGCCGGCCAGAGCGCGGTCGCGCCGAGCAGGTACGGCAGCAGCGGGAGCAGCGCGCCCAGGGCGAAGGAGGCGAAGGAGGAGACGGCGGCGACGGTGGGCGACGGCAGGTCGTCGGGGTCGATGCCGAGCTCCTCGCGGGCGTGGATCTCCAGCGCCTGCTCGGGGTCCTTCGACAGCTGCATGGCCACCTCGCGGGCGAGCGCCGGCTCCACGCCCCGGGAGACGTAGAGGGCGGCGAGCTCCTCCATCTCGTCGATCGGGTGCTTGCGCAGCTGTCGGCGCTCCACGTCCAGTTCGGCCTGGACGAGCTCGCGCTGCGAGGCGACGGAGGTGTACTCGCCGGCCGCCATGGAGAAGGCGCCCGCCGCGAGTCCGGCGAGGCCGGTGATCACGATGGTCTCCGAGGAGACGGCCCCGCCGGCGACACCGGTCATCAGGGCGAGGTTGGAGACCAGTCCGTCCATCGCGCCGAAGACCGCGGGCCGCAGCCAACCGCCGTTCACGTCGCGGTGGGTGTGGTTGTCGCGGTGTGCCTCGTGCAGTGGTGCCTGGGCCTCGATGATGGACATGGTTCTCCCCTCGTCACGGCGGGCCGGGTCGCTCCCGCCGCCCCCAACACACTCGAAAATACGCCCGATGTAAGGGGCGCGCCAGCAAGGCAGGCCGTACTTAGTAAGGCCCTCCTCAGTGTGGCAAGCCTTGCCTGACACCCCCTCAACCTCCCTCTTCGCGCTGACAGACGGGTGACAGACGCCGTCCGCGGGCGAGTCGGCGGCCCGCGGTGGCACAGATCCAGGCGAAGGGGTACCGCCGAAGCGGTGCCCGCACCGAGCAAAGGGGCGCGCGGATGGTGGCCACGACATGCGACACCCGGGAACGGGCGAGGGGCGCACTGCTCGGCCTCGCCGTCGGCGACGCGCTCGGCGCCCCCGCCGAGAACATGAAGCCCTCCGAGATCCGCCGCCGCTGGGGCCGGATCGAGGGCTTCCTGACGGACCGTCCCGCCGGCACCGACGACACCGAGTACGCGATCTTCTCGGCGCTGCTGCTCGCCCGGCACGGCTCGGCCCTCACCGTCGCCCACGTCGAACGAGCCTGGCACCGCTGGATCGCCGACCTCGACGAGGGCCCCTTCCGCGGCGCCGGCTTCTCGGAGCGCGGCACCCTGGAGAACCTCCGGCGCGGACTCGCGGCCCCCATCTCCGCCCAGCACCGCCACGCGTGGTCGGACGGCCTGGCGATGCGCGCCGCCCCCTTCGGCGTCTTCGCCGCCGGGCGCCCGGCGGAGGCCGCCCGGCTGGTCGCCATCGACGGCAGCGTCAGCCACGAGGGCGAGGGCATCTACGGCGGCCAGGCGGTGGCGGCGGGCGTCGCGGCCGCGATGTCCGGCGCGACGGTCACCTCCGTCATCGCGGCGGCCCTCTCGGTGATCCCCATGGACTCCTGGACCGCCCGCTCGCTGCGGCGCGCGGTCGTCGCCGCCCAGCGGGTCCAGCCCGACCCGCTCACCCGCGAACGCCAGGTCCGCTCCGCGGTGGTCATCGGCGGCTACCCCTGGACCGACCTCGCCCCGGAGGCCGTCGGACTCGCCTTCGGCGCCTTCGCGGCGGCCCGCGGCGACTTCCGCACGGCGGTCCTGACGGCCGTCAACATGGGCCGCGACGCCGACACCACGGCCGCGGTGGCCGGCGCCCTGGCCGGGGCGGCGGGCGGCCTCGCGGCGATCCCGCGGGAATGGGCGACCGCCATCGCCCCGGTCACCGGCAGCTGCCTGCCCACGATGCGCGGCCACCACGTCCTGGAAGTAGCCGACCTCCTCACCCCGGAGCCCACCCCATGACCGGCACCGCCACCTCCACCCCGCCCCAGGACGTCCCCCGGCCCGCCGCACCGGCCGGCGCGAGCCGCGACAGGATCGAGGGCCTCCTCCTGGGCCTCGCCGCGGGCGACGCCGCCGGCTGGCCCGCCGCCCGGCACCGCGCCGCCCGCATGCCCGAATGGACCCGCCGCCTCACCCGCGAGCTCGACACCTTCGCGGAGCAGAACGCGACGACCACCCTCCCCGTCCCCATCGCCCTGAACCAGCCCCCCGAGCCCCTCCGCCTCGGCCCCTCCGACGACGCCGAGTGGGCGGCCTTCACCGCGGAGGCGGTGCTGGCCGCCGCCGGCCCCCTCTTCGCCGCCCTCCCCGCGGAGCGCCGGCTCCGCGCCGCCGTCGACCTCTCCTGGAACCACCTCGCGGGTCAGGTCGCGGCCGCCGCCGCGCGGGCGCCGGAGATCGAGTCCGCCGTCCTCCCCCTGCGCGCCCGCATCTCCGTCCGCGCCGGTCTCGGCAATCTCGCCACCGGTCTGCGCCCGCCCGCCACCGGCCACGACAACCCGCACTACTTCGACGACGCCGCCTGCGTCCGCGCCGCCGTCCTCGCGACCGTCCATCCGGGCGACCCGCGCGCCGCCGCCGAACTCGCCGAATTCGACGCCCGGTTCACCCAGGACGGCGACGGCGTCCACGGCGCCCGCGCCACCGCCGCCGCGGTCGCCGCGGCGCTCGGCGGCGCGGACCCCGGCACCGCCGTCGAGGCCGCGCTCGCCGAACTCCCGCCCGTCACCGAGATCGGCCGCAACGCCCGCCACGCCGTGAAACTGGCCCGCACCGCCGACACCGCCTTCGAGCTGGTCCCCCTCCTGGAGCACCAGATCGTCGACCACGTCTACAGCTACGGCATCGCCGCCGCCGAGACCGTCCCGGTCGCCCTCGCGCTGACCGTCGCCGCGCGCGGCGCGATGACCGCCGCCGTCCCGGCCGCCGCCTGCCTCTCCCGGGTCGCCGACTCCGCCCCCGCCCTGGCCGGCGCGCTCACCGGCGCCCTGGGCGGCGGCCGTTCGGTCCCGGCGAGCTGGCGGGACGCCTGCCGCACGCTCTCCGGCTGCGCGCTGCCCCGCCTCGCCGGTACGGACCTGGTGGAACTCGCCGGGCTCCTGGGAGCCACGGAACCGACGCCCCCAGGTGGACAATTCCGACATGACACCCACTCTGGATGACCGGATCACCGGAAGTCTCCTCGGTGCCGCCGTCGGCGACGCCCTCGGCGGCCCCGTGGAGGGGTACACCCCCGAGCAGATCACCGAACGCCACGGCGGCCGCGTCACCGGCATCGTCGGCCCCTGGAACGGCGACGCCTGGCGCACCGCCCGCCCCATCGCCCCGTACCACAAGGGCGACGGCCACGTCACCGACGACACCCTGATGACCCACGCGCTGATCCGGGTGTACGAGAAGGTCCGCGACCACCTCGACGCGTACGCGGTCGCGGACCACCTCGTCCCCGAACTCATGGGCACCCCCGTGTGGATCCCCGAGCTGGAGGCGGAGGCGCTCCCCCTCCAGCGGATCTTCCTCGCCGAGAAGTGGCTGGTCGCCCGCCTCCACTACGGGCACCACGACCCCCGCGAGGCCGGCACCGGAAACATCGTCAACTGCGGCGCCGCCATGTACATGGCCCCGGTCGGCCTGGTCAACGCCGCCGACCCGCACGGCGCCTACGCCGAGGCGATCGACGTCGCCGGCGCCCACCAGTCCTCGTACGGCCGCGAGGCGGCGGGCGTCCTCGCGGCGGCGGTCGCCGCGGCCTGCGTCCCCGGCGCGACCCCCCGCTCGGTCGTCGACACCGCCCTCTCCCTCGCCAAGGACGGCACCCGCGCCGCGATCGAGGCGGTCGCGGAAGCCGCCGACCGCCACCGGGACTTCGAGTCCGCGCTCGTACCGCTCCGCAGGGCGGTGGCCCCGTACGACTCCGTCGGCCCCGACTACCGCAACCCCGGTCTCGACGCCCGCCGCCCCTCCCGGCTCCACTCCATCGAGGAGCTGCCGATCGCGCTCGGCATGCTCCTGGTCGGCGAGGGCGACTACCGCCGTACGGTCCTCGGCGCGGTCAACTACGGCCGCGACTGCGACTCCATCGCCACCATGGCGGGCGCCCTCGCCGGCGCCCTGCACGGCGAGGCCGCCGTCCCCGCCGACTGGGCGAAACGGGTGGCGGAGGCCAGCCGCCTCGACCTCCACGCCCCGGCCCGCTCCCTCGCCGCGGTGACCGCCGAGGTGTTCGCCCGCGACGCCGACCGCCGCCGAGCCCGCGAGGCCGCCCGCGCCGCCCTGACGGACCCGGCCCGATGACGGCCCCCGCGACCGCCCCCGCACCACCCGGTCCCGTCCGCCTCACCTGGGTGCAGCCCGAGGACCTCGTCGGACACGAGCTGCGGCAGGCCGCCGAGGACGGACGGGACGCGCGGGAGCTCGCGGCCCGCTGGTACGCCGCCGGCGGACCCCCCGCACCGCCCGCCTCCGGCGCCTCCCCCGACCCCCGGCCGGAGCTGCGGCCGCTCGCCGAGGAGCTGCTCGACGCGCTCGCCGCCCTCCCCTCCCCCCTCGCCGACGACGAGCCCACCGCCCTCGACGCGATCGTCGCCGCCTGCCCCGACTGGCCGGCCCCGCCGCCGCGCGGCGCTCCCCCGCACGACCCCGGCCTCCGCGACCGCCTGCACGCCGCCTGGCTCGGCAGGGCCGTCGGGTGCCTGCTCGGGAAGCCCGTCGAGAAGCTGCCGCTGGACGCGATCCGGGAACTCGCCCGGGCCGCGGGGAACTGGCCGCTCGACGACTGGTTCACCGCGCGCGGGGTGGCGCCGGAGCTGCTGGCCGCGCACCCCTGGAACCGCCGCTCCGCCACCACCTCGCTCGCCGAGAACATCGACGGCATGCCCGAGGACGACGACCTCGACCACGCCCTCCTCGCCCTGCTCCTGCTCCGCCGCCACGGCCGCGGCTTCACCACCGCCGACCTCGCCCGCCTGTGGCTGGACGAACTCCCCGCCGGCCGGACCTTCACCGCCGAGCGGATCGCCTACCGCAACCTCCTCGACGGCGTCGAACCGCCGCTGACCGCCGTCCGCCGCAACCCCTTCCGGGAGTGGATCGGCGCCCTCATCCGGGCCGACGTCCACGGCTGGACCCGCCCCGGCGACCCCGCGGGGGCCGCCGCCCAGGCCCACCGGGACGCCGTCCTCAGCCACACCGGCGCCGGCGTCCACGGCGCGATGTTCGTCGCCGCCACCCTGGCCGCCGCCGCGGACGGCACCGGCGACCCGCACCGGGCGCTCGCCGTCGGCCTCCGCGTCGTCCCGCCCCGCTCCCGGCTCGCCGAGGCCGTCCGGTACGGCATCGCCACCGCCCGCGCCGTTCCCGCCTTCGACACCGTCGTCGACCGGCTGCACGCCCGCTACGGCGGGTACCACTGGGTCCATGCCGTGCCGAACACCGCGCTGCTCGCCGCCGCCCTCACCCACGCCGACGGCGACTTCACCCGCTCGATCTGCGCGGCGGTCTCCGGCGGCTGGGACACCGACTCCAACGGCGCCACCGCCGGCTCCGTCGCCGGCCTCCTCGCCGGGCACCCCGACCGGCTCCCGGACCGCTGGACCTCCCCCCTGAAGAACCGGCTCTCGACCTCGGTGGCGTCCTTCGACGGCATCGGGTTCGACACCCTCGCCGACCTGACCCACCTGGAGGCAGTACGCCCATGACCAGCATCGTGGTACTCGGGAGCACCAACATGGACCTCGTCGCCTACGTGGCGAAGGCCCCGGCCCGCGGCGAGACCGTCACCGGCCGCGCCTTCCGCACGATCCCCGGCGGCAAGGGCGCCAACCAGGCGGTCGCCGCCGCCCGCGCCGGCGGCGAGGTCGCCATGATCGGCGCCGTCGGCGCCGACGACTTCGGCCACCGCCTCCGCGACGTCCTGGAGCACTGCTCCGTCGACACCGACCTGCTCCGCACCGTGGAGGGCGCGTCCGGCACCGCCCACATCGTCGTCGACGACGAAGGCGGCAACGCGATCGTCGTCGTCCCCGGAGCCAACGGCACCGTCACCTCGCTCAGCCAGGGCGACGAGGCCCTGATCACCGGCGCCGACCTGCTCCTCCTCCAGCTCGAACTCCCCCTCTCCGTCGTCGTCGACGCGGCCGAGCACGCCCGCCGGCGCGGCGTCCGCACCGTCCTCACCCCGGCCCCCGCCCAGCCCCTGCCGCCCGAACTCTTCGACGCCACCGACCTCCTGGTGCCCAACGAGCACGAGGCCACCGCGCTCACCGGCCGCGCCGACCCGCACGCCGCCGCCCTCTCCCTCCTCGACGTCGTCCCCGAGGTGGTCGTCACCCTCGGCGCGGCGGGCTGCCTCTACGTGGCGCGCGACAAGGAGCCGCTCACCGTGCCCGCCCCCCGGGTGCGGGCCGTGGACACCACCGCGGCCGGCGACACCTTCGTCGGCGCCCTCGCGGTGGCCCTCGGCGAAGGCCGCCGCATGCCCGACGCCCTGGCGTGGGCGGCCGCCGCGGCCGCGCTGTCCGTCCGGCGCGAGGGCGCCTCGACCTCGATGCCGTACCGCACCGAGATCGACGCCGCCCTCGGTTCCCCCGCGTCCCTGGAGGCCGATCCCGCATGACCGCCGCACCCCCGCCGCTCCCCCCGACCCCTCCTCCGGCCACTCGCCCGTCCGCTGCGTCGTCCGAGAAGCTCCCGCCCCTCCAGGGGCTGCGCGTCCTCGACCTGGCGACGCTCTTCGCCGGGCCGCTGGCCGCCATGATGCTCGGCGACTTCGGCGCCGACGTCGTGAAGATCGAGCATCCCCGCAAGCCCGACCCGTCCCGGGGCCACGGGCCCGCCAAGGACGGGGTGGGCCTGTGGTGGAAGGTCCTGGGCCGCAACAAGCGGGCCGTGACCCTCGACCTGTCCGCCCCCGGCGGCCGGGACGCGCTGCTGCGCCTCGCGGCCGACGCCGACGTGATCGTGGAGAACTTCCGCCCCGGCACCCTGGAGCGCTGGGGCCTCGGCTGGGAGGAGCTCTCCACGGTCAACCCCCGCCTCGTGCTCGCCCGGGTCACCGGCTTCGGCCAGTTCGGGCCGTACGCCCACCGCCCCGGCTTCGGCACCCTCGCCGAGGCGATGAGCGGCTTCGCCGCGATCACCGGCGAGCCGGACGGCCCGCCCACCCTGCCCCCCTTCGGCCTCGCCGACTCGATCGCCGCCCTCGCCACCGCGTACGCGGTGATGACGGCGCTCGCCGCGAGGACCACCACCGGCCACGGCCAGGTCGTCGACATGGCCATCATCGAACCGATGCTCTCCGTCATCGGCCCCCACCCGCTCTGGTACGACCAGCTCGGCTACGTCCAGCCGCGCACCGGCAACCGCTCCCGCAACAACGCCCCCCGCAACACCTACCGGACCTCCGACGGCTCCTGGGTGGCCGTCTCCACCTCGGCGCAGTCCATCGCCGAACGCGTGATGCGCCTGGTGGACCGCGCCGAGCTGATCGACGAGCCGTGGTTCGCCGACGGCGCGGGCCGGGCCGCGCACGCCGACGTCCTCGACGAGGCCGTCGGCTCGTGGATCTCCCGCCACACCCGCGACGAGGCGATGGCCGCCTTCGAGAAGGCGGAGGCCGCGATCGCCCCCGTCTACGACGTCCGGGACGTCCTGGCCGACCCCCAGTACCAGGCGCTCGGCACGGTCACCGAGGTGCCCGACCCGGAACTCGGCCCGATCCGCATGCAGAACGTGCTCTTCCGGCTCTCCGAGACGCCCGGCGGGATCCGCTGGGCCGGCCGCCCGCACGGCGCCGACACCGACGAGGTCCTGACCGCGGCCGGCTTCGCCCCGGCCGAGATCAGCGCCCTGCGCGCCCAGGGGGCGGTATGAGCGCCCCCGGCGTCGTGGAGAACGGCCTGCGCCGGCGCGGCAGGCTCCCCCTCACCTGGCTGTACGCCCCCGGCGACCGCCCCGAGGTGGTCGGCAAGGCGCTCCGCTCGGGCGCCGACGTGGTCATCGTGGACCTGGAGGACGCGGTCGCCCCGGACCGCAGGGCGTACGCCCTCGACGCCACCGCCGATCTGCTCTCCGACGTCCACCCGGTCCCGGTGCACGTCCGCATCCACTCCCCGCGCGACATCCCCGTCCTGGCCTCCCTCCCCGGCCTCGGCGGTCTCCGTGTCCCCAAGGTGACACACCCCTCCGACATCCACCGGATCAGCGAGCTCGCGCCCGGCCTGCCGCTGTACCCGCTCCTGGAGAACGCCCTGGCCGTGGAGCACGCGTACGCCATCGCCACCGCCCATCCGGCGGTGCGCGGGCTCGCCCTCGGCGAGGCCGACCTCCGCGCGGATCTGGGGGTGCGCGAGGACGGCGGGCTCGACTGGCCGCGCAGCCGGATCGTGGTCGCCGCCCGGGCGGCGCGGCTGCCGCCGCCGGTGCAGTCGGTCCACGCCGACGTCGGCGACCTCGACGCGCTCGCCGCCGGCTGCGCCCGGGGCCGGGCGCTGGGCTTCCTCGGCCGGGCCGCCATCCACCCCCGGCAGCTCCCGGTGATCGAGCGGGCCTACCTGCCGACCCCGCAGGAGGTCGACGCGGCCCGCGCGGTGGTGGCGGCGGCCGAGACCGACCGGGGCGCGCTGGCCCTGGCGGACGGCCGGTTCGTGGACGCCGCGGTGGTGGCGGGCGCCCACCGGGTCCTGGCCCTCGCGGACCGGGTCCGCTGACCCGTACCGGGGCATGCGCGAGGGCCGCCGGGACCTGTTCGGTCCCGGCGGCCCTCGCGGCGTTCGGAAGGGGTGTCAGCCCCGTGAGGGAGCTCAGCCCTTGGCGGCCGACCCGGCGCCGTTCCCGGCGCCGTTCTCCACGTCGTCGGCGGCACCGGCGCCGTCGGAGCCCTCGGGAGCGGCGTCGGCGTCCCCGGCCCCGTCCGTCTTCTCGGTCTTCTCCGTCTTCACCGCCTGCTCGGACCGCCCGGCCTTCTCGGTCTCTTCCGTCTCCTCGGCCGTCACCGGCTTGCGGGAGCGCGGCTCGACGATCTCCTCGCGGCCCGGGCGCTTCCGCGCCGAGAGGACCATGTAGACGACGGCGAGGAGGAAGACGACGATCGCGGTCCACACGTTGAGCCGCAGGCCCAGGATGTGGTGGGCCTCGTCGACCCGCATGTACTCGATCCAGCCGCGGCCGGCGCAGTAGGCGGCCACGTACAGGGCGAAGGCGCGGCCGTGGCCGAGCGTGAAGCGGCGGTCGGCCCAGATGACGAGGAGGGCGACGCCGACGCACCAGAGGGACTCGTAGAGGAAGGTCGGGTGGTAGAGCCCGGCCTCGCGGTTGGCGCTCTCGGTGATCTTCAGGGCCCACGGCAAGTCGGTGGGCTTGCCGTACAGCTCCTGGTTGAACCAGTTGCCCCAGCGGCCGACGGCCTGCGCGAGGGCGATGCCGGGCGCGATGGCGTCCGCGTACGCCGGGAGCGGGATGCCCCGGCGGCGGCAGCCGATCCAGGCGCCGACGGCGCCGAAGGCGATGGCGCCCCAGATGCCGAGGCCGCCCTCCCAGATCTTGAAGGCGTCGACCCAGTTCTCACCCTCGCTGAAGTACAGCTGGTAGTCGGTGATCACGTGGTACAGGCGTCCGCCGACGAGGCCGAACGGCACCGCCCAGACGGCGATGTCGGCGACGGTGCCGGCGGTGCCGCCCCGGGCGATCCAGCGCTTGTTGCCGAGCCAGACGGCGACGAAGACACCGAGGATGATGCAGAAGGCATAGCCGCGCAGCGGGACCGGTCCGAGGTGGAGGACACCGGTCGACGGGCTGGGAATGTAGGCAAGGTCCATGGCAGGTCCGACGCTACCCTGCCGGGCGGGCGGACCGGCAGCCCGCCCGGCAACGTCTGGGTAACTAACCCGCCGGCACTACCCGGCCGAGGGGGAGGCCGTGCCCGGCTTCTTGCCCCGGTTGGCCTCGGCGACCCACTTCTTCAGGTTCTCCGGCGACATCTGCTCGCCGCCCTTGGTCGGGAAGATGGACTCCCCGTTGAGCAGCACGGTCGGTGTGCCGCGGAAGCCGCCGTTCTGGAAGGCCTCGTCGGACTTCTCCACCCAGCTGTCGTGCGTGCCGTCCTGGACGCAGGAGCGGAACGAGGGCGTGTCGAGGCCGGGGACCTTGGCGGCCAGCTCGATCAGCTTGTCGTTCTTGCCGAAGGCGTCGTCGGTCTCCTGCGGCTGGTTGGTGTAGAGCGTGTCGTGGTACGGGGTGAACTTGCCCGCGTCCTGGGCGCAGGCCGCCGCGTTCGCCGCGCGCAGCGAGCCGCTGCCGCCCATGTTGCCGTCGATGAGGGTGGCGAGGTGGTACTCGGTCTTGAGCGCCCCGGCGGCCTCCAGTTCGTGGATGGAGTCCCGCATCACGTTCTCGAACTGGGCGCAGGCCGGGCAGCGGAAGTCCTCCCAGATCTGGAGGGTGGACGGGGCGTCCGCCCTGCCGGTGGGGATGGCCGGCTTGTCGCCCTCCAGGGAGCCGGTGGGTGCGACGACGGGCCCGGCCTTGTCGGACCCGGAGTCCTTGTCGGCGCTGGCGGCGATCACGCCGACGACGGCGGCGAGGCCGAGGACGCCGACCACCCCCGCCGTCACGATCAGGACCCGCCGCTGCTTCTCGCGGGCCTTCTCGCGCTCGCGCTGCTGCTGGAGGCGCTCCCGCGCGCTCTTGTTACTACCGTCACGGTTGTTCTCGCTCACGCCCTCAGCAACGAACCGGGGAGGCGCGTCCGCGCCTCCCCGGTCCCAGTTCCACCCGAACGGACTACGTCGGGCGATCAGTCGCGGCGCACGCCGTCCGCCAGTTCGGCCGCCAGTTCCTTCACGGCGGCGAGTCCGGCGGCCTCGTCGCCGTCGGCGTCCAGGATCCGCTGGACGAAGGCCGAGCCGACGATGACGCCGTCGGCGAAGGCGGCGACCTCGCGGGCCTGGACGGCGTTGGAGACGCCGAGGCCGACGCAGACCGGGATCCTGGAGGTGACCCGGGTGCGGCGGACCAGGTCGGCCGCCTGCTCGCCGACCGACTCGCGGGTGCCGGTGACGCCCATGAGGGAGGCGGCGTAGACGAAGCCGGAGCCGGCCGCGGTGATGGTGGCGAGCCGCTCGTCCTTGCTGCTGGGGGCGACGACGAAGACGGTGGCCAGACCGTGTGCGTCGGCGTGCTCCCGCCACAGGGCGGACTCCTGGACCGGCAGGTCGGGCAGGATGCAGCCGGCGCCGCCCGCCTCGGCGAGCTCCCGGACGAAGCGCTCGACGCCGTACCGGTCGATCGGGTTCCAGTACGTCATGACGAGGACCGGCTTGCCGGTGGCCTCGTGGGCCTCCTTCACCGTCCGCATGACGTCGGCGATCCGCACGCCGCCGCGCAGGGCGATGTCGTCGGCGGTCTGGATGACGGGGCCGTCCAGGACCGGGTCGCTGTGCGGGAGGCCGACCTCGACGATGTCGGCGCCGCCGTCGAAGGCGGCCTTGACGGCCTTGATGCCGCCGTCCACGGTCGGGAACCCGGCCGGGAGGTAGGCGATGAGCGCGGCCCGGTCCTCGGCCTTCGCGCGCTCCAGGGTGTCGCCGAGCAGCTGGATGTTCCCGGTCACTTGGCGTCCCCCTCGATCTCGGCGGTGCCGGCCCGGTCGGCGGCCACCTCGGCGTCCGTCTCGTACAGGCCGAAGTAGCGGGCGGCCGTGTCCATGTCCTTGTCGCCGCGGCCGGAGAGGTTCACGACGAGGAGCGCGTCCTCGCCGAGCTCCCTGCCGACCTCCAGGGCCCCGGCGAGCGCGTGCGCCGACTCGATGGCCGGGATGATGCCCTCGGTACGGGAGAGGAGTCGCAGCGCCTGCATGGCGGCGTCGTCGGTGACGGCCCGGTACTCGCCGCGGCCGCTGTCCTTGAGGTACGAGTGCTCCGGGCCGATGCCGGGGTAGTCGAGGCCCGCGGAGATGGAGTACGGCTCGGTGATCTGGCCCTCGTCGTCCTGGAGGACGTACGACCGGGAGCCGTGCAGGATGCCGGGCTCGCCGGCGGTGAGGGTGGCCGCGTGCTCGCCGGTCTCGACGCCGTGGCCGGCCGGCTCGCAGCCGATGAGCCGGACGCCGGTGTCGGGCAGGAAGGCGTGGAAGAGGCCGATGGCGTTGGAGCCGCCGCCGACGCAGGCGATCGCCGCGTCGGGGAGGCGGCCGGCCCGCTCCAGGAGCTGGCGGCGGGCCTCGACGCCGATGACCCGGTGGAAGTCGCGGACCATCGCGGGGAAGGGGTGCGGTCCCGCGACGGTGCCGAAGAGGTAGTGCGTGCGGTCGACGTTGGCGACCCAGTCGCGGAACGCCTCGTTGATGGCGTCCTTGAGGGTGCGGCTGCCGGACTTCACGGCGACGACCTCGGCGCCGAGCATCCGCATCCGGGCCACGTTGAGGGCCTGACGTCGGGTGTCGACCTCGCCCATGTAGATGGTGCAGTCGAGGCCGAAGAGGGCGCAGGCGGTGGCGGTGGCGACGCCGTGCTGGCCGGCGCCGGTCTCCGCGATGACCCGGGTCTTGCCCATGCGCTTGGTCAGCAGGGCCTGACCGAGCACGTTGTTGATCTTGTGCGAGCCGGTGTGGTTGAGGTCCTCGCGCTTGAGGAAGATCCGGGCGCCGCCGGCGTGCTCGGCGAACCGGGGCACCTCGGTGAGGGCGCTGGGGCGGCCGGTGTAGTGGGCCATGAGGTCGCCGAGCTCGCGGGCGAACTCGGGGTCGTTCTTGGCCTTCTCGTACTCGACGGCGACCTCGTCGACGGCGGCGACGAGGGCCTCGGGGATGAACTTGCCGCCGAAGGCGCCGAAGTAGCCCTCGGGCGACGGGACCTGACCCTCCGGGTCCGGGATGAAGAACTCGCTGGTCATGCTGGTGCTGCTCCTCGCGGGGCGATGCGGTCGTGAAAGGACGTGACTCGCTTCGTACGCGCGCGGTGCGCCCCCTGCCGGGCCGAGGCCTTCCGGGCCTGGACCCGCACCCGAGGTACGGCTCCGTACGGGTGCGGTTTCGGGCACCGGTGCGGAGACACCCGCGAGGGGTGCCCCCGGAAGAGGTCCGTCAGAGGAGCGCGCGCGTCTCGCGGGCGCGCCATCGCATGCCCGGGATCGTGCCCGGTTCGGAGCCGATGCAGTGGCGGACCCGGCGGCCGTGGACCCGGCGGGCGGGCGCCCGGCAGCCGCGGGGCCGACAGCCCCGGGCGAGCCGCGCGTGGGCCGCCACGGCGACCGCGCGCACGCCGACGGGCCCGCGGGCTGCGGAGCCCGGGGCGGTCGGCACGGCGCGGCGCGGGGTCACGGGTCGGCTCAGCTCCGCCCGTGCCGCAGGGCGGGATGCGTGCCGGCTGCGACCAGGTCGGCGACGGCGGTCTTCGGGTCGCGGCCGGTGACCAGCGACTCGCCGACCAGCACCGCGTCGGCGCCGGCGTTGGCGTAGGCGATGAGGTCGTGCGGGCCGCGCACGCCGGACTCGGCGACCTTGACGATGCCGGCCGGGATCTCCGGGGCGACGCGCTCGAAGGTGGAGCGGTCCACCTTCAGGGTCTTGAGGTCGCGGGCGTTGACGCCGATGATCCGGGCGCCGGCGTCGACCGCGCGCTCGACCTCCTCCTCGTCGTGGACCTCGACGAGCGGGGTGAGCCCGATGGACTCGGCGCGCTCGATGAGGGAGACGAGGGCCTCCTGCTCCAGGGCGGCGACGATGAGGAGCGCGAGATCCGCTCCGTACGCCCGGGCCTCCCAGAGCTGGTAGGCGGTGACGATGAAGTCCTTGCGCAGGACCGGGATGTCCACCCGGGCGCGCACGGCCTCCAGGTCGGCGAGCGAGCCGCCGAAGCGGCGCTGCTCGGTGAGGACGGAGATGACGGCGGCGCCGCCCACCTCGTAGTCGGCGGCGAGCCCCGCCGGGTCGGCGATGGCCGCGAGGGCTCCCTTGGACGGGCTGGAGCGCTTGACCTCGCAGATCACCGTGACGCCGTCGCCGCGCAGCGCGGCGACCCCGTCCTTGGCCTGCGGGGCCTTGGCGGCCCGCTCCTTGAGCTCGTCGAGGGAGACCCGCGCCTGCCGCTCTGCGAGGTCGGCGCGCACGCCTTCGATGATCTCGTCGAGCACACTCACGCGAGAGGCCCCCTTCCGGGACGGTGACGGTTCCACGGAACCTGAATGAACACGGTTCAGCCATGTCGATGGTATCCGCAGCGGAGCCTCCGATCCGCATCGAGCGGCGCGGCGTCCCACGGGCTGGGACTTCAGGGGACCAGCGCGGAGCCGCCGGGGAGGTTCCGGACCACCGTGAAAAGGGCGGTCAGCGCCCCGGCCACCCACCACCAGGCCGGTTTCGGGGCGAACCGGGTCGGCCTGCCGCGGACGGCGTGAACCAGCCAGACCGCCATGAGGACCGCGCAGACGGCGTAGCCGGCGACGGCGACGGCGTTGGCACCGAGCGCGGTCGCGAGGTCGCCGTGGGCGACGGCGTGGGCGCTGCGCAGGCCGCCGCAGCCGGGGCAGTACAGGCCGGTGAAGCGGAGCAGCGGGCAGACCGGGTAGTGGCCGGGTTCGTTGGGGTCGACGAGGCCGACGTACGTGAAGGCGGCGCCGACGCCGGCGAGGGTGGCGAGCGGGGCGAGCAGCCGCCGGCCGAGCGGCCTGCGCCGGAACTCCTCGGCCTCGTGGGGCCGGGGGGCGGTCTGGGGGGTGGGCTCGGCGGTCACGCCGTGATTGTCGCCCGGGCGGCCCGGGGACGCACGACGGCGCGGCCCGGCCGTGCCGGACTGCGCCGTTCGCGTGGTTCGGGGCCCGCGCGTGTCACGCGGCGGGCCCGGGGACCGGGCCGGGGGTCAGGCGCGGGACCTGATCGCGGCGGTCGCGGACTCGCGGGCCGTGGCGACGGCCTCGGACTCCTTGGGCATGCCGAGGCCGGCGATCTTCATCGCGCCGCCGACGACACCGCCGAGGACGATGACGCCGATGCCGGCCCAGAAGCCGGGGATGTTCGCCGCCACCATGAAGACTCCGGCGATGCAGAAGCCGATGAAGGAGATGATGACACCGGTCCAGGCGGCCGGGGTGTGTCCGTGGGCGCTGCCCGCCATGAGTTGCTCCTCGTAGATGTTGCTCGGTGGTGACGGCTGTCGGTGATGACGGGCGTCATTCTTCCGCACATGACCCCGCCGAGGTGACTCGGGGGGGTCCCGGACGATCACGCGTCGCGCGTCGGGTCCTCGCCGCGGTCGAGCGCCTTCCACAGGTCCTCGGGGCGGTCGGGGTCGCCGGCGGCGGTCCGGCGGGCCGGCCGGGGGGCGCCGGAGCGCTCGTAGCGGCCGCCCATCGCGGGCCAGGTCTTGCCGTAACGGAGGGCGAAGAGGCCGGCGAGGAGGATGAGGAGGGCCCCGGCGGCGGCGACGTACGGCCAGGCCGTATGGGTGAGGCCGGCGACGGCCGCGGCGGTGTCGCCACTGATCCGGGCGGCCTCCGCGTCGAGGGCGGCGCTGTCGGAGGCGCCGAGGAAGGCGGCGACGGCGGCGCCGGCGCCGCTGAGCGCGAGCAGCCCGGCGACGAGGGTGCGGCCGGCGCGGCGGACGGCGAAGACGGCGACGAGGGCGGCGAGCCCGACGATCGCGAGGGCGGTCGGGACGCCGGTGACGGTGCCGCCGTCGGCTTCGACGGGGACGGTGCCCCCGGCGACCGACGCGGTGCCCTGGGCCCAGATCTGGCCGGCGGAGAGCAGTACGACGGTGGCCCCGAGGGCACCGAGGAGAAGGGCGAGGGCGAGGCTCCGCCGACCGCCGGAGGTGACGGCCGCGCGGGCGGCTCGGGGCTGGGGTACGGGTACGGCACTCACGTACCCCACTATCCCCTACGGCCTCGCCGAACCGTTCATCCGGTTGGCGGTGTGCACGGCGCGGAGCACGGCGGCGGCCTTGTTGCGGCACTCGGCGTCCTCGGCGGCCGGGTCGGAGTCGGCGACGACCCCCGCCCCCGCCTGCACGTACGCCGTGCCGTCGCGGAGCAGCGCGGTGCGGATGGCGATGGCGGTGTCGGAGTCGCCGGCGAAGTCGAGATACCCGACACACCCGCCGTACAGGCCGCGCCGGGAGGGCTCGAGCTCCTCGATGATCTGCATCGCGCGGGGCTTGGGCGCGCCGGAGAGGGTGCCGGCGGGGAAGCAGGCGGTGAGGACGTCGAAGGCGGTCTTCCCCTCGGCGACGCGGCCGGTGACGGTGGAGACGATGTGCATGACGTGGGAGTACCGCTCGATCGACATGAAATCGACGACCTCGACGGAGCCGGGGGCGCAGACCCGGCCCAGGTCGTTGCGGCCCAGGTCGACCAGCATGAGGTGCTCGGCGCGCTCCTTGGGGTCGGCGAGCAGTTCCTCGGCGAGGTCGTTGTCCTCCTGCGGGGTGGCACCGCGGTGCCGGGTGCCGGCGATGGGGTGGAGCATCGCCCGCCCGTCCTCGACCTTGACGAGGGCCTCGGGGCTGGAGCCGACGACGTCGAAGCCGTTCTCGAACCGGAAGAGGTACATGTACGGGGACGGGTTGGTGGCCCGCAGGACCCGGTAGACGTCGAGCGCGGAGGCGGTACAGGGGGTCTCGAAGCGCTGCGAGGGGACCACCTGGAAGGCCTCGCCCGCCCGGATCCGCTCCTTGATGTCCTCGACGGCGTCCTGGTAGGCCGGGCCGCCCCAGAGCGCGGAGTACTCGGGGAGCTCGGAGGGCGGGAGGGCGGTGGGGGTGGTGGCGACGGGGCGGGCCAGGTCGGCCTCCATCGCGTCGAGGCGGGCGACGGCGTGGGCGTACGCCTCGTCGACGCCGGTCTCCAGGTCGTTGTGGTTGATCGCGTTGGCGATCAGCAGGACCGAGCCGTCCCCGTGGTCGAGGACGGCGAGGTCGCTGGTGAGCAGCATGGTGAGCTCGGGGAGCTCCAGGTCGTCGCGGGTGGAGTCGCCGATGCGCTCCAGGCGGCGGACGACGTCGTAGCCGAGGTAGCCGACCATGCCGCCGGTGAAGGGCGGCAGGTCGCCGGCCAGGTCGCGCGGGGTGTGGAGGGTCTCGACGGTGGCGCGCAGCGCGGCGAGCGGGTCGCCGTCGACGGGGACGCCGACGGGCGGGGTGCCGAGCCAGTGGGCCTCGCCGTCCTTCACCGTCAGCGTGGCGTCGCTGCGGACGCCGATGAAGGAGTAGCGGGACCAGGTGCGGCCGTTCTCCGCGGATTCGAGGAGGAAGGTGCCGGGGCGTTCGGCGGCGAGCTTGCGGTAGAGCCCGACCGGGGTGTCGCCGTCCGCGAGGAGCCTGCGGCTGACGGGGATGACGCGGCGGTCGGCCGCCAGCTTGCGGAAGGTCTCGAGATCCATGGCGCCAGACCCTACTCGGATGCGGGGAGCCCTGCGGCGGGCAGCAGCACGTCGGCGTCGAAGCAGGTGCGGGCGCCGGTGTGGCAGGCGGCGCCGGTCTGGTCGACCCGGACGAGGATCGTGTCGGCGTCGCAGTCGAGCGCGACCGACTTGACGTGCTGGACGTGCCCGGAGGTGTCGCCCTTGACCCAGTACTCGTTCCGGCTGCGGGACCAGTAGGTGCAGCGGCCGGTGGTGAGGGTGCGGTGCAGGGCCTCGTCGTCCATCCAGCCCAGCATGAGCACCTCGCCGGTGTCGTACTGCTGGGCGATGGCGGGGACCAGGCCGTCGGCGCCGCGCTTGAGGCGGGCGGCGATGGCCGGGTCGAGGGCGCTGGGGGTCCGGGGCGTGCTGCTCATGCCGCCATTGTGCCGTGGCGCGGCGGCCCGTCCGGGCGGGCGTCCACTGGGCGGACGGCGCGGCGAGATCGTACGCTGGCGGACATGTCGACCCATGCCAAACGTGAACGGCTTCTGCTCGCTGATCTGTTGGAGGCGGCCGGTCCCGACGCCCCGACGCTGTGCGAGGGCTGGCGGACCCGGGACCTCGCGGCGCACGTGGTGGTGCGGGAGCGGCGCCCGGACGCGGCGGCCGGGACGGTCGTACCGGTGCTGAAGGACCGGCTGGAGCGGGTGCAGGAGGAGTTCGCCGCGAAGCCGTACGAGGAGCTGATCGGGCTCATCCGCACGGGGCCGCCGCGCTTCTCCCCGTTCACGATCAAGCAGGTGGACGAGGGCGCGAACGTCGTGGAGTTCTACGTCCACGCGGAGGACGTCCGGCGGGCCCAGGCGGGCTGGTCGGCCCGCGAACTGGACCCCGTCTTCTCGGACGCCCTCTGGTCCCGCCTGGAGAAGACCGCCCGCCTCCTCGGCCGCAAGGCCCCGGTGGGCCTGGTCCTGCGCCGCCCGAACGGCCAGACGGTCGTCGCCCACCGCGGCACTCCGGTCGTGACGGTCTCCGGGGAACCGGCCGAGCTGACGATGTACCTGTACGGACGCACCGACGTCGCGAAGGTCGGCCTGGAGGGCGAGCCGGACGCGATCGAGCTGCTGAACGCGACGAAGCAGCTGGGTCTCTAGGGCCTGTCGTCAAACTCCCGCCGTCGCCCGGAGGGCGGCCCCGCGGCGTCAGGTGCGTGCTCTCGGCGTGCCGGGCGCGAGGCCTCGTACGGGACGTACTCGGCCTTGTGCCCGGTGCGGCGAGAGCGCGTGCATGGCGTCGTGGGGCAGGCGAGAGTTTGACGACAGGCCCTAGGCCTTCGGGAGTTCGGCGCGGCGGTCGTCCACGTCGATCACCGTCCTGGCCATCCCAGCCTCCCGAGGGGTGCGGCTCGATGTACGACCCGGTATCAGGGGATCGAGCCGCACCCGACGGGCTCCGGGTTTCAGCGGACCTCGTGTCCCGCCTCCCGCAGGGCTCCCTTGACCTCGCCGATGCGCAGGTCGCCGAAGTGGAAGACGGAGGCGGCGAGCACCGCGTCCGCGCCGGCGGCGACGGCCGGGGCGAAGTCGGCGAGCTTGCCGGCGCCGCCCGAGGCGATGACCGGGATCGTGACGTGCTTGCGGACGGCCGCGATCATCTCGGTGTCGTAGCCGTCCTTGGTGCCGTCCGCGTCCATCGAGTTGAGCAGGATCTCGCCCGCGCCGAGTTCGGCGGCGCGGTGGGCCCACTCGACGGCGTCGATGCCGGTGCCCTGGCGGCCGCCGTGCGTCGTCACCTCGAAGGAACCGGAGGGCGTCCGGCGGGCGTCGACCGAGAGGACGAGGACCTGGCGGCCGAAGCGCTCGGCGATCTCCTGGATCAGCTCGGGGCGGGCGATGGCGGCGGTGTTGACGCCCACCTTGTCCGCGCCGGCCCGCAGCAGCTTGTCGACGTCCTCCGCCGAGCGGACGCCGCCGCCGACGGTGAGCGGGATGAAGACCTGCTCGGCGGTGCGGCGCACCACGTCGTAGGTGGTCTCGCGGTTGCCGGAGGAGGCGGTGATGTCGAGGAAGGTCAGCTCGTCGGCGCCCTCGGCGTCGTACAGCTTGGCCATCTCGACGGGGTCGCCGGCGTCCCGCAGGTTCTGGAAGTTGACGCCCTTGACGACCCGGCCGTTGTCCACGTCCAGGCAGGGGATCACGCGTACGGCGAGGCTCATGCCGTTTCACTCCTGTAGGCCTCGACCTCGACCTCGACCACCAGGCGGGGGTCGACGAAGCCCGAGACGATGATCATCGAGGCGGCCGGGCGGACCGCGTCGAACAGCTCCTTGTGGGCGCGGCCCACCTCGTCCACGTCCCGTGCGTGGGTGAGGTACATGCGGGTGCGGACGACGTCCTCGGCGCCGAGGCCCAGCTGCTTCAGCGCCGCGAAGGCGACGTCGAAGGAGTTGACGGCCTGCTCGTACGGGCCGCCGTCGGCGATCTGGCCGTCCACGACCGAGGTGCAGCCGGAGACCAGGACGGTGCCGTTGGGCAGCTCGACCGCGCGGGAGTAGCCGAACTGCTCCTCCCAGGGGGCGCCGGTGACGACCTTGCGCGGGGATCCGGTCATGCGGCGGCCACCGCCTGGAGGGCCTCCTCCAGGGTGAACGCCTTGGCGTAGAGCGCCTTGCCGACGATCGCGCCCTCGACGCCCAGGTGGGTGAGGCCGGCGAGGGCCCGCAGGTCGTCCAGGGAGGAGACGCCGCCGGAGGCGACGACCGGCTTGTCGGTGGCCGCGCAGACGTTCTTCAGCAGCTCGGTGTTGGGGCCGGTGAGGGTGCCGTCGCGGCCGATGTCGGTGACGACGTACCGGGCGCAGCCCTCGGAGTCGAGGCGGGCGAGGGTCTCGTAGAGGTCGCCGCCCTCGCTGGTCCAGCCGCGGCCCTTGAGGGTGGTGCCGCGGACGTCGAGGCCGACGGCGATCTTGTCGCCGTGCTCGGCGATGACCTTGGCGACCCACTCGGGGGTCTCCAGGGCGGCGGTGCCGAGGTTGACGCGGGTGCAGCCGGTCGCGAGGGCTGCGGCGAGCGAGGCGTCGTCGCGGATGCCGCCGGAGAGCTCGACCTTGATGTCCATGGCCTCGGTGATCTGCCGGACCAGCTCGCGGTTGTCGCCGGTGCCGAAGGCGGCGTCCAGGTCGACGAGGTGGAGCCACTCGGCTCCGGAGCGCTGCCAGGCCAGGGCGGCCTCCAGCGGGGAGCCGTAGGAGGTCTCGCTGCCGGACTCGCCGTGGACGAGCCGGACGGCCTGGCCGTCACGGACGTCGACGGCGGGGAGGAGTTCGAGAGTGCTCACAGGGTTCCGATCCAGTTGGTGAGGAGCTGGGCTCCGGCGTCGCCGGACTTCTCGGGGTGGAACTGGGTGGCCCACAGGGCGCCGTTCTCCACGGCGGCGACGAAGGGCTCGCCGTGGGTGGCCCAGGTGACCTTGGGGGCGCGGATGTTCGGGTTGCCGACCTCCAGGCTCCACTCGCGCACCGCGTAGGAGTGCACGAAGTAGAAGCGGGCGTCGGCGTCGAGGCCGGCGAAGAGCTCGGTGTCCTCGGGCGCGTCGACCGTGTTCCAGCCCATGTGGGGGACGACGGGGGCGTCCAGCGGCTCGACGGTGCCGGGCCACTCGTCGAGGCCCTCGGTCTCGACGCCGTGCTCGATGCCGCGCTCGAAGAGGATCTGCATGCCGACGCAGATGCCCATGACGGGGCGGCCGCCGGCGAGGCGGCGGCCGACGATCCAGTCGCCGCGGGCTTCCTTGAGCCCCTGCATGCAGGCGGAGAAGGCGCCGACGCCGGGGACGAGGAGCCCGTCGGCGTTCATCGCCTTCTCGTAGTCGCGGGTGATCTCGACGTCGGCGCCGACGCGGGCGAGCGCGCGCTCGGCGGAGCGGACGTTGCCGAAGCCGTAGTCGAAGACGACGACCTTCTTCTGCGGAGTCGTGCTCATGACCACACGTCCAGTCGCAGCACGCCGGCGGCGAGGCAGAGGGCGGCGCCGAGGGAGAGCAGCACGATGAGGCCCTTGGGCATCTGCTGCTTGACGAAGGAGTAGATGCCGCCGAGCAGGAAGAGCCCGACGACGATCAGGATGGTGGAGAGGCCGGTCACGGTTACAGCGCGCCCTTCGTGGAGGGGAGGATTCCGGCGGCGCGCGGGTCACGCTCGGAGGCGTAGCGCAGGGCCCGGGCGAGCGCCTTGAACTGGCACTCCACGATGTGGTGGGCGTTGCGGCCGTACGGCACGTGCACGTGCAGCGCGATCTGCGCCTGGGCCACGAAGGACTCCAGGATGTGGCGCGTCATGGTGGTGTCGTAGGAGCCGATCATCGGCGCCATGTTCTCCGGCTCGGTGTGCACCAGGTAGGGGCGGCCGGAGAGGTCGACGGTCACCTGGGCGAGGGACTCGTCCAGGGGGACCGTGCAGTTGCCGAAGCGGTAGATGCCGACCTTGTCGCCGAGCGCCTGCTTGAAGGCGGCGCCCAGGGCGAGGGCGGTGTCCTCGATGGTGTGGTGGGAGTCGATGTGGAGGTCGCCGTCGGTCTTGACCGTGAGGTCGAAGAGGCCGTGGCGGCCGAGCTGGTCGAGCATGTGGTCGTAGAAGCCGACCCCGGTCGACACGTCGACCTTCCCGGTGCCGTCGAGGTCTATCTCGACGACGACGGAGGTCTCCTTGGTGGTGCGCTCCACGCGGCCTACGCGGCTCATGCGTTCTGCTCCTTCTTCAGCTCACGAACCGCGTCGAGGAACGCGTCGTTCTCTTCGGGGGTGCCTGCGGTGACCCGCAGCCAGCCGGGTACGCCGTTGTCCCGGACCAGGACGCCCCGGTCGAGGATCTTCCGCCACGCCTCCCGCGTGTCCGGGAAGCGCCCGAACTGGACGAAGTTGGCGTCGGACTCGGTGACCTCGTAGCCGGCCGCCCGCAGCTCGGCGACGAGCCGGTCGCGCTCGGCCTTGAGCTGTTCGACGTACCCGAGGAGGGTGTCGGTGTGCTCCAGGGCGGCGAGCGCGGTGGCCTGGGTGACGGCGGAGAGGTGGTACGGCAACCGGACCAGCTGCACGGCGTCGACGACGGCCGGGTGGGCGGCGAGGTAGCCGAGGCGGAGCCCGGCGGCGCCGAAGGCCTTGGACATGGTCCGGGAGACCACCAGGTGGGGCCTGCCCTCCAGGAGCGGCAGCAGCGAGGCGCGGTGGCTGAACTCCACGTACGCCTCGTCGACCACGACCAGGGAGGGCTTCGCGGCCTGGGCGGCCTCGTACAGCCGCTCCACGACCGCGGCCTCGACCGCGGTGCCGGTGGGGTTGTTGGGCGAGGTGACGAAGACGACGTCGGGCCGGTGCTCGGCGATCGCGGCCTCGGCGGCCTCGACGTCGATGGTGAAGTCGTCGTTGCGCGGCCCGGAGATCCAACCGGTGCCGGTGCCGCGGGCGATCAGGGAGTGCATCGAGTACGAGGGCTCGAAGCCGATCGCGGTGCGGCCCGGGCCGCCGAAGGTCTGGAGGAGCTGCTGGAGGACCTCGTTGGAGCCGTTGGCGGCCCAGACGTTCCCGACGGCGACCGGGTGGCCACCGGTGCGGGTGAGGTAGCGGGCCAGCTCGGTCCTGAGTTCCACCGCGTCCCGGTCGGGGTAGCGGTTGAGGTTCCGGGCGGCCTCGGCGACCCGCTCCGCGATCCGGGCCACCAGGGCCTCGGGCAGCGGGTAGGGGTTCTCGTTGGTGTTCAGCTGGACGGGCACGTCGAGCTGGGGGGCGCCGTAGGGCGACTTGCCCTTCAGCTCCTCGCGGATCGGCAGGTCGTCGATCCCGATCTTGTCGTACGCGTTCACTTGTTCTCGGGCACCTTCCAGCCGAACCTGGCCTTGATCGCCGCGCCGTGGGCCGGGAGGTCCTCCGCCTCGGCGAGGGTGACCACGTGGTGGGCCACGTCGGCGAGCGCGTCGCGGGTGTAGTCCACGATGTGCACCCCGCGCAGGAAGGACTGCACGGAGAGGCCCGAGGAGTGGCAGGCGCAGCCGCCGGTGGGCAGCACGTGGTTGGAGCCGGCGCAGTAGTCGCCGAGGGAGACCGGCGACCACGGGCCGACGAAGATCGCGCCGGCGTTGCGGACCCGGTCGGCGAGGGCGGCGGCGTCGGCCGTCTGGACCTCCAGGTGTTCGGCGCCGTAGGCGTCGACGACCTTGAGGCCGTCCTCCAGGTCGGTGACGAGGACGATCGCGGACTGCTTGCCGGCCAGGGCCGGGGCGATCCGGTCGTCGACGTGCTTGGAGGCGGCGACCTGGGTCTCCAGCTCGGCCTCGACGGCCTCGGCGAGCGCCTCGGAGTCGGTGACGAGGACGGAGGCGGCCATCGGGTCGTGCTCGGCCTGGCTGATCAGGTCGGCGGCGACGTGCGCCGGGTCGGCGGTGGCGTCGGCGAGGACCGCGATCTCCGTCGGGCCGGCCTCGGCGTCGATGCCGATGCGGCCCTTGAGGAGGCGCTTGGCCGCGGCGACGTAGATGTTGCCGGGGCCGGTGACCAGGTTGACCGGGGCGCAGCCGGGCTCGTCCGCGGTGGCCTCGGTGCCGTAGGCGAACATGGCGATCGCCTGGGCGCCGCCGGCCGCGTAGACCTCGTCGACGCCGAGGAGGGCGCAGGCGGCGAGGATCGTCGGGTGTGGCAGGCCGCCGAACTCCTTCTGCGGGGGCGAGGCGACGGCCAGGCCCTCGACGCCGGCCTCCTGGGCCGGGACGACGTTCATCACGACGGAGGACGGGTAGACGGCGCGGCCGCCCGGCACGTACAGGCCGACGCGCTCGACCGGGATCCACTTCTCGGTGACCGTGCCGCCGGGCACGACCTGGGTGGTGTGGGTGGCGCGGCGCTGTTCGCGGTGGACCAGGCGGGCGCGCCGGATGGACTCCTCCAGGGCCGCGCGGACGGCCGGGTCGAGCTCGTCGAGGGCGCGGGCGATCGCCTCGGCGGGCACCCGGAGGGCCGGGACCCGCACGCCGTCGAATTTCTCCCCGTACTCGATCACCGCCGCCGCGCCATGATGCCGGACGTCCTCGCAGATGGGCCGCACCGTCTCCAGGGCGGCTTCCACGTCGAACTCGGCACGGGGCAGCAGGTCGCGCAGGGCGGAACCCTCGGGGAGGGCCTCGCCGCGCAGATCGATTCGAGAGATCACGGGTCAATTCTCGCAGACGGCCCACGGGGCCGGACTTCCGTATCACTGGCTGATACACCGCTTGCCGTACGTCGATACGCGCCACTGTGGCGTCTCCTCGCCACTCCTGACCGTTAGCGTTCAGCCCGTCACAGTGCGGGAAGAACGACTGTACGAATCCATCACTCCCGCTGAGCGGAGTGGTGGGAGCGCATCGGGGAGAGCGAGGGGGCGGCAGTGACCGAGCCGCACGAGGACGGGATGCCGGACGGTCTCACGGGCCCGGAGCGGGCCGTGTGGCAGGCGTTCCGGATCGGCAGGACCTGCGATCTGACGGAGGGGGTGCCGGAGCGGGACGACCCGTTCGGAGCGGCGGTGTGGGGGCCGGAGCGGAGCGTGCGCGCGGACGTGGTGGCGGCGCTGCTGCTGGGCGGGCCGGCCGCCCTGCCGGGCCGGGTGGCCGCGATGAAGCTGCGCGGGGTGCGGATCACCGGCGTGCTCGACCTGGCGGGCGGTTCCATAGGGCCGTACGTGGAGCTGCGGGGCTGCCGCTTCGACGACGAGGTGCTGCTGCCCGAGGCCAGGTTCGGCACGCTGCGGCTGGTCGACTGCGCGCTCCCCCGCCTGGAGGCGGCCCGGCTGCACACCGAGGGCGACCTCCACCTGCCGCGCTGCCGGGTGCTGCGCGGCATCCGGCTGACGGACGCGCAGATCGGCACGGACCTGCTGCTCAACCAGATCCAGGTGTGGCCGGACGGCCAGGGCCGGGCGATCGCGGCGGACGGCCTGTCGGTGGCGCAGGACCTCCAGGCCGAGCTGATCGAGACGCACGGCGAGTTCAGCCTGCGCGGGGCGAAGGTCGGGGTCTCGCTCAGCCTGCGGGGCAGCACGCTGCGCGGGGACCGCGGCCGGCGCGCGCTGAACGCTCCGCAGCTGACGGTGGAGCGGACCCTCCACCTCAACGCCGCCTGGGTGTACGTGGGCGACGGCCCGTCCACGGCGACCCCGCCGTACGGCGTGGCGCCGCTCCGGGACGCCCGGCGCCGGCCCACCGAGTTCCACGGCGGGGTGCGGCTCGACGACGGGCGGTTCGGGGACGCGGTGGACCTGAACCACGCCCGCTTCCTGCTGAGCGGGGCCGGCCGGGAGGAGCTGTCGCTGCGCCGGATCGTCACCCCGGAGCTGAGGTTCAGCGGCGAGCGGCCGGAGGAGGGCCGCGTGGTGCTGAACGGCGCGAAGGTGGTGACGCTGATCGACCTGTCGACCAGCTGGCCGGACCCCGGCGGCCTGGCGATGAGCGGCTTCGTCTACGAGAACCTGGTGCCGTACGGCCACTTCCCCCTGGCCCGGCGGATCGCCTGGGTCGCGGCGGCGACCCCCGAGTACGCCCCGGAGCCGTACGAGCGCCTCGCGGCCGTGCTGCGGGCCAGCGGGGAGGACGCCGACGCCCGGGAGGTGCTGCTGGCCAAGCAGCGGCGCAGACGGGAGACGCTGCCGCTCGCCGGGAAGCTGTGGGGGTACGTCCAGGACTGGACGGTGGCGTACGGCTACCGGCCCGGCCGGGCCGCGCTGTGGATGGCGGTGCTGTGGGCGGCGGGCACGCTGGCCTTCTCCCGGTACGACCCGGTGCCGATCAAACAGGGCGAGGGCCCGGCGTGGAACGGCACGCTGTACGCCCTGGACCTGCTCCTCCCGGTGATCACCCTGGGCCAGGACGGCTACTGGAAGCTGGAGGGCGGCTGGCAGTGGACGGCGGCCGTCCTGATCCTGCTCGGCTGGATCCTCGCCACCGCGGTGGCGGCGGGCGCGACCCGGCTGCTCAGCCGGGGGTGAGCCCCTCCGCCGGGCCGCCGCCGTGACGGCCGGGGGGAGAGCGGGTGTGCTCCGGGTGAAGGCGGGGCGGACGGCGGGCCTCCGGCCCCGTCCGGTGGGAAGATGCGAGCTGACATGTCCTTTCTCCGCGCCCTCGTCGGCACCGCCCGCTCGGCCCGGCACGCCCCGCGTCTCGCCGCCGGGCTCACGCCGGACGACGACGTGTTGCTGGACGCCCCCGACGGGCGGCTCTCCCCCGCCCTGGTGGCCGCCGCGCTCGGCGACCCGGAGCCCGCGGCGAAGCTGCTCGCGACCACCCGGGACGCCGCGGAGTGGGAGGACCGGGACCGCTACGTGGGCCGGCTCGCCGCCTTCGCGTACCACCGGGGCGAGTGGCTGGACCGGTGGCGGGAGGCCGCGCCGCGGGACCCGGACGCGCTCCTCGTGGCCGCGCAGCTCGCGGTGCGCCGCGCCTGGGAGTCGCCGGCCAGGGCCGAGCGGCTGCGCGAGCTCGACCCGCTGCTGCGGCCGCTCACCGAGGAGGCCGGACGGGACCCGGTGCCGTGGCGGCTCGCCCTCGACCACGCGCGCGGGGCGCACGCCGGGCACGCGGTCTTCGAGGGGCTCTGGGAGCAGGCGCTGCTCCGCTCCCCGCACCACTACGGCTGCCACGTCGCCGCCCTGAAGTACCTGTCGGCGCAGTGGTACGGCTCACAGCGGGCCGCCTTCGACTTCGCGGAGCAGGCCGCCGACGACGCGGCGCCCGGGTCGCTGGTGCGGGCGCTGCCGGTGCGCGCCGCCCACGAGGCGCTGCGCCCGCCGCCGGGTCCTGGCCGGGAGCGACCGGCCGGCTCCGGGACGGCGGGCACGGAGGCCGAGCCCGCGGCGGCGGACGGCGCGCGGATCGACCGGGCCGCGGACCGGGGGCTGGCGCTGTCGGCGGCGTTCGCGCCCGGTGACCCGTGGCCGGCGGAGGTGCGGAACCTGCTGGCGTACGTGCTGGTGGAGCGCGAGCGGTGGGAGGAGGCGCTGGCCGAGTTCGGCCGCGCGGGGCCGTACGCCACCTCCTTCCCGTGGGCGGTCGGCGGGCACGATCCGCTGCGCCGGTTCCTCTCCGCCCGGGACCGGAGCCGGGCGGAGCTGGCGCGCCGGACCCCGCTGTGGGGGCGGGCTCGGGCAATCCCCGGACGGAGCGGTCCGCGCGGCCATTAGGCTTGGCCGCTGTGACCTCCGCTCGCCTGCCCCTCTTCCCGCTCAACGCGGTGCTGTTCCCGGGCCTCGTGCTGCCTCTCAACGTCTTCGAGGAGCGATATCGCGCCATGATGCGCGCGCTCCTCGACATCGACGCCGCCGAGCCGCGCCGGTTCGCCGTGGTGGCGATCCGGGACGGGTCCGAGGTCGCGCCGACCGCGCCCGGGATGCCGGACCAGACGGCCCTGCCCGAGAAGGGACCGGCGGCCGGTTTCGGACCGGACCCGATCAAGAGCTTCCACCCGGTGGGGTGCGTCGCGGACGCGGCCAGCATCCGGCAGCGCGGGGACGGCTCGTACGAGGTGATGGTCACCGGCACCACGCGGGTGCGGCTGCTCTCGGTGGACGCGGGCGGCCCCTTCCTGACGGCCGAGACCGAGGATCTGCCGGAGGACCCGGGCGAGGAGGCGGAGGCGCTGGCCGAGGGCGTGCTGCGGGCCTTCCGCTCCTACCAGAAGCGGCTGGCGGGGGCGCGGGAGCGCTCGCTGACCACCACGGAGCTGCCCGACGACCCCTCGGTGGTGTCGTATCTGGTCGCGGCGGCGGCCCTGGTGGACGTGCCGACGAAGCAGCGGCTCCTGGAGGCGCCGGACACCGCGACCCGGCTGCGCGAGGAGCTGGCGCTGCTGCGCGCGGAGACGGCGGTGCTGCGCCACCTCCCGTCGCTGCCGGCGGTGGAGCTGACGCAGGCGCCGACCCACCCGAACTGACGGACCGAGGGAACGACCGAGGAAACCCCGTGGCGAAGAAGAAGCAGAAGAACGCCGGAGGCACCCCGGCGACGGTGGCGCTGGCCGCGGCCGGGACCGCGTACACCCTGCACGCCTACGAGCACGATCCGGCGACGCCCTCGTACGGCGAGGAGGCGGCGGAGGCGCTCGGCGTCACGCCCGACCGGGTCTTCAAGACGCTGGTGGCGGACGTCGACGGCGAGCTGACGGTGGCGGTGGTGCCGGTCGCCGGCCAGCTGGACCTGAAGGCGCTGGCGACGGCGGTCGGCGGCAAGCGGGCGGCGATGGCCGACCCGGCGGCGGCCGAGCGGACCACCGGCTACGTGCGGGGCGGGATCTCCCCGCTGGGGCAGCGCAAGCGGCTGCGCACGGTGCTCGACTCCTCGGCGTCGGGGCACGAGACGATCTGCGTCTCGGCCGGACGGCGGGGTCTGGAGGTCGAGCTCTCCCCCGCCGACCTGGCCGCGCTGACCTCGGCGGTGCTCGCGCCGATCGGCCGCGGCTGATCCCGGGTCAGCGCCGGTACGCGTCCCAGGGGCCCTGCTCCGGGTCGCGGGGGCCGAAGACCCCGGTCAGGAGCAGGTGGACGACGGTCGCGGCGAGCGGCCAGGCCAGCATCGCCGCGGCGCCCATGCGGAGCTTCAGCGGTGCGTCGAAGACCACGTTCGGGCCGACGGCCTTGGCGTGCGCGATCACGTCGGCGGTGGGCCCCAGCTTCGTCCCCAGCCACCAGGCGAGCAGCGAGCCGAGGACGCCGCCGATCGCCAGACCGAGGACGAGCGGCACCCCGCCCTTGCGGCGGGCCAGGAAGACGACGAGCCCGGCGACCGCGCCGAAGGCGAGCGCGAGGAGGACGAAGGTGCCGTCGGCGCCGATCGCGGCCTCCCCCTCGGAGTTCCGCAGATAGACCCCCTCGCCGTCGGAGATCAGCTGGACGGCGGGCGCCAGCCACACCCACAGCGCGCCGAGCACCGCTCCCGCGACCGCGGAGGCGGCCGTCACCACCAGTCCCTGGACGACCTCGGCCGCGGTGATCGGGTCTCCGGCGGGCCCCTGGTGCGGCGGGGGCGGGGGCCACCCGGAATCGTGCGGCGGCTGCTGGGAGGGAGTCAGGGGTGCGGTCACCCCGCCATGGTGCCAGGTGTCCCCGCGACCCGCCTCAGCGGACCGCCGCCCTGCGGTACGCCCAGGTCGCGAGGGCCAGCGACAGCACGCCGACGACGCCGCAGACGGCGAGGTCGAGGGCGACGGCCGCCCAGTCGGGGCGCGGGTCGAAGGCCCGGGCCAGGGCCTCGACGCCGTACGTGGACGGCAGCAGGTCCCGTGCCCAGGCGATCGGCTGGGGCATCCGCTCGGCCGGCAGCACCCCGAGGAGGAGGGCCGCGGACATGCCGAGCTGGCCGAGGAGGGTGGCCAGTTCCTGGCGGGGGGCGAGCAGGCCGAGGGCGGCGCCGAGACCGGACAGGGCGGCGCCGGAGAGCGGCACGACGGCGGCGAGCAGCCACAGGTGGCCGAGCGGCAGGCCGAAGAGGACGGCGCCCGTGACGGCGGTGACGAGCGTGCCGGGGACGGTGAAGGAGGCGTACGCCCCGGCGGCGCCGAGCACCACGGCGGCGGGCGGCACCGGCAGGGTGGCGTAGTGGTCGAGCCCGCCGTCGGCGCGGAGCCGCCCGAAGTACTGGGCGAGCAGGTTGAGGGCGACGAAGGCGACGACGAGGACCGTGGAGCCCGCCACGACGGCGCGGGCCTCGGAGCCGCCGTCGACGACCCCCCGCATCATGATCATGATGCCGATGGACTGGAAGGTGGCGACGAAGAGCAGCGGGATCCGGGCCACCCGGGCGCGGCTGAGCTGCGCCCGGTAGACGGCGGCGAGGGAGGGCAGCAGCCGGGCGGGCGGGGCGAGGGGCGCGGCCTCCTCGGCGCCCTGGGCCCGGGCGGCCTTCACGCCGGCCGGCAGGGCCTCGGCGGGCAGGGTGCTCAACGCGGACAGCTCCTGGGGGTGACGTGCGGCAGGTGGGGGGTCACGCCGGGGGCGGGAGGGGTGGGGCTCATGCCTTCACCAGTCCTTCGCGGGCGGCGCCGCCGAGGGCGAGGTAGACGTCCTCCAGGCTGGGCGTGGCGAGCGTGAAGTCGTCGAGGGCCGCGAAGGCGGCGCCGCCGGTGACGGTGGCGACGGCGGCGCGGGCGGCGTCGGGGGCGAGGCGGAGGACCCAGCGGCGGCCGGACTCCTGGGCGAGCCCGCGCAGCGCGGCGACCTCGGGGAGGTCGAGCGGGGCGGTCTCGCGCCACAGCAGCTCGACGCGGACCTCGTCGGCGACGCGTTCCTTCAGGCCGGCGGGGGTGTCACAGGCGATCACCCGGCCGCGGTCGAGGACGGCGACCCGGTCGAGGACGGTCTCGGCCTCGATGACGTTGTGGGTGACGAGGAGGACGGTGGTGCCGTCCTCGGCGCGGCGGCGGTCGACGGCGGCCCAGACGGCGCGGCGGGCGACCGGGTCCATGCCGGTGGTGGGCTCGTCGAGGACGAGGACGGGGCGGGGGCCGACCAGGGCGGTGGCGAAGCAGGCGAGTCGGCGCTGGCCGCCGGAGAGCTTCCGCAGCGGCCGGTCGGCGAGCTCGCCGAGGCCCAGCTCGTCGAGGACGGCGTCCCGGCCGGCGCGGGCGTCCGCGGCGCTCAGGCCGCGGAGGCGGCCGGTGGTCTCGGCGGCGAGCGAGACGGTCAGCTCGTCGAGGGCGGTGGACTCCTGGCCGAGGTGGGCGAGGAGGCGGGCGGCGCGTTCCGGGTGGCGGACGAGGTCGTGGCCGAGGAGGGTGACGGAGCCGGAGTCGGGGCGCATCAGCCCGGTCAGCTGCCGGACCAGGGTGGACTTGCCCGCCCCGTTGGGGCCGAGCAGCCCGAAGATCTCGCCGCCGCGCACGTCGAGGCTGATCCCGTCGGTGGCGCGCACCTCGGGAGTCGCGGGCGCTCCGCGCCTGCCGCGCGTGGCGGGGTACGTCTTGACCAGATCCCGCACCACGCACACCGTACTCACGGGGGGAGAGCCTACGGGGTCGCCGGCCCCGGGGCGGGCGCGGGGGCGGTTTCGGCGGCGGCGCGGACGTCGATCTCGCGCCAGAAGCCGGCGCGGATGGCGTAGCGGTCGTGCTCGTCGATCTGGTCGTCCTTGTGGGCGAGGAGACCGAACCGGGCGGCGTAGCGGAGGAGTTCGCCGTCGATGCGGTGCGGGATGCGCGGGTAGAGGACGGAGAGCCGCTGGACGTGGGACTGCTCGGGGAGCCTCTCCAGCCACCGGCGGGCGAACACCTGTCCGACTTCGAAGGGGTCGCCGCCGACGGTGGTGATGTCCTCCTCGCGGTCGGCCCAGCGCTGCTCGGCGCTGGTGAGGTGGGCCAGGGTGGGCAGCGAGGCGGTCTCGGCGGGCTCGCCGAGGGCGGTCGGGGGCCGCTCGACCCAGCCCCGGTCGGAGGACCAGCGCAGGGCGCTCGCGGGCTGGGGCGCGGCGGGGTGCGGGGCGGCGGCGGGCCGCAGGCCGGCGAGGTCCTTGGGGGTGGGGACGGGCTTCCCGGCGGAGGGCGGCGGGACGGCGGCGGGCCCCCGGCCGTCCGGGTGGCCGTCCGCGTGGCCGTCGGCGGCGGGGGTGCCGGTGGGGGCCGGGCCGCCGTTCCGCGCGGCGGCGGACTCGGCGGCGCGTTCGGCGGAGGCGAGGGCGGCCTCGGGCAGCGGCGCCGAGAGGATGGCGGCGATCTCGGGGCGGGGCGCCGGCGGGGGGGCGCAGAGACCGGCGAGGTCCTTGGCGCGGACCGCCCGGGTGATCCAGCTCCGGTCCAGGACGCGCCGCTCGTCGGCCTCGGCGACCAGGTCCTCCGACTGGTTGTAGTCGCCGTCGGCGGCCTGGACGGCCCAGAGGTGGACGGCGACGCCGTGCTCCTTGGCGGACATGAGGCCGGGCAGCAGGTCGCCGTCGCCGGTGACGAGGACGATGTCGGAGCAGGCGCGGTTGCGCGCCAGCTCGGTGAGCTCGGTGTGCATGGCCGCGTCGACGCCCTTCTGCGCCCAGCGGCCGTCGCTGCGGGTCAGGGCGCCGAGCCGGACGGTGACCCGGGGCATCACGCGCAGCCTGCGGTGCTCGGGCTGGGGCACCCGGTCGGGGGCGCCGTCGAACCAGTAGATCCGCAGCAGCGGGAGCCCGGTCTCGTCCTCGGCCCGCTCCCTGAGCTGCCGGATGAGGCCCGCGTGGTCGACGGTGATGCGGGAGCGGGCCGGTTCGCCGGCGAGCAGGCTGGCGGCGGCTCCCAGCAGATAGCCGGCGTCCACCAGGACGACGCATCGGTCCACGTGCTCCACCTTCTTTCGGATCTCGGCCCTGTCGGGATCTCAGGTGTTCCGGGTGCCTTCGAGTCTGCCCGACGGCCCGGGGGTTGACGGCCGGAACTGGATCATCGGCGTGGCGGAGCCGGAACCCTCCCCCGGGAGAGGCGGCCTCACGCGCCGTAATGATCCAACATGCGGTGGTTTCTCCCGTGTGTGAGTCTGACAGCGGCCCTGGCCCCTAGATCCCTTCGAGGAGGCATCATCCCCATGGCCAAGAACCGCAACCAGAACCGTCAGAAGCAGCAGTCGCCGGCCGAGCGCGGCGCCCAGCAGGCGCAGCAGTCGTCGATGGAGTCCCAGGCCGAGAGCCGCGCCGCCCAGGTCACCCCCGGTGACATGGCGCGGAAGGGCCGTCAGAAGCGCTTCGGGCACAACTGACGCCCGGCCGACGCCGGGAGTATCGGCAAAGGGGCGCGCCCGTGACGACGGGCGCGCCCCTTGCGCGTGCGGTGCGGGACCGGGTCAGCCGGCCAGGCAGGACGGGCCGAGCAGCACCTTCAGGTCGCCGAAGAGGGCCGGGTCGGGCTGGACCCGGTGCCGGTCGAGGCGGAGCACGGTGGTGGAGCGGGGGCCCTGGAGCTTGATCCGCACCTCGGTGTTGCCCTTGTGGTGGCGGAGGATCTCGTCCAGCCGGCTCACCATCGGCGGAGTGACCTTGAGGGCCGGGATGGTGAGGACCACGGGAGCGTTGGTCCCGGCGTTGGAGAGGTCGGGGACCATCAGTTCCATGGCGACGAGGCGGGGGACGTCCTCGCGCTTGTCGAGCCGGCCCTTGACGAAGACGACGGCGTCCTCGACCAGCTGGGTGGAGACCAGCTGGTAGGTGGCGGGGAAGAACATGCACTCGATGGAGCCGGCGAGGTCCTCGACGGTGGCGATCGCCCAGGCGTTGCCCTGCTTGGTCATCTTCCGCTGGAGGCCGGAGATGATGCCGCCGATGGTGACGACCGCGCCGTCGGCGTGCTCCCCGCCGGTGAGCTGGGAGATGCCCGCGTCGGTCTTGTCGGAGAGGACGTGCTCCAGGCCGAAGAGCGGGTGGTCGGAGACGTACAGGCCGAGCATCTCGCGCTCCTGCGCGAGCAGGTAGGTCTTGTCCCACTCGTCGTCGGTGAAGGTGACGTCGAGGCCGAAGCCGGGCTCGCTGCTCTCCTCCTCGCCCATGCCGCCGAAGAGGTCGAACTGTCCCTCGGCCTCCTTGCGCTTGACCGCGACCACGGTGTCGATCATGGGCTCGTGCTGGGCGACGAGGCCCTTGCGGGTGTGGCCCATGGTGTCGAAGGCGCCGGCCTTGATCAGCGACTCGATGGTGCGCTTGTTGCAGACCACGGCCTCGACCTTGTCGAGGAAGTCGGGGAAGGAGGAGTACTTCCCCTTGGCCTTGCGGGTCTTGATGATCGACTCGACGACGTTGGCGCCGACGTTACGGACGGCGGTGAGGCCGAAGAGGATGACGTCGTCGCCCTGGGCGGCGAAGTTCGCCTCCGACTCGTTCACGTTCGGCGGCAGGACCCTGATGCCCATGCGGCGGCACTCGTTGAGGTAGACCGCGGACTTGTCCTTGTCGTCCTTGACCGAGGTCAGCAGGCCCGCCATGTACTCGGCGGGGTAGTTCGCCTTCAGGTAGGCGGTCCAATAGGAGACCAGGCCGTACGCGGCGGAGTGCGCCTTGTTGAAGGCGTAGCCGGCGAAGGGGACCAGGACGTCCCAGAGGGCCTGGATGGCCTCGTCGCTGTAGCCGTTCTTCTGGGCGCCGGCCTGGAAGATGGTGAAGTTCTTCGCCAGCTCGTCGGGCTTCTTCTTGCCCATGACGCGGCGGAGGATGTCGGCCTCGCCGAGCGAGTAGCCGGCGATGATCTGGGCGGCCTTCTGCACCTGCTCCTGGTAGACGATGAGGCCGTAGGTGACCGCGAGCACCTCTTCGAGCGGCTTCTCCAGCTCGGGGTGGATCGGGGTGATCTCCTGCTGGCCGTTCTTGCGCAGGGCGTAGTTCGTGTGCGAGTTCATGCCCATCGGGCCCGGGCGGTAGAGCGCGGACACGGCGGAGATGTCTTCGAAGTTGTCGGGCTTCATCAGCCGCAGGAGGGACCGCATGGGGCCGCCGTCGAACTGGAAGACGCCGAGGGTGTCGCCGCGCTGGAGCAGTTCGAAGGTCTTCGGGTCGTCGAGCGGGAGGGCCAGGAGGTCGAGGTCGATCCCCTTGTTGGCCTTCACCATCTTGACGGCGTCGTCCATGATCGTGAGGTTGCGCAGGCCGAGGAAGTCCATCTTCAGCAGGCCGAGCGACTCGCACTGCGGGTAGTCCCACTGGGTGATGGTGACGCCGTCGGTGTGCCGCACCCAGATGGGGGCGTGGTCGACGATCGGCTCGCTGGACATGATCACGCCGGCGGCGTGCACGCCCATCTGGCGGACCAGGCCCTCGACGCCCTTGGCGGTGTCGATGACCTTCTTCACGTCCGGCTCGTTCTCGTACATCGCCCGGATCTCGCCCGCCTCGCTGTAGCGCGGGTGGGCGGGGTTGGTGATGCCGTCGAGGTCGATGCCCTTGCCGAGGACGTCGGCGGGCATGGCCTTGGTGAGCCGGTCGCCCATGGCGTAGGGGTAGCCGAGGACGCGGGCCGAGTCCTTGATCGCGTTCTTGGCCTTGATCTTGCCGTAGGTGCCGATCATGGCGACCTTGTCGGCGCCGTACTTCTCGGTCACGTACCGGATCACCTCGACGCGCCGGCGCTCGTCGAAGTCGATGTCGACATCGGGCATCGAGATGCGCTCGGGGTTGAGGAAGCGCTCGAAGATCAGGCCGTGCGGGATGGGGTCGAGGTCGGTGATGCCCATGGCGTACGCGACGATCGAGCCGGCCGCGGAGCCTCGGCCGGGGCCCACGGCGATGCCCTGCTTCTTCGCCCACATGATGAAGTCGGCGACGACGAGGAAGTAGCCGGGGAAGCCCATCGAGATGATGGTGTCCATCTCGTACTCGACCTGCTTGAGGCGGTCCTCCGGGATGCCGTCGGGGAACCGGCGGCGCATGCCGCGCATGGTCTCCTCGCGGAACCAGCTGACCTCGGTGTAGCCCTCCGGGATGTCGAACTTCGGCATGAGGTTCTTGGCCTCGAACATGCCGGTCGTGTCGATCTGCTCGGCGACCAGGAGGGTGTTGGCGCACCCCTCCTGCCAGGCGTCCGAGGAGTCGATGGCGTACATCTCGTCCGTCGACTTCAGGTAGTAGCCGGTGCCGTCGAACTTGAAGCGGTCCGGGTCGGAGAGGTTCTTGCCGGTCTGGATGCACAGCAGGGCGTCGTGGGCGGTCGCCTCGTGCGCGTAGGTGTAGTGCGAGTCGTTGGTGACCAGCGGCGGGATGCCGAGCTTCTTGCCGATCTCCAGGAGGCCGTCGCGGACCCGGCGCTCGATCTCGATGCCGTGGTCCATCAGCTCCAGGAAGTAGCGGTCCTTGCCGAAGATGTCCTGGTACTCGGAGGCCGACTTCAGGGCCTCGTCGAACTGGCCGAGGCGCAGTCGGGTCTGGAGCTCGCCCGAGGGGCAGCCGGTGGAGGCGATCAGCCCCTCGGACCACTGGGAGATGGTCTCCTTGTCCATCCGGGGCCACTTCTGGAGCCAGCCCTCGGCGTAGGCGTCGGAGGAGAGCTTGAAGAGGTTGTGCAGTCCGGTGGAGTTCGCCGCCCAGATGGTCTTGTGGGTGTAGCCGCCGGAGCCGGAGACGTCGTCCCGCTTCTGGTGCGGCTGGCCCCACTGGATCTTGCGCTTGTTGCGCCGGGACTCGGGGGCGACGTACGCCTCGATGCCGATGATCGGCGTCACGCCGGCCTTCTTGGCGCTGTGGAAGAAGTCGTACGCGCCGTGCAGGTTCCCGTGGTCGGACATGGCGATATGGGTCATGCCCATCTCGTTGCACGCGTTGAACATGTCCTTCAGCCGCGCGGCACCGTCCAGCAGGGAGTACTGGGTGTGGACGTGGAGGTGCGTGAAGGGCGGCTTGGTCACGGGGGAGGCCTCCGGCTGTGAACTTCTGGGGGGACAGCGTCGAAGTCTACGTCGGACGAGTGACAGGAGGCGGGCACCGGCGGCTAGGGTCGCGCGTGGTGAGCCGGTGAACACCTGCCCCATTTGTCCGGACCCTGTCATGCACCAGGAGGCGCCCCCGATGCCGGTCCCCCAGCCCCCCGCCGCCGAGCGCGGCGAGCGGATCCTCACCGTCTTCGACACGGCCTTCGGAGAGCTGCTCGCCGCCGACCCGGCGGCCTTCCGGGTCAAGTTCCGGAAGATGGCCGGCTCCGCCTTCGCCTTCTACCGGGGCACCGCCTGCCTCTTCTACGACGACCTGGAGGAGGAGGCCGACGGCGGCGGCCCCTTCCTGGACGCGCGGACCGCCCGGGTGTGGATCCACGGCGACCTCCACGCCGAGAACTTCGGCACGTACATGGACGCCAACGGGCGGCTGATCTTCAACGTCAACGACTTCGACGAGGCGTACGTCGGCCCCTTCACCTGGGACCTCAAGCGGCTCGCCGCCTCGCTCGCCCTGATCGGCTACACCAAGGCCCTCAGCGACGGACAGATCACCCGCCTGGTCCGGATCTACGCGGCGGCCTACCGGGAGCGGATACACGCCCTGGCCTCCGGCCCCGGCGGCGACGGCGGCACGCCCTTCACCCTGGAGACCGCCGACGGGGCGCTCCTCGGCGCGCTGCGCGAGGCACGGGCGAAGACCCGCTTCGGGCTACTCGACTCGATGACCGAGATCCGGGAGTACGAGCGCCGCTTCGCGCCCGGCGGCGGGTCGATCGAGCTGGACGCGACCACCCGCCACAAGGTGCTCGCGGCCTTCGACGGCTATCTGGAGACCCTGCCGGAGTCCAGCCTGGTCCGCCCGGACTCGTACCGGGTGAAGGACGTGGTCGGTCGGCGCGGGATCGGCATCGGCTCGGCCGGCCTCCCCTCGTACAACGTCCTCCTGGAGGGGCACAGCGACGCCCTGGAGAACGACGTGGTGATCTACCTCAAGCAGGCGCAGACCCCGGCGGTCTCGCGGCACGTCACGGATCCGGCGGTGCGGGGCTACTTCCGGCACGAGGGGCACCGCACGGTGATCTCCCAGCGGGCGCTCCAGGCGCACGCGGACCCGTGGCTCGGCTGGACGGAGCTGGACGGCGCGGGCCAGCTGGTCGCCGAGGTGTCGCCGTACGCGGTCGACCTGGACTGGTCGGACATCGACGACCCGGAGGACATCGCGGCGACCGTGGCCGACCTGGGCCGGGCGACCGCGACGATGCACGCGGCGGCGGACGAGTCCAGCGGCCACTCGCTGGTGCCGTTCTCCACCGAGCGGGCCATCGACGCCGCGATCGCGGCCGACGAGGACGGCTTCGTGGAGCTCCTGGTGGACTTCGCGCACACGTACGGCGCACGCGCGCGTGCCGACCACCAGATCTTCGTGGACCTCTTCCGCAACGGCCGGATACCGGGTCTGTGAGCCGCTCCCCCGAGCACGGCCCCGCGGTAACCGGAGCCACAGCTTCTTCTTAGGGACCCCTTATGACCGGCCATGGCACACTCGTTCACCGATGGACATGGCAGGGACGCGGCTGAGGGCGCTGCGGGCGGCGGTCTTCACGACACTGGTCGTGGCGCTGTCCGTGGCTTCCCATGTGCTGCTCTCCCGGGTACCGCTGCCGCTGGGCACGGTCGCCCCGGTCGCCGTCGGGGTCTTCGCCGCGGCGTACGCGCTGGCCGGCCGGGAACGCGGCTTCGGCCCGATCGCGGGGCTGCTCGTCCCGCTGGAGCTGGCCGCCGACACCCTCTTCACCTCCGGTCAGACCGTCTGTTACGGCCCCGCCGGCGGGCCGGTCGCGGGCGCGCTGCGGTCCTTGGGGGTGGAGGTGCTGTGCGGCGGGGCCGTCGGCGCCCCGCTGCCCGGGGTCGTGGCGCCGGAGGGCCGGGCCGTCACGGTGCTCGCCTCCTCCGACCCTGCGCTGCCGTGGCTGCTGCTCGGCGCCCATGTGGCGGTCGGCCTCGCGGCGGCCGGCTGGCTGCGCGGCGGGGAGCGGGCGCTCGCCCGGCTGCTCGGCGCCGCGGCGGCCTCGGCCTTCCGGCCGCTGGAGCTGCTCGCGGCCCTGGTGGGCGGGGAGCGTCCGACGGCGCCGGGTCCGGCGCGCCCCGCGCCCCGGCCGCGCCCGTCCCGTACGCGTCTCCTGGTGCACTCCGTGGGGCGGCGGGGACCGCCGCGGGCGGCGCTCGCTCTCGTCTGAGCGCCCCCCGGCCTTCCCCCTTTCCTTCACCTCTCCGGAGAACCACGATCATGAGTGCACGCAACAACCAGGCCAACAAGGCCGCCGCCCGCGAGCGTCTGCGCGCCGAGCGCGAGGCCCAGGCCAAGAAGGACCGGGCCCGCCGGCAGCTGGTCGTCGGCGTCTCGGCGGTGGCCGTGCTCGCCGTCGCCGGCGGCATCGGCTACGCCGTCGTCCAGGCCAACCAGCCCAGCGCGTGGGAGACCGCCGCCGACGCGAAGACGATCACGGCCCCGAAGAACACCGAGGGCGAGAACGGCACGACCGTCGTCATCGGCAAGGACTCCGCGAAGAAGACCCTGGAGCTGTACGAGGACTCCCGCTGCCCCGTCTGCGCGACCTTCGAGCAGTCGGTCGGCGCCACCGTCGAGAAGGACGTCGAGGCCGGCAAGTACAAGGTCAAGTACGTCGGCGCCACCTTCATCGACAAGTCCGACCAGGGCGAGGGCTCGAAGAACGCCCTGTCGGCGCTGGGCGCGGCGCTCGACGTGAGCCCGGAGGCCTTCCTCGACTACAAGGCGGCGCTCTACTCCGCGAAGTGGCACCCGGAGGAGAGCGAGGACAAGTTCGCGAAGGACTCCTACCTCCTGGAGGTCGCGGACACGGTCCCGGCCCTGAAGGCGAACGCCGCCTTCAAGAAGAACGTGGAGGACGGCACCTTCGACGCCTGGGCGATGAAGATGTCGAAGACCTTCGACGACAGCGGGGTGAAGGGCACCCCGACGCTGAAGATGGACGGCAAGACCCTCACGGCGGCGGGCTCGCAGAACCCGCCGCTGACCGTCGAGGAGTTCAACGCCGCCCTCGCTCCGGTCCTCGGCGGCTGACGCCTCTCCTCCGCTTCCCGGCCCGCGCGGGCCGGGAAGCGAGGGGCCGTCGGGAGATCGTCGTGAGCGGCGGGCGAAACTCCGGAGAACTTTCCGCTTCTGCCTGTCAACCTTTCATACCCGTCAGTAATCTGACTGGCCGTGACCAGTCACTCCATATCTCCCGCCCCCACGCGGCGCACGGTCGTCAAGGCCGCCGCCGCCACCGCCGTCGCCGCTCCCGCGCTCCTGGGCGCGGCCGCGCCGGCCCTGGCGGACGCCCCGGCGCCCGCCTTCCTGCACGGTGTCGCCTCGGGCGACCCGCTGCCCGACGGCGTCCTGCTGTGGACGCGCGTCACCCCCTCCCCCGAGGCCGTGCCCGGCTCCGGGCTCGGCGCGGACGTCCGCGTCGACTGGGAGGTGGCGGAGGACCGCTCCTTCGCCCGGGTCGTCGCCTCGGGTACGGCCACCGCCTCCGCCACCGCCGACCACACCGTCAAGGCCGACGTCCGCGGCCTGCGCCCGGCCACCTCCTACTTCTTCCGCTTCACCGCCGACGGCGCCGTCTCGGCCGCCGGCCGGACCCGGACCGCCCCGGCCGCCGACTCCGCCGCCCCGGGCGTCCGCTTCGGCGTGGTGTCCTGCGCCAACTACGAGGCCGGCCACTTCTCCGCGTACCGGCACCTCGCCACCCGGGGCGACCTGGACGCGGTCCTGCACCTGGGCGACTACATCTACGAGTACGCGAGCGGGGTGTACCCGGAGGCGAAGGACACCGTCCGGACCCACGAGCCGCGCCACGAGATCGTCTCGCTGGCCGATTACCGCACCCGGCACGGGCGGTACAAGACCGACCCGGACCTCCAGGCGCTGCACGCGGCCCACCCGGTGGTGGCGATCTGGGACGACCACGAGTTCGCCAACGACGCCTGGACCGGTGGGGCGGAGAACCACACCCCCGGCGCCGAGGGCGACTGGGCGGCCCGGGTGGCCGCCGCCAAGCGGGCCTACTTCGAATGGATGCCGGTCCGCGCCTCCACGGAGGGCACGGTCTTCCGCCGCCTCCGCTTCGGCAGGCTGGCCGATCTGCACCTGCTCGACCTGCGCTCCTTCCGCTCCGCCCAGGCGAAGACGGGCTCCGGCTCGGTGGACGACCCGGAGCGCACGGTCACCGGTCGCGCGCAGCTCGACTGGCTGAAGTCCGGCCTGGCCGGTTCGGACGCCGCCTGGCAGCTGGTCGGCACCTCGGTGATGATCTCGCCGGTCGCCTTCGGCTCGCTGCCCGCGTACCTCCTTGAGCCGCTGGCCGAGCTGATGGGGCTGCCGGCCGAGGGGATCGCGGTCAACGTCGACCAGTGGGACGGTTACACCGACGACCGCAAGGAGCTGCTCGGGCACCTGAGCGCGCGGGGGATCCGGAACACGGTCTTCCTCACCGGCGACATCCACATGGCGTGGGCCAACGACGTGCCGGCCAAGGCGGCCACGTATCCGCTCTCGGCCTCGGTGGCGACCGAGTTCGTGGTCACCTCGGTGACCTCGGACAACCTGGACGACCTGCTGAACGTGGCCCCGGGCACCCTCTCGGTGGTGGCGGCCGGCGCGGTGAGGACGGCCAACCGGCACGTGAAGTGGGTGGACATGGACCACCACGGGTACGGCGTCCTGGACGTGACCGCGGACCGCTCGCAGATGGACTACTACACGGTCTCCGACAAGCGCGATCCGGCCGCGACGGCCTCGTGGGCGCGCTCCTACCGGACCCTCAGCGGGACGCAGCGGGTCGAGCGGGTGTACCAGCCGGTCATCTGACGGACCGGTTGCCGTCTCCTGACGGCCTCCTGACCGACGATTTTCAGCCATGATCTTCTTTGTTAACAGCAGATCACATGGCTACGGCGGGTGGTGGATTCGGACAGGCGAATCCGGACACACCACCCGCCACTGGCACAGGTTTGATGACGTCCATGTCTCAAACTCCGGAAGTCACAAAAAACTTTCTTCCTGATGTACCCAATTGTCCTCCGATTGATTGGGCCTGATCACCGCTCAACGGTGTCTGACATGAACGCGTAATCTCCCCGCCGTGGCGAGGAAGTACCTCCCACAACCCCCCGCGAGGAGTCACCTGTGCGTGCTCTTGTCCGTATATCGCCGCGTACCTCACGTCGTGTACTCGGTACCGCCGTCCTGGCCGGAACCCTGGCCCTGGCCCCGTTCTCCGCCCCCGTCGTCGCCCAGGCCTCCCCGACCCTGGCCGGCGCCTCCGCGGAAGAGTGCGCCGACGACACGGCCGCCCTGTCCGGCGCCCGCAAGGTGAAGGGCGCCGACACCCACGCCCACGAGCCGAACGAGGTCTCCGCGACCCAGGCCAAGGCCATGGACGCCGATCTGAGCAAGAAGCTCTCGGCGCTGAAGTCGAGCGGCCGGCTCTCCGCCACCGCCGCCACCGCCGGCGCGACCATCCCGGTCTACTTCCACGTCGTCCACAGCGGCACGACCGGCAAGCTGAGCGCCACGGCCATCAGCAACCAGATGAACGTGCTCAACGCGGCCTTCGGCGGCCAGGGCTCCGGCAACGTGAACACCGGCTTCCAGTTCAGCCTCGCCGGCACCACCTACACGGACAACGCCTCCTGGTACAACCTGGCCTCCGGCTCCACCGCCGAGAAGCAGATGAAGCAGACCCTCCGCCAGGGCGGCGCCAACGCGCTGAACATCTACACCGCCAACCTCAGCGGCGGCCTGCTCGGCTGGGCGACCTTCCCGTCCTCGTACCAGTCCAACCCGTCCATGGACGGCGTGGTCCTCCTCGACGCCTCCCTGCCGGGCGGCTCGGCGGCCAACTACAACCAGGGCGACACCGCGACCCACGAGGTCGGCCACTGGATGGGCCTCTACCACACCTTCCAGGGCGGCTGCACCGGCAACGGCGACTACGTCGCCGACACCCCGGCCGAGAAGTCCGCGGCCTACGAGTGCCCCACCGGCCGTGACACCTGCGCCTCCAAGGCCGGCGTGGACCCGATCCACAACTTCATGGACTACACGTACGACGCGTGCATGTACCAGTTCACCACCGGCCAGGTGACCCGCATGAACGACCACTGGACCGCGTACCGCGCCTGACGGCCCGTCCGCGCACAGTGAACGGCCCCCGGGGGAATCCCCCGGGGGCCGTACCCGTCACTCGTCCCCGGCGAGCCCGTCGAGGAAGTCGAGGGCGATCGCCCAGGTCCGCTCCGCCGCGTCGGGGTCCCAGTCCGGCAGCTCCGGGTCCGTGTACACGTGCCCGGCCCCCCGGTAGCGGTAGACCTCCACGTCCGCGCCGGCCCTGCGCATCTGCAGGTACCAGGAGGACAGCCAGTCGTCCGTCTCGAACGGGTCCGGCTCGGCCACGTGCAGCTGGACGGGCAGCTCGTCCACCGAGGCGTTCGGCGCCAGGTCCGAGGTGCCGTGGAGCAGCAGCAGCCCGCGCGCCTTCTCGTCGCCGAGCGCCAGGGTCTGCGCGACCGAGGCGCCGAAGGAGAAGCCCGCGTAGACGAGACCGCGCTCCGAGTAGGGGGCGGCGGCCATGACCGCGCGCTTCAGCAGCTCGTCGGAGCCGATCTCGTCCTTCTTCGCCATGGCCACCTCCACCGAGTCGGTGGTCCAGCCGTCGAAGAGGTCCGGCACCCACACCTGGTGGCCGGCGGCCCGCAGCCGGTCGGCGGCGGCGTCCACGGCCGGGCGCTTCCCGTACACCGAGTGGAAAAGCATGATGTCCATCCCGCCATCCTGCCACCCGCCCCCGGAGACCCGCGGGAACCCCCAGGTCAGCGCAGCGAGCGGACGTCCAGGTGGCGCAGCACCCGGTCGACCACCTCCGGGTCGGCCCCCGGCTCGCTGCGCGCCGAGAGCACCGCGTGGCGCGCGGCGGACAGCATCTCGCGCTGGATCGCCTGCACCCGCTTCACCCGCGACGCCCGCTCGACGAAGGCGGCCCGCCGCTCCTCGTCGACCATGTCCGGACTGATCCGCGCCCCGATGTCGAAGGCCCCCCGCTGGAGCCGCTCGGCAACCTCCTCGGGCAGCTCCTCGACCTCCTCGATCTCCTTCAGGCGCCGCTTGGCGGCCTTGGCGGCCCGCAGCGCCAGCTCCCGCTCGAAGGCCCGCCCGGCGTCGGCGTCGGCCTCCACCCCGAGCCTGCGCACCAGCCACGGCAGGGTGAGCCCCTGCACCACCAGGGTGGCGAGGATCACGCAGAAGGCGAGGAAGATCAGCTCGTCCCGGCCGGGGAAGGGCGAGCCGTCCTCGGTGGTGCGCGGGATGGCGAGGGCCAGCGCGACCGAGGCCACCCCGCGCATCCCCGACCACCACATGACGACGGTCTCCCGCCAGCTCGTCGGGATCTCCTCGTCGACGTTCCGCCGGTCGTGCAGCTTCTGCGCCAGCCAGCCGGCCGGCAGCAGCCAGAGCAGCCGCACCCCGACGACCACGCCGACGACCACCGCCCCCCAGCCCAGCATCTCGCCCATGTGCCCCTCGGCGACGCCGAGGACGTGGACGAGCTCCAGGCCGATGAGGCCGAAGGCGATGCCGGTGACCAGGGTGTCGACGATCTCCCAGAAGGTCTGCCCGGCGAGCCGCCCCATCACGTCGTCGGCGTCGACCGCGTACTCGGCGAGGAAGAGCGCGGTGACGAGGACCGCGAGGACACCGGAGCCGTGCAGCTCCTCGGCCAGGACGTAGGAGACGAAGGGCACGAGGAGGGTGAGCCCGGTCTGCAGGGTGGCGTCGCCGAGGAAGCCCATCAGCTTGTTGGTGACCCAGCCGAGGGCGAGGCCGACCGCGATCGCCACCACCGCCGAGAGGACGAACTGCCCCAGTGCCTCGGGCAAGGAGAACTCGCCGCTCACCACGGCGGCGATGGCCACGTGGTACAGCACGATCGCGGTCACGTCGTTGAAGAGCCCCTCGCCCTCCAGGATCGACACCAGCCGCCGGGGCAGCCCGAGCGAGCCGGCCACGGCGGTCGCCGCGACCGGGTCGGGCGGGGCGACCAGGGCGCCGAGCGCCAGCGCCGCGGCCAGCGGGATGCCGGGCACCAGCACGTCCGCGACCGCGCCGACGGCGGCCGTGGTCACGAAGACCAGGGCCACCGCGAGCAGGAAGATCGGCCGCCGGTTCGCCGCGAACTGCCGCCAGGAGGTCCGCTGCACCGAGGCGTAGAGCAGCGGGGGCAGCACCAGCGGGAGGATGAACTCCGGCGGGATGTCGACGTCCGGCACGAAGGGCAGGAACGCCAGCACGATCCCGAGGAGCGTCATCAGGACGGGCGCGGGCAGCCCCAGCCGGTCACCGAGCGGGACGGTGAGCAGGGCTCCGAGGAGCAGCAGGAACAGGAGGGCCAATTGATCCACGGCCCCACCCTGTCACGTACGTCCGCTTTGGCCGCGATTGCCCCCCCTGCTCGGGGTCCATGTCCGCTGGGGTGCGGCGGGAGGGGAACCGCTAGAGCACGCGCCGCATCGCCCGGTGCGGGATCCCCGCGTCCGGGAACTCGTCGCCGTACGCCACGTAGCCCAGCCGCTCGTAGAAGCCGAGGGCATGGGTCTGGGCGTGCAGGTCGACGGCGGTGAGACCGCGCTCACGGGCCGCGTCCTCGATGGCCCGGACCAGCGCCGCGCCGACGCCGAGACCGCGCGCGGCCCCGGCGACCGCGAGCCGGCCGAGGGAGCCGACGGAGGCGTCCCCACCGGTCTTGCCGGTCGCGTCGGCGCCGTGCAGCAGCCGCCCGGTGCCCAGCGGCACGCCGTCCTCGCGGACCGCGAGGACGTGCACGGCGGTGGCGTCGTACGGGTCGTACTCGATCTCCGCCGGGACGCCCTGCTCCTCGACGAAGACCTCACGGCGCACCGCGAAGCACGCCTCGCGGTCCTCGGCGGCGACGGCCTCGCGGACCGTGTACGCCCCGCTCACCGGCTCTCCGCCTCGATGCGCTCCAGGGCGGTCCGCAGGTCGGCCGGGTACTGGGAGGAGAACTCGACCCACTGCCCGTCGCCGGGGTGCTCGAAGCCCAGCCGGACGGCGTGCAGCCACTGGCGGGTGAGGCCGAGGCGCTTGGCCATGGTGGGGTCGGCGCCGTAGGTGAGGTCGCCGACGCAGGGGTGGCGGTGGGCCGACATGTGCACCCGGATCTGGTGGGTGCGGCCGGTCTCCAGCTTGATGTCGAGCAGCGAGGCCGCCCGGTACGCCTCGATGAGGTCGTAGTGGGTGACGGACGCCTTGCCGTCGGCGGTCACGGCCCACTTGTAGTCGTGGTTCGGGTGCCGGCCGATCGGCGCGTCGATGGTGCCGCTCAGCGGGTCCGGGTGGCCCTGCACCAGGGCGTGGTAGCGCTTGTCGACCACGCGCTCCTTGAACTGGCGCTTGAGCGAGGTGTACGCGTACTCCGACTTGGCGACGACCATGAGGCCGGAGGTGCCGACGTCGAGGCGGTGCACGATGCCCTGGCGCTCGGCGGCGCCGGAGGTGGAGATGCGGTAGCCGGCGGCGGCGAGACCGCCGATGACGGTGGTGCCGGTCCAGCCGGGGCTCGGGTGGGCCGCGACCCCGACCGGCTTCATGATCACGACGATGTCGTCGTCGTCGTGGACGATCTCCATGCCCTCGACGGGTTCGGCGACGACCTGCACGGGCGCCGGGGCGCCGGGCATCTCGACCTCCAGCCACGCGCCGCCGCTGACCCGCTCGGACTTGCCGACGACGGAGCCGTCGACCTGGACCTTCCCCGACGCGGCGAGCTCGGCCGCCTTCGTACGGGAGAACCCGAACATTCGGGCGATGGCGGCGTCGACGCGCTCGCCCTCCAGGCCATCGGGAACGGGCAGGGTGCGGATCTCGGGACTCGTACTCACCCGTCGAGTATGCCTTGCCGCGAGGTGCCCGGGCCTCGCGGATGCCTCACCGCGAGGTCTCCGGGGCCTCGCGGCGAGGTGCCGGGGGGCTCGCGGCGAGGTGCCGGGGGCTCGCGGCGAGGTGCCGGGGGGGCTCGCGGCGAGGGGTGCTCAGTCCTTGTGGACGGTGCCGTCCGGGTCCAGGCCGCGGAAGGACAGGATGACGATCAGGATGCCGCCGCAGACGATCGCCGAGTCCGCGAGGTTGAAGACGGCGAAGTGGGCCGGGGCGATGAAGTCCACGACCGCCCCCTCGAAGACGCCCGGCGAGCGGAACAGCCGGTCGGTGAGGTTGCCCAGCGCGCCGCCGAGCAGCAGGCCGAGCGCGATCGCCCAGGGCAGGCTGTAGAGCTTGCGGGCCAGTCGGATGATCACCACGATGACGGCCGCCGCGATGCAGGTGAAGACGATGGTGAACGCCTCGCCCATGCCGAAGGCGGCGCCCGGGTTCCGGATCGCCTCGAAGCGGAGCAGGTCGCCGATGACCTTGATCGGCTCGCGGCCCTCCAGCTTCTCCACCACGACGATCTTGCTGCCGAGGTCGATCAGATAGGCGAGCACGGCCACGACGAAGAGCGCGACGATCCGGCGCCTGCCCCTGGGCCGCTCCTCGGCCTCCGCCGCATCCGGTGCTGAATCCGGCGTACCGATGACGCTCTCCGCCTCTGCCACGTGAGTGAGTCCCTCGTACCTCGTTGCCTGACCGTGCCCCGAGAGTACGGCACAGACGTACGAGACCGGCAGTCCGAGCCACCGGTCCCACCCTCGGGACCCGCTTCCCGGAGCGTGCCGAGCCCACGGCGCCCGACACCCGCTCCCCGGCGGGGCCCGACCGCGACGCGCCGGCCGCTCCCCGGGGACCCGACCTCGCCGCGCGAACGCCCGCACGGGACGCCAGGCCTGCCGCTCGCCAGAGACCCAGCCCCACCGCGCGACCGCGCACGCCGCCCCGTCCACGACTCGCGAGCACGCACGGGACGCCGCGCCTGCCACTCGCCAGGGACCCAGCCCCCACCGTGCGAGCGCGCGCCGGATGCCGCCCCTGCCGCTTCGCGGAGACCCCGCCCGCGCCTCGCGAGCCCGCACGGGACGGCGCGCCGCCGCTTCGCGGGGCCGCGACTCGCCGCGCGAGCGCACGCACCGGACGCGCGCCTGCCACTTCGCGGGGACCCCGACTCGCCGCGCCTACCTCGGCAGGCCCCGGCCGGCCCCGAGAGGCGCGGCCTAGCCGCGCCGCTCCTGCTTCTGCTTGTCCTCCACGCAGAGGGTGGCGCGGGGGAAGGCCTGCATCCTCGCCTTGCCGATGGGCTTGCCGCAGACCTCGCAGAGGCCGTACGTGCCCGCGTCCAGCCGCTCCAGGGCGTGCTCGGTCTGCTCCAGCATCTCCCGCGCGTTCGCCGCCAGGGCGAGCTCGTGCTCACGGGTGATGTTCTTGGTGCCGGTGTCCGCCTCGTCGTGCCCGGCCCCGTCGCCGGAGTCCCGCATGAGACCGGTCAGCTCCTCCTGGGAGTGGGCCAGCTCGCTGCGCAGCCGCAGCACCTCGGACTGCAGTTCGCTGCGGGCCTCGGCGACCTCCTCCGGCGTCCACGGGTCCTCGCCGGGCCGCACCGCGAGCTCACCGGTCCGTGCCGAGGGCACGGCCGCCTCGTCCTCGGCGGTCGTGACGCCACCCGCGGTCTTCTTCGCTGCCACCGTCCTGGCTCCTGTCTGCTGCTTCTTAGCGGCGGCCTTCCGGCCGACGGTCTTCTTCACGGACTTCTTCCCCGGCGGGTTCACATCCGCCCCCGCCACCTCCGCCCCGGCGTCCCCGGAAGCGCTCCCGGCCAAGGCCTCCCCGTCGACGGCCCGCTCCACCGGGCCCCCCGCGTCGGCCCCGGCGCCGACCGGCTTCCTCGAAGCCGTCTTCTTCGCGGGCGCCTTCTTCGCGGGCGGCTTTCGAGCGGTCGTTTCCTCCGAGGCCGCCTTCGGAGTGGTCGCTTCCTCCCCGGCCGCCTTCGGAACGGTCATTCCCTCCCCGGCCGGCTGCTCCGCAGCCGCTTCCTTGACGGCCGTCTTCTTCGCGGCCACCTTCTTCGCGGGCGCCTTCTTCGCTGCGGTCCTCTTCGCGGCCGCCTTCCGCGCAGGCTCCTTCCCGGCGACCGCCTTCCCCGTGGGCTCCTTCCCGGCCGCCGCCTTCTCCGCGGTCGAAGCGCCCGTGGCGGACCCCGCGCCGACAGGCGCCGCGTCCGCCGGGGACTGCGGCGCCCCACCCGCGGACGCGCCACCTGCGGACGCACTGCCCGCGGACGCCCTGGTCACGCGCGCCCCGCCCGCGGGCGCGCGTTTCGCCGTCCCGCGGGACCTGGCCGCCGCCTTCCGTTTCCCGGCCGGGCCGTCGGGGGCCTCGGGGTCGCCCCGGGAACCGGCGTCCCCGGGGTCCCCGGCGGCGGCCGGGGACTGCTTCGCGGCGGTCTTCTTCGCCACCATGTCGCGGCCCCTTCACATTTTGTGATCTTGCTCGCGCATCGTGCTGGGACGATAAATCGGCCCAAGGCGCGCGGCAACGGGGCACGCCGCCCATTTCGCCCGCCCCGCGGCCCCCGGCGCGGACCCGTGGGAAGTGGTGCCCAACTCCCCGCCGGGTTATCCGCCCCGCCGTTCCCCCGTACGGCCCCCGGGAACCCGCCGCGCGCCGTGTGCCCATTCGGGTCACCGGGAATCCGGTCGGCGGGCGCCCCCGCTCCCCGTACACTGGCCTCAGCGAGAGGCGTCGATGGGGACCAGTAGCGTCGTACGCGAGCCATGAGCGACCCGGGGACGGTGAGAGCCCGGGGGCGAGCCCGATGCGAAGCATCACCCCGGAGCTGCCGGAAGAAAGCCGCGTGGACACGCACCACGAAGCGCGGTGACTAGACCCGGTGTCGCGACCCCAATGAGGGGGCTTCGGACGGTCACGTCCGGGGCCAAGGAGGGTGGTACCGCGGGAGCACGGCTCTCGTCCCTCCGACGGAAGCACGCCACGTCCGTCCGGAGGAGAGTCCGCCGCATGACCACGCCGCAGTACCGCCAGGTGCCCGCCCAGGTCGACCTGTCCGCGCTCGAGCACGCCGTGCTCGACTTCTGGCAGGAGAACAAGGTCTTCGCGAAGACCCTGGAGCAGTCCGAGGGCCGCCCCGAGTGGGTGTTCTACGAGGGCCCGCCGACCGCCAACGGCATGCCGGGCGCCCACCACATCGAGGCCCGCGTCTTCAAGGACGTCTTCCCGCGCTTCCGCACCATGCGCGGCTACCACGTGGCCCGCAAGGCCGGCTGGGACTGCCACGGCCTCCCGGTCGAGCTCGCCGTCGAGAAGGAACTCGGCTTCTCCGGCAAGAAGGACATCGAGGAGTACGGCATCGCGGAGTTCAACGCGAAGTGCCGCGAGTCGGTGACCCGCCACACCGACGCCTTCGCCGAGCTGACGACCCGGATGGGCTACTGGGTCGACCTCGACGACGCCTATCGCACCATGGACCCCTCGTACATCGAGTCCGTCTGGTGGTCGCTCAAGCAGATCTTCGACAAGGACCTGCTCGTCCAGGACCACCGCGTCGCCCCCTGGTGCCCCCGCTGCGGCACCGGCCTCTCCGACCACGAGCTGGCCCAGGGCTACGAGACCGTCGTCGACCCCTCGGTCTACGTCCGCTTCCCGCTGACCTCCGGCCCGCTCGCCGGCAAGGCCGCCCTCCTCGTCTGGACGACGACCCCTTGGACGCTGGTCTCCAACACGGCCGTCGCCGCCCACCCCGAGGTCACCTACGTGGTCGCCACGGACGGCGACGAGAAGATCGTCGTGGCCGAGCCGCTGCTCGACAAGGCCCTCGGCGAGGGCTGGGTCACCACCGGCGAGTCCTTCACCGGAGCCGAGATGGAGCGGTGGACCTACCAGCGCCCCTTCGAGCTCGTCGAGTTCCCGGCCGAGGCCCACTACGTGGTCAACGCCGAGTACGTGACCACCGAGGACGGCACCGGTCTCGTCCACCAGTCCCCCGCCTTCGGTGAGGACGACCTCAAGGTCTGCAAGGCGTACGGCCTGCCGGTGGTCAACCCGGTCCGCCCCGACGGCACCTTCGAGGAGGACGTGCCGCTGGTCGGCGGCGTCTTCTTCAAGAAGGCCGACGAGGCGCTCACCGCCGACCTCGACGCGCGCGGCCTGCTCTACCGGCACATCCCGTACGAGCACAGCTACCCGCACTGCTGGCGCTGCCACACGGCCCTGCTCTACTACGCGCAGCCGTCCTGGTACATCCGTACGACCGCCGTGAAGGACCGTCTCCTCCAGGAGAACGAGAAGACCAACTGGTTCCCGGAGTCCGTCAAGCACGGCCGCTTCGGCGACTGGCTCACCAACAACGTCGACTGGGCCCTCTCCCGCAACCGCTACTGGGGCACCCCGCTGCCGATCTGGCGCTGCGAGGACGACCACCTGACGTGCGTCGGCTCGCGCGCGGAGCTCACCGAGCTGACCGGCACCGACCAGTCGGACCTCGACCCGCACCGGCCGTACATCGACGCGGTCACCTTCCCGTGCCCCAGCTGCGCGAAGACCGCCACGCGCGTGCCCGAGGTCATCGACGCCTGGTACGACTCGGGCTCCATGCCGTTCGCCCAGTACGGCTACCCGTACCGGAACAAGGAACTGTTCGAGTCCCGCTACCCGGCGCAGTTCATCTCCGAGGCCATCGACCAGACCCGCGGCTGGTTCTACACCCTGATGGCCGTCGGCACCCTCGTCTTCGACAAGTCCTCGTACGAGAACGTGGTCTGCCTCGGCCACATCCTCGCCGAGGACGGCCGCAAGATGTCCAAGCACCTCGGCAACATCCTCCAGCCGATCCCGCTGATGGACCAGCACGGCGCCGACGCCGTGCGCTGGTTCATGGCCGCCGGCGGCTCCCCCTGGGCGGCCCGCCGGGTCGGCCACGGCACCATCCAGGAGGTCGTCCGCAAGACGCTCCTCACCTACTGGAACACGGTCGCCTTCCAGGCCCTGTACGCCCGCACGTCCGGCTGGGCGCCGTCCGCCGCCGACCCGGCGCCGGCCGACCGCCCGGTCCTCGACCGCTGGCTGCTCTCCGAGCTGAACACGCTCGTCGCCGAGACGACCGAGGCGATGGAGGCGTACGACACCCAGCGCACCGGCAAGCTGATCTCGGCCTTCGTCGACGACCTGTCCAACTGGTACGTGCGCCGCTCCCGCCGCCGCTTCTGGCAGGGCGACAAGGCGGCCCTGCGGACCCTGCACGACGTCGTCGAGACCGTCACCCGCCTGATGGCCCCGCTCACCCCCTTCATCACGGAGCGGGTCTGGCAGGACCTCGTCGTCCCGGTGACGCCGGACGCCCCCGAGTCGGTCCACCTCGCGACCTGGCCGGAGGCCGACGCGGCGCTCATCGACGGCACGCTCTCCGAGCAGATGCTGCTCGTCCGCCGCCTGGTCGAGCTGGGCCGCGCCACCCGCGCCGAGTCCGGCGTGAAGACCCGCCAGCCGCTCTCCCGCGCGCTCGTCGCGGCGAACGGCTTCGCGGCGCTCTCCCCCGAGCTCCAGGCCCAGATCACGGAGGAGCTGAACGTCTCCTCCCTGGCGTCCCTCTCCGACGTCGGCGGCTCGCTGGTCGACACCACGGCCAAGGCGAACTTCCGCGCCCTGGGCAAGCGCTTCGGCAAGGGCGTCCAGGACGTGGCGAAGGCCGTGGCCGCGGCCGACGCGGCGGCGCTGGCGCTGGCCCTGCGGGACGGCGAGGCGCCCCTGGAGGTGAACGGCGAGACGATCACCGTCACCCCCGAGGAGATCATCATCACGGAGACCCCGCGCGAGGGCTGGTCGGTGGCCTCCGACTCCGGCGCGACGGTCGCCCTCGACCTGGAGATCACGCCCGAGCTGCGCCGCGCCGGCCTCGCCCGTGACGCGATCCGCCTCATCCAGGAGGCCCGCAAGAACAGCGGCCTCGACGTCGCGGACCGGATCGCGCTGCGCTGGACGACGACGTCCGCGGAGACGGCGGAGGCGCTGACGGTCCACGCGGGGCTGATCGCGGACGAGGTTCTGGCGACGGACTACGCGCAGGGTGAGCCCGACGCGTCCTACGGCCCGGCCTTCCAGGACGAGCCCCTCGCCCTCACCTTCCACCTCCACAAGTCCTGACCCCCCACCAGAAGGGCCCCCACCACCCGGTGCGGGGCCCTTCCCCATGACGTGCGCCCGCGCCGCCGCGGGAAACGGCGAAGGGCCAGGTGCCTGGGGTTTCCCAGGTCCTGGCCCTTCGGCTGCCGACGGCTACGTGCTCAACGCACGTTCAGGCGCCGCCTCAGTTGTCGTCCTCGTCGATCAGGAAGCCGCGCATCGGCGCCGGCGCCTGCTGCATCGGCTGCGGCGCCTGCGGCCGGACCGGAGCCATCGGCTGGGTCATCGCCGGGGACATCTGCTGCTGGCCGCCGTAGGACGGGGCACCGCCCATGGACGGACCGCCGCCCATCGGGCCGTTGCCGCCGTAGGACGGCGCGCCCGCACCGGCCGAGGCCATGGACGGGGCCGGCGGCAGCGAGGCCGTCGCCGGGGTCCGCGGCGGAGCCAGCGAGTCGTCCGCCTGGGTCTCCAGCTGACGCAGCTGGGACTCCAGGTAGGACTTCAGACGGGTCCGGTACTCGCGCTCGAAGCCCCGCAGGTCCTCGACCTTGCGCTCGAGGGTGGCGCGGGCGGACTCCAGGGAGCCCATCGCGACGCGGTGCTTCTCCTGCGCGTCCCGCTCCAGCGCGTCCGCCTTGGCGCGGGCGTCCCGCTCCAGGCCCTCGGCGCGGGAGCGCGCCTCGCCGACGATCTTGTTGGCCTCGGAGCGGGCCTCGGCGATCGCCTGGTCGGCGGTCTGCTGGGCCAGCGAGAGGACACGCGCGGCGCTGTCGCCACCGGGCTGCTGCGGCGGCTGCGGCTGCATCTGCTGCTGCTGCGGGTGGCCCATGGGGCCGCCCTGCATCGGGCCGGGACCCATCGGACCGCCCTGCATCGGGCCCGGACCCATGGGTCCGCCCTGCATGGGGCCGGCGGGAAGCTGAGGAGCACCGGAAGGCAGCTGCGGCGGGCCCATCTGCTGCGGCTGCTGCTGGACCGGCGGACCGGATATGGCGGCGGGCACGGGGGCGCCGGGTCCGACGGGGCGGTCCTGCGGCTCCGGGGGCTTGCGCATGGCCTGCTGCTGGTTCTGCGCGGCGGCACGCGTGGCCGCGGCCAGCTTGGCGCGCAGGTCCTCGTTCTCACGGAGGAGGCGGGTCAGCTCGGCCTCGACCTCGTCGAGAAAGGCGTCGACCTCGTCCTCGTCATAGCCTTCTCGCAGGCGGACGGTCGTGAACTGCTTGTTCCGCACGTCCTCAGGAGTCAGCGGCATCTCTTCTTCACCTCTACGTAGTCGTCGGCAGTCGGCAGGACCGTATCGTCCACACTCACCTCGCGAGGGAGTTCACGACGGAGATGAGGATGTAGACGATGATCATCAGAACGAAGAAGGACAGGTCGAGTGCCACGCCCCCGAGACGAAGCGGCGGGATGAGCCGCCGCAGAAGCTTGAGCGGTGGATCGGTGACAGTGTAGGTGGCCTCCAGAACGACCACCATCGCCTTACCGGGTTCCCATGAACGGGCGAACTGGAAGACGTAGTCCATGACCAGCCGGAAGATCAGGAAGACGAGGAAGCACATCAGCGCGATGTAGACCACCTGTAGTGCGACGCCCATCCCGCGGTTCCCTCTCCCCTGGCTCTCGTGTGCTCAGCTTGCTCCGACCGCCCTCGCGGCCGGTCCGTCCGGTCTCGTTTCTCAGCTCTGGTTGAAGAATCCGCCCTCTGCGATCCGGGCCTTGTCCTCCGCCGTGACATCGACGTTAGCAGGCGACAACAGGAACACCTTCTGCGTCACGCGCTCAATGCTGCCATGGAGCCCGAAGACGAGTCCGGCGGCAAAGTCGACAAGTCGCTTCGCGTCGGTGTCGTCCATCTCCGTGAGATTCATGATCACCGGGGTGCCCTCACGGAAGTGTTCCCCGATGGTACGGGCCTCGTTGTAGGTCCGGGGGTGGAGCGTGGTGATGCGGTACGGCTCCCGCTCGGACACGACCTTGGGCATGATCACCGGTGCGTTCTTCTCCAGGCTCGGGCGTTCGGGTGTGATGGATGCCACGGGGGCAATTCGGGCCGGACGTCCACTTTCGGCGAGTACCGGGGCAGAGTGGGCGACCGGTTCCCGGGGGGCCGGAGGGGCCACCACGCGCACGGGTTCCTCACGCTCGATCTGGCGCGGGGGGGTGTGGCGCCGCTCCCTCTCGGGCTCGGGCTCCAGCTCGGGTTCGAAGTCGTCATCGGGGTCGAAGCCCCGGCCGTCGTACCCATCGTCCTCCACGAGACCGAGGTAGACCGCCATCTTGCGCATCGCGCCGGCCATGCTCCGATTCCTCCGCTCTGTGGTGGATCGGCCTCGTCACCAAGTGCTCGCGATCCACGTGGCCACTCCGCCGTTCGCGGAATGACCATATTTTCTGCTGTGGTCCGACCTGCTTCGCGACGTTACCCGAGCTTCGGGCGGACTCCGAGTACCGCCGTACCGACGCGTACGTGTGTCGCCCCGGCGGCGATGGCGTCCTCGAGGTCCGCGCTCATTCCCGCTGAGACCATGTTCGCAGCCGGACGGGTCACGCGCAGGGCAGTCGACAAATCCATCAGCCGGTCGAAGGCCGCGCGTTGCCGTCCGGCGTACTCCCCGACGAGCGGGGCGACGGTCATCAGCCCGGCGAGCCGCAGCCCCGGGGCCTCGTCGAGGGCGGCGGCCAACTCCTCGATCCCGTCGGGCGAGACGCCGCCGCGGTCACCCCGGCCGCCGGCCTCGGCGTCGAGGGCGACCTGGATCAGACAGCCGAGCTCCCGCCCGGCCTTCTCCGCCGCCGTGGAGAGCGAGGAGACGAGCTTGATCCGGTCGACCGACTGCACCACATCGGCATAACCCACCACGGATCTGACCTTGTTGGTCTGCAACTGACCGACGAAGTGCCAGCTGAGATCGAGGTCGGCGCAGGCGGCCGCCTTGGGGGCGGCGTCCTGGTCGCGGTTCTCGGCCACGTGGCGCACCCCGAGTCCGTGCAGGATCCGCACGTCGCTCGCGGGGTAGGTCTTGGTGACGACGATCAGGGTGACCTCGTCGCGGGGGCGGCCGGCGGCGGCGCAGGCGGCGGCGATCCGCTCCTCCACCCGTGCCAGGTTCTCCGCGAGTTCGGCCTTACGGTCCGTCATTCCTCTTCCCTGCCCAACCAGACATATCCCGCGAGTCGCCCGGTGACGCGGTCGCGGCGGTACGAGTAGTGGTCGCCGGACTCCAGGGTGCAGACCCCGGCGTCCTCGATATCGGTCACCCCGAGCCGGGCGAGCTGGGCGCGGACCCCGGCGGCGACGTCGACGGCCGGGGTGCCCCAGGAGGTCTCCGCGTACGTGTCGGGTTCGACGGCCGCGACCTCGGCGCGCATCGCCTCGGGGACCTCGTAGCAGCGTCCGCAGACGGAGGGGCCGGTGCGGGCGGTGATCCGGCCGGGCTCCGCGCCCAGCTTCACCATGGCCTCGACGGCGGCGGGGACGACTCCGGCGATCATGCCGGGCCGCCCGGCGTGGGCGGCGGCGGCGACTCCGGCGACCGGGTCGGCGAGGAGGACGGGGACGCAGTCCGCGGTGAGGACGGCGAGGCCGAGTCCGCGGCGGGTGGTGACGATCGCGTCGACGGCGGGGACGGCCCCGCCGTGCTCCCAGGGGCCGTCGACCACGGCGACGTCGGCGCCGTGGACCTGGTTCATCCAGACGACGAGGTCCGGGTCGAGGCCGAGGCCTGCGGCGGCGCGGGCCCGGTTGGTCCGCACCGCCTCCGGGTCGTCGCCGACGGCGCCGCCGAGGTTGAGCTCCTCGTACGGAACGGCGCTCACCCCGCCCCACCTGTCGGTGAAGGCGAAGTGCGCGCCGTTCGTCGTGTGGCGGTGCCCTATCACTTCAGGAAGTCCGGCACGTCCAGCTCCTCGGCGGGGCTGTCCGCGTACGGACGGGCCGGCGGGACCACCGGCGGGGCGGGCGGCAGCGGGGTCTCGTTGACGACCGGGGCCGGCTCGGCCGGGGCGGGCGCGGGCTCCTCGCGCGGGGGGACCGTGCCGAGGCCGCCGAGCGGGCGGGAGGTCTCGGCGGTGCGGGGGGCCGGGGCCGGCTCCTCGCGCTTGGCGGAGACCGAGCCGATGATGTTGTCGCGGCGGGCCGGCGGCTGGCCGCCGTCGAAGCCGGCCGCGATGACGGTGACCCGGACCTCGTCGCCGAGGGCGTCGTCGATGACGGCGCCGAAGATGATGTTGGCCTCCGGGTGGGCGGCCTCGCTGACCAGCTGGGCGGCCTCGTTGATCTCGAAGAGACCGAGGTCGCTGCCGCCGGAGATGGAGAGCAGCACACCGCGGGCGCCGTCGATGGACGCCTCCAGGAGCGGCGAGGAGATCGCCATCTCGGCGGCGGCCACCGCGCGGTCGTCGCCGCGGGCGGAGCCGATGCCCATGAGGGCGGAGCCGGCCTCGGACATGACCGACTTGACGTCGGCGAAGTCGAGGTTGATCAGACCCGGGGTGGTGATGAGGTCGGTGATGCCCTGGACACCGCTGAGCAGGACCTGGTCGGCCGACTTGAAGGCGTCGAGGACGGACACCTGGCGGTCCGAGATGGACAGCAGTCGGTCGTTCGGGATGACGATGAGGGTGTCGACCTCTTCGCGGAGCTCGGCGATGCCGTCCTCCGCCTGGTTGGCGCGGCGCCGGCCCTCGAAGGTGAAGGGGCGGGTGACGACGCCGATGGTGAGCGCGCCGAGCGAGCGTGCGATGTTGGCGACGACGGGCGCGCCGCCGGTGCCGGTGCCGCCGCCCTCGCCGGCGGTGACGAAGACCATGTCGGCCCCCTTGAGGACCTCCTCGATCTCCTCGCGGTGGTCCTCGGCCGCCTTGCGGCCGACGGCGGGGTTCGCCCCGGCCCCGAGGCCGCGGGTCAGTTCACGGCCGACGTCGAGCTTGACGTCGGCGTCGCTCATCAACAGTGCCTGTGCGTCGGTGTTGATGGCGATGAACTCGACGCCCTTGAGACCGACCTCGATCATTCGGTTGATGGCATTGACACCACCGCCGCCGACACCGATGACCTTGATGACTGCGAGGTAGTTCTGCGGTGCTGCCACGTCGAAGGCCTCTCGCCTCGAGTTACGTGTCGTCATTGCGCGGTGGTTTGCGCGCCGCGACGACGGATGCCGATGGGGTGGTCCGTTGCGCCGACCCCAACCCTAACGTTGAAGTTTAGGGTTACCAGTGTCTCTGTTCGCTGGACTCTTCCGAACAGGACACTAAGTCGACAAGGTGCGCGCGTTCAACGAACACGCCGAACCTCCCGTTTTTCTTTTCACCCTATGTGATCACCCGTAGCGCTGGCCAACCAGGGTGCTGGCCAGCGCGGATGCGCGTCAACTCCTCGACGAGGCGGGCGCGCTGGGGGCACTTACATCGAAGTGCCCCGCTTTGGGGGTCGCCTTCATGAGAGCGGTCAGCACCCGGGCCTTGGCGGGCCCGTGTTCGGCGCTGCCCCAGAAGACGGTGCGATCGCGGGTGAGTTCCAGAGTGACGGAGTCGTACGAGGAGAGCCGTACGACACGAGTGTCCTTCGCGATCGCGTCCGGGAGTTCACTCCGTACGCGCACAGCCTCGGCGAGGAGGCGGTCCGCGTCGAACCGCCGCAGGCTGGGCGAAGCCGCCGCGTCGAGGACGAGCCGGGGGACGCCGCGGGGCGGAGTGGTGACGGTCGCGAACGGAACGGCCGCGGCGTCCACTTCGGTGAAGGATCCCCGTTTCTCCAGAAGGAGCACGGGTTTCCGTTCCGTCACCTCGATCCCGATTCCGTGCGGCCAGGACCGGATCACGTCGACCGAGGCGATGCGCGGGAATTCCTCCCGGAGGCGGGCCGCGATCGCCTCGGTGTCGACGGTGACGAGCGGGGCGCCGACCGGGACGGCGGCGACGGCCTCGACCTGGGCCGGGGTGAGCACCGCCGTGCCCGAAGTCTTCACACGTTCCACACGGAACCAGGCGGAGCCGTAGAGCGCCCAGACCGTGCCGCCGGCGAGCAGCAGCACGCCGGCGGCGATCAGGGCGAGCCTCAGCCCGGTCGGACGGAAGCGGCCCGACGCGCCATCCGGCCGGGGCTGCCGGTCCGACGACCCTTTGCGCTTCTCGGTGCCGCTCTTCTCCGCGGTCGTCGGTCCGGCTGCCACGCGCGCCTCTTCCCTCGGTCCTCCGCTACGCCTGTCGGCGGGCGGCGATCGCCTCGTACACCATGCCGACGAGGAGGTCGTCGGCGTCCCGGCGGCCGAACTCGGAGGCGGCGCGGGACATCTCGTACAGCCGGTGCGGATCGGCCAGTACGGGCAGGACGTTGGTCTGCACCCACTGCGGCGACAGCTCCGCGTCGTCGACGAGGAGTCCGCCGCCGGCCTTGACCACCGGCTGCGCGTTGAGCCGCTGTTCGCCGTTGCCGATGGGCAGCGGGACGTAGGCGGCGGGCAGCCCGACGGCCGAGAGCTCGGCGACGGTCATGGCGCCGGCGCGGCAGAGCATCATGTCGGCAGCGGCGTACGCGAGATCCATCCGGTCCACGTACGGTACCGGCACGTACGGCGGCATTCCGGGCATGTTGTCGACGCGCGGCAGCTCGTTCTTGGGGCCGACGGCGTGCAGGATCTGGATGCCGGAGCGCTGGAGCACCGGGGCGATCTGCTGGATGACCTCGTTGAGCCGGCGGGCGCCCTGGGATCCGCCGGAGACGAGCAGCGTCGGCAGGTTGGGGTCCAGGCCGAAGGCGGCGCGCGCCTCGGGCCTGACCCGGGCCCGGTCGAGGGTGGCGATGGTATGCCGCAACGGGATGCCGATGTAACGGGCGTTGCGGAGCTTGGAGTCCGGGGTGGCGACGCCGACCCCGGCGGCGTACCGGGAGCCGATCTTGTTGGCGAGGCCGGGCCGGGCGTTGGCCTCGTGGACCACGATCGGCACGCCGAGGCGCTTGGCGGCGAGGTAGCCGGGCAGCGCCACGTAACCGCCGAATCCGACCACGCAGTCCGCCTTGGTCCGCTCCAGGACCTGCTCGGCGGCCTTGATGGTGCCGCGCAGCCGTCCCGGGACGGTGATCAGTTCGGGGGTGGGCTTGCGGGGCAGCGGTACGGCGGGGATGAGCGCCAGCTCGTAGCCCCGTTCGGGCACGAGCCGGGTCTCCAGGCCCTTCTCCGTGCCCAGCGCCGTGATGCCCACGCTCGGGTCCTGCCTGCGCAGGGCGTCCGCGAGGGCGAGCGCCGGCTCGATGTGACCGGCGGTCCCCCCGCCGGCGAGTACGACATGCACCGAAATTCACCGCTCTCCGGACGGGCGCTTCTTGACGCGCCGTCGCATCGACTTCCATCTCACCCCGGCCCGTCTGCCCCATCCGGGGCGGCGCATGGCCAGGGCCGCTTTCGCGGCGGGTTCCTGTCGCGCGAAGGCGATCAGGAGCCCGACGGCGAACATGGTCGGCAGCAGGGCCGACCCCCCGTACGAGAACAGCGGGAGCGGGACGCCGGCGATCGGCAGCAGACCGAGCACCGCACCGATGTTGACCACGGCCTGGGCCGTGATCCAGGTGGTCACGCCTCCCGCGGCGAATCGAACGAAGGGGTCCTCCGTGCGTCCGGCCACGCGGATACCCGCATAGCCTAGGGCCGCGAACAGGGCGACGACCGACAGCGTCCCCGCGAGGCCCAGTTCCTCACCGGTGACCGCGAAGATGAAGTCGGTGTGCGCTTCGGGCAGTTGACCCCATTTTTCCACACTCGCACCGAGCCCGGAACCGAACCATCCGCCCGACGCCAGAGCATAGATACCGTGCGCGGCCTGGAGGCACGGGGCCCCCTCGCCACCCGGATCGGTGGCGCCGATGCACTGGAAGCGGTCCATCCGGTGCGGGCTGGTCTTGATGAGCAGCGCGCCGAGGGCGCCGGCCACCACGAGCACGCCGACGAAGAGCCGGGTGGGGGCGCCGGCCGTCCACAGCAGGCCGAAGAGGATCGCCGTGAGGATGATCGCGGTGCCCATGTCGCCGCCGAGCATGATGAGCCCGAGGAGCATGAAGGCGCCGGGGACCAGCGGCACGAGGATGTGCTTCCACTGGGTGAGGAGCTTCATGTCCTGCTTGCGGGCGAGCAGGTCGGCGCCCCACAGGATCAGCCCCAGCTTGCCGAACTCGCTGGGCTGCAGCATGAACGGGCCGCCCAGCGAGATCCAGTTCTGGTTGCCGCCGACGGAGTGCCCTATCCCCGGGATCTGCACGAGCACCATGAGGAAGATCGCGCCCACCAGGATCGGGTAGGCCAGCGCCCGGTGCAGCTTCACCGGGATCCGCGAGGCGACGAGCAGCAGTCCGGTGCCGAGGAGGGCCGCGAAGAACTGCTTGCGGAAGAAGTAGGACGGCACCAGCTCGTAGCGGAGCGCCGTGATCATCGAGGCCGAGTAGACCATCACCAGGCCGAGCGTGGTGATGAGCAGTCCCGCGCCGATGATCACGTAATACGCCGTCAGCGGCCGGTCCCAGGCCCGCTGCGCCCGCGTGTAGAGCCCGCGCACGCCTCCGCCGCGCGCCCCTCTCGGGGGCGCCGGGGCGCGCCCTCCGCCCGGTCGGGCGGAGGGCCGGCGTGTCCCGGCGATCTTGCTCGGCATGGTTCGCTGCCCCCTCCGGTCAGGCCCGGTAGGCCGGACCCTCGCAGTGGTCGGGTCAGGCGTCCCCGGTGGCGGCGAGGGCGCGGACCGCGTCCGCGAACGCCTCGCCCCGCTTGTTGTAGTTGGTGAACATGTCCATCGAGGCGCAGGCCGGGGCCAGGAGGACGGTGTCCCCCGGGCGGGCGAGCCGGGCCGCCTCGCGGACCGCCTCGGACATCGCCCCAGTGTCGGTCCGGTCGAGGTCCACCACCGGGACCTCCGGGGCGTGTCGCGCCAGGGCTTCGCGGATCAGCGCGCGGTCCGCGCCGATCAGCACGGCCCCGCGCAGCCGCTTCGCGGAGTTGCCCACCAGCTCGTCGAAGGTGGCGCCCTTGGCGAGACCGCCGGCGATCCAGACGATGGGGTCGTAGGCGGCCAACGAGGCTTCGGCGGCGTGGGTGTTGGTGGCCTTGGAGTCGTCGACGTACGTCACGCCCCCGACCTCCTCGACCAGTTCGATCCGGTGCGGGTCCGGCCGGAAGGCCCGCAGCCCGTCGCGTACGGCCTTGGCCTCGACGCCGAAGGCGCGGGCGAGGGCGGCGGCGGCGAGGGCGTTGGCGATGTTGTGCGGGGCCGGCGGCTGCACGTCGGCGACCTCGGCCAGCTCCTGGGCGTTCTTCTGCCGGTTCTCGACGAAGGCCCGGTCGACGAGGATGCCCTCGACGACGCCGAGCTGGGAGGGGCCGGGGGTGCCGAGGGTGAAGCCGATGGCGCGGCAGCCCTCCTCGACGTCGGCCTCGCGGACCAGGTCCTCGGTCGCCCGGTCGGCCACGTTGTACACGCAGGCGACCTGGTTGCCCTCGTAGATCCGGCCCTTGTCGGCGGCGTACGCCTCCATGGAGCCGTGCCAGTCGAGGTGGTCGGGCGCCAGGTTCAGCACGGCGCCCGAGTGGGCGCGCACCGAGGGCGCCCAGTGCAGCTGGTAGCTGGAGAGCTCGACGGCGAGCACGTCGTACTCCTCGTCGCCGAGGACGGCGTCGAGGAGGGAGACGCCGATGTTGCCGACGGCGGCGGTCCGCAGCCCGGCCGCCTCCAGGATGGAGGCGAGCATCCGGGTCGTGGTGGTCTTGCCGTTGGTGCCGGTGATCGCCAGCCAGGGGGCCGCTCCGGGGCCCCGCAGCCGCCAGGCCAGCTCGACGTCGCCCCAGATCTCCACGCCCGCCTCGGCGGCGGCCGTGAAGAGCGGCTTGTCCGGCTGCCAGCCGGGGGTGGTGACGACGAGTTCGGTGCCGGCGGGCAGGGTCGCGCCGTCGCCGAGGCGGACGGTGATCCCCTCCCCCTCCAGCTCCGCGGCCTGCGTCCGGGAGCGCTCGTCGTCGCCGTCGTTGACGACGGTCACCACGGCGCCCCGGGCGGCCAGGGCCCGGGCGGCCGGGATGCCGGACACCCCGAGGCCCGCGACCGTGACGTGCTTGCCCTGCCAGTCCAGCTCTTCGCTCACTTGTCGGCTGCCCATCCCGCGTAGAAGAGGCCCAGGCCCACGATGACGCACATGCCCTGGATGATCCAGAAACGGACGACGACCAGGACCTCGGACCACCCCTTGAGTTCGAAGTGGTGCTGGAGGGGGGCCATCCGGAAGACGCGCTTGCCGGTCATCTTGAAGGAGCCGACCTGGATGATCACGGAGAGGGTGATCAGCACGAACAGGCCGCCGAGCAGCGCGAGCAGCAGCTCCGTGCGGGAGCAGATGGCGAGACCGGCCAGCGCGCCGCCGAGCGCGAGGGAGCCGGTGTCGCCCATGAAGATCTTGGCGGGCGAGGTGTTCCACCACAGGAAGCCGAAACAGGCGCCCATGAGCGCGGAGGCCACGACCGCGAGGTCCAGCGGGTCGCGGACCTCGAAGCAGGCGTTCGGGTTGGTCAGGGTCAGCGCGTTGGCGCAGGACTCCTGGAACTGCCAGAGGCCGATGAAGGTGTAGGCGCCGAAGACCATCACGGAGGCGCCGGTGGCGAGGCCGTCCAGACCGTCCGTCAGGTTCACGCCGTTCGACATGGCCAGGATCATGAAGAGCGCCCAGACCACGAAGAGGACCGGGCCGATCGACCAGCCGAAGTCGGTGATGAAGGAGAGCTTCTCGGAGGCGGGGGTGAGCCCGCGCGCGTCCGCGAACTGGAGCGAGAGCACCGCGAAGGCGATGCCGACGATCAGCTGGCCGGCCATCTTCGCCTTGGCCCGCAGGCCCAGCGAACGCTGCTTGACGATCTTGATGTAGTCGTCGAGGAAGCCGACCAGGCCCATGCCGGCCATCAGGAACAGCACGAGGACGCCGGAGTACGTCGGGTCCTCGCCGGTGATGACCTTGGCCAGGGCGTACGCGATGAGCGTGGCCAGGATGAAGGAGATGCCGCCCATGGTGGGCGTGCCCTTCTTCCCGGCGTGGCCGCGGGGGCCGTCGTCCCGGATGAACTGTCCGTACCCCTTGCGGGCCAGCAGCTTGATGAGCAGCGGGGTGCCGATCAGGGTCAGGAAGAGGCCGATGGCCCCCGCGAAGAGGATCTGCCTCATCGGCCCGATACCTCGCCCTCACCGTCGAGCAGCGCGAGCGCGACCTGCTCGAGACCGACCGACCGGGAGGCCTTCACCAGGACCACGTCCCCCGGGCGCAGTTCCCTGCGCAACAGGTCGACAGCCGCCTGCGCGTCGGACACGTGCACCGACTCCTCACCCCACGAACCCTCGTTATAGGCGCCCAGTTGCAGCCAGGACGCTTCCCTGTCCCCGACCGCGACGAGCTTGCTGACGTTGAGCCGGACGGCGAGCCGTCCGACCGCGTCGTGCTCGGCGAGCGACGCGTCACCGAGCTCGGCCATCCTGCCGAGCACCGCCCACGTGCGGGCCCCCTGGGCCTGTCGGGCCCTGCCCATGGCCGCGAGCGCGCGCAGGGCGGCTCGCATGGACTCGGGGTTCGCGTTGTAGGCGTCGTTGACGATCGTCACGCCGTCCGGACGCTCGGTGACCTCCATGCGCCAGCGCGAAAGGGAGCCGGCCTCGGAGAGCGCGGTGGCGATCTCCTGGACAGGCATGCCCAGCTCGTGCGCGACGGCGGCCGCTGCGAGCGCGTTCGACACGTGGTGCTCACCGTACAGGCGCAAGGTCACGTCGCTGCACCCGGTGGGTGTGTGGAGCGTGAAAGAAGGCTGTCCGGTCCCTGTGAGACGGACGTTCTCGGCACGTACGGCCGCTTCGTCCGCTTCGCCGAAGAGGATCACGCGGGCCTTGGTGCGGCTCGCCATCGCGCGGACGAGGGGGTCGTCGGCGTTGAGGACCGCCACTCCGCCGTCCTCGGCGGACGGCAGGGACTCGACGAGCTCGCCCTTGGCCACGGCGATCTGCTCGCGTCCGCCGAACTCGCCGATGTGGGCGCTGCCCACGTTGAGGACGAGCCCGATCCGGGGCGGGGTGAGCCCGGTCAGGTAGCGGATGTGGCCGATGCCGCGGGCGCCCATCTCCAGGACGAGGTGCCGGGTCTCCTCGGTGGCCGTCAGCGCGGTGAGCGGCAGGCCGATCTCGTTGTTGAGGGAGCCGGGCGTCCAGACGGTGGGCGCGTGCCGGTCGAGAACCTGGGCGATCAGGTCCTTGGTGGAGGTCTTTCCGGCCGAGCCGGTGAGGGCGACGACATCGGTGCCGAGCCGCTCGACGACCGTGCGGGCGAGGGCGCCGAGGGCGCCCTGCACGTCGTCCACGACGATCGCGGGGACGCCGACGGGGCGGGTGGCGAGCACCGCCGCCGCGCCCGCCGCGACGGCGCGCTCCGCGTAGTCGTGGCCGTCGACGCGTTCGCCGGCGAAGGCGGCGAAGAGGCTGCCGGGCTTCACCTCACGGGAGTCGATGACGACGGGCCCGGTGATCCGGGCACCCGGATCCGGTATGTCGTGCGCCTGCCCGCCGACGATTTCGGCGATCTCGGCGAGGGAGAGGGCGATCACTGCTTCATCCCTGACTGTTCTGGTGACGGTGTTCGTTCGCTGCTTCGATCGCGGCGCGGAGGACCTGGCGGTCGTCGAAGGGACGGACCTGCCCGGCGGTCTCCTGGCCCTGTTCGTGGCCCTTGCCGGCGACCAGGACGGTGTCGCCCTGCCGGGCCCTGGCGACGGCGGCGGCGATGGCGGCGGCCCGGTCGGGTTCGACCAGGACGTCGCCGCGCTCGGCGGCGGGCACCTCGGCGGCGCCCGCGAGCATCGCGGTGAGGATCGCGAGCGGATCCTCGGAGCGGGGGTTGTCGGAGGTCAGTACGGCGGTGTCGGCGAGCCGGGCGGCGGCGGCGCCCATGGGGCCGCGCTTGGTGGTGTCCCGGTCGCCGCCGCAGCCGATGACCACGTGCAGCCGGCCCTCGGTGACCTCGCGGAGCGAGCGCAGCACCGATTCGACGGCGTCGGTCTTGTGCGCGTAGTCGACGACGGCGAGGTACGGCTGGCCGGCGTCGACGCGCTCCAGGCGGCCGGGGACGCCGGGGACGGCGGCGATGCCGTCGGCGGCGGTCCGCGGGTCGAGCCCGGCGGTCGCGAGGGTCGCGAGGGCGGCGAGGGTGTTGGCGACGTTGAAGGGGCCGGGCAGCGGGGCGGTGACGGGGATCCGCACGCCCTCGGGGCCGACGGCCGTGAAGGTGGAGTCGGCGGCGCCCAGGACGACGTCCTCGGCGCGCCAGTCGGCGTCGGCGCGGCCCTCGGCGGAGAAGGTGACGACCGGGACCCCGGCCTCCTTCACGAGCCGGCGGCCGTACTCGTCGTCGGCGTTGACGACGCCGACGCGGCTGCGTTCCGGGGTGAAGAGGGTGGCCTTGGCCCGGAAGTAGTCCTCCATGTCGGAGTGGAACTCCATGTGCTCCGGGCTGAGGTTGTTGAAGACGGCGACGTCGAAGACGCAGCCGTCGACCCGGCCGAGCACGAGGGCGTGGCTGGAGACCTCCATGGCGACGGCCTCGACGCCCCGCTCGCGCATGACGGCGAAGAGGGCCTGGAGGTCGGTGGCCTCGGGGGTGGTGCGCTCCGACTTGATGCGCTCGTCGCCGATCCGCATCTCGACGGTGCCGACGAGTCCGGTGTGCTTCCCGGCGCCGCGCAGCCCGCCCTCGACGAGGTAGGCGGTGGTGGTCTTGCCGGAGGTGCCGGTGATGCCGATCTGGAGGAGGCCCTCGCCGGGGCGGCCGTAGATCTCGGCGGCGAGTTCGCCCATCCGGCCCCGCGGGTCCTCGGCGACGAGGACGGGCAGGCCGGTGGCGGCGGCGCGGTCGGCGCCGGTCGGGTCGGTGAGGACCGCGGCGGCGCCGAGGCCGGCGGCCTGGGCGACGAAGTCGGCGCCGTGCAGACGGGCACCGGGCAGGGCCGCGTACACGTCCCCTGGGCGCACGGCCCGGGAGTCGTGGGTGATGCCCGAGACCGGGACGCCCTGTGCGGCGTCCGGGAGCTCGGTGCCCAGCCGTGCCGCGAGCTCGCCCAGGGGTGTGGGGCGGGCCCGCTCCGGGCGGGGCGGGGTGGTTCGGGACTGATCAGCGTGTGGCACGGCGGTGAGCGTACCGGGCGCACCCTGCGCGGGACCAAACGAGCCGCGGGCGTCGCCGGAGTTCGATTTCCGGTTCCCGGAATGGGGGGTGATCGTCGTCACTGGTGGTGCTCCCGGGGGTCACGGGGTGGGTTCGAAGGTGACCGGCAGCCGCGGGGGCGCGCTGCCGGTGGGTGCCACGTGGAGGGTCTTGAGCGCGAACTCCATGACCTTCTTGTAGATGGGGCCGCAGATCTGGCCGCCGAAGTAGCTGCCCTTGGTGGGGTTCTGGATGGCGCAGTAGACGGTGACCCGGGGCTGGTCGGCGGGGGCGAAGCCGGCGAAGGAGGCGGTGTAGCCCTTGTAGCGGCCGAGTTCGGGGTCGACGCGGTTGGCGGTGCCGGTCTTTCCGGCCACGCGGTAGCCGGGGATGGCTGCCTTGGTGCCGGTGCCCTCGCGGTCGTCGACGACCGACTCCAGCATCTGGGCGAGGGTCTTGGCGGTCCCCTCGCTGACCACCCGGTTCTCGGCGGGCTTCTCGGCGGGGGTGAAGCGCCCGTCGGGTCCCTTGGTGCCGCGGACCAGGGTGGGTTCGATCCGTACGCCTCCGTTGGCGATGGTCGAGTAGACGGAGGCGGCCTGGAGGGCGTTGACGGAGAGGCCCTGGCCGAAGGGGATCGTGTACTGCTGCGAGGTGGACCAGTCCTCGGGCTTGGCCAGGATGCCGGAGGTCTCGCCGGGGAAGCCGAGGCCGGTGGGGCTGCCGATGCCGAAGCGGCGGAGGTAGCCGTCGAGGATCCGGTTGGACTCGGCCTGATCCTTGCCGAGCTGGCCGGTGGCGAGGATGGTGCCGATGTTGCTGGACTTGGCGAGGACGCCGTTGAGCGTCAGGTACCAGGTCGGGTGGTCGATGTCGTCCTTGAAGAGCCGGTCGCCGCGGTGGAGCCGGTTGGGGACGGTGACGTGGGTGTCGGCGGCGGCCTTGCCCTCCTCCAGAACGGCGGCCATGGACATGACCTTGCTGGTGGAGCCGGGCTCGTAGGCGTCCTGGAGGGCGGCGTTGCCCATGGCGGCGGCGTTGGCGGCGGAGAGGTCGTTGGGGTCGAAGCCGGGGGCGTTGGCCATGGCGAGGATCTCGCCGGTGCGGGTGTCCTGGACGATGACGTAACCGCGGTCGGCCCTGGACTTGCGGACCTGCTCGCTGATGGCCCGCTGGGCGGCCCACTGGATGTCCCGGTCGATGGTGAGCTCGATGTCGGAGCCGGGGACGGCGGGGGTGCCCTGGGAGCCGGCGGTGGGGACCTGTCGGCCGCCGGAGGCGGTGAAGCGGATCTTCCCGTCCTGGCCCGCGAGTTCGGGGTCGAGCATGGACTCGACGCCGCCGGCGCCGCGGCCCTCGGCGTTGACGAAGCCCAGTATCCCGGCGCCGAGGTCCCCGTTGGGGTAGACCCGCTTGGTGCTGGGCTCGCTGAGGACGCCGCCGAGGAGGTTGACGCCGGTGCCGCCGGCGGCCTGGGCCTTCTGCCCGTAGACCTTCTTGAGGTCCTTGATCTGGTTCCAGACCTGCGGGGTCTGCTTGCGGGCGAGCAGGGTGTAGCGGGACTTGGGGGTACGGAGCTTCTTGACCAGCTCGGCCGGTTCCTTGCCGAGGATGGGGGCGAGGAGCGCGGCGGCCTGCTCGGGCGCGTCGGGGACCTTGGACTCCTCGGGGGTGAAGAGCTTCGGGTCGGCGGTGATGTCGTAGGCGTCGACGCTGGTGGCGAGGGCGATGCCGTTGCGGTCGGTGATCTCGCCGCGCTCGGCGGAGAGCGTGTACTCCTGGTAGCGGTACTTGTCGGCCTTGGCCGCGTAGGCGCTGGCGTCGACGGCCTGGACCTGGAGCAGCCGCACCACGAAGACCAGCATGACGAGGGTGAGGCCGACGGAGATCAGGCGCAGCCGGGGCCGGGGGTCGCCGAGCTTGATGGTGCGGGGCCTGCGGGCGGGCGGCCGGGGCGGTGCGGGCCGGCGGGCGGCGGGGCGGGCCGCGGGCCGCGGGGTCCGCCCGCCGCTCCGGGCGCCGGATCCGGCGGAGGCGGCGGGCCGGGGGCGGGCGGCCGGGCGGGCGGGGCCGGGAACGCGGCGGCGCGGGGGCTCCTTGGAGGGCACTGCTCGGTCACCTGCCGGAGGTCGTGGGAGTGGGCGCGGTGGGTTCCGCCGCGGGGGCCGCGGAGCGGGGGTCGGCGCCGGGGGCGGTATCGGTGCCGGGGACGGTGCCCGTAGGGGGGACGGTGCTCGGGTCGGCGGCGGCGCCGGGGTCGACGGCGGTGCTCGCGCCGAGGGCGGTGTCCGTGCCGGGGGCGGTGCTCTGCCCCCCGCCGGGCCCGGCGGGGTCGGCGGTGCTGCCGTCCGGGGCGAGGGCCGGGGTGCGGGTGGGCGTCGGCGAGGGCTTGGGGGACGGCTTCGGGGAGGGGGCGACGGTGGGCTCGCCGAGGACCTTGCCGTCGGGGCCGAGGAAGGCGGGGCTGCCGCCGGGGACCATCCCGAGCTCGCGGGCGCGGCGCTCCAGCGCGTCGGGGGCGGCGTCGGCGTCGACGTCGCGCTGGAGGGCCTGCTCCTCGTCGGTGAGCTCGGTGGTGCGGTCCTTGAGCTCGCGCAGCTTGAAGGAGCCCTGGTTGAGGGCGGAGTTGAGCAGCAGCAGGGTGATGAGGCCGCCGCCGAGGAGGAGGACGACGAGCAGGACGAAGGGGGTGCGGGCGGCCGTGCTGGGACCGGACGGCATCAGCCGTCCGAGCCGCGCGGCCCGGCCTTTGAGCGGCCCCCTCGCCGCGCTCACAGCACGTCCTCCCGGATGCGCTCGACGCCCCGGAGGCGGGCGGGGGCGGCGCGGCGGTTCTCGGCCACCTCCTCCTCGGTGGGGAGTTCGGCGCCGCGGGTGAGGAGCTTGAGGCGGGGCTGGTACTGCTCGGGGACGACCGGGAGGCCGGGCGGGGCGGTGGTGGCCGCACCGGCCGCGAAGACCTGCTTGACCAGCCGGTCCTCCAGGGAGTGGTACGAGAGGACGGCGACGCGGCCGCCGACGGCGAGGGCCCGCACGGCGGCGGGGATGGCCCGCTCCAGGACGCTCAGCTCGCCGTTGACCTCGATGCGCAGGGCCTGGAAGGTGCGCTTGGCGGGGTTGCCGCCGGTGCGCTTGGCGGCCTGCGGGAGGGCGTCGCGGATGAGCTCGACGAGCCGGGCGCTGTTGGTGAACGGCTCCTTCTCGCGCTCGCGGACGATGGCCGAGACGATCCGCTTGGCCTGCTTCTCCTCGCCGTAGGCGCGGAGGATGCGGACGAGTTCGCCGGCCGGGTAGGTGTTGAGGACCTCGGCGGCGCTCATGCCGGTCGTCTGGTCCATGCGCATGTCGAGAGGGGCGTCCTGCGCGTAGGCGAAGCCGCGGTCGGCCTCGTCCAGTTGCATGGAGGAGACGCCGAGGTCGAAGAGGACGCCCTGGACCTTGTCGATGCCGAGCCGGTCGAGGACCTCGGGCAGTTCGTCGTAGACCGCGTGGACGAGGGTGGCGCGGTCCCCGTAGGGGGCGAGCCGCTCGCCGGAGAGGCGCAGGGCCTCCTTGTCGCGGTCGAGGGCGACGAGCCGGGCCTCGGGGAAGGCGCGCAGCAGGGCCTCGCTGTGTCCGCCGAGGCCCAGGGTGCAGTCGACGACGACCGCTCCCGGGTTCTGGAGGGCAGGGGCCAACATGTCCAGGCATCGCTGGAGCATCACCGGGACGTGTCGGTCGTTGCTCAACGCACCCTCTCAGAACGGGCACGGCGAGCGGGATGGAGGCCGAGCCCTGGGTGCCGCCGCGCACACGGGGGAGAAACCGCTTCAAATCGCTCGATTGTCTCCAGGAACTCCGCGTCACTCTAGTCCACGGAGGGGGTCGGTCAATCAACCGGCTGGCGCGTCGCGCGGTGGGGGACGCGGTGACGGACATTCCGGACGGTTCACTCGATCGGCGCTACGCGACGGCCGCTGTGGGGTGGCTCACACGGGGGTTCATCGGCGCCCTTTGTCCGCTTCTCACCGCGGGTCCGCGGGGGCGGTGCCCCCTACGGTCGAGCCATGACGAACTCCGCACATCCCTCCCCCGACGCCGGCGCCTCGGTCATCGAGCGGCTCGTCGAGGCGAACGCGCGGTACGCCGCCGGCTTCACCGACCCGGGCACGGACGCGCGGCCGGTGCTCCGCGTCGCCGTCGTGGCCTGCATGGACGCCCGGCTCGACCTGCACGCCGCGCTGGGTCTCGAACTCGGCGACTGCCACACCATCCGCAACGCGGGCGGGGTCGTCACCGACGACGTGATCCGCTCCCTCACCATCAGCCAGCGGGCCCTCGGCACCCGCGCCGTGATGCTGGTGCACCACACCGGCTGCGGCCTGGAGACGCTCACCGAGGACTTCCGGCACGAGCTGGAGGACGAGGTGGGCCAGCGGCCGGCCTGGGCGGTCGAGGCCTTCCGGGACGTGGACCAGGACGTGCGGCAGTCGATGCGGCGGGTCCGGACCTCGCCGTTCCTGCCGCACAAGGACGACGTCCGGGGCTTCGTCTTCGACGTGACGACCGGCCTGCTGCGCGAGATCCACCCTGTGGAGAATGGTTCCGGCGCCGGCACGAGCACATCTTCTGCCGCCACGTAAGACGACAAACCCCGGCATTCCGTCCACGGTTGTCCACAGGCGAGTGACACGGCCCGGCCAACCCCACAAGAATGCCCGGGTGACACCCCCCGTCCATCCCGGCGGGGGCAGGTGTCCGTGTTCCTGCAAGGCCGAGGAGGGCCGGGGTGACGACCTATGACGACCGAGCGAGCCTCACAGACTTGACCACCACCGCGGAGCGCGTCCGCGGATCGGTGGAGAGCGTGATCGAGGGCAAGCCCGAGGTCGTACGTCTCGCGCTGACCGTGCTGCTCGCCGAGGGCCACCTCCTCATCGAGGACGTGCCCGGCGTCGGCAAGACCATGCTCGCCAAGACGCTCGCGCGGTCCATCGACTGCTCGGTGCGCCGCATCCAGTTCACCCCCGACCTGCTGCCGTCGGACGTCACCGGCGTGTCGATCTTCGACCAGCAGCGCCGGGAGTTCGAGTTCAAGCCGGGTGCGATCTTCGCCCAGATCGTCATCGGCGACGAGATCAACCGCGCCTCGCCGAAGACGCAGTCCGCGCTCCTGGAGTCCATGGAGGAGCGCCAGGTCACCATCGACGGGCACACCTACGAACTGCCCAGCCCCTTCATGGTCGTGGCCACCCAGAACCCGGTGGAGATGGAGGGCACCTACCCGCTGCCCGAGGCCCAGCGCGACCGCTTCATGGCCCGCGTCTCCATCGGGTACCCGAGCGCCGAGGCCGAGTTCCAGATGCTCGACGTGCACGGGGCGGTCAACCCGCTGGACGACCTCCAGCCGGTCGCCCACGCCCACGAGATCCTCAAGCTGATCGAGGCGGTCCGCACGGTGCACGTCGCCGACACCGTACGGCGGTACGCGGTCGACGTCGTGGCCGCCACCCGCACCCACCCCGACCTGCGGCTCGGCGCGTCCCCGCGCGCCACGCTCCACCTGCTGCGGGCCGCCAGGGCCTCCGCCGCCCTCGCCGGCCGCGAGTACGTGCTGCCCGACGACCTCCAGGCGCTCGCCGTGCCGGTCCTCGCGCACCGGCTGCTGCCCACCGCGCAGGCCCAGCTGAACCGGCGCAACGCCGAGCAGGTCGTCCTCGACATCCTCCAGCGGACCCCCGTCCCGTCCGCGGCCCCGCCCGCGGGACCGGTCTACGGCCGGCAGCCCGGGGGCCGACAGCTGTGAGGGCGACCCCCGCCGCACCCGAGGGGCAGCGGGCCGACGACCGCGAAGGCCCCCGGGCCGAGGACGGCCGGGGCGGCCTGCGGGCCGCCCTCGGCGGGCTCACCACCCGCGGCCGGTCCTTCCTGGCCGCCGGGGCGGCCGCCGCCGTCTGCGCCTACGTGCTCGGCCAGGCCGACCTGCTCCGGGTCGGCCTGCTGCTCGCCAGCCTGCCGCTGATCTGCGCCTTCGTCCTGCACCGCACCCGCTACCGGGTCGCCACCTCCCGCCGGCTCACCCCGCAGCGGGTCGAGGCGGGAACGGAGGCCCGGGTCCAGCTCCGCATGGAGAACGTCGCCAAGCTCCCCACCGGGCTGCTGATGCTCCAGGACCACGTGCCGTACATGCTCGGCCCCCGCCCCCGCTTCGTCCTCGACCGGGTCGAGGCCGGCGGCCGGCGCGAGGTCTCCTACCGGGTCCGCTCCGACCTCCGCGGCCGCTTCCCGCTCGGCCCGCTCCAGCTCCGGCTGAGCGACCCCTTCGGGATGTGCGAGCTGACCCGCTCCTTCCACGCGTACGACACCCTGACCGTCGTCCCGCGCACGACCCCGCTGCCCGCGGTCCCGCTGGGCGGCGAGGCCTCCGGCTACGGGGAGGGACGCCAGCGCGCGCTGGCCCTCGCCGGCGACGACGACGTCATCCCGCGCGCCTACCGGCACGGCGACGACCTGCGCCGGGTCCACTGGCGCTCCACGGCCCGGTACGGCGAGCTGATGGTCCGCCGCGAGGAGCAGCCCCAGCGCTCCCACTGCACGGTCCTCCTCGACACCCGCCGGGCCGGCTACCAGGGCTCCGGCCCGGACTCCGCCTTCGAGTGGGCCGTCTCCGGAGCCGCCTCCGTCCTCACCCACATGCTGGAGCGGGGCTACGCGGTCCGGCTGCTCACCGACACCGGCACCGCGGTCCCCGGCGAGGGCTCCGACGGCGGGTACGCCGGCACGGCCACCGGCGACTCGGCGGAGACCGCCGGGCTGCTGATGGACACGCTCGCGATCGTCGACCACTCCGACGGGGCCGGGCTCTCCCGCGCCTCCGACGTGCTGCGCGCCGGCGGCGACGGGCTGCTGGTCGCCTTCCTCGGCGACCTGGACGAGGAGCAGGCCGCGCTGGCCGGACGGATGCGGGCCCGCGCCGGCGCGGCCGTCGCCTTCGTCCTGGACTCCGGCGCCTGGCTCACCGGCGGCGCCGTCACCGGGGCCGTCGAAGCCCGGATCCGGCAGCTGCGCGAGGCCGGCTGGACCGTGGTGTCCGTACCGCCGGGCGGCCGGATGGCCGACCTGTGGCAGCAGGCCGCCGGGGCGCTGCGGGACACCGCCGCCGCAGACAGCTACGGAGGATGGGCATGAGCGGGCTCACCCGCCTGACACTGGCCGCCTGGGCGGCCTCCCTGATGGCCGCCGGGGCGCTGCTGCCGCTGGTCAAGCCGGCCACCTGGATCTTCACCGCCGCGTTTCTGCTCGCCCTGCAGAGCGGCACCGGCATGCTGTGCCGGCGGGTGCCGCTGGCCCGGGCGCTGACGGTCGGCGCCCAGCTGCTCGTCGGCGTGCTCGCGCTGACCGTGGTCTTCGCCCGTGAGCAGGCGCTCCTCGGCTTCCTGCCGGGGCCGCTCGCCGTCCAGCACGTGGCCGAGCTGTTCCGGCTCGGCGCCGAGGACGTGGGCACCTACGCGATCCCCGCCCCGGACACCGAGGGCATCCGGCTGATGCTGGTCGCCGGCGTGCTGGCGATCGGCCTGCTCGTGGACGTCCTGGCGGTCACCTTCCGCCGCGCCGCCCCGGCCGGGCTGCCGCTCCTCGCGCTGTACTCGGTGGCCGCCGGGCTCTCCGGCGGCGGCGCGGGCCGGCTCTGGTTCGTGCTCGCCGCCGCCGGCTACCTCCTGCTGCTCCTCGCCGAGGGCCGCGACCGGCTCTCGGCCTGGGGCCGGGTCTTCGGCGGCGCCCAGCGCACCGGCCGGTCCGGCGCGCTCGTGGGCACCGGGGCATCCTTCGCGCCGGTGCGCACCGGCCGCCGGATCGGCGCCGTCGCCCTGGGCACCGCCCTGGTCGTGCCGCTCGTCCTGCCGGGCTTCTCCGGCGGGCTCCTGGGCACCGGCGGCGGAGGGACCGCGGGCGGGGGCGGCGGGGGCGGCGGCACCATCGCCGCGGTGAACCCGCTGGTCTCGCTCCAGGACAACCTGCGGCAGCCGGAGGACTTCGAGGTCCTGCGCTACCGCACCAACGCCCTGGACAACAGCGACCTCTATCTGCGGCTCGTCGCCCTCGACCAGTTCGACGGCACCTCGTGGAAGTCCTCGGTCCGGCCGATCGAGGCCGTCCCGAAGTCGCTGCCGTGGCCCGACGGCCTCGCCCAGTCGGTCCGCACCGCCGAGGTGACCAGCAACTTCGTCGCCTCGGAGGGGTACGACCAGAAGTGGCTGCCGATGCCGTTCCCGGCGGCCCGGGTCGACATCGAGGGACGCTGGCGGTTCGAGCCGGCCGGCCGGATGCTCGTCGGCGACGACAAGCAGACCACCAAGGGCGTCCGCTACCAGGTGACCAGCCTCGACGTGCAGCCCACGGCCGAACAGCTCGCCCGGGCGGGCCTGGCGCCGGACGCGCTGCTCCGCGAGTACACCAAGGTCCCGGGCAGTCTGCCCGCGGACGTGAGGGCGACGGCCCTGGAGGTCACCAAGGACGCGACCAACGACTACGAGCGGGCGGTCCGGCTCCAGGACTGGTTCTCGGAGGACGGCGGCTTCCGGTACGACATCGACGTGACGTCCGGGACGGGCACGGAGGCGATCTCCCGCTTCCTGAAGGACAAGAGGGGCTTCTGCATCCACTTCTCCTTCTCGATGGCGGCGATGGCCCGCACGCTGGGCATCCCGGCACGGGTCGCGGTCGGCTTCATGCCCGGCACCAGCCAGTCCGACGGTTCGGTCTCGGTCGGCATCCGGGACGCCCACGCCTGGCCCGAGCTGTACTTCGAGGGCGCCGGCTGGACCCGCTTCGAGCCGACGCCGTCCCGGGGCTTCACCCCGGACTACACCCGGCAGGCCTCCCCCACCAGCGGTCCGACCGGTCCGGCGCGGCCCTCGGCGGCGGCCTCGGCCCGGCCCTCGGCGGCACCCAGCGCCACGGAGAGCTGCCCGCCGGACATGCGGCGCCTCGGCGAGTGCGGGCTGCCCGCGACGGCGGCGGGCGACGCGTCCTCCGGCGGCGGCACGGACGTCCTGAAGGTCGCCGCCTGGACGCTGGGGATCCTGCTCGTCCTGGCCCTGCCGCTCACCCCGCTCCTCTGGCGGACCCGGGTACGGGCCCGCAGGCTCGGCCCCTCGGGCGGAGCACTGGCGGTGTGGCGGGAGATCGGTGACACGGCCTGGGACTACGGGCTCGAACCGGACGACGCGCAGACGCCGCGGCGGACGGCGGAGCGGATCGTCCGGGCGGGTGAGCTGACGGGCGCGGCGGCGGAGTCGGTCCACCGGGTGGCCCGGGCGGTCGAGGAGACGCTCTACGCCCCGACCCCCCGGCCGGGCCCGGGGCTGGCCGAGGACGCGGGTCGGGTGCGCGCCGCGTTCCGCGCCCACGCCTCCCGGGGGCTGCGCCTCCGGGCGCTCCTGGCCCCGCGCTCGGCCGTCCGCCTCCACTGGTCCGCCTCGACCCGCTGGACCACCCTCAAGTCCCGGGCCCCCCGCCTCCGCGGCACGCCGTAGAACGGGGAGGGCGGCAGGGGCGTCGCACACCGCGGCGCCCTTGCCGGGCCCAGGATCCAGGCGCCTGAACCCGCTCCCGGGGGACGGCTCCGTACGGGGTGGAGGTACGGCCCCGGCTCCGTACGGGATGGAGGCACGGCTCCGTACGGGGCTGCGGGTTCAGGCGACAGGCGACAGGCGGCGCCGCGCCTGGGAAAAAGCTGCGCCCCGCCGGGGCTCGGGGCCGGCGGGGCGCGGGGGTATGCGGGGTGCGGGGTCTCCGCTCAGCGGCGCGTCAGTGACCGCCGCCCTGCTGCTCGTCACGGCGTCGCTGCCACCGTGTCTCGATCCGGTCCATCATCGAGCGTCGCGCCCGGACCTGCCGGCCCCGGCCCGCCTGCTGCTGCGCCTGCTCACCCGGCTTCGGCGCCTTGCGCCATCCGGTGACCGCCAGAACCGCACAGCCCAGCATGACGAGGAACCCCACCACGCTGATCCAGATCTGCTGGGCGACCATTCCGGCCATGAGGAGCGCGATACCCACCAGGAAGCCGGCGACTGCCTGATACACCCGTCGCCGGGTGTACGTGCGCAGCCCGCTTCCTTCGAGCGCTGTCGCGAACTTGGGGTCTTCGGCGTACAGCGCTCGCTCCATCTGCTCGAGCATTCGCTGCTCGTGCTCCGAGAGCGGCACGGAGTCCTCCTAGTCGTCGGTCGCGGGGGCGACCGGTTGCGGCCCTTTCAGGATAGGCAGGGAATCGCCCCCGTGAAACCCGCCCTCAATGCCGATCAGCCCATCCGGGCCGCCACGCGGTTCGGTTGGTGAGGCGTTGATTCCCCACCCGCCCGTCCGTCATGCCGGATGGTTCCCTCGATCATACGGCGCGAAGCCGCATATGGGGCGGCCTGTCGCGGAGCGATGCCCCCACCTCCGAACGGGTGGCGGGGCCCCGGAGTTCCGCCCGATCAGGCGGGCTTCTCGGCGAGCACGTGGAGCTGGGTGGCGACGGCGTGGAAGGCGGCCAGCTCGGCGGCCGCGGCCTCCAGCTTCAGCAGCGCCTCGGCGGCACCGGGCTCGGTGTCGACGAGGACGCCGGGGACCAGGTCGGCGAAGATCCGCACGCCGTGGACGGCGGTCACGGAGAGGCCGGCCTCCTCGGCCAGACCGGTGAGCTGCTCGGCGGTGAACCGCCGGGGCACCGGGTCGCCGGCCCCCCAGCGCCCGTCGGGGTCGCCGAGCGCGGTCCGGGCCTCGGTGAAGTGTCCGGCGAGGGCGCGGGCGAGGACCGCGCCGCCGAGACCGGCGCCGAGGAGGCTGAGCGCTCCGCCGGGGCGGAGCGCGGCCTCCGTGTTCCGTACGCCCTCGGCCGGGTCGTCCACGTACTCCAGGACACCGTGGCAGAGCACCGCGTCGTGGGCGCCGCGCTCGACCACGTCGAAGAGTCCCCGGACGTCACCCTGGACACCGGTCACCAGGTCGGCGACGCCGGCCTCGGCGGCGCGGCGCTCCAGCGCGAAGAGCGCGTTGGGGCTGGGGTCGACGACGGTGACGCGGTGGCCGAGGCGGGCCAGGGGCACGGCGAAGTTGCCGGAGCCGCCGCCGGTGTCCAGGACGTCGAGGACGGCCCTCCCGGTGCCGGCGACCCGGCGGTCGAGGGCGTCCTTGAGGACGTCCCAGACGACGGCGGTGCGCAGGGAGGCTCGCGACGGGCGCGACGACGCCTCACGGCCGAAGACAGCGGAAGGGTCCGGCACGGCTCTTGACTCCTCGGTGACGGGGTCGGACCTCCCCACCCTATGGCCTCGGCGCTGTGGCGCGGATCAACCGGCGGCGCCGTCCGCCGGGGGCTGCCGGGGGAGCACCGGCTGGAGCACGAGCAGCCGCTCGACCAGGCGCAGGAAGTGGGCGGCGTCCCGGACGAGGTCGTCGGCCTCGCGGGCGCTCGCGGCGGCGGCGACGCCCGCCTCGGCGAGGGCCCGGCGCGGGGCGCCCGCGGCGAAGAGGGCGCTCCATTCGGTGAGCTCGGGGGCGAGCTGGGGCAGCAGCTCCCAGGCGCTCCTTATGGCCTGGCGCCGGCGGGTGCGGGGCACGGGGCGGGCGCGGGCGGCGAGGACGGCGGCCGCGGCGCGCAGGGCGGCGAGGTGCGCGGTGGCGTACCTCTCGTGGGGGCGGTCGAGGGCCGCGGCCTCGTCGATCCCGGCGCGGGCCTTGGCGAGCAGGTCGAGGGCGGCGGGCGGGGCGCCGGTCCTGCGGGACACGGGGTGGACGTCGGCTGCTGCGAAAGGACTGGCCATGACGAGCCTCCTGTCGTCGGGTGACGGTCTTGTCGCCGTCTGTATCCATGGTGGAGGCACCCACTGACAACGCGTCCGAGCTGGGGTTTTGCCAGTCGGACGACTCGCGGGTAACTTTTGGACTGACCAGTCAGTCCAAAAGTGGGAAGCGGGGGGTGGATCCATGGGATCCGACGACCTGACCACACGACCGTCTCCGGAGGGGGCCGGGCTCGTCGTCGACGGGCTCGGGCTCAAGGGCCCCCGGGGCTGGGCCTTCCGGGACGTGTCCTTCCGCGCCGGGGCCGGGTCCCTGGTGGCGCTCGAAGGCCCGTCGGGCAGCGGCCGCACCTGCCTGCTGCTCGCGCTCACCGGCCGGATGCGGACCAAGGAGGGCACCGCCGAGATCGGCGGGCTGCCGCTGCCGCGCCGGATGGCCGCCGTGCGGCGGATCGCCGCGCTCGGCCAGGTCCCCGGCGTGAGCGAGCTCGACCCGTCCCTCACGGTCGCCGAGCACCTGCGCGAGCGGGCACTGCTCCAGCGCCGGTTCGACGGCTCCGTCCGCGCCCTGCTGCGCCGCCCCGGCAGCCGGGCGGCCGAGGCCCGGGCCCGGATCGACGAGGCCCTCGCGGCCGCCGGGCTCGACCTCGCCGTCCTGCCGAAGGGCGAGCGGACCTCCGTACGCGACCTGGAACGCCTGGAGGCGCTGCGGCTGTCCGTCGCGCTGGCCCTGATCGGCCGGCCCCGGCTGCTCGGCGTGGACGACACGGACCTGAAGCTGTCGGACGCCGACCGGGCCGAGGCCTGGGCGCTGCTGCGCGCGGTGGCCGACACGGGCACCACCGTCCTGGCCGTCTGCAGCGAGGCCCCGGCCGACGTCCTGCGGATCACCACGGTCGCGGCGGACCCGGAGGCGCGGGACACGGACACGGCCGAGGGCACCGCCGAGGAGACGGCGGCAGACACCGCCGGAGACACCGCCGGAGACGACGACACCACCGAGGAGGGGGCGGACGATGCGCTCGCCGAAACTGGCCGCGCTTGAGCTGAGGCGCTTCGGCAGGGGGAAGCTGCCGCGCGCCGCGCTCGTCGCGGTCCTGCTGCTGCCGCTGCTGTACGGCGCCCTGTACCTGTACTCGTTCTGGGACCCGTACAGCAGGCTCGACCGGCTGCCCGTGGCCCTCGTCAACGAGGACCGCGGCGCCACCGCCGACGGCAAGCGGATCACCGCCGGCGCGGACATCACCGAGGGCCTGCTCGACAGCCGGACCTTCGAGTGGCACCGGGTGAGCGACGCCGAGGCGCGCGAGGGCGTCGAGGACGGCCGGTACTACCTGTCCCTGACCGTGCCCGGCGACTTCAGCGAGCGGATCGCGTCCAGCTCCGGGGACTCCCCCGAGACCGGCGCCCTGAAGGTGCGCACGAACGACTCCAACAACTACATCGTCGGCCAGATCTCGCGGACGGTCTTCTCCGAGGTGCGCACCGCCGCCTCCACCAAGTCCTCCCGCACCTTCCTCGACAAGATCTTCATCTCCTTCTCCGACATCCACGAGGCCACCGCCGAGGCCGCCCAGGGCGCCGCCGACCTGAAGAAGGGCGTGGACAAGGCCAAGAAGGGGTCCAAGGACCTCTCCGACGGGCTCACCGACGCCAAGAGCGGCAGCAGCGACCTCGCCTCCGGCCTGAAGAAGCTGGACAAGGGGTCCAAGGACGTCCAGACCGGTACGCGCAAGGTCGCGAACGGCACCCAGGCGCTCGCCGACAAGGTGAACGGCACCGCCGACAAGGTCCGCCCCTACCTGGCGAACAACGGCACCTCCATCCGCGACACCGCCAAGCTCGTCTCCGACTCGGCCACCGCCGCCCGCAACGACCTGGCGGACCTGGTCCGCCGCGCCCCGCTGCTGCGCGCCGCCGCCCACAAGGCGGACGACACGCTCTCCCGGCTGCACCGCGAGTCCTGCGCGAAGCCCGGCACCACCCCGCCGATCGAGCTGCCGGAGGGCGTGACCCTGCCCGAGGGGTTCGCCCTCCCCGACAACAAGGAGTTCTGCGCCGCCCTGAAGGAGGCGTCCACCAACGCCGGGGACGTCGCGACCGTCGCGGACGACGTGCACCGGCTGACCAAGGGCAGCAACGGCGACCTGAAGACGCTCGACGAGCGGCTGAAGAAGCTGAAGAAGGAGGCCGACGAGCTGGCCGCCCGCGCCCCGCACCTGGACGAGGACGTCGAGGGCGCCATCCGCAAGATCAACGAGCTCAACAGGGGCGCGAAGAAGGTCGCCGACGGCGCCGCGCAGCTGCACACCGGCGTCTCGGGCGCCCGCGCGGGCTCGGTCAGCCTGGACACCGGCGTCGGCAAGCTGAAGAAGGGCGCGGGCGACCTCGACGGCGGCCTGTTCAAGCTCGCCGACGGCTCGGGCTCGCTCGCCACCGGCCTCAAGGACGGCGTCGACCAGATCCCGGACTACGACAAGGCGGAACGCGACCGGCGCACGGAGGTCATGGCCGACCCGGTGCGGCTCGCCGCCCAGTCCCTCCACAAGGCGCCCAACTACGGCACGGGCTTCGCCCCGTACTTCATCCCGCTCTCCCTCTGGGTCGGCGCGATGGTCGCCTACATGATCATCCAGCCGATGAACCGGCGGGCCCTCGCCGCGGGCGCCTCCTCCTGGCGGATCGCGCTGGCGGGCTGGTTCCCGGTCGCGGCGATCGGCGTCCTCCAGGTCGCCGCGCTCCTCTCCGTCCTGCACTGGGGCCTCGGCCTCGAAATGGCCAGGGCGGCCGGCACGGTCGGCTTCCTCGCCCTCGTGACCTGCTGCTTCGCCGCGATCATCCAGTGGCTCAACGCCCGCTTCGGCGCGGCGGGCCGGATCCTGGTGCTGGCCCTCCTCATGGTCCAGCTGACCTCGGCGGGCGGCACCTACCCGGTGCAGACCAGCCCGGGCTTCTTCAACGCCGTCCACCCCTTCCTGCCGATGACCCACGTGGTCGAGGCGCTGCGCCGGCTCATCTCCGGCGGCGGACTCGCCCCGGTCTGGGAGGCCGTCGCCGTCCTCTCGGCGTTCACCCTGGGCGCGCTCGCCCTGACCGCGGTCACCGCGCGCCGCAAGCAGGTGTGGACGCTGGACCGGCTCCACCCCGAGCTGTCGCTGTGACCGGCCCGGCCTCTGTGAGAATCGACCCCATGGACAGCAGCAGCACCCGCCGCCAGGCCACCCGCGCCAAGCTCTACGAGGCGGCCGTCACCCTCATCGCCGAGCAGGGCTTCTCGGCCACGACGGTCGACGAGATCGCCGAGCGGGCCGGGGTGGCCAAGGGCACGGTCTACTACAACTTCAAGAGCAAGACCGAGCTCTTCGAGGAGCTGCTGCGCCACGGCGTCTCTCTCCTCACCGCCTCCCTGCGGACGGCGGCCGAGGAGACGGCGGCGAGCGGCGGCAGCCGGGTCGCCGCGCTGGACGCGATGATCCGCGCCGGCCTCGTCTTCATCGACCGCTACCCCGCCTTCACCCAGCTGTACGTGGCCGAGCTGTGGCGCACCAACCGGGCCTGGAACTCCACGCTCCTGGTGGTCCGGCAGGAGGCCGTCGCCGTCGTCGAGGGGGTCCTGCGCGAGGGCGTCGAGGCGGGCGAGCTCAGCGACGAGATCGACGTCCAGCTCACGGCGGCGGCCCTGGTCGGCATGGTCCTCGTCGCCGCCCTGGACTGGAAGGCCTTCCAGAGCGAACGCTCCCTGGACGACGTCCACGCGGCCCTGTCCCTGCTGCTGCACGGCCGCGTGGGCGGAGGCCGCTGACCCGGATCCGAAATATTGGATCCAGGAGGCCGGATCCAGGAGGCCGGATCCGCACACGCGAAAGCGCCGGTCCGCGCGAGGCTCGATCCCCCCGAGCCACGCCGGACCGGCGCTTCCTTTCGTACACCCCCGTGCACGTCCCCCGTGCCGGCAGGCGCGCGGCCCCGCTCCGCCGCCCCGTGTCGGCGGTTCGGGAGCCGCGCCCCTTCCGTGGGCACCACTCTCTCCTCCGGACGGCTCCGGGCCCATCCGCGCGGGTACTCATCTCGGTGCCTAGGTACGGATACTCAGCCGGCGCCGTGACGGACGGGCGCGGCCTCGTTACGATCACGAACGTGTCCGTACTCCCCCTGGTCTTCACGAGCGGCTGGGCGAGCGGGATCAACGCCTACGCGGTGGTCCTGCTCCTCGGCGTCTTCGGCGCGACCGGGCTCAGCGACGAGGTGCCCGAGGCGCTCCAGCGCACGGACGTCCTGATCGCGGCCGCCGTGCTGTTCCTCATCGAGGCGGTCGCCGACAAGGTGCCGTACGTGGACAACGTGTGGGACTCCGTCCACACGGTGGTCCGGCCGGTGGCCGGTGCCGTGGTGGCCTCCCTGCTGGCCGGTGAGAGCGGTTCGCTGCCGGAGCTGGCGGCGGGCGCGATCGGCGGGTCGACGGCGTTGCTGAGCCATCTGGTCAAGGCGGGGACGCGGATGGCGGTGAACACCTCGCCCGAGCCGTTCTCCAACATCGCGCTCAGCACGGGCGAGGACCTCGCGGTCGCCGGTGTCATCACGTTCGCGATGTTCCATCCGGTGGCGGCGGCGGTGATCGCCGCCGTGCTGCTGGCGCTCGGCGTCTGGCTGCTGGTCTTCCTGGCCTCCCGGATCCGGCGGTTCCTGCGCCGCCGGGCGCAGCGCCGCGAGGAGCGCAGGCTGGCGGCGGCGGAGGGCGGCCCACCTGCGGACCGGTCCGTCGGCGGGGGCCGATAAAGTCCCTGGCATGGGACGGATTGTGGTGATCGGCGCGGGTCTCGGCGCCCTGGCGGCGGCGGCCCGGCTCGCGGTCGCGGGGCACACGGTGACGGTGTACGAGCGGACGTCGACGTACGGCGGGGCCGTGGGCCGCTTCGAGCGCGACGGCTTCGCCTTCGACACCGGGCCCGGCCTCCTGCACCTGCCGGCCGTCTACCGCGATCTGTTCGTGAAGACCGGGAAGAAGCCGCTGGAGGAGTGCGTCGGGCTGAGCCAGGTCGATCCGGCCGCCCGGCACGTCTTCGCCGACGGCACGCGCGTGGACCTGCCGAACGCCTCCCGGGCCGGCACGGTCGCCGCCCTGGACGCGGCGCTCGGCGCGGGCGCGGGCGAGCGCTGGGGCGACTTCCTGGTGCGGGCCCGCGAGGCGTGGGACCGGACCCGCCGCCCGCTCCTGGAGGAGCCGCAGCCGGCCGATCCGAGGACGCTCGCCCGGGAGCCGTACCCGGCGCTGAAGGCGGGGCTGCTGCGCCGCGCGACGCGGACGCTCGCGCAGGTCGGCGAGCGGGAGCTGCGCGACCCCCGGCTGACCGCGCTCCTGGCGGCGTACGCGGAGGCGTACGGCTTCCCGGCCGCGTCCGCCCCGGCGTCGGCCGCCGTGCTGCCCTACATGGAGCAGACCTTCGGCAGCTGGTACGTGGCCGGCGGGATGCGGGCGCTCGCGGACGCGGTGTACGAGCGCTGCCGGGAGCGGCGGGTGGAGTTCGTCTTCGACGCGCCCGTGGACGAGGTCGTGACCGAGGGCGGCCGGGCGGTCGGGGTGCGGCTGGAGTCGGGCGAGAGGGTGGCGGCGGACCACGTGGTCGCGGGCGCTCCGCTGCCGGCGCTCTACCGCGAGCAGGTGGTGCCGTGGGAGCGCGCCGACGAGTGGCCCGCCTTCCAGGGTCACGGCACGAGCCGGCTGACGGTCCTGCTGGCGCTGCGCGGCGCCCGCGAGGAGGGCGCGGTCCACCGGACGGTCGTGCACGGGGGCGGGCGCCGGCCGACGGCGACGGTGCTGCGGCCGGACGACCCGGCGCTGCGGCCCGACGACGACCACGAGTCGGTGACGGTCTCCGCGCTCGTGGACCCGGCGCCGGGGCAGGACCGGGCGGAGCTCGCCGGGTGGCTGGTGGAGGCCGCCGGCCGGGCCGTCCCCGGCCTGGCGGAGCGGCTGCTCTGGCAGGAGGTCCGCACCCCGGAGGACGTGCGGGAGGCGACGGGCGCGCCCGAGGTGCCGGGCCCGGCGCTGGCGGACGGCGGCGGGGGCTGGCTGCCGGCCGCCAACCTCTCCCCCGTCCCCGGCCTGTACTTCGTCGGCGGCTGGTCGCATCCGGGCGGCGGGCTCGCCCACGCGGGCATGTCGGGGGCGCTGGTGGCCGGGCTGATCGTGGAGGGCGCGGAGTTCCGCGGCTCGCGGTGAGCCGCCCCTCCCGGTCGGCTCAGTGGCGGTACGGGAACTGGTCGTCCTGCTGCTGCGGGTCGTAGCCGTACTGGTTCGGCGGGTAGGTCTGGGGCGGCTGCTCGTCCGTGTCGCGCTGCTGCGGGACCCAGACGCCGCCGGGCGGGGTGTCGTAGGCGTACGAGGGGGCGTAGGGGTCGCCGTAGTACTGGGTGTACTGCTGGCCGTCGGTGGCGGGGCCGATGTACGGGTCGGAGTAGGCGGCGTACTGCTGCGGGGCGCCCGCGGTGCCGTAGTCGTAGGCGGGCTGCTGCCCGTAGCCGGTGGCGTAGGTGTCGTAGCCGTAGCCGGTGGTGTCGTACCCGGGCTGGGCGTGGCCGGCCGGCTGCTGCTCGTAGACGCCGTACTGGCCGGTGTCCTCGGGCAGCGGCTGCGGTGCGTGGACGGGGGCCTCGCCCGCGAGGGGTGCCTCCGCGTCGGGGGCGTGGGCGGGGGCCGCGTCGGGCTCGTCATAGGAGAGGGCCGTGACCTCCAGGGTGGGGCCGGCCTCGGGGGCCCGGCCCGCCTTGCGGCGGCGGCTGGCGCCGGGGGTGCCGCCGATCGCCCAGCCCGTGGAGAAGCCGCGGCGGAACGAGAGGGTCACGAAGGTCTGGCCGACGGCGAAGGCGACCGCGCCGGCGATGATGACCGCCACGGAGGGCAGCAGCACGCCGGCGACGACGCCGAGGAAGCCGCTGAAGGCGAGGACCCGCCAGCGCAGCCGCGCCTTGTACTGCAGGAGCACCTCGCCGAGCAGCCAGAGCGCCACCAGGCCGAACGCGATGTAGAGGACCGTCCACCCCATGCCCCGCCGCCCCTCTCTACGGCCTCCGCCGCGGGTCGGGGCGGGTACGACCGGTCAGGACTGCTGGTGCAGTCCGAGATTCTCGTAGATCTCGAGCGTCGCGGTGGAGCTGTTGAGCGTGATGAAGTGCAGTCCGGGGACACCCTCGGCCAGCAGGCGCGCGCAGAACTCCGTCGCGAACTCGATACCGATGGAGCGTACAGCGGCGGGGTCGTCCTTGACCGCGAGGATGCGTTCTTTCACGTCCGCGGGGAAGGAGGCGTTGCTGAGCTGGGGCAGCCGGTCGAGCGTCTTCACGTTCACGACGGGCATGACCTCGGGGATGATCGGGGTCTCGCAGCCGGCCTTCTCGACGCTGTCGCGGAGCCGCAGGTAGTTCTCGGGGTCGAAGAACATCTGGGTGACGGCGTAGTCGGCGCCGGCCCGGCACTTGTCGACGAAGTGGCGGATGTCGGTGTCCCAGTCCGTGGACCGGGGGTGCATCTCGGGGAAGGCGGCGACGCCGACGCAGAAGTCGCCGGACTCCTTGATGAGCCGGACCAGGTCGGCCGCGTACCGGACGCCCTCGGGGTGCTCGACCCAGTCGCCCAGCGGGTCGCCGGGCGGGTCGCCGCGCAGCGCCAGCATGTTGCGGATGCCGGCGTCGGCGTACTGCCCGAGGACGTTGCGCAGTTCGGCGACGGAGTGGTCGACGGCGGTGAGGTGCGCGACCGGGGTGAGGGTGGTGTCCGAGGCGATCTTCTGGGTGGCCTTGACGGTGCCGCCGCGGGTGGAGCCGCCGGCGCCGTAGGTCACGGAGACGAAGCTGGGGCCGACGGCCTCGACGCGGCGCATGGCGTTCCAGAGGACCTGCTCGCCCTTGGCCGTCCGGGGAGCGTAGAACTCGAAGGAGTACGACGTCCCGGCGGCGAGGATCTCGCGGACCGTACGGGCGCGGTCCGAACGGACGGAAGCGGTTCCAAGGGCCATACCGGCAGGTTAGACGGGGTCCAGCGGGGCGCGTACCCCGCGTCCGAGGAGTGGACACCTTTTCGGACAGCGGTGCGGGGGCCGCCGCGGCGGGCCGTCCGCGTCAGGCGTCGGCCCGCTCCCGGACGCGCTTGGCGAGGGAGGCGGCGGCCGCGGCCGGGTCCTCGGCCTCGGTGAGCGCGCGGACCACGACGATGCGCCGGGCGCCGGCGTCGAGGACCTGGTCGAGGTTGGTCTCGTCGATGCCGCCGATGGCGAACCAGGGGCGGTCCTGGGCGAGCCCCGCGGCGTACCGCACCAGGTCGAGGCCGGGGGCGTACCGCCCGGGCTTGGTGGGGGTGGGCCAGCAGGGGCCGGTGCAGAAGTAGTCGACGCCGGGTTCGGCGGCGGCCGCGGCGACCTCGGACTCGGCGTGGCAGGAGCGGCCGATCAGGACCTCGTCGCCGAGGATGGCGCGGGCGGCGGGGACGGGCAGGTCGCCCTGGCCGAGGTGGAGGACGTCGGAGCCGATGGCGTGGGCGACGTCGGCCCGGTCGTTCACGGCGAGGAGCTTGCCGTGGCGGCGGCAGGCCTCGGCGAGGACGGCGAGGTGCTCCAGCTCCTCGCCGGCCTCCATGCCCTTGTCGCGGAGCTGCACGATGTCGACGCCGGAGGAGAGCACGGCGTCGAGGAAGGCGGGCAGGTCGCCCTGGCGCTTCCGGGCGTCGGTGCACAGGTAGAGCCGGGCGTCGGCGAGCCGCTCACGAGGCGTGGGCATGGTGGTTCCCCCCGTCGGGTGGTGCCGGTGCCGCGGCGCGGGGGCCGCGGCACCGGCGGTGGTGGTTCGGTGTCCGGAGGCCGGTGTCCCGGGCTCCGGGGTGTCTCGGACCCGGCGCTCCCACGCCGGGGCCCCGGGCGCCGGAGTCACGGACTCGGCGCCCCGGTCTCCGGCGGGTCAGACGGCGAGCGCCTGGGCGCGGCGCTTCACCTCCGTACCGCGATTCTCGCCGAGGGCCTGCGCGGGGGTGCCGGGCAGGGTCGGGTCGGGGGTGAAGAGCCACTCCAGCATCTCCGCGTCGGAGAAGCCGTCGTCCCGCAGGAGCGTCAGGGTGCCGGCGAGGCCCTTGACGACCTTGTCGTCCTGGATGAAGGCGGCGGGCACCTGGAGCGCGTTGTTCTCGCCGCGGCGCACGGCGATCAGCTGGCCCTCGTTCACCAGCTGCCGCACCCGCGTCACCGGGACGCCGAGCATCTCCGCGATGTCGGGGAGGTGGAGCCATGCGGGGACGAGAGCATCGATGTTTGCGTCAATCTCGGTCACGGGACAAGCCTGCCATCCGGGACCGACAGTCGGTAGTCGGGCCCGCCCCGGCCGCCGCCGTCCGGGTTGTCACCGGACGGCGGACTTCAGCGGCACGGTGGGATCGGCGGCCCGCTCGGGGTCGACGGGGGTGCCGGCCTCGATGAGCTTGCGCCCCTGGGCGAGGTCGCGCGGGCGGCCGACGGCGAGCAGGGCGACCGGCACCCCAGCGCGCAGCCAGAGCACCGCCCAGGAGCCGCCGGACGCGTCCCCGCGCCGGACGAGGGTGTCGGCGCCGGCGTGGTGGCCGGCGTACTGGACGAAGCGGCCGAACTGCTCGGACCAGAAGTACGGGACGGGGTCGTACGGCTCCGGGGCGGCGGCGTCGGCTCCGGTGAGGTCGGCGGCGACCGTGCGGGGGCCCTGGAGGGCGTTGTCCCAGTGGTGGACGAGGAGCCGCTCCCCGTAGCGGGCGGAGGGGAAGGAGGCGCAGTCGCCGACCGCGTACACGTCGGGCAGGGAGGTGCGCAGCCGCTCGTCGGCGGTGACGGCGCCGCTGGGGTCGAGGGCGATGCCGGAGCCCGCGAGCCAGTCGGTGGCGGGGCGGGCGCCGATGCCGACGACGACGGCGTCGGCGGGGAGTTCGCGGCCGTCGGCGAGGACGACGGCGCCGGGGCGGACGGCGGCCACGCGCGCGTGCGTGAGGAGTTCGGCGCCGCTCTCGGCGTACCAGCCGGCCATGGCGGTGGTGACCTCGTCGGGCAGGGCGCCGGCGAGCGGGAGGGGTGCGGCCTCGACGACGGTGACGGCGCAGCCGGCCTCGCGGGCGGCGGTGGCGAACTCGGCGCCGATCCAGCCGGCGCCGACCACCACGACGGAGCCGCCGCCGGCCAGGACGGGGCCGAGGCGGACGGCGTCGTCGAGGGTGCGCAGCAGGTGGACGCCGGGGACGCCCTCGGCGCCGGGGAGGGTGAGCGGGTGGGCGCCGGTGGCGAGGACGAGGGCGTCGTACGCGACGGGACCCGCCTCGGTGTCGAGTGCCCGGTCGGCGGGGCGCAGCCCGGTGACGGCGACGCCGAGGCGGAGGTCGACGCCGAGGGAGGCGAAGTCGATGTCAAAAGCGGAGTGCTCGGCCTTTCCGAGGAGGACCGCCTTGGAGAGCGGGGGCCGGTCGTAGGGCTGGTGGGGTTCGGCGCCGATGAGGGTGACGGGGCCCCGGAAGCCCTGCTCGCGCAGGGCGACGGCGGTCTGCACGCCCGCCATGCCGGCGCCGACGATCACCACGTGCCGCTGGGTCTGCTTCTGCTCGCTCACCCGTCCACCATACGCATCTGACGACCCGTCAGGCAGGAGGCCCCCTGTGGAGCTCCGCCGGCGGAGGCTAGGGTGGCGGGCACACACCACTCGCGGGAGCCCGGACGCACCGGGCTGAGAGGGAGGCTGACCGGCCTCCGACCGTACGAACCTGATCCGGGTCATGCCGGCGAAGGGAGGGGCGGGAACGCCCATGCGTCCTTCCGTAGGAACAGAAGACCGTCAGGTCGCCGACGTCCTCGTGGTCGGCGGCGGCGTCATCGGCCTCGTCACGGCCTGGCGGGCGGCCCTGCGCGGCCTGACCGTCGCGGTCGTCGACCCCGAACCCGGCGGCGGCGCCGCGCGGGTCGCGGCCGGCATGCTCGCCGCCGTCACCGAACTGCACTACGGCGAGGAGACCCTCCTCGGGCTCAACCTCGCCTCCGCCGCGCGCTACCCGGCCTTCACGGCCGAGCTGGAGGAGGCCACCGGCCTCGACGTCGGTTACCGCGCCTGCGGCACCCTCGCCGTCGCCCTCGACGCCGACGACCGCGCCCACCTGCGCGAACTGCACGCCCTCCAGACCCGCTGCGGACTCGCCTCCGAGTGGCTCAGCGGCCGGGAGTGCCGGCGCCTCGAACCCATGCTGGCGCCCGGCGTGCGCGGCGGGCTCCGGGTGGACGGCGACCACCAGGTCGACCCGCGCCGGCTGGCCGCCGCGCTGCTCACCGCCTGCGAGCGGGCCGGGGTGGTCTTCCACCGGGCGCTCGCCGAGCGGCTCACGGTGGCGGGCGACCGGGCGACCGGAGTCGTGCTGCGCGACGGCACGGCGCTCTCCGCCGGCCGGACCGTCCTCGCCGCCGGCAGCCTCAGCGGCCGGCTCGCGGGCGTGCCTCCGTCGGTCCTGCCGCCGGTCCGCCCGGTGAAGGGCCAGGTCCTGCGGCTGCGGATCCCCGCCCCGTACGCCCCGTTCCTCTCCCGCACCGTGCGGGCGGTGGTGCGCGGCAGCCACGTCTACCTCGTGCCGCGCGAGAACGGCGAGCTGGTCGTCGGCGCCACCAGCGAGGAGCTGGGCTGGGACACCACGGTCACCGCCGGCGGGGTGTACGAGCTGCTCCGCGACGCCCACGAGCTGGTCCCGGGCCTCACCGAGCTGCCGCTCACCGAGACCCTCGCCGGGCTGCGCCCCGGCTCCCCCGACAACGCCCCGATGCTCGGCCCGACCGCCCTGCCCGGCCTCGACCTGGCCACCGGGCACTACCGCAACGGGATCCTCCTCACCCCCGTCACCGGCGACGTCATGGCGGAGGTGCTCACCACCGGCGTCCTGCCCGACGAGGCGCGCCCCTTCTCGCCCCGCCGCTTCCCCACCGCTCTCTCCGCACGTCAGGAGCAGCCCGCATGAACGTGTCCGTGAACGGCGAGCCGCGCGTGCTCGCCGCCCCCGTCTCCCTGGAGGCCCTGGTCACCGGCCTCACCACCGCCCCGTCCGGGGTGGCCGCCGCCGTCAACGAGACGGTCGTGCCGCGCGGCGAGTGGGCGGCGACGCTGCTCGCCGACGGCGACCGGGTCGAGGTCCTCACCGCGGTGCAGGGGGGCTGAGCGCGATGTCCGACGACGTGTTCACCCTCGGCGGCACGGAGTTCTCCTCCCGGCTCATCATGGGCACCGGCGGCGCCCCCAGCCTGGACGTCCTCGAACGGTCCCTGGTGGCGAGCGGCACCGAGCTCACCACGGTCGCCATGCGCCGCCTCGACCCCACGGTGCAGGGCTCGGTCCTCTCCGTCCTGGACCGGCTCGGCATCCGCGTCCTGCCGAACACGGCCGGCTGCTACACGGCCGGCGAGGCCGTCCTCACGGCCCGGCTGGCCCGGGAGGCCCTCGGCACGGACTGGATCAAGCTGGAGGTCGTCGCCGACGAGCGGACCCTCCTCCCCGACGGGGTCGAGCTCCTCGACGCCGCCGAGACCCTGGTGGACGACGGCTTCACCGTCCTCCCCTACACCAACGACGACCCGGTCCTGGCCCGGAAGCTGGAGGACGTGGGCTGCGCGGCGATCATGCCGCTGGGCTCCCCCATCGGCTCCGGCCTCGGCATCCGCAACCCGCACAACTTCGAGCTGATCGTGGAGCGGGCCGGGGTGCCGGTGATCCTCGACGCCGGCGCGGGCACCGCCTCGGACGCGGCGCTCGCGATGGAGCTGGGGTGCGCGGCGGTGATGCTCGCCTCGGCGGTGACCCGGGCCCAGGAGCCGGTCCTGATGGCCTCGGCGATGCGGCACGCGGTCGAGGCGGGCCGCCTCGCGCACCGCGCGGGCCGCATCCCCCGCCGCCGCTTCGCGGAGGCGTCCTCGCCGACGGAGGGCCTGGCCCGGCTGGACCCGGAGCGTCCCGCCTTCTGAGCCCGCCGCCGGAAGCGGCCCCGAGCGGGGTACGTCACAAGCGTGCTGCGGTCGGGGCCCGGAGGGCGGGCCGGGCCCGTACCGGCTCGTAGACTCGACGCCGTGGACACGACCCTTCAGGACCCCCTCGTCGGGCGGCTGCTCGACGGCCGCTACCGCGTCGACGCGCGCATCGCCGTCGGCGGGATGGCCACGGTCTACCGGGCCGTCGACACCCGCCTCGACCGCGTCCTCGCGCTCAAGGTGATGCACCCCGCCCTGGCGGCCGACGCGGCCTTCGTCGAGCGTTTCATCCGCGAGGCGAAGTCCGTCGCCCGCCTCGCGCACCCGAACGTGGTCTCCGTCTTCGACCAGGGCGCCGAGGGCGCGTACGTCTACCTGGCGATGGAGTACGTCTCCGGCTGCACCCTCCGGGACGTGCTGCGCGAGCGCGGCGCCCTCCAGCCCCGCGCCGCCCTGGACATCCTGGAGCCGGTCCTCGCCGCGCTGGGCGCCGCCCACCGGGCCGGGTTCGTGCACCGGGACATGAAGCCGGAGAACGTGCTGATAGGGGACGACGGCCGGGTCAAGGTCGCCGACTTCGGGCTCGTCCGCTCCGTCGGCTCGGCGACCGCCACCACCGGCGCGGTCCTCGGCACCGTCGCGTACCTCGCCCCCGAGCAGATCGAGCACGGCACCGCCGACACCCGGGCCGACGTGTACGCCTGCGGCGTCGTCCTGTACGAGATGCTGACCGGCGGCAAGCCGCACTCGGGCGACACCCCCGCCCAGGTCCTCTACCGGCACCTCCACACCGACGTGCCGGCCCCGTCCGCCGCCGTCCCCGGACTGCCGCTCGAACTGGACGAGCTGGTCGCCGCCGCGACCGCCCGCGACCCCGAGGTCCGGCCGCACGACGCCGTGGCCCTGCTCGCCCTGCTCCGGGAGGCGCGGGCGGCGCTCACCGACGAACAGCTGGACGCGCTGCCGCCGCACGCGACGACCGGGCAGCGGGACACCGGCGAGGACCGCACCAGCGTGATCGCCCGCCCGGTGCCCGCGCCGGCGACCGCCGACCCGCACGCCGTCCAGCACACCAGCCGCCTCACCACGCCCGAGCCCCCGCCGCCCGGGCCCCGCCGCCGCGCCCTCCGCCCGGTGCCGCGCCGCCCGCTCCTGATCGTCCTCGGCGTGCTGCTCGCCCTGGGCCTCGGCGGCGGCGTCTGGTACATCAACTCCGGCCAGTTCACCCGCGTCCCCGCCGTCCTCGGCCAGACCGAGCAGGCGGCGCGCGACCGGCTCGCCGACGCGGGCCTGGAGCCGGGCACGACGAAGCGCGCCTTCAGCGACGCGTACGAGCGCGGCACCGTGATGGCCGTCGACCCGGCGCCCGGCGCGCGGGTCCGCAGCCACGCCGCCGTCACGCTCACCGTCTCCCGGGGACCCGAGACCGTGAAGGTCCCCAACCTCAAGAACAAGCCGCTCGACGAGGCCAAGCGGATCCTCACCGCGCAGGGCCTCGCCCCCGGCATGGTCACCTCGGCCTTCAGCACGACCGTCGCCCAGGGCGCGGTGATCGGCTCCGACCCGGAGCCGGGCACCGAGCGGGCCCCCGACTCGGCCGTGGCGCTGGTGGTCAGCAAGGGCGCCCCGGTCGACGTCCCGGACGTGACCGGCGAGACCGTCGCCGACGCCACCGCCATCCTCCAGGAGGCCGGCCTCAAGGTCTCCGTCGCGCCGGAACGGGTGCACTCCGCCGAGGACGCCGGATCGGTCGCCGCCCAGTCCCTCGCCGAGGGCAGCCGGGCCGCGAAGGGCGACGCGGTCACCCTGACCGTCTCCAAGGGCCCGCGCCCGGTCGAGGTGCCGGACGTCGTCGGCCTGTCGACCGACGAGGCCCGCGAGGAACTGGAGGCGGCGGGCTTCGAGGTGAAGGTGGAGAAGAGCTTCCCCTTCCTCGGCGACGAGGTCACGGGCCAGTCCGTGGCGGGCGGCCTGACCGCCCCCGAGGGCTCCACCGTCGCCATCACCATCAAGGGAATCTGAGAGAACATGCGCAACCCCGTCGGCGGCCACGTCCCCGTGGCCGGCGGTCTCGCCACCACCGGCCTCGGCTACGCCCGCGAGCTCGGCGCCGAGACCGTCCAGGTCTTCGTCGCCAACCCGCGCGGCTGGGCCACCCCGGTCGGCAACCCCGCCCAGGACGAGCGGTTCCGGGAGGAGTGCGCCGAGGGATCGATCTCGGCCTGGGTGCACGCCCCCTATCTGATCAACTTCGGCTCCCACACCGAGGCCACCGTCGAGAAGTCGGTGGAGTCGCTGCGGCACTCGCTGCGGCGCGGCCGGGAGATCGGCGCGCGGGGCGTGGTCGTGCACACCGGCTCCGCCACCGGGGGCCGCCCGCGGGAGGAGGCGCTGGCGCAGGTGCGGGAGCGGATGCTGCCGCTGCTCGACGAGCTGACCCACGAGGACGACCCGTACCTCCTCCTGGAGTCCACGGCCGGCCAGGGCTTCTCGCTCTGCTCCAAGGCGGAGGACTTCGGCCCGTACTTCGACGCCCTCGACCACCACCCCCGGCTGGGGATCTGCCTCGACACCTGCCACATCTTCGCGGCGGGCCACGACCTCACCGCGCCGGGCGGGGCGGTGGGCACCCTGGACGAGCTGGTCGCCACGGTCGGCGAGGGCCGGCTCCGGCTGATCCACGCCAACGACTCGAAGGACGTCGTCGGGGCGCACAAGGACCGGCACGCCAACATCGGCGTCGGCCACATCGGCCAGGAGGCGTTCCGGCAGCTGCTGCGCCACCCGGCCACCGACGGCGTGCCGCTGGTCATCGAGACCCCGGGCGGCAAGGAGGGCCACGTCGCCGACATCGAGCTGCTGAAGAAGCTCCGGGACTGATCGACTTCTGATCGTTCCCGATTGAGTAATACCCCAAGGGGGTATACGGTTCCTGAGGAAGCAGGAACCGCTACCCGAGGTTGGGGGCCCTCATGGAACACGGGACGCACGACCACCACACCGGACACGGGCACCACGCCGGTCACGACCACGGCGGGCACGACCAGGTCGGCGGGCACCACCACGCCGGCGGGCACGAGCACGCCGGACACGGGGGCGGAGGGCCGGCGTCCTGGGGCATGGCGGCGAAGGCCACCCTCCACTGCCTCACCGGCTGCGCCATCGGCGAGGTCCTCGGCATGATCATCGGAACCGCGCTCGGCTGGGGCGACGCGCCGACGATGGTCCTCGCGATCGCCCTCGCGTTCTTCTTCGGCTACGCGCTCACGCTGCGCGGCGTCCTCGCCGCCGGCCTGGACTTCGCGTCCGCCTTCAAGGTCGCGCTCGCCGCCGACACCCTCTCCATCCTCGTGATGGAGATCGTCGACAACGGCGTGCTGCTGCTGGTCCCGGGCGCCATGGACGCCCATCTGGACGACGCCCTCTTCTGGGGCGCGCTCGCCTTCGCCTTCCTCGTCGCCTTCCTGGTCACCACGCCGGTGAACAAGTGGCTGATCGGGCGGGGCAAGGGCCACGCGGTGGTCCACCGGTACCACCACTGACCCGCCGTGCGCGACGGCCCGGGGCCGCTGCGGGCCCACGGGGGCTCCGGGCGCGTCACAGCTCCGGGCCGTCGCCCGGTTCCTCCTGGTAGGAGTAGCGCTGTTCGGTCCAGGGGTCGCCGATGTTGTGGTAGCCGCGCTCTTCCCAGAAGCCCCGGCGGTCGGCGGTCATGTACTCCACGCCCCGGACCCACTTGGGGCCCTTCCACGCGTACAGGTGCGGCACCACGAGCCGCAGCGGGAAGCCGTGCTCGGCGGTGAGCAGCTCGCCGTCCTTGTGGGTGGCGAAGATGGTGCCCTCGGCGGCGAAGTCGGCGAGCCGCATGTTGGCGCTGTAGCCGTACTCGGCCCAGACCATCACATGGGTGACGTGCGGCGCGGGAGGCGCCAGCTCCAGGACCGTGCGGGCGGCGACCCCGCCCCACTCGGCGCCGAGCATGCTGAACTTGGTGACGCAGTGGAGGTCGGCGACCACCGTGGAGAACGGCAGGGCCGAGAACTCCTCGTGGTTCCAGCAGCGCTTGTCGCCGTCGGCGGTCGCGCCGAAGACGCGGAACTCCCAGCGCTCCGGCTTGAACTTGGGCACGGGCCCGTAGTGGGTGACCGGCCAGCCGCGCTGGAGCCGCTGCCCCGGCGGAAGCTCGGGCGACGTCTCCGGCGTCCCCCCGTCCCGGTGTACCCCGCTCTCCGGCTGAACCATGTCCTCCATGGTGACAGACGGCGAGGGGTGGTCATGACCAGCCACCCACCCGGACGCACCCATTCGGGCAACTCCTACTAAGCCTGCACTTACTGGACGACCCCCATTCGGAGTGCGAGGATGCGGCCATCCTGCCCCGTGAGGGGCCGGGCACCTACCGTGACGGAAGGAACCTGGAGCGATGCAGGGCGACCCCGAGGTCCTGGAGTTTCTGAACGAGCAGCTCACCGGCGAGCTCACGGCCATCAACCAGTACTGGCTGCACTACCGCATCCAGGACAACAAGGGCTGGACGAAGCTCGCGAAGTACACCCGCGAAGAGTCCATCGACGAGATGAAGCACGCGGACAAGCTGACCGAGCGCATCCTCATGCTCGACGGCCTGCCCAACTACCAGCGGCTCTTCCACGTGCGCGTCGGCCAGACCGTCACCGAGATGTTCCAGGCGGACCGCCAGGTCGAGGTGGAGGCCATCGACCGCCTCAAGCGGGGCATCGAGGTCATGCGCGCCAAGGGCGACATCACCTCGGCCAACCTCTTCGAGGAGATCCTCGCGGACGAGGAGCACCACATCGACTACCTGGACACCCAGCTGGAGCTGATCGAGTCCCTGGGCGAGGCGCTCTACCTCTCGACGCTCATCGAGCAGCCGAGCTGACCGAGTAGCCGAGCCGACCGACCAGCCGAGCTGATCGAGCCGACGGGCCGAGGGGCTAGGCGGCCTCGGACAGTTCGGAGGTCTCCGGCGCGAGGGCCGGCATGCCCTGGTCGAGGAGCTCACGGCGCGGGCAGTTCCCGCGTCCGAGGATGGCCTGGATGCGCCGGACGCACGAACCGCAGTCCGTGCCCGCCTTGCAGGCGGAGGCGATCTGGCGGGGCGTGCAGGCGCCGGCCTCCGCGTGCTCCTTGACCTGCTTCTCCGTGACACCGAAGCATGAGCAGACGTACACGCGGATCACCTCCCGCCGAGATCGATTAGGCTAACCTAACCTTACCCGGCGGCCGGGGAGCGCAAAAGCCTTCGCTACGACGATGGGGCGCGGATCACAAGGATCCGCGCCCCATCGTCGTAGGTATCTACTTACTGATCGCGGTACATCTCGGCCACGAGGAACGCCAGGTCGAGCGACTGGCTCCGGTTGAGGCGCGGGTCGCAGGCCGTCTCGTAGCGCTGGTGCAGGTCGTCGACGAAGATCTCGTCGCCGCCGCCCACGCACTCGGTGACGTCGTCACCGGTGAGCTCGACGTGGATGCCGCCCGGGTGGGTGCCCAGCGCCTTGTGGACCTCGAAGAAGCCCTTCACCTCGTCGAGCACGTCGTCGAAGCGGCGGGTCTTGTGGCCCGAGGCCGCCTCGAAGGTGTTGCCGTGCATCGGGTCGGTCACCCAGGCGACGGTGGCGCCCGAGGCGGTGACCTTCTCGACCAGCTCGGGGAGCTTGTCCCGGACCTTGTCGGCGCCCATGCGGACGATGAAGGTCAGCCGGCCCGGCTCGCGGTCAGGGTCGAGGCGCTCGATGTACGTCAGCGCCTCCTCCGGAGTCGTCGTCGGGCCCAGCTTGATGCCGATCGGGTTCGCGATCTGCGAGGCGAACTCGACGTGGGCGTGATCCAGCTGGCGGGTGCGCTCGCCGATCCACACCATGTGGCCGGAGGTGTCGTACAGCTTGCCGGTGCGGGAGTCCGTCCGCGTGAGGGCGCCCTCGTAGTCGAGGAGCAGCGCCTCGTGCGAGGCGTAGAACTCCACCGCCTTGAACTCGGCCGGGTCGGTGCCGCAGGCCTTCATGAAGTTCAGCGCGTTGTCGATCTCGCGCGCCAGCTGCTCGTAGCGCTGGCCGGACGGGGACGACTTCACGAAGTCCTGGTTCCAGGCGTGCACCTGGCGCAGGTCGGCGTAGCCACCGGTGGTGAAGGCGCGGACCAGGTTGAGCGTGGAGGCGGAGGCGTTGTACATCCGCTTCAGGCGCTCGGGGTCCGGGACGCGGGCCTTCTCGTTGAAGTCGAAGCCGTTGACGGAGTCGCCCCGGTAGGTGGGGAGCGTCACACCGTCACGGGTCTCGGTGCCCTTGGAGCGGGGCTTGGAGTACTGCCCGGCGATGCGGCCCACCTTCACGACGGGCACGGAGGCCGCGTACGTCAGGACGGCGCTCATCTGGAGCAGGGTCTTCAGCTTGGCCCGGATGTGGTCGGCGGACACCGCGTCGAACGCCTCGGCGCAGTCGCCGCCCTGGAGCAGGAACGCCTCGCCACGGGCGACGGCTCCCATGCGGGCGCGCAGCTGGTCGCACTCGCCGGCGAAGACGAGCGGAGGATACGACTCGAGGTCCGCGATCACATCGCGCAGAGCCTCGGCATCGGGGTACTCGGGCTGCTGCGCCGCGGGCAGGTCTCGCCAGGTCGCCTTGGCGACGGCGTGGGATTCGGCGTTCACGGTCACGCCGTCCACAGTACGGGGTTCTTCGTCCTGTCCTGTCCCCTGCCCAGTGGCTGAGACACGAGCCCCCTTTGTCTGGACGCGATCTTCACGCCATCGGGTGGTGTTACCCTCACCCGCGTTTGGCAAACGAGCAAACCTGCTCGCCAAGTAAACAGCTGACACACCAGGGGTGGGCGTGACCCAGAGGCACCGCAGGGACCGCAAGAAGAAACGACTCTTGTACGGAGCGGCGGCCGCGGTCGTCGCCACGGCCACGATCGGCACCCTCGCGGTCGCCTCGCCGAGCCTCCTCGGCTCGACCGGCGACGCGAAGCCCGGCGGCACGGCCACCCTCCAGGAACAGTTCGCGGCGGCGGCGGCCGAGTTCGACGTCCCGCAGAGCGTGCTGATGGCGGTGTCGTACCGCCAGACCCGGTGGGAGTCCCACGACGGGCTGCCGAGCACGACCGGCGCGTACAACGTGATGGGCCTGACGGACGTCGACGCCGAGGACATCGAGCTGCCCTCCGACGAGGAGCGCCTCGCGCACCTGAACGCGAGCGGCAAGGCCGAGATCGAGAAGACCTTCGACGAGGCCAAGGCGCTGGCGTCGCCGCCGGAGACCGTCGACACCGACGACCCTCGGCTGCACACCCTGGACAAGGCCGCCGGGCTGATCGGCAGCTCCACCGAGGCCGTCCAGAACGACACCGCCGCCTCCATCCGCGCCGGTGCCGCACTGCTCGCCGAGTACCAGAAGCAGGCGGGCGCGGAGCTCTCCGACGACCCGGGTGCCTGGTACCCGGCCGTGGCGCGCTACAGCCAGTCGCCGAACCGGAAGAGCGCCGACCTCTTCGCGAAGCGCGTCTTCGAGTCGATCCGGACGGGTGAGCGCGCGCTCACCGCGGACGGCGAGTCGGTCGCCCTCTCGGCGGACCCGGCGGTCGAGCCGGTCAAGCCGTCGAACGTGCCGCTGGCCACCGACTTCGCGAGCACCACGGCGCTCCCGACCCCCGAATGTCCGCCCACCGGCCTCGTCTGCGACTTCCGCCCCGCCGAGGTCCCGAGCACCGGGCAGCGGAACTACACCCTCGCCGATCGCGCCAAGGGCACGCAGCTGGACATCCGCCGGATCGTCATCCACGACACCGAGGGCAGCTACGAGGGCACCATCGCGGAGTTCCAGAAGCCGACCGCCAAGGGCAGCGCCCACTACCTGATCCGCGCGAGCGACGGTCTGGTGACCCAGATGGTCGAGAACAAGAACATCGCGTGGCACGCGGGCAACTGGTCCGACAACATGCACGACATCGGCGTCGAGCACGAGGGCTTCGCCATCAGGGAGGGCTACTGGTACACCGAGCCCCAGTACGAGTCCTCCGCCAAGCTGGTGAAGTACCTCGCGAACCAGTACGGGATCCCGCTGGACCGCGAGCACATCATCGGTCACGACGAGGTCGCGGGCCACGTCAACGCCAAGGTCGCGGGGATGCACTGGGACGCCGGTCCGTTCTGGGACTGGAACCACTACATGTCCCTCCTCGGCGCGCCGACCGGTGCCGGCGGCGCCGGCGGTCTGCTCCAGCCCGGCCAGCTGGTCCGCGTCGTCCCGCCGTTCACCTCCGCGAACCAGCAGGCGATGAAGTACAGGGAGCAGCTCCCCGACGAGACGGTGGTCACCAAGACGACCGCCCCGCTTCCGGTGAACTTCGGCTACCTGTACTCGGAGCCCGTGGCCGACCAGACCAAGGCGCTGACCGATCCGTACTTCTCGGACGGCTGGCAGTACGGTTCCAACTGGGCGAACAAGGTCCCGGCCGGCGGCACCTACGTCGTCGCCGAGGCCCGGATCAACTGGACCGCCATCTGGTACCGCGGTCAGAAGGCCTGGTTCCACAACCCGGGCGGCCAGTACACGTCCGTCGTCAAGGACAGCGCGCAGCGGGTCCTCAAGCCCGCCCCCGGCAAGACCCCGCTGATCTACGGGCGGGCCTACCCGGAGAGCTCCGCCTACCCCGGCACCAACGGTGTCACCGCCCCGACGGACAACCCCAACTACCTGTCGAAGTACTCCTTCGGCACGGGCGCCGCGTACGTCAAGGCCGGCCCGGCGGTGAAGGGCGACGACTACTTCGGCTCCGCACAGACGAACGTCGTCGGCACCGACACGTACATCCCGATCCGCTACAACCACCGCATGGCGTGGGTGAAGGCCTCGGACGTCGTCGAGTCCCCCGCGGCCCCGGCGGTGGACGCCACGAACCGCAACAACATCATCGCCCGCGACGCCGCCGGTGTGCTCTGGCAGTACCAGGGGTCCGGCAACCCGGCCGCGCCGTTCCTGACCAAGTACCGGGTCGGTGCCGGATGGCAGGCCTACAACGCCCTCACCGCGATGACGGAGCTGCGGGCCGACGGTACCGGTGACGCGGTCGCCCGGGACAAGGACGGCGTGCTCTGGTACTACAAGGGCTCCGGGAACCCGAACACTCCGTTCAAGACCCGGCTCCGGGTCGGCGCCGGGTGGCAGGTCTACGACAAGATCCTCGGTGCGCGGGACATGAACGCCGACGGCCGGCCGGACCTGATCGCCCGCGACAGGACCGGCGTCCTGTGGCTGTACCAGAACACCGGCGCCTCCCCGAACCCGTTCGCGACCCGCGTCAAGGTCGGCGGCGGCTGGCAGGTCTACAACGAGCTGATCAGCACCGGCGACATGAACGGTGACGGCCGACCGGACCTGATCGCCCGCGACAAGACCGGCGTGCTGTGGTTCTACAAGAACACCGGCGGCCACCCCAACCCCTACGCCACGAAGGCGCAGGTCGGCGGCGGCTGGCAGGCCTACAACGTGATGGTCGGCCCGGGTGACCTGAACAAGGACGGCAAGCCGGACCTGATCGCCCGCGACGCCTCCGGCGTGCTGTGGTTCTACAAGAACACCGGCGGCTACCCCAACCCCTACGCCCCCAAGGCGCAGGTCGGCGGTGGCTGGCAGGGCTTCAACCTGATCGTCTGATCCGGTCGCGCCCGACGGACGGGGCCCGTTCCACGCCTTCCACGGTGTGGAACGGGCCCCGTCCCCGCGTCCGGCTGGGTTACAGTGCTCGCATGTACGCGCCTTCGACCCAGAACTGGTGGTGGACCGTCCCTCCGGCGGCCCACTGACTGCGCGTACCCGAAGACCACGCGAAGGCCGCCCGAGGGGCGGCCTTTCTCGTATCCGCGAGGCCGTTCCTCTCCGCTCTCCGTACTCCGACCGGAAGGAACCCACTGCCATGGACTTCGACGTCTCCCGCCTCCTCGACGACTCCGCCCCGCCCTTCGCCCTGCTGCGCCGCCGCACCCCCGGCCGTGACCACGACACCGTCGAGGTGCTGATCGGCGCCGTGCACGAGGCGGAGCGGCTGGCCGACCTCCCGGTGGGCGAGCGGCCCGCGCTCGCGCTGGTGCCGTTCCGGCAGATCCGGGAGCGCGGCTTCGACGTGCGGGACGACGGGACGCCGCTGTCGGTGCTGGTCGCCGAGGAGACGTACGAGCTGCCGCTCGCCGCGGTGCTCGACGCGCTGCCGGCCCACCGGGTCGAGGTCTCCGGCGGGGCCTTCGACGTCTCCGACGAGGAGTACGCGGCGACCGTGCGGCGGGTGATCGAGGAGGAGATCGGCGGCGGCGAGGGCGCGAACTTCGTCATCCGGCGGACGTACACCGGCGAGATCCCGGGCTTCGGGCGGGCCGACGCGCTGGCGCTGTTCCGGCGGCTGCTGGTGGGCGAGCGGGGGGCGTACTGGACCTTCGTCGTGCACACCGGGGAGCGGACGCTCGTCGGGGCCAGCCCGGAGGTGCACGTCCGGATGGCGGGCGGGACCGTGGTCATGAACCCGATCAGCGGCACGTACCGCTACCCGGACGGGGTCGCGCCGACCGCCGAGGGGCTGCTGGGCTTCCTCGCCGACCGCAAGGAGACCGAGGAGCTCTCCATGGTGGTCGACGAGGAGCTGAAGATGATGTGCACGGTCGGGGACATGGGCGGGGTGGTGATCGGCCCCCGGCTGAAGGAGATGGCGCACCTCGCGCACACCGAGTACGAGCTGCGCGGCCGGTCCTCCCTCGACGTGCGGGAGGTGCTGCGGGAGACGATGTTCGCGGCGACCGTGACGGGCTCCCCGGTGCAGAACGCCTGCCGGGTCATCGAGCGTCACGAGGCCGGCGGGCGCGGCTACTACGCGGGGGCGCTGGCGCTGCTCGGCACGGACGGCGGCGGGGCGCAGACGCTGGACTCGCCCATCCTGATCCGGACCGCCGACATCGCGGCCGACGGGCGGCTGCGGGTGCCGGTGGGGGCGACCCTGGTGCGGCACTCGGACCCGGCGGGCGAGGTCGCGGAGACCCACGCGAAGGCGGCGGCGGTCCTGGCGGCGCTGGGGGTGCGGGAGGGGCGTCCGGCGGACGGCTCCCCCGCCCGGCCGCGGCTGGCGGACGATCCGCGGGTGCGGGCCGCGCTGGACGCCCGGCGGGCGGACCTGGCGCCGTTCTGGCTGCGCATGCAGACCCGGTCGGCGGAGCTCTCGGGGCACGCGCTCGTGGTCGACGCGGAGGACACCTTCACCGCGATGCTGGCGCACCTGCTGCGCTCCTCGGGCCTGGAGGTGTCGGTGCTGCGGTACGACGAGCCGGGGCTGCGGGAGCTGGCGCTCGCCCATGAGGGCCCGGTGGTCCTCGGCCCCGGCCCGGGCGACCCGATGGACGCGGCCGACCCGAAGATGCGGTTCCTGCGCGGGCTCACCGCCGAGCTGCTGCGCGGCCACCGGCACGGCCTCCTCGGCGTGTGCCTGGGGCACGAGCTGATCGCGGCGGAGCTGGGCCTGGACATCGCGCGGAAGCGGACCCCGTTCCAGGGCGCGCAGGTGCGGATCGACCTGTTCGGCCAGGAGCGGACGGTCGGCTTCTACAACAGCTTCACGGCGCGCTGCGACGAGCGGGAGGCGACGGAGCTGGCGCTGCACCGGATCGAGGTGAGCCGGGACGCGGAGACGGACGAGGTGCACGCGCTGCGCGGCCCCGGTTTCGCGGGCGTGCAGTTCCACCCGGAGTCCGTGCTGTCGCTGGAGGGCGCCTCGGTGACGGCCTCGCTCCTCGCCGGGGTGCTGGTCTAGGAGGCGGCCCGCGGGACCAGGACGTTCTCGCCGCGCCGGCCCCGGGTGTAGTCGAGGACGTTCTGGAGGGTGGTGTCGATGATCTGGCCGACCGCGTCCTCGGTGTAGTAGGCCTGGTGGCTCGTCACCACCACGTTCGGGAAGGTGACGAGGCGGGCGAGGGTGTCGTCCTCGACGCCCGCGAGGGACTTGTCGAGGAAGAAGAGGCCGGCCTCGGCCTCGTAGACGTCGAGGCCGACGCCGGCGAAGCGGCCGGCGCGGAGTTCGGTGACGAGGGCCTCGGTGTCGACGAGGCCGCCCCGGCTGGAGTTGACCAGGATCGCGTCGTCCTTCATGGACGTGAGGGCGCCGGCGTCGATGAGGTGGTGGGTGGCCGGCAGCAGCGGCACGTGGAGGCTGACGAGGTCGGCCTCGGCGAGGAGCCGGTCCTTCTCGACGTACTCCATGCCGAGGGCGACGCAGGCGGGGTTCTCGGCGACGTCCCAGCCGAGCAGCCGCATGCCGAAGCCGTGGGCGATCCGGGCGAAGGCCTCGCCGATCTTCCCGGTGCCGAGGACGCCGGCGGTACGGCCGCGCAGGTCGCGGCCCATCAGCCCGTCGAGCCGGAAGTCGAAGTCGCGGGTGCGGTTGGAGGCGCGGACGATCCGCCGGTTGACGGCCATGGCGAGGGTCCAGGCGAACTCGGCGACGGAGTAGGGGGAGTAGTACGAGACCCGGGCGACGGTGAGGCCGAGGCGCTCGGCGACCTCCAGGTCGATGTTGTTGAAGCCGGTGGAGCGCTGGGCGATCATCTGGGTGCCGCCGGCCGCCAGGGTCTGCAGGACCCGGTGGTCGAGGATCGCGTTGACGCTGGTGGAGATGACCTCGTAGCCGGTCGCGATGGGGGCGGTGTCCTCGGTGAGGAAGACGTCAAGGCAGCGGACGTCGTGGTGGCCCTCGAACGCCTTCTCGATCAGTGGCTTCTCGTCCGCCTGCACGCCGAATGCCAGGATCTCCACGACAGTCCTCTCGCCGAAAGGCCGCATATGCGCCCGAATATACGGCCGGGTCCGGCGCCGCGCTCGGCCACGCGGCCACCCCGCGGGTCAGCCCTCGTCGAGGCCGCGCTCGATCGCGTACCGGACCAGCTCGACGCGGTTGTGCAGCTGGAGCTTGCCGAGGGTGTTCTGGACGTGGTTCTGCACGGTGCGGTGCGAGATGACGAGCCGCTCGGCGATCTGCTTGTAGCTGAGGCCCTTGGCGACGAGCCGGAGGACCTCGGTCTCGCGGTCGGTGAGGCGCGGCGCCTCGGGCTCCCCGGCGCCCGCCGCGGGCGCGGGCTCGGAGGCGAGGCGGCGGTACTCGCCGAGGACCAGGCCGGCGAGGCCCGGGGTGAAGACGGGGTCGCCGACGGCGGTGCGACGGACCGCGTCGATCAGCTCCTCGGCGCCCGCCGACTTCAGCAGGTAGCCGGTGGCACCGGACTTCACCGCCTCCAGGACGTCGGCGTGCTCGCCGCTCGCCGACAGGACCAGGACCCGCAGGCCGGGCAGCGAGCCGACGAGTTCCTTGCAGACCTGGACGCCCGGCTTGGCCGGCAGGTTCAGGTCGAGGACGAGGACGTCGGGGGCGACGGCCGGGGCGCGGCGGACGGCCTGCTCGCCGTCGCCGGCGGTGGCGACCACGTCGAAGCCCGCCTCGGCCAGGTCGCGGGCGACCGCGTCCCGCCACATGGGGTGGTCGTCGACGACCATCACCCTGATGGTGCGGTCCTGCTCCGCCGGGCTCTGCGCCTCGTTCACTTCTCTCCTGCCTTCCCCCGTGCGTCCCGCGCGGGTCGCGGGACCTTCAGTTCGACTTCGGTGCCCTGGCCGGGGACCGAGACCAGCTCGGCCGTGCCGCCCAGGTCGCGCAGGCGCCCCCGGATGGACAGCGCGACGCCCATCCGGCCCTCGCCCTCCGCCTCGGCGAGCCGGCCCTCCGGGATGCCGGGGCCGTCGTCCCTGACGGTGACGATGACCTCGTCGTCCCAGTCCTCGACCAGGATCCACGCGCGCGCGTCCGCGCCCGCGTGGACCCGCACATTGTCCAGGGCGGCGCCGACGGCGGCGGCCAGTTCGCGGGCGGCCGCGGCGGGCAGCGGCACGGGGACCCCGGGGTCGGAGAGGGTGACCCGGGCGCCGGCCCGCGGGGCGAGCAGGGCGCGCAGGTCGACCGGGGTGTCGTCGGCGGGCTCGTCGTCGACCTCGACGACCCGGACGACCGCTCCCTCGGACTCGTCCTCGGAGACGTGGCTGGCACGGGTGAGACCGCCGGCGACCAGGGTCCGCAGGGCGACCTCCTGCTCGCCGGCCATCCGGCCCAGCTCGGCGGCCTCCCCGCCGAGGGCGGTGCCGCGGCGCTGCACCATCGCGAGGACCTGGAGGACGCTGTCGTGGATGTCGCGGGCGAGCCGCTCCCGCTCCCGGGTGGCGGCCTCGATCTCCAGGGCGCGGGCGAGGGTGCGCTCGGAGGCGCGGGCGACCTCGACGACGTATCCGATGGCGATGGAGGCCACCCAGACCAGGATGACGTTGTGGACGGTGTCCCGGCTGGGGTGGCCCCGCTCGATGATGTTGGCGACGGCGACGAGGGAGGAGGCGAGGCCCGCCCAGCGCCAGCCGCCCTTGATGGCGTAGGCGAGGACCGAGCCGGCCGTCCATATCGTCGGCAGCGTGGGGCCGTCCACGGACTGGGCGTGGGCGTCGGCGAGCGGGGTGAGGAGGATGCCGGTGAGGGCGAGGGTGAGGTCGGCGACGAGGAAGCGCTTGGTGCAGCTGGCCGCGTTCGCCACCTTGGGGAGGGTGGCGAGGGTCCAGACGCAGAGCACCGCGAGGTAGCCGACGGCGATCCAGGGCCGCTCGTAGCGGTCCCGGCCGGTGGCGAAGATCAGCACCGCGTAGACCATCGTCAGGACCCGGTAGCCGGTCAACGCACGCCACAGCGGCTGCTCCACCGACATGCGCACGACACGCTCGCGCTTGGCCATCTCCCCCACCCCCCGCCGGCGCTCCCTCGCGGGAGGGTCAGGCGCCGGACTCTTCCCGTGCGGCGATCTCCGCCTTCACGGCCTCCTTGGCGGCCTTCTCGGCCTCCGCGATCTGCCGCTTGGCGGCGGTCGCGTAGATGTCGACGTACTCCTGCCCGGAGAGCTTCATGATCTCGTACATGACCTCGTCGGTCACCGAGCGCAGGATGAAGCGGTCGCCGTCCATGCCGTGGTAGCGGGAGAAGTCCAGCGGCTCGCCGATCCTGATGCCGGGGCGCATCAGCTTCGGGACGACCTTGCCGGGCGGCTGGATCTTCTCGGTGTCGATCATGGCGACCGGGATGACCGGGGCGCCGGTGGCCAGCGCCACCCGGGCCAGGCCGCCGGGCTTGCCGCGGTAGAGCCGGCCGTCGGGCGAGCGGGTGCCCTCGGGGTAGATGCCGAAGAGGCCGCCGCCCTCGATGACCTCGATGCCGGCCTTGATGGCGGCCTCGCCGGCGCCGCGGGCGCCCGAGCGGTCCACCGGGAGCTGGCCGACGCCCTTGAAGAAGGCGGCGGTCAGCCGGCCCTTCAGGCCCGGCGTGGTGAAGTACTCCGCCTTCGCGATGAAGGTGACCTTGCGGTCCAGGACCGCCGGGAGGAAGAAGGAGTCCGAGAAGGACAGGTGGTTGCTGGCGAGGATCGCGGGGCCCTCGGCGGGGATGTTCTCCAGGCCCTCCACCCAGGGCCGGAAGGCAAGCTTCAGGGAGCCTCCGATGGAGAACTTCATTGCGCCGTAGATCAACTCGCCATGCCTTCCGTGTGCCGTCGTGACGACTTTATCCCGTACCGACGTGCCGCCCCCGCTGCGGCCCTGGTCGGTGTCGGTCCGGTCGCGTACCGTGAAGGTCCCTTCCCCCATTCTCCGCACCGGTTCCGGCGCCCCGGCGCACCGGAGCCGCAAACCGAACAGGAGACCCCGGTGCCGGTCCTTCCCGGAGCCGAGCCGTACCGCCATGACGGCGGAGAGGTCGGCGTCCTTCTCTGTCACGGATTCACCGGTTCCCCGCAGTCGATGCGCCCGTGGGCCGAGTACCTCGCGGACCGCGGCCTGACGGTGTCCGTGCCGCTGCTGCCCGGGCACGGCACGCGCTGGCAGGACATGCAGCTCACCACCTGGCACGACTGGTACGCGGAGGTGGACCGGGCGCTGCGCGAACTGACCGCCCGCTGCTCCACCGTCTTCGTCTTCGGCCTCTCCATGGGCGGGGCGCTGACCCTGCGGCTCGCCGCCCGCCACGGCGACGCGGTCCGCGGCCTCGTGCTCGTCAACCCGGGCAACAAGGTGCACGGCCTCGCCGCGCACGCCCTGCCCGTGGTGCGGCACCTGGTGCCCACGACGAAGGGCATCGCCAGCGACATCGCGAAGGAGGGCGTGACCGAGATCGGCTACACCCGGGTGCCGCTGCACGCGGCGTACTCGCTGCGCCGATTCTTCCGGCTGGTCGACGGCGAGCTGCCGCAGGTCACGCAGCCGCTCCTGCTGCTGCACAGCCCGCGGGACCACGTGGTCCCGCCGGCCGACTCGGCCCGGATCCTCAGCCGGGTCTCCTCCACCGACGTGACGGAGATCCTGCTGGAACAGAGTTACCACGTCGCGACGTTGGACCATGACGCGGAGAGGATCTTCGAGGAGAGTCTGGCGTTCGTCGAGCGTCTCGCCCCGGGACTCGTGGGCGGGAAGGGAAGCAGGAGCGGTGGCTGACCAGCAGGACGGTGGCGAGCGGGAGCCGCAGCCCATCGACGAGGAGGCGGCGTGGGCCGCGATCGTCGCGGGGTACGGCGAGGAGCCCGCGGATCCGCCGGGGACCCGGCCCTACCGGCCGATCGAGAACCTGCGGCTCCCGGAGCCGGAGGAGCTCGACGCCCGCGAGGCCCTGGCGGCCTCCGCCTCGGGCGCGGACGTGCCGAAGCCGGACAAGACCCGGCGGGAGCCGGTCGCGGCGGAGCCGGAGGACGACGGGGGCGACGCCGGGGACGGCCCCGGTGACGTCAAGCCGGCCCTCGGAAGCTCGATCACCTTCGCGCCGGGGGTGCGCCCGAGCGCCGGGCCGCGCGACTACAGCCCGCCCGAGCCCGAGGAGGGACCCGGGAGCTCGGACGAGGGCCACTTCGTGCCGCCGGAGCCCCCGCCGCTCCCCGAGGCCGACACCACCACCAAGTTCGCCTGGCTCGCGGTGGTCGGCGGCCCGGTCCTGATGCTCCTCGCGGTCCTCTTCCGCTGGGACATGACCTGGTGGCTCACCACCCTGTCCGTCGGCGGCTTCCTGGGCGGCTTCGTGACCCTGGTGGCCCGCATGAAGGGCGACGACGAGGACGACGACGGCTACGACGACCCGGGCCGCGGCGCGGTGGTGTGACCCGCGCACCGGGCCTCGGGCCGCCGGGTCCGACGGCGCCCGGAGCCTGACCGCCGCCGGCACCGGAAGGCGGGCTGTGCCGCCCGACGCCGCCCTCGCACCACTCGGCGCCGGAGCGCCTCCCGGGCCTCGGCCGGCCGCGGCGGACTCCGCCCGCCGGTCGCGGCCCGGGCCGGTCGTCAGGCCCGCGCCCGGAGCCTGACCGCCGCCAGCACCGGAAGGTGATCGGTGGCGGCGGTCAGGTCGGTGGCGGGGATCCCGGTGGGGACGCCGCAGCCGAGGAACTCCACGGCGGGCGTCGCCAGGATCGCGTCGATGCGCTGGTGCGGGCGCTCGGCGGGGTGGGTGTGCTCGGTGCCCCGCGGGGCCGTCGTCCAGCCGTCCCGGAGGGTCGCGGTGAGCCGGGTGTGGGCCGGCCCGCCGGGGCGTTCGTTGAGGTCGCCGGCGACGATCGTGTACGGGGTGTCCAGGGCGGCGACCCGGTCGAGGACCAGACCGGCCTGGGCGTACCGCTCGTCCTTCCGCAGGCTCAGGTGGCAGCTGACGAGGCCGAGCCGGGCGGCCCCGAAGCGGACGACGGCGGTGGCGAGGCCGCGCCGGTGGAGGCCGGGGGTGAGCGGCAGCAGCACGTCCTCGGTGCGTTCCACGGTGGCGCGCAGCGAGCAGAGCAGCAGCGGTCCCGCGGCGGTCGCGCCGCCGGAGAGCACGACCAGTCCGCTCCTGGCGGCGAGCCGGGCCGCGTGCTTGCGCCAGCGGAAGAAGCGCGGCGCCTCCTGGACGAGGGCGACGTCGGGCGCGCAGGCCCGGATCACCCGGGCGAGGGCGTCCTCGTCGTCGCGCATCGAGCGGATGTTGTAGCTGAGGATCCGGACCACGGCGGAGCCGTCCGGCTCGGTACGGGAGGCCGGCAGCGCGCCGGTCGCGTCGGGGGCCATGGCCCCAACATAAGGCGGATGCCCGCCCCGCCCCGGGGGGCGCGACGGGCATCGACCCGTGGGAACGCGGCGGTTCAGCCCTGGCGGGCCAGGTCCGCGGCGCCCACGAGACCGGCCTTGTTGCCGAGCTGCGCGGCGAGGACCTGCGCGTGCGGGCGGTAGCTGCCGCCGATCAGCCAGCGTCGGAAGGACTTCCGGATCGGGTCGAGCACGAGCTCGCCCTCGTCGGAGACGCCCCCGCCGACGATGAACGCGGACGGGTCGAAGAGCGAGGCGAGGTCGGCGAGACCGGCGCCGGCCCAGCGGGCCAGCTCGCGGAACGAGTCGACGGCGACGAGGTCGCCGGCGCGCGCGGCCTCGCTGACGTGCTTGCCCTGGATGCCCTCGGGGGTGCCGTCGCCGAGCGAGAGCAGGACCTTCGCGTTCTCGGGGGTCGCGGCGGCGCGCTGCCGGGCGTAGCGGACGAGGGCACGGCCGGAGGCGTACTGCTCCCAGCAGCCCTGGCTGCCGCAGCCGCAGAGCAGGCCGTCCGGGACGACCCGGATGTGGCCGAACTCGGCGGCGACGCCGAAGCGTCCGCGGCGGAGCTTGTTGCCGATGATGATGCCGCCGCCGAGGCCGGTGCCGAGGGTGATGCAGATGACGTCCTCGTGGCCCTGGCCGGCGCCGAAGCGGTACTCGCCCCAGGCCGCCGCGTTGGCGTCGTTCTCCACGACGACGGGGAGGCCGACGCGCTGTTCGACCTTGTCCTTCAGCGGCTCGTGGCGCCAGTCGATGTTCGGGGCGAAGAGGACGGTGGCCCGCTTGTCGTCGACGTAACCGGCCGCGCCGATGCCGACGGCCTCGATCCGGTGGCCCTTGCCGGCCTCGGACACGGCGGCGCAGATGGCGTCGACGATGCCCTCGGAGGTCGACGGGGTGGGCACCGTGTGCGTGTCGAGGATGCTGCCCTCCTCGTCGACCACGCCGGCCGCGATCTTCGTGCCGCCGATGTCGACGCCGATGGTGAGTCCCATGTGTCCCTCAGTTTTCGGTCGAGCCCCGCTAGGGCCCACCGTACCCGAGGGGAGGCGCCGTACCGATCAGTCCAGGTCGATGGGGCGGCCGGTGGCCGGGCCCTCGCCGCGGTCGTCGCGGTCCTCGGCCCCGGGCTCGGGCTTCGGCTCGCGGGGGGCGTCGGCCGCCTGGCGGGGGTCGTCCTCGTCGAGGCCGGGGCCGCGGGTCCAACGGGTCTCGTGGCCCTGGACGGCCGACCGGTAGGCGGCGAGGAGTTCGCTGCCGGCGGCGGCGAGGTGGTCGAAGACCTGCGGATTGCGCTCGATGACCGGCTCGACGGCGGCCTTGGCCTGGTCGACGAGGCCCCTGACGGTCTCGGCCGCCTGGGCGGCGGCGCCCGCGGCCTGGCCTCCGAAGAGCGGGGCGGCGGCGCCGAGACCTCCGGTGAGCTTCTCGGCGACGGCCTCGAAGAGCTTGCGGAACTCCTCGGCGGGCGAGCCGGGTTCCTCCCCGTGCCGCGCGCGGCGGCGGGCCCTCTCCGCCTCCAGGTCCTCGGCACACGCGTCGGCCCAGGGGTCCGGATCGCTGCTCATGGCGTACTCCTCCGTCGCTTCCCTTCCTTCGACGGTACACGCCCGGGGGCGGCGGTCAGGAGGGCTTGGGCCACAGTCCGGGGTCGGGGGCGAAGCGGATCGCGAGGTCGCCGTCGACGAGGCCCGCCCCGGTGACGGTGCAGCGGCGCAGGACGGGCGGGAGGGGCAGGGTGCGGCGGAAGGGTCCGGCGCCGAGGAGGAGTTCGTCGCCCCTGCGGACGAGGGAGAGGTCCTGCTTGGCGGCGCCGGGCAGCGGCACGTGCCAGACGAGGACGCCGTCCCGCTCGCGCCGGTCCTCGACGGTCGGGGCGGGCGCGGGGGCGGGCGGCGGGCCGGGGCGGGCGGTGGCGAGCAGGGCGAGGTCCTCGGGGCCGCGCGGCTCGCGGCCGAGGTGCGGCAGTTCGTGCAGGAGCTCTCCGGCGTCGGCGCGCAGGGTCGCGAGCCGGCGGTGCTGCTCGGCGGTGAGGGCGGCGAGCCAGGGGTCCTCGGAGGCGGCGGGCAGGAGCCGGTTGGCGATCACCGCGTCGAGGGCGAGGCCGTGCAGGGCGAGGCCGAGGCGGGCCTCGCGGAGGGCGGCGGTGGCGGCCGGGCCCGGTTCGAGGACGAGCCGGACGGTGGTACCGGGGGCTTCGACGACGGCCTGGACGGCGGCGAGTTCCCGCTCCCAGCGGGCGGTGGTCTCGTACAGCCACTGGGCGGGCATGGGGACGCCGGCGAGCTGGGCGAGCATCGGGCGCAGCGCGCGGGCAGCCTGGCGCTCGGGCGGCAGCAGTCGGCGGAGGTAGCGGCGGAGCTGTTCCGGGAGGGCGAGGACGGTCAGCGCCTCCCGCACGGGCGGGAGGTCGACGACGGCGAGGTCGTGGTCGCCGGCGGCGGCCTCGCGCAGCGCCCGGAGCAGGGCGAACTGGCGGCTGCCGGGCAGTTCGGTGAGTTCGGCGTCCTCGAAGGGCGCGGCGCCGAGGAGGTCGAGGACGGTCCCGGAGCGGGCCTGGAGGGCGAGGAACTCGCGCCGGAAGTCGCCGGCGGGGTCGGTCCGCAGCACGGTGAGCGTCGCGGGGGTGTCGTCCACGGCCGGGCCGGGGTCCGTGTCACCGGGGACGAGCAGGACGCGGCGGCCGGCGTGGGCCTCGGCGAGCGCGGTCGCGGCGGCGACCGTGCTCCGCCCGGCGCCGCCGGTTCCGGTGACGAGGATGATCCGCATACGGGTGACGCTATCGCGGCCCGGCCGGGGCCCGGTCTCCGGCCGGACGGCCGGGCGGGGCGGTGGGGTTCAGGCCTGGGACTCGACGCGCTTCTTCAGGCCGGCGAGGGCGCGGTCGATGATGACCTTCTCGGCCTTGCGCTTGATCATGCCGAGCATGGGGATCTTGACGTCGACGGTCAGCTGGTAGGTGACCTCGGTGCGGTCGCCGGCGAGCGGGGTGAGGCGGTAGGAGCCGTCGAGGGAGCGGAGCATCTGGGACTTCACGAGCGTCCAGCTGACCTCGTGGGCGCCGGTCCAGGTGTACGCGAGGGTGTGGTCGTCCTTGATCGCGCCGGCGTCGAGGACGAGCCGGACCTTCTCCGCGCGGCCGGCCTCGTCGGTGGAGAGGACCTCGGCCTGGGTGACCTCGCCGGTCCAGTCGGGGTAGCGGTCGAAGTCGGCGATCACGCCCATGACGTCGGCCGGCGCCGCCTCGATGGTGATGCTCGAGCTGGTGTGTTCGGCCATCGCGGTGGCTCCTCCACTGTGCGGTCCGGCGGAAGTCAAGGGGCACGGACACGTGCCGGGGGAAGGCTATCGCGCCCCCGTGCCGGCCCCGTCACCACTCCAGGGCGAAGGGGCGGCCGGTGGCGGCGAAGTGCCCGACGTTCACGCACTCGGTGGCGCCGATCCGCATGCGGCGGGCGAGCGGCTGGTGGACGTGGCCGAAGAGGGCGTAGCGGGGCCGGGTGCGGCGGATGGCGTCGAGGAGGGCGCGGCTGCCGCGTTCGAAGCGGCGGGCGACGGTGTCGTAGGTGAGGTCGGGGACCTCCGGCGGGATGTGGGTGCAGAGGACGTCGACCTCGCCGAGGGCCTCGACCTTGGCGGCGTACTCCTCGTCGGAGATCTCGTACGGGGTGCGCATCGGGGTGCGCAGGCCGCCGCCGACGAAGCCGAAGACGAGGCCGCCGATCTCGACGCTCCGGCCGTCGAGGACGGTGGTGCCGGGGCGGGCGTACTCGGGCCAGAGGGTGGGGAGGTCGACGTTGCCGTAGGTGGCGTAGGTGGGGGTGGGGAGGGCGGCGAAGAGTTCGGCGTACTGGCGGCGGACGGCGGCCTCGATGGCGGTGTCGCGGTCGACGTCGAGCCCGGCCCAGAGGCTGCGGCCCAGGTCGCGGGCCTCGTCGAAGCGGCGGGCGGTGCGCAGCTCGACGAGCCGGTCGGCGTTGGCCGTGCCGAAGAGGTCGGGGAAGATGCCCCGGCTGTGGTCGGCGTAGTCGAGGAAGAGGACCAGATCGCCGAGGCATATGAGGGCGTCGGCACCGTCCCCCGCCCGGGCGAGGGCGTCGGTGTTGCCGTGCACGTCGCTGACCACGTGGACTCGCATGGATCCCACCTTAGGGCGTCGGACCTGCGGTTACTTGGGAGTCCTGAAAGCCGTGGATTACTGTGCGGGGAGGGCCGTCACGCTGGTGTGACGCAGAGAACATCTGGCCGGAACCCCCTATCGGGAACCACGTACTGGTGGGTAACGTCCGGGCAGTCCACAGTCGTGCTCGCCCCCACCGAGCACCTGCCCGATCATGGACCGCACTGGTGCATCCACACAGAGCCGTGGCACCGGAGCCCGATGAGGAGCAGCAGTCTTGCGCGAGTTCAGCCTTCCGGCCCTGTACGAGGTCCCCTCGGACGGCAACCTGACGGATCTCATCCGCCGCAACGCCTCCCAGCACCCAGACGTCGCCGTGATGGCCCGCAAGGCCGTCGGCGGCGGGTGGACGGACGTGACCGCCAAGGAGTTCCTCGCCGAGGTCCGCGGGGCCGCCAAGGGGCTGATCGCCGCCGGGGTCGGGGTGGGCGACCGCGTCGCGCTGCTCTCCCGCACCCGCTACGAGTGGGTGCTGCTGGACTTCGCGATCTGGAGCGCCGGCGCGGTGACCGTGCCGGTGTACGAGACCAGCTCGCCGGAGCAGATCCAGTGGATCCTCGGCGACTCGGGCGCCTCGGTGGCGATCGTGGAGTCGGCCGCGCACCAGGCGTCGGTGGAGTCCGTGCGCGGCGAGCTGCCGGCGCTGACGGGACTGTGGCAGATCGAGGACGGCGCGGTCGCCGCCCTGACCGCCTCCGGCGCGGAGGTCTCGGACGAGGCCCTGGACGCCCGGATGTCGGCGGCGAACGCCGACGACCCGGCCACCATCGTCTACACCTCGGGCACCACCGGCCGCCCCAAGGGCTGCGTGCTGACCCACCGGGCCTTCTTCGCCGAGTGCGGGAACGTGGTGGAGCGCCTGAAGCCGCTCTTCCGCACCGGGGAGTCCTCGGTGCTGCTCTTCCTGCCCGCCGCGCACGTCTTCGGCCGGCTGATCGAGGTGGCCTCGGTGATGGCCCCGATCCGCCTGGGCTGTCTCCCGGACATCAAGACCCTCACGGACGAGCTTGCCTCCTTCCGGCCGACGCTGATCCTCGGCGTCCCGCGCGTCTTCGAGAAGGTCTACAACTCGGCGCGGGCCAAGGCGCAGGCCGACGGCAAGGGCAAGATCTTCGACAAGGCCGCGCACACGGCCATCGCCTACAGCCGCGCGCTCGCCACCCCGCAGGGTCCTTCGCTCGGCCTGCGGCTCAAGCACAAGCTCTTCGACAAGCTGGTCTTCTCCAAGCTGCGGGCGGTACTCGGCGGCCGGGGCGAGTACGCGATCTCCGGCGGCGCGCCGCTCGGCGAGCGGCTGGGCCACTTCTTCCGCGGCATCGGCTTCACCGTCCTGGAGGGCTACGGCCTGACGGAGTCGTGCGCGGCCACCGCCTTCAACCCGTGGGACCGCCCGAAGATCGGCACCGTCGGCCAGCCGCTGCCCGGTTCGGTGGTGCGGATCGCGGACGACGGCGAGGTGCTGCTGCACGGCGAGCACATCTTCACGAAGTACTGGAACAACGAGGCCGCGACCGCCGAGGCGCTGGCCGACGGCTGGTTCCACACCGGTGACATCGGCACCCTCGACGAGGACGGCTACCTCGCGATCACCGGCCGCAAGAAGGAGATCCTGGTGACGGCGGGCGGCAAGAACGTCGCCCCCGCGGTCATCGAGGACCGGATCCGCGCCCACGCGCTGGTCGCGGAGTGCATGGTGGTCGGCGACGGCCGCCCGTTCGTCGGCGCCCTGGTCACCCTGGACGAGGAGTTCCTGGGCCGCTGGGCGGGCGAGCACGGCAAGCCGGCCGGCGTCACCGCCGCCGTCCTGCGCGACGACCCGGACCTGCTCGCCGAGGTCCAGCGGGCGGTCGACGACGGCAACGCCGCGGTCTCCAAGGCGGAGTCGGTCCGCAAGTTCCGCGTCCTGGCCGCCCAGTTCACCGAGGAGGCGGGCCACATCACCCCGTCGCTGAAGCTGAAGCGGAACGTGGTGGCGAAGGACTTCGCGGACGAGATCGAGGCGCTCTACACGAAGTGAGTCCACGCGGAAGGGGCCCGGCGCACCCGCGCCGGGCCCCTTCCGCGTGCCTCACGGCAGGCTCCCCCCGAGGGGGGTCACAGCAGTTCCCTCAGCCGTTCCGCCAGCAGGTCCCAGCGCCACTTCTCCTCCACCCAGGCGCGGCCCCGCTCGCCCATGCGGGCGCGGAGCTCGGGGTCGAGCAGGAGGGTGGTGACGCGGTCCGCGGTGTCCTCGACGGACTCGCCGCGGACGACCCAGCCCGTCTCGCCGTCGAGGACGGCGTCGGGAGCGCCGCCGGAGTCGCCGGCGACGACCGGCAGTCCGGTCGCGGAGGCCTCCAGGTAGACGATGCCGAGCCCCTCGACGTCGAGGCCGCCGCGGCGGGTGCGGCAGGGCATGGCGAAGACGTCGCCGGCGCCGTAGTGGGCGGGCAGCTCCGACCAGGGCACGGCGCCTGTGAAGCGGACCGAGGCGGCGACGCCCGTCTCGGCGGCGAGCCGGCGCAGCTCCTTCTCGTACGGGCCGCCGCCGACAATCAGCAGGACGGCGTCGGGCACCCGCCGCAGGATCCGGGGCAGGGCGCGGATCAGGGTGTCCTGGCCCTTGCGCGGGACGAGCCGGGAGACGCAGACCACGACGGGCCGGTCGGTGAGGCCGAGGCGGGCCCTGACCTCGGCCCCGCCGGAGCCGGGGTGGAAGGTCTTCTCGTCGACGCCGGGCGGCAGCTGCACCATGCGGGCGGCGGCGGCCGGGGTCAGCGCGGACGCGATGCGGGAGCGGGTGTACTCGCCGAGGTAGGTGATCGTGTCCGTGCCCTCGCCGATCCGGCGCAGCAGCTGCCGGGCGGCGGGCAGCTGGGCCCAGCCGGCCTCGTGCCCGTGGGTGGTGGCGACCAGCCGCCGCGCACCGGCCCGGCGCAGCGCGGGCGCCATCAGACCGAGCGGGGCCGCGGCCCCGAACCAGACCGACTCGCAGCCGTGCTCGCGCAGCAGCGCGGTGGCCCGGGCGGTCACGCGTGGTGTGGGCAACAGCATGGTGGTGCGGTCCCGGACAACCGTGAAAGGCTGTTCCGCGTCGAACAGAGCGGTGGCCTCCGCGCCTTCGCGGCCGCGCTTCCAGGTGGAGGCGTAGACCACGAGCCGGTCGGGGTCCAGTCGCAACGCCATGTTGTGCAGGAACGCCTGGATTCCGCCGGGACGCGGCGGGAAGTCGTTGGTTACGATCAGGGTCTTGTGCATCGTGACAGACAGTACGTGATGGCCTGCGATCGCACCCCACGCCCGGCACCACCCCTCTCCGCGCGAGCGGACCGACAGGACAGGAACAGGACAGGTATGACGGGCGCAGTGGAGACGGGCTCGCGCACGGCCGGGCGACTGCGGGACATGCGTCTTCCGCTGGGACTGTGGGCGCTGACCAGGATCATCCTGCTGATCTGCGTCTTCAAGATCGTGGTGGTGCCCGGCCCCGACGTCACCAGCGACGTGGAGCAGATCTACCAGAGCTGGTACGAGGTCCTGAAGACCGGCACGTACCCGCAGGACGACGTCACCTGGCAGTACCCGCCGGCGGCGGCCCTCGCGATCCTCTCCCCCGCCCTGCTGCCGTTCCTGAACTACGCGGCCGCGTTCTTCGTGCTGGCCTTCCTCTGCGACGCCGCCGTCTTCGGGCTGCTCCTGTACACGGGCGGGCGGCCCGGCCGGTCGCCGCGCGGCGCCTGGCTGTGGCTGGCGGCGGTGCCGCTGATGGGCCCGACCGCGTACGCCCGCTACGACATCATGGTCACCGCCGTGGCCGTGGCGGGGCTGCTCGCCGCGATCCGCAGCCCGCGGGTGCTGGGCGCGCTCGCCGGTTTCGGCGCGGTCCTCAAGGTGTGGCCGGCGCTGATCCTCGCGGGCACCCCGAAGGGCCGGGCGACCTGGCGCTCCTGGCCGGTCGCGGCCGGCACGGCGGTGGGCGTCCTGGCGCTGTGCATGGTGTGGATGCCGGGCGGGCTCGCGTTCCTCTCCTTCCAGAGCGAGCGGGGCACCGAGGTCGAGTCGCTCGGTGCGATGGTCTTCCACGTGGCCCGGCACTTCGGCTGGGACGGCGAGGCGCGGATGAACTACGGCTCGATCGAGTTCCTCGGCCCGTACGTCTCCTGGGTGTCGAAGGGCGCGATGGCGCTGACGGTGGCGGCCTTCGGCTGGCTGCTGCTGTGGCGCTTCAAGGCGCGCCGTTTCACCTCCTCGACGGTCGCGGACGCGGCCTTCGTCGCCGTGCTGCTCTTCACCGCGACGAGCCGGGTGATCTCCCCCCAGTACATGATCTGGCTGGTCGGCCTGGCGGCGGTCTGCCTGGTGTACCGCTCCAGCCGGATGCGGACGCCGGCGTACCTGATCCTGTGGGCGACGGCCGTGACGCAGTTCGAGTTCCCGGTCTGGTTCTCGCACGTGACCCAGAGCGACTGGCTGGGGATCGGCGTGCTGTTCCTCCGCAACGGCCTGCTGATCGCGGCGACCCTCATGGCCTGCCGGATCCTGTGGAAGCACACCGTCACCGAGGCCGGCACGGTCATCCCGGTCCCGGAGGGCCGGCCGGAGCGCGAGAAGGTCCTGACGGGCTCGGCCTGAGCGCCCCGAGCCGCGTCGCGGTCCCGGCGACGGCCGCCCTCCCGTCGGCCGGGGCCGGGGAGGGCCGGCTCGCCGAGCCCGGCGCCCGCCCTCAGCCGAGCTGAGCCCGCAGATACGTCCGCCACTCCGCGGTGAATCGTTCCGGCGTCGTCGCCAGGACCTTGTGCAGGGCGTTCTCCACCGCGCCCTCCCTGCCCGGGTGCGCGCCCACCTCCCGGTAGAAGGCGGTGAGGCGGTCCTCGCCCCAGCGGTCGGCGATCATCGCGCAGGCGAGCCAGCCGCTCTCGTACGCGCGGGCCAGGGCCTCCCCGTCGCCGCCGAAGCCGAAGTCGGCGTCCTCGGGGAGCGCGGCGGGCGCGTCCCCCGCCCGCACGGCACGGCGCAGCTCGGGGGCGGCCTGGGCGGGGGTGCGGCCGGCGCCCCGGTAGGCGACCCAGTCGGCGAAGCCCTCGGAGAGCCAGACCGGGGTGGACGGCGAGGTGTGGGCGCGGGTGGCGACGTGGACGGCCTCGTGGGTGAGGATCAGCTCCCGGCCGAAGTCGCCGAGCATCCCGTACGCCTCCGGATTGACGATCACGCGGTCCGCGGGCGCGTCCGGCCGGCGCCCGGTCTCGCCGGTGGTGACGGCCGCTATCCCCCGGTACTGCGCGCCGTCCACCGCGAGCAGCCCGCCCATGTCGTCGAGCGAGGCGGGGACGAGGACCAGCACCCGGCGGGCCCAGCCGGGGCTCCAGACGGCGTCGACGGCGGGCACCGCCCGGTCGGCGAGCCGGGCGATCTCGGCGAGCCGCTTCCGGTCCTGGCCGACGCCGAGGACGAGGGAGCGGGCGCCGCGCACCGCGGTGACCTCGCCCTGCTCCCAGAGCCGCACGGGGGCGCCCTCGGCGGGCCGCTCCCCCGTCACGTACCAGCGCCCGTCCCGCTCGGTGAGGTCGACGAGCCGGCCGGCGGCGGAGGGGCCGGGGTCGTAGCCCTCGACGCGGTGGCCGCGCTCGACGCGGGCGGTGAGCCGGCCCTCGCCGGTCCGGTCGACTCCGGTGACGCGGTAGGACCAGCCGGCGAGCGGGACGGCGGCCAGCCGGCGGAACTCGGTGCGCGCCTCGGCGCGGTACGAGGGGGCGACGGCCGCCAGCCAGGCGGTCTCGTCACGGTCGAGGAGGGCCTCGGCGTGCCGGTCGAGCAGGGCCCGCACCTCGCGGAGGGCCGGGTCGGCGGGCGGGCCGGCGGTGGAGCAGCCGACGAGCGCGGCGAGGGCGAGGACGAGCGCGAGCAGCGCGGCTCCCGGCCTCCGTGTCCCGCTCCCCTGTTCCCGCACGGGTCCGATCGTACGGAAGGGTGGCGGCGCGGCGCCTCCCGATGGGGGCGCCGGGCGGGCTCAGGGCCGGGTCACCGTCACGTGCGACATCATGTTCACCGGGTCGTAGCGGACCCGGGCGCCCGGGTAGGGGGCGTGGATGACCTGCCCGTTCCCGGCGTAGATGGCGACATGGCTGGCGTCGCCGCGGTAGGTGACGAGGTCGCCGGGCTGCGCCTGGGAGAGCGGCACCTGTCGGCCCGCGTGCCGTTGGGCGGCCGAGGTGCGCGGCAGGCTGATCCCGGCCTGCCGGTACGACCAGACCATCAGTCCCGAGCAGTCGAAGGCGGTCGGGCCGGTGGCGCCCCAGACGTACGGCTTGCCGACGGCGCTGCGGGCGGCGAGCACCGCGGCGGCGGCCCGGGAGTCGGCCGGGCCGAGGTCGGCGGGCGGCGGCGGTTCCTCGCCGGGAGCGCCGGCCCGGCCGCCGGAGCGGGAGGCCCGCTCGTAGTCGGCGCGCTCGGCGGCGGTCAGGGAGGCGAGGAGGCGGCGGGCCTCGGCGAGCTTGCGCTCCACGGACCGCTTGTGGCGGGCCACCTCGGCGCGGCTGCGCTCCAGCTCGGCGAGGGCGGCCCGGCCCTCGGCGCGCTCCTGGTCGAGGCGATGTCGCTCCTGCCGGAGCTCGGTGAGGGCGGCGGTCTGCCGGGCGGTGACCCGGTCGAGGACGGAGGCCCGGTCGAGGTAGCTGTCCGGGTCGGAGGAGAGCAGCAGGTCGAGGGTGGGGTCGAGGCCGCCGGAGCGGTACTGGGCGCCGGCGAGGGCGCCGAGGGCGCCCCGCATCCGGTTGATGCGTTCCTGGCCGCGGGCGAGGCTGTCCTGGGCCCGGCCGACCTTGCGGCGCAGCGCGTCGGCCTTCTCGTCGGCCCGGTTGTAGCTCTCGGTGGCGCGTTCGGCCTCCTCGTAGAGCCGGTCGACCCTGGCGCGGGTGGCCTCGGTGCCGGCGCCCGGGTCGGCGCTCGCGGGGACGGCGCCGAGGGAGGCCGCCGCGGTGGCCGCGGCGGCGGCGGTCAGGACGGTGACCCGGGCGGGTCGGCGGTGGGTGGCCACGGCTCGCGCTCTTTCGTTCGGCTCGTGCGGACTGGCGCGGCAGACAGTAGCCGCTCCCTCCCTCGCGTCCAACGAAGGCGCCGGGTACACAAAATGACGCCCCGCCGGAGATCACGAGGTCACCGGCGGGGCGTCAGGTCAGCGGAGTGTGCGCCGAACCACCCGTTCGGGCGGCACGGCCGGGCGGGTCAGCCGCCGATGCGGACACCGAACTGGAAGGTGCCCATGTAGTTCATGGACTCGTAGCGGACCACGGCGCCCGGCTTGGGGGCGTGCAGGATCGTGTTGTTGCCCGCGTACAGGCCGACGTGCGACAGGCCGTTGAAGAAGACCAGGTCGCCGGGCTTGAGCTGGCTGCGGCCGATCCTCACGCCGTCGTTCTGCTGGGTGTAGGTGGTGCGGCTGAGGCCGGCGCCGGCCTGGCGGTAGGCCCACTGGGTCAGACCGGAGCAGTCGTACGCGTTGGGGCCCTCGGCGCCGGAGACGTACGGCTTGCCCAGCTGGGTGGCGGCGGCGGAGAGCGCGGCGGCGCCGAGGCCGCTGGCCGGGGCCTCGTTGCCGAGGTCGAGGCGGGGGGCGGCGGCGCGGGAGGCGCGCTCGGCCTCGGCCCGCTCCTGCTGCTGGATGCGGGCGCGCTCCTCGGCGGTGAGGGTGTTGAGGAGCGTGCGGGCGTCGGCGAGCTTGCCCTGGATCTTCTTCTTCTTCTCGGCGAGCGTCTTGCGGACCTCTTCGAGGTCGCCGAGCTTGGCGGTGGCCTCGGCGCGCTGCTGGGCGAGGCTGCGCTGCTTGTCCTGGATGGCGGCGAGGACATCGGCCTGCTGGTCGGTGACCCGGCCGATGGCGGACGCCTTGTCCAGGTAGTCGTCCGGGTTCGCGGAGAGGAAGAGCTGGAGCGCCGGGTCGATGCCGCCGGAGCGGTACTGGGCGCTGGCGACCGAACCGATCTGGTCCCGGAGGGTGTTCAGCTCCTGCTGACCACGGGCCACCCGGTCCTGGATCTGGCCGATCTCCTTCTGCAGCTTGCCGCGGCGCTCCTCGGCCAGGCTGTGCTGCTCCGTGGCCTCCTCGGCCTCGTGGTAGAGCTTGTCGACCTTCGACTTGACTTCGTCGATCTTCGGCTTGGGGGCCGCCTGGGCTCCGGTCTGGGCGGAGAACGCGACGGCGGCGGCCGCGGTCGCGGTGAGCACGGTCACACGGGTGCGGCTCGGCTGCTTGGGTCGACGGTGGGACGCCACGAAGGCGAGCTCCTTCTTCCTCGAGCCGCCCGGCCGGTCAGGGGCAGGCGGTTCCTCCACGGACCACCCTGTTGGGCGATCAACCGCGCGGAGGTTCGAGGCCCGACCCTAGTGACCAAGTTGTGATCAGTTCAAATCCCGCTGGCAAAAAACTCGCTCACGCACCACTTTATTTACGCGCATCACACCGCGCGTGACGGGGACTTGACGGATTGCCATCCATAAATCGGGCATAGAGCTCAAGAGTTGCGTGCCGGGCGAGTCGTTACGAGAGTCGCGAAAGCCGCTTCAGGAGCAGAGCCGACGCCACCGGCCGCGCACCCGCCTTCGCGACGCCGTCCGCCACCTCGCGGTCGGTGGAGACCACCACGACCGGCCGGCCCGGCGGTTCCGCCCGCACCAGCTGGCGGATCAACTCGTCGGCCGTGACCCCGGGCTTGGAGAACAGCACCCGCACCCCGCGCGGCGGCGCCAGGAGCACCGGCGCCGCCAGCTCGGCGCCGTCGAAGACACAGGTGACCTCGGCGCCCGAACGGGCCGCGAGGGCGGAGAGCCCGCCGAGCAGCCGCAGCCGCTGCTTCTCCAACGGCATCGTCGGGTAGCCGGTCTTGGTGACGTTGTAGCCGTCGACGACCAGATGGGTCTGCGGCAGCTCCAACAGCTGGTCCAGCAGGGCCGGATCGGTCTCCGACAGGGCGCGGGCCGCGATGTCCTTCGGCGACATCCGCCCCGGCTCCACCGCGTCCACGGTGTCCGCCGGGTGCACCGACACGGGCGGCAGGGCCAGTTCGCGCCGCAGCCCCTGGGCCGCGTCGAGGACGGTGTCGAGCAGCAGCCGCAGCCGCATGTCCTCCACCGAGCGCCCCTCGCGGGCGGCCCGGCGGCTCGCCTCCAGGGCCGCCTCGACCTCGCCGAGCCGGGCCTTGAGCCGGCGCGACTCGCTCTCGGCGGCGGAGACCTGGGCGGCCGACTCGGAGCGGACCGCCTCGATCTCGCCCTGGACGCGCCGCAGCGCCGCCTCGCCGCGCTTCACGTCGCTCTGGGCGCTGCGCAGCTTGCGCTGAAGCGATTCGGCTTCCTTGCGGGCGGCCTCCAGGTCGTGCCGGAGCTGCTCGGTCTCGTCCCGGGTCCGCTCGCGGGCGGCGGCCAACTCCTCGCGGAGCCGCTCCAGCTCGCGCCGGCCGGCCTCGTCGGCCCGCTCGGCGTCGGCGCGCTGGACCTCCTCGCCGGCGGCGGCCACCAGCTTGGCCCAGCCGGTCGGGCGCAGCACGTACGCCGCCGCGGCCACGTCGACGGGGTCGGCGGCGGCGGGCGGGGTGCCGCCCTCCACGGCAGCGGCCAGCTCCGGCTGGGCCTGCTTGAACCGTTCGCCGATCCGCTGCCGGAAGAGCGGGTCCCCCTCCAGGGCGGCGGCCATGGCGTTGCCGGCGAACTTGGCGCGCCGACTCGCGGTGAAGCGGGCGTACTGGCGCAGGGGCGCGGGCAGCTCGGCGACGGTGAGGCCGCCGAAGGCGTCGGCGACCAGCGCGATCACCCGCCGCCGCACCCCCTCCGGCAGGGGATGGTCGAGCGTCTCGGCAGCGTCACCTGCCGCGCCGGCCGGTTCGCCACCGTGCGCGGACTGCTCCACGATCCGTCACCCCTACTGTCGTCGGCGCCGTCCGTCAGGACTCGACGCCCGGCTTGTCCACCAGTTCGATCTGGTCCACCGCGTTGCACCAGCGGCAGCGGACCGACTCGATGGTCTCACTGAGCACCTCGCGCTCCTCGACCTTGGGCTCCCCGGCGAGGTCCAGATGGACGTACTCGACGACCTTGGACGAGCGCGTCACGTCGAAGCGGGTCAGGTTGCCGCACAGGGTGCAGCGCCAGCGGGTCTCCTCGGTCGGCAGGGGAACCGTCGTCATGTGCCGTCCTTCTTCCTGTCGTGGTGGTACCAGGTACGGGAGCCGCGGTGCGCCGTCGGACTGCGGTGCTCGATCCCGTAACCCTACGGCCTCACCGGACGGCGCCCGGCCCGGCGAGGCACTCTGTCCACTTCGTCCCTCTTGGGCCATGATCTGTCCATGATCGACTGGCGAGCCACGGCCCTGGGCGCCTACCGGGGCCTCCGGACCGGACCCGCGGTGACGTACGGACTGATCGCCGCCTGCTGTCTCCTCTTCATTGTCAGCCCGGTCTCCGGCCTGAACCCGTCGTACGGGACCGGGGACGAGGTGCTGGCGGCGCAGAGCGCGTACTTCCGGCGGTGGGGGGTGGTGCCGGCCGAGCTGACCCGGGGCGACCCGGGCGCCCTGCTCACCCCCTTCACCGCCCTCTTCGTGCACGGCGGCTGGCTCCACCTGCTCGGCAACATGCTCTTCCTGTGGGTCTTCGGGGCGATGGCCGAGGAGCGGATGGGGCACGCCGAGTTCGCCCTCTTCTACCTGGGCACCGGCTACCTCGCCCTGCTGGGCTACGCGGTGGCGCACGCCGACAGCGGGCAGACCCTGGTCGGCGCCTCGGGGGCGATCTCCGCGGTGCTCGGGGCCTTCCTCTTCCTCTTCCCCCGCTCCCGGGTCACCAGCCTCTTCCCCTTCCTCTTCTTCCTGCCGCTGCGCTTCCCGGCCTGGGCGGTGCTCGTCTTCTGGTTCACGCTCCAGTGGCTGGCCGCGCGCTCCGCGGGCGCGGGCCCCGGGGTCGCCTATCTGGCCCACGTGGTGGGGTTCTCGGTCGGCTTCCTCTACGCCTGGGTGCGGTTCCGGGGTGGGGATAGAGTGAAAACCCCAGCAGCGGCGACCGAGGGAGACAGCCAGCCGTGATCACCGCGATCGTCCTCATCAAGACCAGCGTGGACCGCATCCCCGAGATCGCGGAGTCGATCGCCGCGCTCGACAACGTCAGCGAGGTCTTCTCGGTGACCGGTACGTACGACCTCATCGCGATGGTCCGGGTGCCGCGCCACGACGACCTGGCCGAGGTCATCCCCGGCCGGATCAGCAAGATCCCGGGCGTCGAGGGCACCGACACCCACGTGGCCTTCCGCACGTACTCGCAGCACGATCTGGAGGCGGCCTTCGCCATCGGCCTGGAGTCCTGAGCCGGGGCCGAAGGCGGACCACCGCCGGCGTCGCCCCGGCGACGCCGGCGTCGTCGCGGCCCCTCCTCCCGTGCCCGCACGTGTCTTCGAAGAGTGATCACGCACCGCGAGTCGACCGGCGTCGGACGGCCCGCGGACGGGCCCGACGCGGGAGCCGGCGCGTGGCCCGAACCGGTCGGGTCAGCCGCGGTCGGGGACGCAGCGACCGTCCTCCGTGCGGTACTTCCACTGGGCGCCATCGCTGACGAGCTCCTTCACGGCGCCGAGGAAACGCTCGACGTGCTCGTCCGGCGTACCGGCACCGAAGCTGACGCGGATGGCGTTCAGGGAACGCTCCCCCGGGGCGGCCGCCTCGGGAGCGCCGCACTCGCCCGGGTCCTGGGGGTCCGAGCCGAGGAGGGTGCGGACCAGCGGGTGGGCGCAGAACAGGCCGTCGCGGACGCCGATGCCGTACTCCGCGGAGAGGGCAGCGGCGAAGTGGGAGCTGTTCCAGCCCTCGACGACGAAGGAGATGACTCCGACGCGCGGGGCGTCGTCGCCGAAGAGGGAGAGGACGCGGACCTCGGGGACCTCGGCGAGGCCGGCGCGGACGGTGTCGATGAGGTGCCGCTCGCGGGCGACGAGGGCGTCGAAGCCGGCCTCGGTGAGCGCCTTGCAGGCGGAGGCGATGGAGTAGACGCCGATGACGTTCGGGGAGCCGGCCTCGTGGCGGGCGGCGGTGGTGTGCCACTCGACGTCCACGCCCCCGGCCCCCTCCCCGCCGACGCGTCGCGTGACCGTGCGGGAGGCGCCGCCGCCGGCCAGGTAGGGCTCGGCGGCCTGGAGCCAGTCGGCGCGGCCCGCGAGGACACCGGAGCCGAAGGGCGCGTACAGCTTGTGTCCGGAGAAGGCGACCCAGTCGACGTCCAGATCCTTCACCGACACCGGGTGGTGGGGGGCGAGCTGGGCGGCGTCCAGGACGATCCGGGCGCCGTGCGCGTGGGCGGCGGCGGCGAGTTCGCGCACCGGCCACAGCTCGCCGGTCACGTTGGAGGCGCCGGTGACGCAGACCAGGGCGGGGCCGTGGGGGTCGCGGTCGGCGAGGGCCCGCTCCAGGGTCTCGACGGCCTGCGCCGGGGTGCGCGGGGCGTCGAGGTACGTCACCCGGGCGTCGCGCCAGGGCAGCAGGGAGGCGTGGTGCTCGGTCTCGAAGACGAAGACCCGGCAGTCGGCGGGGACCACCTGGGCGAGCAGGTTGAGCGAGTCGGTGGTGGACCGGGTGAAGACGACCTGGTCGCCGTCGCGGCAGTCGAGGAACGCGGCGACGGTGGCGCGGCTCTGCTCGAAGAGGTCGGTGGAGAGCTGGGAGAGGTAGCCGGCGCCCCGGTGCACGCTGCCGTAGTACGGCGCGTAGGCGGCGACGTCGTCCCAGACGCGCTGGAGGGCGGGGGCGCTGGCCGCGTAGTCGAGGGCCGCGTAGGTGACCTCGCCGCCGGTGACGAGCGGGACGGTGACGTCCCGGCCGAGCACGGGCAGCGGCCCGGTGCAGCAGGCCTCGGCGGTCTCGCCGGTCTCGGCGGCGGTGTCGGCGGCGGCGATATCGGCGGAGGCGTGCGGGCGTGCGGACATGGCGGTATCTCCCGGCGTTCAGGCGAGTGGCGTGAAGGACCCGCAGGGCGACGCCGACCGGCGTACCGCGTACGGGTGTTGGCCTCGACGCGCGACACCGAAGGAGACGGGGGCCGCACGGAGGTGGGAAGAAGGGGCCGGAGGCCCTAGCGCATTCGCTTGCTCACGAAACCGCTCCCTCGAGGACCAGGACCCCAGGGATGGCGCAGGGGTCCGCGCTTGCCGAGGACCTTGCTGTCCACGGCCTGGTCTTCACCCGGGGCACCCCGCCACGGACGGAGGGTTGCCGGACAGCCAGCCGGGGCTTGAGGGCTGTCACTCATGACCTGTCGCCGAACGTATGCCACCGCTCGCGGTCCGCGCAACCCCGTCCGCATTCCGGAACGGGGGTCGCGCGGACCGCGGCGGGCGACTCAGGCGTTGCTGACGGCGATCCAGCGGTCCAGGGCCGCGCGGGCGGAACCGGAGTCGATCGACTCGGCGGCCCGCGCCATCCCGGCCCTCAGCTGCTCCGCGAGGGTGCCCTCGCCCGGCTCCAGGGCCGTGAGCGCCGCCGCCGCGTTGAGCAGCACGGCGTCCCGTACGGGACCGGTCTCGCCGGCCAGGAGGCGGCGGGCCACGTCGGCGTTGAAGGAGGCGTCGGCGCCGCGCAGCGCCTCCAGCGGCGCGTAGTCGACGCCGACGTCCTTCGGGTCGAAGACCTCCTCGCGGACGGCGCCGTCCCGGACCACCCACACCCGGGAGGTGCCGGTGATGGTCAGTTCGTCCAGGCCGTCGTCGCCGCGGAAGACCAGGGCCGAGTTGCCGCGCTCGGCGAGGACGCCGGCGACGATCGGCGCCATCCGAGGGTCGGCGACGCCGACGGCCTGGGCGCGCACCCGGGCCGGGTTGGTGAGCGGGCCGAGCACGTTGAAGGTGGTGCGGATGCCGAGCTGGCCGCGGGCGGCGGCGACGTGCCGCAGCGAGGGGTGGAACCTCACCGCGAAGCACATGGTGATGCCGGCCTCCTCGGCGACCTCGGCCACCCGCGCGGGGGTGAGGTCGAGGTTGATGCCGAGCTTCTCCAAGACGTCGGAGGAGCCGGAGGCGGAGGAGGCGGCGCGGTTGCCGTGCTTGACGACCTTGGTGCCGGTGCCGGCGACGACGATCGAGGCCATCGTGGAGATGTTGACGGTCTTGGCGCCGTCGCCGCCGGTGCCGACGATGTCGACGGCCGGTCCCGGCACCTCGATGGTGTTGGCGTGCGCGTACATCGTCCGGACGAGCCCGCTGATCTCCTCGACGGTCTCGCCCTTGGCCCGGAGCGCCACCATGAAGCCGGCGATCTGGGCGTCGGTCGCCTCGCCGCTCATGATGAGGTCCATCGCCCAGGCGGTGTCGTCGGCGGAGAGGTCCTTCCCCTCCAGGAGGCCGTTCAGGAGGACGGGCCAGGAGCGGCCCGCCGTGGTAGGTCCTCCAGCGGGGGTCACAGCGCTCATGGCAGCTCCTGGTGATCGTGCGTCGGATGCGGGGTCCAGCCTATCGAGCCCCGGGTACGGCAAAGAGCCCCGTCCATCGAATGGACGGGGCTCTCGCCGTGGCGACCTGTGTCAGGAGGTCGGGAGGGTCTCAGTGGTGGCCGTGGCCGCTCTGGATCTCCTTGTACTCCTCCAGGGTGGGCTTGGCGACCTGGTTGTCGTCGCCGTAGTAGCCCCTGTTGAGCTTGACCCGGAGCTTCTCCATCGCGCCGATCTTCCGCTGGACGCCGTTCTCGTCGACGGCCGGCGGCAGCGCGGCGGGCTCGTACTGCTCGTGCGCGGTGAGCTTGTACAGCTCGCCCTGGCTGAGCGGCTCGTGGACCTCGACGAACTCACCGTGCGGCAGGCGCTTGATGATGCCGGACTCGCGGCCGTGCAGCACCTTGTCCTTGTCCCGGCGCTGGAGGCCGAGGCAGATCCGCTTGGTGACGACGAACGCGATGACCGGGCCGAGGAAGAAGAAGATCCGCACGAACCAGGTGATCGAGTTGATCGACAGGTGGAAGTGGGTCGCCCAGAGGTCGTTTCCACCACCGACGAGCATGACCATGTACGCGGTGATCCAGGCGACACCGAAGGCGGTGCGCGTCGGAGCGTTGCGCGGGCGCTGCGCGATGTGGTGCTCGCGCTTGTCGCCCGTGATCCACGACTCGATGAACGGGTAGACCGCGATGGCGGCGAGGACCAGCGGGAAGATCGCCAGCGGGATCATCACGCCGAGGACCAGCGTGTGGCCCCACAGGTTGATCTCCCAGCCCGGCATGACACGGATCAGACCCTCGGCGAAGCCCATGTACCAGTCGGGCTGGGCGCCGGTGGACACCTGGTCCGGGCGGTACGGGCCGAGCGCCCAGATCGGGTTGATCGAGGCGATCGCCGCGATCACCGCGATGACGCCGAAGACCAGGAAGAAGAAGCCTCCGGCCTTCGCCATGTACACGGGGAGCAGCGGCATGCCGACGACGTTCTTGTTCGTCCGGCCGGGGCCCTCGAAGTGCGTGTGCTTGTGGACGAACACCAGGATCAGGTGCGCGACCACCAGGCCCAGCATGATGCCGGGGAGCAGCAGCACGTGCGCCGAGTAGAACCGCGCGACGAAGTCGCCGCCCGGGAACTCGCCGCCGAAGAGGAACATCGACAGGTAGGTGCCGACGATCGGCACCGACAGGATCGCGCCCTGCATGAAGCGGACACCGGTGCCGGAGAGCAGGTCGTCCGGGAGCGAGTAACCGGTGAAGCCGGTGAACATGCCCAGGAAGAACAGCAGGAAGCCGAACAGCCAGTTGATCTCACGCGGCTTGCGGAACGCGCCGGTGAAGAAGACGCGCATCATGTGCACGAACATGCCGGCGAGGAAGATCAGCGCCGCCCAGTGGTGGATCTGCCGGATGAGCAGACCACCGCGCACCTCGAAGGAGATGTGCATGGTCGAGTTGAACGCCTCGGACATCAGCTGTCCCTGGAGCGGGACGTACGAGCCGGCGTACTCCACCTCGTTCATCGACGGGTGGAAGAACATCGTCAGGTAGACGCCCGTCAGGATGATGATGAGGAAGCTGTAGAGGCAGATCTCGCCCAGCATGAAGGACCAGTGGTCCGGGAAGATCTTCCGCATGTTGGCCTTGGCCAGGGTGTAGATGCCCAGGCGGCCGTCGGCCCAGTCGGCGACCCGCTCACCGGCGGGGGCCTTCTTCTGCGTGTTGGTCACAGTGCTCATCCGCGCTCCCAGAATGCGGGACCGACGGGCTCGTCGAAGTCGCCGTGCGCTTCGAGGAAGCCCTTGTCGTTCACGCCGATCCGCAGCTGCGGGAGGGCGTGACCGGCCGGGCCGAAGATGACTCGGGCGCCGTCGGACAGGTCGAAGGTGGACTGGTGGCACGGGCAGAGCACGTGGTGCGTCTGCTGCTCGTACAGGGAGATCGGGCAGCCGACGTGGGTGCAGATCTTCGAGAAGGCGACGATGCCCTCGTGCGACCACTCGAGCTCGCGCTTGTCCTTGATGTCCTCCGGCTGAATCCGGACGATCATCAGGGCGGCCTTGGCGATCTCGGTCTGGAAGTTGTGGTCGTGCTCCGAGAGGCCCTCGGGCATCGCGAAGGTCAGCGAACCCACGGCCACGTCCTCGGGACGCAGCGGCTCGTGCGTGTTCATGTTGATGAGCAGCTTGCCCTTGGCCCACAGCGTCGTGCGGAGCTTCTTCTCGGGCAGCGGACCCATGTCACGCAGCAGCACGACGCCGGAGAGCGGCACCATGGCCAGCGCGCCGAAGAGCGTGTTGCGGATGAGCTTGCGACGGCCCATGCCGGACTCGGCCGCACCCTGCGCGAAGTCGGCCATGACCTGCGCCTTGACCTCGGGGGTGGCCGCGATCGGGTGACGGTCGTCCGCCATCTCCACGTCGGACATCAGGGTGCGGGCCCAGTGGACCGCTCCCGCGCCGATGAAGAAGAGGGCGAGACCGAGGGTCCAGCCGAGCGCGAAGTTGAGCGCGGACACATGACCGAAGGGCCAGATGTACACGATCTTGTCGACCGGGAAGATCACGTACGAGGCGATGAAGCCGACGGTGGCCAGCATCGACAGCACGAACATGAACGCGACGGCGCGCTCGGAGCGCCGGGCGGCCTTCTCGTCGATGTCCTGGACGCGCGGCTTGTGGGGCGGAAGGCCCGGGTCGGCGAACGGGTTGTCCGCGACCTTCACCGCGCCGTGCGCGGTGTCCTGCCCTGCCGGCAGGTTCTCTTCTGGAATCTCTTGGGTACTCATGACTTCTTGGCCTTAGCGGTGTGGGCCGCGACCCAGATGGCAACTGCGATCAGCGCACCCAGACCGAAGATCCAGGCGAACAGGCCCTCGGAGACGGGGCCGAGGCCACCGAGCGACAGGCCGCCCGGGCTCGCGGTCTCGTCGCCGTTGACGGCCTTGACGTACGCGATGATGTCCTTCTTCTCCTTCTCCGGCATGGTGCTGTCCGGGAAGGAGGGCATGTTCTGCGGGCCGGTCTGCATGGCCTCGTAGAGGTGCTTCGCGCTGACGCCCTCGAGGCTCGGGGCGTACTTGCCGTGTGTCAGCGCGCCGCCCTCGCCGGTGAAGTTGTGGCACTGCGCGCAGTTGGTGCGGAACAGCTCGCCACCCTTCGCGATGTCGGCGCCCTCGGGGCTGTACTGGCCTTCCTTCGGCGTGGCCGGGCCGGCGCCGAGGGAGGCCACGTACGCGGCGAGCTGGTCGATCTCGGCCTGCGTGTAGATGACCTTCTTCTTCGGGACCTGGGCACCCGGCTGCTGCGCCGGCATACGGCCGGTGCCGACCTGGAAGTCCACGGAGGCGGAGCCCACGCCGACCAGGGACGGGCCGTCAGAGGTGCCCTGACCGCCGGTTCCGTGGCAGCTGGCGCAGCCGACGGAGTAGAGCTTCTTGCCCTCCTCGATGGCGAGGGACTGGGCGGTTTCATCGGCCTTCGCCGTGCCCGCGGGCGCGAACGCGGCGTACAGCCCCCCCGTGGCCGCCAGCGCGAGAAGTAGGACGACGACCGCCGCCAGCGGATGGCGTCGTCGTGCGGAGAGCTTTTTCACGGATTACCCCGGTGTCAGGATCTTCTGCGTCGATGCTTGCTGGATGTCGGTCCGCCGTGACCGGCGGTGACCGACTACTTGATCATGTAGATCGTGGCGAAGAGGCCGATCCAGACGACATCGACGAAGTGCCAGTAGTAGGACACGACGATGGCGGCGGTTGCCTGCTCGTGAGTGAACCTCTTGGCGGCGTACGTCCGGCCGAGGACCAGCAGGAAGGCGATGAGACCGCCCGTCACGTGCAGGCCGTGGAAGCCGGTGGTCAGGTAGAACACCGTGCCGTACGGGTCCGACGAGAGCGAGAGGCCCTCGTGCTTGACCAGCTCGGTGTACTCCAGGACCTGGCCGCCGATGAAGATCGCACCCATCACGAACGTGATGATGAACCACGTCCGGAGCTTCTTCACGTCGCCCCGCTCTGCGGCGAAGACGCCGAGCTGGCAGGTCAGGGAGGAGAGCACCAGGATCGTGGTGTTGGTCGCCGAGAACGGGAAGTTCAAGGCCGCGGCCTTTTCCGCCCAGAACTCGGGACCTGTCACCGATCGCAGGGTGAAGTACATCGCGAAGAGGGCCGCGAAGAACATCAGCTCGGAACTCAGCCAGATGATGGTTCCGACGCTGGTGAGGTTCGGTCGATTGACCGACGGGTGCGCGTGCCCGGTATCTACTGTCGTTACTGTCGCCACGACCGACATTATGTCGGTCGCTTATCCCGCCCTCACTCCGGGGGGTGCCGTTCGGAGTGTCAGGGGGGTGTGTCCAGCCCGAACGGCCCATCACCGGGGCCGTCCGACACCCTTCGAACAGGTGTTGAACGGGTGTTGACGGGGTGTGGACCGGAGTAGCATCCCGCGCACCGGTCGAGGACGACCGGCCCGCCTTCCGGACGGAGGAACGATGCAGTCGAGTGCCACGGTCCTGGTCTACAGCGACGACGCGAACACCCGGGAGCAGGTCCGGCTCGCCGCCGGGCGGCGGCCCGCGGCCGACGTGCCGCCCGTGGAGTTCGTGGAGTGCGCCACGCTCCCGGCCGTGCTCAAGCGGCTCGACGAGGGCGGGATCGACGTCTGCGTCCTCGACGGCGAGGCCGTCCCGGCGGGCGGGATGGGCGTCTGCCGGCAGATCAAGGACGAGGTCTTCCACTGCCCGCCGGTGCTGCTGCTCATCGGGCGGCCGCAGGACGCCTGGCTGGCGACCTGGAGTCGCGCGGACGCCGCGGTCACCCTTCCGGTGGAACCCGTCGAGTTCGCGGCGTCCCTGGCGGCCCTGCTGCGCTCACGTCTCGCGATCGGGGCGTGAGCCCGGGCGCGTCGCGGCGCCCGGAGGTGGACCGAGCCGTCACAGGGACGGCCTGAGGCGGGCCTTGGCGTCCTCGGTGGCGGTCGGGTCGCCCTTCTCGGCGACCAGGGCGCTGCCTCGGCGCCACTTGTCCCAGGACAGGTTCCAGTCGCCGAAGCCGTTGCCGAAGGGGTCCATCGTCTCGCCGTAGCTGTTGACGGTCCTGACGATGTCGCCGGGGCGGACGGTCTCGTAGAACCAGGCGGCGTTGCCGGTGGACATGCCGACGCAGCCGTGGCTGACGTTGGCGACGCCCTGGGAGCCGACGGACCAGGGGGCGGCGTGCACGTACTCGCCGCTCCAGGTGACCCGGGTGGCGTAGTACACGGGCAGGTCGTACGACTCCGAGCTGCCCTCGGCGATGCCGATGCTGGTGCCGCGCATCCGGACGTAGTACTCCTTGCCGAGCACCACTTTGATCCCGTTCCGGGTGGAGAAGCCCGGTTTCCCGGTGGTCACCGGAATGGTGTTGATCACTTCTCCGTTGCGCCGCACGGTCATGTAGTGGGTCCCGGCGTCCGCGACGGCCTCGATCCGGTCGCCGATCTTCAGCCGGAGCGGCTTGGACGGGCCGCCGTAGAGCTTGTCGCCGACGCGGAGCCCGTCGAGGTTGCCGGTGACGGAGACGAGCGTGCCGGCCGGCCAGTACTCCTTGGGCCGGAAGTGCAGCTTCTTGTCGTCCACCCAGTACCAGGAGCCCTCGACCGCGGGGGTGGAGCGGACCTTGAGGGCCCGTTCGACGACGGCGCGCGCGGCCCGGTCCTTGACGGCGAGGCTGAGGTCGGCGGTGATCGGCTGCCCCACGCCGTACGTGCCCGCCTCCGGCCCGAAGGTGACGGTCAGGGCCCTTTTGGCCGGAGCCGTCTCGAAGGTGTACGTACGGGCGCCAGGCGCCCCGTCCTCGTCCTCCGTGGCCACCCTGACGGTGTAGCGGGTCCCGGCGGCCAGCGAGGCCGTGGAGCGCCACGTACGCCCGTCCGCGGTGAGTTCGCCCGCCAGGTGGCGGCCGGCCGCGTCGGTGGCGGTGACGTCGCTGATCCGCCCCTCGTCGCCCTTGGAGGTGATCTCCAGCGGCTTCTCGGGGTCGAGACGGGTCTCGTCGGCCGCCGCGAAGACCACCTGGTCGGCGGCGTCGTAGGGGCTCGCCGACAGCGGATGGCCGTCCGAGCCCGCGCACGCCGTCGCACCGGCGGTCACGGTGAGGGCCAGGAACGTGCAGCTCAGAACAGTCCGGATGCGCGGCGTGTCGTTCATGACCTCACGCTAAGGACAGTTCTCCGCCCGGGCGCGCCGAGCGCGGCAAAAGAGGGGCCCGGCCGCTTCGCGTACGAAGTGACCGGGCCCCTCGGGGTGTTACGGGGTACCGCTACTGGTTCTGGTTCTCACCGCGGTAGAACTCGAAGACCCAGCCCCAGATGCCGACCAGGATGAGCGGGGCGGAGAAGTACATGATCCACCAGCCCATCGCGATCGAGAGGAACGCGAGCGCTCCACCGAGGGCCAGCGACAGCGGCTGCCAGCTGTGGGGGGCGAAGAAGCCCACCTCGCCGGCCTCGTCCGCGACGTCGGCCTCCTTGTCGTCCTGCGCCATCGCGTCGACCCGCTTGGCCGTGAAGGCCAGGTAGTAGCCGATCATGATGGCCAGGCCGAAGGCCAGGAAGAGCGCCGTGGTACCGACCGGCTCCTTGCTCCAGACGCCGTACAGGATCGCCATGGCAAGGATGAAGACGCTCAGCCAGATGAACATCTTGCCCTGGATCTTCACTTGCCGGCCTCCTTGCTGCCGGTGAGGGCCGCGGCCTCGTGCGGCTTGTTCTCCAGCTGGTCGACCGCCGCGATCTCAGGGTGGTGCAGGTCGAACGCCGGCGATTCCGAGCGGATGCGCGGCAGCGTGAGGAAGTTGTGCCGCGGCGGCGGGCAGGAGGTCGCCCACTCCAGCGAGCGGCCGTAGCCCCACGGGTCGTCGACCTCGATCTTCTTGCCGTACTTGGCGGTCTTCCAGACGTTGTAGAAGAACGGCAGGATCGACAGGCCGAGCAGGAACGAGGAGATCGTCGAGATCGTGTTCAGCGCGGTGAAGCCGTCGGCGTCGAGGTAGTCCGCGTAACGACGCGGCATGCCCTCGGCACCGAGCCAGTGCTGCACCAGGAACGTGCCGTGGAAGCCGATGAACAGCGTCCAGAACGTGATCTTGCCGAGCCGCTCGTCCAGCATCTTGCCGGTGAACTTCGGCCACCAGAAGTGGAAGCCGGCGAACATCGCGAAGACGACGGTGCCGAAGACCACGTAGTGGAAGTGCGCCACGACGAAGTACGAGTCGGAGACGTGGAAGTCCATCGGCGGCGAGGCCAGGATGACGCCGGTCAGACCACCGAAGGTGAAGGTGATCAGGAAGCCGATCGTCCACAGCATCGGCGTCTCGAAGGACAGCGAGCCCTTCCACATCGTTCCGATCCAGTTGAAGAACTTCACGCCGGTCGGTACGGCGATGAGGAACGTCATGAAGGAGAAGAACGGGAGGAGCACGCCGCCGGTGACGTACATGTGGTGGGCCCACACGGTCACGGAGAGACCGGCGATGGCGATCGTCGCGGCCACCAGACCGATGTAGCCGAACATCGGCTTACGGCTGAAGACCGGGATGATCTCGGAGACGATGCCGAAGAACGGCAGGGCGATGATGTACACCTCTGGGTGTCCGAAGAACCAGAAGAGGTGCTGCCAGAGCAGGGCTCCGCCGTTGGCCGCGTCGAAGACGTGGGCACCGAACTTGCGGTCCGCCTCCAGGGCGAACAGCGCGGCCGCCAGGACCGGGAAGGCGAGCAGGACCAGGACACCGGTCAGCAGCACGTTCCAGGTGAAGATCGGCATGCGGAACATCGTCATGCCCGGGGCGCGCATGCAGATGATCGTGGTGATGAAGTTGACCGAGCCGAGGATCGTGCCGAAGCCGGAGAAGGCCAGACCCATGATCCACATGTCGGCGCCGACACCCGGCGAGCGGACGGCGTCCGACAGCGGGGAGTAGGCGAACCAGCCGAAGTCGGCCGCACCCTGCGGGGTGAGGAAGCCGGCCACCGCGATGATCGAGCCGAAGAGGTACAGCCAGTAGGCGAACATGTTCAGCCGCGGGAACGCCACGTCGGGCGCCCCGATCTGCAGCGGCATGATCCAGTTCGCGAAACCGGCGAACAGCGGCGTCGCGAACATCAGCAGCATGATCGTGCCGTGCATCGTGAACGCCTGGTTGAACTGCTCGTTCGACATGATCTGCGTGCCCGGACGGGCCAGCTCGGCGCGCATGAAGAGCGCCATCAGGCCACCGATGCAGAAGAACACGAACGAGGTGACGAGGTACAGGGTACCGATCGTCTTGTGGTCGGTGGTGGTCAGCCACTTCACCACCACGTTGCCGGGCTGCTTGCGACGGACGGGCACCTCGTTCTCGTACGCGTCCTCAGCCGCGGCACCCTTGGTTTCGTTGGGGATGCTCACAGTTGCTTCTTCTCCGCATTCCTGGCCGGGTCCGTCTGCGCAATGCCCGACGGGATGTAGCCGGTCTGCCCCTTCTCCGCCAGCTCCTTCAGGTGCTGCTGGTAGCGCTCCGGGGAGACCACCTTGACGTTGAAGAGCATCCGGGAGTGGTCGACGCCGCACAGCTCGGCGCACTTGCCGAGGAAGGTGCCCTCACGGGTCGCGGTGACCTCGAAGGCGTTCGGGTGACCCGGGATGACGTCCTGCTTCATCAGGAAGGGGACCACCCAGAAGGAGTGGATGACGTCGCGGGAGGTCAGGATGAACCGGACCTTCTCGCCCTTCGGCAGCCACAGGGTCGGGCCCGGGTTGCCGGTCTGCGGGTTCCGGTCGCCGGGGATGCCGTAGTCGTAGACGCCTCCGGCGTTGTCCGGCAGCTGGTTCTTGTACCGGTCCGGAAGCGTCGCGAGGTTCTTGTCCTTCTTCGCGTCGCCCTCGACACCGGGGACGTCCTCGATGTAGTTGAAGCCCCAGCTCCACTGGTAGCCGACCACGTTGATGGTGTGGGCCGGCTTCGGGGAGAGCTCGAGGAGCTTCGACTCGTCGCGCGCGGTGAAGTAGAAGAGCACCGAGACGATGATGAGGGGGGTGACCGTGTACAGCGCCTCGATGGGCATGTTGTAGCGGGTCTGCGGGGGTACCTCGACCTTGGTCCGGCTGCGCCGGTGGAAGATGACCGCCCACAGGATGAGGCCCCACACCAGGATGCCGGTGAGGAGCGCGGCAGCCCACGAGCCCTGCCACAGGGAGAGGATCCGAGGCGCCTCTTCCGTGACGGGGGTGGGCATGCCGAGGCGAGGGAAGTCTTCCCAGTTGTACGAGCAGCCGGTGGCTGTCGCCAGGATCAGGCCCGCAGTCAGCACCTGCGGCAGCTTCCGCCGCATCGGGCGCCGCGACGAGCGGTCGGAGCCGTTGGGACTCACGTAGCGCCTTCCCGAGAGTCTCGGCCCGCGTTGGTCGGCCACGGCCGTCCGTCTCGCTGGTCGGTCGCCGCCCCGGCCGCGGGCAGGGGTTTGGATGTTTATGCGGACCAAACCCTACTGGACGCTATTTGGGGTCGCGCGGGGAGGGTGCCCAACGCGCCGTCCGAGCCCCCGAAGGGATGGACGCGAAGGTTCCGGAGAGGGACCGGAAGCGCCCGTTCGGGGGTCTCAGGGCCCGGTGGGGCGTGCTCCTGACGGGGCTTCACGCGCGGTGGCTCGGGGATCCGCGGGGCGCCGCGCGGGCGTCGCCGGGGCAGGCCCTACGGTGGGCGGATGCCGTACTTCGACGCCGCGTCCGCCGCTCCCCTGCACCCCGTCGCCCGTCAGGCGCTGCTCGCCTCCCTCGACGAGGGCTGGGCCGACCCCGCCCGGCTCTACCGGGAGGGGCGGCGGGCCCGGCTGCTGCTCGACGCGGCGCGGGAGGCCGCGGCGGAGGCGGTGGGCTGTCGCCCCGACGAACTCGTCTTCACTCCTTCGGGAACACGCGCGGTCCACTCGGGCGTGTCGGGCGCGCTCGCCGGGCGCCGACGGGTGGGCCGGCGGCTCGTGCTGTCGGCGGTCGAACACTCCTCCGTCCTGCACGCGGGCGAGGCGCACGCGGCGGCCGGCGGCGAGGTGGCGGAGGTTCCGGTCGGCCGGACCGGGGCGGTGGACCCGGCGGCCTTCGCGGCGGCGCTGGACGAGGGGACGGCCCTGGCCTGCCTCCAGTCGGCCAACCACGAGGTCGGCACCGAGCAGCCGGTGGCCGAGGTCGCCGAGGCCTGCCGGGCCGCCGGGGTGCCGCTCCTCGTGGACGCGGCGCAGTCGCTGGGCTGGGGGCCGGTGCCGGAGGGCTGGTCGCTGCTCGCGGCGAGCGCGCACAAGTGGGGCGGGCCGGCGGGCGTGGGTCTGCTCGCGGTGCGCAAGGGCGTCCGCTTCGCACCCCAAGGGCCCTCCGACGAACGGGAGTCGGGGCGCGCGCCCGGCTTCGAGAACCTGCCGGCCATCGTGGCGGCGGCCGCTTCCCTGCGGGCGGTACGGGCCGAGGCGGAGGCGGAGGGCGCACGGCTGCGGGCCCTGGTGGACCGGATCCGGACGCGGGTGCCGGAGCTGGTGCCGGACGTCGAGGTCGTCGGCGACCCGGTGCGGCGCCTTCCCCACCTCGTCACGTTCTCCTGTCTGTACGTCGACGGGGAGACGCTCCTCGCGGAGCTGGACCGGGAGGGTTTTTCCGTTTCGTCCGGTTCGTCGTGTACGAGTTCGACGCTGACGCCCAGCCATGTGCTGCGCGCGATGGGCGTCCTGAGCGAGGGGAACGTACGGGTATCCCTGCCGGCCGGCACGGAGGAGGCGGACGTCGACCGCTTCCTGGCGGTGCTGCCGGGGGTCGTGGCGTCGGTACGGGACCGGCTGGGCGCGGTGCCGGCGGCGACGGAGCCCGCGCTCGCCGAGGAGCTCGTCGTCGACGCGGTCGGGAAGCGGTGCCCGATCCCGGTCATCGAGCTGGCCAAGGTGATCGGGACGGTGCGGGTGGGGGGGACGGTGGTGGTGCTCGCCGACGACGAGGCGGCGCGGCTGGACATTCCGGCGTGGTGCGAGATGCGGGGCCAGGAGTACGTGGGCGCCGCCCCCGCGCCCCACGGCGCCCACGCCTACACCGTCCGGCGCGCGTCCTGACCCTGGCGCGGTGCGGTGCCGCCGTTTCGTTGTGGGCATACGTTCCGCTAGGGCGGAACGGGTGGGCACAACGGAACGGCACCATTTGCGGGTGCCTCCGCACCTGCGCCTGAACCCGCACCCGTACGGCGTCGCACAGCAGGTGCGGGTTCAGGCGCGCAAAGCCTAGGCCCGGCAACGGGGCGCCTGGCCACAGGGACGGCGGTGGCGGCGCGAGGGCGCCGTGGTCCCGGTGGGGTCAGGAGAGGTGGGACTGGAGTTCCGTGGTGGCTTCTTCGCCGTAGGCCTTGGTGAAGCGCTCGATGAAGTTGGCGCGCCGCAGCGTGTACTCCTGCGTGCCGAGCGTCTCGATGACCAGCGTCGCCAGCATGCAGCCGATCTGCGCCGCCCGCTCCAGGCCGACGCCCCACGAGAGACCCGTGAGGAAGCCCGCGCGGAAGGCGTCGCCGACGCCGGTGGGGTCGACCTTGGCCTCCTCCTCCGGGCAGCCGACCTCGATCGCGGGCTCGCCGACGCGCTCGATGCGGACGCCGCGCGAGCCGAGCGTGGTGACGCGGTGGCCGACGCGGGAGAGGATCTCCTCGTCGGTCCAGCCGGTCTTCGACTCGATGAGGCCCTTCTCGTACTCGTTGGAGAAGAGGTACGTCGCCCCGTCGAGGAGCGTGCGGATCTCCTCGCCGTTCATCCGCGCGATCTGCTGCGAGAAGTCCGCGGCGAAGGGGATGCCCCGGGTCCGGCACTCCTCGGTGTGGCGGAGCATCGCCTCGGGGTCGTCCGCGCCGATGAGGACGAGGTCGAGCCCGCCGACCCGGTCCGCGACGGCCTTGAGCTCGATGAGGCGGGCCTCGCTCATGGCGCCGGTGTAGAAGGAGCCGATCTGGTTGTGGTCCTTGTCCGTGGTGCAGACGAAGCGCGCGGTGTGCAGGACCTCGGAGATGCGGACCGAGTCGGTGTCGACGCCGTGGCGGTCGAGCCAGGCGCGGTACTCGTCGAAGTCGTAGCCGGCCGCGCCGACGAGGATCGGGTTGCCGCCGAGCTGGCCCATGCCGAAGCAGATGTTGGGGCCGACGCCGCCGCGCCGGACGTCGAGGTTGTCCACGAGGAAGGACAGGGACACCGTGTGGAGCTGGTCGGCCACGAGCTGGTCGGCGAACCGGCCGGGGAAGGTCATGAGGTGGTCGGTGGCGATGGAGCCGGTGACTGCGATACGCACGGCTGGGACGCTCCTGCGGGTGTAAAGGGCGATGACGATCCACGGTAGCCGCTGCGGGGGCCGCTGCCGAACAGTGGAAACTACCCCAGAGTAGGCCTTTTCTCCGGAGGTGGGTGGTGCATACGGTGCGCCCATGACCACGTATCCCGCTCCTCGCGAGCGCCACGAGTCCGAACCGAGCCTCGCCGAGCTGCGCGGGGCCAGTGCCCGGATGGTCCCGCACTGGGTGACGCCGGCCGATCCGGCGCCGGCCCCGGTCTCCCCCGCCTCGATCCACGGGGTGGTCGTCCCGGACGCGTCGGCGCGGCTGATCGCCGCCACCGCCGAGTACGGCGGCTGACGGGACGGAACCGACCGCGCCGCCGCCCCGTCACACCGGTGTCCGAACGACACGAGGGAGCGTTGCGGTGAGCGGTACGGAGAGCGGACGCGGGCGACGGACCGCGCTCGTCGCCTCGGTGGCGGCGGGCGTGCTGCTGGCCGGAGGCGGTGGGCTGTATCTGGCGGCAGCCGGCGACGAGGGCGGACCCCCGACGGAGGCGAAGGCCGCGGACGCGGCGGCCGCGCCGCCACCCCTGCGGCTCGGGGGCGGCAGCGGCGGTACGGATCCGGGCGCGGGGATCGCGCCGGGCGAGCCCGACCCGGGCGGCGGCCCGGGCGGGACGGTCTACAGAGCCGAGGGCCCACTCCCCCAAGGGCCCTCGTCGGCCGCGGTCCACCGGCCGGAAGGCCTGGTCACCTCCGAGGAGGTGACCAGGCTGGCCGGGGTTCTCGGCATCGAGGGGCGCCCCGCGCTGGTCGGGGACGTGTGGACGATCCGGCCGGAGAAGGACGGCCGGGGGCCGCGCCTGGACGTGGCGCGGCAGGCACCGGGGAGCTGGACGTACTCCTGGTACGACGGCGGTCCGGCCGGCGACACCTGCCTGAAGGGCAAGGCGTGTCCGCCGCCGGGCGGGGCGAAGCCCCCGGCGGGCGGTTCCCCGGTGAGCGAGGCGGCGGCCAGGGCGGCGGCCGCGCCGGTCCTGAAGGCGCTGGGGCAGGACGACGCCAAGGTGTCGGCGGCGCAGGTGATGAACGGCTCCGTGCGGGTGGTGAACGCCGATCCGGTGGTCGGCGGGCTGCCCACCTACGGCTGGTCGACGGGGCTGCACATCGGCCCGGACGGACGCCCGGTCGCGGGCAGCGGGACGCTGAAGGAGCCGGTGGAGGGCGCGACGTACCCGGTGGTGTCGGCGGAGCGGGCGCTGGCGCGGCTGAACGAGGCCTCGAAGGGCACCGGCCCGATCGGCATCGGCGGCTGCGCCACGGATCCGCCGGCCGGGGAGCCGCAGGCGCCGTCCGAGCCGGGGAAGGACGTGCCGTGTCAGACGGTCGCGGACCCGGCGGAGCCGCGCCGGGTGCCGGTGACGGGCGCCGTGCTCGGCCTGGCGGCGACGGACACGGCGGACGGGCGGCTGCTGGTGCCCACGTGGCTGTTCACCGCGGACCCGGCCGACGCGGCGCCGTACACGGTGACCTCGACGGCGGTGGCGGCGGAGTTCCTGGCGACGCCGCCGGCCCCGTCGACGGAGCCGGTCGCGCCGGAGCCCTCCGAGGGGGTGGCGCCGGTGCGGAGGATCGAGTCGTTCACCGTGGGCGGTGACGGCCGGACGCTGAGGGTGACCTTCTGGGGCGGGGTGTGCCACGCGTACACGGCGCACGCCGCGGAGGACCCACGGCAGGTGCGGGTGCGGATCGACGAGAAGCCCCTGGATCCGGACCGGGCCTGCGCCCTGGTCGCGAAGGAGATCACCGTGGAGGTGACCCTGGCGGCGCCGCTGGGCGACCGGCCGCTGGTGGACGCGGCGAGCGGGGAGGCGGTGCCCCGCAGGTAGCCGCCGGAGAACGCGGAGAGGGCGGTGGCCCGGGAGGTCGGTCTCCCGGGCCACCGCCCTCTTCGGCGCTCCGCGACGGTTTAGCTGAACGAGTCGCCGCAGGCGCAGGAGCCGGTGGCGTTCGGGTTGTCGATCGTGAAGCCCTGCTTCTCGATGGTGTCGACGAAGTCGATCGACGCACCGCCGAGGTACGGGGCGCTCATGCGGTCGGTGACGACCTTGACGCCGTCGAAGTCCTTGACGACGTCGCCGTCGAGCGAGCGCTCGTCGAAGAACAGCTGGTAGCGGAGGCCGGAGCAGCCACCGGGCTGGACGGCGACGCGCAGCGCGAGGTCGTCACGGCCTTCCTGGTCGAGCAGAGCCTTGACCTTGGCCGCGGCGGCGTCGCTCAGAAGGATGCCGTCGGTGACGGTGCTGGTCTCGTCCGATACGGACATCTACATCTCTCCCGGGTTGTACGGAGACTGCTTGCCGACGGTGACAACCGGCGGTGCCCCGGATTCATTCCGGGTCGGGTGGGATTTCCCTCCTTCATGCTCGCACACCCTGTCCAGAGACGCGGAGGGCGAATGCGTCACATCGACACTATGGACATCGTCAGAATGACGTGAAGGGGTTATGATAGATAGCGTCATTTCGACGAAAAGGCTTTTGAAGACTCCCCCGAAGAAAGGGTGCGTGACGTGACCACCGCCCAGAACACCACCCTGGACGTCCAGCCGACGCCGCTCGCCCTGCTGCTGCTCGGCCGCGAGGCCGACCCCAGGAGCGAGCGCGGCGTCGAGTGTCCGGGCGACCTGCCGTCTCCCTCCGACCCGGACCTGGTGGAGCGGGCCCGCGCGGCCAAGGAGAAGCTCGGGGACAAGGTCTTCGTGCTCGGCCACCACTACCAGCGGGACGAGGTCATCCAGTTCGCCGACGTCACCGGAGACTCCTTCAAGCTCGCCCGTGACGCCGCCGCCAAGCCGGAGGCCGAGTACATCGTCTTCTGCGGCGTGCACTTCATGGCCGAGTCGGCCGACATCCTGACCGGCGACGACCAGAAGGTCGTCCTGCCGGACCTCGCGGCCGGCTGCTCGATGGCCGACATGGCCACCGCCGAGCAGGTCGCCGAGTGCTGGGACGTGCTCACCGAGGCCGGGATCGCGGACGTCACCGTCCCCGTCTCGTACATGAACTCCTCGGCGGACATCAAGGCCTTCACCGGCAAGCACGGGGGCACCATCTGCACCTCGTCCAACGCCGAGCGGGCGCTGAACTGGGCCTTCGAGCAGGGCGAGAAGGTGCTCTTCCTGCCGGACCAGCACCTGGGCCGCAACACCGCCGTCCGCGACCTGGGCATGTCCCTGGACGACTGCGTGGTCTACAACCCGCACAAGCCGAACGGCGGGCTCACCGCCGAGGAGCTGCGCGCCGCCAAGATGATCCTGTGGCGGGGCCACTGCTCGGTGCACGGCCGCTTCTCCCTGGAGTCGGTCGAGGACGTCCGCGCCCGGATCCCCGGCGTGAACGTGCTGGTCCACCCGGAGTGCAAGCACGAGGTCGTGGCCGCCGCGGACTACGTGGGCTCGACCGAGTACATCATCAACACCCTGGAGGCGGCCCCGGCCGGCTCGAAGTGGGCCATCGGCACCGAGCTGAACCTGGTCCGCCGCCTGGCGAACCGCTACGCCGACCAGGGCAAGGAGATCGTCTTCCTCGACAAGACGGTCTGCTTCTGCTCGACCATGAACCGGATCGACCTGCCGCACCTGGTGTGGACGCTGGAGTCGCTGGCCGAGGGCAACCTCGTCAACCGGATCGAGGTCGACCGGGAGACGGAGTCGTTCGCGAAGCTGGCACTGGAGCGGATGCTGGCCCTGCCGTAACGATTCCCCGGCCGGGTACGGCGGAAGGGGCGCCCCGCGAGTCCGCGGGGCGCCCCTTCCGTCCGTCGTACCGGTCTAGTCGAGCGCGTCGAGCAGCGTGGCGTCGAACGGGGAGACCTCCGGCTGCTGCGGGACCTCCGTGCCGTCGCCCTTCTTCGCGGTCTTCTTCGCCCCCTTCTTCGCCGCCTTCTTCTTCGCGCGGCGCTCCTTGCGGAGCTCGACCATCGCGTACAGCGTCGGGACGAGGAGGAGGGTCAGCAGGGTCGAGCTGATCAGGCCGCCGATGACGACCACGGCGAGCGGCTGGGCGATGAAGCCGCCCTCGCCGGTGATGCCCAGGGCCATCGGCAGCAGGGCGAAGATCGTCGCCAGAGCGGTCATCAGGATCGGCCGGAGCCGGTGCCGGCCGCCCTCGACGACCGCCTCGACGACGCCGTACCCCTGGGCCCGGTACTGGTTGATCAGGTCGATCAGGACGATCGCGTTGGTGACGACGATGCCGATGAGCATCAGCATGCCGATCATCGCCGGGACGCCCATCGCGGTGCCGGTGGCGACCAGCAGGCCGATGGCGCCGGTGGCGGCGAACGGGATGGACACCAGCAGGATCAACGGCTGGATCAGCGACCGGAAGGTCGCGACGAGCAGCATGAAGACGATCGCGACGGCCGCGAGCATCGCCAGGAACAGGTTGAGGAAGGCCTCGTTCTGGTCCTCGGAGACGCCACCGACGGAGGCCGAGGCGCCCTCCGGCAGGTCGAGCGCGCTGATCTTCGACTGGAGGGCGGTGCCGACGGCGCCGGTGTTGTCCGTGGTCGGCTTGGCCGTGATGGTCGCCGCGCGGGCGCCGTCGATCCGGGTCATGGAGACCGGGCCGGGCACGAGCTCGACCGTGGCGATGTCACCGAGCCGCACCGGGCCGAGGGGCAGCGCCTTCAGCTGGTCGAGGGTGGTGACCGGGGCGGCCGAGGTGATGAGGACGTCCCGCTCGGTGTCGTCGAGGGTGGCCTTGGCGGCGGGGGTGCCGCGGACGGCCTGGGCGACGATCATGCCGAGGGTGGTGTCGTCGAAGCCGGCGTCCGCCGCCTTCTCGTTGGCCCGCACCGAGATCCTCGGCACCGACTGGGAGAGGTCGCTCTGGACGTCGGTGACGTCCTCCAGCTCGGCGACCGCCTTCCGGACCTGCTCGGAGGCCTTCTGGAGCAGCTCCCGGTCGCCCGCCTTCACGACGACGCTGAGGTCCTGGGCGGCGAAGCCGTCGCCCGCCGAGATCGAGGTGTCGCCGACGCCGTCGAGCTTCCCGAGGGCCGACTCGATGGCGTCACGGGTCTTCTCGTACGAGGCGGACTCCTCCAGGGTCACCTGGAAGGACGCCTGGTTGGCGCCGGTGCCGCCGCCGAAGGCCGCCATGAAGCCGGAGGAGCCGACGGTGACCTGGTAGTCCTTGACGCCCTCGGTGTCCGCGAGGACCTTCTCGATCTTCTTCGCGGCCTCGTCGGAGGCGTCCAGGGAGGTCCCCGGCTCCAGCTTCTGCTTGACCGTCAGGACCGGCTGGTCGCCCTGGTCGAAGAAGTTGGTCTTGAGCAGCGGCGCCATGCCGAAGGTGACGACCAGGACGACGAGGGCGATGGCCACGCTGGTGAGGCGGCGGCGGGTGGCGAAGCGGAGGACCGGCACGTACGCGCGCTGGAGGCGGCTCTTCGCCTCCTTCTCCTCGGCGAGCCTGCGGGCCTCGTCCGGGTCCTCGGACGTGCCCTTGGGGGCGCGCAGGAACCAGTACGAGAGCACCGGCACGACCGTCAGGGAGACGAGCAGCGAGGCCAGCAGGGCGGCCGTCACGGTGAGGCTGAAGGAGCCGAACAGCTCGCCGACCATGCCGCCGACCAGGCCGATCGGCAGGAAGACGGCGACGGTGGTCAGGGTCGAGGAGGTGACCGCGCCGGCCACCTCCTTCACGGCGGTGATGATCGCGGACTGGCGGTCCTCGCCGTAGCCGAGGTGGCGCTTGATGTTCTCCAGGACCACGATCGAGTCGTCGACGACCCGGCCGATGGCGATGGTGAGCGCGCCGAGCGTCAGCACGTTGAGCGAGAGGTCGCGGGTCCACAGCACGATCAGCGCGAGGACGACCGAGAGCGGGATGGAGACCGCGGTGACCAGCGTCGAGCGGATCGAGGCGAGGAAGACCAGGATCACCAGGACGGCCATGACGAGGCCGAGGGCGCCCTCGGTGGTGAGGCCCGAGATCGACTTGGCGACGGCCGGGCCCTGGTCGGAGACGACGGTCAGCTCGGCGCCCGCGCCGAGCTGCTTCCGCAGCTCGGGGAGCTTCTCCTCGACGGCCTCGGAGATGGCGACGGCGCTGCCGTCCTTGTCCATGGTGGCCATGACGGCGAGGCTGGGCCTGCCGTTGGTGCGGGTCAGCGAGACCCGGCCGGCCTCCTCCTGCTCCACGGTGGCGACGTCGGCGAGCCGGACCGCCTTGCCCTTCGCGGGCTTGATCCGCAGGTCCTGGATCTGCCGGAGCGAGGTGTAGCCGCCGCCGACCTGGACGGTGCGGCTCTCGCCGGCCTCGGAGAAGGAGCCGGCGGGCATGGTGCCGCCGCCGTTGCGGAGGGCCTCGGCGAGGTTCATGGAGGTCAGGCCGGTCGCGGCGAGCTTGCGCTCGTCGGGGGTGACGGAGACCTGGAGGTCCTGCACGCCGTCGACGCTGACCTGGCCGACGCCGTCGATGTCCTCCAGGGCCGGGACGACGGTCCGCTCCAGCCGGTCGGCGAGGGCCTGCTGGTCCTGCTCGGAGGTGGCGGCGAGGACGACGGTCGGGATGTCGTCGGTGGAACCGGCCACGACCTGCGGGTCGACCGTGTCGGGCAGCAGCGCCCGGGCGCGGTTCACGGCCTGCTGGACGTCGGCGACGAGCTGCTTGGTCGACTCGTCCCCGTAGTCGAAGGAGGCCATGATGACGGCGCTGCCCTCGGAGGCGGTGGACGTGATGCCCTTGATGCCGTCGACGGCCTTGAGGTTGTTCTCCAGCGGCTCGACGATCTGCTTCTCGACCACGTCGGGAGAGGCGCCCTGGTACGGGGCGATGATCGAGACCATCGGGAGCTCGATCGACGGGAACAGCTGCTGCTTCAGCTGGGGTATCGCGATCAGTCCGAAGACGACGGCGACGATGGACATCAGCCCGATCAGGGCCCGTTGCGCGAGGCTGAATCTGGACAGCCAGGACATGGGGTCTCTCTTCCGTGGCGTACTCGTCGGCAGGCGGCGGGCAGCCAGGAGCGCCCCCCAGCGCTCAGGATCGGTCATCCGGGGGACGGATTCCTCGCCCCCCGGGCCCGTTTCCGGGCCGGCGCGTACCGCGTATGGAGTACGCCGACGGGCCGGGTCACTCACCCCTCGGGCGTACCAGTCCCGTCTCGTACGCGGTCACCACCAGCTGGGCGCGGTCGCGGGCGCCGAGCTTGGCCATGGCCCGGTTGACGTGGGTCTTCACGGTGAGCGGGCTGACGTCGAGCCGCTCGGCGATCTCGTCGTTGGAGAGGCCGCCGCCGACCAGGACCAGGACCTCGCGCTCCCGGGCGGTGAGGGCGGCGAGCCGGCCCGCGTCCACCCGGGCGCCGACCGGGTCGGCGGCGGCGCTCTGGGCGAGGAAGGTGGCGATCAGGCCTTTGGTGGCGGCCGGGGAGAGCAGCGCCTCGCCGGCGTGCGCGATCCGGATGGCGCCGAGCAGCTCCTCCGGTTCGGCGCCCTTGCCGAGGAAGCCGGAGGCGCCGGCGCGCAGCGACTCCACGACGTACTCGTCGATCTCGAAGGTGGTGAGCATGACGATGCGGACGTCGGCGAGCTCGGGGTCGGAGGTGATGGCGCGGGTGGCGGCGAGGCCGTCGGTGCCGGGCATCCGGATGTCCATGAGGACGACGTCGGGCCGTTCGCTGCGGGCCAGGGCGGCGGCCTGCGCGCCGTCGGCGGCCTCCCCGACGACCTCCATGTCGGGCTCGGAGTCCACGAGCACCCGGAAGGCGCTGCGCAGCAGGGCCTGGTCGTCGGCGAGCAGTACCCGGATGGTCATCGGTCGTCCTCCCCCGGCTCCCGGGCCGTCCCGGGCGTCAGCGGCAGTATCGCCTGCACGCGGAAGCCGCCGCCGTAGCGGGGTGCGGTGGTGAGGACGCCGCCGAGCGCGGTGACCCGCTCGCGCATGCCGAGGAGCCCGTGGCCGCCGGAGGGCTCGGGGGCCGGTCCGGGCTGCGGGGCGCCGTCGTCGAGGACGGTGATCTCGACGGTGGGGCCCACGAGGACGACGCTCACCTCGGCGCGGGCGTCGGGCCCTGCGTGCTTGCGGACGTTGGTGAGGGCCTCCTGGACGATCCGGTAGGCGGCGAGGTCGACGGCCGAGGGGAGCTGGTGGCCGGTGTCGGTGCGGGCCAGCGAGACCGGCAGGCCGGCCTTGCGGAAGCCGGCGAGGAGCCCGTCGAGGAGGGCGAGGCCGGGGGCGGGCTCGGTCGGGGCGGCGGGGTCGCCGGACTGGCGGAGCAGGCCGACGGTGACACGGAGCTCGTCGAGGGCGGAGCGGCTGGCCTCGCGGACGTGGGCGAGGGCCTCCTTGGCCTGGTCGGGCCGCTTGTCCATGACGTGCGCGGCGACCCCCGCCTGCACGTTGACCAGGGCGATGTGGTGGGCGACGACGTCGTGGAGGTCGCGGGCGATGCGGAGGCGCTCCTCTGCGACGCGGCGGCGGGCCTCCTCCTCGCGGGTCCGTTCGGCCCGTTCGGCGCGCTCCCGGATCGCGTCGACGAAGGCGCGGCGGCTGCGGACGGCGTCGCCGGCCGCGGCGGCCATGCCGGTCCAGGCGAAGACCCCGAGGTTCTCCTGGGCGTACCAGGGCGTCGGGCCGAAGGCCATGGCGGCGGCGGCGAGCGCGGTCATGGTGGCGAGGCCGACGCGCCAGGTCGTGGGGCGGTCGGTGCGGGAGGCGACGGTGTAGAGCGCGACGGCCGCGCTGATCGTGACCGGGGCGGGGCGGTTCTCGTCGAGCAGCTCGACGAGGCTGAGGGCGGCGGTGAAGGCGAGCACCGCGAAGGGCCTGCGGCGGCGGAGCACCAGGGCGACGGCGGCCGCGGTCATCATCACGGCGCCGAGGGGGGTGGGGACCCGGTCGCCGAAGGTGGGGCCGGTGGCGCTGCCGTGGGGGTCGGTGAAGGAGGCGGCGATCATCGCGACGAGGACGCCTCCGGCGAGGGCGGCGTCGAAGGCCAGGGGATGCTCGCGGAGGCGGGTGCACAGGCGTACGGGCAGGCTGGGGGTCACCGGTGAACGGTACGGCCCGTTCCGGCGCGCGGAACAGTGCGGGTTCCGGGGGGCGGCGGGGAGGGCGGCTCCGGCGGCGCGCCCGGCTGGAGCCCTCCGGTGGGGAGCGGGTGAGTCCGGGTGCAGCGGTGGGTCCGGCGCCGCGCCCGGAGGGGACCGTCCGGGAGGGGCGGGCGGGCCCGGGGGACGGCGGCTCCGGCGCCGCGCACGGCTGGTGCCGTCCGGTGGGGGCTGGTGGGTCCGGGGTCAGCGGTGGGTCCGGCGGCGCGCCCGGCTGGAGCCGTCCGGTGGGGACGAGCGGATCCCGGGAACGGCGGCTACGACGCCGCGCCCGGCTGGGGCCGGCCGGTGGAGCGGGCGGGTCCGGGCACGGTGGGTCCGGCGCTGCCCGGTGGTAACGAGCGGGTCCCGGGGCGGGGAGGCCGGGGCCCGGCTGGGGCCGTGCCGTGGCGCGGGCGCTCCGGCCCCGGCGCGGGCGGTCGCCCGCGTCGGGGGTCAGCCCGGGATCAGGCCGTCGTCGCCGAGCATGTCCCGGACTTCGGTCAGGGTCGCCTCGGGGGACGGGAGGATGAGTTCCGAGGGGTCCAGGGCGTCGTCGGGCAGGGGTGTGCCCAGGGTGCGGACGGCTTCGAGGAGGGCCGCCAGGGTGCGGCGGAAGCCCTCCTCGTCGCCCGACTGCATCTCGCGCAGCAACTCGTCGTCGAGCTTGTTCAGCTCGCCGAAGTGGCTGTCGGCCAGCTCTCGCTGGCCCTCCCCCATGATCCGTACGATCATGACGCGTCCTCTGCCGTCGGCTACTGCTTGTCGAAGCGGGGGGGGTTCTGCTGCTGGTTCTGCTGCGGGGTGCCCGTGGCGCCACCCTCGATGGCCTGCTGCCGGTCGGAGGGGCCTCCGGCCAGTTCGGCCTTCATGCGCTGGAGCTCCAGCTCGACGTCCGTGCCGCCGGAGAGGCGGTCCAGCTCGGCCTGGATGTCGTCCTTGGCGAGACCCGACTGGTCGTCGAGGGCGCCGGAGGCGAGCAGTTCGTCGATGGCGCCGGCCCGGGCCTGGAGCTGGGCGGTCTTGTCCTCGGCCCGCTGGATGGCGAGGCCGACGTCGCTCATCTCCTCGGAGATGCCGGAGAAGGACTCGGCGATCCGGGTCTGGGCCTGGGCGGCCGTGTAGGTGGCCTTGATGGTCTCCTTCCGGGTGCGGAAGGCATCGACCTTGGCCTGGAGGCGCTGCGCGGCGAGGGTGAGCTTCTCCTCCTCGCCCTGGAGCGTCTGGTGCTGCACTTCGAGGTCGCTGACCTGCTGCTGGAGCGCCGCCCGCCGGGAGAGCGCCTCGCGGGCGAGGTCCTCGCGGCCGAGGGCCAGCGCCTTGCGGCCCTGGTCCTCCAGCTTGGCGGACTGGCCCTGCAGCTGGTTCAGCTGGAGTTCGAGCCGCTTGCGGGAGGTGGCGACGTCGGCCACGCCCCGGCGCACCTTCTGCAGCAGCTCCAGCTGCTTTTGGTAGGAGTAGTCGAGCGTTTCGCGCGGGTCCTCGGCCCGGTCAAGGGCCTTGTTCGCCTTCGCGCGGAAGATCATCCCCATACGCTTCATGACACCGCTCATGGGCTTCGCGCGCCCCCTTCTGACGGACTCGGCACCAGCTCTTCGTCAGGATCCACAGTACGGTCCCTGTCTCCATTACCGCACTGTTCGGAGCGGGATGCGCTCCTCCCCAAGGACGACTGCGGCACCTCCCGTCTCCGGCGGGAGGAGTAGAGGCGTCTCGGGGAGACCCCTGGCGCGCCGCCGCGTCCTCGTGTGCGTACCGGCTACGACGCCGGCTGTGAGCGGATCGTTCCCTCCCGGGCTGGGGTTCCGTGCCCGCCACCCCGTACCCTTGGGTTTTGTGTTCCGTAGCCGTTCGAAGGATGAGAAGGCGCCCACCGAGAAGGTGACGGCGGACCTTTCCAAGCAGCCCCGCGACCCCGAGGCCCCCAAGGGCCGCCCGACCCCGAAGCGGAGTGAGGCCCAGACCCAGCGTCGCCGCGCGCAGAGCGCCCCGCTCGACCGCAAGGAGGCCGCCAAGCGCCAGCGCGAGGCCCGGCGAGCCGACCTGACGCGTCAGCGCGAGGCGCTGAACAGCGGTGACGAGCGTTATCTGCCGGCCCGTGACAAGGGTCCGGTCCGCAAGTTCGTGCGCGATTTCGTCGACTCGCGGTTCGTGATCGCCGAGTTCTTCCTGCCGATGGCCGTGGTCATCCTGGTGCTCTCGCTCTTCGGCAACACCAATCGCGCGCTGCAGAACATCTCGCTGCTGCTGTGGCTCGGTGTGATCATCCTGATCGTCATCGACTCCATCGGCATCTGGATCCGCCTGCGGAAGCAGCTGAACGCGCGGTTCCCGAACGAGCCGAAGCGCGGCGCGATCGCCTACGGCCTGATGCGCACGCTCCAGATGCGCCGTCTGCGGCTGCCGAAGCCGCAGGTCAAGCGCGGAGAGCGGCCCTGAGCGCGGACGGCTCGGTCTCCGGCGGCGCCTTCGGCGTCTCCCCCACCGGGACGGGCGCTCCCGTGCTGCCCGCCGTCGTCCACTGGCCCGCCGGTCACGGCGGGCTCCGGGACACCATCCGGCAGGAGATCGTCGCCCGGCAGGTCGACGAGCAGATAACCGGCCGCTACCCGGTGGGGCAGCGGCTGAGGATCCTCGACGCGGGCATGGGCGCCGGCACGCAGGCGCTGCGTCTGGCCCGGGCCGGCCACACGGTCACGGGCCTGGAGTCGGACCCCGAGCTGCTGAAGGCGGCCCGGGAGTCGCTGGCGACCGAGCCGGCCGGGATCCGGGAGCGGGTCCGGCTCATCGAGGGCGACGGCCGCGAGACCGGCGTCCACTTCCTCCCTGGAAGCTTCGACGTGGTGCTGTGCCACGGCGTGCTCATGTACGCGGACGAGCCGGACGCGCTGCTCGCGGGCCTGGCCCGGATGCTGGCGCCCGGCGGCCTGCTCTCCCTGGTGGTACGGAACGCGGACGCCCTCGCCATGCGGCCGGGGCTCGCCGGGGACTGGGCGGGTGCGCTGGCCGGCTTCGACACGGACGTCTACCAGGACGACGACGGCGTGAAGGTGCGGGCCGACCGCCTCGACGCGCTGACGGCGACGCTCGCGGGGATCGCGGCGCCGCTGCACGCCTGGTACGGCGTGCGGGTCTTCACCGACGGCGTGCCGGCGGAGGTGGGTCTGCCGGCGGCCGAGGAGCTGGAGCGGCTGCTCGCCGCCGAGGAACGGGCAGGCCGGACGGATCCGTACCGGCGGGTGGCGGCGCTGCTGCACCTGTGCGGGGTACGGGGCTGAGCCACGGGGCCGGAGGGGCCGATGCGCCGACGCGGCGCACCGGCCCTTTTCCGTATCGCCTTCTCCCTGCCCCTGTCCCTGCCCGGTCGGCCGGGGCGTACGCCTGATCGGCGGCACCCATCGGGACGGACGAAGGGGGTGGAACGGATACTCCGGACATGGATGCCTCCCGCGCGCGTGCCCGCTCCCGTGACCGACGCCTCGTCCTGTCCCTCGCCGCGGGGGTCTGCGCCTGCGCGCTGACCGCCGGGTGCTCGTCCGGCTCCGGTTCCGGCGCGGCCGACGCGGCCGAGCGGATCACCGCGCAGGCGGCACCGGCGGCCGCGAACGACCTCCAGGACGACTACCAGGCCGTCATCAAGGACGTCCTGCCGTCCGTGGTGCAGATCGACGCCTCGGAGGGCCTCGGCTCCGGCGTCGTCTACGACGACAAGGGGCACATCGTCACCAACGCCCACGTGGTCGGCGACGAGACGTCCTTCCAGGTCACCGCCGCCACTGGCGGGCATCCGGTGGCGGCCCGGCTGGTCGCGGCCTATCCGGAGCAGGACCTCGCGGTGATCCGCCTGGAGTCGGTGCCCGACGGGCTCAAGCCGGCCGAGTTCGGCGACTCGGCGGACGTGGCGATGGGGCAGATCGTGCTGGCGATGGGCTCCCCGCTGGGGCTTTCCGGCAGCGTCACCCAGGGCATCGTCTCGGCGACCGGCCGCACGGTCAGCGAGGGCCGGACCGGCGGCGGCACGGGGGCGACCATCGGGAACATGGTGCAGACCTCGGCGGCGATCAACCCGGGCAACAGCGGGGGCGCGCTGGTCGACCTGGACGGCCGGGTCGTCGGCATCCCGACGCTGGCGGCGAGCGACCCGCGGATGGGCGGCGGTTCGGCGCCCGGGATCGGCTTCGCGATCCCCGCGTCGATGGTGCGGACGGTCGCCGACCAGATCATCGAGGACGGAAGGGTCACCGACTCGGGCCGGGCCGCCCTCGACATCACCGGCCGCACCGTCCTGGACGACGACTACGAGCCGGCGGGCGTGGCCGTCGTGGAGGCGGAGGCCGGCGGGGCGGCGGCGGACGCGGGGCTGCGGGCGGGGGACGTGATCACCCGGATCGCCGACGACGACATCACGACGATCACCTCGCTCGCGGAGTCGCTGGCGGGCCGCAGCCCCGGCGACGACGTGACGGTCACGTACGTGCGGGGCACGGCGACCCGCAAGGCGGAGGTCACGCTCGGCGAGATGTGAGCGGCCTCCGGCCCCGCGGGCCGCGCGGGCGCGACGCTCCTACTCCCCCGCGTCCAGGGGCATCGGGCCGTAGATCTTGACGGTGTCCTCGGAGAGGGTCGCCTGGTCGGCGCCGCCGGCGAGGAGGTCGCGCCAGTGCTCGCCCAGCCAGCTCTCGGCGTCGCCCTGCGTGGTGAAGTCCTCCGGGGTCACCACCGGGGTGACCTCCGTGCCGTCGGACTTCTCGAACCGCCACGTCCATGCCATGTCCGCCTCCTGGGGCTCACCGGATGATCGGTTTCCTGCCCGCAGCGTAGCCGGGCGAGCACCGCGCGCGGGGGCGCGGGAGGATCAGAGCGTGGAACTGACTCTGCTCGGCACCGGCTCCCCGCTCGGACTGCCCCGCCCCGACTGCCCCTGCGCGGTGTGCGCGTCCTCCCGCGGCGCACGCGCGCGTGCCGCGACCGCGCTGCTCGTGGACGGGGCGCTGCTGCTCGACCTGACCCCGGGGGCGGCGCTCGCCGCGGCCCGCGCGGGGCGTTCGCTGGTGGGGGTGCGGCAGGTGCTCCTGACGTATCCGCACGACGGTCCGCCGGTGGAGCTGCCGGCCGGGCTGCCGACGGCCGGGCGGGTGCCCGACGGACGGGAGCTGACGCTGATCAGCGGGCACCGGGTGCGGGCGGTGCCGATGGACTCCCCGGGGACCGGCTACGAGGTGGTGTCGCCCGAGGGCGAGCGGCTGCTCTACCTGCCGCGCGGCGCGGCGCCGGCCGGTCTCGCGGATCACCACCAGGAGCCGTACGACCTGGTGGCGGCGGACGTGACGGGCCGCCCCGACGCCCTGGCCCGGCTGCGGGCGAGCGGCGCGGTGGGGCCCGGCACGGAGGTGATCGCCGTCCATCTGGACCACGACGCGCCGACGGGCGGCGAGCTGGACCGGCGGCTCGCGGCGGCCGGGGCGCGGGCGGTGCCGGACGGGACGGTGCTGTACCTGGGCGAGTACCACGAGCTGCCGGAGGTGCCGCGCCGGACGCTGGTGACGGGCGGCGCGCGGTCGGGGAAGTCGGTGGAGGCCGAGCGGCGCCTGGAGACCTTCCCCGACGTGCTGTACGTGGCGACCGGCGGGACCCGCGAGGGCGACCCGGAGTGGGCGGAGCGGGTGGGCCTGCACCGGGAGCGGCGGCCGGGCTCGTGGCGTACGGCCGAGACCACCGATCTGGTGCCGCTGCTCGCGGAGGAGGGCCCCGCGCTGCTGATCGACTGCCTGTCGCTGTGGCTGACGGATGCCATGGACCGGGTGGGCGCCTGGGACGACGCCGTCTGGGCGGACGGCGGGCGGGCGGCGCTGCGGGAGCGGACGGCGGAGCTGGTGGCGGCGGTACGGGCGACCCGCAGGACGGTGGTGGCGGTGACGAACGAGGTCGGTTCGGGCGTGGTGCCGGCGACGGCGGCCGGGCGGCGCTTCCGGGACGAGCTGGGGCGGCTCAACGCGGCCTTCGGCGACGAGTGCGAGCAGGTGGTCCTCGTGGTCGCCGGTCAGGCGCTGGTGCTGCGCGGGTAGGGTGCTGATCCTCGACGATCCCCGACGGTGCCCGAGGGTGCCCGAGGCGACCAGCCCGTGCCGAACCTCGCTGATGTCACAAGGCGGAACCCCGATGGAACCCCTGCACCCCCTCAATCTCGACGACTTCTCCGATCTGATCGAGCGCCCCGACGGCGGGATCCGGCGCGACGCCGAGGAGCGCCGGGAGCGGCTCGCGGTCCGCGCGGGCGCGCTCGGCCGTCTCGACGAGCTGGGCGAGTGGCTGTCGGCCGCCCAGTCGGCGGTGCGGGTGCGGGCGATCGCGCAGCCGAAGGTGGTCGTCTTCGCCGGCGACCACGGCATCGCCGTCCAGGAGGTGTCGGGGCGCCCGGCCGGGACCGCGCACGTCCTGGTCCGGGAGCTGCTCGACGGGGAGAGCCCGCTCGCGGTCCTCGCCCGCTCGATGGACGTGCCGGTGCGGGTCGTGGACGCCGGCCTGGACTGCGACCCGGAGCTGCTGCCGGAGTCGGTGACCCGGCACCGGGTGCGGCGCGGCAGCGGCCGGATCGACGTCGAGGACGCGCTGACGCCGGAGGAGACCGAGGCCGCGGTGCGGCTCGGGATGGCGATCGCCGACGAGGAGGCCGACTCGGGCACCGATCTCGTGGTGCTCGGCGACCTGAGCGTGGGCGGTACGACCCCGGCGTCGACGCTGATCGCGGCGCTGTGCGGCACGGACGCCTCGGTGGTGACGGGGCGCGGCGGCACGGGGATCGACGACCTGGCGTGGATGCGCAAGTGCGCGGCGATCCGGGACGCGCTGCGGCGGGCCCGGCCGGTGCTCGGCGACCAGCTGGCGCTGCTCGGCGCGGTCGGCGGGGCGGACCTGGCGGCGGCGACCGGCTTCCTGCTGCAGGCGGCGGTGCGGCGGATGCCGGTGATCCTGGACGGCGTGGTGGGCGCGGCCTGCGCGCTGGTGGCGCAGCGGGCGGCGTTCCGGGCGCCGGACTGGTGGCTGGCGGGCCAGGTGTCCGGGGAGCCGGCGCAGGCGAAGGCGCTGGATCGGATGGCGCTCAACCCCCTGCTCGATCAGGGCGTCCTGGTGGGTGAGGGAACCGGGGCACTGCTCGCGCTTCCCCTCGTCCGGGCCGCGGCGGCGCTCGCCGCCGAGCTGCCCGAGCGCCCGGAGCCGACCGCCGCGGGCGCGGCCGCGCCCGCCGGGGCGGTCTGACGGGGGCGCACACCGGAATCGGTGAGGCCGGGGGGCGGCCGTCCGCGACGCGCGGGCGGCCGCCTCCGGCGTCGCCGCACGGCAAGCGGTGCCCCATATGATCGCTTTTCATGGGAGAGGTCCGTTTGTCCGCCGAAGGAACGCCCCGGGGCACCGACCGCTCGCGGCGCAGTGCCGCGTTCGCCGTCTGGTACCTCCGCGTCGTCACGTTCGTCAACCTCCTGAGTGCCGTCTGGGTCTCCTTCGGACAGGACCTGCGGCGGCACAACGAGGACGACTACTTCACGCCGTACATGCTGACGGCGGGCTTCGCCTCCGGCGTCTTCACGCTCTTCCTGGCGATCACCATGCGCCGCCGCAAGCGGGCCGCCTGGATCCTCAACACGGTGCTCAGCGGGCTGTTCCTGCTGCTCTTCGCGGTGGTGATGGTCTTCCCGGAGGTCCGCGGGCACGCGCAGAACTGGATCTCGCTGGCCCTGAGCGCGGCCTTCTTCCTCGCGCTGCTGCTCGGCCGCAAGGAGTTCTACGCGAAGGGCGACCGGTCCAACCCGCTGCTCGCGGCGGTCGTCGCCGTCGGCGGCCTGCTCGTCACCTCGCTGCTCGCCGCTCTCCTGGTGACCGCCACCAACACGGCCACCGGCCCCTCCACCTTCCTGGAGCGCTGGCGGTACGGCGTGATGCGGCTGATCACGCTGGCCGCGGACGACTCCCGCTTCCCCGCCATCGCCACCCCCGGCTGGGTCGACGTGGTCGTCAACGTGATGTCCACGCTGCTGCTCTTCGCCGTGCTCTTCGCCGCCTTCCGCTCCCGCCGCGCGGTCGACCCGCTCACCGAGGAGGACGAGGAGCGGCTGCGGGCGCTGCTCGACAAGCACGGGGAGCGGGACTCGCTCGGCTACTTCGCGCTGCGCCGCGAGAAGAGCGTCGTCTGGTCGCCGAGCGAGAAGGCCGCCGTCGCCTACCGGGTGGTGGGCGGGGTGTCGCTCGCCTCCGGCGACCCGATCGGCGACCCGGAGGCGTGGCCGGGGGCGATCGAGCCGTGGCTCGCCGAGGCGCGGGAGCACGGCTGGATCCCGGCGGTGATGGGCGCGAGCGAGGAGGCCGGGGTGATCTACGCCCGGCACGGCCTGGACGCCCTGGAGCTGGGTGACGAGGCGATCGTGGAGACCGACGAGTTCACCCTGGACGGGCGGGCGATGCGGACCGTGCGTCAGGCCTACAACCGGGTCGAGCGGGCCGGGTACGAGGTGCGGATCCGGCGCCACGAGGCCATTCCCGCCGAGGAGATGGCGGAGCTGCTGCGCAAGGCCGACGACTGGCGGGACGGGGCCACCGAGCGCGGCTTCTCGATGGCGCTCGGCCGGCTCGGGGACCCGCGCGACGGGCGGTGCGTGATGCTGGAGTGCACCGACGGCGCGGGCGAGCTGCGGGCGCTCCTCTCCTTCGTGCCGTGGGGGCCGAAGGGACTTTCGCTCGACCTGATGCGGCGTGACCGGGACTCCGGGAACGGGCTGATGGAGTTCATGGTGATCGAGCTCCTCCAGCGCGCGAAGGAGATCGGGATCACTCAGGTCTCACTGAACTTCGCGATGTTCCGCTCCGTCTTCGAACGCGGCTCGAAGCTCGGCGCCGGACCGGTGCTGAGGCTGTGGCGCTCCCTGCTCAGCTTCTTCTCCCGCTGGTGGCAGATCGAGTCGCTGTACCGGGCCAACGCCAAGTACCGACCGATCTGGGAGCCGCGTTTCATGCTCTTCGAGAAGAGCGCCGACCTGCCGCGCATCGGCCTGGCCGCCGGCCGGGCCGAGGGCTTCCTGGAGGCCCCCTGGCTCCTGGGGGCACCCCCTGGACGAAGTCCTTGGGGGAGGCTGCACCGCAAACACCTGGCGGGCGGGCGGTGAGCTCGCCGGTGCGCCGCTTCGCCCGGCGCGAGTGGGGGCCGCTGGCCGCGACCGTGCGGGGGGAGCTCGCGGCCCGGCGCTGGAAGGCGGTGCCGCTGACGCTCGCGGCGGTCTGCCTCACCGCGCTCTTCCAGTTCGTCCAGAACCAGGAATGGGGGTACGGGCCGGTCCAGGCGATCGGGGCCGTACGGGCCGAGGACCCGCTGTGGCTCGCCCTGCTGCGGACGCCGCTCTCGCTGTTCGTCCCCGCGCTCGACCTGCCGGTCTGGGGCGCGCTCGCGCAGGTCCTGCTGGTCTTCGGGATCGCGGAGCTGTGCCTCGGGCGGTGGCGGACGCTGGGGGTCGCGTACCTGGCGACGCTCTGCGGGACCCTGTACGCGCGCGTGGGCATCGCCCTGGGCCCCGGCACCCTCCTCGGGCTGCCGGTGACCGACGCGCAGGTGGTGGACACCGGGCCGTCGGCGGCGGTGGTCGGCCTCGCCGTCTACGTGTGCCGGCGGAAGCGGGCGTACTGGACGGGCGCGGCGGTGGTGGCGGCGATGGTGGTCGAGGTGGTCGTCAAGCCGAACCTGGCCGGCAAGGAGCATCTGGCGGCGATCGCCGGGGTGCTCGTCCTGATGGCGTTCGAGGCCTGGCGGGAGCGGGGTCAGGACGCGCCGGGGCCGCGGCCCGGGACGCGTTCCTGGAAGCCGCCGATCAGGTCCTGAACCCTTCGCCGCACCCGGGTCCAGCGCTTGTCGTGCCGGTAGGCGCGGACCGTGCCGCGCGCGCGTGCCCGGTGGCGGCGGCGGTAGAGGTGCCGCCACCACCAGGAGCCGGGGCGGGCGAGGCGGACGGCGCCGACGATCGCCACGAACGGCACGAAGACCCCGAGGAGCGCCATCCGCAGCTTGCCCTTGACGAGGGCGACCAGGATGAACAGGAAGTTCAGGGCCAGGGTGAGGAGGAAGCCCACCCGGTCCTGGCGCTCCTCGTCGGTGACGTCGTCGACGCCGAGCGGGGAGAAGCCGCTGAGCGGCAGCAGCACGAGGGCGGCGGTCAGCACCACGACCTCCACGCTCTGCCGGCCCTCCTCCGACCAGTACACGTCGTCGAGGTGGAGGATGAGCGCGAACTCGTCGAGGACGAGCCCGGCGCCGATCCCGAAGACGACGGCGAAGGCGGCGGCGCCGAAACCGTGCCGGCCGCTGCCGACCGCGCCGAAGCCGCCGAGCACGGTGAGGACCACGCCGGGCACGACGTGATGGATGTGGAGCCCGCCGGTGGAGACGTTCCGGAACGGTCCCTTTCCGGCCCGGATCAGCCGGGTGACCGTGCGGGTGACCAGGAAGGTCAGGACGAACGAGGTCAGCGCGAGGAGCATCGGCAGCTTCCCCGGCTCCAGGATGTTGCGGGAGAACCAGTGACCCATGCCACCCCGTTCCGAGATGCACCTCTTGTCCGATAGGCGCAATCTACCGTCCTGGTCCGGCGATTACCCTGCCCGGATGGACGGCCTGCGTTTCGCCTTCGGCACCCTCACCGTGTTCCCCGCCCGCATCACCCGCTGGGACCGGGACGCGGCGCGCGCCGGCATGCTCTGCGCCCCGCTCGCCGGGCTCGCGGTCGGCCTGGTCGCCGCGGCGACCGGCGGCGTCCTCCTCCCCCTCGGCGCCGGCCCCCTCCTCGCCGCCGTCGTCACCGTCGCCGTCCCCGCCGTCCTCACCCGGGGCCTGCACCTCGACGGCCTCGCCGACACCGCCGACGGCCTCGGCAGCGCCAAGCCGGCCGAGGACGCGCTGCGCATCATGAAGCAGTCCGACATCGGCCCGTTCGGCGTCATCGCCCTCGTCCTCGTCCTGCTCGCGCAGGTCGCGGCCCTGTACGAGCTGTACGGGGAGGGCTGGGCGCACGGGGCGGTCGCCGCCGTCCTGGCGGCCACGGTCGCCCGGCTCGCCCTCACCCACGCCTCCCGGCACGGCGTCCCGGCCGCCCGGCCCGAGGGCCTCGGCGCGGTCGTCGCCGCCACCGTCCCGGTCCGCTCCGCGACCCTCTGCACCGCCGCCGTCCTCCTCCTCGCCGCCGCCTCCGGCCTCCTCCTCTCCTCGTACGACGCCGTCCACGCCGTCCTCGCCACCGGCGCCGGCCTGGCCGCCGCCGCCTTCCTCCTCCGCCGCTGCGTCCGCCGCTTCGGCGGCGTCACCGGCGACGTCTTCGGCGCCGTGGAGGAGACCGCGGCGACGGCGACCCTGGTCGCGCTGACGCTGGGCTGACCGCGGGTGACCTCTTCGTGATCTCCCGGCGGGCAACCATCTCCCCCTCCGCCGGGTCATCAGGACATGAACAGACGCCTCTCCGCCGCCCGTTCCGCCGCGCTCGCCGCCGTCGCCACCCTGCTCCTGGGCGCCTGCACCGGCTCCGGCGGGGACACCGAGGCGGCGCCCGCCGCCCACCCCGTCTTCTCCGCGCCGCCCGCCCGCCAGGTCTTCCTCGCCCTCCGGCACACCCAGGAGACCGGCGGCGCCGCCCTCCGGCAGACCGTCACCTTCACCGCCGGACGGACCACGGCCGTGCAGACCGTCACCGGCCGGGTGGACTTCGCCGGCGCGCGCGGCGAGGCGTCGAGCGACTGGCGGATCGACCCCGGCTTCCCGGCGACCGCCCGGGACACGATCCTCGGCGACCTGGTCGCGCTGGAGACCGGCGCGGCACGGGGGCGGTACACCGTCGACACCCGCGCCATCCACTACCGGGCCGGCTCCGCCGGGTACTGGCTGCGGTACGAGGGCGACATCGAGCCGTTGTGGGGCGTCGACTCCGTCAGCCACCTGCGCGGCACCGAGAGCGCCGTGGGCGGCACGCTCCTGGAGGTGCTGAGCGGCGTGCGCCCGAAGGCCGGGGGCGGGACCGTCCCGGGCGGCGGCCGGACCTACCGGGCGGACTTCCCGCTCGCCCACGCGCTCGCGCTCTTCCCCGGCGACCTGGTCCAGGAGCTGGCGCCGATTCCGCTCTTCGCCGGCTCCCCCGGCGCGCCCGTCCCGGTGAGCGTCGAGGTCGACGGCGAGGGCCGGATCGTACGGGCCGGGGCCGACCTCGCCGCCGCGCTGCCTTCCAGCGAGGAGAGCGCGCTCGCGGAGGTGACCGGGCTCCGGGTCGAGCTGACCCTGAGCGACTTCGGCCCGCCCGCGCCCGCCGTCGGCACCGCCCCGGACGGGCGGGTCCTGGACGCCGCCCGCTCGGTCGTCCCGCTGTACGAGGCCGCGGCCGGTAGCTGTGTGGACCTCGACACGGGGATGCGCCACCGCAGCCTGGTGGCCCGGGTGCCCTGCGAGGGCCGCCACGACGCCAGGATCACCGGGCGGCACGATCTGGACGGCGCCTACCCGGGACCGGACGCCGCCCTCGACCGCGCCGAGCGGGCCTGTGCCGACGTGAAGTCACCGGGGAACTGGCGCGCCTGGTCTACCCCGTCGGAATGGCGGGACCGCGGCAAGGGCTGGGTCACCTGCTTCCAACTCTCGTAGCCCCCCTGCCTCCCGGCCGCCGAGCCTCAGCAGGCCCGGCGCCAGGCGTCGAGTTCGTAGCGCTTGCGGAGCGAGCTGAGGCCCAGTTCGCGGGAGCGGGGGCAGAACTGGGCGGGGGTCAGTTCGTACTCGGCGTGGAAGACGGGTTTGTCCGCGGCGACGAAGGGGGCCAGGAGGTCGCACTCGTCGTACTGGGCGCACTGCTCGTTGACCGCGAAGTCGAAGTCGGGGAGGAGCTCGGGGATCTGGTCGAGGTCGTTCTTGAGGCCGACGGCCAGGCCTCGTCCGTGGGCGAGGCGGGCGATGAGGCGGTTGTAGGCGAGCTGGTCGGCGGCGGTGAGGGGGAAGCCGGTGCGGTTGCGGTAGCCGTCCATGTTGTCGGGTTCGACGGCGTCGAAGCCCTTGGCGCGGCACATGTCGATGCGTTCCGCCATGAGGGGTGCGAGGACGTCGGTGCGCCGGATGTCGAGCCAGCGTTCGCCGGCCCAGCCGTTGCTCCTGCCGAGGACCGACGCGGGGAAGCGGTCGGCGTCGGGGCGGAAGTCCTCCCAGGCCCCGGTGGAGAGGTAGCAGATCACCTTCCGGCCCCGGCGGTGCAGGTCGGCGACGGTCGCCGCCGGGTGGTCGAAGCCGTCGATGTCGTAGACGGGGACGTCGACGGTCGGGTCCAGGCGGCCGCTGAGCTGCCACTGCCAGGCGAGCCCGGCCCTCGGGCGCCAGCGTTCCCCCTCCTCCGGCTTGGGATCGGGGGCGGGGCCGGTGGTGCAGGCCGTGGCCAGGAGCAGGAGGACCGCGAGGAGCGGCAGGAGGCGCCTCATCGGGCGGGCTCCGGGATCCCGTGCGGCAGGGTCCCCCAGGGGTGGGCGCCCGTGCCCGGCACCGCGCAGTGGATCCCGGTCGCGGGGCGGAAGCCGGGCGGGGCCGCGTAGACGAGGTGGCAGTGGTGCGGGGCGGCCGGCAGGTCGAGGGCGCGGTAGGTGTCCCAGGGGCCTTCGAAGGTGACCAGCAGGTCGGCGAGGTCGGCGTACCCCTCGTCGGGGTGGGTGCCGTGGTTGAGGACGAGGGTCGCCGCGCCGGCGGCCCGTGCGGCGACGGCGAGGCGGCGGTAGTGCGGGAGGGCGTCGGGCGCGGTCGCGACCTGGTCGAGGAAGGCCCCGTCGGCGCCGTACCAGTCGCGGTGGCGGAGCAGGTCGCCGACGACCTCGGCGTGCGGACGGCGGCCGTAGGCGGTGTCCGCGTACCCGAGGATCCGCACCCCGGCGGCGCGCAGCCGCCCGGCGACCTCCGCGAAGGCCGGATCGGGGGCCTCGCCCGCGCCGTCCGCGGGGTTGAGGACGACGCCGTGGAGCGTCGGCGCGGCGGCGACCAGCGCCGCCCAGTCGTCGGGGCGGTCGGCGGGGTGCTCGTAGAAGGGCACCAGGAGGGAACGTTTCACGGGCGGTGCCCTTCTAGAGGCGGTGGGCGGTCGGTCGTACCAGCAGAGCACGGGTGAGGACCGCCAGCACGGCGGCCGCCGCCCCGGCGGCGAGCGTTCCCGCCGCCGGTTCCAGGGTCTGCGCGGCGGCGGCCGACAGGCAGACGGCCGCCGCGCCGAGGACGGCGCCGAACGCCTGGAGGAGCAGCCCCAGCCAGAGCACGGTACCGAGGAGCAGCAGGGTGAGCAGCCGCTCCCCCGTCGGCCGGGGGGCGTCCGGCCAGAGCAGGGTGGCGGCGAGGAGGAGACCGAGCAGCACGGCCAGGTAGCCGCCGAGGCAGCGGACCAGGGTGCCGGTGACGGCGCGGCGGAACGCGCGGGCGGAGGTGAGGGTGCGCAGCCGGGCGAGGCTGCCGCCCCGGAAGCGGTGCAGCAGCCATTCGGCGGGCCCCATGGAGAGGGTGAGCGCGATGACCGCGCCGCTGCCGGTGGCGAGGGCGTCGCCGAGTCCGGCGTACAGCACCAGGACGCCGCTGCCGAGGCCGAAGAGGCCGTACGGGACGGAGGCAGCGAGCGGCGGTCCGCCCCACCCCGCGGCGCCGCGCGCGGTGCCGGGGCGCAGCGCGCGGGCGGCGACCAGGCAGGCGGCGGTGAGCGAGAGGGTCGGCAGGGCGACGCGCAGCGGGTCGGGCAGGTCCCAGCGGAGGGCGGGGAGGGCGCCGAGGAGCGGCAGCAGGGCGGCGAGCAGGGCCCGTTCGCGGCCGAGGACGAGGAGCACGGTGGCGGCGCCGAGGTAGAGGGACTGGCCCGCGGCGAAGAGGGCGGCGGGGAGTTCGCCGTCGTGGGCGGTGGCGAGGGCGACGGCGGTGCCGGCGAGCGCGCCGGCCGGGGCGCCGGTGAGCAGGGCGCGGGCGGCGGCGGGCCGGTCGCCGAGGCCGAGCCAGGTGTGGGCGCGGTGGGAGAGGGCCTGGTTCCAGACCCAGCCGGTGACGGCCCCGGCGAGCAGCGGCACGGTGCCGGCGGGCAGGCCGTACCGCCCCTGCTGTCCGGCGAGCAGCGGGCCCGCGAGGACGTAGGCGAGGGCGGGCAGCGCGAAGACGAGGCCGCGCAGGAGACAGCCGCCGAGGCCTTCAGCGGGGCCCGGCCCGTTCCGGTCCTTCGCGGGCGGCCCGGGGTGGCGGCGGGCCACGCGCGCGTACAGCTCCTCGGCGAGCGCGAAGGAATCGTTTCGCCCGTAGGTGAGGCGGATGTGGTCGTCGGTCAGGCCGTCCGATTCGAGCAGGGCGGCTATCTCGTCCGGGTGCACGGCGGCGGCCACGAACGCGTCGAGCCGGTCGGCGAGGTCGTCGAGGGGGTCGGCCGCCAGGGCGGGCGCGGCGGTCCCCGGGGCGGACCCGGTGCCGGTTCCGACGGGCGGGGTGCCGGTTCCTGGTGCCGGACCGGCCGGGGCCGGGGCGGGGGTCGGCCGGTGGCGCGGGCGGGGCGGGGTCGGGAGGGGTGGGTGGGTGGTGGGGGGTTTCAGCCAGAGGGAGCCGCTCATGCCGGGGTGCCTTCGGGGACTCGGGGTGCGCCTCGGCGCGGGGACGGGATGCTGACGCGCAGGGGCGGGACCGCGGGGGCCGCCGGATCGGCGAGTTCGCGGTAGATGCGGCGGAAGCCGTCGACCGAGCGGTGCAGGGTGAACTCGTCGATCACCCGCTGTCGGGCCCGCCGGCCCAGCTCGGCGCGGCGGGCGCCGTCGCGCAGCAGCGCGGAGGCCGCGGCGGCCATGACGGCGGGTTCGCGGGGCGGGACGACCACGCCGGCGTCGCCGACCGCCTCCCGCACCCCTCCGACGTCGGTCGACACGGTGGCCCGGCCGCAGGACATGGCCTCGATGAGGGAGAAGGGGAAGCCCTCGCTGATGGAGGAGAGCATCACCACGCTGCCGGCCGCGTAGGCGGAGGGCACGTCGGAGACGCGGCCCTCGAAGGAGACGCCGTCGGCGACGCCGAGTTCGGCGGCGAGCTTCTCCAGGAGGGTGCGGTAGTCCTCGTTGCCGGCGGGGACCGGGCCGAAGAGGCGGAGCCTCAGCTCGGGGAGTTCGGCGCGGCAGATCGCGTACGCCCGGACGAGGGTCTCCAGGTCCTTGATCGGGTCCACCCGGCCGCACCAGCTGAGCGTGGGGACCTCGGGTTCGGGGCCGGCCTCGGGGAAGAGGGCGGGGTCGACGCCGTTGTAGACGGTGCGGATGCGGTCGGCGGGGGCGCCGCCGCGCTCCTCCCAGCGGCGGTTGTACTGGTTGCAGGGGGTGATGAGGTCGGCCTGGCGGTAGCCGAGGGAGTTGAGCTCGCGGTAGAAGCCGAGCATGAGGGCCTTCACGGGCCAGCTCTGGGCCTCGGTGCGGTAGCCGAGGTAGCGCTCGCGGAGGTAGATGCCGTGTTCGGTGAGCAGGAAGGGGACCCCTTCGAAGTGTTGCGCGGCGAGCGCGGGCAGGGTGGCGAGGCCGCTGGAGACGGCGTGCGCCACGCTGCCGTCGGCTATCCGGGCGCCGAGCGGACGCAGGGCGTGTTCCAGCAGGTCGGTGGCGGTGAGGGCGTCGTGGACGGTGGGCCCGGCCGCACGCGTCGGCAGGTGCGGCATGGTCCAGATCCACATGAGGGAGCGCAGGGCGGCCTCGGAGCGGAGGGCCGGGGTGAGCCGGCCCTCGCGGGCCAGGGCGGCGAGCTCGTACAGGGGGCCGGCGAGGTCGTGGCCGGCCTCCGGGTCGAGCAGGGCGAGCAGGAAGCGCTCGTAGGCGGCGAGGAAGCGGCGGCCCGCGCGCCCGCGCGGGGGCCGCCGGGCCCGGGTGGGCGCGGCCGGTCCCCGCGGGTGGCCCCAGAGGGGGAACGCGGTGTGCCGGGTGACGTTGGGCGGCAGTTCCCAGGTGACGGGTTCGCGGCCGCTGCCGGTGAGGGCGAGGATCTCGAAGGTGACCTCGGGCATGCCGCGGACGAGCTGGTCGCACCAGGTGCTGACGCCGCCGTGGACGTGCGGGTAGGTGCCTTCGGTGAGCATGGTGACGTGACGGCCACTGCTCGGCATGGTGTGTGTTCCCCCCGGAGCGGGCTGGTCAGGCGGTCGGGAGCTGGAGTGTGACGGCGGTCTGGAGCAGTTCGGGCGCGGTCCACGCCGAGCGGCTGCCGGCGTACGCGGTGCCGAAGGCGGTGGTGCCGAGGACGAGTTGCTTACGGGTGCCCTCGGGAGCGGTGACGGGGATCTGGACGCCGGAGGGCGCCTTGACGGTCACGGTGCCGCCGATGCGGTAGGCGGTGACCTTGCCGGCGGCGAGGGCGGCGTCCCAGGCGTCGCGGCGGGTCAGCTCGGTGCCGACGTCCTTCTGACGGGGGTTCACGAGCGGGGTGTCGGCGGCGAAGAGCGCCCGGTAGTCGGCGAGGACCCGGTCGAGGACCGGGTAGAGGAGGCGCTCCTCGGCCAGGTTCGACTGGTGGACGTAGTGCGGCCGGGGGTCGTTGGCGAGGACGTGGCCGAGGGCGGTGCGGGCTTCCTGCGGGACGATGTGCGTCGGGTAGCCGGTGGCCGGGTCGAGCGGGGCGGGCAGGCAGGTCGAGGCGGGGTCGGCCTCGCAGACGCCGCTGCCGCCGTGGGCGCGGGAGGTGTAGATCCAGTTGTACTCGTCGGTCATCTCGGCGGCGGTGCCGACGTTGTAGTACACGTTCATGGGGTGCCGGGGCACGGTCCTCGCGGCGCCGACGGCCCGCTGTCGGGGCTCGCGGGAGTTGTCGCTCGCCGTCCACTTCACGCCGTTGTCGGCGAGGGCGCCGGCGAGGTTCGGATTGTCGGCGGGCTGCTGGGGCAGGGTCCTCAGGCCGGAGTGCTCGCCGGTGACGAGTTCGGAGCGGTCGACGGAGATGCCCTTGCCTACAGCCCAGTTGACATTGTTCCGGATCTGCGCGGAGATCTCGGCGCGGCCGACCCAGAGGGTGCCGCCGGAGGCGTCGGCGGCGCACCGCCAGGGGACGGCGGTGTTGTCCTGGACGCAGCCGAGGTAGGGGTGGGTGTAGGTGTGGTTGATCCAGCGGTACTGCGCGCGGTCGGCGATCAGGCGGGCGGCGAGCGGGTCGCTGCCGCCGTGTTCGGTCTTCCACTGCTCGCCCTGGCCGCCGTTGTAAACCATGTCGAGGGTGAAGCCGGAGGCCTTCTGCCAGGCGGCGGCGTAGGTGGCGTCGGCGGCCGTCATCCGGATGGGGTTCTCGGCCGCCGGGTCGCCGCCGACGCAGTCGAGGTCGCCGGGGGTGCAGTTGCGGACGGTGTCCCAGCGGGCGTCGGGGGCGAGGACGTCGTCGACGTGGACGGAGAGGTAGTTCCGGGACTGCCCGAGGTGGACGCCCTGCGTGAGCCATTCGACGATGCCGCGGGAGAGGGCGCGGAACTGCCGCTGGTGCCGGTTGTAGGCGAAGGTGACGACGAGTTCGCGGCGCCCGTCGGCGGCGTACTCGCCGACGAGGCTGGCCCGGCCGCCGCCGTCGACGGGGATGTCGACGAGGCTGGTGAAGCCGGCCCGGGGGCGGCCCGCGTAGCCGTAGCTCTCGGAGACCGCGGGGTCGTTGTCCTCGAAGGTCAGGCTGCCGGCGAGGTAGCCGAAGGGGCCGGCCAGGCCGGCCGGGGTGACGCCCGCGGTGACCCCGTCGAGGACGCCGGACCAGCCGCCGTCGGTGGGGTAGTCGAGGCCGACGCCGGGGTGCGACCAGGTGTACGCGTCGACCTGCGGGACGCCGAAGGTCCGCTCGTACGTCTGGAGGGCGGTGTGCTCGGCGGAGTCGGGGCCGAAGGCGGTCTCGTGGGGCAGGACGACGCCCTGGTACTTGGCGCGGGGCCGGCCGTCGACCGTGTCGCTGAGGAAGGCGGGGGTGAGGACGGGCCGGTCCGGGTCGTTCAGGTCGAGGGTGCGGTACGGGACGCCGGAGCCCTTCAGCTCGGCGGTGATGGCCTCGATGGCGCTCCCGCCGTCGTCGACGACCAGGACGGTGAGGTCGATCCGGGGCACGGGGGCGGCCGCGGCCTGCGCGGACGGGAGCACGGTGGCGAGGAGCGCGGCGGCGGCGAGCGCCCCGGCGGCGCGGCCGGCGCGGCCCGGCACCGCCCGCCTTCCGGCCTCCGTCGGCGCGGGCGCGGGCGTGCGGAATCTGTTCGCGTGCATGGTGTGGTGTCCCCCCTCGGCGGGGCCCCGGCTCGGGGGGCCCGTGGAGATGAAGCGAAGGCGCGAAGGCCGCGCTCGTGCGAATGAGGCGAGTGTGGCGTCGGCGCGACAGCCGGAAGGACAAACATGAAAGAGACACCTCGGATGAGTGAATCGAAGCCGCGGTGAGCGAACCGGGTGAGCGAGCGTAGGCTCGTTCTCGGCGCTCATCGGGCCGAAATACGATGCGGCGGGCTCGGTCGGCCCATCCCTCGACCGCCACAGAACTCAATGGAAGCGAGAATTCACCACCGTGACTGCTCTCACTCTCAGCACTGCCGGTGCGGCGACGCTGCGTGCCGACGCCCTCGTCGTCGGCGTCGCGAAGGCCGGGAAGGCGCTCGTCGTGGCCCCGGGCGCGGAGGCCGTCGACAAGGCGTTCGACGGCAGGCTCGCCGCCGTCCTGGAGACCCTGGGTGCCTCGGGTGGAGAGGGTGAGGCGACCAAGCTGCCCGCGCCCGCCGGCCTGAAGGCCCCCGTCGTGCTCGCCGTCGGCCTCGGTTCCGCCCCCGAGGAAGGCGAGTCGTACGACTCCGAGATCCTGCGCCGCGCCGCCGGCACCGCCGCGCGCGCCCTGTCCGGCACGAAGAAGGCCGCGTTCGCGCTGCCCGTCGCCTCGGCCGAGGACGCCGGTGCGATCGCGGAGGGCGCGCTGCTCGGCGCGTACTCCTTCGACGCCTACCAGGAGCAGAAGGACGGCAAGAAGCCGCTCGCCGAGGTGGCGCTGCTCGGCGCCAAGCCGCGCGACAAGGCCCACAAGGCCGCCGCGGACCGCGCCCTGGCCGTGGCCGAGGAGATCAACCGCGCCCGCGACCTGATCAACACCCCGCCGAACGACCTCACCCCGGCCGCCTTCGCCACCGCCGCCCAGACGGCCGGCAAGGAGCACGGCCTCAAGGTGCAGGTCCTCGACGAGAAGGCGCTCGCCAAGGGCGGCTTCGGCGGCATCCTCGGCGTCGGCGCCGGCTCGGTGAACCCGCCGCGCCTGGTCCGCATCGCCTACACCCACCCGAAGGCGGAGCGGACCCTCGCCCTGATCGGCAAGGGCATCACCTACGACTCGGGCGGCATCTCCCTCAAGCCGGCCGGCCACAACGAGACGATGAAGTGCGACATGAGCGGCGCGGCCGCGGTCTTCGCCACCGTCGTCGCCGCCGCCCGCCTGGGCCTGGAGGTCAACGTCACGGGCTGGCTCGCCCTCGCCGAGAACATGCCGTCGGGCTCCGCCACCCGCCCGGGTGACGTCCTGCGCATGTACGGCGGCAAGACCGTCGAGGTCCTGAACACCGACGCCGAGGGCCGGCTCGTCCTCGCCGACGCGATCACCAGGGCGTCGGAGGAGCAGCCGGACGCGATCATCGACGTGGCGACGCTGACCGGCGCCATGGTCCTCGCCCTCGGCGAGCGCACCTTCGGCATCATGGCCAACGACGACGACTACCGCACCGCGATCCACGAGATCGCCGGCGAGGTCGGCGAGCAGTCCTGGCCGATGCCGCTCCCCGCGGAGCTGCGCAAGACCATGGACTCCCCGACCGCCGACATGGCGAACATGGGCGTCCGGATGGGCGGCGGCCTGATCGCCGGTCTCTTCCTCCAGGAGTTCGTGGGCGAGGGCATCACCTGGGCGCACCTGGACATCGCGGGCCCGGCCTACCACGAGGGCGCGCCGTACGGCTACACCCCCAAGGGCGGCACCGGCTCCTCGGTCCGCACCCTGGTCCGTCTCGCCGAGCTGACGGCGGCCGGCGAGCTCTGAGTCCCGCCGAGGTGACGGAAGGCCCCGGACGCCACGGCTCCGGGGCCTTCCGCCGTTGTTCGCCGTCGACGAAATCCGTAGCTTCGTACGCCTGCTCGGACGGCCGGACGGAGGATCGCCCGGTCTCATCCACCGGCCCCGCGTCCCGCCATCCGTCAACAAGTGCGAAGATGGGTTCTCGGCAGGACAGGGCCCCCACCACAGGGCCGAAATAATGCGGCCGGACACCGGAGCCGCCGCCCGGTCATCGACGACCGGCGACGAGCGCACATGCATGGAGGACGTGACGTGGCGAACGACGCCAGCACCGTTTTCGACCTAGTGATCCTCGGCGGCGGTAGCGGCGGTTACGCCGCCGCGCTGCGCGGAGCGCAGCTGGGCCTGGACGTCGCACTCATCGAGAAGAACAAGCTCGGCGGCACCTGCCTGCACAACGGCTGCATCCCGACGAAGGCCCTGCTGCACGCCGGCGAGGTCGCCGACCAGGCCCGTGAGGCCGAGCAGTTCGGCGTCAGGGCCACCTTCGACGGCATCGACATCAAGGCCGTGCACAAGTACAAGGACGACGTGATCGCGGGCCTCTACAAGGGTCTGCAGGGTCTCGTCGCCTCCCGCAAGGTGACCTACATCGAGGGCACCGGCCACCTGTCCTCCCCCACCTCGGTCGACGTCGACGGACGCCGGGTCGAGGGCCGCCACATCCTCCTCGCCACCGGTTCCGTGCCGAAGTCCCTGCCCGGCCTGGAGATCGACGGCAACCGGATCATCACCTCGGACCACGCCCTCACCCTGGACCGTGTGCCGGAGTCCGCCATCATCCTCGGCGGCGGTGTGATCGGCGTCGAGTTCGCCTCCGCGTGGAAGTCCTTCGGCACCGACGTGACGGTGATCGAGGGCATGAAGCACCTCGTTCCGGTCGAGGACGAGAACAGCTCGAAGCTCCTGGAGCGCGCCTTCCGCAAGCGGGGCATCAAGTTCAACCTCGGCACCTTCTTCCAGAGCGCCGAGTACACCGAGAACGGCGTGAAGGTCACCCTCGCCGACGGCAAGACCTTCGAGGCCGAGGTGCTGCTCGTCGCCATCGGCCGCGGCCCGGTCTCGGCCGGCCTCGGTTACGAGGAGCAGGGCGTCGCGATGGACCGCGGCTACGTCCTGGTCGACGAGTACATGCGCACCAACGTGCCCACGATCTCCGCGGTCGGCGACCTGGTCCCGACCCTCCAGCTCGCGCACGTCGGCTTCGCCGAGGGCATCCTCGTCGCGGAGCGGCTGGCCGGTCTGAAGCCCGTCCCGATCGACTACGACGGCGTGCCGCGGGTGACGTACTGCCACCCCGAGGTCGCCTCCGTCGGCATCACCGAGGCCAAGGCCAAGGAGCTCTACGGCGCGGACAAGGTCGTCGCCCTCAAGTACAACCTCGGCGGCAACGGCAAGAGCAAGATCCTGAAGACCGCCGGCGAGATCAAGCTCGTCCAGGTCAAGGACGGTGCCGTGGTCGGCGTCCACATGGTCGGCGACCGCATGGGCGAGCAGGTCGGCGAAGCGCAGCTGATCTACAACTGGGAGGCGCTGCCGGCCGAGGTGGCGCAGCTCATCCACGCCCACCCGACGCAGAACGAGGCGCTCGGCGAGGCCCACCTGGCCCTGGCCGGCAAGCCGCTGCACGCACACGACTGACGCTCACGTCATCCCAGGGCGCGACGACACACTTCCGCAATTCGTTAGGAGCAACTGAAACCATGTCGGTTTCCGTAACCCTGCCGGCGCTCGGCGAGAGCGTCACCGAGGGCACCGTCACCCGCTGGCTCAAGGCCGAGGGCGAGCGCGTCGAGGCTGACGAGCCGCTGCTCGAGGTCTCGACCGACAAGGTCGACACCGAGATCCCCGCTCCCGCCTCCGGCATCCTCGCCTCCATCAAGGTGGCCGAGGACGAGACCGTCGAGGTGGGCGCCGAGCTCGCCATCATCGACGACGGCTCGGGCGCCCCCGCCGCCGCCCCGGCGCCCGCCGCCGAGGCCGCTCCGGCCCCGGCCGCCGAGGCCCCGGCGCCGCAGGCCCCGCAGGCCGCCCCGTCCACGGAGGTCCAGGAGCCGGCCCCGGCCCCGACCGCCGAGGCCGCCGCCGGCGGCGGTTCCGCCGAGGGCACGGACGTGGTCCTGCCCGCGCTGGGCGAGTCCGTCACCGAGGGCACCGTCACCCGCTGGCTGAAGTCGGTCGGCGAGACCGTCGAGGCCGACGAGCCGCTGCTCGAGGTCTCCACGGACAAGGTCGACACCGAGATCCCCGCCCCCGCCTCCGGCGTCCTCCTGGAGATCGTCGTCGGTGAGGACGAGACCGCCGAGGTCGGCGCCAAGCTCGCCGTCATCGGTGCCGCGGGTGCCGCTCCGGCCGCCGCCCCGGCCCAGGACGCCCCGGCTCCGGCCCAGGCCGCCCCCGCCCCGGCTCCGGCCGCCCCCGCCGCGGCTCCGGCTCCGGCCGCCCCGGCCGCCCCGGCTCCTGCCCCCGCGCCGGTCGCCCCGGCCGCGCCCGCAGCCGCCCCGGCTCAGGCCGCCCCGGCCGCGCCGTCGATCGCCCCGGCGGTCGTCACCCCGGTCCCGAGCACCCCGGCCCCGGCCGCCGCTCCGGCCGAGGACGGCGCCTACGTGACCCCGCTGGTCCGCAAGCTCGCCACCGAGAACGGTGTCGACCTGGCGGCCGTCAAGGGTTCCGGCGTCGGCGGCCGCATCCGCAAGCAGGACGTCCTCGCGGCCGCCGAGGCCAAGAAGGCCGCCGCCCCGGCCCCCGCCGCCGCTCCGGCCGCCGCCGCCGCGAAGGCCCCCGCTCTGGAGGCCTCCCCGCTGCGCGGCCAGACGGTCAAGATGACCCGCATGCGCAAGGTCATCGGCGACAACATGATGAAGGCGCTGCACGGCCAGGCCCAGCTGACCTCGGTCGTCGAGGTCGACATCACCAAGCTGATGCAGCTGCGCGCCCGTGCCAAGGACGCCTTCGCCGCCCGTGAGGGCGTCAAGCTCTCCCCGATGCCGTTCTTCGTGAAGGCGGCGGCCCAGGCGCTGAAGGCCCACCCGGTCATCAACGCCCGGATCAACGAGGACGAGGGCACGATCACCTACTTCGACTCCGAGAACATCGGGATCGCGGTGGACTCCGAGAAGGGCCTGATGACCCCGGTCATCAAGGGCGCGGGCGACCTCAACATCGCCGGCATCTCCAAGAAGACCGCGGAGCTCGCGGGCGCCGTGCGCGCCGGCAAGATCACGCCGGACGACCTGGCCGGTGCCACCTTCACCATCTCCAACACCGGTTCGCGCGGTGCGCTGTTCGACACCGTCATCGTTCCGCCGAACCAGGTCGCCATCCTGGGCATCGGTGCCACGGTGAAGCGTCCGGCCGTCATCGAGACCGCCGAGGGCTCGGTCATCGGCATCCGCGACATGACCTACCTGTCGCTGTCGTACGACCACCGCCTGGTGGACGGCGCCGACGCGGCCCGCTACCTGACGGCCGTCAAGGCGATCCTGGAGGCCGGCGAGTTCGAGGTGGACCTCGGTCTGTAAGGCGCGTTGAGGCTTTCCGCCTCGGAGGCAACGTAACGAGCCTCACCAGCGGTGTCCCCGTCCGGGTGTGTGTCCGGGCGGGGACACCGCCGTATTGTCTAAGGGTCACGAAACTCCCGGAGGAGCCGCTCCATGACCGTCCCCGTCGTCCACTCGCTGCGCGAGCAGATCCGCGAGCACATCGTGGAGGGGATCGTCAGCGGCCGCTGGAAGCCGGGGGAGCGGATCGTGGAGCGCCGGATCGCGACCGAGCTGGAGGTGTCCCAGACCCCGGTGCGGGAGGCGCTGCGGGAGCTGGAGTCGCTGCGGCTGATCGAGTCGGCGCCGAACAAGGGCGTCCGGGTCCGCAACCTCACCGCGGCCGACCTGGAGGAGAGCTACCCGGTCCGGGCCGGTCTGGAGCAGATCGCGGCGGAGCTGGCCGCGCCCCGCCTGTCGGCCGACTGCTCCACGCTGGAGCCGCACGTGGCGGCGCTGTACGAGGCGGACGCGACCTCCGACGGCACGGCGCAGGTGCGGCACACGGTGGCCTTCCACCGGGAGCTGGTGAAGGCGGCCGGGAACAGCGTGCTGCTGCACACCTGGGAGGGGCTCGGCATCGAGGTCTTCACGGCGCTGTCGATCCGCTGGCTCGGGACGGTGCAGAAGTCGTACGCGGAGGAGCACCAGGAGCTGGTGGAGGCCTTCCGCCGGGGCGATCCGAACATCGGGGCCCTCGTGAAGGCGCACGTGCTGGGCTGCGCCCCGCGCGCCTGATGCGTTTTCGCTGGTCAGAGCTGTTTTCGTGCCCCGCTTCCGCGGGGCTTCGAGCATTTTCCGACCGTTCGAAAGCAAGGCACCGGGTGCCCCTTTTCGCGGCACCCTGTGCCGACTTTCTCGATCTGAAGAGGTTTCCTCCCTCAACCCTTTGATCGATCATCGATCGGCGGTTTACAGTCGTCGGCGGGCCGTCACCCGGCCCGCAGCCCTGTCCTGCCAGACAAGGCCACCGTTTTTATCTCCACCCCCATCTGTCCGGAAGGCGGCGATCATGACCGATCCCGTAGGCAAGATTCCGAGCGAGCTCGACCAGCTCCCGGACCGTGACACCGAGGAGACCGCCGAGTGGGCGGCCTCCCTGGACGCCGTCACCAAGGCCGCCGGCCCTCACCGGGCCGCCTACCTGATGCGCCGTACGCTCCAGCACGCCGAGGGCGCGGGCCTGGCCCTGCCCAAGCTGCTGGAGACGGACTACCTCAACACCATCCCCACCTCCTCCGAGCCCGCCATCGAGGGCGACGAGGAGCTGGAGCGGAAGATCACCGCCTGGAACCGCTGGAACGCGGCCGCGATGGTCACCCGCGGCTCCAAGCACGGCGTCGGCGGCCACATCGCCACCTTCGCCTCCGCGGCCTGGCTCTACGAGACCGGCTTCAACCACTTCTTCCGCGGCAAGGAGGGGGACGGCTCCGGCGACCAGCTCTACATCCAGGGCCACGCCTCCCCCGGCATCTACGCCCGCGCCTTCCTCGACGGCCGCCTGGACGAGTCGCACCTCGACAACTTCCGGCAGGAGTCGGGCGGCAACGGCCTGCCCTCCTACCCGCACCCGCGGCGCCTGCCCTGGCTGTGGGAGTTCCCCACGGTCTCCATGGGCCTCGGCCCGCTCTCCGCGATCTACCAGGCGCGCTTCAACCGCTACCTGACCAACCGCGGCATCAAGGACGTCTCCGCCTCGCACGTCTGGGCCTTCCTCGGCGACGGCGAGATGGACGAGCCCGAGTCGACCGCGGCCCTCGCGCTCGCGGCCCGCGAGGGCCTCGACAACCTGACCTTCGTCATCAACTGCAACCTGCAGCGCCTCGACGGCCCGGTCCGCGCCAACTTCAAGATCGTGCAGGAGCTGGAGGCCCAGTTCCGCGGCGCCGGCTGGAACGTCGTGAAGACCCTCTGGGGCAACGCCTGGGACGAGCTGTTCGCGCTCGACACCACCGGCGCCCTGGTCCGCCGCCTCCGCGAGGTGCCGGACGCGCAGGTCCAGACGTACCAGACCCGTGACGCCGCCTACATCCGCCAGGACTTCTTCGGCAAGGACCCGGAGCTCGCCGCGATGGCGCAGCTGCTCTCCGACGACAAGATCCTGGAGTGCTTCCACCTCTCGCGCGGTGGCCACGAGCCGCGCAAGGTGTACGCCGCGTACAAGGCCGCCCTGGAGTACAAGGGCGCCCCGACCGTGATCCTGGCGCAGACCGTCAAGGGCTTCACCCTGGGTGAGGGCTTCGCGTCGAAGAACGCGAACCACCAGATGAAGAAGCTCACCACGGACGAGTTCAAGAACATGCGCGACCTTCTCGAACTCCCGATCTCGGACGCGCAGTTCGTCGACGGCGTGGTGCCCTACGGCCACCCCGGCGCCGACTCCCCCGAGGTCCGCTACCTCCAGGAGCGCCGCGCGGCCCTCGGCGGCCCCGCCCCGGCCCGCCGCGTCCACCCGGTCGCGCCGCTCCCGGCCCCGTCCGAGAAGGCCTTCGCCTCCTTCGACAAGGGCTCCGGCTCGCAGTCGGTCGCCACCACGATGGCCTTCGTCCGCCTGGTGAAGGACCTGGTCCGCGACAAGGAGACCGGCAAGCGCTGGGTCCCGATCGTCCCGGACGAGGCCCGCACCTTCGGCATGGAGTCCCTCTTCCCCTCGCTCGGCATCTACTCGCCGAAGGGGCAGACGTACGAGCCGGTCGACCGCGACCAGCTGATGTACTACAAGGAGGCCGTCAACGGCCAGATCCTGAACGAGGGCATCACCGAGGCCGGCTCGATGGCCGACTTCATCGCCGCGTCGACCGCGTACTCCACGCACGGCGAGACGATGATCCCGTTCTACATCTTCTACTCGATGTTCGGCTGGCAGCGGACCGCCGACCAGATGTGGCAGCTCGGCGACCAGCTCGGCCGCGGCTTCCTCGTCGGCGCGACCGCCGGCCGTACGACGCTGACCGGTGAGGGCCTCCAGCACGCCGACGGCCACTCCCCCGTCATCGCGGCCACCAACCCGGCCGCCCTGACCTACGACCCGGCGTTCGCCTACGAGGTCGCGGCCATCGTCAAGGAGGGTCTGCGCCGGATGTACGGCGAGGCCGCGCCGGGCGAGGACCAGGACGTCTTCTACTACCTGACGGTCTACAACGAGCCGATGCCGCAGCCGGCCAAGCCGGGTCACGCGGGCGTCGACGAGGGCATCGTCAAGGGCCTGTACCGCTTCAACACGGCGGAGTCGGCCGGTCTGACGCTGCCCGCCAACGCCCCCCGGATCCAGCTGCTCGGTTCGGGCACCGCGATCCACTGGGCCCTGGAGGCGCAGAAGCTGCTCGCCGAGGAGTGGGGCGTGGGCGCCGACGTGTGGTCCGCCACCTCCTGGACCGAGCTGCGCCGCGACGCCCTGGAGGCGGACGCCGCCCTCCTGCGCGGTGAGGAGCGCGTGCCGTACGTGCGCCAGGCCCTCGCGGGCGTCGAGTCGCCGGTCCTGGCGGTCTCCGACTACATGCGCCAGGTCCCGGACCAGATCGCGCAGTGGGTCGAGCAGGACTACTCGTCGCTGGGCGCCGACGGCTTCGGCCTCTCGGACACCCGCGCCGCGGCCCGCCGCCACTTCGGTGTCGACGCCCAGTCGATCGTGGCCGCGTCGCTGGCCCAGCTCGCCCGCCGCGGCGAGGTCCCGGCCTCCGCCGTGAAGGAGGCGCGCGAGCGCTACGGCCTGTAGGACCCGTGTGTCGGTGGCGGCGCGCATGATGTGAGTCATGCGCGCCGCCCGACTCATCAAGATGGTCCTGCTCCTCCAGAACCGCCCGTCCATGACGGCGGCCGAGCTCGCCGCCGAGCTGGAGGTGTCGGAGCGGACCGTCACCCGTGATGCCCTCGCCCTCTCCGAGGCGGGGGTTCCGGTGTTTTCGGAGCGGGGCAGGACGGGCGGGTACCGGCTGGTCGGCGGGTACCGGACGCGGCTGACCGGGCTGGCGAAGGACGAGGCGGAGGCGCTGTTCCTCTCCGGCCTTCCGGGGGCGCTGCGGGACATGGGGCTCCAGGACGCGGCCTCGGCGGCCCGGCTGAAGGTGTCGGCGGCGCTGCTGCCCTCGGTGGCGGACGCGCCGGTCTCGGCGGCCCGCCGCTTCCACCTGGACGCGCCGGCCTGGTACCGGGAGTCGGCGACGCCGGAGCTGCTGCCCGAGGTGGCGCGGGCGGTCTGGGACGACCGGTGGCTGTCCGCGCGCTACCGGCGGCGGGACGGCGAGGAGGTGGAGCGGCGGCTGGCGCCGTACGGGCTCGTGCTGAAGGCGGGGGTCTGGTACGTGTGCGCCCGGGCGGGGAGCGGATACCGCACCTACCGGGTGGACCGGTTCACGGCGGTGGCGGTGGACGGGGAGCGCTTCGCGCGCGACCCGGACTTCGACCTGGCCGTCTTCTGGGCGGAGCGCGCGGCCGAGTTCGCGCGCTCGCTGCTGCGGGCCGAGGTGGTGGTGCGGCTGACGGCGGAGGGGGCGCGCCGGCTGCCGCACGTGACGGACCGGGCGGCGGCCGAGGAGGCGCTGGCGGGGGCCGTGCCGGGCGGGGACGGCCGGGTGACGGCGACGCTCCGGGTGGAGAGCGAGGAGGTCGCCTTCGGACAGCTCTTCGGGCTCGGCCCGGAGGTGGAGCTGGTGGCCCCCGACTCGTTGCGCGCGCGGTTCGCCGAGGCGGCGCGGGCGGCGGCGGAGCGCTACCGGTAGTCCTCGACCCGGGTGTCCAGGTCGGTCTCCTTGGCGAGGATGAAGCCCCAGGAGTCGGGGCGGGAGCCGTCCGCGTCGGTGAAGCCGTACGTGCGGGCGAGCAGGCCGCTGTCGAGCGACCGGCCGTTCCAGCGGGCGCGGTCGGGGTCGGCGGCGAGGGCGGCGACGCCCCGGGCGACGTAGACGGGGGACTCGGAGACGGCGAAGTCAGGAAGCTGCTCGGTGGCGTCCCGCCAGGTCTCCTCGGTGACGCCGAAGTGGGAGAGCATCTGCTCGGAGCGGAGCCAGCCGGGGCTGACGGAGACGGCGGTGCCGCCGCTGTCGGCGAGTTCCTTCGCGAGGCCGAAGGCCATCCGGATGGGCGCGTTCTTGGCGAGGTCGTAGAAGAGGTTCTCGCGGTAGTGGGTGCCGTTGTAGTCGGCGGTGCCGTCGGTGACCTCGACGACGAGGCCGCCGGGGTGGCGGATGAGCAGCGGCAGGGCGGCGTGCGAGGTGACGAGGTGGGTGCGGACGCCGAGTTCGAGCATCCGCAGGCCGTCGGCGAGGTCGATGTCCCAGGTCTGCTTGCCGAAGGTGTCGACGAGGAGGTGTTCGCCGCCCCAGACGTCGTTGACGAGGACGTCGAGCCGGCCGTGCTCGCGGTCGATCCGGTCGACGAGGGCGCGGACCTGGGCGGGGTCGAGGTGGTCGGTGGGGACGGCGACGCCCTCGCCGCCGGCGGCGGTCACCAGTTCGGCGGTCTCCTCGATGGTCTCGGTGGCGCGGCCGACCTCGCTGAGCTTCTCGCGGGTGGTGCGGCCGGTGACGTAGACGGTGGCTCCGGCGGCGCCGAGCTGGACGGCGATGGCCCGTCCGGCGCCCCGGGTGGCCCCGGCGACGAGGCAGATCCGTCCGTGCAGCGGCGTGGTTTCGGTGGTCATGGTTCCAGGCTGGCAGGAATACCCGACATCTTCTGTCCGGATGGAATCCTGGCTTTCCGGGTGCGTCGCCGACGGGGAACCAGGATGCTGGTGCCGTGATGGACGAGACCGAGTTCTGGGAGATCGTCGACGCCACCCGGGCGGACGCCGAGGGGGACGCCGAGGAGCAGGCGGATCTGCTCGTGGAGCGGCTGACCCGGCTGGATCCGGAGACGGTGCTCGACTACGCGCGCCACTTCGAGGCCCGGTTCAACCGCGCGTACCACTGGGACGTGTGGGGTGCGGCGGCGGTGCTGCTGGACGGTGCCGGGGCGGGCGAGGAGGGTTTCGACGCCTTCCGCTGCTGGCTGATCGGGCAGGGCAGGGAGGTGTACGAGGGCGGGGTGGCCGATCCGGACGAGCTGGCGGAGCTGCTCGACTCCTTCGACCCGGAGCTGGACGGGGACGGCGAGGAGCTCGGTTTCGCGGCGGACGAGGCGTACGAGACGCTGACCGGGACGGAGACGCCGGACCTGGGGATCGCGATGCCGGAGGGCGAGCCGGAGGGCGTGCCGCTGGACCTGGCGGACGAAGAGGCCCTGGCGGCCCGGCTGCCCCGGCTGTGGGAGCGGTTCAGGCCCTGACCGCGCGGCGGGGCCCGAACCGGGGGGCGGCGCTCAGAAGTGGGTGCCGCCGTCGACGCGGACCTCGGTGCCGGTGATGAAGCGGCCGTCGTCGGAGGCGAGCATGGCGACGACGCCCGCGACGGTCTCGGGGCCGGCGAAGCCCTGGCCGAGGGCGGGGGCGAGCTTCGCGAAGAGCGACATGTCGGCGTCGGCGGGGAGGCCGGGGCCCAGGGACTGCCTGCTGGCGCCGGAGCCGTCGGTCATGCCGGAGGAGATGGAGCCGGGCTGGACGGCGGTGAAGCGGATGCCCTGCTTGGCGTACTCGGCGGCGAGCGCGTGGGTCATGGACTGGATGCCGCCCTTGCTGGCCGCGTAGGCCGCCATGTAGGGGTGGGCGAACATCGCGGACGTGGAGGAGAAGTTGACGACGGCGGGGCCGTCGCCCTCCAGGAGCGCGGGTACGGCCTCGCGGATCATGAGGAAGGTGCCGGTCAGGTTGATCCGGAGCACCTGCTCGAAGGAGTCGAGGGTGGTCTCGTGGGTGTGCGAGGAGCGGAGCACGCCGGCCGCGTTGACCAGTACGTCGAGGCCGCCGAGGGCGGTGACGGCGGCGGCGACGCCGGCGCGCACGGACTCCTCGTCGGCGACGTCCACGACGACCGTGGTGAGGCGGTCGGCGGCGTCGCCGGCCTTGGCGACGGTGTCCTTCAGGCCGTCCTCGCTGATGTCGGCGGCGACGACGCGGCCGCCCTCGGCGAGCATGCGCAGGACGGTGGCCTGGCCGATGCCGGAGCCGCCGCCGGTGACGAGTGCGCGGCGTCCTTCGTAACGGGTGAGCTGGTTCATGGCGGCGGCCTCTCGATGTCAACTTCGGTGTTCGTCGTCCACCGTACGCCCGAGTGGCACGATTTGCCATCTCTGCATTTCATGCACCAAGAGGGACGGGGGGCGTACCCTCGTACGGTGAACCGACCCGAGCCGACGGCCGCGCCGCCCTCCCTGACCGAGCGCCGCAAGGCGGCCACCCAGCTGGACATCGCCCGCGCGGCGGCCGAGCTGTTCAGCGAGGTCGGGCCCGACGGCACCACCGCGGAATCCATCGCCCAGCGGGCCGGCGTCGCGCTGCGCACCTTCTACCGCTACTTCCGCTCCAAGCAGGACGCCGTCGCTCCGCTCCTCGCGGGCGGCGCCGACCGCTGGCGGGAGTCGCTCGCCGCCACCGCCCCCGGCACGCCCCTGGCGGCCGCCCTGGAGGGCTCGATCACCGCCTCCCTCACCCCGGCCGACGAGGCCGCGGCCGAGGGCCTGCGCTGGACCCGGGGGCTGCTGCGCGCCTCCGCCGAGGACCCGGCGCTGCGCGCGGTCTGGTACCGGGTCAACCAGGAGTCGGAGGAACGGCTCCGCGAGGTCCTGGCCGCCCTCGCCGGCCCGGAGGCCGACCCGCTGGAGGTGCGGCTCGCCGCGGCGGCGGCCACCGACGCCATCCGGATCGCCCTGGAGAGCTGGTCCGAGTCCGACGCCCCCGCCGACGGCCCCGGCTCCCCCGCCGCCCTGGCCCTGCGCTGCCTGCGCGAGCTGATGGGCGGGGTGGCGCTCTGGAGCCGGCGCTAAGGGAGCGAGCGGCCCATGTGGACGTCGTCGGCGGGCTCGCCGTCGAAGACGAACTCGCCGGGGAGGACGCCCTCGACGGCGAAGCCCTCGGCCTCGTAGAGGGCGCGGGCCGGCCCGTTGTGGCCGAGGACCCGCAGCGTGATCCGGGTGGCGCCGTCGGCGGCCGCCTTCGCGAGGGCCGCCCGCAGCAGCGCCCGGCCCACCCCCCGGCCCCGGGCGGTGTCGGCGACGGCGAGGCCCTGGATCTGGCGGACGTGGGCGTTGGAGGGGAACGGGGTGGGGCGTCCCACCCGCACGTACCCGAGCAGGACGCCGTCGAGCTCGGCGACCAGATAGTCCTCCGGCAGGTGGCGCTCGTCGAAGAACGGCGGGTACGGCTCCGCGGGCGCGGGCGTCACCGCGTGCAGCGGCGACCAGGTCGCCCGGTCCAGCAGAGCCAGCGGCTCGGCGTCGCCCGGCAGGGCGGGGCGGATCACGAGGCTCTCCGGCGCGGTCATGGCGGCCACTCTGCCACGCCCCTCCCCCCACCGGGCAGGATGGGGGCCATGCAGCCTTCCGTCCCCCGCAAGCGCGTCGCCGTCACCGGAGCCTCCGGGCTCATCGGCGCCGCCCTCGTCCGCTCCCTGCGCGCCGACGGGCACGAGGTCCTGCGGCTCGTCCGCCGCCCCGCCAGGACCGCCGACGAGGTCGAGTGGGACCCGAAGCGGCTGTACGTGGACGGGGCCGGGCTCGTCGGCGTCGACGCGGTCGTGCACCTCGCGGGCGCCGGCGTCGGCGAACGCCGGTGGAACGAGGCGTACAAGAAGGAGATCCGGGACAGCCGGGTGCTCGGCACCACCGCGATCGCCCGGACCCTCGCCGGACTCGCCGAGCCGCCCGAGGCGCTGGTCTGCGGCACCGCCCTCGGCTGGTACGGCGACACCGGAAGCAGCGCGGTGGACGAGAGCGCCCCGGCCGGCACCGGCTTCCTGCCCTCGGTGTGCGTGGAGTGGGAGGCCGCCGCGGCGCCCGCCGAGGACGCCGGGATCCGGGTGACGTACGCCCGCACCGGACTGGTGGTGGCCCGTCAGGGCGGCGCCTGGGGGCGGCTCTTCCCGGTCTTCCGGGCCGGGCTCGGCGGACGGATGGGCGACGGCCGGCAGTACTGGTCCTTCATCTCGCTCCACGACGAGGTCGCCGCCCTGCGGCACCTGATGGACACGCCGACGCTCTCCGGGCCGGTGAACCTCACCGCGCCGGAGCCCGTCACCAACCGCGAGGTGACCGCCGCGATGGGCCGCGTCCTGCGCCGCCCGACGCCCTTCCCGGTCCCCGCCGCCGCCCTGAAACTGGTCCTCGGGGACTTCGCCGCCGACGTCCTCGGCAGCCAGCGGGTGCTGCCCCGGCGCCTGCTCTCCTCCGGCTTCTCCTTCGCCTTCCCCACCATCGACGCGTCGATCCGGGCCGCCGCGCCCCGCTGAGCCGCGCCCGAGCGCTCCCTGCGCTCCCCCGTGCTCCGGCAAGCCCGCCGCGCGCGGGCCCGGTGCCGTGGGAGCGCTGCCTACCCTCGGTGGCCACCAGTCGACATGGATCGCGAACTCGGGCATTCCGGGGGCCGGTTGGGGGCATAGGCCACCAACAGGCGGCGCAGACCTGGGGAGGGGCACGTGCTCAGTACCGCACGCAGCGCACAGCAGGCACGACAGGAGGACATCGCCGGCGTCGAGGACGTCGACGTCGTGGTGGTGGGCGCGGGGGTCGCCGGACTCTCGGCGGCCCGACGGCTCACCGGGGCGGGGCTCTCGGTCGCCGTCCTGGAGGCCGAGCCGCACATCGGCGGCCGCCACGCCACCGGGGAGACCGACGGCTTCCGCCTCGACCGGGTGGGCCGGCTGCTCACCCTCGCCCCGGAGGAGCTGCGGGCCCTGTCCGGGCTCGGCGGCGTCGTGCCGCGGCCCTTCGCGCCCGGGGTGCTGCTCCACACCGACGGGCGGTACGCGCGCTGGGGCGCCCCGCACCCGAGGGCCCGCAGGGGCGCGTTCACCGTGGCGCGCGCCCTCGCGAGCGCCCCCCGGCATCCGGCGGCCTCCCTGGACCAGGCGCGGCTCGGCGCCTCGCTGGTGCGACTCGCGGCGACGCCGACGCAGCGGCTGCTCGCCCGGCCCGAACGGACCGCGCGGGAGGCGCTGGCCGGCCGGCTGCCGGCCAGGACCGTGCAGACGGTGCTGCGGCCGCTGCTCGCGGCGCTCCTCGCCGATCCCGACCTGGCGGTGTCGAGCCGGCGGGCGGACCTGGCCCTGCGGGCCTTCGCGCGGGGCCGGGTGTCGGTGCCGGAGGGCGGCTCGGCCGCGGTCCCGGAGCGGCTGGCGGCGCTGCTGCCGGCGGGCACGGTGCGTACCGGGGTCCGGGTCTCCGCGGTGTCGGTGGCCCGGGTCGACACGGCGGAGCACGGGACGGTCGGCTGCCGGGCGGTGGTCCTGGCGACGGGGGCGCGGAGCGCGGCGGGACTCCTGCCGGGCCTGCGGGTCCCGGCGTACCACCCGGTGACGGTGGTGCACCACACGGCCCCGGTGGCGCCGACGGCGGATCCGACGCTGCTCCTGGAGTCGGACCCGGGCGGTCCGGTGGCGCACACGGCGGTGATGAGCGCGGTGGACCCGACGCGGGCTCCGGTGGGCCGGCCGCTGATCACCTCGACGGTGCTCGGGACGCCCCCGGACGACGCCGAGCGGCGGGTCCGCAAGCACCTGGCGGCGCTGTACGGGACGTCCACGGACGACTGGGAGCTGCTGGCCCTGCACCACACCCGGGACGCGGTCCTGGCGACTCCCCCGGGGCACGACCCGTGCCGCTCGGTGCGGCTGCTCGCGGGCCTCTACGTCTGCGGCGACCACCGGGCCGCGGGCACCCTTCGGTCCACGCTGGCCTCCGGCGAGCGCGCCGCGGACGCCGTCCTCGCCGACCTGGGCCTCCGCCCCGCGCTCCCGGAGGAGGCGGAGGAGGAGACGGCGGCCTGACCCGCCGGGCGCGGGTCCGGGGACCGGCGGGTCAGCCGAGGGTGGAGACCCGGTCGCGGTAGGTGCGGACGGGTGGGGCGTCGCGGTAGGGCTCCAGGCGGCGCTCGAAGTCGCGGACGTACTCGATCGCGCGGGCCGAGCGCATGTCGGCGGCCTGCTGGGCGGCCTCGGCACCGAGCGCGCAGGCCTGGTCCAGCTCGCCGAGGGCGAGCCGGGCGGTGGCGAGGACGACCCGGCAGAAGAGCCGGCTGCGGGCGTAGCCGGGGGCGCGGAGCTGGAGGGCGCGCTCGGCGTGCTGGGCGGCGGGGCGGTACTGCTGGAGGTCGCGGTGGCAGTGGCCGAGCTCGTCGGCGAGCTGGCCCTCGTCGAAGGAGCGCGCCCAGTGGGGCACCTCGTCGCCGGGCCGGGCGGACTCCAGGGCCCGCTCGGCCCGCACGAGGGAGGCACTGCACGCCCGGGCCTCGGAGAGGACGGCGTGACCCCGGGCCTCGATGGCGTGCAGCATCGCCTGGACGACCGGGGGCGCGGCGGAGCCGACGCCCTGCTGGGCGACCCGGGCGAGCTGGACGGCCTCGCGGCCGTGGCCGAGGTAGACGGCCTGGCAGCTCATGGTGAGCAGGACGTAGGAGCCGTAGGACCGGTCGCCGGCGGCCTGCGCGAGGCGGAGCGCCTGGACGAAGTAGCGCTGGGCGAGGCCGTGGGCGGCGATGTCGTACGAGGTCCAGCCGGCGAGCCGGGTGAGGTCGGCGGCGGCGGCGAAGAGGCGCCGGCCGGTGGTCTCGCCGTAGCTGCCGCGGAGCATGGGTTCGGCCTCGTGCTCCAGGTAGCGGACGAGGGCCTGGCGGGCGTGGCCGCCGCCGTAGGCGTGGTCGAGGGTGCGGAAGAGGTCGCCGACGGAGCGGAGGGCGGCGATGTCGCCGGCGCTGACGCGCTGGCCGGGGCCGCGTTCCGTGCCGCGCTGGCGGGGGACGTGGTGGCGGCCCTGCTGGGGCACCCGCGGGTCCTGGGTCCCGAGGGGGCGGGCCGGCCCGCCGGGGGCGGCCGGGCGGACCGGCGGCGGGGGCGCCTGCTCGTGGCGGGCGACGCGGTCGTCGGCGCGGCCGATGAGCCAGTCGCGGCTGGGCACGACGAGCCCGGCCGGGGTGAAGGCGATCTTGCGGAGTTCGGCGTGACTGCCGGAGTCCTTGCGCCACAGGCCGCTGACGATGTCGACGGCCTCCTCGGGGGTGGCGGCGAACTCCAGGCCGGCGTAGACCGGCGCGCAGGCGTCGAGGCCGAGGTCCTGGGCGGTGAGGCGGCGGCCGAGGCGGCGGGTGAAGACCTCGGCGATGAGGGCGGGGGTGGTGCCGCGCGGCTGCTGCCCGCGCAGCCAGCGGGTCACGGAGGTCTTGTCGTACCGCAGATCGAGCCCGTGCTCCAGGCCGAGCTGGTCCACCCTTCGGGCGAGCCCGGCGTTGGAGAACCCGGCCTCGGCGATGAGCGCGGCGAGCTGTCGGTTCGGGACGCGCTGCGGTGGTCGTTCCGTCATCGGCTGTGCGGTCTCCTGCCTTCGGGCGCAGGTGGCAGCCCGTTTTCGACCCTCATGGAACGGCGTGAATGTAGCGGTCATCCCGGCCCGTACCGCCAGCTTCGCCCCACATTCATCCGATCGTGTGAGGAACCGGAACCGACGTTGCCACTTCGTGCTGACGACGGTCCGGGGCTCCGCCCCCCTCCACCTGCCCGTCGGGATCGCGGCGCGCCGCCGTACAGTGGCATGGGCGCGAAAGACGCAGGGTGCCGGGCCGGCTCCCACCCCGGGACGATCCCCGGAACCCGGCCGCGGGCACCCAGGAGGAGGCATGGCCGTGAGTGAGCTGCAATTCGTCCGCCTGGGCTTCGGCACGGAAGCCGTCGAGTACCGGACGGCCTGGGACAAGCAGCGCGAGGTGCACGCAGCGCGGTTCGCCGACGAGATCGGCGACACCTGTCTGCTCCTGGAACACCCGCCGGTCTACACCGCGGGCCGGCGCACGCAGGACGGCGAGCGCCCGCTCGACGGGACCCCCGTCGTCGACGTCGACCGCGGCGGCAAGATCACCTGGCACGGGCCCGGCCAGCTCGTCGGCTACCCGATCCTCAAGCTGCCCCGCCCGGTGGACGTCGTCGCGCACGTACGCCGCCTGGAGGAGGCGCTGATCAGGACCGCCGCCGAGTTCGGCGTGGCGACCACCCGCATCGAGGGGCGCAGCGGGGTCTGGGTCCTCGGCGACCCGGTGGAGCAGCGGCCCTCCCTCGGCGGACTCTCGCTGGACTTCGACCCGCGCCTTACGGACGAGGAGTTCGACCCGCGGCTGCACGGCCCCGAGTACGCCCCCTCCAACGCCGGCCAGCGCCGCGAGGACCGCAAGCTGGCCGCCATCGGCATCCGCGTCGCCAAGGGCGTCACGATGCACGGCTTCGCCCTCAACGTGAACCCGGACAACGCCTGGTTCGACCGGATCATCCCGTGCGGCATCCGCGACGCGGGCGTCGCCTCGCTCGCCAACGAGCTGGGCCGCGACATCACCGTCGAGGAGGTCCTCCCCGTGGTGGAGAAGCACCTCCGGGACGTGCTGGAGAACGCGGAGCTCAAGCCGCGCGAGATCGAGCGGCCGGTGGAGACGGCGTCCGCCTGAGGAATGCGCAGCTCTGGCCACGGGTTGGCCAGACGTAGCAAGGCACGGAAGCAACGGGCGTACCCTGGTGTGCGCCGAAGAATCGAAGCTACAGGAGCCGATGTGTCCGCAGTCGCCCCCGACGGACGCAAGATGCTGCGCCTGGAGGTCCGGAACGCCCAGACCCCCATCGAGCGCAAGCCCGAGTGGATCAAGACCCGCGCGAAGATGGGTCCGGAGTACACGAAGATGCAGAGCCTCGTGAAGAGCGAGGGCCTGCACACGGTCTGCCAGGAGGCGGGCTGTCCCAACATCTTCGAGTGCTGGGAGGACCGCGAGGCGACCTTCCTCATCGGCGGTGACCAGTGCACCCGGCGCTGCGACTTCTGCCAGATCGACACCGGCAAGCCGGAGGCCCTCGACCGCGACGAGCCCCGCCGCGTGGGCGAGTCGGTCGTCACGATGGACCTGAACTACGCCACCATCACCGGCGTCGCCCGCGACGACCTGGAGGACGGCGGCGCCTGGCTGTACGCCGAGACCGTGCGCCAGATCCACCAGCAGACCGCCGAGCGCGCCGCGGGCCGCACCAAGGTCGAGCTGCTCGCCCCCGACTTCAACGCGGTGCCGGAGCTCCTCAAGGAGGTCTTCGACTCCCGCCCCGAGGTCTTCGCGCACAACGTCGAGACCGTCCCGCGGATCTTCAAGCGGATCCGCCCCGGCTTCCGCTACGAGCGCTCCCTGGACGTCATCACCCAGGCCCGCGACTACGGCCTGGTCACGAAGTCCAACCTGATCCTCGGCATGGGCGAGACCCGCGAGGAGGTCAGCGAGGCGCTGCGCCAGCTGCACGACGCGGGCTGCGAGCTCATCACGATCACGCAGTACCTGCGCCCCTCCGTCCGGCACCACCCCGTGGAGCGCTGGGTGAAGCCGCACGAGTTCGTGGAGCTCAAGGAGGAGGCCGACGCGATCGGCTTCTCCGGCGTGATGTCGGGCCCGCTGGTGCGGTCCTCGTACCGGGCGGGCCGCCTCTACCAGCAGGCCATGGAGCAGCGCAGCCGAGCCGGAGTGTAGGTCGCGGGTCCGTCCGAGGAACGAGGGCGGGCACGCGGCCGGAACGGTGGCGAGGCGGAGCGCGACCATGTACCGAGCAGCGCAGCCGAGCCGGAGTGTAGGTGCCGGTATCGGTCTCCGGTGTGAGTCCCCGCACACGGTGTCGCCTGCCGGTGCGAGCGTCGGGGAGAGCGGCCCGTGGGGCCCCGCAGTTCAGCGGGGCCCCACGGGCCGTTCCGCCGTCCGGGGGTCGCTCATCGGCGTTTCATCAGGGTTTGACCGCCGGGTCATGCCCTGGTAACACCGTTCTGTGAGCATGGTTCCACGCACCGCCACCATCGCTCGCTCCCCCCCCACCTCGTCTCACCCGCTCCCGAGAGAGGACCGCACATGCCGGCCGCGTCGACGCATGTCCGCGTCAGTGCCCTCCCGTCCGTCACCGGCGCCCTCCGGGCCGTCGAGGCCCTGGTCCTCGGCGCCGGCCAGCGCACCGCCCGGCGCAACGCCTGGACCTCCGTCCTGGAGGACCGCCGCCGCGCCAAGGACCGCATGGAGGCCCAGCACGTGCTGGAGGCCGCGTCGGGCCGGACGTCCCGGGCCACGTAGACTTCAAGGCATGGCGAGGAAGGCAAACACGGGCGGCGCTGACGCCGCGAACCCCGGGCGACTGAAGCAGATCGCCCTCACGTACAAGATGACCCGGAAGGCCGACCCCAAGGTCGGGCTCGTCGTGGCCGGCGTGGGCATCGTCGTACTCGGTGTCCTCCTCGGTATCGGCTTCCTGATCGGGCACCCGGTCTACCTGGGCATTCTGGGCTTCGTCCTGGCGCTCCTGGCGATGGCGATCGTCTTCGGCCGGCGTGCCGAGCGGGCGGCCTTCGGGCAGATGGAGGGCCAGCCGGGCGCGGCCGCGGCGGTGCTGCAGAACATCGGGCGCGGCTGGACGGTCACCCCGGCGGTCGCGATGAACCGCAACCAGGACGTGGTGCACCGGGCCGTCGCCCGCCAGGGCATCGTCCTGGTCGGCGAGGGCAACCCGAACCGGCTGAAGCCGCTCCTCGTGGCCGAGAAGAAGAAGATGGCCCGGATCCTGGTCGACGTGCCGGTGACGGACATCATCGTCGGCAACGACGAGGAGCAGGGCCAGGTCCCGCTCAAGAAGGTCCGCACCAAGATGCTGAAGCTGCCCCGGCTGCTCAGCGGCCCCCAGGTGACGGCGGCCAACGACCGGCTGCGGGCGATGGGCGACCTCATGAGCAACATGCCCCTGCCGAAGGGCCCGATGCCCAAGGGCATGAAGATGCCGCGCGGCGGAAAGATGCGCTGACGCGCTCCAAGAAGCGGAAAAGGCGGTGCCCCGGACCTCCCAGAGGTCCGGGGCACCGCCTTTCGTCCGTGTTCCGGCGGCCCGTGTCGCGCGGCGGGCCCCGTGTTCCGGCGTCCGCCGGGTCAGACCCGCACCTGGACGGCGCCGGAGAAGCGGTCGTGGAGGCCGCGGCCGTCCCGGTCCCAGACCAGGGCGGGGATCGCCAGGCAGGTGAGGGCCGCGCGGAGCACGGCGCGGGGCAGCGAGAGCCGGCCGCCCGCCACCGAGACGACCCGCAGCCGGAACAGGAGTTTGCCGGGGGTGGCGCCGACGGTACCGACGGTGAGGGCGTTCATCGCGAAGAGGATGAGCAGGGCCCAGTTACTCGTCGCCTGCCCGTAGCCGTCGGTGAGGAGACCGTATGCGATCAGCAGGCACAGGCCCCAGTCGACCGCGAGCGCACCGAGCCGGGCGCCCGGGCGGGCGATGGAGCCGGGCCCCTCTTCGGGGAGTCCCAGCTGCTGCCCCCGGTAGCCGAAGTCCACGCCTGCTTGCTCCGCCGCGGCACGGGGGCCGGAGAGCCACGATCCGAGTGCTTGCCTGTTGTCCACCCGACCACGGTACTGCGCCCGTTTTCGATCACTTCGGTCCGGGTGCGGAGGGGACGCGACACGGAGGGGCGCCACCCGCCCCGGTTAACTTCGACGAAACAAATGGGTCATGCTTGAGAAATCCCGACTGCCTAGGGTCGGGTCCGAGCGTGCGCCACCGCACTGGTGCATCACCGAGCTGCAACCCCGCCCCTCCCCGGGCCGGGAGTAGGAGGAGTTGGATGTCCAAGCACGGGTTCCAGAACGCCGAGGAAGTCGCGAAGTTCATCAGGGACGAAGACGTCAAGATGGTCGACGTCCGTTTCTGCGACCTTCCCGGCGTGATGCAGCACTTCTCGATCCCGGCGACGGCCTTCGACCCGTCCGAGGAGCTGGCCTTCGACGGCTCGTCGATCCGCGGCTTCCAGGCCATCCACGAGTCCGACATGTCGCTGCGCGCCGACCTGTCGACGGCCCGCCTGGACCCGTTCCGCCGCGACAAGACGCTCAACATCAACTTCTTCATCCACGACCCGATCACGGGCGAGCAGTACAGCCGTGACCCGCGGAACATCGCGAAGAAGGCCGAGGCGTACCTCGCCTCCACCGGCATCGCCGACACCGCGTACTTCGGCCCCGAGGCCGAGTTCTACGTCTTCGACTCGGTCCGCTTCGAGACCTCCGCGAACCAGGGCTTCTACCACATCGACTCCGAGGCCGGCGCCTGGAACACCGGTGCGGAGGAGAACAACCGCGGCTACAAGGTCCGCTACAAGGGCGGCTACTTCCCGGCCCCGCCGGTCGACCACTTCGCCGACCTGCGCGCCGAGATGTCCCTGGAGCTGGAGAAGGTCGGCCTCCAGGTCGAGCGCCAGCACCACGAGGTGGGCACCGCCGGCCAGGCCGAGATCAACTACAAGTTCAACACGCTGCTCGCCGCGGCCGACGACCTGATGCTGTTCAAGTACATCATCAAGAACGTCGCCTGGCGGAACGGCAAGTCCGCGACCTTCATGCCGAAGCCGATCTTCGGTGACAACGGCTCGGGCATGCACGTCCACCAGTCCCTGTGGTCCAACGGCGACCCGCTGTTCTACGACGAGGCCGGCTACGCGGGCCTGTCGGACACCGCCCGCTACTACATCGGCGGCATCCTCAAGCACGCCCCGTCGCTGCTCGCCTTCACCAACCCGACGGTGAACTCCTACCACCGCCTGGTCCCGGGCTTCGAGGCGCCGGTCAACCTGGTCTACTCGCAGCGCAACCGCTCCGCCGCCATGCGCATCCCGATCACGGGCTCGAACCCGAAGGCCAAGCGCGTCGAGTTCCGCGCGCCGGACCCGTCCTCGAACCCGTACCTCGCCTTCTCCGCCCTCCTCCTCGCGGGCCTCGACGGCGTCAAGAACAAGATCGAGCCCATGGAGCCGATCGACAAGGACCTGTACGAGCTCGCCCCCGAGGAGCACGCGGGCGTCCCGCAGGTCCCGACCAACCTGGAGGCCGTGCTGAAGGCCCTGGAGGAGGACAACGAGTACCTCCAGGCCGGCGGCGTCTTCACCTCCGACCTGATCGAGACCTGGATCGACTACAAGCGCACCCACGAGATCGCGCCGATCCAGCTCCGCCCGCACCCGCACGAGTTCGAGCTCTACTACGACCTCTAAACCGCGAGGCACCCCGCATACCGCGAAGGCCGCCGCCCCCGTATCCCGGGGCGGCGGCCTTCGCCGCGTCTGGCGGCCGGGGCGCAGTGGGAATCAGGGGTCAGTGGGCCTTGTCGCGGATGAGGGTGCGGACCATGCGGCAGGTGAGGTTGGAGGGCGGGTGGATGCCTATGCGCTCGGCCATGGTGCGGATCGCCGCGTTCGTCGCCTTCCTCGGGACGTAGACGCCGGAGTCGAGGAGCGCGATCGCGAGGCGCATGGCCTTCAGGCGGCGGTTGTGCGTGACGTACCACTCGCGGGGGCGGCCGGCCGGAAGGGCCTTCTTCTCGACGGGCGTGAAGGGTTCGATGGACGGCCTGCGGATCACGGCGACTGCCATGGGCTACCTCCTGGCGAACGGTGGCGGGGGCCCTCCCCGGGGCCCTTGCTTCGACTCCCATTCTAGTGCGGGGCACTGACAATCGGGCCTGGTCGGACGGGGTTTGGGGGTAACTTGGGGGGATGGAGATCTGGATCAATCCCGCCTGTTCCAAGTGCCGCGGAGCCCTCACCCTGCTCGACGCGGAGGGGGCCGAGTACACCGTCCGCAGGTACCTGGAGGACGTGCCCTCCGCCGACGAGATCCGGGACGTGCTCGGGCGGCTCGGGCTCGAACCGTGGGACATCACGCGGACCGGCGAGGCCGTCGCCAAGGAGCTCGGCGTGAAGGAGTGGGGGCGCGAGCCGGGTGACCGGGAGCGGTGGATCGAGGCGCTCTCCGCCCACCCGAAGCTCATCCAGCGCCCGATCATCACGGCCGACGACGGCACCGCCGTCGTCGGCCGCACCGAGGAGGCCGTCCGGGACGCCCTCGGACGGAGCTGACCGCCGGGACGGCCGCCGTCGGAGGGCCGAAAAGTCGGCGGGCCCGCCGACTGTGGTTCGTCGCTAGAGGGCCCGCCGTCAGTGGTTCGTCGTCGGAGGGCCCGTCGTCGGAGGGCTGTCGCCGGAAGGGCCCGCCGTCATTGGGCCGTCCTCAGAGGGTCGTCGCCCGGGTCTCCGCCTCCGTGAGGAGTTCCGTGAGGCGGAGACCGAAGTGGGCGTCGCACGGGTGGGGGGTGCCCGTGCGGGCCGCCGTGAGGAGGGCGGTGATCGCCTCGGTGTAGGCGGGCCCGGCGCCGTTCCAGGACGGGAGGGTGACGCTGCCCGCCGTACCGTGGAGCGTGAGGGACGCGCCCGCCGCCGCCGGCGGCGCGCTCAGGGTGAGCGTGGCCGTGCTGCTCGCGCCCGTCGCGTGGCCGAGGATCAGGTGGTGGGTGTCGTCCGGGCCCTTCGCCGCCCGCACCCCGGTGACGTCGCCGAGGATCGGGACGAGGACCGAGAGGACGTGGGGGCCCACGTCCCAGAGGCCGCCCTTCTCGCGGCGCCAGGGGCTCGCCGCGTACGGGCTGTCGGCGCCGGGGGCGTACAGGGAGCCGAGCCAGCGGGCCTCGGCCACGTACCAGCCGCCCGTCGCCCGCTGTTCCTCGATCCAGCGGGCCGTCTCCGGGGCGAAGCGCAGGGTGCAGAAGACGATCGAGGCGACGCCCGTCTCCGCCACCGCCTCCGTGACCTCGCGGGCCGCCTCGACCGTGGTCGCCAGCGGCTTGTCGAGGAGGAGGTGGCAGCCGGCCCGGGCGGCACGGGCCGCGAGCGGCGCCTGGACGTCCGGCGGGAGGGCGAACGCGACGGCGTCGCAGGCGTCGAGGAGGGCGTCCAGGTCGTCGTACGCGCGCGTGCCGTGGGCCGCGGCCAGCTCGGCGGCGGCCTCCGGTCGGCGGCCCCACACCCCGTGGAACTCGCTCCCCTCGTGGGCGGCGAGCGCCGGGGCGTGGGTGCGGGCGGCCCAGGGGCCGGTGCCGAGGAGGCCGATGCGAGGACGGTCCGGGAGGGCGGGGAGGATGCTGTGCGTGGCCATGGGGGCAGTCTGCCGTGCGGAGGCGGCGCGGGGGAAAGCGGGTGTCACGGGGCTCGGGTGCGGTGGCGAGGGGCCGGGAGAGTACGGGGGAACGCGGGTGACGCGGGGCCGGGGCGCGGTGACACGGGCTCCGGGCGCGGTGGCGGCGAGGGCACGGGGGAAACGCGGGCGGGGCGCGGTGGCGCGGAGGGCGCTGGGGAAAGCGGTCGCGGCCGGACCCGGAGCGGGGAGGACGTGGGGGCGGGGCCCAGAGGGCGCGGGGGAATGCGGTGGCGGTGACGGGCGGCGGCGTCTAGCGTGCTCGGGGTGCCGGCCGCGGGACTTCGGTACGACTTCCGATACCTGCCTGGTAAAGCAACGTCTTCGCTGTTCGTGCTTCCTCTCCCCGGCCGGCACTCCGACACGCGAGAGACAGGGGGCGTCGTGTCCGAGCTCGTCGCCGCGGAGGACGTGCTGCTGTTCGTCAACGCGGCCGTGACCGCGACCGGGCAGCGGGAGTTCAGGTCCTCCGCCGCCGAGCAGCGGCTGTCGCTCGCCTTCCTGCACGAGTACGTACGGGTCAACTACCGGCCGCTGTACGCCGCGTGCCTCGCGCTCGACATCAACGACCACAACGCCGCGCTCGTCGTCGAGCAGCTGCTGCGGACGCCGCGCGAGGCCGGGGACGGGGAGGGGCGCCTGGTCGCGGCCCGGCTGGCGCGGATGGCGCCGCAGCGGGTCTACCGGCTGTTCCGGACGCTCCGGAAGGCCGGGGTGAACAACCGGCGCACGCGCGCGATCGTGCGGGAGTGGCTGGCCGCCCGGCCGGATCCGGCGCTCGACGCCGTGAAGTACCGGCCCGGGGTCAAGGCCGCCCTCAAGCACGCCCACCTGCCGCCCGCCGACGCCGAGACCGGCGACTTCCTCTTCGCGCCGGGGCGCCGGGTGCGGTACGCGAACCGGACCCTGGAGGCGTACCGGCGGGCCCACTTCGCCGAGGAGGCGCTGTACGAGCTGCCGTTCACGGTCGCCGAGGGGTTCGCGGCGCGGCACGGGGTGGACCGGGCGGTGTTCCTGGAGCGGATCGCGCCCCGGATGACCCGGCTCGAACGGCTGCGCGGCGAGCGGGCCGCCGGGCGGCCCGCGGGCGCCCCGGACCTGGCGGGGATGCCGCTGACCCGGCTCGCGCTGTACGTGCTCGCGCTGCCGTTCGCGGAGCGGGCGGCGCGGCGGGCCGAGCTGACGGGGGCGCTGCGGGCGGCGGCACGGCGGGCGGCGGGGCCGTACGCGGGGAGCTGGGGGCGGGTCGCGGCCGTCCTCGACGACAGCTTCTCCTCGTCGGGTTCGGGCGTGAAGCGGCGCCGGCCGCTGGCGGTGGCGCTCGGCTGCCACTTCCTCCTGGAGGCGCTGGCGGCCCCGGGGGCGTACACCGGCCTGTGGACCTCGGGTGGTACGGATCCCCTGCTGGTCAGGCCGTACGGGCCCACTCCGCTGGGGATGCGGATCCTCGACGCGCTCGACGGCCGGCCCGAGCGGCTCGTGGTCGTCTCGGACGGCTGGGACAACGCGCCGCCGGGACTCGCGGGAGAGGTGCTGCGGGTGTGGCGGTCGCGGCTGGATCCGGAGCGGCGGACGGCGGCCGTGCACGTGAACCCCGTATACGACGCGGGGGTGTTCGACGTGCGCCGGCTGGGTCCTTCGGTGCCGGCCGTCGGGATCCGGGACGCGGAGGACCTGCCGGCGCTCGTGGAGATCGCCGGGTTCGCCGAGGGGCGGACCGGCCTGACGGAGCTGCGCGCCTATCTGGACCGGCGGGTGGCGGACTACCTCGCGGAGCACGGGAAGGCGGTGGGGCGGTGACCCGGATCGATCTGACGGGGCTCGACGTGCGGGCCGCGCAGGTGTGGGGCGGGATCCGGCTGGTGCCGCTGGTGCGGGAGGAGCCGGTCGACGGACTGCGGCTGCGCCGGGAGGTGTACGCCGCGCCGGGCGCGGTCGTGGACGGGTCCGGGGACGACGCCGTGGACGTGGGCGACGGCACCGTCTACACCTCGTACGTCCCGCACGGCTTCGTCGCCGACTGGTCCGGAACGGGCCGCGAGGAGGCGGCGTACGGGACGCGGCTCGGGGACGGGCCGGCCGCCGTCGTGCCCGTGCGCGCCCCGCACCACCGGCTGGCGAAGCGGCGGCGCGGGGAGCGCCGGCTGCGGTTCCTGCCGCTGCACCTCGCCCTGGACGGTTATCTGTCGCTGCACTTCGGCGGGCCGACGGTGCTGTGGGAGGAGTGGTCGCGGCAGGCGCTGCGGCGGGGCCTCTCGCCCCGGGCGGAGGCGGCGTACGCGGGCGTGGACGTGCCGGGTCTGGCGGAGGCGCTGCGGGTCTTCGAGGTGCACCCGGGCCAGTGCGGGGTGCTGGTGTACGCGGCGGACGCGCTGGCCGCGGCCTTCGTCGTGCCGCGTCCGGAGGACTACCGGCTGCTGCATCCGACGCTGGTGGAGGACCTGTACGGCGAGCTGGTCCACCAGTACGCGCACTACGGTGCGCCGGTGCCCGAGTTCACGGCCCGGATCCGGGACGGCGCCGGCGGTGTCCGGGACCTCGCCGGCCTGCGGGCGGCGGCCCGGGAGCAGGAGCGGCGCTGGGCGGTGGCGCACGACGGGCTGATGGCGCGGGACCTCCTGGAGACGCCGTACGCCTTCGAGCGGGTGTACCGGATGGGCTCCTTCTCGCTGTACCGCTTCCTGCCGCCGTTCCTGCGGGACGGGCGGGGGCAGCACATCGGCGAGCTGATCACCGACCACAAGGGGCGGACGGCCTACCTGAAGACGTTCCGCCTCTCGGACGCGCAGGTCAGACGGGGTTATCTGCTGCGCAGGCTGGCGTCGTGCGACTGGCATCCGGGGCGGACGGCGGAGGCGCTGGGCATCTCCGGCGAGGAGCTGGTCCGGCGGATCCGGGCGGCCGGTTTCGGTCCGCTGCTCGACGCCCACGGCCTCGCACGGGCGGCGCGCGCCTCGCGGGAAGGCTGAGTAACACGGGGTTCACAAACGGGCAACCACCGGGAAATCCCGTGTTGCGAAGCTGCGGTCACACGAAGGCGCCACGCGCGGCGGGCCGGGTCACCGGCCGGACGTTGGGCGCCGCCCCGCAGCTTCTCGCAGCGCCGCGAGCCGCCGCGGACGACACCCGCAGCAGCACGCCACGCCCTAAGGATGACCCCGTGACCTTCAAGGCTGAGTACATCTGGATCGACGGCACCGAGCCGACCGCGAAGCTTCGCTCCAAGACGAAGATCATCGCGGGCGAGGGGCTGCCGCTGGCGGAGCTGCCGATCTGGGGCTTCGACGGTTCCAGCACCAACCAGGCCAAGGGCCACGCCTCGGACCGCGTGCTCAAGCCGGTCTTCTCCTGCCCGGACCCGATCCGCGGCGGCAACGACGTGCTGGTGCTGTGCGAGGTCCTCAACACGGACATGACGCCGCACGAGTCCAACACGCGTGCCGCGCTCGCCGAGGTCGCCGCGAAGTACGCCTCCCAGGAGCCGATCTTCGGCATCGAGCAGGAGTACACCTTCTTCGAGGGCACCCGTCCGCTCGGCTTCCCGGTCAACGGCTTCCCGGCCCCGCAGGGCGGCTACTACTGCGGCGTCGGCGTGGACGAGATCCACGGCCGTCCGATCGTCGAGGCGCACCTGGAGAACTGCCTGAAGGCCGGTCTCGGCATCTCCGGCATCAACGCCGAGGTCATGCCCGGCCAATGGGAGTTCCAGGTCGGCCCGCTGGCGCCGCTGGAGGTCTCCGACCAGCTGTGGGTCGCCCGCTGGCTGCTGTACCGCACGGCCGAGGACTTCGACGTCGCCGCGACGCTCGACCCGAAGCCGGTGAAGGGCGACTGGAACGGCGCCGGCGCGCACACCAACTTCTCCACGAAGGCGATGCGCGAGGGCTACGACGCGATCATCACCGCCTGCGAGTCGCTGGGCGAGGGCTCGAAGCCGCTCGACCACGTCAAGAACTACGGCGCCGGCATCGACGAGCGCCTGACCGGTCTGCACGAGACCGCCCCGTGGGACGAGTACTCCTACGGCGTCTCCGACCGCGGTGCCTCGGTCCGCATCCCGTGGCAGGTCGAGCAGGACCGGAAGGGCTACATCGAGGACCGTCGCCCGAACGCGAACGTCGACCCGTACGTGGTGACCCGCCTCCTGGTGGACACCTGCTGCGAGGCGCTCGCCAAGGCCGGCCAGGTCTGATCGCCCGCCAGTTCCCCGAAGGTGCCCGCCGGTTCGCCGGCGGGCACCTTCGCGTGTGGCGGGCGTCTCGTCCCGTGGGCACCTCTTCGCTCCGGCGTTCCCTCCTGGTTTAATAGGGATATGGCCAGCATGGAGCGGAACGACAGCGCGCGGGGTCGCCACGACCTCGAGCCGTTCTGGCCTTCCCGTCAGCACCACGACTACGACCGGTGCTGTCGGCGCGTGAGGAACGCGTCGGCCCTCTAAAACCCCGACCGGAGCCCTGTCCGGTCCACGGCCTTCGGCCGACGCGCAGTGACGTACGACACCTGTCCGTCCGTTTCTTCCCGCGAGAAAGCCGAGACCTCCCATGGCCCAGATCCAGGCCGCCGCCCCGCTCGCCCCCGCCGCCCGCCCCCGCCTGCGCGCCGTCGCCCCCGACGAGGTCGCCGGGCTCGCCCGGGTCGCCGACTTCCTGCCGCCGGGCGCGACGCTGCTGCCCGCCCCTCCGCACGCCCTGCCCACGCTGCCCGGCCGGCCGCCGATGGTCGGCTACCTGGTGCTGCTGCCCGCCGAGCAGGAACCGCCCGCACCGGTGCCGGCCGGGTCCGAGGGGCCGGTCGCCATCGACGACGAGCGGCGGATCGCCTCCGTCGACGGGCGGGCGCTGGACCTGACGTACCTGGAGTTCGAACTCCTCGCCCACCTCGTCGCCCACCCGTACCGGGTGCACACCCGCGACCAGCTGGTGCAGACGGTGTGGGGGTACGGGCACGTGGGCGACGGGCGGACGGTCGACGTCCACGTGGCCCGGCTGCGCCGCAAGCTGGGCGCCGAGCACCGCCACACGATCCAGACCGTGCGGCGGGTCGGCTACAAGTACCTGCCCTGACCGCCGGCTAGCGCGTCCTCGCCCTCCGACCGGCCAGGGCGAGGACGAACTCGGCGCCGAGCAGCACCAGCAGGCTGAGGCCGAGCAGCGGGACGAACCAGCCGAGGAGCGCGGCCGTCGCGGCGAGCGGCAGCAGCAGCGTCACCGGCAGCCTCCGCCACGCGCCCCGGCCGACCGGGCGGCGGGGCCGGCGCAGCCACCACATGCGGTAGCCCCAGACGGTCATCAGGATCAGCGCGAGGGCGAGGGCGGCGAGCGCCAGCTGGTTGAACAGGCCCAGGAAGACGCCGGTGTGGGCGTCGATGCCGATCCGGGTGAGCTTAGCGAGCAGCGGGTACTCGGCGAAGGCGAGCCGGTCGAGGACGGTGCCGTCGGCGGGGTCCACGGCGACTTGGTCCAGCTCGACGGGGAACTGCTTGTCGGTCTCCTTGACCACGTAACCGCTGCCGTCGGCGGGCAGGGTGACGGCTATGGAGGCGCTGTCGATGCCGGCGGCGCGGGCGGCGGCGACGGCCCGGTCGACGCCGATGTCGGCGGTGGGCGCCGGGGCGGGGTCGGCCGGCGGGTGGCCGGGGCCGTGGCCCGCGTGCTCGCCGCCCGCGCCGGCCGTGCCGCCGGCGACACCGGCGGAGAGGGTGGGGGTGGCGCCGCCGAGCCGGTCCTGGAGGGCGCCGATGTTCTCGCCCGCGTACCGGGACCAGGTCAGGCCGGTCGCGGAGAGCAGCAGCAGGCCGAGGGCGGCCCAGAGGCCGACCGAGCCGTGCCAGGAGAGGGTGCGGCGGCGGGACGCGGGGCCGCGCTCCGGCACCAGCAGGGCCCGCCGCTTCGCGCGGCGCCGGGCGATCCAGAGGGCGAGGCCGCCGAGGACCAGCACGAAGAGCCAGCTCGCGGCGAGTTCGCTGTAGATCCGCCCGGGTTCGCCGAGGTGCAGGTCGCGGTGGAGGCCGTCGATCCAGGTGCGCAGCGGCAGGGCGCCGCTGCTGCCGTAGCTGGGCAGCTGCCCGCGCACCTCGCCCGTGTACGGGTCGACGAAGACGGCGAGCGAGGTGCCCTCGGGGGCGTCGGGGTCGGCCATCAGGACGCGGGTGGTCGCGCCCGGTTCCGCGCCGGGCCAGACGGCGGTGACGGTGCCGTCCGGGTTCGCCGCGCGGGCGAGGTCCGTCTGGCGGTCCAGCGGGAGGACGGCGTCGCCGACCGGTACGGAGAGCTCGTGCGCGTACACGGCCTTCTCGGCCTGGAAGGAGAGCGCGTAGAGCAGCCCGCTGAGGGCGGCGACGAGCAGGAACGGGGCGGTGAGGAGACCGGCGGTGAAGTGGAGTCGGAGGAGAAGGGGCCGGAGGGCGGTCCAGGCGCCGGCGCGGGACGGCGGGGCGGCCGGCTTCTCGGCTGTCGCGGCGTCTGCCGCGTCGGGGCGTGCGGGATCGTCGATGGTCATGACTGTCCTCGGAGTCTCGTGAGGGTTCCGGTGGGGGCCTGCCGTCGGGCAGGGGGAAGCGGCCCCCGGCGGCGTCAGACGAGCGGACCGAGGACCGTGGCGCGGGTGAGGGGCCGGCGGGGCGGCCCCCTCCGGGAGAGGACGGACGCGAGGACGACGACGTGCGGCCGCCGGGCGCCCCGGCGCGGCCGGCGCACCGGGCGGCGCGGGTCACAGGGGACGGCGACGGGCCCGAGGGGTGCGGCGAAGAGCCGTCGGAGCGGCCGGGACGCCCCTTCCGCCAGCGCGAAGAACGCGGCCTCGCCGCGCGCCAGCCACAGCCCGCAGACCAGCGCGGCCAGCAGGTGCGCGGCGAGCATTCCTCCTCCCCCGTCGAGGACGGAGGAGAACGAGGAGAGGGAGGGGAAGGAGGAGGGGAGGGCGACGGTCGACGAGGAGTCGAGCAGCCCTTCGGGAGCGGTGCCGCCATGGACACCGTGCGTCCCGTGCGCCCCCGGCGTCCCGTACGAGCCGTGGGCTCCGTGGTCCGTCGCCGTCGCCGGTGCGGTCCCGTGGGCGCCCGTCAGCGAGAAGGTCAGGTGGAGGACGGCCTGGGCGGCCAGGGTGCCGGCCGCGCAGGCGACCGGGCCGCGCCGGCGGCCGGCCGCGCACCAGGCGCCGGCGGCCGTGACGGCGAAGGCGGCGAGGAGCGCGGACGGGTCGAGCACATGGGCAGACAGGGACGAATGCCCCACCGCTGCCAGAACGACGCACACGACCGCGAACAGGGCGGCTCTCAGGGCGCGCAGCGGCGAGAGGGGATGCGTCATCGGGGACATGCTGTCACCCGCCGCAGGAGTCCGGCAGACCGCCTCCGGGTGGTACGGAACGGACTACTTCGGCTGCTGGTGCCGAGTGGGGTCCCGGCCGTTACGGTCGGGTGAGAGCGACCCGTCCCCTCGGAGGAGTACCGCCCATGCCCGCGATCGCCGCCGCCTCCGTCGCCAACCTCCGGGACCTCGGCGGGGTGCCGCTGGGCCGCGGGCGGTCGGTGCGCGACGGCCTCGTCCTGCGGTCGGCGCAGCTGGACCGTCTCGAACCGGACGAGGCGGCGGTGGCGGCGCTGAAGCTGCGGACCGTCGTCGACCTGCGGACCGCGGCCGAGCGCGCCGACCGGCCCGACCGGCTGCCGGACGGCGCCCGGCTGCTCGTCGCGGACGTGCTCGCCGACCACCTGGCGGCCAGCGGGCTGCCTCCGGCCGCGCGGCTGAAGACGCTGCTCACCGATCCGGCGCTCGCCGAACGTCACCTCGGCGGCGGACGGATCATCGAGGCGATGCGGGGGACCTACCGAGCCTTCGTCGGCAGCCCCTCGGCCCGCGCCTCCTACCGTGCCCTGCTCGTCGAGCTGGCGACGCCGGGGGCCGGGCCGCTGCTCTTCCACTGCACGGCCGGGAAGGACCGCACGGGCTGGGCGGCGACGGTGGTGCTCACCCTGCTGGGCGCGGACGAGGCGACGGTGCGGGAGGAGTACCTGGCCGTGAACCCGGCGGTGCGGCAGGCGTTCGCGCCGATGATCGAGGGGTTCGTCACCCAGGGCGGCGACCCGGACCTGGCACTGGCGATGATCGGAGTGCTGCCGGAGTACCTGGACGCGGGGTTCGAGGAGGTCGCGGCGCGGCACGGTTCGATGGAGGCGTACGTACGGGACGGGCTCGGGGTGCCGGACGGGACGATCGCGCTGCTCCGGGAGCGGTTGACGGTCCACGCGGCCTGAGGCGGTCCGGCGGCCCGGGCGGCGCGCGGCCCGCCCGGGGTGACCATCGCAAGAATCGCTCGTTCTGCTGAACGTGAGCACCCAGGATCTCGTCCCCTCGCCCGTGGGCCCCGTCGACGTCGAGCAGGCCGAGGCCGCCCTCGTCGAGCGCTATCCGCGGCTCGTACGCATCGCCTACCTGGTCCTGCCGCCCGCCATGCCCCGCACGCGCCGGGTGCTGACCGCGCACGCGCTGGTCCAGCGGGCGCTGCCGCGCCGGCGGGTTCCGGGGCCCGCCGTGCCGGAGGCCCGGCGGCCCGAGGACGCGGTGGACCCGGGGTACGCGTACGTGCGGGGCGAGGTGCTGCGGCAGGCCCTGGTCGCCGGGCTGCCGCTGCGGCGGTTCGCCCTGCCGCGCCGGGCGCAGCTGCCGCCGCTGCTGCCGCAGGTGTGGGGGCTGCGGCTGTTTCCCCGGGCGGGCGGGGCGGACGAACTCGCCCTGGACCAGCTGCTCGCCGGGCTCTCCGCCCCGGCCCGCGCCGCGTACGTGCTGCGCGGTCTGGAGCGGCAGGGCGACGCGGAGGTCCTCCGGGTACTGGCCGCGGCGGGTGCCGCGGATCCGAGGGCCGCGCTGGAGGAGCTGGCCGCGCTGGAGGAGGACGAGGAGGCTCCGGGCCCCGCCGGGCGGGTGGCCGAACAGGCCGGACCCGGGCGGGTGGCCGAGCAGGCCGGGCCCGGGCGCGTGGCCGAACAGGCCGGACCAGGGCGGGTGGCCGAACAGGCCGGACCAAGGCGGGCGTCGGTCTCTCCCGCCGCTCCCTCCCCCGCCGCCGCGACCCGGCTCGGCGGGGCCTCGTTGCTGGAGTCGCCGGAGTTCGACCCGTGCGCCCTCCAGGCGCGGCCCGGGGACCTGCTGCGGCGGCGGCAGCACGGGCGGGCGGTGCTGGTCGGGGCGGTGGCGCTGCTCGTGTGCGGGGCGCTCCTCGGGCTGCCGGGCGACGGCTGGGGCAGAAACGGTGCTGCGGCGCCCAGTTACGCCCGCAACCCCGCCGCCGAGGCCGCGCTCGACCCGGCGAACGTGCGGCGGGTCGCGCCGGCCGTCTGGCCCGGGGCCGTACGGCGGGACTTCTCGGTGTGGCCGGCGCGCGGGGAGCTCGCCGGGGACGCGCCGCTGCTGCGGCGGGCGCTCGCGGTGTGGGCGCGGCCCGGCGGCGCGGTGGAGTCCTCGGCGACGCCGGGCACACCGGTCGGGCCGCCGATGGGGCCGCCCCAGCTGCTGTTCGCGGGGCGGGTGGACGCGGCCCGGGTGGTGCTCTTCCACGACGGGTTGCGGATCGTGCGGTACGCCGAGCCGGTGGAGGGGACGGCGGGCGCCGCCCTCGACTTCGCCCGCGCGGACGGCGCGGAGGGGCCGGGGGCGAGCGCGGTCGTGGTGACGCGGGCGGCGGGCAACGTGCGGTACCTGACCGCGCCCTGGGTGACCGGGACGGCCGTGCGGGACCTGCTGATGCCGGGCAAGGAGCCGTGGGCGCTGCGGCGGGACGCGCGCGGGGTGACCGACGCGGTGCCGAGCCCGGCGCTCGCGAAGGAGTGCGCGCGGTGGAACACGCTTCAGGTGGCGGACGGTTCCGGCGGCCGGCTGCTCGGTGACCTCGGCGAGCTGGTGCCGGCCCGGCTGCTGTGGGGGCCGCCCGGCGCGCCGGTGGACGCGACGGGCCGGGAGGCGCGGGCGGTGTGGGCGCGGACGGCGTGTCAGCTGACGACGGTGCTCGGGCAGGGGGTGGGCTCGGTGCGGGCCTGGCGGTTCGCCCGGCAGTCGCTGCCGGAGGGCGCGGGGCGGGCGGCCTGGGTGTGCACGCGGGCGGAGACCTGGCGGGGCACCGGCAGTCGGGTCCTGGCGCAGTTCCTGCCGCCGGACCCGAAGGTCCCGGCCGCGCTCGCCGCCCGCGCGCAGGACGCGCCCGCCTGCGGGGTTCGGGAGCCGAGGGTGCTGGCCGGGGCGCTGTGGCAGGCGCCGGCCGGTGGCTGGTACGTGCTGGCCGCGGGCGGCCCGGACGTGGCGTCGGTGCGGGTCGAGGGCGGGGTGACGGCCCGCGCGGAGGGACCGGTCCTGGCGGCGGAGGCGGAGGCGGGTGCCCGCGCGGAGCTGAGCGCCGCCCTGGAGGACGGCCGCCGCCTGCCCGCCCTGGGCTGAGCGGGCCCGGGCCCCAAAAAGCCGCCGCACGACTCTGTTCCCCGTGCTTACCCCTCAGTACATTGACGACATGTCTAATACGCAGCCTGCACCGGTGGCGTCGGAACACGTCGAGCTCAAGGCCCGCAAGGTCGCCTTCGACTGGCAGGAGACACCTCTCCACTGGGTTCCCGGCGACCCCTTCACCACGCACACGATCAACGTGCTGCACCTGCTCCTCCCGGCCGGGGAGCGGTGGTTCGTGCACGTCTACCAGCAGGCGCTGCCGTACATCACCGACGACCGGCTCCGCGAGGACGTCATCGGCTTCATCGGGCAGGAGGCCGTGCACGCGCAGGCGCACGACGACGTGCTGCCGCACCTGCGCCGGCAGGGGCTCGACCCGACGCCGTACACCGCGCAGGTCGACTGGTTCTTCGAGAAGCTGCTCGGCGACCGGACGCTGCCGCCGGGCCGCGCCCGCCGATGGTGGCTGATGGAGCGGGTCGCGCTGATCGCCGCGATCGAGCACTACACCGCCTTCCTCGGCGACTGGGTGCTGGGCGCCGAGGAGCTGGACCGGCGCGGCGCCGACCCCATGATGCTGGACCTGCTGCGTTGGCACGGCGCGGAGGAGGTCGAGCACCGGGCGGTCGCCTTCGACCTCTTCATGCACCTCGACGGCGGCTACCGGCGCCGCGCCCGCACCTGGGCGCTCGCCTTCTCCGCGCTCGTCTTCCTCTGGCAGCGCGGGGTCCGCTTCTTCATGGAGAACGACCCGAGCCTGCTCGACCCGAAGGTCGCCTGGGCCGACTTCTACCGCAAGGGCCGCCAGGGCGTGCTGCCGTCCACCCCGGACATGCTGCGCTCGATCCCCCGTTACCTGAGCCGCGCCTACCACCCCTCCCAGGAGGGCGACACCGCGCGGGCCGTCGCCTACCTCGCCTCCTCCCCCGGCGCCAACGGAGGCCGCTGATGCCCCGGTCCACCACCGTCGCCCTCGTCGTCGGCGCCGCGCTCCTCGTCCGCCGGGCGGTCCGCTCGCGGATGAGGACCGCGCCGCTGTGGCCGATGCCGTCCCTGGAGACGCCGGTCTCCGGGTACGGGCGCGGGGCGACCGTCCCCCGCCGGGTGCTCGTCACCGGGCGGGCCGTCCCCGCCGAGGGCGTCGTCGAACTGCGTCTGGAGGGCGAGCGGCTGCCGTCCTGGGAGCCGGGCGCCCACATCGACGTCGTGCTCCCGTCGGGACGGGTGCGGCAGTACTCGCTCTGCGGCGACCCGGCCCAGGCGGACGTCTACCGGATCGCGACCCGGCTCGTCGACGAGGAGCGGGGCGGCCGGGGCGGCTCCCGCGAGGTGCACGAACAGCTGCACGAGGGCGTCGAGTTGGAGATCCGGGGACCCCGCAACCGCTTCCCGCTGGCCCACTCCCCCGCGTACGTCTTCGTCGCCGGCGGCATCGGGATCACCCCGGTCCTGCCGATGGCCAGGGCCGCCGAGGCGGCGGGCGCGGACTGGCGGCTCGTGTACTGCGGCCGGTCCCGTGCCACCATGCCGTACCTGGCCGAGCTGGTCCGGCTCGGCGGCGACCGCGTCACGGTGGTCGCGGAGGACGAGGAGGGGTATCCGGACCTGTCCTTCCTGGCGCAGGTGCCGGCCGAGACGCAGGTCTACTGCTGCGGCCCCGACGGACTGATGGACGCCGTCTCCGCCGCGCTGCCGACGGGCCGCACCCCGTGCCTGGAGCGCTTCTCGGCCCTCGCCGCCCCCGCCGGCGGGACCGCCTTCGAGGTCGAACTCCGGCGCTCCGGGCGGACGGTGGCCGTCGCCGCCGACCAGTCGGTGCTCGCCGCCGTGCGGGAGGAGGTGCCGGGCCTCATGTACTCGTGCACGCAGGGCTTCTGCGGCACCTGCCGGCAGACCGTCCTGGAGGGCGAGGTCGACCACCGGGACGAGCTGCTCACCGACGCGGAGCGGGCGGACTCGATGCTGATCTGCGTCTCGCGCTGCGCCGGCGGGAAGCTCGTCCTGGACCTCTGACCCCTCAGGGCAGGATCAGCCAGTCGAAGGCGAGGGCGGCCGCGAGGCCGCCCACGAGCAGCCAGGTCCCGAGCCGGGTGCGGCCGTTGCGGGCCAGCTCGATGACGACCCCGCAGAGGATCATCGCGAGGCCGTAGACACCGACGACCAGCACGGAGGTCCGGCTCGCGAGGCGGATCACCAGGATGACGCCCATCGCCACCAGCAGGACCGAGGCGGCGGCCACGCGCAGCCGTCTCGCCTGCTTGGGGCTCATGCCCCCGCCGGGCGTCCCCTCGCCCTCCAGCGCCTCCTGCGCCTCGTCGGGCTCGTCCGGCCCGGCGGTCTCGGGGTTCTCGGCGGCCGGGGTGTCCTGGTCGGAAGCTGTCATGGACGAGGAGCGTAACGGACCCCGATAGGCTGTTCGTATGACGACCGGTGTGCGGCGCAGGATGGGCGTCGAGGAGCGCAAGCAGCAGCTGATCGGGGTGGCCCTCGAACTCTTCAGCAGCCGCTCCCCCGACGAGGTCTCCATCGACGAGATCGCCGCCGCCGCGGGCATCTCCCGGCCGTTGGTCTACCACTACTTCCCCGGCAAGCAGAGCCTGTACGAGGCGGCGCTGCGGCGCGCGGCCGACGAGCTCGCGGCGCGTTTCCTGGAGCCGCCGCAGGGCCCGCTGGGGGCGCGGCTGCTGCGGGTGATGGGCCGGTTCTTCGACTTCGTCGACGACCACGGCCCGGGGTTCGCGGCGCTGATGCGGGGCGGTCCCGCGGTGGGTTCGTCGACGACCAACGCGATGATCGACGAGGTGCGGCAGGCCGCGTACGAGCAGATCGTGGCGCATCTCGGGGTCGCGGACCCGTCGCCGCGGCTCGAACTGGTCGTGCGGTCCTGGGTGTCGCTGGCGGAGTCGACGGCGCTGCTGTGGCTGGACGGGCGGCGGGTGCCGCGCGCGGAGCTGGAGCGGAAGCTGGTGCACGACTTCGCGGCGCTGACGGCGGTGAGCGCGGTCCACGACGAGCAGGCGGCGGCGGTGCTGACGGCGGTCCTGGCCGACGAGCCGGCGGACGGCCCGTTCGCGGAGCTGGTGGGCCGGCTGCTCGCGCTGGCGCCGGCCCCCCTGCCCGCGGTGCCGGATCAGGCCTTGCGGTAGGCGCTTTCGAGGTCGCGGACCTCGACGGCGAGGCGGACGCCCTCGGCCCCCGCGAGGTGTCGTGTCAGCAGCCCGAGCACGAGCTTGGCGAGCTGGCCCTTGAGGGCGTCGTGCCGCCCCCACGCCAGGGCGATCTCGACGTTGACCATGGCGGCGTCGGTGCTGCCGTCGCCGACGACGGTCTCCGCGACCTCGCGGAAGCGGGTCTTGCAGTTGCCGACGGAGGTGTTGACGGTCTCCGCCACGAGGCCGTGGAGGTCGAGGGCGAAGGCCCGCCGGTCGAAGGGGACGGAATGGTCGACGGTGATCTGCGGCATGACGGCCTCTCGTGCGGGTGCGGGGTGTCCGGCCACAGCCTCACCACGGAGGTCCCGGCCGCACAAGGACGGCCGGGACCTCCGCGACGACTTGGTCAGGTCGTGGCGGCCTTGAAGACCGCGACCGTGCGGGCCGGGACCGTGAAGGTGCCCGAACCGGCCTCGTAGGAGGCGGACCTGGTCACCGCGTCGGAGCCGTCGGCCTGGACGGGGTGCAGGCCGTAGGCCGTGCCGGCCAGGGCCGCGACCGTCTGCTTCCGCTCGCCCGGCGTCGCGTTGAAGACGACGACGAGGTCGCCGAGGCGCATGGTGATCACGCCCGGGGTCTCGTCGGTGCCGGAGAGCGGGAAGGAGAGCCGCTCCTGGACCTGCCCGGCCGTGGCCAGGGAGAAGCCGGGCTCGGTGGCCCGGATCCGCTGGAGGTCCCGGTAGGCGGCCGAGGCGCCGTCGATCTCGTCGCAGCCGACCGTCAGATTCGGGTGGGTGAGGAGCGGCTTGCCGTAGCCCCACTTGGCCTTGTTGTCGGCGGCCGGCGGGAGGCCGATGCCGAAGCCGTTGCCGTCGCGGCAGTCCCAGTGGATCGAGTTGAACCAGTCGCCGCTGTCGTAGGAGTTGCGGTCGAGGGACTTGGAGCGGAGCAGGTCGGTGCCGGCCTGGGAGAGCGACGGGCCCTGGGACAGGGTGGCGGTGGCCATGGCGACGACCTGCATGCGGGCCCGGTCGGCGGCGGAGGTGCCGGCCGGCAGCTTGAACGCGAGGGCGTCGTAGAGGGTCTCGTTGTCGTGGGCGTCGGCGTAGGCGAGGGCGTCGCCGGGGGCGGCGGCGTAGCCGGCCGGGGCGCCGTTGTAGTCGACCTCGGAGCCCTTGACCGTGCGCCCGGAGGTGTCGGTGAAGGAGTAGGAGGCGAGGTTGCCGCTGAGGCCGACCTTGATGAGGTCCTGGTAGTGCAGGAGGCGGGCCTTCTGCTGCTCCGGGGTGCCGTTGGCGGTGGAGGCGTTGGGGTCGGTGTAGAGGCCGGAGGCGAAGCCCTGGACGCCGGGGTCCTCGTCGAAGGGGCCGCCGCCGCGGACGGCGTCGCGGGCCCGGTCGGAGAAGGTGGCGATGCCGGTGCCGGCCATGTTCTTCTGGGTGGCCTGGACGAAGCGGGCGTCGTCGGCGATCTCGCCGAAGTTCCAGCCCTCGCCGTAGAGGACGATCGCCTTGCCGTCGACGCCGTCCTTCTCGACGGTCAGGGCGTCGAGCGCCTTGCGGACGGCGAGGATGTTCTCCTTCGGGTGGTGGCCCATGAGGTCGAAGCGGAAGCCGTCGACCTTGTACTGCTTCGCCCAGGTGACGACCGAGTCCACGACGAGCTTGCCCATCATGGCGTTCTCGGGCGCGGTGTTGGCGCAGCAGGTGGAGGTGGCGACGGTGCCGTCGGCCTGGAGGCGCTGGTAGTAGCCGGGGACGATCCGGTCGAGGACGGACTTGTCGGACTGTCCGGCGGCGACGGTGTGGTTGTAGACGACGTCCATGACGGTGCGCAGGCCCTGGCCGTTGAGGGCCTGGACCATCTGCCGGAACTCGACCGTGCGGCGGGTGCCGTCGGGGTCGGTGGAGTAGGAGCCCTCGGGGACGGTGTAGTGCAGCGGGTCGTAGCCCCAGTTGTAGGCGTCCTTCGCGGCGGCCTCGGCGACGCAGGCCTGCTGCTCCTCGGAGTCGGGGGCGTAGACCTTCAGGTCGCAGGCGGGTTCCTTCTGGTCGGACTTCTTCTCGGGGATGGTGCCGATGTCGAAGGCCGGGAGGAGGTGGACGTAGTTGGTGCCGGAGTCGGCGAGGGCCTTGAGGTGCCGCGAGCCCTTGCTGTCCTTGTCGGTGAAGGCGAGGAAGGTGCCCTTGTGGGCGGCCTCGGCGGTGGGGTCGGCGATGGAGAAGTCGCGGACGTGGAGTTCCTGGATGCGGGCGTCGCGCAGCGGCACGGCGGCCGGCTTCGCCAGGCTCTTCCAGCCGGCCGGGGCGAGCTTCGGGTCGGCGAGGTCGACGACGAGGCTGCGGGCGGAGTCGGCGGTGAGGGCGGTCGCGTACGGGTCGGTGACGCGGTTCTCGACGAGCTTGCCGACGGTGGGCGCCCAGACCTTGACGACGTACCGGTAGGGCTTGCCGTTCCAGGAGCGGTCGCCGGTGACGGACCAGACGCCGCTGGTGTCGTCGCGCCGCATGCGGACGGTCCTGCCGTCGAGCTCCAGGGCGACGGACTGGGCGGTCGGGGCCCACACGGAGAGGGTGGGGCGGCCGCCGCGGAAGACGGGGCCGAGGGCCCGGGAGGTGGCCTCGGCCGCGTACAGGTCGTCGAGGACACCGGCGGTCTGCACGCCGGTGGCGGCGAGCAGGGCGCCGTTGGCGGCCCGCTGGGTGGCGAGCAGCTGGCCGCGCAGGGAGGCGCGGACGCGGTCGGCGTCGCGGGGGTCGACGGTGAAGGCGGGGTAGTCCTTGAGGTGCGGGAACTTCGCCTTCTGGGCGTCGGTGAGGCTGCCCGCGTTGAGCCGGAGCCACCGGCCCTCACCGCTGAGGGCGCCGTCGGTGACGGTGATGCCGCCGTCGGGGGCGTGGACGAGCTGCTGGCTGGTGGAGTCGTTCGCCTTCACCTTCCACACGACGGTGTTCCGGTCGATCCACTGGGCCTCGGCCTTGCCGAGGTCGAGGGCGGGGGCGCCGCCGGAGGTCGGCAGGAGGTGCTTCGGCTGTCCGGCGAGGAGCCACACCTCGTGGCCGGTGGCGGCCAGGTCGAGGGACTGGTCGGTGGGGAGGTCCTTCTCGTCGCCCTTGTGGAGGATGTACGAGAGGGAGGTGGCGCCTTCGGCGAGCGGCACCTCGTAGACGGCTCCGTAGGCGTCGACGCGGGTGGGAAGCAGGGGCTTGGACCAGTCGGTGGGCTGGGCGGCGCCGGTCCACAGGTGGAGGCCCCAGCCGTCGTAGTTCCCGTCGGCGCGCTGGTAGTGGATGACGGCCTTGGTCTTGTCCGGCGCGGTGGGGGCCGGGTTGGTGTCGGACTGGCCGGCCTGCCCCTGGGTGATCCAGACCTCGCCGGTGCGGCCGAGGTCGATGGTGCGCTGCGGGCCGTCGGCGGCGCCGTCCTTCTCGACGGTGTACGGGACGGAGGAGGCGCCCTCGGGGAGCTTGACCCAGGCGAAGGCGCCGTGGGCGTCGCGGCCGGTGAAGGCGGCCTTCTGGCCGGCGGCGTTCAGGGTCCAGCCGTCGTAGTTCCCGTCCTCGCGCCGGTAGTGGACGATCGCGTAGGGGCGCTCGACGGCGATGGGCTTCTCGGGGGCCGGGGGCGCGCCCGCGGTGGTGGCGGCGGTGGTGCTCGCGGTGTGTCCGGCGGCGTCGACGACGACGGCCTTGTAGCGGAGCGGGGTGCCGGCGGGGGCGGTCACGTGCTGGGTGACCTTGTAGGGGGCGTGGTCGGCGGTGCCGAGGGTCTGCCAGCGGCCGTTGCCGACCTGGGCGGCGAAGACGACGCGGCTGAGGGCGTCGCCGGTGACGTCGGCGGTGAGTTCGACGGTGCCGGTGGAGCCGGCGGCGGGGGCCTTCAGGGCGACGGACGGCTTCGCGGTGACGGCCGGGAGGGGCCGGTCGGCCTTGAGGACGAGGGTGGAGAGGGCGGGGACGGTGACGGTGACCTTGCCGTCCTTCGCGGTGACGGCGCCCCGGCCGCCGTACAGGGTGCGGAAGGAGGCGGAGTCGACGGGGATGTCGACGGTCTTCGGCTCGGTGGCGCCGTTGGCGGCGACCAGGTACTCGACGCGCTGCCGCGCGTCGGTGCGGGAGGCGGCGTAGACGGAGCCTTCGGCGAGGCGTTCGCGCTGGACGCCGTCGCGGAGGGCGGGGTGTTCGCGGGTGAGCTTCGACAGGCCGGCGATCGACCGGTAGAGCGGGTGGCCGGTGTCGTAGGCGTCGGTGTCGTGGCCGCGGTCGGTGCCGAGCCGGTCGTCGTCGAGGTAGTCGGCGACCCGGGTGGCGAAGAGCGGCTGGCGGGCGTCCTTGTCGCCGCCGGCGCCGGTGAAGCCCTGCTCGTCGCCGGAGTAGACCACCGGGTTGCCGCGGGAGAGGAACATCAGCTCGTTGGCGAGGGTGGCGCGGCGGAGGAGTTCGGCGTCGGAGGCGTTCGGGTTGTCCTGCTCGAGGAAGGTGCCGAAGCGGCCCATGTCGTGGTTGCCGAGGAAGGTGACCTGCTCGTAGGCGTTGGCCTTGTCGGTGGTGTAGCGGTAGTCCTCGGCGAAGACCTTGGCGAGGCGGTCTGCGCCGGATCCCTGGGAGGCGAAGGCGCGGGCGGCGTCCTGGAAGGGGAAGTCGAGGGTGGCGTCGAGCCGGCCGCGGGTGACGTAGGGCGCGGTGACGGTGGTGTCGGCGGAGTACACCTCGCCGAACATGAAGAAGTCCTCGCGGCCCCGCTTCTTGGCGTAGGCGTCGAGGGCGGTGGCCCACTGGGTCCAGAAGTCGAGGTCGACGTGCTTGACGGTGTCGATGCGGAAGCCGTCGATGTCGAAGTCGCGGACCCATGTCTCGTAGATCCGCTTCATGCCCTCGACGACCTCGGGGCGTTCGGTCCACAGGTCGTCGAGGCCGACGAAGTCGCCGTACTCGGCGGATTCGCCCTGCCAGGTCGAGTCGCCGCGGTTGTGGTACATCGTGGGGTCGTTGAGCCAGGCGGGGACCTTGTCGCCGGTCCGCTCGACGGGGGTGTACGGGAAGGAGTCGGCGTCGACCTTCCCGATCGCGGCGCGGTCGTCGAAGGGGCGGCCGTCCTTGTCGAGGTACGGGTAGGCGCCCTTGGGGCGGTAGCCGTACTTCTTCTCGGCGTAGTCGACGGTGTCGGCGGTGTGGTTGGTGATGACGTCGAAGAAGACCTTCATGCCCTTGGCGTGGGCGGCGGCGATGAGCTTCTTGAGGTCGTCGTTGGTGCCGAAGTGCGGGTCGACCTGGGTGAAGTCGGTGATCCAGTAGCCGTGGTAGCCGGCCGAGGCGTCCTTGCCCTCGCCCTGCACGGGCCGGTTCTTGAAGATCGGCGCCATCCAGATGGCGGTGGTGCCGAGGCCCTTGATGTAGTCCAGGCGCCGGGTGAGCCCCTTGAGGTCGCCGCCCTGGTAGAAGCCCTTGTCGGTGGGGTCGAAGCCGGTGGCGGTGCGGCTGCCGGTGAGGCCGCCCTTGTCGTTGGAGGTGTCGCCGTTGGCGAACCGGTCGGGCAGCACGAAGTAGAACTGCTCGCGGGTGAGGTCCTGGCGGGCCGGTTCGGCGGCGAGGGTCCGGTCGGACGGCGGGGCCGGCGGGCGGGGCGCGGCGGTCGCGGGCAGGGCCGGGACGAGCGCGGCGACGAGGGCGGCGGCGAGCGCCGCTGCCGTTCGCTTGGGTATCACGGGGGCTCCCTGGAGGTACGGGAAGAGGGGGCCGCCCCGGTCGGGGCGGCCCTGCGGAGGGAGGGGGCTCAGTTGCGGAAGGTGTCGTTCAGGACGACCTGGCCGGAGGCGGGGACGGTCGCGGTGCGGTTGGCGCCGGACTCCCAGGTGACGTTCCCGGCCGCGTCCTTGCGGACGTACTTGTACTCGAAGGCCGTGCCGGCGGGGAGGTTCACCGTCAGCTTCCACACCGGGTAGGCGGCGGGGTCGAGCTTGGGGGCGGCGGCCGGGGCCCAGTTGCCGAGCTCGGGGCGGTTGCCGACCACGTGGATGTTCTGGCCCGGGGCGGTGGTGGCCGTGACGTTGAAGGAGGCGCCGGCGGTGGCGGGCGGCGTGGTCGGCGGGGTGGTGCCCGTGCCGCAGTTCATCGCGCCGGTGTGGAGCGCGAGGGCGGTGTTCGCGGCGAGGGTGGCCGTGAACTGGCCGGAGGCGTTGACGGTGACGGCGGTGTTCGACTGCACGTCGCAGTAGGTGCCGGCCGGGAGGGAGGTCTGGAAGGTGCGGGTGAGGGCGGAGGACTCGTGGTTGATGGCCACGTAGGCCTTGGAGCCGCGGCCGAACGCGATCGCGTTGTTGCCGTTGTCCCACCAGCCGGTGACGGCCTCGCCGCGGGCGGTGTTGCGGAAGGCGACCATGGAGGAGATCTCGCGCCAGGCGTGCTGGCACTTCCAGCCGTCGCTGTAACAGGCGTTCATCTGACCGCCGTTGGGCGGGCCGGCGTCCTTGTCGGTCCACTCGTAGCCGGAGTGGACGTCGGGGGAGCCGTAGGGCCAGGCGAGCATGAAGACGGAGGCGAGGGTGTAGTTCGCGCCGTCCTTGTAGCTGAGGGTGTCACCGCCGCGCTCGGTGTCGTGGTTGTCGACGAAGACGCCGGACTGGCCGGAGGGCATGTGGCCCCAGGCCTCGCCGAAGTTCTTGAGGTAGGCGAGCTTCTCGTTCTGGAGGACCCGCTTGAGGTCGCGGGCGTAGCGGAACTCCTGGACGTCGCCGCTGCCGAGGTATTCGCTCGGGGAGACGGCCTCGCCGGCGCCGTGGATGGCCTCCAGCTTCCAGTAGACGCCGGGGTTCGTCAGCTTGGCCTTGATGGCGGCGAGGTCGGCGGCCGGCATGTGCTTGGCGGCGTCGACGCGGAAGCCGTCGACGCCCAGCGAGAGGAGGTCGTTGAGGTAGCCGGCGATCTTCCCGCGGACGTACTCCTCGCCCGTGTCGAGGTCGGGGAGGCCGACGAGTTCGCAGTTCTGGACGTTGGCCCGGTCCTGGTAGTTCGCGATGGTGGACCGGCAGTCGTCCATGTCGGCGCCGGAGTAGAGGCCCGGGTAGTCGTACTTGGAGAACGGGGTCCCGCCCGTTCCGGTGCCGGAGCCGTTGGCCATGTGGTTGATCACCGAGTCCGCGATCACTTTGACGCCGGCGGCGTGGCAGGTGTTCACCATGTTCGCGAAGGCGGTGCGGTCCCCGAGCCGTCCGGCGATCTTGTAGCTGACGGGCTGGTACGAGGTCCACCACTGGCTGCCCTTGAGGTGCTCCTGGGGCGGGGAGACCTGGACGTAGCCGTAGCCGGCGGGGCCGAGGCGGTCGGTGCACTCCCGGGCGACGGAGGCGAAGTTCCACTCGAACATCACCGCGGTGACGTCCTTGGTGCCCGGCGGGGTGGCCTGGGCCGGGGCGTTCGCCGTGACGGCCGCAGCGGCTCCCGCCACGAGGGCGAGTGCAGCGGCCACGGTCTTTCTTGCCATGCTTCCTCCTGTACGACGACCCTGTCGTGTCGAGAGCTGTTCGCAAGAAGTTGCCGAAATTCTCAGCAACTGTTTTCAGCCGCGACCGTAGGGGCGTACAGGCGTGCGGTCAATACTTCGCGCACGCCCACCGCAAGGGATTGCGCAAGGAGTTACGCCGCGTGCGGCGGCTGCGCGGTGGACCCGCGCACGACCAGCTCCGGCTGGAAGACGAACTCGGTGCGCTGCACCGGACTGCCCTCGATCTCCTCCAGGAGCGCGCCGACCGCCGCCGTCGCCATGGCCTGCACGGGCTGGCGCACGGTGGTCAGGGGCGGATCGGTGAAGGCGATCAGCGGGGAGTCGTCGAAGCCGACGACGGAGACGTCCCGGGGGACGTCGAGGCCCCGGGCGCGGGCCGCCCGGACCACGCCGAGCGCCATCAGGTCGGAGCCGCAGACGATGCCCGTGCACCCCTCGTCCAGCAGGCTCTCGGCGGCCGCGTGCCCGCCCTCGACGCCGAACAGGGTGGACCGCACGAAGCGTTCGGCGTCTCCCCGCTCCACGCCGAGGGACTCGTACAGCTCGGCGGCGAAGCCCTCGGCCTTGCGGCGCGAGGGCACGTAGCGGGTGGGGCCGATGGCGAGGCCGATCCGCTCGTGCCCGAGCTCGGCCAGGTGCCGCACGGCCATCCGGGCCGCGGCCCGGTCGTCAGGGGAGACGAAGGTGGCGTCGATCCGTTCGTGGTAGCCGTTGATGAGGACGTACGGCACGCCCCGCTCGGTCAGCCGGCCGTACCGCGCCGGGTCGGCGGAGGCGTCCGCGTGCAGCCCGGAGAGGAAGACGATGCCGGCCACTCCGCGCTCGACCAGTTGATCGACCAACTCGTCCTCGGTGGCGCCGCCGGGCATCTGGGTGCAGAGCACCGGCGTGTAGCCGTGCCCGGCCAGGACCTGCTCGACGACCTGCGCGAAGGCCGGGAAGATCGGGTTGGTCAGCTCGGGCACCACGAGCCCGACGAGGCCCGCGCTGCGGCGTTTGAGCCGTACGGGACGCTCATAGCCGAGCACGTCGAGCGCCGCGAGCACCTTGTGCCGGGTCGCGCCGGCCACCCCCGCCTTGCCGTTGAGGACGCGGCTGACGGTGGCCTCGCTCACCCCGGACTGGGCCGCGATGTCCGCGAGCCGCGGGGCGCCGTTGCCGGTGCCCCGCGGCGGGGGGATCGTCACACCGCCCACCAGACGGTGGTGTCGGCGGGGATCACCACGGTGTCCTCGTCGGCGGCGACGCGGACTTCCTCGTTGGAGAGGAGATACCGGCCGGGCAGCGGGACGGTGATGGCCCGGCCGGTGGTGTTGGCGGTGCAGACGAAGCCGTCGCGGCGGAAGGAGAGCACACCCTCGGGTGCCTCCAGCCACTCCACGGCCTCGCCCGCACCGAGTTCGGGGCGCTCGCGTCGCACGGCGAGCGCGCTGCGGTACAGCTCCAGGGTGGAACCGGGGTCGCCGGTCTGCGCCTCGACGCTCAGGCCACCCCAGGCCGCCGGCTGCGGCAGCCAGGAGCCGCCGTCGCCGAAGCCGTACGAGGAGCCCTCGACGGTCCACGGGATCGGCACCCGGCAGCCGTCGCGGAAGCCGTCCTGGCCGGTGGCCCGGAAGAAGGACGGGTCCTGGCGCACCTCGTCGGGCAGGTCGGTGACGTCCGGCAGGCCGAGCTCCTCGCCCTGGTACACGTACGCGGAGCCGGGCAGTGCCAGCATCAGCAGGGTCGCGGCGCGGGCCCGGCGCAGGCCGAGCTCACGGTCGCCGGGGGTGCGCAGCTGGGTGCCGAGGCCCGCCGGGTTGGCGAAGCGGGTGGCGTGCCGGGTGACGTCGTGGTTGGACAGCACCCAGGTGGTGGGGGCGCCGACCGGGCGCATCGCGGCGAGCGAGGCGTCGATGACGGTGCGGAGCTCGGTCGCGTCCCAGTGGGTGCCCAGGTACTGGAAGTTGAAGGCCTGGTGCATCTCGTCGGGGCGCACGTAGTTGGCGGTGCGCTCGACGGTCGGGGTCCAGGCCTCGGCGACGAGGATGCGCTGCCCGTCGTACTCGGCGAGGATCCGGCGCCAGGAGCGGTAGATCTCGTGGACGCCGTCCTGGTCGAAGAAGGGCATGACGTCGTTGCCGAGCAGCTTCAGCTGGTCGTGGGCGCCGATGTCCGGCAGGCCCGCCGCCTTGACCAGGCCGTGGGCGACGTCGACGCGGAAGCCGTCGACGCCCATGTCGAGCCAGAAGCGCAGGATCGAGCGGAACTCGTCGCGGACGGCCGGGTGCTCCCAGTTGAAGTCCGGCTGCTCGGGGGCGAAGAGGTGGAGGTACCACTCGCCGTCGGCGACCCGGGTCCAGGCGGGGCCGCCGAAGATGGACTCCCAGTCGTTGGGCGGGAGTTCGCCGTTCGCGCCCTGGCCGGGGCGGAAGTGGTAGCGCTCGCGCAGCGGGGAGCCGGGGCCCTCGCGTAGCGCGCGCTGGAACCACTCGTGCTGGTCGGAGGAGTGGTTGGGGACCAGGTCGACGATGATGCGCAGGCCCAGGTCGTGGGCCTCGCGGATCAGGGCGTCGGCGTCGAGCAGCGAGCCGAACATCGGGTCGATGGCCCGGTAGTCGGCGACGTCGTACCCGGCGTCGGCCTGGGGGGAGGCGTAGAAGGGGGAGAGCCACACGGCGTCGACGCCGAGCTCCTTGAGGTACGGCAGCCGGCTGCGGATGCCCTCCAGGTCGCCCATGCCGTCGCCGTTGCCGTCGGCGAAGCTGCGCGGGTAGACCTGGTAGATCACCGCGTCTCTCCACCAGCCGGTGTCGGTGCCGGTGGTGGGGGCGTCGGCGGCGGTGGCGAGGTGCTGGGTCATGTCTTCCCTGAGAGGTAAGGAGGGGCGTACGGGATCGGCGTTCAGGGCCGTCAGCCCTTGACGGCACCGGCGGACATGCCGGTGACGAGGTGGCGCTGGGCGAAGAGGAACACCAGGGCCGCGGGGATGGCGATGAGGACGGAGGCCGCCGTCATCGGACCCCACTGGGCCCCGTACTGGTTGACGAACTTCTGCAGGCCGCCGGCGAGCGTCAGGTTCTCGTCGCCGACCATGAAGGCGGAGGCGTAGGCGACCTCGCCCCAGGCGGTGATGAACGAGTAGAAGGCGGTCACCGCGATGCCCGGCTTGGCGAGCGGCAGGATCAGCCGCCAGAAGGTGCCGAAGGGGGTGAGCCCGTCGACGTACCCCGACTCGTCGATCTCGCGCGGGATGCCGTCGAAGAAGCCCTTCATCATCCAGGCGCAGAAGGGGACGGCGATGGTCAGGTAGGTGATGACCAGGCCGGCCGACTGGTTGAGCAGCCCCAGCGACGCCATGATGTTGTAGATCGGCACGATGAGGACGGCGACCGGGAACATCTGCGTGATGAGCAGGGTCCACATCAGGCCGCGCTTGCCGGGGAACCGGAAGCGGCTGACGGCGTAGCCGGTGGTGGCGGAGATGAACACGCCGACGACGGTGGTGAGTCCGGCGACGAGGAGCGAGTTCCCGAACCAGGTGAGGAACGGGGTGTCCCTCAGCAGGTTCGTGTAGTTCTCGAACGTCGTCTCCTTGAAGAAGTCCGTCGTGGTGGCGTACTTCGCGGGCTTGAGCGAGGTCAGCAGGACCCACAGCACCGGGAAGACGGCGACCACGGAGGCGACGATCAGGGTGGCGTGCAGCGCCACCGAGGCGAGCGGCGAACGGCGGCCGCGGAGCGGGGCGTTCACGGTCGGGGCCGCGGCGTCGCGGGCCGTGGGGGTCGTGGTGGTCACCAGACTTCTCCCTGCTTGCGGAGGACGCGCTGGTAGATCGCGGCGAAGATCATCAGGAGCACCAGGATGAGGACGCCCCACGTGGACGACTGGGCGAAGTCGCGCGGGCTGATCTCGAAGGAGAACTTGTACGCCTGGGTGACGAGGATCTGGGTGGCCTCGCCGGGCCCGCCCCGGGTGAGCAGGAAGATCACCGGGAACATGTTGAAGGTCCAGATGGTGGAGAGCAGCAGGACCGTGGTGGAGACGGAGCGCAGGCCCGGCAGGGTGATGTTGCGGAAGCGCTGCCAGGCGTTGGCGCCGTCCATCTCGGCGGCCTCGTAGAGCTCGCCGGGGATGGACTGGAGGCCGCCCAGGAGGGCCACCATCATGAAGGGGACGCCGAGCCAGACGTTGACGGCGATGACGGCGAACTTGGCCATCAGCGGGTCGTTCAGCCACGGCACGGCGTCGAGGCCGATTCCGGAGAGGACCTGGTTGAGCAGGCCGCGGCGCTCGTCGTAGAGGAAGCGCCAGGCGAAGACCGAGACGAAGCCGGGGACCGCCCAGGGCAGGATGATCATCATCCGGTAGGCGGAGCGGCCGGCGATCCTCCGGTTGAGGATGTTGGCGAGGGCCAGGCCGAGGGCGAAGGTGATCGCCACACAGGAGACGGTCCAGACGACCGTCCAGCCGAGGGTGCCGAGGAACTGGCCGCCCGTGATCGCGTCGGTGTAGTTGTCCAGGCCGATGAACTCGTAGGTGGCCGGGATCTCGTTGACGCCGATGGTCCGCGCGACGTTGCGCTCGTTGGCGTCGGTGAACGACAGGTAGATGCCGCGGACCAGCGGATAACCGATGATCACGCCGATCACGACCACCACCGGGGCGACCATCGCCCAGGCGTACCAGTGGGTGGCGAGGGAGCGCTTCGCCGCCCGTCGCGGGTTACCAGTTCCGCGGCTCCGGCCGCGGGCGACGTGCGCGCCCGCGGCCTTCGCCACCGACTGGCTGGGAGTGTCCACAGCCATCAGCCGGCCTGCCCTTCCTTCTTACTTCCAGTCCTTCAGGAGCTTGCGGTAGGCGTCGCCGACGGCCTTGGCGCCGGCTTCCGGGGTGGTCTGGCCGGTGAGGACCTTGGTGTACTCGACCTTGACCGGCTCGAAGAGGCTGCCGCCCTCGGGGATCCACGGGCGCTCGACGGCCTTCTCGACGACCGGCTTGAAGAACGCGATCATCTCGTTCTTGGCCACCTCCTTCTGCAGGTAGGAGGACTGGCGGGTCGGGAGGAGGCTGAGCTCCTGGGCGACCTTGGCCTGGCTCTCGGCCGAGGTCATGTACTCGGCGAAGGCGTAGGAGGCGTCGAGGTTCTTGGAGCCGGCGTAGACGGCGAGGTTGTGGCCGCCCTGCGGGGCGCCCTGGCCGGCGGAGCCCGCCGGGACGGGGGCGATGCCGAGGTTCGCCTTGTCGGCGAACTCCTTGCCCGCGTAGGTGTCGGCGACGGCCCACGGGCCGTTGATCATCATGGCGACCTTGCCGTCCTTGAAGGCGGCCTGCATGTTGTCCCAGCCGTTGGTCGCGTCGGTGATCGCGGCCTTGGAGTCGACGAGGTCCTTGACGGTCTTGAAGGCGCTGACGCCCGCCGGGTCGTCGAAGGTGACCTTCTTGTTGGCGGCGTCGACCATGTCGCCGCCCTCGCCGTACAGGAAGGAGAGGAACCAGTACGGGTCGTCGCCGCGGAGGTACAGGCCGGTCTTGCCGGTCTTCTCCTTGATGGCGGCGGAGACGGTCTTCAGCTCGGCGATGGTCTTCGGGACCGCGACGCCGGCCTCCTTGAAGATCTTCTTGTTGTAGAAGATGCCCATGGAGTCGATGACCTGGGGCACGGCGTAGGTCTTGCCGTTGTACTTGGTGGAGGCGGCGGCCTGCTCCAGGAAGTCGTCCTGGTCCTTCAGCGCGGCGGTGCCGTCCAGCGGGGCGAGGTAGCCGAGGTCGGCGAACTCGGGGGTCCAGGCGACCTCGGAGCGGATCACGTCGGGGGCCCCGGAGCCGGACTGCGCGGCGTTCTTGAACTTGTTCTGGGCCTCGCCGAAGGGCACGTTCACGTACTTGACGGTGACCTTCGGGTGCTTCTTGGTGAAGTCCTCGGCCAGCTTCTTGAAGACCTTGTCCTCGGAGCCGACCGTGGAGGTGTCCCACCACGTCACGGTGCCGGAGAGCTCGCCCGAGCCCTTCGAGCCGCCGTTGGAACCGCTGTCGCTCCCGCCGCACGCCGCCAGGGTGACGCCCAGGGCCGCGACCAGCGCGGTGGCCGCTATGCCACGCCGCATGTGAACTCCTTCAACATGATCCCGGGGAGACGAGGGGCTGGAACCTTCCTCATTGCGACCGCTCCCTCGCGGCGCTCCGGGTTGCCAGGAACGTAACAGGGATGAAAACGAGCCGAAAGACCTTGCGTGGAATTTCTGCAAGGACCGGCGATCGTTACATCGACGTGTCCCGAAGGTTGCCATAGGACCGCTTGACAGCGGCGCGGAAGGGCCACTTCCGCCCCTTCGCCCCGATATGATCCGTCCCTCGTGTCCTTCCGGCGGACTCGGAACGATACGTTCCACCTCCCTCACGGTCCGTGCCGCCCCGCAAGAACTGCAAGACCTTGCGGAGCGGCCTTGCAGCAGCCGGAGGCCCGGCGGCCTCGGCCCCACTGGTGGGCAATACGCGCTGTGACCGGTACAGTCCACTCTCATGACCGCGCGGCTTGCCGACATCGCAGCCCAGGCGGGGGTCAGTGAAGCCACAGTCAGCCGCGTGCTCAACGGCAAGCCCGGTGTGGCCACCGCCACCCGCGAGTCCGTCCTTGCCGCGCTCGACGTGCTCGGCTACGAGCGTCCGGTACGGCTGCGCCAGCGCAGCGCCGGCCTCGTCGGGCTGATCACCCCCGAACTGGACAACCCCATCTTCCCGGCGCTCGCGCAGGTCATCGGCCAGGCCCTGACCCGCCAGGGGTACACCCCGGTGCTCGCCACCCAGACCCCCGGCGGCTCCACCGAGGACGAGCTCACCGACATGCTGGTGGAGCGCGGCGTCGCCGGCATCATCTTCGTCTCCGGGCTGCACGCGGACACCACCGCGGACACCTCCCGGTACGACCAGCTGCGCGGCAAGGGCGTGCCGTACGTCCTCATCAACGGCTTCTCCCCCAAGGTGCAGGCGCCCTTCGTCTCCCCCGACGACCGGGCCGCGATGCAGCTGGCGGTCACGCACCTCGCCGCCCTCGGCCACACCCGGATCGGGCTCGCCGTCGGACCGAAGCGCTTCGTGCCGGTGCTCCGCAAGATAGAGGGCTTCCAGAAGGGGATGCAGGACCGGCTCGGCCTCACCCCGGAGGAGTCCGAGGACCTGATCCAGCACTCCCTCTACACCCTGGAGGGCGGTCAGGCGGCCACGGCGGCCCTGATCGCCAAGGGATGCACGGCGGTGGTCTGCGCCTCCGACATGATGGCGCTCGGCGCCATCCGCGCCGCCCGCCAGCAGGGGCTGCAGGTGCCCCGGGACGTCTCCGTCGTCGGCTTCGACGACTCGCCCCTCATAGCCTTCACCGATCCGCCGCTCACCACCATCCGGCAGCCGGTGCAGGCGATGGGGCAGGCGGCCGTCCGCGCCCTCCTGGAGGAGGTCGGCGGCACCCCGGCCCCGCACTCGGAGTTCGTCTTCATGCCGGAGCTGGTCGTCCGCGGCTCCACCGCCTCGGGCCCTCCCGCGTCCTAGGGCGTGTCTTTCGGATCAGGCCGGATCAGGGAGCGGCGTCTGGTGCGTGCGCTCGCAAGGCGGAGGAGGGAGTCCATGCGGAGCATCGGCGACCGACGACAACGCGGCGAGCGTGCGTGCCAGGCGTCGCGAGCCCGGCATGATCCGAAAGACACGCCCTAGTCCCTGAGGGGGAGAGGGTGCGGCGCACACCCGACCGAGGGATGATCGGTCGGGGGGCGTGGATCTGGCAAACTCTCTGCCTATGGGTGAAACGACCGTGAAGAGTTTGGACGACCGGACGACCCCGTCGTCACCCATCGTGGCCGACGGCCGGTGGGCGTGGCTGCGCGCGCGTACGCCGCGACGCCCCCGCATCTGGTTCGAGCTGCTGCTGATCGGCCTCAGTTACTGGGTGTACTCGCTGATCCGCAACGCGGTGCCGGAGCAGAAGGCCGAGGCCCTGCGGAACGCGGACTGGATCTGGCGGACCGAGGAGTCCCTCGGCCTCGCCTTCGAGCACGCCGTCAACCACGCCGTGAACTCGGTGACGTGGCTGATCGTGACGATGAACTACTACTACGCGACGCTGCACTTCATCGTCACCATCGGTGTGCTGGTGTGGCTGTACCGATGGCAGCCGGGCCGTTACGCGGCGTTCCGCACCGTCCTGTTCGCCACCACCGCCGTCGCGCTGGTCGGCTACTACCTGTATCCGCTCGCGCCGCCCCGGCTGATGGAGAGCAAGGACTTCGTCGACACGGTCCTGGTGCACCACACCTGGGGTTCGATGGCCTCGGGCGACCTCAAGCACATGTCGAACCAGTACGCGGCGATGCCGTCGATGCACATCGGCTGGTCGCTGTGGTGCGGGCTGACCCTCTTCTTCCTGGCGAAGGCGCCGTGGGCCCGGATCCTGGGCCTGGTCTACCCGGCGGCCACGCTGGTCGTGATCGTCGCGACCGCCAACCACTTCTGGCTGGACGCCGTCGGCGGCATGGTCTGCCTCGCCTTCGGCTTCCTCGTCGCCTACTTCTGGTACGGCACCTGGCCGCACCGCCTCTCGAAGCGGGTGGAGCCCCTGACGGTGACGGCACCGGCGGCGTCCACGCCGGCCCGGGGTCCCGCCGCGGGCACGGAGGTGCCGGAGACCGCGGACCGGGAGGAGCCGGTCGGCTCCGGCAGATGATCCGCCGCCGCTCGTGAGGCCGCTCACGAGCCGGACCGGGGCCCCCGCCGTTCACTGCGGCGGGGGCCCTGGTCGTACCCGGCCCGTTCAGGCCCGGCCCTTCAGGCGCCGACCTCCGCCGGGACCGCGTCCCGGAGGCCCTGCCGGGCCAGGGGGCGGCGGCGGGAGGGGAGGCCGCCCGTCGGGTGGGCGACGCCCCAGGCGGCTCCCTTGCAGATGAGCTCCTTGTAGAGGACGGCTGCGCGGCCGGTGAGGGCCTTCTCCTTGGCGCGGTCGTCGGCGGTGACGAACTGGATCAGCCCGTCCTCGCGGCCGAGCGAGACGCACTGCTGGAAGTAGCGGACGGAGACGGTGGGCACCTTGGCGCCCGTGAGCCGGGCGGCGAGGGCGTCGGCCGCCTGCCAGGCCATCGGGACGCCCGAGGCGCAGGACATCCGCAGCGGCTTGCCCTCCGGGCCGAGGGCGAGGGCCGCGTCGCCGACCGCGTAGACGTCGGGGTGGGAGACCGAGCGCATGGTCGCGTCGACCCTGATGCGGCCGTCCTCGGCGAGCTCCAGGCCGGTGGCCGCGGTGATCGGGTGGACGGCGAAGCCGGTGGTCCAGACGGTGACGTCGGCGGGGAGGTCGGCGCCGTCGGCGGTGGCCACCCGGTCCGCGGCGACGGCGGCGACCGCCGTGTGCTCGTGGACGGTGATGCCGAGCCGCCGGGCGACCTTCCACAGGTGGCCGCGGCCCTTCTCGGAGAGCCAGTCGCCGAGCGCGCCGCGGGCGACCAGGGCCACGTCGAGGTCGGGCCGGGACTCGGCGATCTCGGTCGCGGCCTCCAGGCCGGTCAGGCCGCCGCCGACCACCACCACGGACCGGCCGGCCTCCAGGGCGGCGAGCCGCTCGCGGAGCCGGAGGGCGCCGGGGCGGGAGGCCAGCTCGTGGGCGTGCTCGGCGACGCCGGGGACCCCACCGTGGTTCCAGCCGCTGCCCAGGGCGTAGACGAGGCTGTCGTACCCGAGCTCCTCGGTCCCGGCGGCGCCGTCCACCCGGACCGTCCGGCGGTCGACGTCGACGGCGGCGACCTTGCCGAGCTTCAGCTCGACGCCGGTGCCGGCGAACATCTCGGCGAAGGGGCGGGGGGTGAGGTCCTGGCCGGCCGCGAGCTGGTGCAGCCGGACGCGCTCGACGAAGTCGGGCTCGGCGTTGACGAGGGTGAGGGTGACGTCCTCGCGGCGCAGCCTGCGGGCGAGGCGGCCGGCGGTGACGGCGCCGGTGTAGCCGGCTCCGAGGACGACGATGCGGTGCTGCATGACCGTGCTCCTGTCTGCGCGGGGTCCGCGCCGTTTCTCCGGCGTGGTTCGCACCTTGAACCGGGCGGCCCCGCGTTTCCTGACAGGATTCTGATGTGACCCGCATCACACCCTCTGGGAGGGGTGTCAGAAGGCGAACAGCGGGGCCTCCGCGGGCGCCTCGGCGGCCCACCGCCGACCGGCGCGGACCAGCTTGTCCGGGTTGACCTGGCTGCGGACGGCGACGATGCCGTCCGGGGTGACCTCCAGGCAGGTGATGCCGACGACCCTGGTGCCGACGACGGTGACGATCGCCGGCTCGCCGTTGGCGGTGGAGGCGTAGAAGGAGGGCGAGCCGCCGACCAGGGCCCGCTTGGCGTCGCTCGGCCTGAAGAGGCCGCGCAGGAAGGTGGCGACCGCGCGGGCGCCCTCGAAGGCGCTCGCCCGTGCGGGCACCTTGCCGCCGCCGTCCCCGAGGGCCGCGGCGTCCTCGGTGAGCAGCCGGACGAGGGGTTCGGTACGGCCGCTGGTGGCGGCGGCCAGGAACTCCTCGACGATCCTGCGGGCGGCGGCCTCGTCGATCTCGGTGCGGGCCCTGCCGTCCGCGAGGTGCTTCTTGGCGCGGTGGAAGAGCTGCTGGGCGGCGCTCTCGCCGATGTCGAGGATCTCCGCGATCTCCCTGTGCGCGTAACCGAAGGCCTCGCGCAGCACGTACACGGCGCGCTCGTTCGGGGTCAGCCGCTCCAGGAGGACGAGGACGGCGTACGAGACGGATTCGCGCTGCTCGGCGGTGTCGGCGGGGCCGAGCATCGGGTCGCCGGCGAGCAGCGGCTCGGGGAGCCACTGGCCGACGTACGTCTCGCGGCGGGCGCGGGCGGAGGTGAGCTGGTTGAGGCAGTAGTTGGTGAGGACCTTGGTGAGCCAGGCCTCGGGCACCTCGATGCGCCCGGTGTCGGCGGCCTGCCAGCGCAGGTACGTCTCCTGCACGGCGTCCTCGGCCTCGCCCGACGAGCCGAGCATCCGGTAGGCGATGGCCTCCAGTCGGGGGCGCGCCTTCTCGAACCGGTCCACATCACTCATGAGCAGGGCCATGCCGGGATCGTAACGGCCGGACCGGGGCGCTGCAGCCCCGGCCCGAACGGTCAGGAGCCGTAGAAGAGTTCGTCGACGACGGCGCGGGCGCGGCGGGTGACCCGGCGGTAGTCGTCGACGAGTTCGCCGACATGACCGGGGGCGTACCCCAAATAGCGTCCCACGGCGGCCAGTTCGCGCGGGTCGGTGGGGAAGGTGTCGCCGGGGCGGCCGCGGACGAGCATGACCGCGTTGCGCACCCGGGTGGCGAGCACCCAGGCCTCGTCGAGGGTCTGCGCCTCCTCGGTGGGGATCAACCCGGCGTCGTGGGCGGCGGAGAGCGCGGCCCGGGTGCGGGTGGTGCGCAGTCCCGGCACGGCCCGGGCGTGCCGCATCTGGAGGAGCTGGACGGTCCACTCGACGTCGCTGAGGCCGCCGCGGCCCAGTTTGGCGTGGAGGGTGGGGTCGGCGCCGCGCGGCAGCCGCTCGGACTCCATGCGGGCCTTGAGCCGGCGGATCTCGCGGACGGCGTCCTCGTCGAGGCCGTCGGCGGGGTAGCGGAGCGGGTCGATCAGCTCGACGAACCGCCGGCCGAGGTCGGCGTCGCCCGCCATCGGCGCGGCGCGGAGCAGCGCCTGCGACTCCCAGACGAGCGACCAGCGGCGGTAGTACGCCCCGTAGGAGGCGAGGGTGCGGACCATGGGGCCGCTCCTGCCTTCCGGGCGCAGATCGGCGTCGATCAGCAACGGCGGGTCGGTCGTGGGCAGTTGGAGCAGGCGGCGCATCTCGGTGACGACGCGGTTGGCTGCCTTGGCGGCCTCCTGCTCGTCGACGCCCTCGCGCGGCTCGTGGACGAAGAGGACGTCGGCGTCGGAGCCGTAGCCCAGCTCGTGGCCGCCGAAGCGACCCATGCCGATGACCGCGAAACGGGTGGGGAGTTCGTCGCCCCACTCGGCACGGACGGCGGCGCGCAGGGCGCCGGCGAGGGTGGCGGCGTTGAGGTCGGTGACGGCCTGGCCGACCCGGTCGACGAGGGTGCCCGGGTCGGAGGTGCGGGGGCTGTCCTCGGTGCCGTACGAGTCGATGAGGTCGGCGGCGGCGGTGCGGAACAACTCGCGGCGGCGCACCCCGCGGGCGGCGGCGACGGCCTGCTCGGCGTCGTCCGCACGGTTCACGGCGGCCAGGACCTCCTGCTCCAGGTGGGCCCGGCCGCGCGGACCGAGGCCCTCGGGGTCGCCGAGTATGGCCACCGCCTCGGGGGCGCGCAGCAGCAGGTCGGGAGCGAGGCGGCCGGCGGACAGGACCCGGGCGAGGTTCTCTGCGGCGGCGCCCTCGTCGCGCAGCAGCCGCAGGTACCAGGGGGTCTTGCCGAGGGCGTCGGAGACCTTCCGGAAGCCGAGCAGACCGGCGTCCGGGTCGGCCGAGTCCGCGAACCAGCCCAGCAGCACCGGGAGCAGCGTCCGCTGGATGGCCGCCTTGCGGCTGACGCCGGAGGCCAGCGCCTCCAGGTGGCGCAGGGCGGCGGCCGGGTCGGCGTAACCGAGGGCTTCGAGGCGCTGGCCGGCCGCCTTGGGGCTGAGCCGGGTCTCGCCCGGGGCGAGCTGGGCGACGGCGTCGAGCAGCGGCCGGTAGAAGAGCTTCTCGTGGAGGCGGCGGACGACGGAGGCGTGCCGCTTCCACTCCTTGTTCAGCGCGGCGACCGGATCGGTGCGCAGGCCGAGCGAGCGGCCGAGGCGGCGCAGGTCCTCCTCGCCCTCCGGGACGAGGTGGGTGCGGCGCAGCCGGTACAGCTGGATGCGGTGCTCCATCGCCCGCAGGAAGCGGTACGCCTCGTCCAGCTGGGCCGCGTCGGCGCGGCCGACGTAGCCGCCGGCGGCGAGGGCGGCGAGCGCGCCGAGGGTGGAGCCGCTGTGCAGGGTGGCGTCGCTGCGGCCGTGCACCAGCTGGAGCAGCTGGACCGCGAACTCGACGTCCCGCAGGCCGCCGGGGCCGAGCTTCAGCTCGCGGTCGATCCGGTCGACCGGGATGTTCTCGACGACGCGGCGGCGCATGGCCTGCACGTCGGTGACGAAGTTCTCCCGCTCGGCGGCCTGCCAGACCATCGGGGAGAGGGCGTCGACGTACGCGCTCCCCAGCTCCGCGTCGCCGGCCACCGGGCGTGCCTTGAGCAGGGCCTGGAACTCCCAGGTCTTGGCCCAGCGCTGGTAGTAGGCGACGTGGGAGGAGAGGGTGCGCACCAGCGGGCCGTTGCGGCCCTCGGGGCGGAGGTTGGCGTCGACCGGCCAGATGGTGCCCTCGACGGTGGTCTCGGAGCAGATCCGCATCAGGTGGGAGGCGAGCCGGGTCGCGGCCTGCAGCGCCTTGGCCTCGTCGGCGCCCTCGACCGGCTCGCCGACGAAGATCACGTCGACGTCGGAGACGTAGTTCAGCTCGTGGCCGCCGCACTTGCCCATGGCGATCACGGCGAGCCGGCACTGGGCGGCGTCGGCGGGGGCGGCCGCCCGGGCGAGGGCGAGCGCGGCCCGCAGGGTGGCGGTGGCCAGGTCGGCCAGCTCCGCGGCGGTCTCGGCGACGTCGATGGTGCCGCAGACGTCCCTGGCCGCTATCCCGAGGAGGCAGCGGCGGTAGGCGACCCGCAGGGTCACCGGGTCCGTCGCCCCGGCGAGCCCCTGTTCGAACTCGGTGATCCCCGGGTGCAGGTCGGCCGCCTCGTAGGTGACCAGGGCCTCCCAGTCCTTCGGGTGCCGGGCCAGGTGGTCGGCGAGCGCCTCCGAGGCGCCGAGGACCCCGAGCAGCCGGTCCCGGAAGGGCTTGGCGGAGAGCAGGGTGGTGGTGAGGGTCCGGCGCTCCGCCTCGGGCTGCGCCTCGACCAGCCGGACCAGGCCGCGCAGGGCGAGGTCGGGGTCGGCGGTGGCCCCCAGCGCGTCGAGCAGGACCGGGTCCCCGCGGAGCCCGGCGAGCTCGGGCAGGTCGAGCAGCCGCTCCGCCCCGGACGGATCGGTGAACCCGTGCCGCAGCAGCCGAGAGAACGTACTGCTCCTGCGCCCCGGCACCGTCATCTCCGCCGCTCCCTCCAGCCCGCCAGCTCGTCAGCCCGTCTGCCCGTCAGCTCGCTGGATCGAGCCTATCCGGAGGGAAGGGGCGGGGGCGTGCGGGACGGGGGCCGGGGGGAGGGCGAGCCGTCCGGGGTGGGGTGGGGTGGGGGCGGGGTGGGGGCGGGGGTCTGGGGCGGGGACGGGGCGGTGGCGGGCTGAGGGGGGCGGGGCGGTGGTGGGGTGGCGCGGGCGGGACGGTCTCGGGTCGGGGGGTGGGACCTCGCGTTGGGGGCGGCGCGGTGGCGCGGACGGGGCGCCTCGGGTCGGGGGCGGGACCTCGCGTCGGGGGCGGCTCGGTGGCCCGGGCGGGGCGCTTCGGGGAGGAGGCGGCCCTCACGCCGGGGGCGGCCTCCCGGCTGGGCGGCCCCCCGCCGGGGCGCCACGGGTCGGGGGGCAGGACCTCGCGTCGGGGGCGGCGCGGTGGCCCCGGCGGGGCGCCTCGGGGCGGAGGCGGCCTCACGCCGGGGGGCTCGGGTCGGGGGGCTCGGGTCGGGGGGCAGGACCTCGCGTCGAGGTCCTCACGCGGCTCGGTTGCGGGGGCGGGGGCCTCAGGCCGGGACCCGGGCGGCGTGGCCCTCGGGCCGCGGGCGGCCTCGGCAGGAGCGGCGCGGTGGCGGTGGGCCTCGGGCCGGGGGCGGGGCCCGGGCGAGTGGGGCCAGGTGGCCCCGGGGCGGGACGGCACACGGGCCGGACCGGGACGCCACGGCGGACCGGGGCAGCTCCTCGCGGGGCGCGGGGACGGGGCGCGGCACGGCTCCGGGCCGACCAACCGCCCTCCCCCGCCGGAGGGGGCGGCCGCCGGGCGGCTTCCGTCCCCTCCGGCCGTCCCCGGACGGCGCGCGTCGCCGGTTCGAGGGCGGGGCCTCGGGCGAGCGGAATCGGTCCGTCCCACCCGCGCGGAATCGGCCCCTCCTACCCGGGTCCGGCACGGATCACACGTGACCTCAGGCACATCGGGCCGTTTTCGGAACCCCTCCGCGGCTCCGGCCCTGTAGCCATGTGAGTCGACCGTCCCGTCGCCGCGGTCCCTCGACCGCCGCCGGAGGCTCGCGCACCGCCGCCGCCACCGCCGACGCGCACCCGTCCCCCAGCCAGAGAGCCCTTCCGCGCCCATGTCCGTCCGCCGTCCCACCCGCCTCATACGCCCCTTCCGTCACCGACGGTCCGTCGTGGTCGCCGGGATGGCGACCCTGCTGGCCGCGGGCACGCTCGCGGGCGTACTCACGGCGACGGCGGCGCAGGAGGAGCCGGCGGCCGGCGGACCGGCGGCGCCGATATCGGCGGCGCCCCGGGCGGCGGGGGCCGCCCCGGTCTCCGTGGTGCAGTTCGTGTCGCACCCGGACGACGACCTGTACTTCATGAACCCGGACACCGCGCAGTCGCTCGCCGACCGGACCCCGCTGACCACCGTGTACCTGACGGCGGGCGAGGCGAACGGCGTCAACGCCCGCGCCGCGCGGGCCGCCGCGACGGCGCCGGACAAGCCCGCGTACGCCGAGGCCCGGCAGAACGGCATCCGCGCCGCGTACGCCGAGCTCGTCACCGGCGACCGCACCAGCCCCTGGGACCGGACGGCGATCCGCACGGCCGGCGGGGGCGCGGCCGAGCTGGACACCCTGCGGGCCCGACCCGGCGTGCGGCTGGTCTGGCTCCAGCTCCGCGAGGCGGGATCGCCGTCCGGCGACCGTCCGCACAGCCTGCGCGGCCTGTGGCACGGCCGGATCCCCGCGCTCGGCTCGCTGCGCTCCTCGGGGACGCCGGTCACCGCCGACTTCGCGTACTCGAAGGAGCAGGTCGTGGCCACCCTGACGGGGCTGCTCGACCGCTTCCGCCCCACCTATGTCCGCACCCTCGACCCGACGCCCGGCACGAACGCGGCGACGGGGCGGCTGCGGGACCACCAGGACCACGCGTACGGGGCGCGGTTCGCGCAGGCCGCGCTGGACCGGTACGCACGGCGGCCGGGGCATCCACGGGTCGGCGTGCAGAGCTACCTGGGCTACCCCAACACCGAGCTGCCGCCCGCCCTCGACGGCCGCACCGCCGAGGAGAAGCTGCGCAGCCTGCGGACGTACGCCTGGCTGGACGGGACCGACCACTGCGGCAGCCCGGCGGGGTGCGGCGACCTGAAGATGGCGGACCGGCCGCAGGGCCGCGGCTGGACGAGCACGGTGCGGTACGCGCGGGGCACCTCGACCGGTTGGCTCCAGGCGGACGCGAACGGCGGGCTGCTCGCCTTCGGCGTCCAGGACGGGCGCCTCGCGACTTGGCGCCGGGCGGCCGGCGGCGGCGCCTGGAAGGGTCCGGAGCTGCTGCCCGGCGGCGGGCTCGACGGCGGCGTCGACACCGTACGGCTGCCGGACGGGCGGATCGCGGTCTTCGCCACCCGCACCACGTTCGCCGGCCCGGCCGGCTACCGGCGCGAGGTCGTCGCCCTCGAACAGACCGCACCCGGCGGGCGGTTCGGGGCCTGGCGTTCGCTCGGCACGCCCGGGAAGCGGGACGAGGCCGACCGGACGCCGGACATCAGCGCGCCCGCCGTGACCGTGGACGGCTCGGGGCGGGTCCGGCTCTTCCTGCGCGACGGCGACCACCGGCTCGCCGGCCGGGAGCGGACGCCCGGCGGCGGCTGGGGCCCGTGGCGCTCCCTCGGCGGGGCCGGGCTGCACGGCGACCCGGTGGCGGCGACGGACGCCGCCGGGCGTCCGTACGTCTTCGCGGGCACCCGGACCTCGGTCCTCCTGTGGACGGGCGGTCCCGGCGGACGGATCGAAGGGCCGCGGCCGACCGGTCTGCCGGCGACCACGCTCGCGCTGAGCGCGGGCCCCTCACCGGCCGGCGGCGGCGTCCGCCTCTGGTCCCGCGAGCCGGGCACCGGCGCGCCCCGGGCCGCCGACTTCGCGGGCACCGCCCGGCTCGCCCCGGTCGCCCCGCCGTCCGGCGGCGTCGCCGGCTTCGGCCCGGTGAGCGCGGCGGACGGCGTGGTCGCCGCCCGTTCCAGGACCGGCCGCCTGGCCGTCGCCCCGCTGGCGGACGGCGGCGCCTGGCGCCTGTCCGACTTCCCGCTCGCGGGCGCTCCCGCGGCGGGCCCGGGCGGCGTGGCCGCCCTCGGCCAGGACGGCCACCTGCACTGGGTCCCGACGCCCGCTGACCGCTGAGCACCGACCGCGGTCCGCAGCCCCGGGACCCGGGGCCCGGGACGGCAGACCGCCCGGGCGCGGCCAGGCAGACCGGCGGCGAACCGCCCGGCGCGGGCGGGTCAGGCGTCGAGGAGGACCGGGAAGGACTCCAGGTCGTTCTGGGTCATCACCGGGAGGTTGCGCAGTTCCCCGTCCGGGACCGCGAGGCGCAGCCTCGGGAAGCGGGCGAAGAGCGCCGGGAGGGCGATGCCCGCCTCGACGCGGGAGAGCGCCGCGCCGGGGCAGATGTGCGGGCCGTGGCCGAAGGTCATGTGGCGGTGGGGCGCGGGCCGCGTGATGTCGAAGGCGTCGGCGTCCGGGCCGTGCTGCTCGGGGTCGCGGCCGATCGCCCGGTAGGAGATGACCACCCCCTCGCCCTTCGGGATCACGGCGTCGCCGACCGCGATGTCCTCGGTGGCGAAGCGCATCAGGAGGTGGGTGGTGGGGGTGTCCCAGCGCAGGGTCTCCTCGATGACCGCCTCCCAGGGGACGTCTCCGGCGAGCACCGCCCGCAGCTGCTCGGGGTGGGCGAGCAGGGCGCGGACGGCGTTGAGGACGAGGCCGATGGTGGTCTCGTGGCCCGCGGCGACCATCGCCTTGAGGTTGCCGACGACCTCCTCCTCGGTCAGCGGCTCGCCGCCGTCCTCGGCGAGGATGAGCGCCGAGGTCAGGTCGTCGGTGGGCCGGGCGGTCTTGGCGCGGACCAACTCCGTGTAGAAGACGTCGAGTTCGGCGAGGAGGGCGAGCCGCTCCTCCTGCGGGGTGAGCATCGAGAAGAACTTCTTGTACTGCCGGGTGAGCATCGCGTTCGCCTGCGGGTCGACGCCCATCAGCATGCCGACGACCCGCATGGGCAGCGGCTGCGCGAAGACGGACTTGAGGTCGACGACGGCGCCGTCCCGGCCGCCTTCCTCCAGGTCGTCGAGGAGTTCGGCGGTGAACTTCTCGATGTCGGGGCGGATGGCCTCCAGGCGGCGCGGGGTCAGCGCCTGCGAGGTCTTGGCGCGGAGCCGCCGGTGCTCCTCGCCGTCGACGGTGAACATGGAGCGGCCGGCGTCGATCATGCCGATGAGCGGCCAGGCGTGGGTGACGGTCCCGCTGGTCCACAGGTCCCAGGCGGCCATGTCCTTCACGAGCCGGGGGTCGACGAGCAGCCGGCGTGCGTCGGCGTGCCGGGTGACGGCCCAGGCGGGCACGCCGAGCAGGTCGATGCGGGCGAGCGGCCCGGCGGCGCGGATGCGTGCGGTCTCGCCGTCGAGGTCCTGGACCATCGGGTCGACGACGACGGGAGCGGCGTCCCGGCCGGCTGCGTACGGGCAGGTCACGAGGGGCCTCCAGTGGTGGGTACGGGGGTGAACCGGACGGGCAGGGCGGTGGTGCCGCGCAGGAAGGCGGAGGGGCGGCGGACCAGCTCCCCCGGGGGGACGGCGAGTTCGAGGTCGGGCAGCCGGTCGAGGAGGACCTCGATGCCGGTCCTGGCGATGATCTCGGCGATCTCCTGGGCGGGGAAGGGGCAGCGGTACTCGCCGTGACTGAAGGCCAGGTGGGCACCGCCGCCGCCGCGTTCGGCGGGCGTGGCGCCGGGGGCGCCCTGCCGGATCACCGGGTCGGTGTTGGCGGCGCCGAGGCCGAGCAGCAGCAGGTCGCCGGCCTTGATCCGCCGGTCGCCGAGGCGGGTGTCGCGGGACGGCCAGCGGCCGGCGAGGATCTGCGTGGGGCCCTCCTCCCACAGCACCTCGGTCATGGCGTCGGCGACGCTGCGGCGGCCGCCCGCCATGGAGTCGGCGAACTCGTCCTCGGTGAGCATCAGCCGGAGGGAGCTGCCGATCCAGTCGGCGGTGGTGAGGTGTCCGGCGGCGGTGATCGCCATCAGGTCGAGCATGTACTCCTCGTCCGTGAACTCCTCGGGGTGGGCGAGCATCCGGGAGGTCACGTCGTCGCCGGGCTCGGCGCGCTTGGCGGCGACGAGGCGGGCCATGTGCTCGCCGAACCGCCGGTGGGCGCTCTGCGCCTCGGGGCCGCCGTCGGCGAGGTCCTTCAACACCCGGGCGATGTCGGCGCCTTCGTCGTCGGGGAAGCCGACGAGCCGGGCGAGGACGAGGACGGGGAGGGGTTCGCAGAAGTCGGCGACGAGGTCCGCGGTGCCGCGGGAGCAGAAGGCGTCGACGAGCCGGTCGGCCAGCTGCTCGCAGTGGCCGCGGATCTCGAAGGGGTCGACGGCCTCCAGGGCGGGGACGACCATCCGGACGTGCCGCCGGTGCTCCTCGCCCGCGGTGAAGTAGATGGAGGGGAGGGGCTGCCCGACCATCGGGAGCAGCGGCCAGTCGGCGGGGACGTGCGGCCACTGGTTCCACAGGCCGACGTCCCGGGGGAAGAGTTCGGGGTCGCTGGTGACCTGGTGGACCTCGCGGTAGCCGATGACCAGCCAGGCGGGGAAGCCGCCGGGGAGTTCCACGGGGACGACGGGCCCGTGCTCGCGGCGCATGGACCGGTAGAGGGCCTGGGGGTCGGTGTGGAAGCCGGGCCCGGAGAGCGGGACGGCCGCGGGGCATCCGGACGGGGGTGCGGCGTCGGAAGCGGGCCCGGCGGTGGGGGAGGGCGTCATCTGTCCTGTCTCCTGCGGTGTGCGGCCAACGCGTCGTCACTATAGGGAGATTGGATGGCACCGAAGCGGTCGTTCCCGATCCTTCTCACCCCTTGAGCGAAAGGATCAGGTCACTCACATCAAGGCAAGGTGCTTTTCCGTCAAGTCGCCCGCGTGGATGGCGTGCGCGAGGGGGCCGGGTGCGGGACGGTGGTCGCATGAACTGGACACTGGAAGTGGTCCCGGTCCCCGTCACCGACATGGACCGGGCCAAGGAGTTCTACGCCGACGCGTGCGGCTTCACCATCGACCTGGACGACGAGGTCGCCCCCGGGACGCGGATCATCCAGGCGACCCCGCCGGGCTCGCGCTGTTCCATCGCCCTGATGTCGGGCATGCCGACGATGCCCGGCGCGAAGACCATGGCCCCGGGCAGCCTGCACGGCCTCCAGCTGTGCGTCACCGACATCGAGGCGGCCCGGGACGCGCTCGTCGAGACGGGCGTCGACGTCTCCCCGGTGATGCACGTCGGGGCGACGGGCTGGGAGGAGGGCAAGGGCGGGACCTGGAACTCCTTCCTCACCTTCGAGGACCCCGACGGCAACGGCTGGGTGGTCCAAGAGGCCCCGTCGGACCTCGCCGACCGCTGAGCCGCGGGCCTCTACGGCTCCAGCTCCACGAGGAACCGCACCAGCCCGCCCTCCTCCGCCACGCGCCGCATCCCGGCCCGCTCCATGACGCGGTGGGAGGCGGCGTTGGCGGGATCGGCGTCGCCCCGCAGCGCCGCGGCCCCGGCCGACCGGGCGACGCCGACCACCGCGGCCAGCGCCTCGGAGGCGTACCCCTTCCCGCGCTCCCCCGGCACGATCCCGTACCCGACGGCCACGGCCCCGTCCGGCCCGGGCGGCCCGTGGAACCCGATCCCGCCCACGACGAGCCCGCTCTCCGCGACCCGTATCTGATACGTGCGGAAGGCCCCCGGCTCCCCGTCCTCGGCGCACCTCCGCAGGAACGCCCCGACCGAGGCGAGGTCCCCCACCCCCGGGTACCCCTCCCCCCACCGCTCCCCCGGCAGCCGCTCCCGCGCGGCGACCCGCTCGCCCTCGGCGACGGTCAGGGGGTGCAGGAGCAGCCGCGCGGTGGCGACGGATTCGATCTTCACCCGCGCAGTCTGGACACCCCCGCCCCCCACGGCAACACCTTTCCGCGGACCACCGGCCGAGGCGGCCCGGGACCGGGGCCGGGGCAGCGTCCGGGCGGGGCGCCTGCCTACAGCACCGGCAGGTTCTTCCGCAGTTCGAAGGCGGTGACCTCGGAGCGGTACTCCTCCCACTCCTGCTTCTTGTTGCGGAGGAAGAAGTCGAAGACGTGCTCGCCGAGGGTCTCGGCGACCAGTTCGGACTTCTCCATGAGGGCGATGGCCTCGCCGAGGTTCTGCGGGAGGGGCTCGATGCCCATGGCGCGGCGCTCGGAGTCGGAGAGGGCCCAGACGTCGTCGTCGGCGCCGGCGGGGAGTTCGTAGCCCTCCTCGATGCCCTTCAGGCCGGCGGCGAGGAGGACCGCGTACGTCAGGTAGGGGTTGGCGCCGGAGTCGATGGAGCGGACCTCGACGCGGGAGGAGCCGGTCTTGCCGGGCTTGTACATGGGGACGCGGATGAGGGCGGAGCGGTTGTTGTGGCCCCAGCAGATGTACGAGGGGGCCTCGCCGCCGGAGCCGGCGGTGCGGGAGGAGCCGCCCCAGATGCGCTTGTACGAGTTGACCCACTGGTTCGTGACGGCGGAGATCTCGCCCGCGTGCTTGAGGAGGCCCGCGATGAAGGACCGGCCCACCTTGGAGAGCTGGTACTCGGCGCCCGACTCGTAGAAGGCGTTCCGGTCGCCCTCGAAGAGCGACAGGTGGGTGTGCATGCCCGAGCCGGGGTAGTCCGAGAACGGCTTCGGCATGAACGTCGCCTGCACGCCCTGCTCCAGCGCCACCTGCTTCATGACCAGGCGGAAGGTCATGATGTTGTCGGCGGTGGAGAGCGCGTCCGCGTAGCGGAGGTCGATCTCCTGCTGGCCGGGCGCGCCCTCGTGGTGGGAGAACTCGACCGAGATGCCCATCGATTCGAGCATGGTGATGGCCTGGCGGCGGAAGTCCATGCCGACGTTCTGCGGGGTGTGGTCGAAGTAGCCGGAGTTGTCGGCGGGGGTGGGCCGCGAGCCGTCGAGCGGCTTGTCCTTCAGCAGGAAGAACTCGATCTCGGGGTGGGTGTAGAAGGTGAAGCCGAGGTCGGACGCCTTGGCGAGGGCCCGCTTGAGGACGAAGCGCGGGTCCGCGAAGGACGGCGAGCCGTCCGGCATGAGGATGTCGCAGAACATCCGGGCCGTGCCGGGGGCCTCGGCGCGCCAGGGCAGGATCTGGAAGGTGCCCGGGTCCGGCTTGGCGATCATGTCGGACTCGTAGACGCGGGCGAAGCCCTCGATCGCGGAGCCGTCGAAGCCGATGCCCTCGTCGAAGGCCTGCTCCAGCTCGGCGGGGGCGACGGCGACCGACTTGAGGAAGCCGAGCACGTCGGTGAACCACAGGCGCACGAAGCGGATGTCGCGCTCTTCGAGCGTACGGAGCACAAATTCCTGCTGCTTGTCCATTTCCACACCCATCCTCGCTGGTCAGGCCGCCTGCTCCCACCGCCTCGGGCACATCGGGGGGCACCTGAGCATCCCACCACATGGTTTCGCGCACGTTGCACACCCATACTGCCTGTTCGGGTGTGACACAGGTAACCGAGGACCTGGGGAAGTCCTACCCCGTTCGGCCCACGGAGCCCCCTCTCCCACTACGATCTGCGCCCATGGGAGCCCTACGGCTCGAACGCCCGTACCGGCACGCGCGTCCCATGGCACTGGTGAGTGCCGTGGCGACGCTCCTCGCCGCGCTCTTCGTCTGTCTGGGGAGCGGTCCTTCGGGGCCGGGCGGCCATCCGGGGCACGAGCGGGCCGCGGCCCCGACGGCCGTCGGGCCCGGCGGTGCCGCGCCCCCGGGGGTGTCCTCCGGGCCCGCCGCCACCCCCGTCCCCGGCACCGGCCTGGCCGCGTACGTGTGCCCGTACGACCGGGGCGACTGCTCCCTCTTCCCGGCCCTCTCCCCCGCGGTGCTCAGCGCCCCGCCCCTCGATCCGCCGCTGCACACCGAGGACCGGCTGCCGCGCGTCGACGCGCTCGCCGGCGAGGGCGCGCGTCGGGACCCCGGGGTCCGGCCGCGCGCGCCGGACCTGCACGTCCTTCAAGTTCTCCGGACCTAGGGCGGCGTCCCCGCCCTCCGCCACGAACGACGACTTCCCCCTTTTTATCTTTCCCAGAAGGACGACATCACCATGGCCGCCAACCGCTCCACCACCGCCGACCGCCGCGCCCGAATAGAGGAGATGCGCCGCGCCGAGCAGGCCCGGGAGCGCCGCAACCGCTTCCTCACCCTCGGCATCTCCGCCGTCGTCGTGCTGAGCCTCGTCGGCTTCGGCACCTTCGTGCTGATGAAGAAGGCCGACGAGGAGGAGGCCAAGGAGGCCGCCGCCAAGGCCCCCATCGCCGGCGAGAAGTCCTGGGACGCGGCGAAGCTGGGCCGCAACCACGTGGAGACCGCCGTCAAGTACGACAGCAAGCCCCCCGTCGGCGGCGACCACCACCCGGTGTGGCTGAACTGCAACGGCGACGTCTACGACAAGGCCGTCCCCGAGGTGCACGCCGTGCACTCCCTGGAGCACGGCGCCGTGTGGGTGACGTACAACAAGAAGGCCGCCGAGGCCGACGTGAAGAAGCTGAAGGACAAGGTCTCGGACACCCCGTACACGCTGATGAGCCCGGTCGACGACCAGGCCGGCGCGATCACGCTGTCCGCCTGGGGCAAGCAGGTCACCGTGGACAGCGCGAGCGACCCGCGCGTCGACGCCTTCTTCACCAAGTACGTGCAGGGCAAGCAGACGCCCGAGCCGGGTGCCGCCTGCACCGGCGGCGTCGGCGCCGACGGCATGGGCGGCGCCGGGATGGGCCAGTGACCCCCCGCCGCACCCGCTACGCGGCGATCACCGCGGTCGCCCTGTCGGTGCTGTTCGCCGCGGGCGCCGTCACGGTCGCGTCGGCCGAGCGCGAGGAGGCGCCCCGGACCCCGGACACCGCCTCGGCGGACGCCGGTTTCGCCCGGGACATGTCGGTCCATCACCAGCAGGCCGTCGAGATGTCGTTCCTCGTCCGGGACCGGACGACCGACGAGTCGGTGCGCCGGCTCGCGTACGACATCGCCAACACGCAGGCCAACCAGCGCGGCATGATGCTCGGCTGGCTCGACGTGTGGGGCCTGCCGAAGGTCGAGTCGGGCACCGCGCCGATGAGCTGGATGGGCATGCCCGTCACCGGTGACGCGGCCTCCAAGGACGGCGCGCTGATGCCCGGCATGGCCACGGACACGCAGCTCGACGCGTTGCGGAAGGCGTCCGGCAAGGACGCCGAGATCCTGTACCTGCGGCTGATGACCGCCCACCACCGGGGCGGGGTGCACATGGCCGAGGGCTGTGTGCGGAGGTGCTCGGTGGACATCCAGCGGGACCTCGCCCAGGGCATGGTGGACGCCCAGGAGTCGGAGATCGCGCTGATGGCGGACATGCTCCGCAAGCGCGGCGCCACCCCCTGACCGAACCCGGTGCTCCCCCGGCCCCCGTGACCCGCTGCGGTCGCGGGGGCCGACGCGTGCCACGAGAATGAGAGGCGCTCGGGGACAGGTGCAACGACGTTCGACGAAAGGTACGCACCCCATGACCACGGCGAAGGACATCATGCACCCGGGAGCACGCTGGATCCCGGAACACGAGACGCTCGACCGCGCCGCGCAGCTGATGCGCGACCTGAACGTGGGGGCGCTGCCCGTCGCCGACGAGAACGAACGGCTGTGCGGCATCGTCACCGACCGCGACATCGTGGTCCGCTGCGTGGCGATGGGCCACGACCCGTCGAAGGTGACCTGTGGCTCGCTCGCGCAGGGCACTCCGCGCTGGATCGACGCGGGCGCCGACGTGGGCGCGGTCCTGGAGGAGATGCAGAGCCACCAGATCCGGCGGCTCCCGGTGATCGAGAACAAGCGGCTCGTCGGCATGATCAGCGAGGCCGACCTGGCGCAGCAGCTCTCGGACGAGCAGCTCAAGGCCTTCTGCGCGAGCGTCTACGCCGGCTGAAGCGCCTGGAGGACGACCCGGGCGAGCGTGTCCGGGGCGTCCCGCATGACCAGATGGCCCGAGGGTTCGGCCGCCTCGTAGCGGGCGCCGAGCCCTCGGGCCAGCGCGCGCTGGCGCCGTTCCCAGCGGGCGGAGCCGTCGGGGGCGGCGAGGACGGTGACGGGGGCGCCGGTCGGCAGGGGGCGGGCGCGGCGCAGGGCGAGGAGTTCGGCGGCGACGGAGCCGTAGGCGGCGTTCTCGCGGAGGGCGCCGCGCCAGACGCGTGAGGCGCGGTAGACGCGGCGGACGTCGGCGGGCGGTGCCGGGTCGGGGCGGACGGCGAGGCGGCGCAGCGCGGGGCCGAGGGCGGCGGGCAGGCCGAGGGCGGTGAGCACGGCTCCCGCGGCGGCAGCCGGCGCCGGGTGGCCGGGGCGGGGGCGGTCCTCGACGGAGGAGTCGACGAGGACGAGGGCCGCGGTGCGTTCCGGGTGGAGGCGGGCGAAGCCCTCGGCGTGCAGTCCGGCGAGGGAGTGGCCGACAACGGTGACGGGGCCGGGCAGGGCGAGGGCGTCGAGGAGGGCCGCGATCCGGTCGGCCTCGCCCGCGAGGGTGGGAGGCTCGGTGCCCTCCTGGGTGAGTCCGTGGCCGGGGCGGTCGAAGCGGACGAGGGTGCGGTGCGGGGCGAGCAGCGGGACGACCGGGTCCCAGTCGAACCAGCCGAGGCCGAGGCCGGCGGAGAGCACGCAGACGGGCCCGTCGCCGTCGACGGCGACGTGGTGGGCGAGGCCCCCGAGACGTACGAAGGTCATGGCCGGGAGCCGTCCGCGGGGCGGGGGGCGTCCGCGTTACCGGAGCCGCCTCCGGTGACGGAGCCGCCCCCGGTGCGGGCGTCGTCCCCGAGGCGGGCGCTGTCCCCGCCACCGGAGCCGCCTTCGGCGCCGGAGCCGCCCCCCGCGCGGCCGCCGTCCCCCGTGCGGGTCGCTTCGTCCGCCGCTCGGGGCGTCGACGCGGCGAGGAGGGTGATCCAGGCGGCGACGAGGAGGACCTGGAGGCGTTGGGCGGCGCCGAGGGCGGCGTGGCCTCCGCCGGACTCGAAGGAGGCGACGGCGGCGAGGGTCCAGGCGGTGGCGGCGAGGGCGAGGGCGACGAGGACCGGACCGGTGCGGGCCAGGAGCGGCCAGAGACCGTATCGGCGGGCGGCGAGGGTGAGCGCGGCCATCGCGAGGAGGGCGCCGGTCATGGCGATTCCGGAGCTGACGGCGTGGGCCGTGTGGGTGACGGGCACGAGTCCGGCGGCCTCGCGGGCGGCGCACGCGGGGTCCGCGGTGGCGGCGCAGCTCAGCGGGAGGCGGGAGTCGACGGCGGTGGCGGCGCCGAAGAGGGCGAGGGCGGCCCAGCCGGCGCGGAGCCAGGGCCGGCGGGCGGCGGGCCCGGGGTCCGTGCGGGCCCAGCCGGGGACTCCGGGCGCGGGTGCCTCGGGGGCGCGGGCGGCGCGGAGGCCGAGGAGGGCGCCGGCGAGGACGAGGAGGCCGGCGGCGAGGTCGGCGGCGCGGAAGAGGCCGCCGAGCGGCTGGTCGGCGGCGGCGAGCTCGGAGACGTACGTGCGGACCGGGTCGAGGCCGGTCCGCACGACGGCTTCGAGGACCCAGGCGGTGTACGCGAGCGCCCCCAGGAACAGCAGGACGGCGGACGCGCGCGTGACCTTTCCGGGCATACGGGGTCAGACGTCAGGGAGTGCCGGAAGGTTCCCGGTGTTCCGGGTGGATCCATTCGGGCTTGCGGAACTTCAGGAGGGCGGCGGGGATGAGGATGCCGAGGACGAGGAGGCCGCCGCCGACGACGAGGAGGTACCGCCAGAGGGGTTCGCCGTCGAACTGGTCGGGCGGGACGAAGCCGATGGCGAGGGCGAGGACGGAGGCCACGAAGCCGACGGCGGCGACCCAGGTGACGGCGGGGACGCGGAAGCCGCGCTCGACGTCGGGCTGGGTGCGGCGGAGCTTGACGACGGCGACGAACATCAGCAGGTAGGCGATCAGGTAGATCTGCACGGTGATGACGGAGAACATCCAGTACGAGCTGGAGACGGAGTCGCTGAAGGCGTACAGGATGCCGATCAGGGTGGTGATCACGCCCTGGGCGACCATGATGCCGGTCGGCGAGCCGGCCTTGTTGAACTTCTGGAAGGCGGGCGGGAGGTAGCCCTCCTGGCGGGAGAGCAGGACGAGGCCCTTGGCGGGCCCGGCGAGCCAGGTGAGCATGCCGCCCAGGGCGGCGCAGACCAGCATGACGCCGACGACCCGGGTCATCCAGCCGATGGAGAAGTGGTCGAAGAAGGCCTGGAAGGCCTGCATCAGGCCGGCGGTGAGGCTGAGCTGGTCGGACGGCATGACCCAGGCGATGGCGAGGGCCGGGAGGATGAAGATCAGCAGGACGAGCCCGGTGGCCAGGAACATCGCCTTGGGGTACTCGCGCTTGGGTGCGCGCAGCGAGGAGACGTGGACGCCGTTCATCTCCATGCCCGCGTAGGACAGGAAGTTGTTGACGATGAGGACGAGGCTGGCGAGGCCCGTCCACGGCGGCAGCCAGTGGTCGGCGCTCATCGGCTGGGCGGAGGGGTTGCCCTGGCCGAGGAAGACCATGCCGAGGAGGACGAGGAGCACGCCGGGGACGAGGGTGCCGACGATCAGGCCGAAGGAGGAGAGCCCGGCGATGGCCTTGGTGCCGCGCGAGGAGATCCAGACGCCGGCCCAGTAGACGGTGACGATGACGATCGCGACGTAGAGGCCGTTCTCGGCGAGCGAGGGGTCGATGACGTACGCGAAGGTCGAGGCCACGTAGGCGAGCAGGCTCGGGTAGTAGGCGATCGTCATGGCGAACTGGCACCAGACGGCGACGAAGCCGAGCGGTTTGCCGAGGGCCTCGCTGACCCAGCGGTAGATGCCGCCGGACCAGCCGGAGGCGAGTTCGGCGCCGACGAGGGCGGTGGGGAGGAGGAAGACGACGGCGGGCAGGAGGTAGAGGAAGATCGCGGCCAGGCCGTAGATGGCCATGGTCGGCGCGGGCCGGAGGGAGGCGACGGACGCCGTGGTCATGAAGGCGAGCGTCAGCCAGGAGATGAACTGGCGCTTGGTGCCGTCGTCCTGGAGGACCGCCGTGTCCTTGGACGCGGTGGGCCGGGCCGGTTCCGCCGGATCGTCAGTGGTCGTCATGGGGCCATGATCACGGCGGGGGACGTACTTCGCATGTCGACGCGAAAGGGTCGGGGAGGCGGGGCGGAGACCGCCTGCGGGGCGGAGTGAAGAGGCCCACGGGCGGAGGCTAAGGCGGCCCCAGGAGACCCGTAGGGGGCGAAGACGGCCCGAGGGGCCGAGCGAGGGGACCGTCAGCGGGGGCGGGGGTAGAGCCCGGAAGGGCGGAGCGAAGAGGGCCGCAGGCAGGGGCGGAGACGGCCCGAGGCGTGGAGCAGGGGGCGCGCAGGCGTGGCAAAGGCGGCCCATGGGGCGAGCGAGCGGGCCCGCAGGCGGGGTGGCGGGGGTCCGTGGGATGCGCGGTGAAGAGGACGGGGCGGTGGGCCGAAGCGGTCTCTCCGCGCATGGCCGGACGCGGTTCCCAGGACATAGCGTCGGTTTGACGATTACACTGGGGGGCGTGCATCGACTACGCCTCGCGCTGAATCAGATCGACTCCACCGTCGGGGACATCGCCGGGAACTCCGAGGCGATCCTCCACTGGACCCGGCACGCCGTCGGGCAGGGCGCGCATCTCGTCGCCTTCCCCGAGATGGCGCTGACCGGCTACCCCGTCGAGGACCTGGCCCTGCGGCCGTCCTTCGTCGAGGCCTCCCGCGCGGCGCTCCTCGCGCTCGCGGAGCGGCTCGCCGACGAGGGCTTCGGCGAGGTGCCGGTGGTCGTCGGCTACCTGGACCGCACCGAGCGGGCGGTACCCCGGCTGGGCCGCCCGGCGGGGTCGCCGGAGAACGCGGCGGCGGTGCTGCACCGCGGCCGGGCCGTGCTGCGCCTCGCCAAGCACCATCTGCCGAACTACGGCGTCTTCGACGAGTTCCGCTACTTCGTGCAGGGCGACACCCTGCCGGTGCTGCGGGTCCGCGGGGTCGACGTGGCGCTCGCGATCTGCGAGGACCTGTGGCAGGAGGGCGGCCGGGTGCCGGCGGCGCGCAGCGCCCGCGCCGGGCTGCTGCTCTCGGTGAACGCCTCGCCGTACGAGCGGAACAAGGACGACACCCGGCTCGAACTGGTCCGCAAGCGGGCCCAGGAGGCCGGCTGCACCACCGCCTACCTGGCCTCGACCGGCGGGCAGGACGAGCTGGTCTTCGACGGCGACTCGATCGTGGTGGACGCGGCGGGCGAGGTGATCGCGCGGGCCCCGCAGTTCACCGAGGGCAGCGTGATCCTCGACCTGGACCTGCCGGCCGCCGACCCGGACGCCCCGGCGCCGGGCACGGTCGTGGACGACGGGCTGCGGATCGACCGGGCGGTCCTGGAGGGCCCGGCCGGGGAGCCGCTCCCGCCGACCGAGGCGGAGCTGACGGGCGGTTACGCGCAGCGGCTCGACGACGACGAGGAGGTCTACTCGGCTCTCGTCATCGGACTGCGCGCGTACGTCGCGAAGAACGGTTTCGGCTCGGTGGTGATCGGTCTCTCCGGCGGCATCGACTCGGCGCTGGTCGCCGCGATCGCCTGCGACGCGCTGGGCGCGGACCGGGTGCACGGGGTGTCGATGCCCTCGAAGTACTCCTCCGAGCACTCCAGGGGCGACGCGGCCGAACTGGCCCGCCGGACCGGTCTGCACTTCCGCACCGTCCCGATCGGGCCGATGTTCGACGCGTACATGGCGTCGCTGCAGCTCACCGGGCTCGCGGAGGAGAACCTCCAGTCCCGGCTGCGCGGCACCACCCTGATGGCGATCTCCAACCAGGAGGGTCACCTCGTCCTCGCGCCGGGCAACAAGTCCGAGCTGGCGGTGGGCTACTCCACCCTCTACGGCGACTCCGTCGGCGCCTACGGGCCCATCAAGGACGTGTACAAGTCGGACGTCTTCCGGCTGGCCCGCTGGCGCAACCGGGCGGCCGAGGAGCGCGGCCAGACCCCTCCGATCCCGGAGAACTCCCTCGTGAAGCCGCCCAGCGCCGAGCTGCGCCCGGGCCAGGTGGACACGGACTCGCTGCCGGACTACGCGGTGCTGGACCGGATCCTCGCCCTGTACGTGGACCAGGATCAGGGTAGGGACGCGATCGTGGCGGCCGGCTTCGACGCGGAGCTGGTGGCGCGGACGCTGCGGATGGTGGACGCGGCGGAGTACAAGCGGCGCCAGTACCCGCCGGGCACCAAGATCTCCGCGAAGGGCTTCGGCAAGGACCGGCGGCTGCCGATCACGAACCGCTGGCGGGAGACACCGGCGTCCTGACCGGCGCCTCGGGCCCGTCGGGGGCGGCGAGGGGGCTTCGCGCGACGACGTGCGAGGCCCCCTCCGCGTTCCTCCCCGTACGGTCGAGGAGGCCGGCGAGCACGGCGACGGCGAGGCCGGCGACGGCGAGGCCCGCGCCGACCAGGGCCGGGGAGGTCCAGCCCCAGCCCGCGGCGACGGCGGCGCCGCCGGCCCAGGCGCCGCCCGCGTTGGCGAGGTTGAAGGCCGAGTGGTTGGAGGCGGAGGCGAGGGTGGGGGCGTCCTTCGCCTTCTCCATGACCAGCATCTGGAGCGGGGTGGTGGTCATGAAGCCGACGGCGCCGAGCACCACGACGGTGACCAGGGCGAGCCAGGGCACGTGGACGGTGAAGCGGAAGGCGACCAGGGTCACGGCGAGGGCCGCCAGGGAGCCGTACAGGGTGGGCCGCGGGGCCCGGTCGGTGAGCGGCCCCGCGGCGAGGGCGCCGGCCGTCATGCCGATCCCGAAGAGGGCGAGGACGATCGTGACGGTGGACTCGCCGAAGCCCATCACCTCGGTAGTCATGGAGGCCAGGTAGGAGTAGACGGCGAAGACTCCGGCGAAGCCGAGGACGGCGGTGAGCAGGCCGAGCAGCACCTGCGGGCGGCCGAGGGCGCGCAGTTCGCGGCCGAGGCCCTGGCGCTCGTCGACCGGCAGGTCGGGAACGAGCCGGGCGAGGGCGGCGAGCGCGGCCAGGCCGATGGCGGTGACCACGACGAAGGTGGCGCGCCAGCCGAGGTGCTGGCCGAGCAGGGTGGCGGCGGGGACGCCGAGGATGTTGGCGACGGTGAGGCCGAGGAACATGGTGGCGACCGCGCGGGCCTGCCGGTCGGGCCGGACCAGCCGGGCGGCGACGACGGCGCCGACGCCGAAGAAGGCGCCGTGCGGGAGACCGGCGAGGACCCGGCCGGCGAGCAGCCAGCCGTAGTCGGGGGCGAGGGCCGAGGCGAGGTTGCCGACGGTGAAGAGGGCCATCAGCAGGAGCAGCATCCGCTTGCGCGGGAGGCGGGAGCCGAGGGCGGTGAGCAGCGGGGCGCCGACGACGACGCCGAGGGCGTAGGCGGAGACGAGGTGGCCCGCGGTGGGGACGGTGGTGCCGAGGTCGCCGGCGACGTTGGGCAGCAGGCCCATCATCACGAACTCGGTGGTGCCGATGCCGAAAGCGGAGATGGCCAGGGCGATCAGGGCCACGGGCATGGGTGGGAGACCCTTTCCGGATCCAGGGGTTTGTTTTCTTACGAAACAAATTGTCGCAGATCCTGGAGGGGCCGGTGCACGCCCGCTTCCGGGCGGCCTGGGAAGAGGCCGCCGGGGGCCCGGGAAGAGGCCGCCGGGGGGGCGGGCCCGGCGGCCCGAAGGACCGCCGGGCCCGGGGGGGGCGCGCTTCCCGCGGTCGCCAGGTCGTCGGGTCGTCGGGTCGTCAGAAGGTGACGCGGGCGGCGAGGGGGAGGTGGTCGCTGTCGGTCTCCGGGAGGGCCCAGGAGGAGACCGGCTCGACACCGCGGACCAGGATCTGGTCGATGCGGGCCATGGGGAAGGAGGCCGGCCAGGAGAAGCCGAAGCCGTCGCCGGCCGCGCCCTGGGTGGAGCGGAGCTGGGAGGTGACGGCGTTGAGGGAGCGGTCGTTCATGGTGCCGTTGAGGTCGCCGAGGAGGACGATCCGGGACGCGCGGTCGTTCGCGATGGCCTCGCCGAGGGCGTCGGCGCTGGTGTCGCGCTGGTTGGCGGTGAAGCCGGCGTTCAGCTTGACCCGCACGGACGGCAGGTGGGCGACGTACACCCGCAGCTCGCCCTGGGGGGCGACGACGGTGGCCTGCATGGCGCGGGTCCAGCCCATGTGGATGTCGACCGGGCGGGGGTCGCGCAGCGGCAGCCGGCTCCACAGGCCGACGGTCCCCTGGACGGAGTGGTACGGGTACTTCTCCGCCAGCTCACGCTCGTAGACCGGCACCGCGTCGGCCTTCAGCTCCTCCAGGGCGAGCACGTCGGCGCCGGAGCCGGCGAGCAGGCGGGCGGTGCCGGCGGGGTCCGGGTTGTCGGCGTTGACGTTGTGGGTGGCGACGGTGAGGTCGCCGCCCGAGGCGGACTTGTCGGCGACGAGACCGCCGAAGAGGTTGAGCCAGACGACCGCGGGGAGCAGCAGCGCGAGCAGCGCGGTGGCGGAGCGGCGGAGCAGGGCGAGGAGGAGCAGGACCGGCACGAAGAGGCCGAGCCAGGGCAGGAAGGTCTCGGTGAGGCTGCCGAGGTTGCCGACGCGGTTGGGGATCTGGGCGTGGAAGGCCATCAGGAGCGTGAGGACGAGGGCGCAGAGCGCCAGCACGATGCCGCGGCGCCAGATGCCCGGGTCGCGGCGGAGACGGCCGAGGGCGGAGCGGAACCGGTCGCGGGACCCGGAAGGGGTACCTCCCGTTCCGCCGTGCTCCGTCCCCGTCATGTCCACCCGCGCCATCGCTGCCCTCGCTCGTCTTGCCGTGCCGTTCGTGCCGTCCGTGCTCCGGGACCCGGCTCGACCCTAGGCGATACGGGACCCCGCGCACTTCCCCAAGGACGGCCGTGGCGTGTGACGGGGTTCCGGGGGTGCGGCGGTTCGGGCGGGCTGTGACAGAACGCGCACATTCGTGCGGGTCGCGGCGGCGTCGGTCCCTCGGCCGGACCCCGTCGAGGAGGCCGTCCGCGACGCGCGCTCGCCCCGGGGTCCCGTCCGAGCGCCCGTCGCCCCCGGCGTCCCGTCCGAGCGAGCCGAACACACCGGGATGCCGTCACCACGGGTCTCCTCGGGTACGGACGCGGGGGGGGCGGGGGCGGGGGGCGGGGAGTGGGGCGGGAACAGGGACGGCTCCGGCATGGCCCCGCTCCACGCCTCGCGGCGGGGCCGCCCCCGCCGCGCCGCCGCTCCCCGGCGCGCCGCCACTCCCCGGCGCGGCTCCGATACGACCCCGTCCCGTATCGGAGAGGGCTCGGGTGTGAAGAGCGCCACTCCGGCCCACTTCCCCGCCCACCCGGCGAAGTGCCACCATGGATGTGGTCCGGGGACGCCGTCAGGGCGCCTCGAGATGACACAAGGAGCCGTTGACCATGACGCTTCAGGTTGCCCAGAAACCGCCCGCCGACAGCACCAAGACGCTGTACGGGGGCAAGGGCTCGCGCCGTCTCACCGTCCACGACATCGCCGCCGCCAAGACCCGCGGCGAGAAGTGGCCCATGCTCACCGCCTACGACGCCATGACCGCCTCCGTCTTCGACGAGGCCGGCATCCCGGTGATCCTCGTCGGCGACTCGATGGGCAACTGCCACCTCGGCTACGACACCACCGTGCCCGTCACGATGGACGAGATGGCCCTCCTCTCCGCCGCAGTCGTCCGGGGCACCAAGCGCGCCCTCGTCGTCGGCGACCTGCCCTTCGGCTCGTACCAGGAAGGGCCCGTCCAGGCCCTGCGCAGCGCCACCCGGCTGGTCAAGGACGCGGGCGTCCAGGCCGTGAAGCTGGAGGGCGGCCAGCGGTCGCTGCCCCAGACCGAGATGCTGGTCCAGGCCGGCATCCCCGTCATGTCGCACCTCGGCCTCACCCCGCAGTCCGTGAACACCATGGGCTACCGGGTGCAGGGCCGCTCCGACGAGGCCGCCCACGGCCTGCTGCGCGACGCCAAGGCCGCCCAGGACGCGGGCGCCTTCGCGCTCGTCCTGGAGCTGGTCCCGGCCGAGCTGGCCGCCGAGGTCACCCGCTCGCTGGAGATCCCCGTCATCGGCATCGGCGCGGGCCCCGACACCGACGCCCAGGTCCTCGTCTGGACCGACATGGCCGGACTCACCGGCGGCAAGGTGCCGCGCTTCAGCAAGCAGTACGCCAACCTCCGCGAGACGCTCGGCGACGCCGCCCGCGCCTTCGCCGAGGACGTGGCCGGCGGGGCCTTCCCCGCCGAGGAGCACACGTTCCACTAGGGGGTGTCTTTCGGGTCAGGCCGGATCAGGGAGCGGCGTCTGGTGCGTGCGCTCGCAAGGCGGAGGAGGGAGTCCATGCGGAGCATCGGCGACCGACGACAACGCCGCGAGCGTGCGTGCCAGGCGTCGCGAGCCCGGCATGACCCGAAAGACACGCCCTAAGCCACCCCTGGCACCACCGACAGCCCGCCGACTTCCCCCGTCGGCGGGCTGTCGTCCGTCTGTAGGCCGTTTGTCGGGAGGCTGTCAGCGGTGCCCTGTTCCATGAGGGGCATGACGCGATCACAGACCAACGCCGTCGAGGTCCGGGGCCTCGTGAAGCACTTCGGCGAGACCAAGGCCCTGGACGGGGTCGACCTGGACGTCCGCGAGGGCACCGTCCTCGGGGTTCTCGGGCCGAACGGCGCCGGGAAGACCACCCTCGTCCGCTGCCTCTCCACCCTCCTCGTCCCGGACGCCGGGACCGCCACCGTCGCCGGCTACGACGTGGTGCGCCAGCCCCGGCAGCTGCGCCGCACCATCGGCCTCACCGGCCAGTACGCCTCCGTCGACGAGAAGCTCTCCGGCTTCGAGAACCTGTACATGATCGGGCGGCTGCTCGACCTCTCCCGCGCGGACGCCCGCCGCCGCGCCGACGAGATGCTGGAGCGCTTCTCCCTCACCGAGGCCGCCAAGCGCCCGGCGATGAACTACTCCGGCGGCATGCGGCGCCGCCTCGACCTCGCCGCCTCCATGATCGGGCAGCCGGCCGTGCTCTACCTGGACGAGCCGACCACCGGCCTCGACCCGCGCACCCGCAACGAGGTCTGGGACGAGGTGAAGCGGATGGTCGCCGAGGGCGTCACCGTCCTCCTCACCACCCAGTACATGGAGGAGGCGGAGCAGCTCGCGAGCGAGCTGACCGTCGTCGACCGGGGCAAGGTCATCGCCCGGGGCGGGGTCGACGAACTGAAGGCGAAGGTCGGCGGCCGCACCCTGAAGGTCCGCCCGGTCGACCCGGCACAGCTGCCCGCGATGGCGGCCGCGCTCCGCGAGACCGGTCTCGACGGCGTCGCCGGCGCGACCGTGGTGCCCGACGAGGGCGCGCTGTACGTGCCGATCCTCACCGACCAGCAGCTGACGGCCGTGGTCGCGCTGCTCGGCGCGCGCGGCTTCGGCATCGCCCACATCGGCACCCATCTGCCCAGCCTGGACGAGGTGTTCCTGGCCATCACCGGTCAGAAGACCACCCTCTCCGACGACATCACCGAGGAGGTCGCCGCGTGAGCACGACCACGGTCACCCAGTCCCCCGCCGGCGCCCCGGACCGGGCGCCGGCACGTCCGGACCGCGTCGACGCGGAGGGCCGCATCGGCCTGCGGGCCAACCTCCGCCACATCGGCGCGCTCGCCCGGCGCAACGCCCTCCAGATCAAGCAGGACCCGGAGTCGATGTTCGACGCCGTGTTCATGCCGATCATCTTCATCCTGCTCTTCGTGTACGTCTTCGGCGGCGCGATCTCCGGCAAGGGCAACAACGACGCCTACGTGAACTACGTGGCACCCGGCCTGATGGCGATGATGGGCATGAACATCGCCATGGCCGTGGGCGTGGGCATCAACGACGACTTCAAGAAGGGGGTGATGGACCGGTTCCGGACGATGCCGATCGCCCGCTCCTCGGTCCTCGTCGCCAAGATCGTCGTCGAGATCGGCAGGATGCTGATCGCCACCGCCATCCTGCTCGGCATGAGCTTCCTGCTGGGCCTGACGATCCACACCTCGGTGCTCCACCTGTTCGCCGCCATCGGCCTGTCGATGGTCTTCGGCGCCTCGCTGATGTGGATCTTCATCCTGATCGGTCTGACCGTGAAGACGGCGCAGGCCGTCCAGGGCGTGGCGATGATGGTCCTGATGCCGCTCCAGTTCGGCTCCTCGATCTTCGCGCCGACGACCACGATGCCCGGCTGGCTGGAGACCTTCACGGACTACAACCCGCTGTCGAACCTCGCGGACGCGGCCCGCGGCCTCATCAACGGCGGCCCGGTCGCCCACTCCGTGTGGATGACGCTCGGCTGGGCGCTGGCCATCACCGTCGTCACGGCCCCGCTCGCGGTCTCCAAGTTCCGCAAGAAGACCTGAGCGGCCGCCCCGGTGACGGGGGTTCAGGACTCGGCGCGCTCACTGATCGCGTCGGCGGCGCTGCCGAGCAGGGCGGCGGCCTCCTCCGCGGAGAGGCCGCCGCCTTCGGCGTGCGCGGCCGCGAAGGCCTCCGCACCGAGCACGGCGCGGGTCAGCTCCGTCGCCCGCGCCAGGTTCTCCCGCTCCAGGCCCGGCTCCCGGTGCCCCTCGGGCACGAGGGCGTCCCGCGCCCCGAGGAGCAGGGCCGCCGTCCGGGCCGCCTCGCCGCCCACCCCGGCGAGCGCCCAGGCCCCCACGACCAGGTGGACGCCGGGCATCTGCGGCACCACCATCATCGACAGCGGGCCGAGGGACCGCCGGTACGCGGCGGCGATCCGCGCGAGCGCGTCGGCGTACCGCTCCTCCAGGACGTCCAGCCAGGCCAGGCTGCCGAGCGTGAACCCCTCGAAGACGGCGAGGGTCTCGCTGCCGAACTCCTCCAGCAGGGACGTCAGGTGCTCCCGGGCCTCGCCGGTCCTGCCGGTCCTGCCGAGGGCGAGGGCGAGGAAGAGGCGGGCGCCGAGCTGCGGTTCGTGCCCCGTCGCCTGGTCGGCCAGGATCGCCCGCAGGATCGCCTCGCCCTCCTCGATGCGGCCCGCCTCGATGAGGGTGTCGGCGTACCGGGCCCGCAGCAGTTCCTGCTGCGAGGGCGCCCCGATCCGCTGCGCGTAGCCGATGGCGGCCGAGAAGTCCCGGGCGGCCGCGTCGTAGGCGAGCAGCCGCTCGTGGGCCTCGCCGCGGGCGGAGAGCGCCTCGGCCGCGCCCCAGGCGTCCCCGAGCCCCTCGAAGAGGGCCAGGCTCTCGTCGGCGTCCGCGATCGCGACCTCGGCCCACGCGCCCCGGTTGGCCCGCATGTTGGCCCGCAGCTGCAGGACGTGGGCGAGCTCCCACGTGTACCCGTACCGTCGGCACGCCTCCACCGTCACGTCGAGGAGCTCGTGCAGCCGCTCGGGCTCGCCCATGATGAGCACCGCGAAGACGGCGAAGGAGCCGGGGAGCCGGCAGGTCTGCGGCAGTCCCGGCCGGTAGACGGCGGTGATCTCGCCCAGCCGGGCCTGCCCCTCGGGGCTCGTCCAGCGGGCGGTCTCGTGGTCCATGTTGATCAGTTCGGCGAGCCGCACCCCGCGCCGGGCCTCCCAGCGCTGCTCCTCGGAGAGCGGCGGCGGCGCGGCCGTGCACGGCTCGTGCAGCGGGACGAGCGGCGCGGCCGGCGGGGCGAACGGGTCGGGCCCCAGCGCGGCGACGGCCCGGAACCCCTGGAGGGCGTCGGAGCGCAGGTCGCGCAGCTGCCAGTACCAGAGCAGGGCGTGGACGAGGACGAGCGCCTCGTCCTCGTCGCGGGCGGCGACGGCGCGGGCGAGCGCGGTGCGGAGGTTGCCGTACTCGGCGTCGAGCCGGACCATGGCCGCGAGCTGCCCCGATCCGCGCAGCCCGGGGTCGGTGGTGCGGGCGAGTTCGCGGTAGTACGTGAGGTGGGCCCGTTCGACGGCCGTCCGCTCCCCCGCCTCGTCCAGCCGCTCCCCCGCGTACTCCGCCACCGTCTCCAGGAGCCGGAACCGCGTCCCGGACTCCTCCGGCGCCGCCACCACCAGCGACTTGTCGACCAGCGCGCCGAGCACGGACAGCACGTCGGCCCCCTCGGGACCGGCGCAGACGGCCTCCGCCGCCTCCAGGTCGCAGCCGCCGGTGAAGACGGCGAGCCGCCGCAGCACCGCCCGCTCCGGCGCCTCGAGCAGCTCCCACGACCAGTCGACCACCGCGCGCAGGGTCTGCTGGCGGGGCAGCACCGTCCGCGCGCCCGAGGTCAGCAGCCGGAAGCGGTCGTCGAGCCGGTCCGCGATCTGCCGGGGCGACAGCATCCGCAGCCGCGCCGCCGCCAGCTCGATCGCCAGCGGCAGCCCGTCGAGCCGCCGCACGATCTCCTCCGCCGCCCCGGGGTCCCCGGCCACGTCGAAACCGGGCCGCGCCGCCGCGCCCCGCTCGCCGAGCAGCCGCAGCGCCGTCTCCTCCGGCAGCGGGCCGAGCGGCCGCAGCCGCTCCCCCGGCACGCCCAGCGGCTCCCGGCTGGTCGCCAGGATCCGTACGCCGGGACAGCGGGCGAGGACCGTCTCCGCGAGCCGGGCCGCCGCGTCCACCAGGTGCTCGCAGTTGTCCAGGAGCAGCAGCATCCGCCGCCCCGCGCAGTGCTCCACGAGGCGGTGCAGCGGGTCGCCGCCGGCGCGGAGCTCCTCGGCGCCGGCGCCGCGCAGCACGGTCTCGCGGGCGCCGAGGGCGGCGAGGACGGCCTCGGGGACGGCCTGCGGGTCGCGGACGGAGGCGAGTTCGGCGACCCAGACGCCGTCGGGCCAGGCGTCGGCGGCCCGCTCGGCCGCCTCCTGGGAGAGCCGGGTCTTGCCGGCGCCGCCGGGCCCGAGCAGGGTCACCAGGCGGGCGGCGTCCAGGTCCTGGCGCAGGGCGGCGATCTCGTCGTCGCGCCCGACGAAGGAGGTGAGCCGGGCCCGCAGGTTGCCGGCGGCGGGGGCCGCCCGGTGCACGGGGGCGGGGGCGGGGGCCGGTACCTCGGCGGTGAGCAGCCGCTCGTGGAGGGCCCGCAGGCCGGGGCCCGGGTCGGCGCCGAGCCGGTCGGCGAGGGTCCGGCGGACCTCCTCGTACGCGGCGAGGGCCTCGGCGGCCCGGCCGGTGTCGCGCAGGGCGCGGATCCGCAGGGCCTGGAGGGGCTCGTCGAGCGGACGGTCGGCGCAGAGGGCGGTGAGCTCGGGGAGGGCGTCGGCGGCCCGGCCGAGGGCCAGCGCCGCGTCGAGCCGGGCGCGCCGGGCGTCCAGGCGGCGGGCCTCCCAGCGGGCGGCCTCGGCGTGCCGGTCGGGCAGGTCGGCGAGCGCGGGGCCGGACCAGAGGCCCAGTGCCTCGTCGAGGAGGGCGGCGGCCCGGCCCGGGTCCCCGGCGGCGAGCGCGGCGGAGCCGTCGGCGGCGAGCCGTTCGAAGCGGTAGAGGTCGACGTCCTCGCGGGCCGCGCCGAGCCGGTAGCCGCCGCCGTCCGCGGACGGGACCCGGTCCTTCCCGAGCGCCTTCCTGAGCCGGCCGGCCAGCGCCTGGAGCGCGGCGACGGCGTCGGCGGGCGGCTCGTCGCCGTGCCAGACCTCGTCGACGAGCACGGCCACCGGCACGGCGCGGCCGGGCCGGAGGGCGAGGGCGGTGAGCAGGGCACGGACGCGCGGCCCGCCGACGGGCAGCTCGCCGCCGTCGGCGCACAGCACACGGGTCGGTCCCAGGAGGCAGTAACGCACTCCCCCATTCTCCGCGAGCGCCCCCGGGGCGCCGGACGGCGGGGGACGGCCGGGGGCAGGCGGGGGCGGACGGGTGGATGGCGACGGGCGGCCGACGGGAGGCCGTGGGAGGGCGGGGAACCGGCGGCGGGCGGCCGACCGGGGGCCGGCGGCGAACGGGCAGGGAGCGGGCGGTGGGCGGGCGACCGGACCCCGGCGGGAGATCGGCGGGGAACCGGCGGCCGGAGCGGTACGTTCTCGCACCACCACTGCCAGTTCCGGATCGGGGGAAGCCCGTGATGAGTTCGGCCGCCGTCCGCCGCGAGGAGCGGCGGATCAGTCCCGTCTTCCTGGCGGTGCTCGCCGTCATGGCGGTCACCGGATGGGCGGTGTGGACGGACTTCGCCGCGCTGCCCGGGGTGGCGGTCTTCCTCTTCGTCACCTCGGCGTGGATCGTCTCGCTCTGTCTGCACGAGTACGCGCACGCCCGGACGGCCCTGCACGGCGGGGACGTCACGGTGGGCGCCAAGGGCTATCTGAGCCTGAACCCGTTCGCGTACACCCACGCCGTCCTCAGCGTGATCCTGCCCGTGCTCTTCGTGATCATGGGCGGGATCGGTCTGCCCGGCGGGGCGGTCTTCGTCGAGCAGGGCCGGATCAGGGGCCGCTGGAAGCACAGCCTGATCTCGGCGGCGGGCCCGCTGGCGAACGTACTGTTCGCGGTGGTGTGCACGGCGCCGTTCTGGCTGGGCGCGCTCGACGGGGTGCCGGCGGCCTTCCGGTACGCGCTGGCGTTCCTGGCGTTCCTCCAGGTGACGGCGGCGCTCCTGAACCTGCTGCCGGTACCGGGGCTCGACGGCTACGGGATCCTGGAGCCCTGGCTGTCGTACGGGCTGAGGCGGCGGATCGAGCCGGTCGCGCCGTACGGCTTCTTCGTGGTGATCGCGCTGCTCTTCGTGCCGGCCGTCAACGGCGCGTTCTTCGACGCGGTCGACGCGCTGATGCGGACCCTGGGCGTCGGCGGCCTCGACCGCGCCTGCGGCTCGGCCCTCTTCCGCTTCTGGGAGGGCACTCCGGCCGCCTGCCCGGTCTAGACGGCCTCCGCGGCCTCCGCCGCCTTCTCGGCCTTCGCGCGGCGGAGGTAGTACCAGGCCATGTTGGAGGAGAGGCCGGCGAGGAGGACCCAGACGATGCCGACGAAGCTGCCGTTGACGAAGGAGATCACGGCCGCGGCGACGGCCAGGGCGCAGACCACGAGGGCGTAGAGGGCGAGACGGGGCATGGGGGTCGGCTCCTGTCGGGTACGGCTGACGGTGCCCGACCAGTGTCCCCCATGCCCCGAAGCGTCCGTTCTCCGGCTCCGCCCCGTTCAGATGTCGGTGATCCGGATGCCCGCGTGGGCCTTGTAGCGGCGGTTGACCGAGATGAGGTTGGCGACGAGGGACTCGACCTGGTGGGCGTTGCGCAGCCGGCCCGCGAAGACTCCGCGCATGCCGGGGACGCGGCCCGCCAGCGCCTGCACGATCTCGACGTCGGCGCGCTCCTCGCCGAGGACCATCACGTCGGTGTCGATCTCGGCGATCGAGGTGTCCTTGAGGAGGACGGCCGAGAGGTGGTGGAAGGCGGCCGTGACCCGGGAGTCCGGGAGCAGCGCGGCGGCCTGCTCGGCGGCGGAGCCCTCCTCGGGCTTGAGGGCGTAGGCGCCCTTCTTGTCGAAGCCGAGCGGGTTGACGCAGTCGACGACGAGCTTGCCGGCGAGGTCCGCGCGCAGCGACTCCAGGGTCTCGGCGTGGCCGTCCCACGGCACGGCGACGATGACGACGTCGCTGCGGCGGGCGCACTCGGCGTTGTCGGCGCCCTCAACGCCGTGGCCGATCTCGGCGGCGACGGCCTCGGCGCGGTCGGCCGCGCGGGAGCCGATGATCACCTGCTGGCCGGCGGCGGCGAAGCGGTAGGCGAGGCCGCGGCCCTGGTCGCCGGTGCCGCCGAGGACACCGACGACGAGCCCGGAGACGTCGGGCAGGTCCCAGGGGTCCTTGGCGGCCTTGGGGGCGGTCGGGGGTGCGGTGGCGGGGGTCGAGTCAGTCATGGGCCGACCCTACCCACCGGTTCGGGACCCGTTCGGGTGGACCTGCGCGGAGCGGCGGCGGGTGGGCGGGCGGCTGGGGCAGGATGCGGCGCCATGGATGCCGTACGGGTCGCGTTGCTGCGGGAAGTGCTCGCCGGGACGGAGTGGCCGGCGGCGGCGCGCCGCTTCGCCGGGGCGCTGCGGGCGTCGGTGGCGCCGCGCCGGGGCGCGCTGCTGCTCGTGGGCACGGAGGCGTACGAGCCGTGGCACCTGGCGGCGCACCTGGTGGACGAGGCGGCCTGGTCGGGCCTGCCGGAGCTGGCCCCCACGCTGGTACGCCACCGGGCCAGGCCCGGCGACCCGCCGCACCTGGCGGTGGGCCTGGGGCGCCTGGAGACGGCGGGCCGGGGCACCGCGCTCCTCGTCGTGGCGCCGGCCCGCCCGGAGGAGGAGCTGCTCCAGCGGGTGCACGACGCGCGCCGCGCGGGGGCGACGGTGCTGTCGCTCGACGGGGGCGACGCGGAGGTGCGGGGCCTGGCGCACGAGGCGCTGTCGGTGACGGAGGGGGCGGGGCTGGACCTGGACACGGTCCAGCACCTCGTCAGCGCGGCGGCGGGGGAGAACCGGCTGCCTTCGGCTCGGGGGCGCCGGTTCCGCGACCGCCTGGCCCGCCTGGCCGACCACCTGACGTCCCCGCCGCCCCCACGCTGGTGACCGGCACCCGACGGCCCCGCGTGGTCGGGGCCCGGTCTTCGCGCCGGGTGCCTGCGGGGCGGCGGCCGCGGCTCCGCGGGCGCCGCGCCGCTGAGGCGGTGCCCCGGGCCGCCCCTGCTCACGGGCACCGCGCCGTCGCGCGTCCGCCCCGCCGGCGCGACCTGGCCTTGGCGCCGGGCGCCTGCGGGGGCAGTGGCCCCGGGGGAAATCGGTTGAGTGGGGGCGGGGGTGGGCGGAGCATGGGGGCCCGTGGCTTCTTCCTTGCGTGCGCGGCTCGCGGCCGTGCTTCCCGACACCACCCCGTGGCGCTCCTCCCGTGACTTCCGGCTGCTGTGGGGCCAGGGGCTGGTCACGTACTTCGCCAGTGCCATGGCGATGGTGGCGCTGCCGCTGCAGATCAAGGAGCTGACGGACTCGCCGCTCGCCGTGGGCGCGATGGGGGCCGTGGAGCTGGTGCCGCTGGTGGTGTTCGGGCTGTACGGCGGGGCGCTGGCGGACGCGGTGGACCGGCGTCGGGTGATCGTCGCCACGGAGGCGGGGCTCGGGCTGCTCGCCCTGCTGTTGCTGCTGAACTCGCTGCTCGCCGAGCCGCCGCTGTGGCCGCTGTACGTGGTCGCGGCGGGCGTGTCCGCGCTCGCGGGCCTCCAGCGGCCCGCCCTGGACTCGCTGCTGGCGCGGATCGTGCCGCACGAGCAGCAGACGGCGGCGGCCGCGCTGAACTCCCTGCGGTGGCAGATGGGGGCCATCGCGGGCCCGTCCGTCGCGGGCGTGGTGGTGGCCTACGCGGGCCACGCCCCGGCGTACGCGGTGACGCTCGCCGGCTTCGCCGTGTCGGTGCTCATGTGCCGGCGCCTCTCCCCCGCCCCGCCCGCGCACGACGCGGAGAAGCCGTCGCTCCGTGCGATCGCGGAGGGGGCCCGGTACGCCTGGTCGCGGCCGGTGCTGCTGGGCACGTACGGGATCGACCTGGCCGCCATGGTCTTCGCCTTCCCGAACGCCGTCTTCCCCTTCCTCGCGGACGAGCTGGACGCCCCCTGGTCCCTGGGGCTCATGTACGCGGCCGGTTCCGTCGGCTCGCTGGTCCTCGGCCTGACCAGCGGCTGGACCTCCCGGGTGCGGCGGCACGGCCTGCTCGTGGCCGGCGGCGCGGCGGCCTGGGGGCTCGCGATCGCGGGCGCGGGCTGGTTCGGCAACGTGTGGGCGGTCCTGCTGTGCCTGGCGTTCGCCGGCGCCGGCGACATGCTGAGCGGGCTCGGGCGGTCGACGATCTGGAACCAGACGATCCCGGAGGAGCTGCGCGGCCGGCTCGCGGGCATCGAGGTGCTGTCGTACAGCGTCGGCCCGCAGCTCGGCCAGGTGCGGGCGGGCGCGATGGCGGGCTGGACCGGCACCCGCAACGCCGTCTGGGCGGGCGGCGTCGCCTGCGTGGCCTCGGTCGGCCTGCTCTGCCTGGCCCTGCCGAAGCTGCTCCGCTACGACTCCGCCACCGACGAGGACGCGCTGCGGCGAAAGGCCCAGCAGGAGGCGACGGCGTCGGCGACGGCCGGAACGGCCTGACGGAGCCCGGACCGGCACCGCCGGACCGGCAGCCCGGACCGCGATGACGGCGGCCGGACCGGCACGCTCGCCCCGGTCGGTCCTGGGCCACTCGGCGCGCCCGGGTCCCGGACCGGCACCGCGCGACCACAGCCCGGGCCGGGCACGCGCGCGACCAGAACCCGGCCCGCGGGCTCACGACCCCGGACCCAGGCCCGGCCCGGCGGCGCGTGACCCCGGACGCAGGCCCGGCGGCACGTGACCCGGGACCCAGGCCCGGCGGCACGTGACCCGGGACCCAGGCCCGGCGGCACGTGACCCGGGACCCAGGCCCGGCGGCACGTGACCCGGGGCCCAGGCCAGATGCAGGCTCAGGCCCGGGCCGGCCCCCGAGCCCGGGCTCAGGGCCCAGACACGGGGACCCGGGCCCGGGGCCGGATACCGGTCTCAGGCCCCGGGGCCCGCGGCCGGGGTCCAAATAAGACCCGGGCTCAGGCCCGGGGGCGCGGGACCCGGGGCCCCGAACCCAGAGCTCAGGCCCGGGAGCCGGCCCCGGAGCCCGGATCCAGGGCCAGACGGGGGGCCGGGCCCGGGGTCGGGCCCGGTCTCAGGCCCGAAGGCCCGGGCCCGGGGTCGAACCCGGGCTCAGGCCTTCGGGCCCGGGCCCTCGCGTCCCCGCCGCCGGGTCAGTCCTTGTCCTCCGCCGGCCCCGGTGTGTCGTGCCAGCGCGGGTCCGTCTCCCACTCCAGGTTCCGCTCGCGGGCGGTCTCCATGGCGTGCGAGGCCTCCTCACGGGTGGCGTAGGGGCCGAATCGGTTCTTCGCCGGGCAGTCGGGCCCCTCCTCGACCTTCTTGTGTTCCAGGCAGTAGTACCACTCGCCCGGCTTTCCGGCCGTGCGCTTCTTGAACAGGGCCATGGTCGTCGGCTCCTTCCCTCGGGACCATGCTGCCCCAGAGACGGTCGTTAGACTCGCTGGCATGTCTGGCCAGTCGCTTCTCGTACCGGGGGAGCTCTCCCCCACCCGCTCCGTCCCGGGCTCGATCCGTCGCCCCGAGTACGTAGGGAAGTCCGCCCCCACCCCGTACACGGGGCCGGAGGTGCAGGACTCCGACACGATCGAACGGATGCGGATCGCCGGCCGCATCGCCGCGCAGGCGATGGAGGAGGCCGCCAAGCACATCGCCCCGGGCGTCACCACCGACGAGCTCGACCGGGTCGCCCACGAGTACATGTGCGACCACGGCGCCTACCCCTCGACGCTCGGCTACCGCGGCTTCCCCAAGTCGCTGTGCGCCTCGGTCAACGAGGTCATCTGCCACGGCATCCCGGACTCCACGGTGCTGCGCGACGGCGACATCGTGAACCTGGACGTCACGGCGTACATCGGCGGCGTCCACGGCGACAACAACGCGACCTACCTCTGCGGCGACGTCGACGAGGAGTCGCGGCTGCTCGTGGAGCGCACCCGGGAGTCACTGAACCGCGCGATCAAGGCGGTGAAGCCGGGCCGGCAGATCAACATCATCGGCCGGGTCATCGAGTCGTACGCCAAGCGCTTCGGCTACGGCGTGGTGCGGGACTTCACCGGGCACGGCATCAACACGTCGTTCCACTCCGGTCTGATCGTGCCGCACTACGACTCGCCCCACCACACCACCGTCATCCAGCCGGGCATGACCTTCACGATCGAGCCGATGCTGACGCTCGGCACCCACGAGTACGACATGTGGGACGACGGGTGGACCGTGGTGACCAAGGACCGCAAGCGGACCGCGCAGTTCGAGCACACGCTCGTGGTCACCGAGACGGGGGCGGAGATCCTTACGTTGCCCTGACCCCCCTGGGGGGTACAACCTTTACCGACAGGTCGTCGGGAAACCCATTGACTTAGGTAATCCTAACCTTGGAGAATCGGGTCGCCTGGTTCCCGCCCCATCGGTCTCGGAGGCACGCCTTGGACACGCCCTTCTCCACCCTCATCCGCACGGCCTCGCACGAGCAGCACACGGAGGCGGAGACCTCGTCCTTCATGGGCGACCTCCTGGGCGGACGGCTGGGCGTGGACGCGTACGCCCGCTACACGGAGCAGCTCTGGTTCGTGTACCGGGCCCTGGAGGAGGGCGCGGAGGCGCTGCGCGAGGACCCGGTCGCCGGGCCCTTCATACAGCCCGAGCTCTTCCGCACGGAGGCCCTGGAGTCGGACCTGGCCCATCTGCGCGGCCCCGGCTGGCGCGCCGGCCTCTCGGCCCTGCCGGCCACCGAGGCGTACGCGGCGCGGGTCGCCGAGTGCGCCCGCAGTTGGCCGGCCGGTTACGTGGCCCACCACTACACCCGCTACCTGGGCGACCTGTCGGGCGGTCAGATCATCCGCGACAAGGCCGAGCGGACCTGGGGCTTCGACCGCAAGGGCGACGGCGTGCGGTTCTACGTCTTCGACGCGATCGGGAACCCGGCCGCCTTCAAGCGCTCCTACCGCGAACTCCTCGACGGGGTGAAAGCGGACGACCTGGAGAAGCAGCGGATCGTGGACGAGTGCAAGCGGGCCTTCGCCTTCAACACGGCCGTCTTCCGCGAGCTGGGCGGCGAGTTCCCGCTCAGCGCGTAGGCGTCCCCGGACAGCCCGCCCAGGAGTATCGACCCGCGGCGTCGCCGCCCCGGGTCGAGGCACCTAGCGCATCAGCGTGCCCTCCAGGCGGACCCGTCCGCCCAACTCCACGATGCCGTCGGGGCCGGGGGCGGTCAGCAGCTGCGACCCCCGGCCCTGGGTGATGTTCAGGGCGCGGCCGAGGCGTTCGGTGAGCAGCAGGGCCGCCGCGCCGGTGGCCTCGTCCTCGTCGATGCCGTCGCCGCGGCCAGGGAAGGCGCGGGCCCGGATCCGCCCCGCGGCCTCCTCCTCCCACGCCCAGGCGTAGATCCACTCGCCGGGTGCGGGCACCTCCAGGGCGTCGACCTCGGCGGCGGAGGCATACTGGCGCAGGGTGCGCGGCGGGGCCCAGGCGGCGCGGGCCTCGATCCAGGTGAACTCGCCGTCGCCGCGCACCCACACCTCTCCGGCAGGCGGGTGGACCACCTCCAGGTCGAGCAGCCAGGCGGTGCCGACGAGCGGGTGCCCGGCGAAGGGGAGGCGCAGTCCGGGGGTGTAGATGTCGACGATGCCGCGCTCGGGGTCGTCGACGAACACGGTCTCGCTGAAGCCGAGTTCCTTGGCGAGCGCCTGCCGGGACGCCTCGTCGGGGTGGGCGCGTCCGTCGCGGACGACCCCGAGGGCGTTGCCGTGGCGGCCGTCGCCCGCGCAGAAGACGCGCAGGACGTCGATCTCGGTGCCGGGTCCGGGGCCGGTCTCGCCAGTCGTGTTCATGGCGGAATTGAACCACCCGGGCGGGCGGCCGGGTCGTGCCTCGGCGTGTCCCGGGGGACGGCGCGGTCGGAGGCGAGGTCCGCGCCCTGGGGACCGGCTCCGCCGCGCTGCCCGTCGAATCCGGTGCGGAACGCGCTGCTTGACCGGTGCTTGACCCCGTGATGGGGCGGTCGTGGGGGACCCGTGACCGCCCTGTGTCCGAGTCGCCGGACGTGAGAGTCACGTCACTGGACGAGGGGGTTCGACCGAGGTGAGCCTCGGCTAAGTTAGGTCCGCCTCAGCGGCACGTCCCCGTCCGATCGCCCGTCCTGGAGCCCTCATGCGAGCCCTCCGCACCACCGCCGTCACCGCCCTGGCGGGCGCCGCCGTCCTGGCCGCCGTCACCGGATGCACCGCGAAGAGCGACGCCGAGGCGGACGGCGACGGGGTCACCGTCACCGCCAAGGACGACTCCTGCGAGGTGTCGAAGAAGGAGTTCCCGGCCGGCCACGTCACGCTGAACGTGGAGAACCGCGGTTCCAAGGTCACCGAGGTCTACGTCCTCTACCCGGACGACCGGATCGTCACCGAGCGCGAGAACATCGGCCCCGGCACCAAGGCCACGCTCACCGCCGAGATCAAGGCCGGCGCGTACGCCATCGTCTGCAAGCCCGGCATGACCGGCGCCGGCATCCGCCAGGCCGTCACCCTCACCGGCGGCGACGCCTCCGCCCCGAAGCGCTCGCCCGAGATGGACGCCGCCGTCGCCGCCTACCGCCAGTACGTCCAGGCCCAGGCCGAGGAGACGCTGCCGAAGGTGAAGGTCTTCACCGACGCCGTCCGCGCCGGTGACCTGGAGGCCGCGAAGAAGGCGTACGCCCCCTCCCGCATCGGCTGGGAGCGCACCGAGCCCGTCGCCGAGTCCTTCGGCGACATCGACCCCAAGGTCGACGTCCGCGAGGACGGTCTGGAGGAGGGCCAGGACCCGGCGAAGGACTGGACCGGCTGGCACCGCCTGGAGAAGGCGCTCTGGCAGGACAAGAAGATCACCCCGCGCGAGAAGCAGCTCGCCGACCTCCTCGACAAGGACCTGGCGGACTGGGTGAAGCGGGTCGGCACCGCCGAGATCACCCCCACCTCGATGGCGAACGGCGCCAAGGAGCTCCTCGACGAGGTCGCCACCGGCAAGGTCACCGGCGAGGAGGAGCGCTACTCCCACACCGACCTGGTCGACTTCAAGGCCAACGTGGAGGGCGCCCAGAAGTCCTTCGACCTGCTCAAGCCGGTCGCCGCGAAGAACGACGCCGCGCTCGTCGCCGAACTGGACCGGCAGTTCGCCGCGCTGAACACGCTGCTCGACGCGTACCGCGCCGACAGCACCGGCTACGACTTCACCCCGTACGACAAGGTCGGCGACGCCGAGCGCAAGAAGCTGTCGGACGGCGTGAACGCGCTGGCCGAACCGCTCTCCAAGCTCGCGGCGGCGGTCGTCAAGTGACGCCCGGGCCGACCGGTACGGAGGGCGGCCCCGCCCGCCGTACCGTCCTCGCCGTCGGCGGCGGGCTCGTCCTCGGTGCCGCCGCGGCCGGCGGCGCCGTGGCGCTGACCCGCGACGGCGGCGCCCCCGCGCCCGTCGCGGACGGCGCCGCCGCCGTGCCCTTCCACGGCCCCCACCAGGCCGGCATCGCCACCGCCGTCCAGGACCGGCTGCACTTCGCCGCGTTCGACGTCACCACCGACGACCGCGAGAAGCTGGTGAAGCTCCTGAAGGAGTGGACCCGCGCCGCCGAGCGGATGACCGCAGGCCGGGAGGTCGGCGAGGGCGCGTACGGCGGCCTCCCGGAGGCTCCCCCGGACGACACCGGTGAGGCGCTCGGCCTCAAGCCGTCCCGCCTCACCCTCACCCTCGGCTTCGGCCCCTCGCTCTTCGACGGGCGGTTCGGGCTGAAGGACCGGCGGCCCGGGGCCCTGGTGGAGCTGCCCAGGTTCCCGGGCGACAACCTCGATCCGGCGCGCAGCGGCGGCGACCTGTGCGTACAGGCCTGCGCCGACGACCCGCAGGTCGCGGTGCACGCCGTCCGCAACCTCGCCCGGATCGGCTTCGGCACGGTCGCGGTCCGCTGGTCCCAGCTGGGCTTCGGCAAGACCTCCTCGACCACCCCGGACGCGCAGACCCCGCGCAACCTCTTCGGGTTCAAGGACGGCACCCGGAACGTCTCCGGCAGCGACACCGCCGCCCTCGACCGGCACGTCTGGGTCGGCCCGAAGGACGCCACCGGCGGCGGCGCCTGGATGGCCGGCGGCTCGTACCTGGTCGCCCGGCGGATCCGGATGAACGTCGAGACCTGGGACCGCACCCCGCTCGCCGAGCAGGAGGACATCTTCGGCCGTGACAAGGAGGAGGGCGCGCCGGTCGGCAGGGCGAAGGAGCACGACGAGCCGTTCCTGAAGGCGATGAAACCGGACTCCCACGTCCGGCTCGCCCACCCGGACGCCCACGGCGGCGCGATGCTGCTGCGCCGCGGCTACTCCTTCGCCGACGGCACCGACGGCCTCGGCCGCCTCGACGCGGGCCTGTTCTTCCTCGCGTACCAGCGGGACGTGCGCGCCGGCTTCGTCCCGGTGCAGACCGCGCTCGCCCGGGCGGACGCCCTCAACGAGTACATCCAGCACGTCGGTTCGGCGGTCTTCGCCGTCCCGCCGGGCGTCCGCGACGCGGACGACTGGTGGGGCCGGGGACTCTTCGCCTCGTAGGGCACGTCTTCCGGATCCCGCCCCAGCCGTCCCCACCCAGAAGGAGTCCGCCGTGTTCGGCAACTACCTGATCGGCCTCCGCGAGGGCCTGGAGGCCAGCCTCGTCGTCTGCATCCTCGTCGCCTACCTCGTGAAGACCGGCCGCAGGGACGCCCTGAAGCCGATCTGGACCGGCATCGGCGTCGCCGTGGCCATCGCGCTCGCCTTCGGCGCCGGCCTGGAGTTCGGCTCCCAGGAGCTGACCTTCGAGGCGCAGGAGCTGCTCGGCGGCTCGCTGTCGATCCTCGCCGTGGTCCTGGTGACGTGGATGGTGTTCTGGATGAAGAGGACCGCCCGGCACCTGAGGGCGGAGCTGCACGGCAGGCTGGACGCAGCGCTGGAGATGGGTACCGGCGCGCTGGTCGCCACCGCCTTCCTGGCGGTGGGCCGGGAGGGCCTGGAGACCGCGCTGTTCGTGTGGGCGTCGGTGCGGGCCTCCTCCGACGGCAGCCACGCGCCGCTGGCCGGCGTGGTCCTCGGCCTGCTGACGGCGGTGCTGCTGGGCTGGCTGTTCTACCGGGGCGCGCTGCGGATCGATCTGGCGAGGTTCTTCACCTGGACCGGTGGGATGCTGGTCGTGGTGGCGGCGGGCGTCCTCGCGTACGGCGTGCACGACCTCCAGGAGGCCCGCTTCCTCGGCGGTCTCGCCGACAAGGCCTTCGACGTCTCGGCGACGGTGCCGCCGGACAGCTGGTACGGCACCCTCCTCAAGGGCGTCTTCAACTTCCAGCCGGACCCGACGGTCCTTCAGGTCACGGTGTGGGCGCTGTATCTGGTCCCGGCGTTCGCGCTCTTCCTCGCCCCGATAGGGTCGGGTCCGTCCGTGCGCGTGGAGAAGCAGAAGGCGACCGATGAGAAGGCTGAGGCTGGAGCGGGAGACCCGGCGGTCTGAGGTGCGGCGGGGACGGCGGCCCTCCCGGGTCCTGGCGGCCGTCGCCGCGGCGACCGTCGTGGCGCTGACCGCGAGCGGCTGTGTGACGGTCCACGGCGAGACCGCGGTCGTGCCGGGGGCGACGCCCGAGGAGGCCTCGGCGGCGCTCACCGGTTTCGTCACCGCGTTCAACCGCGCCGACAAGGCCAACGACCCGGCGCTCGACGCCGGTCAGGTGACCGGGGCGCTCGGCGCGATCAACCAGGCCGGCCTGAAGTCGAAGTCGGTGACCCGCCCGGAGGGCAATCCGGACCACGAGCCGCTGGAGCTGCGCGATCCCCGCTTCCTGGTCCCCAGGAAGGCGGGCTGGCCGCGCTGGTTCGTCGCCGACACCGACTCCAACCGCGACGACGGCACGGAGCAGGCGGACAACCGCTGGCTGGTGGCCTTCGTGAAGAACGGCCCCGAGCAGCCGTGGAAGGCCGCCCACCTGGTGATCCTCGGCCGGGACGAGATGCCCGGGTTCGCCGAGGAGGAGGGCGGCGAGGTGGCGGTCGCCGCCGACTCGGACGCCGTGGCGGTCGCCCCCGGCGTGCTGAGCGCGCGGTACGCGGCGTACCTCCAGGACGGCGGTACGAGTCCGTTCGCGGCGGGCGCGCACACCACCGAGTGGCGTGAGCGGCGGGCCCGTACGGCCTCGCGGCCGGGCGTGGCCACCCAGTGGATCGACCGCGCCGCCGACGCGGGCGACTTCGCGCCGCTGGCGCTCGCGACGCGGGACGGCGGGGCGCTGGTCTTCTTCGCCAGCCGCCACTTCGAGCGGCAGACGACCGCGAAGGGCTACCGCCCGAAGGTGGGCCCGGAGCTGAAGGCCCTGATGAAGGGCGAGGTCGTGAACACGGTGACCAAGGAGTGGGTGTCGAGCCAGGTCGTGCTGGTGAAGCCGGCGGGCACGGCGAAGGACGCGGTCGTCTTCGCGGGCCGGCTCCAGGGCGTGGTCGCGGTCGAGGGCTCCTGACGCGACCCCGGCCGGGGGGGTCGGCGGGTCGGGCGCGGTCAGCGGGTGAGGGGCCAGGCGACGTCGTGGGGGTGGTGCTCCTCGCCCTCGGCCTCCCGCGCGGCGGCGTGCCGGGCGCAGGCGTCGGTGAGGGCCTCCAGGAGGTTCAGCGGGTCGGGCAGCGCGTGCTCGGGGCCGCGGACCCAGCCGACGACGGGGTGGTCGGCCTCGTCGCCGGGGAGCCGGGCGGGCGGGACGAGGACGTAGCTGCCGCGGCAGTGCCAGCGCAGGCCCGGATGCTCGTCCATGGTCTCGGGATGGCAGTCCAGCTCGCACGGCCACCACTCGTCCTCGTCCTCGGGGGTGCCGCGGGTGGCGGTGAAGAACAGCATCCGGCCGCCGTCGCCGGCGCTGTCGGGGGACTCGGCGACCGGTCCCACCTCGACGCCCTCGGTGAGGAGCCGGTCGAGGGCGGCGCGGCCGGCGGCCAGCGGCACGTCGAGGACGTCGTGGACCATGCCGGTGGCGGTGACGAAGTTGGCCGCGGGCTCGTTCCGTACCCAGCGCTCGATCTGCGCGCGGTCGGTGGTCGACTGGGTCTGCCAGGCGAAGGAGACCGGGTGGCGGGCGGGGGTGGGACAGCCGATCCGCTCACAGGAGCAGCTGTACCCGACGGGGTAGGCGGCGGGGGCCAGGGGCAGGCCGGCGGCGGCGATGGCCAGGAGCTGCGTCTCGCGGGTGTTCCCGTCGTCGGCCGCGGCCCGTTTGGGGCGCCTGCGCAGCCACTGTGCGAGTTTGCTCTCCGTGCCGCGGTAGCGGCCGATGCCGTCGCCCATCTATCCCCTCACACCTCATGCTCGCCCGTTCGGCTCTGCCCATGGTCCCACCATCCTGCTCCCCGGGTGACCGGAGTGGGGAACCAGGGGCCGGTGACGACGCTCACGCTCGTCACGGCCGGGGCGTGAGACCGCGCAGCGCGTGGTCGACGAGGGCGTCGGCGTAGGCGTGGGTGAGGGGGCCGGTGCGGTGCAGCCAGCGGTGGTGGAGCGGGCCTACGAGGAGCTCGGTGGCGAGCCGCGCGTCGACGGCCGGGTCCACCTGCCCGGCGGCCCGGGCGGCCTCGATGCGCCGGGCGAAGACCCGCAGCTGGGGTTCGAGGAGCGCCTCGGTGAAGCGGGCGCCGAGCTCGGGGTCGGTGGAGCCCTCGGCGGCGAGGGCCCGGGTGGGGGCGTCGTACCGGGGGTTGTTGAGTTCGTCGACGGTGGCCCGCAGCACGAGCCGGAGGTCGGCGGCGAGGTCCCCGGTGTCGGGCAGCTCGGTCTGCCCGGGGTCCGCGCCGGCCTCCTCGGCGGCGCGGGCGGCGAGGTCGAGGAAGGCGTCGAGGAGCACGGCCGCCTTCGAGGGCCACCACCGGTAGATGGTCTGCTTGCCGACTCCGGCGCGGGCGGCGATGCCCTCGACGGTCGTCTTCGCGTAGCCGGTCTCGGAGACGAGGGCGAGGGCGGCGTCGAAGATGGCACGCCGGGACCGCTCGCTGCGGCGTGAGACGTCGGGGGCCTTGGGCTCGGGCATGCGCCGAATCTACCACCGGGCGAGACGGTCCGTCTCGCGGGGGGGGGAGGGGCGAGGCCGGTGGTGCGGGGCGGTGCCGGCCGGTGGTGCGGGGAGGGGTCGTCCGGTGGTCAGGCGACGGGGCGAGGCCGGTGGTGCGGGCGATGGGCGGGGCTCCGGTGCGGTCGGGGGCGCGACCAGCGGTGCGGCGGCGGGGTGGGGCCGATGGTCCGGCGACGGAGCGCGGCCCGTGGCGCGGGGAGGCGATGCGGTCGGCGGTGCGGCGACGGGGCGGCCGGTGGTCCTGCGGTGGGTGGGGCCGGTGGTGCGGCGACGGGAATGCGGTCGGCTACCGCCGAGCGGATGTCGATCCGGTGTACGGACGGCGAACCACCCGAACGGCCCACTGCGCAGGCGCCCCCGAGGGCGGACCATGGCTCCACCGATCCACGGCCCGCCGCCGGCGGGCCGACCGTCCGTGAGGAGGCCCGATTGCGCTCCACTCCGCGCGAGTCCTCGCCCCGCCGCTACCTGATGTGCCCACCCGCGCACTTCAAGGTGACGTACTCCATCAACCCGTGGATGGACCCGACGAAGCCCGTCGACCTGCCGCTCGCCCTCGCCCAGTGGGAGGACCTCCGGGACCGCTACCTCGCCCTCGGACACACCGTCGAACTCCTCGACCCCGACCCGGAGCTGCCCGACATGGTCTTCGCGGCGAACGGCGCGACCGTCGTCGGCGGACGGGTGCTCGGCGCCCGCTTCGCGCACCCGGAGCGGACCGCCGAGGCCGAGGCGCACCTCGACTGGTTCCGCCGCAACGGCTGGGCCGAGACCGACCTGCGCGAGCCCGACCACATCAACGAGGGCGAGGGCGACTTCGCCGTCACCGCCTCGTGGATCCTCGCCGGCACCGGCTTCCGCTCCAGCCCGCTCTCCCACGGCGAGGCGCAGGAGTTCTTCGGCCGTCCGGTGATCGGCCTGGAACTGGTGGACCCCCGCTACTACCACCTGGACACCGCACTCTGCGTCCTCGACGAGGCCGCCGACGAGGTCATGTACTACCCGGAGGCCTTCTCCCCCGGCAGCCGGGCCGTCCTCGCCCGCCTCTTCCCCGGCGCGCTGAAGGCCGGCGCCGAGGACGCGGCGGCGCTCGGGCTGAACGCGGTCAGCGACGGCCGGCACGTGCTGCTCCCGCAGACGGCGACCGGACTCTTCGACCCGCTCCGGGCCCGGGGCTACCACCCCATCGGCATGGACCTGAGCGAACTCCTCAAGGGCGGCGGCAGCGTGAAGTGCTGCACCCAGGAGCTGCGGCCCTAGTCCTGCTCGGCCGGGGGCCAGGAGTCGCCCCACTCGGCGTCACGGGCCTGCTTGTACAGGGACCCGTGGCGCTTGGTGACGGTCGCCCGCTCCAGCCCTCCGGGGGCGCAGAGGTCCAGGAGGACGAGCCCCTTGCGGGTCTGCGGCCTGCGGACGACGCGGGCGGGCGCGGGGGTCACGGGGAACCGGGTGGCGGCAACGTACGCGTACTTCTCGTCCTCGTACGGCAGCGAACCGCCCTTCACCTGCCGGTGCAGCGAGGAACGGCTGACCCGCGCCGCGAAGTGGCACCAGTCGGTGCCCGGCTCGATCGGGCAGGCGCCGCTGTGCGGGCAGGGCGCGGCGACGGTGAAGCCGGCGTCGATCAGGACGGAGCGGGCGGCGATGATCCGCCCGTAGCCGTCCGGGGTGCCGGGCTCGACGACGACGACCGCGCCGCGGGAGGCGCGGGCCGCCTCGGCGACGAGCGCGGCCCTGTCGCCCTCGGTGAGCTCCTTGAGCACGTACGAGACGGTGACCAGGTCGGTCTCGTCGAGGCGCAGCGCGGTGCCGATCCGCTCGCGCCGCCACTCGGCGTCGAGGACGCCGCCGGCCAGCTCGCGGCCGAGGGCGAGGGCGGGCTCGGCCCAGTCGAGGACGGTGGTGCGCGGCGGCCGCCCGTCCCACGCGTCGGCGACGGCCCAGCTCGCGGCGCCCGTCCCGCCGCCGATGTCGGTGTGCGTGCCCGGCACCCACTCCGGAGCGGCGTCCCGCAGCGCGTCGAGAGCGGCCCGGGCGGCCTCGAACGTGGCGGGCATCCGGTACGCGGCGTACGCGACGACGTCCGCGCGGTCGCGGAGCACGGGGGTGTCGGTCGGGGTCGTCCCCCGGTAGTGGGCGATCAGCCGCTCGACGGACTTCGCGGCCTGCGAGGGCGGGAGGCCGGCCAGGACCCCGGCGAGGGCGGTACGCAGGGACGCGGCGGAAGCGACAGACACATTCACCGACCCAGTCTAGGCGCCATCGGGCGGCGCCCCGGTCGCTCCGTTCGCGGGTGCGCGCCGCCGCGCCGTTGGGGGCGATCGTTCCGCCCTGGCGTCAGCGGGTGGGGCGCCAGGGGCGGCAGAGGAGGAGGTAGCAGGTGAGGGAGGCGGCGGCGCAGGCGAGCTGGACGACGGCCATGGGGACGGCCGTCCGTTCGCCCGCGATGCCGACGAGCGGTGAGGCGACCGCCCCGATGAGGAAGGAGCAGGTGCCGAGGAGCGCCGACGCGGACCCGGCCGCGTGCGGCGTCCGCATCAGCGCCTGCGCGTTGGTGTTCGGCATCGCGAGGCCCATCGCGGACATGAGGACGAACAGCCCGGCGGCGACCGGGACGAGTCCGACCTCGCCGAAGACCCCGGTCGTCATCAGGAGGAGCGCCGTCGCGGCGAGCAGGATGACGGAGAGGCCCCAGCCGAGCACCTTGTCGAGGCTGACCCGGCCGACGAGGAGCTTGCCGTTGATCTGGCCGACGGCGACGAGGCCGATGGAGTTGAGCCCGAAGAGGAGGCTGAAGGTCTGCGGGGAGGCGCCGTAGATCTCCTGGACGACGAACGGGGAGGCCGAGATGTAGGCGAAGAGGGCGGCGAAGGCGAGGCCGCCGGTCAGCATGTAGCCGGTGAAGACGCGGTCGGCGAGCAGCCCCCGCATGGTGCGCAGGGCCTGGCCGACGCCGCCCTGCTGGCGCCGTTCCGGCGGCAGCGTCTCGTGGAGGAAGCGCCGGACGACGAGGGTGAGGAGGACGCCGATGACGGCGAGGACGTGGAAGACGCCCCGCCAGTCGGTGATCCGCAGGATCTGTCCGCCGATGAGCGGCGCGATGATCGGCGCGACGCCGGAGATCAGCATGAGGGTGGAGAAGAAGCGGGCCATCTCGACGCCGTCGTAGAGGTCGCGGACGACGGCCCGGGCGATGACGATGCCGGCGGAGCCGGCGAGGCCCTGGAGGAGCCGGAAGGCGATGAGAAGCTCGGCGCTGGGGGCGAAGGCGCAGACGGCGGTGGCGAGGACGTAGACGACCATGCCGGCGAGCAGCGGCCGGCGGCGTCCCCACTTGTCGCTCATGGGGCCGACGACGAGCTGGCCGAGGGCCATGCCGGCGAGGCAGGCGGTGAGGGTGAGCTGGACGGTGGCGGCGGGGGCGGTCAGCGAGCGGGTGACCTCCGGCAGGGCCGGCAGGTACATGTCCATGGAGAGCGGCGGGAGCGCGGTGAGTCCGCCGAGGACGAGGGTGACGAGCAGGCTCGCCCGCCGGGCTGCGGGAACGGCCACCGGGGTTCCGGTTATGTGCCCTCGTGTTGTCTTCTGGCCGCTCTCCGGCATCGACTGCTCCCTTTCGTTGAATCCTTGCCTATGCTCTCAGCTCGGCGGGGCGGATCGAGACCCATGGGGTGGACGGACGTGGACGACGTGAACGACGCGAGCGACGTGAACGATGCGGTGCGGTGGGGCGTGCTCGCGACCGGCGGCATAGCCGAACGGTTCGTGACGGACCTGGCGGAGCTGGACGGCGCCGAGGTGGTGGCGGTGGCGTCCCGTACGGAGGCGTCGGCGCGGGCCTTCGCCGACCGGTTCGGGATCGGGCGGGCGTACGGCGGCTGGGACGGGCTCTTCGCCGACCCCGAGGTGGACGTGGTGTACGTGGCGACCCCGCACCACGCGCACCGGGAGGCCGCCGGCCGGGCCCTGGAGGCGGGCAAGGCGGTCCTGTGCGAGAAGGCCTTCACGCTGAACGCCCGGGAGGCGGCGGAGCTGGTCGCCCTGGCCCGGGGCCGGGGCCTCTTCCTCATGGAGGCCATGTGGATGTACTGCAACCCGCTGATCCGCCGGCTCGCCGAGCTGGTCCGGGACGGCGCGGTCGGGGAGGTGCGGACCGTGCAGGCGGACTTCGGCCTCGCGGGCCCCTTCGGCCCCGGCCACCGGCTGCGGGACCCCGCCGTCGGCGGCGGCGCCCTGCTCGACCTCGGCGTCTACCCGGTCTCCTTCGCCCAGTTGCTGCTCGGCGAGCCGGACTCGGTGCAGGCGCACGCGCGGCTCTCCCCGGAGGGCGTGGACCTGAACACGGGCATGCTGCTCGGCTGGTCGGACTCGGGCGCCTCGGCACTGCTGTCCTGCTCCCTGGAGGCGGACACCCCGCTGACCGCCGCCGTGACCGGCACGGAGGGCCGGATCGAGGTGCCGCGCGGCTTCTTCTTCCCGGAGCGGTTCACGCTGTACCGGGAGGGCGCCGAACCGGAGGAGTTCACGTACACCGAGGACCCGCACTCGCTGCGGCACGAGGCCGCCGAGGTGATGCGCTGCCTGCGGGCCGGGGAGACGGAGTCGCCGCTCGTCCCGCTGGACGGCACGCTCGCCGTGATGCGGACGCTCGACGCGGTGCGGGACCGCGTCGGCGTCCGCTATCCGCAGGAGGCCGAGCTCACGCGGGTGTGAGGCCCGGCCGGCCGGCCTCCGTGACGAAGGAGGCGGCGGTGGTGACGGGGGCGCCCGGCTTCGTGACGTACGGGACCGTGCGGAAGTCGGCGCGGGCGCTCTCCTCCCCGAGGGTCACGGTGACGTAGCCGCGCCGGCCGTTGAAGAACCTCAGGTGCGGGTTGGCCTGCGTCAGCCGGTCGTAGTTGGCCGGGCGGTCGGCGCCGTCCTTGCCGCTGGAGATCGAGGTGGCGACGATCTCGGTGCCGACGGTCCGGGAGCCGGGGTCGCGGAAGTCGGCCTTGAGGTCGAAGCCGTAGCCGACGTGGACGTCGCCGGTGAGCACCATCAGGTTCCGCACCCCGGCGGCCTCGGCGCCCGCGAGGATCCGCTGCCGGGAGGCCGGGTAGCCGTCCCAGGAGTCCATGGACACCTTGAAGTCGGCGGTGGGGCGGTCGCGGCGCTCGGCGAGGACGACCTGCTGGGGCAGGAGGTTCCAGCGGGCGTCGGAGGCGCGCCAGCCGTCGAGGAGCCACCGCTCCTGGGCGGCGCCGGTCATGGTGCGCGCCGGGTCCTCGGAGAGCGGGCCCGGGACCTGCCAGCCGTCGCCGTACGCCTGGTCGGAGCGGTACTGGCGGGTGTCGAGGATGTCGAACTGCGCGAGCCGCCCGAAGCGCAGCCGCCGGTACAGCCTCATGTCCGGGCCCTCGGGCAGCTGGGGCGCGCGCAGCGGCTGGTGCTCCCAGTAGGCGCGGTAGGCGGCGGCGCGGCGGAGCAGGAACTCCTCCGGCGGGACGGAGTTCTCGGGGGTGCCGCCCGCGTAGTTGTTCTCGGTCTCGTGGTCGTCCCAGGTGACGACGAAGGGGTGCGCGGCGTGCGCGGCCCGGAGGTCGGGGTCGTTCTTGTAGAGGCCGTAGCGGAGCCGGTAGTCCTCCAGGGTGATCGTCTCGCGGTTGAAGACGGCGGGGAGGGTGCGGTCGGTGTAGGCGCGGGCGCCGCCGGTGGCGTCGACGGCGTACTCGTAGAGGTAGTCGCCGAGGTGGAGGACGACGTCGAGGTCCTCATCGGCGAGGTGCCGGTGGGCGGTGAAGTAGCCGTCGTGGTAGGCCTGGCAGGAGACGGCGCCGAGTCGCAGCGCGGCCGGGCGGGCCCAGGGCGCGGGCGCGGTGCGGGTCCGCCCCGCCGGGCTCACCCAGTTCCCGGCGCGGAAACGGTAGTAGAACTCCCGGCCCGGTTCGAGGTGTTCCACCTCGACGTGGACGCTGTGGCCGAACTCCGGGTGCGCGGTGGCACGTCCGCGCCGGACGGTGCGGGTGAAGCGCTCGTCGCGGGCGAGTTCCCAGTGGACGGAGACGCGTTCGGCGGGCAGGCCGCCGCCGGGCTCGAAGGGGCGGGGGGCGAGCCGGGTCCACAGCAGGACGGAGCCGGGGAGCGGGTCGCCGGAGGCGACGCCGAGGGTGAACGGGTCCTCGGTGATCCGGCGGCCGTCCAGTTCGGCGGCGGCGGCCGCGCCGGCGGCGGGCAGCTGGGTGGCGAAGGCGAGCGCGGCGGCGGCGCCGGCCGCGGTGAGGAACCTGCGGCGGCCGAAGTGACGCGCGGCGGCGCGGAGTTCCTCGCTGTGGGCCGGTGTGCTGCTCGGTGCGGGTGTCATGTGCCCCTCCCCTGACGGTTGGTGTCCGTCGGTATTCGAGGGGGACGGGGCGACATCCCCTTGTCGGGGACAGGTCATCCACGTGTCGGACGGATGAGTTCATGGGGCACGTGCCTGGCGTACGCTGCCCGGCCGGGAGCGACACGAGGCGGAAAGGCGGTTCGGCATGGGCGTCGCGGTGGTGACGGGAGCGGGGTCGGGCATCGGCCGGGAAGTGGCGCGGGCCCTCGCGGAAGCGGGCTGGTCGGTGGCGCTGGCGGGCCGCCGGGCCGCGCCCCTGGAGGAGACGGCGGAGGGGCTCGCCGAGGCCCGCGTCCTCCGCGTCCCGACGGACGTGACCTCACCGGAGGCGGTGACGGGCCTCTTCGACGCGGTACGGGAGCGCTTCGGCCGCGTCGACCTGCTCTTCAACAACGCGGGGACGTTCGCGGGCGGCGGCACACCGGTGGAGGAGCTGTCCTACGACACCTGGCGGTCGGTGGTCGACGTCAACCTGACGGGCGCGTTCCTCTGCGCGCAGGCCGCCTTCCGGGCCATGAAGGAGCAGTCGCCGCAGGGCGGCCGCATCATCAACAACGGTTCGATCTCCGCGCACGTGCCGCGGCCGCACTCGATCGCGTACACGGCGACGAAGCACGCCATGACGGGCCTGACGAAGTCGCTGTCGCTCGACGGCCGCCCGTACCGGATCGCCTGCGGCCAGATCGACATCGGCAACGCGGCCACGGAGATGACGGCCCGCATGCGGACCGGCATCCTCCAGGCCGACGGCGAACTGGCGGTGGAACCGGTCATGGACGCGGCGGACGTGGCCGCGACGGTCGTCCACATGGCGGCCCTGCCGCTGGAGGCGAACGTCCAGTTCGCCACGGTCATGGCCACGGCGATGCCCTACATCGGCCGCGGCTGACGGCTCACTCCACGGGCACCTGGCCGGTCTCGAAGCGGGTCACCTTCCCGTCCTCGACCCGGAACCGCCAGGCGGTGCGCATGGCGCCCCAGGTGTCGTTGCTGTAGGTGGCGACGAGGGAGAGGCCGTCGTCGTCCTCGCTCTCCACGACCATGTGCCCCTTCGAGGAGAACACCTCCCGTTCGGTCCACTCCCTCAGGTCCCGTTCGGACCCGTCGTCGGCCATGGTCGCGCCGGGCGCGAGGGCGGCGTCGAAGGCGGCACGGTCGTTGGCGTTCAGCGCGGCGACGAAGGCGCGGACGGCGGGCTCGGTGAGCTGTTCCACAGGAAGGTTCATGCCCCACCCGTACCCGCCGGACGGCGGCGCACCCCGCTCCGCCGCGGGGGATGGGCCAGTCGGGCGAGGCCCGCGGCAGCCTCCGGCGGCCCGGCCCGCACCGCGGGCAGTATCGGGGGGACCCCAAGCCCGCCTTCCCGCTGGAGGAGCGATGTCGGAGCACGACCGGATCGTCAAGCTGTACGCGAAGGGGGCCCCGGTGGGGGTCCTGGACGGGAGGCTGGTCGCCTTCCCGGTCGACGAGCACCGCACCGCCGAGTGGGCGCTGGGCGAGGCCGACGGCGGCTTCCGCCTCACCGTCAAGGGCACCGAGGACCGCGTGACCGCCCCCGGCACCGACCGCACGCCCGCCCTGGTCCGCCCCGACGACTCCCCCGCCTCGGTCTTCCGCCTCCAGCGCGTCACCCCCGAGGGCCCGGCCACCGTCACCGACCCCGCCACCCTGGTCACGGGCACGTACGTCCTCTCCCGGAACGGCCTCGCCCTCGGCCGCGACCTCTTCGAGGACCCCTCCCCCACCCCGAAGCCCATCGTCCTCCGCACCGACGACCGCGCCCCGCACTGGACGGTGGAGATCCTGCTCTGACCCCCGGCCCCGAGCACGGAGAAGGGCCCCCGCGGGGGCCCTGGGAAGGGGCAGACGAGTCGGGCTGTACGCCGGGTTCTGTGCCCCGGGACCTCGCGGTCGTCGGGGTGACGGCCATCCATCTAGGACCGGCGTTGCCGCCGGCCTCGTGCGGTCTACCCGCGAACTCGGGCGAGCAGCCCTCGATCGTTCGCGCAGGGACACCGGGGTGTCCCCTCTTGACCTTGCTCCGGGTGGGGTTTACCTAGCCGCCTGAGTCACCTCAGGCGCTGGTGGTCTCTTACACCACCGTTTCACCCTTACCGAGGGCCGAAGCTCCCGGCGGTCTGTTTTCTGTGGCACTGTCCCGCGGGTCACCCCGGGTGGCCGTTAGCCACCACCCTGCTCTGTGGAGCCCGGACGTTCCTCGGGGAGATCCGGGGATCTCCACGCGGCCGCCCGCCCGGCTCGTCTGCCGTGCCGACCATGCTACCCGCCGGAAGGGACGGTGCTTGACCTTGTCGTAGCGTCAGGGTTTCTACTGGGCGGCATGCGAATCGGCGAGCTCGCCGCGCTCGTCGGGGTCACGCCCCGGGCGGTGCGGCACTACCACCGTCTGGGGCTGCTGCCCGAACCCGCCCGGCTGCCGAACGGCTACCGGGAGTACGGCATCCGGGACGCCGTGCTGCTCGCCCGGGTGCGGCGGCTGGCCGAGCTGGGGCTCGGGCTCGACGAGGTGCGGGACGTGCTCGCCGAGGACGCGGGCCGCGAGGTCGTGGAGGTCCTGGAGGAGCTCGACGCCGACCTCGCCCGGCAGGAGGACGTCGTCCGGGAGCGGCGGGCGCGGCTCGCCGGACTGCTCGCGGAGGCGCGGGCCGGCCGGCTCACCGTCGAGGGGCCCGTCTCGCCGGAGCTGGCCGCGCTGCTCGCCGGGGTCGGCGAGCTGCCGGGATCGCCGATGGCGGTGAAGGACCGGGAGATCCTCGCCCTGCTCGACACGGTCGTGCCGGCGGAGGAGCGGACGCGGCTGATGGGGCTGATGCACGAGGTGTCCGGGAGCGCCGCGGAGGTGTACGGGCTGCTGGACGCGCTCGCCGACGCCCCCGCGGACGATCCTCGGGTCGAGGAGGCCGCGCGGGCGCTCGCCGGTGTGCTGCCGGCGGGGATCGGCCGCTTCGAGCTGCCGGCGGAGGGGTCCGGCGGGCTCGCGGACGTCTTCTTCGCCGATCTGGCGCCCGCGCAGGCGGCCGCCGTGCGCCGGGCGCTGGCCCTGGTGTCGGAACGTTTCGAGGGAGGTGAGGGGCATGGCGAGGAGTGAGCGGGGGCCCGTGCTGCGGGGGCTGCGCGCGGTCGCGTACGCCGCGCTCCCGGCCGAGCTGGTGGTCTTCGCGCTGCTGCTCGGCGGGGTGCGGATACCGGGGGCGGTGCTCGGCGGCGCGGAGCTGGTGATGGTCGGGCTGTTCGCCGCCGAGGCGGTGGTGTGGGTGCGGTTGCGGCGGCGGGGGCTGACGCGGCGGGAGGCGCTGGCGGAGCTCGTGCCGGAGCGGGTGCTGCGGCTGATCGGGCACGAGCTGGCGCTGTTGGCGAGCCTGGGGCGGTGGGTGGCGCGCCGGCCGCACGGCACGGCGGGCGCGGACGGGGTGTTCCCGCACGCGCGGGACCAGGCCGCGCTCATGTACGGCTTCGCCTTCGTCTGCCTCGTGGAGACCGTCGGCATGTCGTGGCTGCTGGCCGGGCTGCCGGTGGCGCACGCGATCGTGCTGGTCCTGGACGTCTACACGGTCCTCTTCGTGCTGGGGCTGCACGCCGCCTCCGTGACCCGGCCGCACGTGCTGGCCGGCGGGCGGCTGCGGGTCCGGCAGGCGGCGCACGTGGACGTGGACGTGCCGCTGGAGGGCGTCGCCGCCGTCCGCCGGGAGAACCGCTTCACCCACGGGAAGGCCGACGGCGAGCTGAACCTCGCGGTCGGCTCGCAGACCTCGGTGACCCTGGAGCTGAGCGCGCCGGTGGACGTGGTCGGGCTGCTCGGCGGGGTCCGGCGGGTCTCCGTCGTACGGCTGCACGCCGACGACCCCAAGGCGCTGTACGAGGCCGTCCGCGACGCCGTCACGCCGGGGCGAACAGCACCTTCGCCCGGCCGGGATCCGCTTCCAACAGCCTGACCCGCAGCCACCGGCCCAGCGGCAGCGGGGCCGTGCCGCCCTCGACGCGGGCCACCACCGCCGGGTCGTCGAGGTGGACGGTGCCGACGGACGGCTCGCGCTCCTTGACGTCGATCACGTACGCGTCGAAGAGCTCTCCGACCCGGTCGCCGAGCAGCGCCGCCTCCACGATGTCGACGGACTCCCGCTCCACCGTGTTGGCGCGGCGCGAGCCGGCGGCCATGGTGTCCGGCAGGCCGGGCAGCGCGGACCCGACCCACTCGGGCGGCTCGGTCCCGGCGACCGCGGCGACGCACAGCTCGGAGGCGTACCGGTCGACGAGCCGGCGCAGCGGGGCGGTGCAGTGGGTGTACTCGTCGGCGACGGCCGCGTGCACGGCCGGCTCGGGCAGCCGGCCGTCGGTGAAGACGGTGTACCCGGCGCCGCGCAGCAGGGTGGTGCACTCCTGGAGGAAGGCGGCCTGGCGCGGGTCGGTGGGGTCGGCGTTCCTCACCACCTCCGCGTACGGCACGTGGTGCGGCCAGTCGACGCCGAGCGCCTCCGCGGAGCGGCGCAGCCGGGCGACGGCCCCGTCGGGGGCGACGGGCAGGGTGCGCAGGATGCCGGTGCCGGCGGCGGTCATCAGGTCGGCGGCGGCCATGCCGGTGAGCAGGGAGATCTGCGCGTTCCAGCTCTCGGCGGGCAGGGGCGCCCGGTAGGCGAGCGTGTAGGCGTGGTCGCCGGGGAGGGCGACGATCTCCTGTTCGGGGACGTCGAGGGAGATCCCGCCGCGCTCGATCTCGCGCTCCTCGCGGAGCCGGCCGATGTCGCGGAGCAGGGCGAGGGGTTCCTCGGCGGTGCCGGAGTCGATCCGCCGCTGCACGGTGGCGTAGTCGAGCTTGGCACGGCTGCGGACGAGGGCCCGGCGGAGGTCGGTGGCGACCCGGCGGCCCTCGGCGTCGAGGTCGATCCGCCACAGGAGCGCGGGCCGGGGTTCGCCGGGCAGCAGGCTGGCGGCGCCCTCGGAGAGGACCGGCGGGTGGAGGGGCACCTTGCCGTCGGGGAAGTAGAGGGTGAGGACCCGCCGGTGCGCCTCGGCGTCGATCGCCCCGCCGGGGGCGACGAAGGCGGCGACGTCGGCGATGGCGTAGTGCACGCGGTAGCCGCCGTCGGACCGGCGCGCCAGGTGCATGGCCTGGTCGAGGTCGGTGGAGGTGGGCGGGTCGATGGTGAGGAGCGGCAGGTCGGTGGCGTCGTGGGCGGGGAGGCGGGGGTTCTTCGCGGCGGCCTCGGCCTCGGCGAGCACGTCGGCCGGAAACCCCTCGGGCACCCCGAGCTCGGTGCGGAGGGCGCGCAGCGCGGCCCGCAGCGGGGCCTCCGCCGCGCCGGTCACGTGGATGTGGCGTCGGGGCATGCCATCGAGCGTAGGGGGCGGGAGGGGGCCCGGCACCTCGTACGCTGGCTTGGCGGGGCCGCATCCCCGTTCGCGTCCGTACGTAAGGAGAACCACCGTGCTCGTGCTGCTGCCGCCCTCCGAAGGCAAGGCGCCCTCCGGGTCCGGGGCGCCGCTCAAGCCGGAGTCGCTGTCGCTGCCGGGGCTCGCGGAGGCGCGGGCCGCGGTCCTGGACGAGCTGGTCGAGCTGTGCGCCGCCGACGAGGAGAAGGCCCGCGAGGTGCTCGGCCTGAGCGAGGGGCTGCGGGGCGAGGTCGCGAAGAACGTGGAGCTGCGCACGGCGGGCGCCCGGCCGGCCGGGGAGATCTACACGGGCGTCCTGTACGACGCGCTGGGCCTGGCGACGCTGGACGCGGCGGCCGGGAAGCGGGCCGGGGACGCGCTGCTCGTCTTCTCCGGGCTGTGGGGCGCGGTGCGGGTGACGGACCGGATCCCGTCGTACCGCTGCTCGATGGGGGTGAAGCTGCCGGGCCTCGGCGCGCTGGCGGCGCACTGGCGGGGCGCTATGGCGTCGGTGCTGCCGGAGGCGGCCGGGGAGGGGCTGGTGCTGGACCTGCGCTCGTCGGCGTACGCGTCGGCGTGGAAGCCGAAGGGCGAGGTGGCGGCGCGGACCGCGACGGTACGGGTGCTGCACGCGCCGACCCGGAAGGTCGTCAGCCACTTCAACAAGGCCACCAAGGGCCGGATCGTCCGGAGCCTGCTGGAGTCGGGTGCGGCGCCCGGCACGCCGGACGAGCTGGTGGGGGTGCTGCGGGAGCTCGGGTACGTGGTGGAGGCGGGGGCCAGGGCGGGGGCGCTGGACGTGCTGGTGGACGAGATCCACTGAGGAGGAGCGCGGCATCGGGGCCCCGGGGCGTGCACGGAAGCGCTGGAGCGCTGAGGAGCGTTGCGGTGCCGTGCGTGCCGGGACCCCGCAGGGAGCGTTGCATCCTCCGCAACGCTCGTTGCGGAGGATGGGGGCCGTGGGCAGGATGAGGCCATGTCCCGCAGCCCCGGTCTCTTCGCGCTCGCCCCGCACGCCCCCGTCGTCCCGGTCGTCGTCGTGGAGGACGCCGCCGACGCGGTGCCGCTGGCGCGGGCCCTGGCGGCCGGCGGGCTGCCGCTGATCGAGATCACCCTCCGCACCCCGGCCGCGCTCGACGCGGTGCGGGCGGTCGCGGCGGAGGTGCCGGAGGCGGTGGTCGGCGCGGGGACGGTGCTCTCGGCGGCCGGAGCGGCCGAGGCGGTACGGGCCGGGGCGCGGTTCCTGGTGAGCCCGGGGTGCTCGGGGCGGCTGCTCGGGGCGCTGCGGGAGTCGGGGGTGCCGTTCCTGCCGGGTGTCTCGACCGCCTCCGAGGTGCTGGGGCTCCTGGAGGAGGGCGTCACGGAGCTGAAGTTCTTCCCGGCGGAGGCGGCGGGCGGCGTCCCGTATCTGAAGTCCCTCGCGGGCCCGCTGCCGCAGGCCCGTTTCTGCCCGACCGGGGGCATCTCGGCGGCCTCGGCGCCCGGCTACCTCGCCCTCCCCAACGTCGCCTGCGTCGGCGGCACCTGGATGCTGCCCCCGGAGGCGCTCGCCGCCCGGGACTGGGACCGGGTGGAGGCCCTGGCGCGGGAGGCGGCGGGACTGGCGGTCAGCCGGTCGTGAAGCGGATGCCCAGGTGGTCGGCGACCGGGCGGTAGCCGAGGCGCCGGTACAGGGCGTTGCTGGTGGGGTTGGCGAGGTCCGTGAAGAGGACGACCTCCGCCGCTCCGGAGTCGGCCGCCGCGCGGCTGACGGCGGCGGTGACGCCGGCGGCGTAGCCGCGGCCGCGCTCGGCGGGCGCGGTGTAGACGAGGTGGACGCGCGACTGGCCCTCGACCGTGCGGGAGCGGGCGGCCATCGCCACGGGGCGGCCCTCCGGGGCCTCCCAGACGTGCAGGCGGTCCTCGGTGATCCGCTCGGTGAGCCAGTCCGTGTAGTCGTCCCGCGGCGGGTAGCCGTGGACGGCGGCGAAGTCGGCGGTCCACTCGCCGAGCAGCGGGAGGTCTGCCGCGCGGGCGGGGCGGGCACGGCCGGCCGGGGCCGGGTCCCGGGGGGTGAGCTCGCCGAGGCGGAAGAGCCGGATGCCCATGACGGGCTCCCAGGGGAGGCCGGTGGCGGCGGCGTACGCCTCGACCGCCGCCGTCTCCCCGCGCAGGGTGGCCGGTTCCGCGCCGTCGGGCAGGACCAGCGCGGCGGCCGCCTCCTCGGGCAGCACGCCGAAGGTGAGTTCGCGGACGGGGACGCGACGAGGACGCCGGTCGCGGCGGCGCCGCCGGGACCGGTCCACCAGCCGAGGAGTCCCGCCGTGTCCATCGTGGTCAGCACGGCGGTGTTGCGGGCCGGTTCGGCGGCGAGGTGCGGGCCCGCGGCGGCCAGGAACGCGCCGAGGTCGGTGGTGAAGTGCCAGCTCATACCCGGATGGTGCCGGGGGGACGGCCGGTGGCGCCAGGGAATTGCGTCCCGGCCCGGCCGGCTAGGGCCTGTCGTCAAACTCGCGCCGTCGCCCGGAGGGCGGCCCCGCGGCGTCAGGTGCGTGCTCTCGGCGTGCGGGGCGCGAGGCCTCGTACGGGACGTACTTGGCCTTGTGCCCGGTGCGGCGAGAGTGCGTGCATGGCGTCGTGGGGCAGGCGGGAGTTTGACGACAGGCCCTAGCGGCGGAGGTGGGAGGTGTCGTTGAGGAGGCGTACGGACGCGTTGCCGTCGGCGTAGTAGGCGACGGCGGAGAGGGAGGCGGCCGACAGCTCGAACTTGAACAGGGACGGGGGCGGGGCGCCGAGCGCCAGCCGGACGAGGGTCTTGATGGGCGTGACGTGACTCACGACGAGGACCGTGCGGCCCGCGTGCGCGGCGGCGAGGCGGTCGCGGGTGGCGGCGACGCGGCGGGTCACGGAGACGAAGCTCTCGCCGCCGCCGGTGGGGGCGGCGGTCGGGGAGGCGAGCCAGGCGTCCATGTCCTCCGGGTACCGCGCGCGGACCTCCGCGAAGGTGAGGCCCTCCCAGACGCCGAAGTCGGTCTCGCGCAGGCCCCGGTCGATGACCACGTCCAGGCCCAGGCGGGCGGCGACGGCTTCGGCGGTCTGGCGGCAGCGGGTGAGCGGGGAGCTGACGATGTGCTGGATCGTGCCGCGGGCGGCGAGCGCGTCGGCGACGGCGGCGGCCTGCCGGCGCCCCGCCTCGGAGAGCTCCGGGTCGGACCCGCCGCTGCCCGAGAACCGCTTCTCGGGCGTGAGCGCGGTCTCGCCGTGCCGGAGCAGCACGAAGGTTGCGGGAGCGGCCATGTCAGGCACGGGGCCTGGCGTGGGGACGGGACCTCGCTCGAGGGCGGCGGGACTCCGCTCGGTGGCCGCGGTCGCGAGGGCCGCGGGCACGGGGCTCTGCGCGGAGACGGCGGGCGAGGAGGCGCTCCCGGGGTCGGCGGCGGACGGGCCCTGCGCTGAGGTCGCGGGCGCCGGGGCCGCGGGCGCGGGTGCAGCGGTCCCGGGGGCGTCGGCGGACGGGCCCTGCGCGGACACGGGGTGCGCGGAGGCCGCGGGCGCCGGGGCCGCGGGCGCGGAGGCCGCGGGCGTCGGGGCCGCGGGCGTCGGGGCCGCGGGCGCGCTGCCGGGGTCGGCGGCGGACGCGGCCTGCGCGGGCGCCGCGGCCTCGGCGGCAGGCGGGTCCTGCGGGGCGGGGGCGTTCGGCGCCGGGGGTGTGGCGGGTCCGGCGGCCGCCAGGGCCGCGCGGGCCCTGGCCGCGCCCGCCGCCGCGTCGCCCGGCGGGCCCGACGGCGGCAGGGTGGCGGCCACCCGGGCCGCGGAGGTGTCGCGCGGGGTCCACTGGGCGCCCCGCTTGCCCGCGTCCATCGCTTCGTTGGCGAGGCGGTCGGCGTGCTTGTTGCGCTCGCGGGGGATCCACTCGTACGTGACGCGGTCGCGGGGGAAGGCGCGGGACGCCTCGGCCGCGAGCGGCTTCATGTCCGGGTGCTTGATCTTCCAGCGGCCGGACATCTGCTCGACGACGAGCTTGGAGTCCATCCTGACCCGGACCGTGGCGTCGGGCGCCAGGTCCAGGGCGGCGCGGAGCCCCGCGATGAGGCCCTTGTACTCGGCGACGTTGTTCGTCGCGACGCCGATGAACTCGGCGGCCTCCGCCAGGATCTCGCCCGTGGCCGGGTCGAGGACGACGGCCCCGTAGCCGGCGGGCCCGGGGTTGCCCCGGGAGCCGCCGTCCGCCTCGACCACGAGCTCGCGCATTACAGGCCGGACTCCGCCGTGCGGACCAGGATCCGGCGGCAGTTCTCGCAGCGCACGACGGTGTCCTTCGCGGCGGCCCGCACCTCGTTGAGCTCGGTGATGTTGAGCTCGATGTGGCAGCCCTCGCACTTGCGCTGGTAGAGGCGGGCCGCGCCGACGCCGCCCTGCTGCTCGCGGAGCTTGTCGTACAGCTTGAGCAGGTCGGCGGGGACGGTGCCCGCGACGACCTCGCGCTCCTTGGCGACGCCCGCGGCCTCCTCGTCGAGACCGGCCTCGGCGGCGTCCCGGCGGGTCGTCGCGTCGTCGGTCTTGGCCTGGACGGCCTCGACCCGCCGGGTCAGCTCGGCGACGCGCTCCTGCGCGGACTCGCGGCGCTCCATGACCTCCAGGACGATCTCCTCCAGGTCGCCCTGGCGCTTGGCGAGCGAGGTGATCTCGCGCTGGAGGCTCTCCAGGTCCTTCGGGGAGGAGACGGCGCCGGAGTCGAGCCGCTGCTGGTCGCGGGCGGCGCGCTGGCGGACCTGGTCGACGTCCTGCTCGGCCTTGGTCTGCTCGCGGGCGCAGTCGCTCTCCTCGGTCTGCGCGGCGACGAGCAGGTCGCGCAGCTGGGTGAGGTCCTTGGTCAGCGCCTCGATCTCCGCGTGCTCGGGCAGCGCCCTGCGCTTGTGGGCGAGCTGCTGGAGGCGGACGTCCAGGGCCTGGACGTCGAGGAGGCGGATCTGGTCGGCGGGCGCGGCGTTCAGTTGGGGGCTCCAGAGGAAGTGTGGTGGGAGGACCAGGGGTCGGTGACCGTCTTCGAGACGTGGACGCGGAGGTCCCAGCCGTGGCGGTCGGAGATCTCGTCGAGCTGGGCGGCGGCCAGCTCGCACCAGGGCCATTCGGTGGCCCAGTGGGCGGCGTCGACGAGGCCCAGCGCGGAGTGCTGGGTGGCCTCGGAGACGGGGTGGTGGCGGAGGTCCGCGGTGAGGAAGGCGTCCACTCCGGCGGCGCGCACCGCGTCGAAGAGGCTGTCGCCGGAGCCGCCGCTGACGGCGACGCGGCGGACGGTCATGTCGGGGTCGCCGGCGACCCGGATGCCCTGCGCGGTGGCGGGCAGCCGCTCGGCGGCGCGGGCCGCGAACGCGGCGAGGGTCTCCGGCTGGTCGAGCTCGCAGATCCGGCCGAGGTTGTTCTCGGGGACGAGCGGGCCGGTGACGCGCAGGTCGAGGGCGCCGGCGAGGGCGTCGGAGACGCCGGGGTCCGCGGTGTCGGCGTTGGTGTGGGCGACGTGCAGCGCGATGTCGTGCTTGATCAGGGTGTGCACGACGCGGCCCTTGAAGTGGCCGGCCGCGACCGTTGTCGTGCCGCGCAGGTAGAGCGGGTGGTGGGTGACGATCAGGTCGGCGCCGAGGGCGACGGCCTCGTCGGCGATCTCCTGGACGGGGTCGACGGCGAAGAGGACGCGGGTCACCTCGGCGTCGGGGTCGCCGCAGACGGTGCCGACGGCGTCCCACTGCTCCGCCCGCTGGGGAGGCCAGAGGGCGTCGAGCTCGGCGATGACTTCAGACAGACGGGGCACGGAGGAAAGGCTACCTGTCCTCCGTGCCCCGCCGTCCTGGCCGGTGGACGTCTCCGCCGGCCGGGCTCGCGATCGCCTACTTGACGAGGTCGGCGCGCAGGTCGTCGAGGACGCTGTTCGCCGCGGTCACGCCGAGGCCCAGGTACCAGGTCTCGTCCGGGACGTCCTTGGCGCGGCCGGCCTTGACGGCCTCCAGGTTCTTCCAGAGCGGGTTGCCCTGGGCGGCGTCCTTCTTGGTCGCCTTGGCCTCGCCGTAGACGCCGGTGAAGATCCAGTCGGCGTCGGCCTGGTCGATCTTCTCCGGGCTGACCTCGACGGCGAGGTCGTTCACCTGCTGGTTCTTCGGCCGGGGCAGGCCGGCGTCCTCCAGGATGGTGCCGATGAACGACGCCTTCGCGTAGAGGCGGATCTTGCCCGGGAGGTAGCGGACCATCGAGATGGTCGGCTTGTTCGGGCCGATGTCCGTGCCGAGCTGCTTCGCCTTGGTCGCGTACGCGGCGAGCTTCTCCTTCGCCTCGGCGGTCCTGTCGAGCGCGGCGGCGTTGAGGAGGTAGTTCTCCTTCCAGGTGAAGCCCGGGCGGATGGAGAAGACGGTCGGCGCGATCTTCGACAGCTCGTCGTACTTGTCGGCGGCCCGGAGCTGGCTGCCGAGGATCAGGTCGGGCTGGAGGTTGGCGATGGCCTCCAGGTTGAGGTTGTTGATGGTGCCGACGGACTTGGGGCTGCCGGCGTCCTTGGCGAGGTAGCCGGGGATGCCGTCGTCACCCTCCGAGGGCGCGTAGCCGACGGGCTGGATGCCGAGGGAGACGACGTTGTCGAGCTCGCCGACGTCCAGGACGACGACCCGCTTCGGGGCGGCCTTGATCTCGCTCTTGCCCATGGCGTGGGTGAGGGTGCGGGGGAACTGGCCGGGCTTGGCGTCGGTGCCCAGGGCGGCGGTCTTGGCGGCGGCGTCGCCGAAGTCCTTGCCGCCGGTGGCGACGTCCTTCTTCTTCGCCGTGTCCTCCTTCTCTGCGGCGTCGGAGGAGTCGCCGCCTCCGCAGGCCGCGAGGGAGAGCGCGGCGGCGAGGGCGACGGCGGCGGCGGTGCCGCGGCGGCGGAGGGACATCGAAAGGCTCCTCTTCGATGGCGGACGTCGAGGTAGGGCGACGCGTAGGGGCGTTCCCCAGCGGAGCCACAGGGTCCGCTTAGGTTGCCCTTACCTTACGTACCCCTGGCCCCGTCAGCACAACCGGCCCCCTCCCCTCAATCGAACCGGCGCACCGCCATCCTTATGTGTGAAGTGCGTGGGCTCGTGTTGTTCGGCTGGAAGTGCGAAAACTAGCTTCGTGGCCGGAGGTGACGAGTCGATGACAGCCTTGGCCATCGAGACCACGGCCGGGGACGGCGACCACGAGGGGACGGCCGTCCACCCCCCGGCGGGCTTCACGATCACCGCGAACGGCGCGTACGCGGCCCGGCTCGCGGGTTCCGGGGACGCCCTGTACGCGGAGCGCTGGACCCTCGACGGCCCGGAGCCGTACGCCGTGCCGCTCCCCCTGGACCAGCCCGAGGAGCGCGGGACGCAGCTGCTGCCGCTCGCCGACGGGCGGGTCCTGGTGTGCCGCGGGGTGGACGGGCGGCGGCACACCTTCTCGCTGCTCTACCCGACCGGTCCCGGCACCGGCGAGCTGCGGCTCGGCTCGGTGGAGGCGCCCGGCCCCGGCCCGGTGGAACTCCTGCCGCCGTCCCCGGACGGCATCTGCGCCTACGCGCGTCACGTCGGCCCGGAGTCCACCACGCTCTGGCTGGTGGCGGGTGGCGCCTTCGGCCCGGAGCGGATCGCGGTGGTCCCGGGGCGGTGCTCGGGCGGGGTCTGGCTCGACCGCACCGGGCGGATGCTCGCCCTGGACCGGCGGCTCGGCGACGGGCCGGTGAAGACGGTGGCGGTGGACCTGGAGCGGGGCGGCGAGGTGTCGCCGCTGCTCCAGATCACCGAGGCGAGCGACGACCGGCTGCTGCTCGCGGACCCGGACAGCGGGCTGCTGCTGATCCGTTCGGACGCGCCCTCGCCGGGGCACGAGCGGCTCGGCTGGGGGGTGTTGGGGAGCCTGCTGCCGGTGCGCTTCCCCGAGTGCCTGCGCCTCGACGACGCGGCGGTGACGCCGTTCGCGGTCCAGCCGGGGCAGGTGCTGATGCCGGAGAGCTGCGGGGTGGCGCTGCGGATCGACGCGGCGGGCGGAAGCTGGGTGGGCCTGTGGCGGCCCTCGGAGCGGCGGATGCGCCAGGTGGCGGCGCCGCCCGGATGGGTGGCGGGAGCCGGGGCCTGGACCCCGGAGGGCGTCCTGCGGCTGCCGTGCTCGACGGCGGAGCTGCCGTGCGCGCTGGCCGGGCTGACGGTGCCGGACGACCCCGCCGCCGAGCCCGGTCCGGTTCCGGGGCCGGAAGCGGAACCGACGCCTTCGGGGGAGGAGGGACAGCCGCGCGCGCTGCGGCCGGTGCCGCTCCAGCAGGCGCCTCTGACGGACCGTAAACCCGCTGGTTAGACTCACCGCCGCAGTACCGCACGTACAAGCACGTCCACGGGGTGAGCACGACATGGCGAACGACAGCACGCAGTCCACGGAGGAGGCGCAGGGCACGGGTGCCGGACGGCACCGGGGTCCGGCCGCGCCGGCGGAGGAGACCACCTCCGCCCCGCACGGACGGCACCGCCGCGAGGCGAACGAGGGGTAGTTCCTCGTACGGGCGAGGGGTGGTTCCCCGTACGAACGAGGGCTCGTTCCTCGTACGGGCGAGGAACGGCTCCCCGTCCGCGCGCGTCGGCGGAGGGCCTCGGGGGATCCGCTCCCCCGGGGCCCTCCGCCGTCCCCCGCGCCGGTCGCCCCGGGCCCGGGTTCAGCCCTTCTTCAGTCCCAGGACCTCCGTCGCCGCGAAGGTCTCGTTCGGCGGGCGCTCCGCGAAGTACGGGGTGAGCAGCCCGTCGAGCTCCTCGTGGCCGAAGGCCTCCTCGGCGGTGTCGAACGTGGCGGCCACCCGGGGTCGTTCGACGACGGCGGCGCCGAGCCGGGCCAGTTCGAGCGCCTCGGCGCGGCCGAGGCCGGCGCCGGTGACGATCGCGCTCAGCCCTTCGAGCGGCAGGGGCAGGGGCATGGCGGAGTCCTCTCAGATCTCGACGCAGGTGCGGAGGGACGCGCCGGTCCGCATCTGCTCCAGGGCCTCGTTGACCTGCGCGAGCGGGACCCGGTGGGTGATGAGCGACGCCAGGTCGACGCGGCCGGCCCGCCAGAGCGCGATGGTCCGCTCGTACGACCGCAGGACGTCGCCGCCGCCGTACAGGGAGGGCAGGATCCGCTTCTCGTCGAAGAAGAGCTCGAACATGTTGAGCCGGAGGTCGTCGTCCATGGCGCCGGCGCCGACGACGCAGAGGGTGCCGCCGCGCCGGGTGGTCTCGTACGCGGTCCTGGCGGTGGCGGACCTGCCGACGACCTCGAAGACGTAGTCGAAGCCCTCCCCGGCGGTGATCCGCTGCTTGGCGTCGGCCAGCGCCTCGGGGGCGACGGCCTCCGTGGCGCCGAAGCGGAGCGCGGCCTCGCGGCGGGACTCGACGGGGTCGACGGCGACGATCTGGGCGGCGCCCTGGAGCCGGGCGCCCTGGATGGCGGAGACGCCGACGCCGCCGCAGCCGATGACGGCGACCGACGAACCGGCCTCCACCCGGGCGGTGTTGATGGCCGCGCCGAGGCCGGTGGTGACGCCGCAGCCGATGAGGGCGGCGATGTCGAAGGGCACGTCGTCCGGGATGGGGACGGCGCAGCCGGCGTCGACGACGACCTCCTCGGTGAAGGTGCCGGTGCCGGCGAAGCCGAAGACGTCCCCGCCGGGGCGCCGGAAGTTGGGGGTGCCGGCATTCATGAAGCCGGCGAGGCAGAGCTGGGTCTGGCCGCGCCGGCAGGCGGCGCAGCCGCCGCAGGCGGGCAGCCAGCAGAGCAGGACCCGCTGGCCGGGGGCGAGGCCGGTGACGCCGTCGCCGACGTCGAGGATCTCGCCGGCGCCCTCGTGGCCGGGGACGAAGGGCGCGGGCTGCGGCAGGACGCCCCTCATGGCGGAGACGTCCGAGTGGCACAGGCCGGTGGCCCGCACCCGGATCCGCACCCTGCCCGGGCCGAAGCCCACCGCCTCGACGTCGTCGAGGACCTCCAACTTGTCCTGACCGATCTCGTGCAGTACGGCTGCGCGCATGGTGCGGCTCCCTCCTGAGGGGATCTACGAGTGTGCGACGAGGGTGTCGGCGAGGACCGGGGCGTCGTCGCGCTCCACGGCCGTCACGGCCACCTGGACGCCGCCGTCCCCGGCCCACATCCGGATGCGCAGCGTCTCGCCGGGGAAGACGATCCCGGCGAAGCGGGTGCGGTAGGCACGGACGCGGGTGACGTCGCCGTCGAGCACCGTGTCGACCACCGCCTTGAGCGTCATGCCGTAGGTGCACAGGCCGTGCAGGATCGGCCGGTCGAAGCCCGCGAGCTTCGCGAAGTCGGGGTCGGCGTGGAGCGGGTTCCAGTCGCCGGAGAGCCGGTAGAGCAGCGCCTGGTCCTCGCGGACGGCCCGCTCGACGGTCCGGTCCGGCGCCCGGTCGGGGAGTTCGAGGCGCTCGGAGGGGCCGCGGTCGCCGCCCCAGCCGCCTTCGCCGCGGACGAAGATCCGGGCGTCGGAGGTCCACAGCGGGCCCTCGTCGTCGACGGCTTCGGAGCGCAGCACGAGGACGGCGGCCTTGCCCTTGTCGTACACGGCGGCGACGCGGGAGGTGGAGACGGCCCGGCCGCCGGTCGGCAGCGGGCGGTGGAGGGTGATCGACTGGCCGCCGTGGAGGACGGCGGTGAGGTCGATGTCGATGCCGGGGGCGGAGAGTCCGCCGACGACTCCCATGCCGGCGCCGGCGACGGTGGCGAAGCTGGGCAGCACGTGGAGCCGCGATTCGAGGGTGTACCGCAGCTCCGCGGGGTCGGTGGCGGGACGGCCGGCGCCGAGGCCGAGGTGGTAGAGCTGGACGTCCTTGTGGTCCCAGGCGATCTCGGCGCTGCGGGGCTCGGCGGCGAGGGCCTTGGCGGCGTCAATGGGCATCGGCTTGCTGCTCCTTGGAGGTCCTTGGAGGGAGGGACCTCGGCGCGACCGTCCGCACCGTCGGTCACGCCGAGGCCGTGCGGGAACCGCCCCGTACGCGCCGATGTAGAACGCGTTCCAGTTCGGTGCCCCCATGTATAGCGGAGCCCGGAACCGTTGGGAACCCTCGCACCCCACCCTGCTGACGACACGTCAGAACACGATCCGCGAGTCCCGGGCCCCGAGGGGGCGGCACCGCGGAGTCCGTACGCGGAAGCCGCCGCGGCCCGTCCTCCGCCCGGCGGCTTCCACCGTGCGGGGGCCTCCCGCCGGACCTACGCTGTCCCCGTGGACGAGATGCCGCGGGAACATCGGCCGTCGAGGCACACGAGGGTGCTCCTCGCGGAGGACCGGGGAACGCCGCACGGGGCGCTCGCGCTGTTGCTCGGGATGGAGCCGGACATCGAGGTCGTCGCCCAGGTCGGGCGGGGGGACGAGATCGTGGAGCGGGCGCTGGTGGCACGGCCCGATGTGGCGCTGCTCGACCTCGAACTGCCGGGGCGCTCGGGGCTCGACGCGGCGGCGGAGCTGCGCGACGAGGTGCCGGACTGCCGGGTGCTGATCCTGACGACGTCCGGGCGGCCGGGGCAGCTGCGGCGGGCGATGGAGGCGGGGGCGGCCGGGTTCCTGGTGAAGGACGGGCCGGTGGAGGAGCTGGCCGAGGCGATCCGGGCGGTGCTGCGCGGGGAGACCGTCGTCGATCCGGCGCTCGCCGCCCTCGGCAGGACGGCCGAACTCCCCGACGGCCCGTGAGCGGACGGCCTTGGCGGCGGACCCGACGAAGACCGCCGAGCTCGCGGGGCGACGCGGCCTCCGGCACGACCGCGCGTCGCCCTAGGAGGTGGGGGCGGTCCTCCGGGGGAGCCAGAGGGCCATCAGGGCGGCGGCCGTCAGGAGGATGGCGGCGGAGACGCGGAAGGCCGTCGCGTAGCCGTGGACGAGGTGGGCGGGGTCCGGGGTGGCGGCGGCCGCGACGGTGGTCAGCAGGGCGAGGCCGAGCGCGCCGCCCATCGTCCGGGAGGTGTTGACGAGGCCGGAGACGAGCCCGGCGTCACCGGGGGCGGCTTCGGAGGTGGCGAGGGTGGCGAGCGGCGTGGTGGCGAGGCCGATGCCGGCCATCATGACGAGGCCGGGGCCGAGGATCGTGGTGAGGAAGGTGCCGTCGGCGGTCATCGTGGACTGCCAGGCGAAGCCGGCGGCCGCGACGAGGGTGCCGGTGATGGCGGCGGCGCGGGCGCCGGTGACGGCCATCAGGCGGGGCGCGGCCTTGGAGCCGACGAGGACGGCCAGCGAGCTGGGGACGAGGGCGAGTCCGGCCTGGAGCGGGGGGTAGCCGAGGACGTTCTGGGCGTACACGGTCATGAAGAACCACATGGCGAAGGAGCTCGCGCCGCACAGCATGATGCCGGTGTTGGCGGCGGAGACCGCGCGGTTGCGGAAGATCCCGAGCGGGACGAGGGGTTCCCTCGTGCGCTTCTCGACGGCGACGAAGACGGCCAGGAGCGCGAGGCCGCCGAGGAGCGGCAGCAGGGTGGCGGCGGAGGTCCAGCCGGCCATCTCGGTCTGCACGATGCCGTACGCGAGCGTCGCCAGGCCGCCGGTGACGAGGACCGCGCCGGGCAGGTCCAGGCGGCGTCCGGCGGCGGTGCGGCTCTCGGAGAGCCAGAGCGCGGCCGCGCCGAGGATGAGGACGCCGAGGGGCGCGTTGACGAGCAGCACCCAGCGCCAGTTCAGGAGGTCGACGAGGAGGCCGCCGACGAAGCCGCCCGCGGCACCGCCCGCCGCGCCGACCGCCGTCCAGGTGGCGATGGCCCGGGTGCGGGCGGCGCCGGCGGGGACGGCGGAGGTGACGAGGGTGAGGGTGGCCGGCGAGAGCACCGCCGCCCCGAGGCCCTGCGCGGCCCGCGCGGCGATGAGGTGGCCGCCCTCGGGGGCGAGGCCGCCGACGACGGAGGCGGCGGTGAAGAGCCCGAGGCCCGCGAGGAACATGGTCTTGCGCCCGTACAGGTCGGCCGCCCTGCCGCCGAGCAGCATGAAGCCGGCGAAGGCGATCGCGTAGGCGTTGAGGACCCACTGGAGCCCGAGGGTGCCGAGGCCGAGGTCGGCCTTGAGGGAGGACAGGGCCACGTTCATCACCGACACGTCGAGGACGACGAGGAACTGCCCGGCGCAGGCGACGAGGACGACGAGCCAGGGCCGGGGCGTGCGTATGGAGCGGCGGGTGGGGGTGCTTCCGGTGACGGAGTCGGTCTGCGGCATGCGTGTCATGGTCGCAGAGCCCTTCCGCCCCGTACATGCGAGGAAAGGCCCCGTTCCCGGGGGAAGAAGGACCTAGGACCCGCGACGCAGGAGGGTCACGACCGCCGCGCCGCCGAGGCCGATGTTGTGGGCGAGGCCGACGCGGGCGCCGGGGACCTGACGGTCGGCGGCCTCGCCGCGGAGCTGCCGGACGAGTTCGGCGGCCTGCGCGAGGCGGCGGCGCGGACCTCGGCGGTGGGCCGGGTGGGGTCGGCGGAGGCGTGGGCCCGGACGGTGAGGCCCGGCCCGCGCGTGGCGTCGGCGGTCGCGGGCGTGCGGGTGGCGTGCGGACCGTCGGCCGGGTGCGCGTCGACGGCGAGCCACACGGTGCCGTCGTTGGTGGCGGCCTGGAGGAGGAGCAGGTCGGCCTCGGCGGCGCAGAGGACGGGCGGTGCGGTGCCGTCGAGGAGGTGGCCGGTGCCGGTGCGCACGGCGGTGAGGGTGCCGGGGCCGCCGAGGGCGACGGCGCCGACGCGGCGGCCTTCGGCGAGGTCGGCGAGGAGGGGACCGTGCGTCCCCGCGCGGCGCAGGAGTTCGGTGGCGAGGACGGAGGGGAGGTAGGGGCGGGGGAGCAGGGCGCGGGCGGCCTCCTCGACGACGACGGCGAGGTCGTCGAGGCCGCCGCCCCGCCGCCGTGCTCCTCCGGTACGTGGATCCCGAGGAGTCCCTGGGCAGCGGCGGCGTCCCGGTGGGCGGGCCGGCCGGTGGGCGGTTCGGGTGCGTCGAGCCGGCGGCGGAGCTCTTCGGGGGGTGCGGCGCGGGTGAGCCAGGCGCGGACGGCCCGGGCGAGGTCCCGCTGTTCGTGCGTGATGGCGATGCCCATGGCGCGCAGAGTAGAACACGTTCCATTGCGACGGAAGGTCGCATCTGACGAAAGGTCAGGTGCGGTCGGCGCTTCGCGTCGGAGACGATCCCGGCCCACCGGCTCACCGGCTCACCGACCCACCGACTCACCGACTCACCGACTCACCGACTCACCGACTCACCGACTCACCGACGGGACGGTTCAGTCGCCGTGCGGTGCGCCGTCCGATGCGCCACCCCGTGCGCCCTCCGGCTCCGCGGGTTTCGTCAGCAGGATCTCCCGGGCCTGCTCGGCGGCGCGCACGATGCCCTCGCTGACGAAGTCCATGAAGCGGGCGACGTTCTCCAGGCGGGCGGCGGCGGGGGTGCCGGGACCAAGGACGGCGACGCCCTGCCGGGCGATCTCGACCATCTGCTCGTTGGCCTTCGCGGCGGCGATCATCGACTGGTACCAGAGCTCGTCGTCGACGACGTACCGCTCGCGGCGCCGGTCGTCGCGCTCGCGACGGATGAGGCTCTGACTCTCCAGGAAGGCGATGGCCTTGGAGATGGACCCGGCGCTGACCTGGAGTCGCTCGCCGAGTTCGCCGGCGGTGAGGCTGCCCGCGTCGGTGGCGTAGAGGGCGGCGAGGACGCGGGCGGTCATCCGGGGCAGGCCGCTCTGCATGAAGACGGTGGCGAACGCCTCCTCGTAGTCCCGGACGGCCACCGCGTCCCGCCCGTCCGCCCGCGCGGCGGGCGCCGCGGCGGCACCCCCGGGCCGGCGCCGTCGGGCGCGGCTCTCGGTGGCGCGGTGCGCGAGGTCGGGGCGGTAGGCGGTGGGGCCGCCGTTGCGCATCACCTCGCGGGTGACGGTGGAGGTGGGGCGGTCGAGCCGCCTGCCGATCTCCGCGTACGCGAGCCCGTCGGCCAGCCCCAGCGCGATCTGCTGACGTTCCTGCTGAGTGAGCCTGCCTCCCGGCATCGCACTCCCCTTTCGACCCCGTGCGTCCACAACGCGGCCAGCATAGCTTTCACCTTCCTCCATTGCAACGCGACGGAGTCGGCTCGTTGCGTCAACTTACCCTCCATTGCAACGAAATTGCGGCTCTGATCAGTAGTTACTTCCGAGCAATGCAACGAACAAGTTGCTAGATATTGGAAAGCAACGTAGCTTTTCATTTGTCGGAAACACCGACGGGATTCACCACTCCACGGGAGCGCCCACCATGCAGACCTTCGCCGCCACCGCCCCGATCGCCGCCCTCGTGACCGTCCCGGCCGGTCACCTCCGCTTCATCGCCGCCGACCGTGCGGACGTCACCGTCGACATCCGCCCCGCCACCCCCGGCCGGTCCCGCGACGTGAAGGCCGCCGAGGAGACCGCGGTCTCCTTCGCGGACGGCGTCCTGCGGATCACCGCCCCCGAGGCCCGGAACCAGCTGTTCGGCGCCTCCGGCTCCGTCGAGATCACCGTCCAGCTCCCGGCCGGCTCCTCCGTCGAGGGCAAGGCCGCCGCCGCCGACCTGCGCGGCGTCGGACGGCTCGGGGACGTCACCTTCGAGGCCGCCCAGGGCCCGGTCAAGCTCGACGAGGCCGGCCGCGTCCGCCTCACCCTCCAGGACGGGGACATCACCCTCGGCCGCCTCAACGGCGACGCCGCGCTCACCACCGCCCGCGGCGACCTGCGGATCGCCGAGGCCACGGCCGGCGCGGTGGCGCTCACCACGCGGTCCGGCTCGATCTCGGTCGGCGCCGCCCGCGGCGTCGCCGCGACCCTCGACGCCGGCACCTCCTACGGCCGCGTCAGCAACGCCCTCCGGAACGCCGAGGGCGCGGGCGCCGGCCTCACGATCCGCGCCACCACCGACCACGGCGACATCTCCGCCCACTCCAACTGAGACCGCCGCCGCCCGCGTGGCAGCCCGCACGATCCGTACGCACCGCACCATCCGTACGCACCGCATGCCCCGTACGCACCGCATGATCCGCACGCACGATCCGGCGCCCCTCCGCGGCCCGGGCCGGGGCTCAGGTCCCGCCCGGGCCGAAGCGGTTCCGGTACGCCGACGGGGACAGCCCCGTCTCGCGGCGCACCAGGGTCCGCAGATGGGCCGCCGTGCCGAGCCCGCTCACCCGCGCCACCACGTCGAGCCGGGCCTCCCCGCGTTCCAGGAGCCGGCGGGCCAGCGTCACCCGCTCCCCCGTCAGCCAGGCCAGCGGCGTCGTGCCCAGCTCCGCCCGGAAGCGCCGGTGCAGGGTCGCGGGGCTGACGGCCGCCCGCGCGGCGAGGTCGGCCACCGTCAGCGGCCGGTCGAGCCGCTCCTGCGCCCAGGCGAGCACCGGGGCCAGCGACTCCTCGGGGACCTCCGGCACGGGCCGCTCGATGAACTGCCGTTGCCCGCCGTCCCGGTGGGCGGCGAAGACGAGCCGCCGGCTCACCGCGCTCGCCACCTCCGCCCCGTGGTCGCGCCGCACCACGTGCAGACCCAGGTCGAGGGCGGCCGCGCTGCCCGCCGCCGTCAGGATGTCGCCGTCGTCGACGAACAGCACGTCCTCCTCCAGGCGCACGGCCGGGAACCGCGCCCGGAAGGCGTCCGCCCACTGCCAGTGCGCGGTCGCCCGCCGCCCGTCCAGGACACCGGCCTCCGCGAGCGTGAACGCCCCGCTGCAGAAGCCGATCAGCCGCGCCCCGCGCGCGTGCGCCCGCCGGATCGCGTCGAGCACGGCCGGGCGGCGCGGCACGGCCACGTCGGGCCGGTTGGGCACGATGACGGTGTCGGCGGCGTCCGCCTCCTCCAGGCCCCGCACCCCGGTCAGCGTGAAGAACCCGTCGCGCATCGGGGTCTCCGGTTCCGGCGAGCAGAGCCGGAAGTCGTACAGCAGCTCCCGCCCCTCCCCCAGCTCCGGCCTGCGCAGCCCGAAGACCTCGCTGGCGCAGCCCAGTTCGAAGGGGTTGGAACCGGCGTCGACGATCACGGCGACCCGGTGGAGCGCGGAGGGGGCCGGGGCGGCGGGGCGCCCGGCCCGCTGCGAGGATCCTTGCGGCATGTGCGATTCCTAGCACTCCCACCAGGGCCGCCGCCACGGCGAGGATCGCCGTATGACCAGCAACGCACCCGTGACCGGCGGCGAGCCCGTCGCCCTCGCCGCCGCCCTCGCCTCCTTCGACGCCCTGTGGAGCCCCCGGATCGTGACCCGCGTCAACGACTACGACGTGCGCGTGGCCAAGGTCGAGGGCGAGCACCTGTGGCACGCGCACGACGGCACCGACGAGTTCTTCCTCGTCCTCGACGGCGAGCTGTCGATCGCGCTCCGCGAACCGGCCGGCGAGCGCACGGTCCGCCTCCCGAAGGGCTCGGCCTTCACCGTCCCCCGGGGCGTCGAGCACAAGCCGTACGCCCCCGGCGGCGCGTCGATCCTCCTCTTCGAACCGACGGGCACGTCCACGGTCGGCGACCGCCACGACCCGGTCCCGGCGCATGTGGACGCGACGACGGGCCACGCCCTCGAACGGTGATCACCCGCGCCCCGCACCCGCCGCGTGCGGGGCGACGGGCCTCGCCTCCCGGTCGAAGGCGCCGGTCCCCCACGCGGTCAGGCCCGCGCCCAGCACGGCACCGGCCAGCCCCGCGACGATCGCGTTCCGTGCGCCCCGCCGCCGCAGTGCGCGCAGGACGCGCCGTCCCAAGGGCCCCTGCTCGCCGTCGTTCCCCACGCCGTTGCTCCTCGCGTTGTCAGTGGGCGCTGCCACGATGGCCAGGACAGGCCGGGAGACGATCGTGAAGGGGCGTGCGCGCCATGGGGACCTGGGACATCGGACCGTTCGACAACGACACCGCGGCGGACTTCTCGTACACGGTGGACGAGGCCGAGGCGGGGAAGAAGGCGGACGTGCTGCGCGCGGCCTTCCGCGAGGTGACCGGGACCGGGGACGACTACCTGGACGCGGACCTGTCCGTCGAGGCCGTCGCGGCGGCCGCGCTGGTGGCGGCGCAGTGCCCCGGCGGGGAGCCGGTGACGACCTCGTACGGCCCGAAGGAGCCGCTGGGGGTGCTGCCGGCGGAGCTGCGCGCGGAGGCCGTCGCCGCGCTCGACCGCGTCGTCGCCGAACCGTCCGAACTCCTGGAGCTGTGGGAGGAGTCGGACGGCGAGGAGTGGAAGGCGGGGATACGGAAGCTGCGGGCCGTGCTCGCGGGGGCCGGCGCGTGACCGCGTCCCGGGCGACCGCCGGATCGCCCGCGAGCGTTCCGCATGGACTTCCGCGCGGGTTGTTGGATCTTCGGGCGGTGGTACGGCTCCGGGCGCGGCCGGGCACGATCATGGCGGCATGAACCCCGCAGCCTCTCCCTCGCTCCCGCTTCCGCTCGGCCTGGCATGGGTGACCCCGCCCGCCTCCTGGTCCCTGGACGGTGACGTCCTGACCGTCACCGCCGCCGCCCGCACCGATCTGTTCACCGATCCGCTGGACGGCACCCGGCGGCGGGACGCGGCGCTCGCGCTGACCGCGCCGCCGGACGGGGACTGGCAGCTGTCCGCCCGGGTGCGGGTCGGGTTCGCCGGCGCGTGGGACGCCGGAGCGCTCCTCGTCCACGCCGACGACGAGCACTGGGGGAAGCTCACGTTCGAGCAGGCTCCCGACGGGACGGCCGGGGTCTTCTCGGTCGTGACCCGGGGGCGTTCGGACGACGCCGTCGCCGCGCCCGTGACGGTGGACGCGCTGTGGCTGCGGATCAGCCGCACCGGCGACCGGTTCGTCTTCCACTCGTCGGAGGACGGCGAACGGTGGCGACTGGTGCGGCAGTTCGCGCTCGGCACCGACCGGCCGGTGCGGGTCGGCGTGGTGGCGCAGTCGCCCGTCGGGGACGGCTGCCGCACCGCGTTCGACCGACTCCGACTCACCCCGACGACGCTGGCCCACCTCTTCGACGGGCGGTGACCGCCAGCGCCACGGACGCGACGGTCGCGGCGACGGCGGTGACGGCGGTGACGGCGGTGACGGCGAGGACGGCGAGCCCCGGGTTCAGCCACACCGGGACGATCTCCTCCCCCGCGCAGACCAGGCTCACCGGCAGCGCGCTGCTGGAGTCCGGTACGGCCATGTACCCGGCCTTGAACCAGCAGGCGTCCTCCGGCTGGAGGAACGGCATGTACGAGAGTCCGTACAGGTGCAGCGCCCCACCGAGGACGTAGGCGAGCACGGCGATCCAGGCCGCCTTCTTCGCGGGCGTACGCCGGGGGCGGGGCGGGTGCGGAAGCCCGGCGTTCTCCCGCCGGGCCCGGACGAGCCCCGCGTACGCGATCCCCGCCCACGTCGGCAGGACGAGGGCGAGGATCACCATTCCCATGAGGGTCGCCATCGCCGTCAGCGACCGTTGCGCCCCTCGGCGGCGGCGCTCACGCACATCGTGAAGGCGGCCGGCGAGGCGAGGAAGGCGGGGTCTTCGGGGTTCTCGGGGCCGCGGACGGCGACGTGGGCGGCGCGGTCGGCGACCTCCACGCACCGACCGGTGGTGTCCCCGCTGTACGAGGACTTGCGCCGGCGTGCTCCCGCCGGCCTCCGGTCGGTCCCCACAGTGCCCCTCCAAGATGCCGGTGATCGGCACGGACGAATCCTCCACCGAGAGGCCGGCCCGCTCGGAGGTGAGCGTAACGGAGCGACCCCTGCCCGAATCCGGACCTTCACCCCCTCGCCCGGGCCGCGGGTGGAGGTGGTGGACGGGGGGCATGCGTCCTCCGAGCGAAGGCGCCGGAGACCGGGGCTCGCGGTGGTGGAGGGCGTGAGGGACCGGTGAGGGCGGTGGACCAGGACGGCGGGAGGACGGTGTGGTTCGCGTGCGACGGGTAGGGCACGATGGGCGCCCGTACCGACGTACTACTCGCCAGTAGGAGAACCGCATGTCCGAGCCCACTCCCGAGATCCTGGCCGCCTTCGAGGCGGCGAAGGGGTTCATGCCCGTCGGAGAGGGGCTCGCCCTGTACGCGGCGGCCGAGGAGGCCGGCCGGCTCGGGCTGCCGCTCCTGGAGGTGGGCACGTACTGCGGGCGGTCGACGATCCTGCTGGCGGACGCGGCCCGGCGGGCCGGGACGGTCGCGGTGACCGTGGACCACCACCGGGGCAGCGAGGAGCAGCAGCCGGGGTGGGAGTACCACGACCCGACCGTGGTGGACCCGGAGGTCGGGGTGATGGACACGCTGCCGACCTTCCGGCGGACCCTGCGGAAGGCGGGCCTGGAGGAGCACGTGATCGCGGTCGTCGGGAGCAGCCCGCAGGTCGCGAAGGTGTGGGGCGGGGAGCTCGGGCTCGTCTTCATCGACGGCGGGCACACGGACGAGCACGCCACGAACGACTACGAGGGCTGGGCCCCGCGGGTCGCCCCCGGGGGCCTGCTCGTGATCCACGACGTGTTCCCCGACCCGGCGGACGGCGGCCAGGCGCCGTACCGGATCTATCTGCGCGCCCTGGAGTCCGGCGACTTCGAGGAGGTCTCGGTCACGGACTCGCTGCGGGTGCTGCGCCGCACGGCCTGACGCCGGCCGGGCGGGTCACCTGCGCCAGAAGAGGTGGTGGGTGACGCCGCTCGGGCTGGGCACGACGTCCAGGTGGAAGCGGTCGGTGAGCTCCTCGGGGGTCTCCCACAGCTTGAGGCCGGTGCCGAGCTTCACGGGCGAGACGGCGATGTGGAGGGTGTCGACGAGGTCCGCGTCGAGGAACTCGCGGAGGGTCGTCACCCCGCCGCCGAGGCGGACGTCCTTGCCGCCCGCCGCCTCCTTCGCGCGCTCCAGGGCGGTCGCCGGATCGGCGTCGAGGAAGTGGAAGGTGGTGTCGGAGAGGGTGAAGGACGGGCGGGGGTGGTGGGTGAGGACGAAGACGGGGGTGTGGAAGGGCGGCTCCTCGCCCCACCAGCCCTTCCAGTCCTCGTCCTGCCAGGGACCGCGCAGGGGCGCGAACTTGTTGCGGCCCATGATCTCCGCGCCGATGCCGTGATGGAAGTCGCGGACCAGGTGGTCGTCGAGGCCGCGGGTGCCACCGGGGGCGGTGCGGTTGGGCCAGCTCGCCGTCGCTCCGGCCCAAGCGAAGAGCCGGCCCGGGTCGACGTGGCCGAAGGGCCGCTCCAGGGACTGGTCCTCGCCGGCGGCGACGCCGTCGGCGGAGACGCAGAAGTTCTGCACCTTCAGCAGCTGGGGCCTGGGGGGCACGGGGGGCATGGGACTCCTCCTCGCTCAGTCGTTCCGGAGTGATGACTGCCCGGACGGCGCGGACTCATCGCGGGCGCGGGCCGGAGGCGCGTACCCTACGAAGGGGTCCAGTTGTAGTACTACGAGCGGAGTGGTGAGCATGGCGAGGCGGAACGAGGAGCGGCGCGCCGCGCTCGTGGACGCGGCGATCGAGGTGCTGGCCCGCGAGGGCGCCCGGGGGCTGACCTTCCGGGCGGTGGACACCGAGGCCGGGGTGCCCACCGGGACCGCGTCCAACTACTTCGCCAACCGCGACGACCTCCTCACCCAGGCCGGTGCCCGGGTCTACGAACGGCTCCGGCCCGACGAGGCGACCATGGAGGAGACCCGGACGGCGCCGCGGGACAAGGAGACGTACACGAGGATCATGCGGGAGCTGGTCGGACGGGTCTCGTCCTTCCGCACCGGCTACCTCGCGCTGCTCGAACTGCGCCTGGAGGCCACCCGCCGGCCCGCCCTCCGCTCGATCCTGACCGAGCGGGTGCGGGCCGACGTCGACGCCAACGTCGCCTTCCACGAGTCCTCCGGGCTGCCCGGCGACGCCACCTCCGTCAAGCTGCTCATGCTCGCCCTCAACTGGCTGATCGTGGAGCAGCTCACGCTGCCCGACGTCTTCGCGGAGGAGGAGCGGGACGCGCTGGTGGCGGCGGCGGTGGACCGCATCGTGGACGGGTACTGAGCGGTACCGGCGGGCGCCGACGGGCACCGCCGGGCCCTGGGGTCGGGTACGGGACGCTCCGCGCGTCAGCGGCCGGTCGTCACGTACAGGCAGTTGGTGTAGGTGTAGCCGGGTTCGATGGAGGCCTTGCTCGTCTTCGTCTCGCCGGCCACCGCGAAGCCGCCACCGGCCCTCCGCTGGAGGAAGTGGTACGTGCCCGCGGGCAGCCGCAGCGTCGCCTTCGGGTACTTCGAGGACGGGCCGCCGCAGGGCTTGGCGTCCGGGTCGATCACGTCCCGGAACTGGCCGTAGTTCTCGCAGGTGCCGCACGCCTCCAGGGTGATCCTGCCGGTGACCGGGCCCGTGTAGAGCAACTCCACGGACTCCTTGCCGTCGTTGCTGACCACCATCGGCATCCGGGAGCCGCCCGGCGCCGTCGCCGACGGCAGCTTCTTGCCGGCGGCGGGCTCGTGGTCCGCGATCTGCGCGGCGATCGAGATCGTGCGGGCGTGGGCGGCCTCCGGGCTGTTGGGGTAGTCCTTCGCGTAGCGGTCCATGGACGTGACGGCCTCGGAGTAGTCCCCGTCGCGGAACTGCTTGGTGCCGCAGGAGAAGGCGCCCTTCTGAACGGCCCGGGCCGCGTCCGCGACGGGGCCGGCGAGCGCGTAGCCCTTGAGCCCGGCGACGTCGTCCCGCTGCTTGCGCACCCGCTCGGTGGTGGCGCAGGGGTCCGGCGCGCTGCCGTCGCCCAGCGGGGCGGCCGCCTTCCGCAGGTCGTCGCCGACGAGCCGCTCGACCTTGGCGATGTACTCCGACTTCGGGAAGAGCGACGCCAGTTGGGTGAACGACGCGTGGGCCGACCCGGTCGCCTCCCGGCCGAGCTCGGCCGCGCCGCACTCGTACAGCGAGCGCGCCAGCGGGTCGTCGAGCCCGTCGGCGCGGTCGCCGAGGACGCCCTCGTCCACGGAGTCCGGCAGCGACCGCAGGTGCGCGAGCGGGTCGACGGCCTCGCAGTACTTCTTCTCCGTGTACGGCGCCGAGACGGACGCGAAGTAGGCGTCCATCCGCTCCGGCACCAGCTTCGCGGCACGGGAGCCGGGGTGGTCGAGCGCCACCCGCTCGTACGTGTCGAGGGCGGTGCGGTAGTCGCGCTCCGCGAGGTCGAAGCGGACGCCCTCCTTCGCCTTCACCAGCGCGTCGGCGGTGCCCAGCCGGGCCAGGAGGGACTGCTGGAACGCCTCCTCGCGGGCCTCCTCCCGGGCCGCCCCGTACGCGACGGTCGCCCCGGCCGGCGCGGCGAGCAGCACGACGGCGAGCGGCAGCGCGAGGCGCCGGGCGGTGACCCCGAGCGAGAGCCGGGCCCGCAGCCCGCGCCGGGCGCCGTCGGCGGCGGCGGCGAGCAGCACGGCGCCGTACCCGACGAGCACGCCCGCCGGGACGCCGTCCGCGTCCGCCGGGAGGGCGAGCAGCAGCAGCGCGGCCGTGGCCGCCCAGCAGACCGCCGCGCCGATCCACTGCCGCAGCAGGACGTAGCCGAGCCCGAGGCACGACAGGTTCAGCAGGCCCACCACGAGGGCCTGGAGCGGCCGCGCCTCCCCCTGCCCGGCGGACCCGCCGGGGCCGCCGTGCCCGCCGGGCGGCGCGGTGGGCGGCGGCGGCAGGGTCCCCGCCCCCGCCCACCCGGGCGCGGTCGCGGGCGCCTGCCCGTGCGAGGCACCGAACCCCCCTCCGAAGCCGCCGGACGGCGGCCCGAAGCCGGGGCCGGCCGAGCCGGAGAAGCCGCCGTCGCCCACCGACGCGGACGGCCCGCCGCTCCGCCCCGCCGGTACGGACGGGCCCTCGGACGAGACGCCGTCCTGCACCACCGGCGCGGACGGGCCTCCGGACGGACCACCGTCCCCGGCCGGCGGCGCGGACGGGCCCGCGCCTTGCCCGGCAGGTGCGGAGGAGACGCCGTTCTGCGCCGTGGGAGCCTCCCAGGGCGCCGGAGCGGCCAACCGGAAGGAGCCCGTCGGCGTCGCCCCCGCGGACGGGGCGGCCTCGGGAGCGGCGCCCGTCGGCCCGGCGTCCGCCGGGACCGGCCGCGGAGACACGGCACCCGGGGGCGCCGGGGGCGGCGGTGCCGATACCGGCGAGGCGTCGGCGGGCGTGACGTCCCGAGGCACCGCGTCGGCGGGCGCCACGACGCCGGGCGCCGCGTCTGCGGGCACCGCGTCCCGAGGCGCCACGTCTCCGGGCACCGCGGGCGTCGGCGTCGCGTCCCGGGGTGTCGGGCGGGGCGGGCGGATGCGCATCGTCTCGCCGGAGGGGACGGACGACGTGTCCCCGGGCCTCCCCCCGTCCGGGTCCCCCTTGTCCAGGTTCGGCTTGGGCGGCGCGTCCTGGGGACGCGCGTCGTTCGGTTCTTCCCCCACCGGTTCCCCCTCGTGGGTCCAGGCGCGGTGACCCCCACGCCACTCCGTGACACCAGCCTTCCCGGCTCCGCGGCCGCGCGTCCACCGTTTTGCGGGCGCGTGACCGAGCCGGTACATCCGGTCCCCGGTTTCGCCCGGGCGAGGGCCTAGAGTCGCGGGGTGCCGTACGACCACAGGAACCCCGTGACCCGCTCCCTGCCCGCCGCCCTCGCCGCGCTCGTCTGCTCCGCCGCGCTCGCCGGGTGCGGCGCCGCGTCCGAGGCCGCGGAGGGCACCCGGGGCCCGGCCGCGGCGACCACGACGCCCGGCGGGAGCCGCACCCCCGACCCGTCCCGCACCCCCTCCCGCGCCCCGGCCGCCGACGCCGCCCGCCCCCTCGCCGGCCGCACGGTCGTCGTCGACCCGGGGCACAACCCGGGGAACTTCCGCCACCCGCGGGAGATCGGCGAGAAGGTCGACATCGGGACGGCCCGCAAGGAGTGCGACACCACCGGGACCTCCACGAACGCGTCCGGGGGGAAGGCCGCGTACACGGAGGCCGCCTTCACGCTCGACGTCTCGCACCGGCTGCGGAAGGCGCTGGAGGCGCGCGGCGCCGAGGTCGTCCTGACGCACGACGCGGACCGGCCGTACGGCCCCTGCATCGACGAGCGGGCGCGGATCGGGAACGAGGCGGCCGCCGACGCCGTCGTCTCCGTCCACGCGGACGGCTCCGCCGCGGGGAACCGCGGTTTCCATGTGATCGTCCCCGCCGAGGTCCGTGAAGGATCGGCGGACACCCGCCCGATCGTCGCCCCGTCGCGTACGCTCGGCGAGCGGATCGCGGCCGCCTTCGCCCGGACGACCGGCACCTCCCCCGCCAACTACCTCGGCGACGGCACCGGGTTGGACGTCCGGTCGGATCTCGGCGGGCTCAATCTCTCCATCGTGCCCAAGGTCTTCGTCGAATGCGGCAATATGCGTGATCCGAAGGACGCAGCGCTGCTGACGTCCGGGGCGTGGCGTCAGAAGGCGGCGCAGGGGATCGCCGACGGCATCGTGACCTACCTCCAGGGGTAGAACCCGCGAGCGATAGATTCGCTCCGTACGATGGGGCCGCCCCCGTGCCGAGACCCGGCGCCTGCCCGACGCGACGACGACCCGACGAAGGACTCCTTACGTGAATATCCGCTCCCTCACCCGAGGCGATGGCGTAGTGATCGGTGCTGCGGTGGTGCTGTTCATCGCCTCGTTCCTCGACATCGCCGGCTGCGCCGGGACGACCGAAGAATGCTCGCGGTACTACACCAGCGTGAACTCCTGGGAGATCTCCTACCTGGGCTGGGGCTCCTTCTTCCTCGGCATCGCCGGCGCGGCGCTCGTCGTCGTCTCGCACGGCCTGCCGCAGCCCCGCAAGGTCGTGGGCCTGGAGCTCGGCCAGGTCGGCGCGGCCTTCACGATCGCCTCGGCGTGGACCCTGCTCATGTGGATCTTCGAGGCGGAGAACGCCGGCGCCGGCCTCATCCTCGGCCTGATCGCCGCGCTCGTCCTGGCCGGTGCCGTGGTGGCCGGTCCGATGGTCCCCGCGCTCAAGGCCCCGCTCGTCGGCGCCCCGCGCCCGGTGACGCCGCAGCCGTACGGCGCGCAGCCCGGTCAGCCGGGTGTCCAGGGCGGCGGCTACGGCTACCCGGGCGCCCACCAGGCCCCGCAGCCGTACCCGGCGCCGCAGGACGCCTCTCAGGGCGGTCAGCCGTACGGCCAGCCGCAGCAGGCCGCCGCGCAGCCGGCGCCGCAGCCCGAGCCGCAGGCGCAGGGCGGCGGGGACTTCACCCCGTTCTGGTTCGCCGTGCCGGTGGCCCGCCCGCTGTACGCGGAGGACGGTTCCGGTTCGCAGATCGCCGAACTGGCCCCCGGCACCTGGTACCTGGCCGTGGAGCAGCGCGGCCAGGCGCTGATCGCGCAGACGCAGGACGGGCGCCGCGGCGTCCTCCAGGACGCGACGGGCATCCAGCGCGGCTGAGCGCGCCCGCTCCGTCTCCCCCGACGGCCCCCCGACCGGAACCCCTTCCGGTCGGGGGGCCGTCGTCGTACAGTCCCCGGGCCACCCTCGTCTGACGTAGCGTCAGGAAGAAGTCCGGTCATGCGCCTGGGACTCGCCCTCGGCTACTGGGACCGAAGGAGCGGATCGCGGAAAGGCTGGCCGAGTGGCGCTCGGGCCCGGTGACGGACCTGCTGGTCACCGCCCCGACCCGGAGACCCTGCGGGTGCTGGCGGAGCTGACGGGCTAAGGCGTGTCTTTCGGATCATGCCGGCTGGGCGGTGGCGGCCGATTCGATGACCTCGTCGAGGATGCCGCGGGTGCGGGTCAGGTCGGCGATCATCGCGTCGATGCGGGTGCGCTCGGCGGCCAGCTCGTCGACGAGCCGGGCCGTCGCGATCTCGCTGGGGCCGCCGTCCGCGTCGCGCATGCAGGGCAGCAGGTGGGCGATCTTGCGGCTGTTCAGGCCGGCCGCGTACAGGGCCTGGATGCGGACGACCCGGTCGACCGCCCACTCGCCGTAGCGGCGCTGGCCGCCCGGGGTGCGCTCGGAGCGCAGCAGGCCCTGGGTCTCGTAGTAGCGCAGCGAGCGTTCGCTCACGCCGCTGCGGCGGGCCAGTTCACCGATGCGCATCCGCCACCTCACCGTGGAGTAGAAGGACTTGAACCTGACACTGGTGTCAACTCCTACGGTACCCGCATGACGAACACAGCGAGCTCCTCCCGCCTCTTCGAGTCCACCGCCCTCGGCTCCCTCGCCCTCCCCAACCGGCTGGTGATGCCGCCGCTGACCCGCAACCGCGCCACCGCCGACGGCGTTCCCCGGCCCCTCATGGTCACCCACTACGCGCAGCGGGCCGCGGCCGGCCTGATCATCGCCGAGGGGACCACGCCGAACGCGGTCGGGCAGACGTACCCGAACATCCCGGGCATCCACACCGACGCCCACGTGGCCGGCTGGCGCCGGGTCACCGACGCGGTCCGGGCCGCGGGCGGGCGGATGTTCCTCCAGCTCCAGCACGGCGGCCGGGTCGGCCACCCCGACAACAGCGGGCGCCTGCCGATCGCGCCCTCGCCGGTCCCGCTGCCCGAGGAGATCCACACCCCGGCCGGCCGGAAGCCGTCCGTCGTGCCCCGCGAGATGACCGCCGACGACATCCGGGAGACCGTCGCGGACTTCGCCGCCGCCGCCCGCCGCGCCGTCGACGCGGGCTTCGAGGGGGTGGAGGTGCACGCCGCCAACGGCCATCTGCTCCACCAGTTCCTGGCGAAGAACACCAACCGGCGCACGGACGCCTACGGCGGCCCGGTGGAGAACCGCATCCGGTTCGTCGTCGAGGTCGTCCGGGCGGTCGTCGACGCGATCGGCGCCGACCGGGTCGGCGTGCGCGTCTCGCCCGGCGTCACCGTCAACGGCATCGACGAGGGCGACGAGACGGACGCCCTCTACGCGGCGCTCGTCCCCGCCCTCGCCGAGGTCGGCCCGGCCTACCTGCACCTCGTCTTCGCCGATCCCGGGCAGCCGCTGTACAGGCGGATCCGCGCCGCCTGGCCGAACACCCTGATCGCCAACCCGATGCTCGGCTTCGGCGGGCCCCTTCCCGCCGACGGCGGGAAGGAGGCGGGCGAGCGGCTGCTCGCCGCCGGCGCCGACCTGATCTCGCTGGGCCGCGCCTTCCTCGCCAACCCCGACCTGGTCGAGCGGCTCCGCACCGGCGCGCCGCTCAACCCGCTGCGGGAGGCGAACTGGATGTACTCCGGCGACGAGGTCGGCTACAACGACTACCCGACGCTGGAGCGGGCGGCCGAGGAGCGGGGGGACCGCCTTGCCGTCAGCCGCCGCTGAGCTGGGAGGCCGAGGGGACCTTGTCCACGACCTCGGCCCCGGCGGACTTGCCGGCGTCCTTGATGCCGTTGATGACGCCCTCCAGGCCGCCGACGTCCCCCGCGTCCACCTCGCCCTTGCGCAGCTTCGTGCCGAGGTCCTTGAGCGAGTCGATGCCGGCGGTGAGCGGGGCCACCGCCTTGGAGAGCAGCGGGTCGCCCTTCGCGTTGTTCACCGCCGCCTTCAGCCGGTTGTACGTGAACGCGCCCGCGAGCCCGGCCTTCACCAGGGCGAAGGTGCGCCCGTCCGCGCCCTTCTTGAACTTCCCCGCCTTGTAGGGCTTCACGATCCACTGGTACGTGGCGCCGGCCGCGAGCCCGGCGTTGGCCACGAAGCGGGTCTTCGCCAGCTTCTGCTGCTCGAAGGTGCCCGACGCGGACGGGCTGCTCGACGCGGTGAGACTGGCGTCGGTGTCGGCTCCGCACGCGGCCGTGCCGAACAGCAGGGTGCTGGAGAGGAGCAGCGCGACGACGCCGCGGTTCAGGCTTCTGGGCACAGCGTGACCTCCGTGGTTCTGGTTCCGCCAGCCTCGCCCCGGCCCCCTCCCGCCGCCATCCCGGCGACGCCGTCCGGGTCGTCCGGCGTCCGCCGCGGGCACGGGCGGCGCGGGGGCGCGTACGACGGAAGGGCCCGGGATCCAGCGGATCCCGGGCCCTTCGCCGTACGGCCGTGCTCACTCCCCGCAGCAGTCCGGGGGCAGGCCCGCCGGGAGGGTCTCGCCGCCGAAGACGGCGACGGTCGCCTGCTCGCCGCCGAGGGCGGCGACGGCGAGGAGGAGGGAGCCCGCCGTCCAGGTGGTCTGCTCCTCGGGCCAGACCGCCGGCTCGTGGCCGTCCTCGCCCTCGTACACGTATCCCGTCCAGTACATGCCGTTCGCGGCCCGCAGGTGGCCGATGGACTGGAGGACGTCGAGGGCCCGGTCGGACTCGCCCGTCGCCCACAGGGCGAGCGCGAGCTCGCAGCTCTCGCCGCCGGTCACCCACGGATTAGGGACGACGCAGCGGACGCCGAGGCCGGGGACCACGAACTCGTCCCAGCGCGCGTCGAGGCGGGCCCTCGCCTCCGCGCCGGTGACCGCGCCGCCGAGGACGGGGTAGTACCAGTCCATCGAGTAGCGCGACTTGTCGAGGAAGCGCTCCGGGTGGCGGCGGATCGCGTGCGCGAGGGCGCCGGCCGCCAGCTCCCAGTCCGGCTGCGGCTCCTCGCGGGTCTCGGCGATCGCCAGGGCGCAGCGCAGGGCGTGGTGGACGGAGGAGGAGCCGGTCAGGAGGGCGTCGGTGACGGGGGTGCCGTCGGGCTCGCGCTTCCAGCCGATCTGGCCGCCCGGCTGCTGGAGCCGGAGGACGAACTCGACCGCCGCGTAGACGGTCGGCCACATCCGGTCGAGGAAGGCGTCGTCGCCGGTCGACAGGTAGTGGTGCCAGACGCCGACGGCGACGTACGCGGTGAAGTTGGACTCCTTGCCGCGGTCGGTGACGTCGTCCGGGTCGCCGTCCCGGTAGGCGGCGTACCAGGATCCGTCGCCGTTCTGGTGCCGGGCGAGCCAGGCGTAGGCGCGGGCCGCCGCCTCGTGCTCGCCGGCCGTGTCCAGGGCCATGGCGGCCTCGGTGTGGTCCCACGGGTCCAGGTGGTGGCCGCGGAACCAAGGGATGGCGCCGTCCTCGCGCTGGGCGGCGAGGATGCCCGCGACGGTCCCGGCGGCCTCCTCGGCGGTGAGCACGCCGGGCAGGACCAGGTGCTCCGCCATCCGCTCGGGGCTCACGCCTCCGCCTTCGGGAGGTGGGGCTTGGTGGCGTACGCGACGAAGCTCTTGCCGACGACCGGGTTGAGCAGCTGCTCGGCGACCCGGGTCAGGGCGGGCTTCTTCATGATGTCCCAGACCAGGAGCTTGTGGTAGGCGCGGACCGGCAGCGCCTTGTCGTTGTCGACGCCGAAGGCGCACTTCAGCCACCAGTACGGGGCGTGCAGGGCGTGCGCGTGGTGCGTGCCGTACGGCCGCAGGCCCGCCTGGCGGATCTTGGCGAGCAGTTCGTCCGCCTTGTAGATGCGGATGTGGCCGCCCTCGACCTCGTGGTACTCGTCGGAGAGCGCCCAGCAGACCTTCTCGGGGCCGTAGCGGGGGACGGTGATCGCGATGCGGCCTCCGGGCTTGAGGACGCGGACCATCTCGGCGAGGACGCCCTTGTCGTCCGGGATGTGCTCCATGACCTCGGAGATGATGACGACGTCGAAGGACTCGTCGGGGAACGGCAGGTTGAGCGCGTCGCCCTCCATCGCGGTGGCGGTGGCGCCGGCCGGCGCCTCACCGGCCTCCTTCATGGCCGCGAACCACTTGGCGACCTCGCGGATCTCCTCGCCGTTCTGGTCGAGCGCCACGACCTGCGCACCGCGCCGGTAGCACTCGAAGGCGTGCCGCCCCCCGCCACAGCCCAGATCGAGCACGCGGTCGCCGGGGGCGAGCGGGAAGCGGGTGAAGTCGACGGTCAGCACGGGGTCTGCCTTTCGGGGTTGACGAGGGTTGTGGGCAGGCGTTCCGCCCGGGGTCCCGCCGGGGCGGGGGTGGGCGCGACCCACCCACCGGGCCGCACCCGGTGCGCGAGGCCGAGTGTCACCGGCGGGCCCCGGCGGCCCGGCGGTCCACCGCCTCGCGGTACAGCTCCGCCGTCCCCTGGGCGGCCCGCGCCCAGGTGAAACGCTCCAGCACCCGGGCCCGCCCGGCCGCACCGAGCCGGGCCCGCAGCTCCGCGTCGCCGAGCATCCGCCCGAGCGCCGCGGCCAGCGCGCCCGCGTCGCCCGTCGGCACGGCGAGGCAGGTCTCCCCGTCGGGGCCCGCGACCTCCGGGATCGCCCCGCCGGTCGTGGCGACCAGCGGCGTCCCCGTCGCCATTCCCTCCGCCGCGGGCAGCGAGAAGCCCTCGTACAGCGACGGCACGCAGGCGACCTCGGCGGAGCGGTAGAGGTCGACGAGCTCCGCGTCGCTGATGCCCTTCACGAAGCGGACGGCGCCGTCGAGGCCGTACCGCTCGATCGCCTGGGCGACCGGCCCGTGCTCGGCGCGCTTGCCGACGACGACGAGGTGGGCCTCGGGCCGTTCCGTGCGCAGCTTGGCGAGCGCCTCGATCAGGAAGACCAGTCCCTTGAGGGGGACGTCGGCGCTGGAGGTGGTGACGATCCGGCCCGGGACCTCGGCGACCGAGGGGTCGGGGGACCAGAGCGCGGTGTCGGCGCCGATGTGCACGACCCGGATGCGGTCCTCGCGGACGCCGAGGTGTTCGACGATCTCGTCGCGGGAGGTGCCGGAGACGGTGAGGACGGACGGCAGCCGGCGGGCGACCCGCTTCTGCATGCGGGTGAAGCCGTACCAGCGGCGGACCGAGGCGCGGCGCTTCCAGTCGGCGGCGGCGTCGAGGTCGAGCCGGCGGTCGACGGTGATGGGGTGGTGGATCGTGGTGACCAGCGGGGCGCCGATCGCGCGGGGGCCGCCGAGGAGCCCGTACCCGAGGGTCTGGTTGTCGTGGATCACGTCGAAGTCGCCGCGGCGGGCGGCGAGGGTGCGGCGGGCGCGCAGCGAGAACGTCAGCGGCTCGGGGAAGCCGCCGGTCCACATGGTGCCGACCTCCAGGGCGTCGATCCAGTCCCGGTACTCCTCGCGCTTCGGCGTCCGGAAGGGGTCGGGCTGGCGGTAGAGGTCGAGGCTGGCGATCTCGCTGAGCGCGACGCCCTCGTCGAGCGTCGGGTACGGCTGCGAGCCGAACACCTCGACGGTGTGGCCCAGGCGGGCCAGTTCGCGGGACAGGTGGCGGACGTAGACGCCCTGGCCGCCGCAGAAGGGGTTGCCCTTGTACGTGAGGAGAGCGATCCGCAACGGACGGTCACCGGACGGGGCGGCGCCCTGCCGGGGGCCTGCCTCTATGGCCTCAGCGGTCATGCGCGACCCCCTTCGAGCGTGCGTTTCGCGCGAGCGTAACCGCTGGCGCTAAGGTAGAACAAGTTACAGACTTGATCGTTCCCGACACCACTTGCCCCTTCGGGAGGCACAGAATCTACCGGCAGGTAGCTTCGCGGTGAGCGTCGGAACAGGTGATTCGCGCCACCCGTCCATGGAGGTTCGCGCCACGGCCGTCCTCCGCCATACTGGCGCTCCCCACCGCACGGAACGGGACCCCGATGACCGCAGAGAGCAGAGCGGACCACCGCCCTTCCGCCGCCCCTCCCCTGACGGAACGCCAGGAGGCGCGGCGGCGGCGCATCCTGGACGCCAGCGCCCGGCTCGCCGCCCGCGGCGGCTTCGACGCGGTGCAGATGCGGGAGGTCGCGGAGGCGGCCGGCGTCGCCCTCGGCACGCTCTACCGCTACTTCCCTTCCAAGATCCACCTGCTCGTGGCGACCATGCAGGACCAGCTCCAGCACCTGCACACCACGCTCCGCAAGCGGCCCCCGGCGCACACCGCCCCGGCCGAGCGGGTCGCCGAGACCCTGATGCGCGCCTTCCGCGCGCTCCAGCGCGAGCCGCAGCTCGCCGACGCCATGGTCAGGGCGCTGACCTTCGCCGACCGCAGCGTCAGCCCCGAGGTCGACACGGTCTCCCGCCTGACCACGGCGATCATCCTCGACGCGATGGGCGCGGAGCAGCCGACGCCCGAGCAGCTGTCGGCCGTCCGCGTCATCGAGCACACCTGGCACTCGGCCCTCATCACCTGGCTGTCGGGGCGCGCCTCGATCGCCCAGGTGAAGATCGACATCGAGACCGTCTGCCGCCTGATCGACCTGACGTCCCCGACCCGCGCGACCGCCGGCCGTCACTGATCGCCCTGGTCCTCCGGCGGGTAGACCGGTTCGCCGCCGTCGGCGAGGGTGAGGAGGATGGCCTCCACCGGGCAGCCCTCGGCGGCCGCGAGGAGCCGTTCGCCCGCGTCGGCCTCCGGGCGGGCCGGGTGGGACGGGCGGGCGGTGTCGAGGCGGAAGCCGTCCGGGGCGTGGACGACGTACATGCCGGAGCCGATGCAGGCGCTCCGGTCGACCCCCACGTGCCAGCGGTCGCCCATCAGTTGTCCCCGTATCCGGCGGGCAGGTGGATCATCTTGTGCTCCAGGTACTCGCCGAAGCCCTCGGGGCCGAACTCGCGGCCCACCCCGGAGCTCTTGTAGCCGCCGAAGGGGCCGAGCATGTCGAGGCTGAAGGTGTTGACGTTGAAGGTGCCGGTGCGGACGCGGCGGGCGAAGTCCAGGCCGTGCTCGACGTCGCCGGTCCAGACGCTGCCGCTGAGGCCGAAGTCGGAGTCGTTCGCGATCCGCAGCGCCTCGGCCTCGTCCCCGTACGGCAGGAGACAGATCACCGGGCCGAAGATCTCCTCGCGGGCGATCCGCATCCCGTTGTCGACGTCCCCGAAGAGGGTCGGCTCCACGTACCAGCCCCGGTCGAGGCCCTCCGGACGGCCGCCGCCGGCGAGGAGCTTGGCGCCCTCCGCCTGCCCGACGCCGATGTAGTCGAGGGAGCGCTGCCGCTGGCGGCGGGTGACGAGCGGGCCGAGCTGGGTGGCGGGGTCGAGCGGGTCGCCGACGACGAGGACGGAGGCCGCGGCGGCGAACGCCTCGGCGTACTCCTCGTACCGGGAGCGGGGGGCGAGGATCCGGGTCTGGGCCACGCACGCCTGGCCGTTGTTCATCCAGGCGGCGGGGACGATCCCGGCGACGGCGGTCGCCACGTCGGCGTCCGGGAGGATGACCGCCGCCGACTTGCCGCCGAGTTCGAGCGTGACGCGGGCGAGGTTGCGGGAGGCCACCTCCATCACGCGCTTGCCGGCGGCGACCGAGCCGGTGAAGGAGACCTTGTCGACGCCGGGGTGCCCGACCAGGTACTCGCCGACCTCGCGGTCGGCGGGCAGGATCGACAGGACGCCCTCCGGCAGCCCCGCCTCGGCGGCGATCTCGCCGAGGAGGTACGCGTCGAGCGGCGACTCCGGCGACGGCTTGAGGACCACGGTGCAGCCGGCGAGCAGCGCCGGGCCCAGCTTGGCGGCGGCGGTGAACTGCGGCACGTTCCACGGCACGACGGCCGCGACCACGCCGACCGGCTCGCGCCGCACCAGGAGCGGGCCGAGGACGCCGGCGCGCCGCTCCTCGAAGACGAAGTCCCGGGCGACGGTGATCGCCGAGTCCCACACCATCATCGCGCCGAGCGCCTGCGCGAGGACGGACCAGGAGTACGGGGAGCCGTTCTGGGCGCTGACCGAGCGGGCGATCTCCTCGTGCCGGACGGCGATGGCGTCCTTGATCCTGGAGACCACCTCGATCCGCTCCGCGAGGCTCGTCCGCGGCCAGGCCCCCTCGTCGAAGGCCCGCCGGGCCACCGCGACCGCCCGGTCCACGTCGGCGCGCGAGGCGTGCGGGACCCGTCCGATGGCCTCCTCCGTGTGCGGGGAGACCACCTCAATGGAGGCGTCCCCGAGCGGATCGGTCAACTCCCCGCCGATGAACAGCTTTCCGTGCTCCACGAGCTCGCTCATGCCGGTCGCCTCCCGGAGGTATCTGACGATGCCTCAGAACTGATATCAGTTCTGGTCATAGGGGGCAATGGCCGTACCGGCACGCGGCGGAACCGTCCCCGGCACCGCATCCCGTACGGCTCCCGCACCATCGCCGCCAGCGAGGCCGAGGCCCACATCCGGCGCCTGGTGAAGCTGGGCCGCGCGGAGGCCGCGACCGGGACGGAGCCGGTGGCGTACGTGGCGGTGTGACGCGGCTCGCACCCCCGGGGACCGGGCCGTACGGGCCGGTAGAGTGGCCCGGTCGTCTTCATGCCCGAGCGGGGGAAAGCCGGTGCGAATCCGGCACTGACCCGCAACCGTGACGTGCCGAGAGGCACGGAGTCGGAACGCCCCGCCCCGGGACGTGAGCGCCGGCACCGTCGAGGAATACGGCGCCGGACGCGGGCCCCGCGCGGGGCACCGGTGTCCGGTGCCCGCACGAGAGGCAACCATGATCAGCGTCCGTCGCGCCGCCGCCGCGCTCACCGCGGCGGCGGCCGTGCTCAGCACCGCCGCGACCGGCACGGCCTCCGCCGCGCCCTCTCCCAGCGCCTCCGCCGCCGCCCTCCCGCCCGGTCTGTACGGCAAGGGCGACCCGACGTACGACGGCGTCTGGCGCCAGTCGCTCGCCTTCCTCGCCCAGCGCGCCACCGGCTACCAGCCCGCCGACCAGGCCGTCGACTGGCTGCTCGGCCAGCAGTGCTCCGACGGCTCCTTCGCCTCGTACCGCGCCGACACCACCAAGCCCTGCGACGCGAAGACCATGCGGGACTCCAACGCCACCGCCGTCGCCCTCCAGGCGCTCGGCGCGGTCCGCCGCGAGGCCGCCGACCCGACGAAGATCGACACCGCGGTCAAGGCCGGCTACGGCTGGCTGCGCGGCGTGCAGAACAAGGACGGCGGCTGGAGCTACACCCCCGGCGGCCCCAGTGACGCCAACTCCACCTCGATCGTCGTCAGCGCGCTCGCCGCCTCGGGCGTCAAGCCCGGCTCGTACACCTCCGCCGAGGGCCGCACCCCGTACGACGCGCTCCTCGCGCTCGCGCTGCCCTGCTCCGAGGAGGAGGGCCCGGGCGCCTTCGCGTACCAGCCCGACAAGGAGGGCGGGCTCGCCGCCAACGCGGACGCGACCGCCGCCGCCACCCTCGCCGGGCTCGGCAAGGGCATCACCGCCGTCAAGGCCACCCCGCCGCAGGCCCCCACCTGCGTCGACCTCTCCGAACCGACCGTCGAGCGGGCCGCCCTCAACGGCGCCTCCTACCTCGCCAAGGCGCTCGTGCAGACCGGCCACCTCACCACCCCGCCGCTGCCGGGCGCCACCGAGACCGAGCCGAAGCCGGACTTCGGCAACACCGCCGACGCCGTCGTCGCCCTCGCCGCCGCCGGCACCGCCCGGCTCGCCGAGCCCGCGCTCCAGTGGCTGGAGCAGAACGCCGCCCCCTGGGCCGAGCAGTCCGGCCCCGCCGCCTACGCGCAGCTGATCCTCGCCGCGCGGGCCATGGAGGCCGACCCCCGCGAGTTCGGCAAGGTCGACCTGGTCGAGGCGCTCAACGCGACCGGCCCCGCCCCCAAGACCCCCGACACCTCCGCCGCCGCCACGGAGGACGAGGAGGACGAGTCGTTCCTCGGCTTCGACGTCTGGTGGATCATCGGCATCGGCATGGTCGTCGGCGTCGGCATCGGCTTCCTCCTGAGCGGCCGCAAGAAGTGACCCTCCGGAAGAGGACCACCCGCACGGCGGCCTGCGCCGCCGCGGGAACGCTGCTCGCCCTCGCCGCGGCGGCCCCGGCCCAGGCGGCGGGCTACCGGTACTGGTCGTTCTGGGCGTCCGACGCCGGGAAGTGGGCGTACGCCACCGAGGGACCGGCGACCGCCCGGCCCGCCGACGGCGCCGCCGTCGGCTTCCGCTTCGCGCTCAGCGAGGACTCCGCCGACGCCGCGAGGCCGACCGCCGCACCCGACTTCGCCACGGTCTGCGCCGGCGTCGGGAAGACGCCCGGGACGAAGCGGGTCGCCGTCGTCGTCGACTTCGGCACCCCGCGGGACGCCCCCGCGGGCGAGACCCCGCCGAAGGCCGCCCCGACGACCGGCTGCGCCCGGATCGACGCGAAGGGCACGGCCGCCGACGCCCTCGCGGCCGTCGCCGAGCCGCTGCGCTACGACAGCTCCGCCATGCTGTGCGGCATCGCCGGCTACCCGGAGAAGGGCTGCGGCGAAGCCGTGGCCTCCGCCCCGCCCGCCGGATCCGCCGACAGGACCGCCACCGGATCCGCCGAAGGGACGGCCACCGCCACCGCCGGGAAGGACGACGGCGGCGACGGCCCGTCCCTCGGCCTCCTCGTCGGCGGCGGAGCCGTCCTCGCGCTGGGCGGCGCCGCCGTCTGGAAGTCCCGCCGCCGCGCATGACCCCGGTCCCGTCCGTCGCCCCCGGCCTGGCGGGGCGCCTCCTGGCGCCCGTGGCGGACCGGGGCAACGCGCTGCACTCCGGCGCCTGGTGGCTGTGGGCCCTGGGACTCGCCGTCGCCGCCTCCCGCACGACCAACCCGCTGCTGCTCGGCCTGATCGTCGCCGTCGCCGGATACGTGGTGGCGGCGCGCCGCACGGACGCGCCCTGGGCCCGCTCGTACGGCGCCTTCGTGAAACTGGGCCTGTTCGTCGTCGCCCTCCGGATCGTCTTCTCGATCGTCCTGGGCTCCCCCGTCCCCGGCGCGTACGAACTGTTCACCCTCCCCGAACTCCCCCTCCCCGACTGGGCCCGGGGCATCCGCGTGGGCGGCCGGGTCACCGCCGAACAACTCGTCTTCGCCCTGTACGACGGACTCAGACTGGCGGCCCTGCTGATCTGCGTGGGCGCGGCGAACGCGCTCGCCAACCCGGCCCGGCTCCTGAAGTCGCTGCCCGGGGCGCTGTACGAGGCCGGGGTCGCCGTCGTCGTGGCGATGACCTTCGCCCCCCACCTGGTCGCGGACGTGGTCCGGCTGCGCACCGCCCGACGGCTGCGCGGCCGGCCCGCGGGCGGGGTGCGGGCGGTCCTCCAGATCGGCCTGCCGGTCCTGGAGGGCGCCCTGGAGCGGTCGGTCGCCGTGGCCGCGTCGATGGACGCCCGCGGATACGGGCGCACCGCCCAGGTCCCGCCGGGCGTCCGCCGCACCACGAACGTCCTCACGCTCGGCGGCCTCCTCGGCGTCTGCGCCGGCTCGTACGGGCTGCTCGCCGCGCAGGGCGCCGGATACGGGCTCCCGCTGCTCGCCGCCGGTCTCGCCGCGGCCGTCGCGGGCCTGCGGCTGGGCGGCCGGCGCACCCTGCGCACCCGCTACCGCCCCGACCGCTTCGGCCCCCGCTCGTGGCTGGTCGCCGCCTCCGGTCTCGCGGTGGCGGCCCTCATGATCCACGCGAACGGCTACGCGCCGGACGCGCTCCACCCCGGGGTCGTGCCGCTGATCGCCCCCGAGCTGCCGCTCTGGCCGGCCCTGTCGGTCCTCCCCGGGCTGCTGCCCGCCGTCGTCGCCCCCGTACCGCCCGCCCGTGCCGCCGTCCGCGAGGAGCCGTCCGCGTGATCCGTTTCGAGAACGTCTCGGTGACGTACGAGGACGCTGCCGGGCCCACCCTCCGGAACGTCGACCTCGTGGTGCCCGAGGGGGAGCTGGTGCTGCTCGTCGGGCCCTCGGGGGTCGGCAAGTCGACGCTGCTCGGGGCGGTGTCCGGGCTCGTCCCCCACTTCACCGGGGGGACGCTGCGGGGCCGGGTCACCGTCGACGGGCGGGACACCCGTACCCACCACCCGCGCGAGCTGGCCGACCTCGTCGGGACCGTCGGGCAGGACCCGCTCGCGCACTTCGTCACCGACACCGTCGAGGACGAACTCGCCTACGGCATGGAGTCCCTCGGCCTCGCCCCCGCCGTGATGCGGCGGCGCGTCGAGGAGACCCTGGACCTGCTGGGCCTCGCGGACCTCCGCGACCGGCCCCTCGCCACGCTCTCCGGCGGCCAGCAGCAGCGGGTCGCGATCGGATCGGTGCTGACCACGCACCCCAAGGTCCTCGTCCTCGACGAGCCGACGTCCGCGCTCGACCCCTCGGCGGCGGAGGACGTCCTCGCGGTCCTCCAGCGGCTCGTCCACGACCTCGGCACGACGGTCCTCATGGCGGAGCACCGCCTGGAGCGGGTCGTCCAGTACGCCGACCGCGTCCTGCTCCTGCCGGAGGCGGTCCTCGGCACTCCGGCGGAGATCATGGCCGTCGCCCCCGTGTACCCGCCGGTGGTCGCCCTCGGCCGGCTCGCCGGCTGGGACCCGCTGCCGCTGACCGTACGGGACGCGCGGCGCGGGGCGGCCGGGCTGAAGGCGCAGCTGGCGGACCGGCCGACGGGGCGGGGACCCGGGCGCGGCCCCGCGGGGCTCCTCCCCGACCCCGCCCCTTCCCCGACCCGGGGATCCGCCCAGGACCCCGGCTCCTCCCCGGACTCCGGCCTCGCCCCGGACCCCGGCCCCGCCCAGGACCCCGGCCCCGCCCCGGACCACGGCCCCGCCCAGGACCCCGGCCCCGCCCAGGACCCCGGCCTCGCCCCGGACGCCGGCAAGGCCGGAGATCCGGCCCGTCCGGGGTTCGAGGACACGCCCGAGGGCCGTACGCGGCCCGGGGCGCAGCCCCGGAATCCGGCCGCGCCGGCGCTTGAGGCGCCGATGCTTGAGGCGCGGGGACACGGGGGCGGAGCCCCCCGTTCCGGGAAGGCGCGGGGCCGGGGAAGGTCCCTGTTCCTCCGGCGGCGGCGCGCCGCGTCCGCCCCCGCCACCGCGCCGCGGGCCGACGCCCCGCTCGTGGACGTCGACGGCCTCGCGGTCCGCCGCGGCCGCGTCGAGGCCCTGCGACGGATCGACCTGCGGGTCGCCCGGGGCGAGACGGTCGCCCTCATGGGCCGCAACGGGGCCGGGAAGTCCACCCTGCTCTCGACGCTCGTCGGCATGATCGCCCCCACCTCCGGCACGGTCCGCGTCTCCGGCCTCGTCCCGCACGCGACCGAGCCCCGCGCCCTCATCCGGCAGGTGGGCCTGGTGCCCCAGGAGCCGAGGGACCTGCTGTACGCGGAGTCCGTCGGCGACGAGTGCGCGGCCGCCGACGCGGACGCGGGCGCGGAGCCCGGCACCTGCCGGGCGCTCGTGGCGGAGCTCGTACCGGGGGTGGCGGACGCGACCCACCCCCGCGACCTGTCCGAGGGGCAGCGGCTCGCGCTCGCGCTGGCCGTGGTGCTGACGGCCGCGCCCCCGCTGGTGCTGCTCGACGAGCCGACCCGCGGTCTGGACTACGCCGCGAAGACGCGGCTCGTGGCCCGGCTGCGGGCGCTCGCCGCCGACGGGCACGCGATCGTGCTGGCCACGCACGACGTGGAGCTCGCGGCGGAGCTCGCGGACCGGGTGGTGATCGTCGCCGGCGGCGAGGTCGTCGCGGACGGCCCGACGGCGGAGGTCGTCGTCTCGTCCCCGGCCTTCGCCCCCCAGGTCGCGAAGATCCTGGCCCCCGAGCCGTGGCTCACCGTCGAGCAGGTGGAGGGGGCGCTGCGCGCGTGAGGACGCATCCGATCCGGCTGGGGCCGCGTTCCGTCGCCGCCCTCGTCCTCGTGTCCCTCGTCGGTCTGGCCGGCATCGGCTGGCCGCTCTTCGCGGACGCCGGTTCCGCCGTCACCGACCACGCCGCCGACGCGCCGTGGCTCTTCGCGCTGATCCTCCCCCTCCTCATCGCCGTCGTCGTGGCGACGATCGCGGACTGCGGGATGGACGCGAAGGCGGTCGCGATGCTGGGGGTGCTGGCCGCCGTGGGGGCGGCGCTGCGCCCGCTGGGCGCGGGCACGGCGGGCCTGGAGCCGATGTTCTTCCTGATGGTGCTGAGCGGTCGCGTCCTCGGGCCTGGCTTCGGCTTCGTCCTGGGGGCGGTGACGATGTTCGCGTCGGCGCTGCTCACGGGCGGGGTGGGGCCGTGGATGCCGACGCAGATGCTGGCGATGGGCTGGTTCGCGATGGGCGCGGGCCTGCTGCCGGCGGGCGTCCGGGGCGGCCCGGAGCGGCTGATGCTGGCCGCGTACGGCTTCGTGGCGGCGTTCGCGTACGGCACGGTCACCAATCTGTACGGGTGGGTGACGGTCGGCGGCCTCGGCCAGGGGATCTCCTTCGTGCCGGGGGCCCCGGCGGCCGAGAACCTGGTCCGCTTCCTGGCGTACGTGCTCGCCACCTCCCTCGGCTGGGACCTGGGCCGGGCCGCGCTGACCGTGGTCCTGACGCTCACGGTGGGCGGGCCGCTGCTGCGGGCGCTGCGCCGGGCCACCCGGCGGGCGAACTTCGAGGCCCAGGTCACATTCGAGGGGCCCGAAAAGGGGTCCCCTGGTGAGGCGCCTCATAGGACCCAGGTCACGTACGACCGGAAATAGTAGAAGGGGACGAGTCGGACAGACCCCTCTTCAGTGGGCGTGAGCTGCGGGAACACCGCCTGATCCACGGGCGGGCCGACCCCCGCGAGTCCGAACCTTCCTCGTACAGGGGACCGTTGCGCCGCCCTCGGGGATTTGTTTCTGTAGTGGACGTCGCCAGGCAGCAGGTGCTCGGCCCAGCAAGCGCAACGCTCCACGAGCGAAACGCTCAGCGAGGGTGTGACACCGCGGCAGGCCGGTTCCCCCCAGTTCCCGGGTCCCCCGGGCCCTGGTTCCGGCATGCCGAAAACGGTCGGAAACGGCCGTGACGCCCGGCGCGACCCCAGTCCCCGACGTTAGGTAGACGTTTTGTTCCGCTCGATCACCACTCGTGCCGCCGCCCGCAAGAAGTCCTTCGCCGCCACGGCCGCCGTGCTGCTCGGCGCCTCGGGTGCGGTGCTCGGCACGACGGGCACGGCCTCGGCCGCCAGCCCGCAGGAGCTCGCTCGCGACATCGTGCCCGCCTCTCAGTACGCCGCCTTCAGCAAGATCGTCTCGCACGAGTCCGGCTGGAACTTCAAGGCGACCAACTCCTCCTCCGGCGCCTACGGCCTGGTCCAGGCGCTGCCCGCCTCGAAGATGGCCTCGGCCGGCTCCGACTGGAAGACCAACCCGGCCACCCAGATCAAGTGGGGCCTGAACTACATGAACGAGCGCTACGGCTCCCCGAACGCCGCCTGGGCGTTCTGGCAGGCCAACGGCTGGTACTAAGAGTCACCACGCCGTAAACCCGCCCCCGCAAGGCCCCGCCCTCCTCACGGAGGGGCGGGGCCTGCGGCGTTTCCGCCGCTCCGTCCGGCGGACGCAGGGCTCGCGCGGCTACTCCGGCCGCCCGACCTCACCCTCGCGGCGGAACCGCACCGACTGCGGGCCGCCTGGCTCAACGGCGTGAAGGAACTACGCGTCCGCACCGGCAGCTGAGCGACGGCGGCGGGACGGTGAGGACGGCGATGGCGGACGCCCTGCGGTTGACGGCGGCGGCTGAGTCCGGTGACGGAACCCCGACGGTTGAGCGACGGCGGGCTGACACCGGCGGCGGGGGAACCGGAACCCTCCCCCGTACGTCCGAGCGGGCATGCGGGGGACACACACCACCACGACCAGGATCCTGACCACGCTGTTCGCGCTGCTCGCACTCCAGCTCGGCTCACTCGTGGCGCCCGCCTGGGCGTGCGGCTGCGGCGCGATGGTCACGCGCCCTGAGGAGCGCATCGGCGTCGACCAGGAGCAGTCCGCCGTCCACTGGGACGGCCGGACCGAGACCATCGTCATGCGCTTCCGCGTCCACGGCAACGCCCGGCAGGCCGCGTGGATCATGCCGGTGCCGCGCCGGGCGGATGTCACCCTCGGCGATCCGGGGCTCTTCGACGCGATCGAGGAGCTCGCCGCCCCCGAGGAGAGGGAACGCTCCTACTTCTGGCCCCGCGAGGACGACTGGCCCTTCGACTCCGGCCGCGGCGACGCCGCCTCGGTCGGCGCGGCCCCCGGCGGCTCCGTCGGCGTCGTCGGCCGCGAGCGCCTCGGCCCCTTCGACGTGGCCCGGCTCACCGCCACCGACCCCGACGCCCTCGGCGACTGGCTCCACGCCAACGGCTTCCGGCTCCCCGACCGGCTCACCCCCGAACTCCGGCCCTACGTCGACCGCCGGTGGGAGTACGTCGCCGTCCGCCTCGCCCCCGAGCAGAAGGACGTGCCCCTCTACGGCGAGCTGACCCCGCTCCGCATCACCTTCGCCTCCTCCGAACTCGTCTACCCCATGCGGCTGTCGCGCCTCGCCGAGACCCGCCAGACGCTCGACCTGTCGATCCTGGCCGCCCACCGCATGGAGCCCCGCTCCCCGATCGGCGGCGAGCACCCGGAGGTCACCTTCTCCGGCCGGATCGACCGGCCCGAGGGCCCCGTCGCCGCCCTCGCCGGCGACGCCCCCGTCCACCTCACCGTCCTGCGGCAGCGCTTCCCGGAGCCCTCCCGCATCGACGACGACCACGTCCTGCGGACGGTCGCCGACACGCCGTACCGTCAGGTGATCCACCGGGAGCGCCTCCTGACGGTCGCCGGGATCCCGGCCTGGATCCTGACGGCGGCCGCGGGCGCGGCGGTGATCGCCGCCCTGACCGTGTTCCTGACCGTCCGGGCGAACCGCCGCCGCCGGGTACCGTCGGCGGCATGACGAACCCCCAGTGGCACGAGGTCGACGCGTACGTCACCGACCTGCTGGTCCCCGCCGACGAGGCCCTGACCGCCGCGCTGGCCGACAGCGCGGCGGCCGGTCTCCCCGAGATCGCCGTCGCCCCCAACCAGGGCAAGTTCCTGAACCTCCTGGCGCAGGTCCAGGGCGCCCGCCGGATCCTGGAGATCGGCACGCTCGGCGGCTACAGCACCATCTGGCTGGCCCGCGCCCTGCCCGCCGACGGGCACCTGACCAGCCTGGAGTACGACCCCCGGCACGCCGAGGTGGCCCGCGCCAACCTCGCCCGCGCCGGACTCGCCGACCGCGTCGAGGTCCGCACCGGCGCGGCCCTCGACACCCTCCCCCTCCTGGAGAAGGAGGCCGCGGGCCCCTTCGACCTGGTCTTCGTCGACGCGGACAAGGCCAACAACCCGCACTACGTGGCCTGGGCCCTGCGACTCTCCCGCCCCGGCACCCTGATCGTCGTGGACAACGTCGTCCGCGCCGGCCGCGTCGCCGCCCCCGACCCGTCGGACCCGACGATCACCGGCACCCGCGCCATGTTCGAGTTCGTCGCGAACGAGCCGCGCCTCGACGCCACCGCCCTCCAGACGGTCGGCACGAAGGGCCACGACGGCCTCCTCATCGCCCGGGTGACCTCCTGACCGACCTTCCCCGACCGCCCGGGAAGGTCCGCTCCCGCCCCGACCTCCCGCGGCCGGGGTCGGGCCCCGGTCCGGGACCCCCGGCCCGCCATCCCACGAACAGCGGCAGCCGCCCGTCGGCGTCGAGGACGACCACCCCGAAGGGCCGGTCGAAGGCGATCCGCTCGGCGGGCAGCGGCCGGGCGGCGCTCCGTGCCATCTCCACCTGCGTGACGGCCGCCGCCTCCACCCCCGCCTCGCCGACCTCCACCACCGCCTCCTGGACCGCCTTGGAGACGTACAGCGGCTCGGCCGAGAGTCCGGAGAAGTCGGCGCCGGGCCGCGCCGGGGCCGTCACCCCGACCGACGCCAGCCACGCCAGCGCGTCGATCCGGCCACGCAGCCCGAACCGCGGCAGCGCCAGCTCGACGCCCCCGGCCCGTACCGGCTCCCGCCCCTCCTCCGCCCAGCCGAGCGGCACCACCGCGTCCGGCCCGGCGCCCGCGGGTCCGAGCACGAACCGCACCCGCGGCGCCCGCTCCCCCGTGCACGGCAGCTCCACCACGACCCCGCCCCCGACCCGCCACGCCCACCGGGCGGGCACGCGCCGGTGCATGGTCGGCACCTCCGCCACGCTCCCGTCCGCCGCGGTGAACGGCGCGGGCCGGGTCCCCCGCGCGTCGAACGCCTCCCGCCACACCGCCCCGAGGGCCACCACGCCGACAAGCACCAGGTCGGCGCCCCCGTCCAGCGCGTCCGGCAGCCCGTCGAGCCGCCCCCCGCCGACCTCGGCCACCCAGGCGTCCAGCTCCGCCTGCGCGTCCCCGGCCGCCGCCCCGAAGTCGACGCCCGGCAGCGCGCTCCGGTACGCCGCCTCCACCGGCACCCGGCTCCGCACCGCGACCCCGGCGGAGACCCCCGAGGTCCGCGCGAGCTCCGCCGCCACCGCGGTGACGTCCGGCCCGGCCTCCTCCCCGGCCACCCCGAGCACCCCCCGCAGCTCCTCGGCGGCCCGCCCCCGCGCCCCCGCCGCCACGGCGCCGAGCGCCACCCACAACCCGGCCGGCGACCCGACGAAGTCCCGCGCCGCGTCCCCCGGCAGCAGCCTCTCGGCCAACTCCCGTACCGCCCCCGCGCGCACGGCGCCGCCGTTCCCGGCCATATCCTGCCTTTCATGAGCATCGTGAAGATCAACGCCCTGACCGTGCCTGCCCAGCAGCGGGAGGTGCTGGAGCAGCGGTTCGCCTCGCGGGCCGGTGCCGTGGAGGGCTCCGACGGGTTCGAGTGGTTCGAGCTGCTGCGGCCGCTGGAGGGCACCGACCAGTACCTGGTGTACACCCGGTGGCGCAGCGAGGAGGACTTCCAGAACTGGATGAACGGTTCCATGAGGGCGGCCCACCAGGGCACGGCGGGCGGCGAGGGCGGCGGTGAGCGTCCGAAGCCGGCCGCTTCCGGGTCGACCCTGTGGTCCTTCGAGGTCGTGCAGCAGGCGTCGCCGAAGCGGGACGCCTGAGGCCGGGCGGCGGGGCCGCCCGCGGGGTCGCGGGCCGAGCGGCGGGAAAACCGGCGGCGGCCGTGGTCGTGCGGGCCGCAGAATGACCCGCATGACCTGGACCTTCTCCCCCGAGCGCGTCGACACCCCGGACGCCACCTCGCTGCGACGCGACTACTTCGGCGACGTCGCGGGCCGCTACTACGGCCGCGTCCTGACCGAGGACGAGTACGACGAGGAGATGATCGACGAGGGGCTCGACCTGCTCGCCCCGCCCGCCGGGGCGTTCCTGGTCGGGCGGTACGAAGGGAAGGCCGCCGCGTGCGGCGGCCTGGTCCTCCTCGACGCCGACCGGGCCGAGCTGACCCGGGTGTTCATCCGCCCCGCCTTCCGCGGGCTCGGCGGCGCCGACCTGCTCCTGGGCGGCCTGGAGGAGGCCGCCCGCGCGCTCGGCGCCCGCCGCGTGGTCCTCAACACCCGCCTCGACCTGGTCGAGGCGCGGGCGCTGTACGTGCGGCACGGGTACGGGGAGATCCCGGCGTACTGCACGGGGCCGTACATGGAGATCTGGTACGGCAAGGAGCTCTGAGACCGGTCAGGCCGGTTCGCCCGCCCAGACGACGACGTCGAAGGTGGCGTTCGTGTCGCCGGCCAGGCCGGCCGTCTCCTTGACGGTCATCCGGACGAGCCGGCCCTCGCCGGTGCGGCCGCAGACGGTGAGGCCGGTCTTGATGCGGATGTCGTTCGAGGTGGCCTGCGTGCCGACGACGCCCGCGCAGTCCGCGTAGGTCGGCGCCTTCGCGCCCTTCCACACGAGGGCCTTGGCGCCGTTGTCGGGGCGCAGCATGTGGTCGCCGAACGGGTAGACGGCGAAGTCGTTGTCGCTGTTGATCTCGGACATGACGGGCGGTGCCGCGTCGAGGTCCTTGTCCTCCACGTACGTGATGACGAGGGTGCCCTGCCAGTGGACGGTGCCGGGCGCGGGCCCGGTCGGGGCCGCCGAGGCCGTCTCCTGGCCGGGGCCGGCGGCGGGGGCGGCGTCCGTGGTCGGCGTGGTGTCCGCGCCGGGGGTGGCGTCCGGTGTCGGCGCGTCGTCCGCCGCCGGGCTCGCGGTGGTCGGCGCCGGGGCGGGCGCGGCCACCGGGCCGGTTCCCTTGCCGTTGCCGCTCACCAGATACGTGCCGACGACGCCGATCACGGCCGCCGCCAGCGTGGCGGCCGCGCCGATCCAGGCGCCGCGGTGCGACGGCGTGCGGGTCGGCGGAGCCGGGTGGCCGATGCCGTACGCGGGTCCGGCCGGGTGCTGTCCCGGGGCGTGTCCCGGCTGTGGCGGCCAGTTCTGTCCCGGCTCGTGACTGCTCATTCTGTCCGTCCCCCTGTGACTCGAAGTCGATCTTCGGCTGGACAGGGTACCGAGCCGGTTGAGCCGCCGTCAGGCGCGGTGGTCCCTGGGCGGTCGCGGCGCGCGAGGGTGTTCCGCGTCGGAGCCGCAGAGCTCCGCGTTGAGCTCCTCGACCAGGTGCACCAGGTCCGTCGGGCGGTCGGGTCCCCACCAGTCGCCGAGGAGTTCGGCGAGTGCCTCCTCGCGGGCCCGGGCGAGGCGGGCGGCGGTGGCGGCGCCGTCCTCGGTGAGGACGAGGCGGAGCCCCTCGCGACGGGCGAGCCGCCGCTCCTCGACCTCGCGGGCGGCCTCGGAGACGACCCGGAGCGGCACCGGCACGGTCTGGGCGAGCCGGGCCGGTTCGACGGCGCCGTGCCGGCGGATGCGCAGCAGCAGCCAGCTGGAGGCGGGCCGCAGGTCGAGCCCGGCGCGGGCGGTGATCCTCTCGTAGACCTCCTTGCGGCCCTCGCGGGAGCCGAGGACGGAGAGCGCGCGGGCGGCCTCCTCGTAGGAGGAGCGCTCGACCGGGTTGGAGGCGAGGGTCTGGCTGGTGTCGGGCGCGGTCACGGAGGCGCGCAGCGGGTCCTCCTTGAGGAGGCAGGCAACGACGAAGGCGACCAGGACGACGGGGGCGGCGTACAGGAAGACGTCCGTGATGGAGGTGGCGTACGCGTGGAGGACCTCGGGCCGCAGTGTCTCGGGGAGCCGGCCGATGGCGCGCGGGTCGGCGGCGACCCCGTCGGGTCCGAGGCCGGGCGGCAGCTCCGTGCCGGCCTGCGCGGCCCGGGCGAAGACGTCCTCCAGCTTGTGGGTGAGCCGGCTGGTGAAGACGGTGCCGAAGACGGCGACGCCGAAGGACGCGCCGATGGAGCGGAAGAAGGTCGCCCCGGACGTGGCGACGCCCAGGTCCTCGTACCCGACGGCGTTCTGCACGACGAGGACGAGGACCTGCATGACGAGGCCGAGTCCGGCGCCGAAGACGAAGAAGTAGACGCTCATCTGCCAGGTGGAGCTGGTCTCGGTCAGCCGGTGGAGGAGGAGCAGGCCGAGCGCGGTGACGGCGGTGCCGGCGACCGGGAAGACCTTCCAGCGGCCGGTCCGCGACACGATCTGCCCGGACGCGGTGGAGGTCAGCAGCATGCCGGCGACCATCGGCAGCATGTGGACGCCGGACATGGTGGGGCTGACGCCCTGCACGATCTGGAGGAAGGTCGGCAGGTAGGTCATCGCGCCGAACATCGCGAAGCCGACGACGAAGCTGATGATCGAGACCAGGGTGAAGGTCCGGATCCGGAAGAGCCCCAGCGGCAGGACGGGCTCGGCGGCGCGCCGCTCGACGCGCACGAACCAGACGAGCAGGACGGCGCCGAGCAGCGCGAGCCCGATGATCTGCGGCGAGCCCCAGTCCCAGGTGGTGCCGCCGAGGGAGGCGACGAGGACGAGGCAGGTGGCGACGGAGGCGATGAGGAAGGTGCCGAGGTAGTCGATGGTGTGGCGGGTGGAGCGGACCGGGATGTGGAGGACGGCGGCGATGACGAAGAGGGCGACGACGCCGATGGGGAGGTTGATGTAGAAGACCCAGCGCCAGGAGAGGTGCTCGGTGAAGAGCCCGCCGAGGAGCGGGCCGAGGACGCTGGTGGCGCCGAAGACGGCGCCGAAGAGGCCCTGGTACTTGCCGCGTTCCCGGGGGGACACGAGGTCGCCGACGATCGCCATCGACAGCACCATGAGCCCGCCGCCGCCGAGGCCCTGGACCGCGCGGAAGGCGATGAGCTGCGGCATGTTCTGGGCGATGCCGCACAGCGCGGAGCCGATGAGGAAGAGGACGATCGCGCCCTGGAAGAGCTTCTTCCGCCCGTACTGGTCGCCGAGCTTGCCCCAGAGGGGGGTCGCGGCCGTGGAGGCCAGCATGTAGGCGGTGACCACCCAGGAGAGGTGCTCCATGCCGCCGAGCTCGCTGACGATCGTGGGCAGGGCCGTGGAGACGATCGTCTGGTCGAGCGCGGCGAGCAGCATGCCGAGCAGCAGCGCGCCGATGGCGACGAGGACGGTGCGGTGGCTCTGCGCCTCGCCGGGCGGGCTCGTCTCCTGGTCCGCGGGCATCTCCTGGGCCATGGGCGTCTCCGTCTCCCCGCGCGTCGCGACGCGTGTGCGTGCGCCGCGACGCGTCTGCGTGCGTGTCCGTGCGTCGGGTGTGTTCTCCATCCTGAGTCGAATGTCTGGATATGGCCTGCGGAGGGGCACACGTGTTCACCCGGGCGCGGGGGGCCGCCTGCATAATCACTGCCAGTTGCGTTGGGGAGGGGATACATCATGACCGGACAGGCATGTCCTGATTGCGGTGGTCGGAGACCGGGCTGCGCCTGCGCCCGTACGGCGGAGGCGGCGGCGACGGAGGACTTCGACCCGCTCCGGATCAGGCCGTACGTGACGCTGGACGCGCCCGACGACGCGGGCGACCCGCCGACGGCGCGACTCACGGCGGTACGGGTGGGACCGGGCGGCGGCCACGAGGGGTACGGGGCGTACGACGACGGCTTCTCTCCCGCTCCCCCGTACGGCTCCGGAGGCCGGGCCGACGAGACCATGCCATTGCTGCTCGGCGGGGACGGGGGCGCCAGCGACTCCTGGACCGCCGGGGCGCCCGGCGGTCCAGGGGCGGCCGGGGCGCGACAGGAGCGGTCGCGCCGGGGGCGGGGCGGCGTTCTGGTCGCGGGCGTCGCGGCGGCGGCCGTGGTCGGCACGGCCGCGCTGGCCGCGGGGGTGTTCGGCGGCGAGGAGCCCGTGGACCGGGCGATCGTCCCCGAGGTGACCACGAGCGCGTCCCTGAACCTCGCCGTGTCGGAGGAACCGTCCCCGTCCTCGGAGAGCCCCACGCCGAGCCGGACCCCCTCGCGGACCCCCTCGCCGAGTTCGTCGTCCCCGACGGCCTCGGCGTCCCCGTCCGCCTCCGCCTCGCGGACGACCGCTCCGGCGCCGACCGGCTCGCCGTCCGCGTCGGGTGGCGCGATGGCGCCCTCCGCGGTGCCGACGACGGCCCCCGCGACCTCCGCCGCCCCGACGACGGCGTCGCCGAGCCCCACCGCCACCGCCACGGACGCGCCCGAGGGGGCGACGCTGCGGCTCGGCGACACGGGCCCGGAGGTGGCGGAGCTGCAGACGCGGCTGCGGCTCCTGTGGGTGTACCTGGAGGAGCCCGACGGGATCTTCGACGAGGGCCTGCGCGAGGCGCTCGTGGAGTACCAGCACCGGTTCTGGCGGCTGAAGGACCCGGAGGGCGTCTACGGACCCCACACCCGCCGCGAACTGGAGCGGGCCACGGAGCAGTACTACGACTGAGGGAGCGGTACGACGACCAGGGGTCGACAGTCGTCAGGGGGCGGAACGGGGCCGAGTGGCCAAGAGGGTCCACGGTTTTGTATCGTGAAGAAACAAAGTGGCCCCGCCCGTACTCCCTGACCGGCGGGCGGGACCACTTCGTTCTCCGCACCACCCCTCTGGAGACCCCATGGCCGCCACCCCGGCACCGCTCACCGCCCGCGCCCTCCTGCTCGACATGGACGGCACCCTGGTCAACTCGGACGCCGTCGTGGAACGCTGCTGGCGCCGCTGGGCGGACCGGCAGGGGCTCGACGCCGACGAGGTGATGAAGGTGGTGCACGGGCGCCAGGGCTACGCCACGATGGCGCTCCTCCTCCCCGACCGGCCGATGGCCGAGAACCACGCGGACAACGCCGTGATGCTCGCCGAGGAGACCGCCGACGTCGACGGCGTCGTGCCGGTGGCCGGCGCCCCCGCCTTCATGGACGCGATCACGGACTTCCCGCACGCCCTGGTGACCTCGGCGGACGAGGCCCTCGCCCAGGCCCGGATGGGCGCGGCGGGCCTGCGGATGCCGGCGACCCGGGTGACCGCCGAGCTGGTCGGCGCGAGCAAGCCGGACCCGGAGGGCTTCCTCAAGGGCGCCGCCGAGCTGGGCACGGCGGCGGCGGAGTGCGTGGCCTTCGAGGACTCCGAGGCCGGCATCCGGGCGGCGAAGGCGGCCGGGATGCGCGTGGTGGGCGTGGGCCCCCGCGCGGCGGCCTACGCGCCGGACCTGTACGTGCCGGATCTGACCCGCCTGCGACTGGACGCGAACGGGGACGGGACGATGACCCTCGGAGTCGTACCGGAGTAATCCCCCGCCCTCCCGAGACCGCGGCCCGCCCACCTCGCGGAGACCACCCTCGAACAGCGGCAGCGGCAGACGCGAGACGCCGGCACAGGCGACTCGCGTCTCGGGCGACAGGCAGGGCGGCGCGCCACGCGCCCACCGCGCGCCGGCGGTCCGCGCGACGGCACACCGTCGCCTCACCGCGCGTCACGTGCCACGTCCCGCGCAGCACTCACACCGCCGCAATGCGTCACGCGTAACGCATAACGCGTGATTCGCAACGTCACGCGTCACGCGTCACGCACGCGCCACCGCACTCACCTCGCACGCCACCGCGCGCGGCCGGACGATCCGGCCGCGCGCGGTGGCGTTTTCGTGGACGAATCCCCTCCGCCTCGCCCACCGGCGGAATCTGTCACTCCGTCAGGAAGTGCCACACCCCTTGATGTGACGTGTCCATGTCGCCACTCTGTTACCTGGCGCACCCCCCGGCGAAACCTCGCGCCGACACGATGACCGGGCCGTCGCCCGGTACCGCACGGGACCGGCCACCCGCCGAGGTCCCACCGAATCAAGGGAGTCCCCCATGCCCATCGGCAAGGTCTACGCGCGTCGAGCCGCCGTACTCGCCTCCTCCGCCGCCCTCGTCCTCACCGGCCTCGTCACCACCGCGCCCTCCGCTCAGGCCGCGATGCCGACCCCGGTCAGCGCCACCACCGCCCGCGCCTACCTGGCCTCCCTCACGGTCAAGGCGGAAGGTTCCCTCACCGGCTACAGCCGCGACCTCTTCCCGCACTGGATCACCCAGTCCGGCGCCTGCAACACCCGCGAGACCGTCCTCAAGCGCGACGGCTCGAACGTCGTCACCGACTCCTCCTGCGCCTCGATCAGCGGCAGCTGGTACTCGGAGTACGACGGCGCCACCTGGACGGTCGCCTCCGACCTCGACATCGACCACGTCGTCGCGCTCGCCGAGGCCTGGCGCTCGGGCGCCAACTCGTGGACCACCGCCCAGCGCCAGGGCTTCGCCAACGACCTCACCCGGCCGCAGCTCATAGCCGTCACCGACAACGTCAACCAGGCCAAGAGCGACCTCGACCCGGCCGAGTGGCTGCCGCCGCGCACCGCGTACCGCTGCACCTACGCCCGCGCCTGGGTCCACGTGAAGTACCACTACAACCTCAGCGTCGACTCGGCGGAGAAGAGCGCCCTCCAGTCGGTCCTCAACGCCTGCTGATCACACCCCTCCTGACACACCGTGGGCCGGAACGGAAGCGCCGGCGCGAAAACGGCGTGAATTCGGCGCGCCTGTGGTCCAGACCTGCGGAACCCTGACCGCAGGCGCGCCCCCACGGCCCCTCGGCGAAATATATTTGAACTTGCAAGTACTACTGAGGGATGCCTAACCTGGCGGCCGTTCGGTTTCCGTCCCCCACGTCCGCCCCTCCCGGGGTGGGCCAGGCCGAAGGAGTTCCCCCGCCATGAGCACCCTCACGCACCGCCTCGACCGGGCGCAGCCCTACGCGCTCGGTCTCTTCCGCATCGTCATCGGTCTCCTCTTCGCCTGCCACGGCGCCGCCTCGCTCTTCGGCGTCCTCGGCGGCGCGGTGGGCGGCGGCACCATCCCCGCCGGCACGTGGCCCGGCTGGTACGCGGCGGTCATCCAGCTCGTCGGCGGCGGCCTGGTCCTCGTCGGCCTCGGCACGCGCGGCGCGGCCCTCGTCTCCTCGGGCTCGATGGCGTACGCGTACTTCTGGGCCCACCAGCCCGAGGCCCTCTTCCCGCTCCAGAACCACGGCGAGACCGCCGCGCTCTTCTGCTGGGCCTTCGCCCTGCTGATCTTCACCGGCCCGGGCGCCCTCGCACTGGACGGCCTCTTCGGCGGCAAGGGCGCGAACGGCTCCAGCGCCGGGGAGCCCGGCCGGGGCACGGACAAGCAGAGCACGCCGGTCGCGGCCTGAGGACCGCCGCCCGGCCCCTTCCGCGGCGGCACCCCTCTCCCACGGAGCCCCACCGCTCCACCTGGCCCGCAGGACTACCGGCCCATCCGCCCCACGGCTGAGGCGGCTCGCCGGGCTCATGCCGGAGGCGGCTCCCTGTCCCCAGAGGGGGGGCGCGGCTCGCCGGTCTACGTCGGAGGCGGCTTGCCAGTCCACGTCGCTGGCGGCTCGCCGGTCCACGTCGGAGGCGGCTCGTCGGGCTCATGCCGGAGGCCGGCTCCCTGCCTCCGCGCACGAGGCGGCACGCTGAAAGCGGCCACTCGCCCCCACGAGCGATGGCTCCGCCGCCCCACAGCTCCACCGTCCCACAGCTCCACCGCTCAACCGCTCCACCCGGGCTGGCATCCCGCCCGGGCTGGCATCCCGCCCGGGCTGGCATCCCGCCCGGGCTGGCATCCCGCCCGGGCTGGCGTCCCGCATGGGCTCCCACCTCACCGGGGCGCCCGTCCCGCCCGGGCTCCCGCCGGTACCCACCCGGCGGGGGTCCGGGCGGCGGCGCGTAGGCTCTGGCCCTGTGAATCTGCTCGACAGCATGGGCTCGCTGAGGTCACTGACCGCGGGCCCATGGATCTATCCGGTGGTGGCGACGTCGATCCTGCTCGACGTCTTCCTTCCCGTGCTGCCGAGCGGCTTCCTCGTGATCTCCGCCGCCACCGCCGCCTCCGCCGCCCTCGGCTCCGCGACCGCGCCGGCGGACGTCCCCTCGCTGCTGCCGCTGCTGCTGACCGCGGCGGCGGCTTCGGCGCTCGGCGACTTCCTCGCGTACCGGCTCGCCCTGCGCGGCGGCCCCCGCATGGACCGGGCGATAGCCCGCTCGCGCCGCCTGAGCGTGGCGCGGGAACGTCTCGGCACCGCCCTGGCGCGGGGCGGCGGGCTGATCGTGGTCCTCGCCCGCTTCGCCCCGGCCGGCCGCTCGGTCGTCTCCTTCGGCGCGGGCGCGGCACGGCGGCGCCCCGAGGAGTTCCTGCCCTGGTCGGCCCTGGCGGCGGTGATCTGGGCGTCGTACAGCGTGGGCCTCGGCTACCTGGGCGGCCAGTGGCTGGGCGCGACGTGGTTCAGCGCGGGGGTGTCGACCCTGGCGCTGCTGCTCGCAGGCGGACTGGCCGGTTATCTCATACGGCGCCCGGGCGCGGCTCCGGCTCCGGCGTCCTGACGGCGTCGTGGCGCGCTCCTCTCACCTCCAGGGTGGCGAGGAGCCGGGCGGTGGCGTCGGCGATCTCGTCGACGGCCCGGTCGAAGACCTCCCGGTTGTGCGCGGCGGGCGCGCGGAAGCCGGAGACCTTGCGGACGTACTGGAGCGCGGCGGCGCGGATGTCGTCCTGGGTGGCCTCGTGGGGCAGGACGGGCGGACGGAGCGTCTTGATGCTGCGGCACATGCCTCCAGTGTGGCCCGCCCCGCCGACAGCGGCCGGGGAGCCGGAACGGCTCGCGGGGCACCGAGAAGCCCCCGACCGACAGAATCCGGCCATCCGCACGGCCGCGTAGGCCCCTGTCACCACCGGGCAGAGCCGGGCCACTGCCCGGCAGGGTCCAGGGGCGGCCGCCGTCGGCCCTCCCCCACCTCGCGAGGGCTCAGCGCCCTCCCCGCCAGGGGGCCCGCTCCCTCCCCGCCGGGGGGCAGCGCACTCCCCACCGGGGGGGGCAGTGCACTCCCCACCGTCATGGGGTCAGTTCAGCCCCCGTCGGCTGCGCGCGTTCAGCTCGGCGGCGCGGGCGCGGAGCTCGCGGAGGGGCGTGGCGAGCTGGACGTCGCGGGGCTCGGCCTCCCACTCGGCGTCGGGTCCGCCGTGGACGGCGCGGATGAGGAAACGCCCGGAAGCGCTCCGCACGAAGAAGCCGACCCGCCCCGTGGCGGTGTCGCGGACGAGGTCGCCGACCTCGGGCACAGGATGCACGCCACCCCTCCGTCCCGGTCCCGATCGCTCGATGGGGACACCAAGGGAAACGCGGAGACCCCGCCCTGTCAACGTATCTCTAGAGATGTCCCCCGATGGATGGATCACGAGGGCGGACGGCGCACGCGTGTGCACCCTGGCCGCGGGGCGCCCTTAGGGTGTCCCGCAGACGAAGGGAGTGGTCCACTCGTGACCGACCAGGACAGTACTCGTCGCCCCAAGTACCAGCGCATCGCGGATGAGTTGAGAACAGCGATCCAGTCCGGCGCCTTCGCCCCGGGCGACCGGCTCCCCGGCGAGAACGACCTCATGTCCACGTACGAGGTGGCCCGGATGACCGCCCGTCAGGCCCTCGCGGTCCTCCGCGGCGAGGGCCTGACGGAGGCCCGCAAGGGCGCCGGCGTCTTCGTCCGCGCCTTCCGCCCGCTGCGCCGCAGGGGCATCCCGCGCCTCGCGTCGGACGGCTGGGTGGGCGGGCGTTCGGTGTGGGCGGCGGAGGTGGAGAACCGGGACCTGGTCGTGGACCGGATCACGGTGTCGGAGGAGGAGGCGGGACCGCGGGTCGCCGCGGCGCTCGGCCTGCCGGCGGAGGCCCCTGTGTGCGTCCGCAGCCGCCGCTTCGTCCTCGACGGGAAGCCGGTGCTGCTCTCGGTCTCGTACCTCTCCGCCGAGCTGGTCCGCGACACGGCGGTGACCCGTCCCGACACGGGCCCGGGCGGCACGTACGCCCGCCTGGCCGAGCTGGGCCACCGCCCGGTCCGCTTCCGCGAGGAGATCCGCTGCCGCATGCCGACGGCCGAGGAGACCACCCGCCTGACCCTCCCCCCGGGCACCCCGGTCGTCCTCATCGGCCGCACGGCGTTCACGGAACCGGGCCGCCCGGTCGAACTCAACGAAATGACCCTGGACGCCTCGTCCTACATCCTGGAATACGACTTCGACGCCTGAGACCCAGGCGCGAGACCCGAGACGCGAGGCGCGAGCCAACACGCCGGAGGTCAGAAGCCCCACTCCCGAGCCCCCACACGCAACGCCCGACAGCAGCGCCCGAGGCCCACCTCCCGAAACCCCCGACACCCGCCGACACCCGATAACGGGCACCCGACACCGGGGACCCGGCACCCGAGGCCCCCACCCCCCATCCCCCCGACGCCTACCCCTCCCGAGCGACGGGCACCGCGGCGGGGGCCCTCCCCTCCGCCTCCCCGCCGACCTGCCCGCCCAGCGTCATCACGTTCAGGGTGGCGGCGTTCTCATTGGCGATGGCCTTCTCCACCCTCGCCACGAACAGCGCGAACGCCTCCCGCTTCGACAGCTCCCGATACGGCCCGACCCGTGCCTCGAAGTAGACCAGCTCGTGCCCGAGGAACTGCTCGGTGGACCGGTAGTTCTTCCACTGCTCCCGGTACCGGTAGACGCTCTCCAACGACACCGCGGCCACCACGACCACACTCAGCACGGTCGCGGTCACCCGCGCGAATCCGGCCTCCAGATTCACGAACACCGGCACCAGCGCCCCACCCACGACGGACACCGTCCGCATCCGCAGGTGCATCGCCTTCATCCGCGCGGCCTTGACGTCGTACCACTCCTGATACTCCGCCACCCGCGTCCCGATGTACTTCTCCGCCGTCATGTCCCCACCGACGGCCCCCGCTTCGGGAGCGTCCCCCACATCAATCATCCCGCGAGTACACCGACCTCCCACACCCCCGTCAATTCGGCGCCCCGCCGCACCACGACACCGCCACCCGCGTCGAACCGTTCCTTCGTCTCACTCGCCGTCGTCGCGCTCCAGCACGAGGCCGACGGACCCGCCCTCCAGCCCGTTGCCGTCCTCCAAGTGCAGATGGGACCCGCTCGGAACGTCCTCTCCGGCCAGTGTCAGGAGGTGCCCGGCGAGTGTCCTGAGCCCCGCCGCGTTCCCCTCGATGACCACCTCACCGCCGAGGTCCCGCACCTCGATCCGGGCATCGGCCTCCCAGGAGAAGGCAAGTGCCCCGCCCTCAGCGGCTCCCGTCACACGCGTGCTCTCACCCGGAACCGGGCCACTTCCGAAAGTCATGGCCCCATGATGCGGCTGATGCGACCACCCCGACCACAACCACAACCACAACCGCGACCGCGACCGGGGACACCCACCCCCGACGCAGCATCTGCAGCCATACAGAGACCGGCGTCATCACCCGCGCCCCGGGCGCTTTCCTGTGGCCGCTCGCCGACGGCTGCGGCCCATGGGAGGCGGCCGCCTTCTACGAACCCGAGCCAGACTGGGCTGCCCGGGTGAGCGAGGACCGCCATCGCGGAGCGGCACGCTCCCGACCGGCGGGCATCGGCTCCGGCGATCATCGCGGAAGTCACACAGGAGTGTTCCCCGACTTCGACGACATCATCATGGGGTTGTGCCGCTGAACCTCGCGCGGGATGTCAGCTCTCAAAGTCGTTCCGGCACCGCTCGTGCGGGCAGTGGTCATCTCGCCGGTGCAGCCGCTGAAGGTCCTGCAGAGCGGCGACGGGGAAGGCATGTCGCATCCACTTCTCCAGGTACCCGTCCTCACCATGCTTCCGCAGTACTGTCACGGCCGCTTCCATCACCTTGTGGCCCAGCACGCTACGGGGCTGGGTCGAGCTCCAGGCAAGAGTGCCGCCCGTCTCGTCGGGCGAGCCCCAACTCGTCGCCCCGTCCGGGAACTCGAAGACGGTGATGGACACATCCGCTCCCTGGCGCCGGAGCAGCCACCTCATCTCCACGGGTTCGAGGTCGAACGAGGCACGCTGATCGGTCGTGCCTCCGTACAGCCCCGTCACGGCATACAACAAGTCGGCGAGGGCGTCCGTGCAGTAGCCGACATGAGCCCGATGTTCCGCATTGCCGTCGGCAATCCGACACGTGGCCCACCCCGCACCGCCCAGCTCCCAGCTGAACTGAAGATCACCCACCATTCGCGCCCCTCCCGAGTGGATCGCAACCCCGTCACCGAATCGATGGGGATCCCGTAGATGATCTCGCGCAGGAAGGCAGGGACGAGAATGTCCGCCATCTCCACCGGCCGGCCCTCGTGGTTTCTCTCAGCACCTGGTGAATGGGCGTGCCCTCACCATCGCCGCCCTCGTCGACGAGCAGATCAGGAAGGGCCGGCGGACAGGTCGACCCGGCCCCGACCTGACACCACTCCACCGCCACCGGCCGCCTGGCACCGCCCATGTCCGGTCCCGTCGATGTCAGATCTGGAGGTCAGGATCCCCCGCCTCAGCGCGGTCACCAGTCGCGCCAGGCGTCGGTGATCCCGGCTCGGACGATGCCCTTCCGCGCCAGCAGAGCAGCGACGTCCCCGCCGTACTCGCCCAGGGTGAGGTCAACGTACTCGCCAAGCTGCTCGCGTCCCGCGATGCAGAAGCCGGCTCCCGTGTGGACCGGATCCCGGTCGACAGCGTTGAGCGCGAGAACGACCCTTTCGACGGCCCGGAAGACCTCCCCGTCGGAAGGATCACGAGACCCCGCAACTCCGCCTCGAACGCCTCCAGCCGCCGAGTCCGTCGCCCTCAGCACGGCCTCTGGGGGACATCTGCACCGCGCGTGCACAATCGGGCACTTGGCAGTAGTCGCCCCCCAGGCATGTCAGACCTCCCTGGCATCCTGCGCCCGTGAGAATGACATGGGCCGACTTCTGGGCACTGATAGCCACCCTGAACGGCGAAGCCACTGAAGAGAACTGCCATCGCCTCGCTGAGGAGCTGAGCCGCCGCCCCATCTCCGACATCGTCGGCTTCGCGGAACGGCACGCCGAGGCGCTCTACCGTCTGGACCCGGAGAAGTTCGGCACCCTGCCGGTGATCGACATGACGCTCCGGGACGGCAGCCCCTTCCCGCAGTCGTCCGACGTGTTCCTGTACGCCCGATGCGCGGTCGTCGCCGCCGGCCGGGCCGCGTGGGAAAGCGTCTTCTCTGACACGGACAAGTTCGCTCCGTACACCTCCACCGAGTACGACGGCGAATGGCTCCTGTACATCCCGGACGAGGCGTACGAGCTGGCCACCGGCAAGGAGTGGGACCGCACGACGCGCCACTGCTTCGAGAGCTACTCCAACAGAGACGGTTGGCCGCACCTACGACTCTGAGGCGAGCACCACTCGAGCTGCAGGGCCCGTGGCCTCGCGGACCTGGCAAGATCGAGGAGACGGGGTAAGGGCAGTGCCATGAGCAGTGCCATGAGGGGAGGACCGGTGGGAAGCCTGTTGCGTGTCGGGGACGTGTTTCGATCTGCTCGAAACAGAGATCCCGAGGTGGCGTTCATCGACGGTCACCCGAACATCCACCACGTCACAGCCTCGGAGAGGCTCGCTCAGATCCAGCTCAGCAAGGGCATCAACCCGATGGCCAAGATCAAGGCGCCTGGAGGGCTGCGCCGTCCGTGCATCCTGATCCGTTCAAGCCCGTGGAAGGCCGGAACGGCTGAAACGCCCTGGCACGATGTGTTCGACCTGGACAACGGCCGAATCCTCTATTTCGGCGACCATCGGGTCGACCACACGGTGCCGGTGGGCACCACACAAGGCAATGCGGTACTGCTGGAGGCGTTGGGGGAACACCAGGGGCGCACTGCGGAGCAGCGTGCACTGGCCGTACCACTGCTGGTGTTCGCCGCGGTCTCGCGCAACAAGACCCCCAAGGGATACGTCGAGTTCTGCGGCGTGGCGGTGATCGACCACGCCGAGCAGATCGAGCAGCAGGCGAAGGGAACCGCCTTCCCGAACTATCGATACGAACTGTCCGTCCTGGATCTGAGCGCAGAGGACGATCGGGTCGACTGGGCTTGGATCGAGGCTCGGGGCAACCCTGAGCTCTCGACCGCGGACGCGCTCAAGCTCGCTCCCCGTTCCTGGCGCCGGTGGGTGGAGCGGGGGCATGCCGCGATGCCCGAGGTTCGGCGTCGGGCCGTTCGCCTTCCCAGGGACAGGGAATCGGTCCGGCAGTCGCCCGAGAGTGGCCGGGAACTCCCGCCGCCGCTTCCCGCACCCCGCGCACCGGGCGCCTCCGGTTCGGCCTCCCGCACACCGACCGAATCGTCCGCCGAGCTCCTGGTGAGCGTCCTCATGGACAGATTGAGGAACCTCCGGGTCCACAAGAAGAACGGTCGGCGGAGCAGGCACAAGCCGTTGGCCCTGCTGTGGGGCATCTCCCGAGTGGCCACGGGCAGGCCTCACCTCGCACCTTGGCGAGAGTTCCGCGAGGAAGTGGGCAGCCTGCTGGCAGAGTTCGGCCTTCCCGAATCCTCCGTCACCCCCGAGTACCCGTTCGTGCACCTGCAGACGAGCCAACTGTGGGATGTCCAGGGCCTCCCACCCGAGCTGGACGCCGTGGCCCACGCCGCCGCGTTCGACAGGCTCAACCCCGAAGGAGGGGTGACCGAGCAGGTCGCGCGGCTGCTGGGAGACCCCTTCGTCCGGTCTCAGGCGGTGGCTGTCCTGCGGGAGACCTACCTGGCAGACATAGATCAACACGCCCTGCTGGGGAGGCTGGGCCTGGCCGGCTACGAAAGCGCCGGCGGCATCGAGGACCCCGGAGAGGTGTACGCGGGGGAAACGGTTCCTGCCGCACGCCGCACAGTCACTTCCTCCCGCGTCATCCGCGACACCGCCCTGACGGCCAAGGTGAAGAAGCTGCACGGTGACCGCTGTCAGGTGTGCGCCCTCCAGCTGCAGACCCGCTTCGGCACCTACAGCGAGGCCGCCCACATCCGTGGCCTCGGCCGCCCCCACAACGGCCCGGACGAACAAGCCAACCTGCTCGTTCTCTGCCCGAATCACCACGTTCAGTTCGACACCCTGGCGATCTACATCGACACCGAAGGAACCGTTCGCTCGACCGCGAACGACACCCCCATAGGCCCGCTCCACAAGCACCCCGCCCACCCACTCGACGAAGCGCACCTTCGCTACCACCGAGCGCTCTGCGGCAGGGACACGACCGCCCACGCCACCCAGGGCGAGACCTCCTGACCAACCGGACGGCTGCCGTACGTCAGACGGCGCGCACGGCAACAGTCATCGAGCACCAAGCCGTGTCCCACACGAACCAGCGCCCAGAAGCCGTCCCCGCCTTCGCGCCCCGCCCCGGACCCCTCCGCCGCCGCCTCCCGGAGCCACTCTCCCGTATCGAAGACTCCCTCCGCCATCGCCCCTGATCACACCCTGTAGCGTCAGATGAAGACGCTAAAGGCCCCCAGCCAAGATCGACTGGGGGCCTTTCTGCTGGTGGGCGCGGACGGTTTCGAACCGCCGACATCTGCTTTGTAAGCCTGGCGCCGCGCGTGAATACGTCCTCGCTGGTCATCGCGCGTGCCAGGCGACGAGTCTCTCAACGGGCATGTGCCCCGCGACGGGCTCCGGGTGTCCGTGGTTGACCGCTAGATCTGGCACGGATCTGGCACGAGCACGCCGAGGCCAGGGGGTCAGTCGTGCCGCGAAGCTGGTACGCGGATGCCAGCACCAAGATCGGTAGAAGCCGCCAACGACTGGGCTGCCGCTTGTAGCTCGCGTTCCCATGCCGGGAGATCGTCCGGTTCCATCCATTCGCTGTACTTCGCTGCAACAGAGAGGAACTGCGTCTCCTCCTGGGTGCGTGCCGTGACGGTCATCGACAGGCCGTCGCCCACTTCCTTGGGACTCAGCACGCCACGCACGAGACTGAGCGCGAGGCTCACGAGGAGGCGTCGGCCGGCCGTCTCCTCGTCAGGAAGCGGCACGTCGAGCTCGCTCAGCGCCTGGACGTACAGCTCGCGGACCTCGGTCGCATCGCTCCGGCGAGGCAGGCCGGCCAGCTCGCGCAGAGCAGGAGAGTCGTGCCCGTCAACTAGCGCGTGCGCAGCGATCATCGGAAGATCCTCAGGGCGGAGCACCTCCGCCACGTACTGCCAAGCACTGCCCTGCAACCGGTCCATGACGGCCATCGTGGAGGTCCTGAGGCTTTTTGGCCAGCAGACTGCCCTTTGGAATGAATGCCTCGGCTTCCCTAACCCGGTTCCGAAGACCACCTAGATCAAACCGTTTCCTCAGGTCAGAGCCGTTGCATGCACCGCTCGACACCGCCTCATCCGCGTATGGGCCGCGACTCCAACTGCACTTCCAGGTGGCAGTCATGGCGAGAACCTTCTGCTGACCGCTCCTACCTAACTCCAAGCGGCTGCTGGGCGGCTGCGCGCTCTGGACGTCGAATCTTGCGATCCGGTTGACGGCCCATCACCTACGGTTGCCATACTGATCCTCTTGCCAGCATCTGACAGGTGCACATGACCAACGCATGCCGGGGGGCTGAGTTGAGTGGACAGCGGAAGAAGACAGTCGCCTTCTATGAGGTCGTTCGCGCGAAGGACGCAGGCAACCTTCGGTTCGACCACATTGACTGGTCTTTTGTCCTGGACAACCTTGGTGCACTGTCGGTTCATGAACGTCACATGAATCACGAGGACGATGTTTACGTAGGAGAGCCGATCAATTCTTCACACGGGCGCCACTTGGTTCTGGCCCGCCTACGTGATGGAGATCTGCAGCAAATCGACTACGAGGCTCAAAAGATCGATTCCCTTCGACTGGACGGCAATCGCAGCGTCGTCGACACAACTATCGTTTGCTTTCTCCCTTACGGGAACGTAATCGGCGTAATCCAGGGAAGCTCCTCTGCCCCAAGACCGACAGCGCTGCAGCGATGGCTTAATGCGATGAATTCTGGAATCGAAGAAGACCTAGCAATCATCCCCCTCATCGGAAAAAATGCCTGGGATAAGCTCAAGCAGGCAGAATCAGTCAATCTCTTCGAAATGAGATTGCGCCCTGCTTCAACATCGATGTTCCCTACTACCGTCGAGGGTCTTGGGGATTTCGCGCGTCACGCCCATAAGCAGAATCCGGACGCCCTGATCACTCTGACGATCAAGGTTCCGAAAGGCCGGGGGCTTTCACGAAGTGCCGCAAGGGCGAGAGGAGAACGGCGCCTGCATTCAAGCGTTCAAGAGTTTCTGTCAGATTTTGGAAGCCTTGTGGGCCCTCATGGCGTGATCGACCGGGCGATCGCTGACGTGATGCTGTCGGCATCCGATGGCAGCATCGTCGAAGACAAGATCAATTTTGTAAATGACCACATCACAGCCTCCAAGCAGGTGACACTGCCCCGTGGAAGCGGAGCAGGGCCTTGGTTTGAGGCGGCTGTACAGGCTGTGATGCAAGCGGCCGCTGAGCATGACCTTGAGCTGAGAGCCGCTGTCAGTGCCATGCCCTAGGCTCCAACCGAGCCTGAAGGGGGTGCGCCATGGGCGCGGTGCGACGAGTACAGGGCTACATCTACAACCAGTGGAGCCATCACCCGATCGGCGACTTTGTGCTGGCCGGCCTATTTGTCGGGACGCTTGGGATAACGCAAGGACATCATATCTTTGCGGACCATAACGCGGATCAACGCATGAGTATCTACGCGACCGTTGCTTCGGTGGCGGCAATCGTTGGCGGTTTCGGCACAGCCGCCATTAGTCAATACGCAACCAGTTCTGGCCAAAGGATGACAATCCTTCGCCAGACCTACGGCGTTCACCTTCGCCGCAACTGGGTCGGGCTATTGACTTCTATGCTTTTTGTTTCCTTCGGGTGCTTGGCTGTCATGATGTCAGACACCAAGGACAAGATCGGACTTGGAGGATGGATTGCGGAGTACTTGGTTGCGTTCGGCGCCGTAAGATCCTTCCGTCTGGTCTGGCTTTTTCGCCTACTAATCGATGTATCGGATCACGATGCGGGAAACCCTGGCACAGATTCGACTCTCCGAGTTAACCGAGTAAATCGCTAGATAAATTCTGCCTCGACTCGCCGATTTTTGAATGATCCGACAGAGGTTCAGTGATGGCGACACGTTCCAATGAGCTTCTGCGCGCCGGGCCTTCAACTCCGAATCTGGCCTCGGTCTCACCCGCCCCGGTTAATGGGGATCTCGTAGACGATCTTGCAGTGGGCGGCTGGCACGATGATGTCTGCGGTCTCAACGGGGCGACCCTCGTTGCTGTAGTAGGTCCGCCGGATGTGGGTGACGAGCGCGGCCTTCTGGATCCCCAGCAATGATGCCTCCTCGGTGGTGGCCTGCCGCGGCTCGGGCTGCTCGACGGCATGGCTGACGGTGACACCGATCTCGGCCATCCGGTTCACGACGCCGGCCCCGGCATGCGGCCCGCCCTCGGGTAGAACGACAAGGGTCCCACCCGTGAGGTCGTACGGTTCCCAGCTCGTCGACAGCTGCACAGGCCGCCCGTCGGCGAGGAACTCGTACATGGTCCGGACGCACAGCTCGCCCTCACCGATCCCGAGCCGTGCAGCGATCTCGGCCGGCGCGGGCACCTTCGCATCGGTCCGGCTCTCCCAGCCACCGTTCCGCCCGACGGCCTTCATGTCCGCCCGGAACGGCGACCCGTCCGGCTGCTCGCGCGCCGCAGACCGCACCATCCGCACCCGCTGCCGAGGCTCAGCCACATAGGTCCCGGACCCAGCCCGCCCCTCCAGCACACCCTGGGAGATCAACAGCTCCTGGGCACGGCGAACAACGTTCTCGCCCACCCCGCACTCCTGGCCGATCTGGGCCCGAGAGGGCAGCCGGTCACCAGGACTCCACTCGTGCTCCGCGATCCGCCGCCGCAGTTCGTCGGCGATACGGAGGTATGGCGGCTGCTCAGGCATATGGAAAATCTAGTCCACTAGCTCTAATCTAGTTAACTAGCTTCACTTAAAGTGATCACCGGTAACGGAGGCTGCCCTGTGCCTGCTCCCGAAGTAAGCGCGGAGGCCCTCGCCGCCCGGTTGTCCGCCCTCGGACTCACCACACGCGTACTGGCCCGCGCCAGAGACACGTCGATCGAAGCGGAGGTACCGGAAACCCTTCCCGCAGAGACATGGCGGGAGGTCCTGGAAGTGCTGGCACAGGCAGACCGCTTCGGTCTCCTCGCCACCAGCCTGGGCGGCCGAACCCTCTGGGCCGCCGTGAACAAGCGGTCCCCGCGACACGCGACGTCCGGGGACCCGGCCATCAGCGATGGGAGCTGATCAGCATGCGCAACCGTATCCGCCGCGCACTCCACTCGACCAGACCGCGGCCGGCTGCCCGAACCGCCCGTCCGTACAAGCCCTTACGCCGCACCACCCCACGGGGACGGACCATCGGCCACGGCGCCAGCACGCCCGGCCTCAGTAGGTTCGCCCCCACCACCGAGCGCCCCCACCTCACCCAGGCGGAGACGGCCTGATGCCCCACACGAAGCCCACCCCGTACCGCTCGTCCCGGTGCCAGATCGGCACCCATCACGAGTGTGCCCACTCCTCCCCGGCAACGGCCCCGGTCGACATCCCGGTGATCTACGAGGCATGCGCCTGCCCCTGCCACACGCTGGCGACCACCCCGTACCACCCGGAGGAAACGGAATGAAGTCCTGGACCCCGACCGGCGCCGTGGTAGCCCCCATCGAGATCAGCTCGATCAACGTTCAGCGAGGCGACGTCATCCAGATTGGCGGCCAGCCCTGCCGAGTGGCGGACCTCCGCCAACTCCCCCTCGGTGCGAAGCGCCTCCTCTTCGAAACGGGCGAGCAACTGACCATGCACCCCCGCACGCGCCTGGTCGCCCTCCGAGTCCAGAGAAGGTGGTGACCACGACTGTGCCGACCCTGCGCGACACCATCGCCGAAGACCTCCGCGCCCAGATCGCCACCGGTCACCTCAAGCCCGGAGCCCGCCTCCCCTCGGAACCCAAGCTGGCCACCCACTACAAGGTCAGCACCCCTACCATCCGCCAGGCCCTCGCCCTCCTCCAGGCCGAAGGACTTATCGAGAAGACCCACGGCAAGGGCAACTTCGTCCGAGCTCCGCTCCGCCGCATCACCTACACAGGCGGCGCCGGCATACCGTTCACCCCCGACTTCCAGACCACCATCCGCACTACCAACATCCGGGCCCGCGGCCACATCAGAACCCTCTTGAAGGTCCCGTCCAACACTCCCTTGACCGAGTTCCACTGCACGACCTACGAGGGCGAGACCCCGCGAAGCGTGGCCCGCATCTACATCCCTCGCGACCTCGCACCGACCGCACAACTCGCCTCGTCCTCCTGGCCCGGCGGTCGCGGCACGGACCGTACGGAAACCCAGGAGACGGTCACCGCCCGCCTCCCCACCCCGGAAGAGGCAACCGCCCTCCGCATCAACCCCACGCGGACGGTCCTCACCATCACGCGCATCGCCCTCAACTCCGCTGGCCGCGTGATCGAAGCCGCGGTCTTGGCCCTCCCCAGCGATGCCGCAGACGCGGTCTTCACCACCCGCCCGACACTCAAGGAAGGGGAGGCGGACAGATGACGTCCCGCGACGAACTGCGGCTCCTCCCGTGGTCCGGCCCCGACGGCAAGCCGTGCTTTCTGAGCACAGACGACGACAGCAGCCGCCTGTCTCGTCTGGCCGACACCCTCGAAACGACCTGTCTCGATCAGGCAGTCGAGGTACTGGACCACGCCGTAGAGTTGCTCAGCTTCCCGGAGCCCGACCCGGTGGATCTCCGGGCGGCGTCCGCAGAGCTCGCGGAAGCCTTGGGCCAGGTGCTACGCGTTGCAGAAAGCCGCGGCCGGCGACTCCCATAGGTGGATTCTCGCTGGCACCAACAAGCCCGTTCCTCCTCGAAGCGCCATGAGGCACACAGATCAGCATGTACGGCCGCGAAGCCCCCAGCATCCCCGCTGGGGGCTTCTCTGACGCACGGCTCCAGAGACCCAGCAATCAAGGCGTTTTCGCAGGTCGGAGGAAGGTGGGGTAGCCGACCTCTCGTCTTCGGGGCCTTCCTCTGGCTTCCCTACGCGATGGTTGTACGAAAGTGTGCATACCGGTGGACTCAAGCCCGCCTCCATGCTTCTATTCGATCAGCGCCGCGTGATCGGAGGCCAGCGTGAAGCAGTCAACACGTGTGCTGAGGCGGAAGGCTCTTGCCTCGCTTAGGAGGATGACGGTCGCCTTCAACGCCATTGACGACGACGGTCGCATCTCAGCCGTCTTGCTAAGCCTCCAGCATTCCTTCGAGATGCTCCTGAAGGCGGCACTAGTTCACAATGATGTGCCGGTCTTCGATAAGAGCCTTGGGCGGTCGATTGGGTTTGAAAGGTGTCTGCAACTATCTCGCCAGGAACCGAACATTAAGGTGACGGACGCAGAAGCGGGAACATTGCGCGCCATCGATGCGCTCCGAGACGATGAGCAACATTGGTTCAACTCCGTGAGCGAACCAATCTTGTTCGTTCACGCTCGCGCTGGCGTCACGCTTTTCGATGACCTCCTAAACCGCGTTTTTGGGGAGCGGCTCGCGGATAGTCTCCCGCTCCGCGTCCTTCCCATCTCTACCGAACCCCCAGTGGGGCTCGATATCCTTATTGACCAAGAGTTCACTCAGATCCAGGAACTCTTGCAACCAGGGCGACGGGCAAGAAACGAGGTCCGAGCAAGGATTCGAACGCTTCTGGCAATCGAAGGGCACACTTCCGAAGAGAGCCTTGTCAGCGAGAAAGACGTGGACCGAGTCGAGAAAGGAATCTCTCAAGGAAAGCCTAGGGATGCAGTTTTTCCAGCTCTTGAGAAAATTGCCACAGAATTCTCCGGTGAGGGCCCGACCCTGACTGTCCGCTTCGACAAAAAGGGGCCGCCAGTAAAGTTCGCGGGTGGCGACTCGGACGCTGCAGCAATTCGCGAAATTGACCTTCAGAAGAAATTTCATTGGTCACCCACAGATCTGGCCAAAAAGCTGGGAATTTCCCCTCCGAAATCCCTTGCCTTGCGTCAGCATCTGGCGATCGATGAGGATGCAAAATGCTTCTACGTGTTCGAGATGGGCTCACAAAAGCATCCGCGGTTCTCGGATAACGCACTCAAGCTAATGAGGGATTCTATGAGAATCCTCGATATGGACGAGGTGTGGGAGTCCCACAAGCCGGTCGGGAGAGGAAAGGCTCCTCGACAGTGCCGAGTGGAGGGATGTGCGCAGGGCAAAGGGGGGCAACCTTCTTAGCCGATTATGCATCCCGCGCCCGGCGGCACGTAGCCGCCTTCAGGAGGCATCGTACCTACTGAATCCGTTTTCCCCGAAGGTTCGACAAGGGGATTTCAGGATTCCTATCGATCAGCGTTAATGCAGTTGCGTAGCGGCAGGGGGCCGCAGGCGAGGGGGAATTTTCGATGCCGACGGTGGGAGGCGGCAGCGGTCGCGGGCAGGCTGACTTCAGCAGCAGGACGCGACGAATCCTAGCTCAGCGTGCGGCCTTTCGCTGTTCAAACCCGAGATGCCGTGCGCTCACGGTCGGGCCAGGTACTGGAGCGGAAGATATCGCGGACACGGGCACAGCTGCTCACATCTTTGCCGCTGCGGAACGAGGGCCCAGAGGGGCCGGCGGCCTAACCGCGGCAGAGCGATCTCATATCTCGAATGGAATTTGGCTATGCGCGAACTGCGGCCGTTTGGTTGATGCTAGTGCGGGAGATGCGTTTTCTGCATCGCTACTCCGGAGCTGGAAAGATCTGCACGAACACCGAACCCGCCTGGAGCAGGGTGGACAATCTCAACCATTTGGCTGGGTCCAAAACCTTGAGGTTGTCAACCACTACATCTTACGGCCTGGCCTGCTCCGGCTTTCAAAGCTGAACCTCCTCTTCGGAATGAATAATTCAGGCAAGACAAAGCTTTTGCATCTTCTTCGATCTCTCAGTTCACCACATCTACTGATGCAGAATCCGGCGGATCTTTCGTGCTCCATTACTTGGTTCGATCCGGAACTCCGGAAGGCTCTAGTGGATGTTCGGGGTCAGCGGCTAGAATACCGGGTCGACGACCAGAGGGTGGCGCTACCTCCTCGCCCGTATAGGGTTCTATCGTTCGGCGCCGAGGTCTACGGAAGATACTCTTTCCGTTTAAAACCATCATCGATCACAGGGATATCGGAGTTCCTCGGCGTCGATCACTGGACCGCACGGACTGTAATCGAAAAAATGCCAGTTCTGCTGCCCGAAGTAATCTCTAATGTTGCCTTCTACGGGGACGACATTAAGGTTTCTTATCGGGAAGGAGCGTTCGGGGGGAGGGAACTTGGGAAGATAGCCGTGTGGTTCTATGCACTAGCTGTCTTCGCGGAACTGCAAGCACGGGTAGAGCCGACAATCCTTGTGTTGGACGAGCCGTTCGTCCACCTACACGCCGTAGCGCAACGGTATGTTTTGGAACTGTTCGAGTCGGCAACGTGGACTTTCCAGGTCATCCTGGCTGAGCACAGTCTGATCGCCTACGAGCGTCGGCATCATGGCTGGAGTGCCGCAGTGCTTGTACCGGACGGGGAGCACCAGTCCCGAATCTCCCAAGAGGATGTTGACCTAGAACGCGTCGGACGCGGCTGAAAAGTACGCGGAGAAGGCCCCGCGGCAGTCGCTAGCTGGCTGCGGACGGGCGCGATGCAGTGACGCCGTCTCGCGCTCCCAGCTCGCCACAGCCCCTCAACTCCCATCCCGTCTGCCGTCGACCCACACACCGTGGAGCAGGCGCGGTGCCGGGCGTCCAGGTGGAGCGCGCCACTGTACGAACGACCTGGACGCCCGGTGCCGTGTCTGCTCGGCTCTGCCTGGGTCGACGGCAGACGGGATGGGAGTCCCCACCTCCACATCCCACCGGCCGGCACACGCGTACGGTCCCCTCCCATCCCGGAGCCTGAGCGCCCCCGCCGGAGGCATCGTCTTGAGCCGCACTCGCGTACGGCCTCGGCCGCGTCATGGTTCGTCGCCCATCAACCCGAGCTGTCAGGCGTGCGGACGGCGGCCGGGCTGGAGCGGGGCGGAGACAGGAGCGCAGGCCCGGGCGACGGGCCGCGCGCGCCGCGCCGTGCGCGGCGGGTGCCTTGATGAAGTAGGGAAACTCTTACCGCGCTGGCCTCAGAGGGCGATCGGCCTGTAGGCCATGGCTCGGTCGACGACCTTTTCCGGGGCCGGGTGGGGGTCTGAGCTCCAGAAGACGTAGTCGCTGATGTGAGGGCAGGACAGGCCCTGTTGCAGCGCGGTCAGGATCTCGGAGGACTTCTCCTCGGGTGTCTCCGGGTTCATCAGGCGCTCGACCAGGAGGATCGCTTCTTCGCGGGGCATCCGCCGCGGTGGCTGCGTGCTCACTGCTGGGTGATCAGGTGGCGGCCGTCGTGGCTGCGGACGTGGGGGCCCTTGTCGTCCAGGGCGTCGAGGAGACGGATCGCGTAGACCTCGGTCATGCGGGCGGTGATCTCTTCCGGGGTGAGCCATTCGACCGCGGTCGACTCGGCGGAGGTTCGTTCCTCGCCGCCGGCGGGCTTGCAGCGGAAGACCAGGGCGACGACGCCTCGGGTGGTGTTCTTGTAGACGCCGGTCAGCTCTTCTACCTCTACCCGGATGCCCGTCTCCTCCCAGACTTCGCGGGTCACGCCGGCTTCGGGGGACTCCGTGAGTTCGAGGACGCCGCCCGGGAGTTCCCAGGTGCCGTTGTCGGCTCGGCGGATCGCCAGGAGGCGGCCGTCTTCGCGTACGACTGCGCCCGCGACGGACACGGAGTGCAGTGGCGTTGACGTCGTCTTCTGGGCGCTGTTACTCATGTACAGGAGCATAGGAGAGTGAAGAGGACTATGGGTACGACTGCAGGGGGTGGCAGGGCGGTACCCCGGTACGTCCAGATCGCCGAGGAGATCGTGGAGCAGATCCGGGCCGGTGTTCTCAAGCCTGGTGATCTGGTGCCGAGCGAGTCCGAGCTCGTCGAGCGGTATGGCGTCGCCGGCGGGACCATCCGGAAGGCCATGGTCGAGGTGCGGGCCAGTGGGCTCGTGGAGACGCGGCACGGGAAGGGGTCGATCGTGAAGGACCGGCCGCCTGTGCGGCTGCGGTCGTCGGATCGGTTCCGGGCGTCTCATCGGCGGGGTGGGAAGGCTGCTTATCTGGCTGAGTCGGCCCAGTCCGGGGCCACGGCCAAGGTGAGCGTGCTGTTCATCGGGCCCATGGAGGCTTCCGAGGAGATCGCCCAGCGGTTGGGGGTCGAGCCCGGGGCTCAGGTCCTGGCCCGGCGGCGGCTGTACTTCCGGAACGGGACGCCTGTCGAGACCGCCTCGTCGTACCTGCCGTGGGACGTCGTGAAGGACATCCCCGAGCTGTTCTCCGAGAATCCCGGGCCCGGCGGGATCTACGCCCGACTTGAGGACGACGGGCACGTCTTCGAGGAGTTCGTGGAGACGCTCCAGGCTCGGCCGGCGTCGAAGGCCGAAGCGTCCGAGCTAGCGTTGAGTCCTGGTGCTCCTGTCGTTCACCTGCTGCGGAACGCCGTCACCAAGACCGGGCGGGTGGTCGAGGTCTGCGACACCCTCATGGCCGCTGACCAGTTCGTCTTCGAGTACCGGATCCCCGCCGCCGACTGACACGCGGTCAACTCCTCCCAGCCCGCTTGGACTTCTTCGTCCAGGCGGGTTGACTCATGTATAGGAGTGATGCACTCTTCTTCATGTCACTCATATACATGAGTGGAGGAGTTCAAGACTTCTAGAGGAGTGATCTTCGTGCGTCAGATTCCCGTCGACACCTCCGCCGCCACCGTGATGGTGGCCCAGCCCCCGCAGCCCAAGGTGAAGGACCGCCGTACCGGCGAGCGCGCCATGGACACCGAGACTGGGGCCGCGCTGTCGACCGTGGACGTCATGTTCGCGGCCAACGGCGAGGTGGAGATCCTGAGCGTGACCGTCCCGGAGTCCGGTGTCTCCGCCGACCTGACCATGGGGACCCCCGTGGCGATCACGGGGCTCGTCGCCCGGCCGTGGGAGAGCGAGTTCAACGGGCAGCGTCGGCACGGCATCGCCTTCCGGGCCGTGGCCGTCACCTCGCTCGCCGCCGGCGCCTCGATGCCGAAGGCCGCCTGATCATGCGGTGGTTGATCGCCGCCATGGTGCTGGTCGCCGTCCTCGCGGGTCTCCTGCGGTGGCGGCGGCCCGCCTGGTACTGGCTCTCCTTCGGCGTCACGTTCGCCACGTGCCGGGTCCTCGGCCGGTACCGGGCGGTCATGGACGCCTGCGGGCTCACCGTTCCGCCGCCCCGCTGGCGTCTCGCCATCGCCCGGATGGCGAACCGACCCGCCCCCGAACCGCGGGCTCCTCGCATCCTGCGCCTCCGGCCCACCCGTACCGGGCTCGTCTTACGGCTGGGGCTCCGGCCCGGACAGGATGCCTTCGACGTGGCGGCCTCGTGCGACCGGCTCCGGCACTCGTTCGGCATGTTCGGGGTCACCTCGCGGGAGATCCGCTCCGGCGTGGTCGAACTCCGGATGACCGGGTACGACGTGCTGCGGCGGGTTCAGATGCCGTCGCGGGCCGAACGCTCGACCATGCGGGTGCCGGTCGCCCTCCGCGAGGACGGGGACGTCCATTACCGCGACTACCGGACCACCCCGCACGCCCTTACCGTCGGCGCCACCAAGTCGGGGAAGTCGGTCTACCAACGGAACCTGGTTGCCGAACTCGCCTCTCAGGAAGTCGCTTTGGTGGGGATCGACTGCAAGCAGGGGGTGGAGCTGTTCCCTCTGGCCCGGCGGTTCTCCGCGCTGGCCGACAACCCCGACACCGCCGCCGACCTGCTCGATGCCCTCATCTCGCACATGGAGGACGTCTACCAGCTCATCCGCGCCGAACAGCGCATCACCGCCGACACCCCGGACGCCGACATCGCCGCCGACATCTGGGACCTCCCCGACCACCTCCGCCCCGTTCCCATCGTCCTCCTCGTGGACGAGGTCGCCGAACTCGCGCTCTTCGCCACGAAGGACGAGGAGAAGCGGCGCGACCGGATCATCACCGCCCTCGCCCGGCTCGCCCAGCTCGGCCGCGCCGCCGGCATCTACCTGGAGATCTGCGGACAGCGCTTCGGATCCGAACTCGGCAAGGGCATCACCATGCTCCGCGCCCAGCTCAGCGTCCGTACCGCCCACCGCGTCAACGACGAGACCAGCGCCAACATGGCCTTCGGTGACATCGCGCCGGACGCCGTCCTCGCCACCGTCCAGATTCCCGTCTCCGCTCCCGGCCTCGCCATCACCGGCGACGCGTCCGGCGGCTGGTCCCGCATCCGGACGCCCCACACCTCGCTCCGCGCCGCGGTGGACGCCTGCAACAAGCACGCCCATCTCACCCCGGACCTGCCCGCGCTCGACGCGTTCCGGCCGGTCCTCGCCTCGCCCGCCGTGCCCGTGGCCATTCCGGCCCCGGCGGCCCCGGCCACTCCCTGAGGCTCCCCGCTCCCCTGGCCGGCGCGGCCTCCTCGCGCCACGTCCCTACCCCCGCCATGCCCGAAACACCCACCAAGGAGATGCCGTCATGACCAGCAAGCTCCGCGTCGACGCCGTGCTGGTCCAAGCCCTGATCGCAGGTGCGCTGTCCTTCGCCCACCTGCACGACCTGGCCGCCGCTGCCGGGCAGACCGGATGGAAGGCGTGGGCCTACCCCGTCTCCGTCGACCTCCTCCTGGTCGCCGCCTGGCGCCGGCTCCGCGCGGACGGCTCGTCCCGGCTCGCCTGGTGCTGGTTCCTGGTCTCGCTCTTCGCCTCGCTCGGCGCCAACGTCGCCACCGCCGGCTTCCTCGACCTCGCCGACCCTCCCGCCTGGCTGCGCTTCGGCGTCGCCGGATGGCCCGCGGTCGCCTTCCTCGGAGGAACGCTCCTCGCCCACTCCGCGCCTGCCCCTGCCCCGGCCGTCGAGCCGGAGCCTGCGGAGCCGGAGTACGTACCCGAGCCGGAGTACAGCGGAGATGCCGAGCCCGTGACTCAGCCGGAGACCGAGCCGGTCGACGTGTCCGCCCTTCCCGCCCCAGCACCCGAGCCTGCTCCCGCCGTCCCGGCCGCGCTCGTCGAGCACGCCCGCAAGGTCGCCGCCGACCACCACACCCGTACCGGCGCCCCCATCGACACCGACACCCTCCGCGCCCGCCTCGGCGTCCCCGCGCCCATGGCCAGCGCCATCGCCGCCCAACTCGCCTGAACCGGAAGGAGAACGGCATGTCCGCCCGCGACCACTTCCACTCCCTGATGCGCATCGGCCCCGTGCAGATCGGCACCCACCGCGACCGCCACGGCCGCACCAAGTACGCGGCCGTCTGCACCGCCGACCGCTGCGGCTGGTCCGCCGACTACTCCAGCTCCTCGGCCGCCCAGCTCGCCGCCCGCACCCACCGCTGCCGCCCCACCGACTGAACGGAGACCGTCCGTGGACGTCCCGCTCTGGTTCACCCTCCTCGTCGTCGGCGCCCTCGGCATCAAGCTGATCCGCCCGCCCTGGTGGCTCGTCGCCGTGCTCCTCCTCGGCGGCTTCCTCCTCGCCGACAGCCTCCTGGCCCCCGTCATCGACGCCGCCGTCTCCGAGTGACCCGACCCGTACGGATCCGCCCCGCCCGGAAAGGAGAACCACCCATGCTCCGCCCCAAGATCCCCACCATGCCGACCCCGGTCGGCGTCACCGCCCCGCCCGCCGTCGTCCAGCCGACCGCCGTCGAGCCCGTGTCGCAGACCATGCCCCCGGCCGCGGCTCCGGTCGGCCCGACCGCCCGGCCCACCGTCCAGATCACCCCCGGCAGCGTCCTCGCCGTCGTCGGCGCCGGCACCGCTGTGGTCCTGGTCGTCGGCACGGTCCTGGTCTCAATGCTGCTCGCGACCGCCGTCACCGCCGCCTCGGTCGCCGTCTGCGCGGTCGTCGTCCGCTCGCTGCTCACGTCCCCGAACAAGCGCCGCCGCTAACCGGCCCCCGGGCGGCCTCGATACCGCCAAGCATCCGCCGCCCGGGAGCCGTACCCCTCGCCGATCTCTCGACCGGAAGGAAGACCCATCATGGCCCAGCCCAACGCCGCGACCGCGGCGGGCCTGGACCCGGCCACCCTGCACGACATCCTCCGCGTGGCCGCGAACCCCGACTTCGACCGCTGGAAGGACCAGGTGCACCGCACCGGCGGCTGCTCCGACCCCGTCCACCTCACCGGCTGGTCCCTCGCCAAGGACCGGACCTCCGGCGAGACCCTCCGCCGCTACTCGACGGAGACCGAACCCGGCGGACGCCTCCGCGTCGCCTGCGGCAACCGCCGGGCCTCCCGCTGTCCCTCCTGCGCGCACACGTACGCCGGGGACACGTACCACCTGATCCGCGCCGGCCTCGCCGGTGACGAGTCCAAGGACATCCCCGCGACCGTCCGCGACCACCCCCGCGTGTTCGCGACGCTCACCGCCCCGTCCTTCGGGCCCGTCCACAACCGACCCGACCGGGGCACCTGCCGCTGCGGCGTCCGGCACCGGGACGACGACCCCGCCCTGGGCACGGCCCTCGACCCCGACTCGTACGACTACGCCGGCGCCGTCCTCTTCAACAACCACGCCGGACAGCTCTGGCAGCGCTTCACCAACCGACTCCGCCGCGAACTGGCCGCCCGCGCCGGGCTCACGCAGCGCGCCATGAAGGACGTCCTGCGGGTCTCGTACGGGAAGGTCGCCGAGTTCCAGAAGCGCGGCGCCATCCACTTCCACGCCGTCATCAGGCTCGACGGACCGGACGGGCCCGCCAGTGCGCCGCCCTCCTGGGCCACCGTGCCGCTGCTGGACGACGCGATCCGGGCCGCCGCCGTCCACGCGTACACCACCGTCACCGTCCCGGCCGCAGGGGATCAGCCGCGCCGGCTCTTCCAGTGGGGGCGTCAGCTCGACATCCGTCCGGTCAAGGCGTTCGGGGACGGCTCCGACATCACCGAACAGGCCGTGGCCGCGTACGTCGCCAAGTACGCCACCAAGGCCGCAGAGACCACCGGCAGCCTCGACCGCCGGATCGGCAACCGGGAGGTACTCGACCTCCTCGACGTCCCCGACCACCCCCGCCGCCTCATCGAAGCCTGCCTGAACCTGGCCCCGTTCTACCCGGACCGGAAGCTCACCGCCTGGGCCCACATGCTCGGCTTCCGCGGCCACTTCTCCACCAAGTCGCGCCACTACTCGACCACCCTCGGCGCCCTCCGCCAGATCCGCGCCGACTACCGCGCGGCCCAGGACGGCCACGCCGACCCGAGCACCGTGCTCGTCCTCGCCTCCTGGCAGTACGCGGGCCACGGCCACTCCCCCGGCGAGGCCGCCCTCGCCGCCACGATCGCCCGAGACATCCACCTCAACCGCCAGACCGCCCGCGCCGCCCTGCGGGACCAACTCGCCTTGGAGGGAGCAAGCGCATGACCGACCGACTGCTGACCGTGGTACAGGCCGCCGAACTCCTCGGCACCACTGAGAGGTTCCCGCGCCGGCTCATCGCCGAGCGCCGGATCGCCTTCGTCAAGGTGGGACGGCATGTTCGCATCCCCGAGCGGGCCTTGGAGGAATTCGTCGCTGTCCACACCGTCCAGCCGATCACCACTCATCGCCGATTTGCGGCGGTGGCCTGATGGCGAACACCAAAGGCAAGCGCCGCCGCTTCGGTGCCGTGCGAAAGCTGCCCTCAGGTCGTTTCCAGGCCCGTTACCAGGGGCCGGACGGGCTGACTCGATCCGCGCCCGAGACGTTCGCTTCGCATACCGATGCCGATCGCTGGCTCGTCCGCAAGGAAGCGGAGATCATCGACGGCAAGTGGAAGAACCCTGACGACAAGGTTCTCTTCGGGGTCTACGCGGACGCCTGGTTCAAGGAACGCGACTACGCGGCCACCACCCGCGAACGCAATGGCAGTGCGCTTCGCCTCCACATCCTGCCGACCTTCGCAGACGTGGTCCTGAGCGAGATCACCACACCGCAGATCCGCCGCTGGCGTGCCGGCCTCCTGGAGTCGGGTGTCGGTGAGCCGACGGTCGCCAAGGCGTACCAGATCCTCCGCGCCATCCTGAACACCGCGGTCGACGACGAGCTGATCCAGCGCAATCCCTGCCGCATCAAGGGCGCTGGAGCGGCCAAGACCGCTGAGCGGCCCTTCCTCGACGTCACCGAGGTCTTCCAGCTCGCCGACGCCGTCCCGGCGCGCTTCCGGTTGTTCATCCTGCTGGCGGCCTTCACCGGTCTCCGCTTCGGAGAGCTCGCCGCGCTTCAGCGCCATGATGTCGACCTCGACCGGCGGACCGTCGCCGTGCGGCGTTCTCTGGCGGAGACCCGGACAGACGGCATTCTGATCAAGACCCCCAAGAGCGCGGCCGGTGTGCGGACCGTCGCCTTTCCGGCCTCGCTGGCGGAGAGCCTGGCCACTCATCTCGCCGTCTACGCCGAGCCGGGTCGCACCGGGCTGGTGTTCACCGGAGCCCGCGGCGGGCAACTGCGCCGGAACAACTTCCGCCGGCTGTGGCTGCGAGCGCTGAAGGACACCGGCCTCCGCGACGTCCACTTCCACGATCTGCGCCACACCGGGAACACCCTCGCCGCCACCGGGGGCGCCACGACGCGGGAGCTGATGCAACGGATGGGGCACTCGTCGGTGCGGGCCGCGCTGATCTATCAGCACCTGGTGAATGGGCGTGACCACGCCATCGCCGCCCACGTCGACGAGCAGATCAAGAAGGTCCGGCCGGACGGGCCCGGCAACGCATCTGGCACGTAACTGGCACGACGCCCCTCCCCCACCTCCCCGGCCCGGGGAATGAACAAGGCCCAGGCTCCCGGTTCAGTACCGGTGACCTGGGCCTTCGTCGTTCAACCTGCTGGTGGGCGCGGACGGTTTCGAACCGCCGACATCTGCTTTGTAAGTTCGCCCAGCCGCGCCGCCGGCCTCGCGGTCGTACATGAAGTCACGCCAACCGGGGTGTCATCGAGCCCCCCGTGAGCTCCCGAGTACATCGACGTTGCCGTCACAGACTGCCGTCAGGCCCATGCGGGGAGAACCGAGCCTCACTACGCCGCACGCTAGGGGCCGTCGCTGGACACCTGCATGCCGAGGCCCTGGGGTGACGTCCCGTAGTCACAAGCCAACCAACCACCAGCATAGCTAGAATTGACTACTCGTCAGGCTAGCTTGTGGTGGGGTGACTTCCACCCGCTCGTGACCTGCGTTCTAGCCGTCATGGTTAGTCGTTGTCGGTCGACGTCGGGCCCCCTCGCACGGCCCCCAGACGGCCCGGGGGCTCGGGTCGATCGAGCCCTGCTGAGGTGGGCGCGGTCACCCATCGCCGCCTGTCAGCCCCTGCTGCTACAACATGGCCATGACTGACGCCCCTGAGCAGGCAGCTGGATACGTCTATATCCTCGTGAACTCCTCGGTCCCGGACCTGGTCAAAATTGGATTGACCAGAGGGACTTCTAGGGTGCGCGCAAGCGACCTCTCGCGTCATACAGGAGTTCCAACCCCTTTCGTGGTCGCTTATGACGAACTGGTCGCCGATTGCGTGGAGGTCGAGCGACGCCTCCATGAGAAGTTTTCACACCAACGAGTCAACGGCCGTAGGGAGTTCTTTCACGTTACAGCCAAAGAGGCGATTGACGCTCTCCAGAAGATTGCACGCTTCTCCCCTTTCCTGGAGGACGAGGAAGTTACCAGGATTAATGTACTGCCAGCCTTCGATGCACGGTGTAGGCGCTGGCTAAGGCGAGAGGTGGTGGGGCTCAGCTACCTTCAAACAGCTACGACCTGCGCGCTTGAGACGGTGCTTCAGAAAGAATTCAGGTCAAGCGATCTGAAGGTCGATCGAGTAGATCTCGATTTTATCTCTAACACCGACGACCTAACCTTCGACCCGGGGCGGGATCCAGAGGAAAACGCGCGCATCCTGCTCGAAATGGATAGCTATTCACTCATAATGTGCTTCGATTTCATCGAGCATGATGTTGCTATGTGGATTCAAGAAGAATATGGTCAACATGGCCACATTCCTTTCATTTCTCGGCAGCCTAGCTATGAATGGCGTGGCGGGGCGTGATTGAGGTCATCATGATGCTTTTGGGTGGAGTCTGGTTCAGTTTCAGTGGGTATAGTCCGTAGTGCTCCGACGCGCCGGGAAGCCTGCGCTTCTGCCTGTGACGCGCGACGCTTGAACCTGGCCTTTAAGGCTCGTGCTGGGGGGGCTGCCTACAGAACCCCAAGCAACCACCCCCAACGGCCTCGTAGCTGCCTCTTGCAACCAGCATCAAGAAGCGAGCGATCAACGGACGAAAGGTTCACATGGTCGAGTCATCCGTTCTGCTCCCCGGATACGCTGGCTGTCACCAGCCGACGATCCGGGAGTGTGCGCCGAGGATGGGACCCAAGACGCAGAGGGTCTACGAGACGATCCGTTCGTGGATCGAGTCCGGGCGCTACGGCCCCGGCGACAAGCTGCCGTCCGAGCGCGCGCTGAGTGCGGAGCTGGAGATCGGCCGCACCGCGCTGCGTCAGGTTCTCGCCCGTCTATCGAACGAGCACTTCATCAAGGCTCACGACCGCAGCTCCTACCGGGTTCTCGGTGGCGAGAGCGTTCCGACGCCGGCGGAGCTGGAGCCGTGGAAGATCCATGGCTCCCGCCACGTCTACGAGAACCCGTGGGTGAACCTGGACTTGGTCGACGTCGAGCCCCCCGGCGTCGAGCGCTTCGAGCACCACGTCGTCCGCCTCTTCCGTGTGGCGATCACGGCCGTGATCGACGACCAGGACCGCGTCCTCATGTTGTGGCGGTACCGCTTCGTGCCGCAGCAGTGGGGCTGGGAGCTGCCTGGTGGCATCGTGGATGCGGGCGAGGATGCGGCCACTACGGCGGCCCGCGAGACCGAGGAAGAGACGGGATGGCGCCCCGGCCCCGTCGAGCACGTCGTGAGCTACCAGCCGATGATCGGGATGGTCGACTCGCCGCATGAGGTCTTCGTGGCCCGTGGCGCCGAGAAGGTCGGCGAGCCGACCGACGCCGAGGAGGCCGGGGAGATCGCCTGGATCCCTCTCGACGACATCCCGCGCCTGATGACCGAAGGCAAGCTCATGGGCTCCGGCACGCTCGTCGCCCTGCTCCACATCCTCGCGTCTCGGTCTAGAGGCGCCCGGTAAGAAGCTCCACCCGCCGGCGGTACCGCACGGACCCCGTGCGGTTCGCCAGCAACCGGGCCTTCTGGAGATGCTTCCGCGCTTCGTCCACCTCGCCGCGGGCGAGGTGCGCCTGGGTGAGGTCGCAGTGGATCCCGGAGTTCGCGCGGACGAAGGTCCCATCGGCACTGCGGAGCGATGCGTACAGCTCCTCCATCGCTGAGACGTCGCCGAGCTTGACCAGGACGTTCCCCCGCCACCGCGACAGGTGGCCGGTGTCGAGGAAGATGCTCAGCATGTCGGCGTCGCGAACCTCCCCATCGTCCGGCAGAAGGTTGGTCGCCCGGTCAAGAGCCGCCCGCGCTGCTGCCTCCATCTCGGGGCCGCCAGCGGCAGCGCACAGCTCGGCCTCAGCCGCCGCGAGCCACGCCCGTAGCCGGGGCGACTGACGCTCGGGGTCGGTGCGCTGGGCGTCGCGTACCAGCTCGACCGCCAACTGGGGCCTACCGGCGTCCGCGAGTACGTACGCCTGCTCGCCCATGGCGTGTGCCAGGTACAGCGGGGACTCGGCATCCTGCGCGGCCTTCTTGGCGAGTTCGTACCGCCGCCAAGCCCGATCCACGGCGCCGGCGTCCAGCGCCTGCCAGGCGGCGAGGGTGGACGCCCCGGCGAGGGCGGTCGCGATGGGCCGTCGCGCGCCCGGCAGCACCGCGAAGGTCAACGCCTCCTCCATCGCTGCCAGGTGGCCGTTCATCTGGTCTACCAGGCCGGTGGCGCCCATCTGGCGGTCCATGGTCCGGAGTAGCTCGGTCTGAGCCAGGAACGACGGGACCATGGACTGGCTCAGGCTGCCAGCAGCGTCAATCCGACTCAGCAGGTCCGCGTAGCCGTCCGCCTGAGTCTCCGGCGCCTCCAGCTCTCCCCGCAGCTCAACGTCTGTGGCGCCGAGGAGGGGCCGCAAGATCGCGGCGTAGCGCTCCGTGATAGCGCGCCGCCCGTTCTCCCACTCTGAGACATAGGTCTTGAGGCTCGCTGCCGAAGCGGTGTCGAGCAGCTTCTGCTCCGCGTACCGCCGCATCTCATGAATCAGCCGGTCCTGCGACCACCCTCGCGCGGTCCGAATCGCCTTTAACCCCGTAGCCACGCCGCCTCCGTAAAGCCGCAGGTGAGAGCTGGTTAACACCCTTGAGGTTAACCCCAGTTGGCTACCGATACCCCCACCTTGAGCCGTTCTCTGGAAGAGCACACCGACACGCAACCCGAACCAAGGGATTGCATCTGGTGCGCACCAGATGTCAATCTATTGGCGCGCACCAGATGGGCCGCAAAGGCCCTGACGGCGCGTGCCTAAGGGGCCCGGGACAGAGCGGGCCGAGGGTCCCGGGCCCTTGTCATCCCGGAGGGCGAGACCGAAAGGTCACCGTCTCGCATGCCTCAAAGGGAGCCCGTGTTCCCCAAGGCGAGACCTCAGCAACACCCGCACTACCTGCACATGTCCGACCACCTTCGGGGGTTGATGTGTACCGACGAAGACTCTGGGCGCCACTCCCGCTGGACCGGCGGAGTGGCCGTGCCCACCGCGTCATCTGACCACCGTGGCCGCTCGGCGGCTGCGGCTGGCTGCCTCCTCCGCCCGTCCGGCCCTCTTCGCCGGGGTGCCGTACGGGCGGGGTTGAGGGGAGCCGGTTGGTTCCAAACGGCGAGAGGCCCCGGAGCGGCAACTCCGGGGCCTCGGTTCGGGCCGTTCCTACCCCCTTGGATGAGAAGGGAGCACGACCCAATGAAGTCCATCGCTGCACTTCAGGCCGTTGTTACGGCCGTCCCGTTCGACGGTGAACCGTCGAACGCGGAGCTGGACGCGATCGAGCGGGAGATGCCGCTGATCGCGGCGGAGCTCGACCTGCTCGACGTCGAGATCTGGATGCTGGACCGTCCGGCCACGGTGCTGGACGAGCGGCGGATCCGCCGGGCCCGCAACCGGGTCCTGGACGAGCGCCGCAACCTCACGAACCGCGCTGCCCTGGGACAGACGGGAGGCGCGGCATGAGCCGGCTGACCGACCTCCCGGGTGAGGTCACCTCCCTGGTGGCCGCGATCGTGGAAGCCCTGGACCTCCCGCTGCCCTCGATCGAGGACGGCGACGAGGCCAAGCACTACTGGGTGCTGGAGAAGCGGGCGCAGGACGTGACCATCGGCCTGTCGATGCTGCTGAAGTTCGCCGACGAGATGCCCATCGCAGAGGCCGCCCTCTACGTCCGGGAGTGGACGAAGCAGCACCCCGCCACCTACACCCCCTTCGACATCACGAGCGCGGAGGGAGAGCGGTGAGCGCCGCCGAGAGGGAGCTGGGGACGCTTCAGCGGGTGGTGCTGGGGGCGGCGTTCGTGCCGATGCTGGTCACGGGCGGCGCCGGCGGGTACGGCACCTACACCAACATCAAGGCCGCCTACGGCTCCGGCACCGCCGTCGGCGCGGTCGCGGCCGGCGAGGGCGCCACCGCCGTCCTCGCCATCGTCCTCCTCGGACTGACCCTGCTGGGGCAGTCCTCGCCGCGGGTGATCCGGGCGGGGCTGTGGGCTCTTCCCGCAGCCGCGGCGGCCATGTCCGCCACCGCCGCCACCACCCTCGGCGAAATGGTGATCTACGCCCTCACCCCCATGGGCATGACCGCCTCCGCCGAGGGCGCCGCGTTCCTGGCCCGCCGCATCGTCGTCTACCGCGACGGACGGGACGCCGAGGCCGAAGCCCACGCGGCGGATCTGGTGCAGGCGATCGCCTACCAGCGGGCCATGTCCGAGCGGCACCCCGACCCGAAGGTCCGCAAGAAGGCCGAGCTGGCGTACTGGAAGCTCGGCAAGAAGGTCGGGGCCGGGGACATCGCCCTGGGCACCCGGCTGGTCGACGTTCAGCGCGACCGCGTCACGGCCGGCGCGGACGCGGCCCTGGCCGACATGTTCACTGTCACGCGGGCCGTGACGCCCCCCGTCACGGCCGAGCCGATCGAAGCCCCCAAGCGGCCCGTGCTCGAAGCACCGGCCCCGGCCCGTGACGGCGAGGACACGCAGGTCACGGCCGAAGAAACCACGTCCGGCACGGCAGGCGTCACGCCCGTGACGCCCTCGCCCGTGACGCCCGTGACGGCCCCCGTCGCGGGCCCGGCCGAGGAGCCGACGGCGGAGCTGGTGGAGCCGCCCGTGACGCTGGCGGAGGTCGCGGTCGTCACGGGTGTGACGGTCCCCGAACCGTCCGTGCCGCTCACCGATGAGCAGTTGATCGTGGTGCTGCGCTACCTGCGGTACTCCGTCGATCCGCCGCTGTCCTACCGGCAGGCCGCCGCCGCGTTCCGCGAGCAGGGCTTCGTCGGCGCGGAGTCCCGGATCCGCACCGCCTGGGGTGCCCTGATGTCCCAGGAAGAGACCACCGGATGACCGCCCTGCCCGTTTACCGGTGGCGTCTGGCGCCGGAGGGGTTGGCGACGTTCCGGCAGCTTCGGGCACTGGGGCTGCGGCCCGGCGGTCAGCCGGTCGTGGCCCAGCTCGAACGGTCCCGCCGCCGGCGCGGCCCGCTGGTCGCATACCTGTACCGGATCGACCTGGCCCGGCCGGTGCGTCCGATGACCCCGGCCAAGCGGGCCGCGCTCGCCAAGGCGAACGCGGCCCGCCGCGTCTGCCCCGAGTGCGGGCGGGATGCCGGATACCGCATCCCGCCCTCGCTGGGCATGTGCGTCCCCTGCGCGGACGCCCCCGCTCACGCGGCCTGACCTGTGCTTCTTCCGACCACCAGGGAGTTTCCCGTGGCTCGTCGTTCTCGTTCCCGCACGGTGCAGGTGCCCCCGGGTGCCACCACCGTCCGCATCCCCACTCAGCGCGGCGCCAAGGGTGCCCCGCCGGTGTTCGTCGTCGTCTCCGAGTCCCGCCCGTCTCTGTCGTCCCGGCTTGCCCGCGCGCTGGGCGGTTGGGCCTGGCGCCACCGCGCGGCCTGGGCCCCGACCGGCTACGCGGTCCTCGGCTACGTCCTTACGGCCGTGGTCCACCTGATCGCCCCGTGGATGGTCTACATCCTTGCCCCCGCCGCGTTCGTCCCGCCGCTGGCCCTGTATGGGATCCAGGCCAAGGACCCGGACCGGATCAAGGAGCGTCCGGGCCGCTTCCTGACCGCCGCCGCTCTGGCCGCACTCGCCATCGGCTGGACGGCCGTGACCGTCCACTACGGCCCCCTCACTGTCCCGCTGGCCTGGGTGTGGGTGGGGCTGACGGTCGCGGTGCAGGTGTTCTGGCTCGTCGTCCGCCGCTCGAAGTGACCTGAGGAGACCCCGTCATGGCCCAGATCCCGAACCCCAACGCCCGCCGCACCACCCGCACGACCCGGACCAACAACACCCGCGCCAACAGCAACAACGGCGGCGGGAACAAGTCCAACAAGTTCGCCAACGCCGGCGCCGCCGTCGGCGGGTTCGTCGGCGCGATGGGCGGCAGCTTCGTCCCCCCGGTCAACGTCAGCGTCAACCGCACCACCGTCAACGGCGGCGCCCGCCGCCCGCACTCCCAGGCCCTGATGCCGGAACCGGACTTCTCCTCACCCGCGCAGGTCCGCGCCTACTGCAACCACCTGCGCGCCACCGCCGTCGCCCTGTCCATCGAGGTCGCGATGGGCGCGGAGATCCTCAAGTCCGTCCTCGCGGCCGTGCCGGACCCCGAGGGCCGCATCGGAGGCTCCCGGGTCCGCGCGGCGAAGGTCGCCCGGAAGTTGCAGAAGTCGGCCGACGAGCTGCGCAACGCCGCGAAGCTCGCCGCCGCGACCTACGCCACGTTCCAGCAGGAGTACCAGGAAGAGATCAACCGGGTCCGTCACCACGCCCGGCCCCGCGCCCAGCAGCGCATGAACTGGGTCCAGCAGTAACCGAGTTGGAGGGAGGTCCGGTGATGGCCGGACGCAAGAACACGACCATAGACGTCCTCGACCCCGACCCCGGCGGCGGCTCCACGGGCGGCACGATCACGGCCTACCTGCTCCACCGGGCCAAGCCCCACCTGCCGCCCTGGCTCGGCGTCGCCGGCACCGGCCTCGCCGGGGCCCTGGGCAATCTGCGGTGGGCCGACAGCGCCGCCGCCGGCGCCGGCCTCACCCTCGCCTCCGTCGCCCTGACCGGGGCGACCTGGTGGATCGGCCGCAACACCACCCAGCAGCGCCGCCTGCACTCCGCGATCACGGTCGCGGCCGGGTCGGCGTGGCTTACCGGCGCCTGCCTCGCCGGGCCGACCGCCGGGCCGCTGGACGACCTGTTCCTCATGGGCGGTCCGGTGGTCGCGCTGTCGTGGAACGTGCGCATGGTCATGCGCCGCACCGACGGCCCGGCCGCCGGCGGCGGGGACAAGGGGCTGCTGGAGAAGGTCGGCCTGGCCCGGGCGGCGATCGGGGCGACGAAGGTGGAGCCGAACCGGGTCACCGCACAGGTCGCGCTGGAGCCGGGCGAGCAGACCACCGACGACGTCTCGAAGGTGCTGCCCAGGCTCGCCTCGGCGCTGGACCTGCCGACGACGGCGCTGCGGTTCCAGCCCGACCCGGACTCCGCCCGTCGGGGTGAGCTGGTCATCGTCCCCGAGGACATGCTCGGCGAGGTCGTCGAGTACGACGGCCCGTCCCAGCTCGGCGGCTCGATCGCGGACCCGCTGGTCATCGGCCGGTACGACGACGGCTCCCCACTGGTTCTCTGGCTTCCCGGCGACCCGGAGCAGGAGCGCAACGCGAGTCACGTGCTCGTCGCCGGCGGCACCGGGTCGGGCAAGGGCGACGCAGCCCTGAACGTCATGACGGAGATCGTCTCCCGCACCGACGTCAACGTGTGGCTGTCCGACCCCAAGGCGTTCCAGGACTTCCGCCCCCTCCTCCCGGCCCTGGACTGGGCCGAGGAAGCAGGCTCCGGCACCGAGGCCATGGTCGAAGCGCTCCAGGCCGTCATCCCGGCCCGCACCCGCTGGCTGGGGGCCCACCGCTACCGGCAGTGGCTCCCGGCCGCCGCCCAGCGGCAGACCGACCCCGCCCACTCCTGCCGGACCGACGGCAGCACGTGCGGCTGCGAGGGCATGGCGTTCCTGGTCGCCTGGTTCGAGGAGGCCGCCAACACCCTGCGCAACCTCGGCGACGACGCGTTCACCGGCATCGCGCAGGAGGCCCGCTCCGCCGGCGTCTCCCTGGTCGTCTCCCTCCAGCGCCCCAGCTACGACCAGATGAGCACCAGCACCCGCGCCTCCCTGTCCTCGGTGATCGCGCTCGGCTGCGACCCCCGCGACGAAGGGTTCTCCCTCCCGGAGCGGGTCCTGGACGCCGGCGCCCACCCCGGCGCGTGGGGCAACCGGCGCCCCGGCTACTGCTACGTGGTCGCTCCGGGCATCCCCGAGGACCGCCACGCCGCACCCGGGCGGACCCGACAGTTCACCACCCGCTCCGTCGACGTGATGGAGCAGCTCGCGGACTGGGCCGCCGCGAATGGTGCCCCCGTCGACGCGGTCACGGTGAAGGCCGCTCAGGCGACCGTCGGCAACGCCTACACCCACCGCACCCGCCACACCCCCGACGGCCCGCCCGCCACCGGGTCCACCGCCCCGCAGCTCCAGTTGGTGGAGACCGAGGAGGACGAGGAGATGGCCGAGGGTATGTGGCTCGACGCGGAGGACGACGGCATCGATCCCGACGCCGAACTCCCCGACCCCCAGGACGGCGACGACGCCCCCCTCTTCGGCACCGAGCCCGGCCGCAAGCCCAAGGGCAAGGAGGCCCGGGACCTGCTCGACCAGGCGCTGGTCGCCTTCGAGGAGGCCGGACAGATGGTCGTCGGTCCGAAGGACTTCGCCGACTGGTGCAAGGCCAACAACCTCAGCCGCCCGTGGGTCTCCGGCGCCCTCCGGGACGCCGCACTGGAGGGCCGCCTGGAGCCCACCGCCCAGACCGGCCGGTGGCGGATCGTCCCCGTCCTCGCCGCCGCCTGACACCCGTCCTGACACCTGACACCGTCAGGGGCCCGTGACACCCAAACCCTTAGGCGGGAGCGGGTGTCACGCGCCCTGACACCCCCGCCTGACACCCCCTGACACCCGCCGTGACAGCCGGCACCCGGGCCCGTGACACCCCGAGTCACGGGCCCCACCCACACCCCGAGAAGGGCCCTCCCATGCCCGACCACACCCACACCCCGGCACCCGTCATCCACCACCCCGTCCCCCTCCACCCCGCCGCGCACGGCACCGTCGTCCCCGCCGCGCCGGCCGGGCTTCCGGCGGTCACGTCCGTGCAGCTTCCCGACGGGCGGATCGTCACCGGCTACACCCTCACCCCCACCCCAACCGCCCCCGCCCGCCCGGCGGGGTCGGTTCCGGCGTGGGCCAAGACGACCGCGCTTCTCGCCCCGACCGTCGGCGGCGGGGTCGCCGCCGGCGGCATCGGACTCTCCTACGCCGCCCCGGGACTCATCGCCATGAGCCACGCCCTGTGGTCCGCCGCCGCCCTCCTCGTCGCCACCGTCATCGCCGTCCCCATCGCCCTGCGCACCGCCCACCGCGCCCTCACCGGCAACCACGGCAGGGGTGGGGGCTCGGTGCGGACGACCACCCACATCACCCAGAACATCACCGCCACCGGCCTGTTCGGCCGCGCCAACGGCACCCTCAACCACCGCTGAAGAGCCGTCGAACGCTTCCTGACACGCCGAGGGCGGCCCCGCATCTCGCCAAAGAACGGGCCGCCCTCGTCCACCAGCACCTTTCACAGAACTGGAGACCTCCAGCATGACCCATCGCATCCCCATCCTGCGAGCACACGGCCGCACCCGGCCGCTGCTGCTCGACCTGTACTCCTGCGCCGGCGGCGCGGGCACCGGCTACCACCAGGCCGGGTTCGACGTCCTAGGCGTCGACATCCGCCCCCGCCCCAACTACCCCTTCACCTTCGTCCAGGCCGACGCCCTGACCTTCCTGGCCGACCTCATCACTACCGGGGAGATCGAGCGGTTCGCGTTCGTCCACTCCTCCCCGCCCTGCCAGGCCGGATGCGCGCTGACCGTGGGCACCAACCGGGCCATGGGCTGGGGCGGTACCCACGTCGACCTGGTCGCCCCCTCGCGGCGGCTGCTGGAGGCCTCCGGCCTGCCGTACGTCATCGAGCAGCCCAACGGGCGAGCGGAGATCCGCAAAGATCTCACCCTGTGCGGCGAGATGTTCGGACTCGGCGTGCTGCGACACCGCAACTTCGAACTCGGCCGCTGGAGCGTCACCCGGCCCGCGCACCCCAGGCACCGGGGCCGGGTCCGCGGGTGGCGGCACGGGGAGTTCTTCGACGGCCCGTACGTGGCCGCGTACGGCAACGGCGGCGGCAAGCCCACCGTCGCCGAGCTTCAGGCCGCCATGGGCATCGACTGGACGAACGTCCGTGAGGAACTGACCGAGGCCATCCCCCCGGCCTACTCCCGCTGGATCGGCGCCGCGTTCCTCGCCCGCACCCGGGTGGAGGAGGCGGCGTGAGCGACTTGCCGTCCATCGACATGCCGGGCCTGGGCCTGCTCGCTCACGCGATGGCCGCCGCCGAACGCGGCTGGCACGTCTTCCCCCTCCGCCCCCGCGACAAGCGGCCCGCCGGCCACGGCGAGCGCAACTGCCCCGGCACCGGCCGGTGCGCCACCGGGCACCGGACCCCGGAACAGCGGGCCACCACCGACCCCGACCTGCTCGTCGCCGCCTGGACCCACGCCCCGTACAACGTGGGCATCGCCACCGGCCCGTCCGGCCTGCTCGTCGTCGACCTCGACATGCTCAAAGCGGACGACGAGGAGGAAACGCCTGACGGCGTCGCCAACTTCGAAGCGCTCTGCGAGCGCGCCGGACACGCCGTCCCCCTCACCCACCGCGTCCGGACCGCACGCGGCGGCCAACACCTGTACTTCACCCAGCCGCCCGGCGCCCGGCTCGGCAACACCGCCGGACGGCTCGCCCGGCACGTCGACACCCGGGGATGGGGCGGCTACGTCGTCGCCCCCGGCAGCAGCACCCCCGACGGAACGTACGAGCTGCTTGACAGCCGCCCGCCCGTCGCACTGCCCGACTGGCTGCACACCGCGCTCACCGCCCGGCCCAAGCCGGTACAGGCGCCGCCGGTTCCTTTGACCGTCCAGAGTTCCCGGTACGCGGCAGCCGCACTGCGCGGCGAGGTCGCCAACGTCGCTACCGCCGGGGATGGGACGCGCAACGCCACACTGCTGCGGGCCGCGCGGGCCTTGGGGCGGCTGGTCGCGTCCGGCGACCTCACCCGCCTGGAGGTCGAGCAGGCTCTTAGTAGCGCGGCGGCGGGGAACGCCACCGAGTCGCAGCGCTACTACGACGACGTGATCAGGCGGGGCCTGGACTGGTCCATCACCCACAACGCCGGCGGACGCAGGGCGGCATGAACCAGACCGCCCCCTCTAAGAGCCATCCCGCCCACCACGCTCCCGCAGCCGCCGAACAGACGCTGCCGGCCGAGGCCGTGGGCGCCGAAAAGGTCATCGCCATCGGCGTCCTTTCAAGCCCTGACCCGCACCCGACAGACCACCCCGACCACACCCCCGCCCCTGCACGGAGGGACACCCGCATGCCCGAGCCCATCGACGGCGCCGCCCTGCTCGACGAGGTGGAGGCGTTCCACCGGCGGTTCAACGTCTTCCCCCGCGAAGGCGCCTACGTCGCCGTCGCGCTCTGGGACGCCCACGCCCACCTCCTCGACGCCTTCGACTCCACCCCCAGGATCGCGTTCCTCTCCCCGGAGCCCGGCTCCGGCAAGTCCCGCGCCCTGGAGGTCATCGAGACCCTGGTGCCGAACAAGCTCGCCGCCGTGGACGCCTCCCCGGCCGCCCTCTTCCGCTCCGTGTCCGGAGTCGACGGCGAGCGTCCCACGATCATCTTCGACGAGATCGACACCGTCTTCGGCCCCAAGGCCGGGGAGAACGAACAGCTCCGCGGCTTCCTCAACGCTGGCCACCGGCGCGGCCGGAAGATGTATCGGTGCATCGGAGACGGCGCCAACCAGACCGTGGTCGGCTTCCCCTCCTACTGCGCCGTCGCCATGGCCGGACTCGGCAACCTCCCCGACACCATCACCACCCGCTCCGTCATCATCCGCATGCGCCGCCGGGCCAGGAACGAGCAGGTGGAGCCGTTCCGCGAGCGGATCCACGAGCCCGAGGGCAACAAGATCCGCGACCGGCTCGCGCAGTGGGCCGACCAGATCCGCGAGGACATCGCCGGACGCTGGCCCGAGATGCCCGACGGCATCACCGACCGCCCCGCCGATGTCTGGGAACCCCTCCTCGCCGTCGCCGACGCCGCCGGGGGCGACTGGCCCAAGCGGGCCCGCGAGGCGTGCGTCGAACTCGTCGCCGCCGCCCGCGCCAACGACAGGGGCTCTATCGGCATCCAGCTCCTGACCGACCTGCGTGACCACGTCATGGCCGGGATCGACCGGATGCCGACCGTCGCCATCCTCGACCGGCTCAACGCCCTGGAGGAGGCGCCCTGGTCCGACATGGGCGGCCGGCCGCTCGACTCCCGGGGCCTGTCCAAGATGCTCGGCGAGTACATGACCGGCGACAACACCCCCATCAAGGCCCGCAACATCAAGACCGCCGGATCCGTCCTCAAGGGCTACTACGCGGCCGACCTCCACGACGCCTGGACCCGCTACTGCCCCCCTCCCCTCCTGAGGGCCGCTACTTCCGCTACCTCCGCTACCCCGCAGGTCAGCGAGCCGGAAACGGTAGCGGAAGCCCTCTTCACGTCCGCTACCTAGCCGCTACCCGCTACCGGCCCCACACGCTCCCACACCGGGGCCGGTAGCGGACTTATCCGCTACCGCTACCCCATCCGCTACCTCCGATCATGCCCCTGACCAGGGCAGTAGCGGAGGTAGCGGAAGTAGCGGACCTGACAGGAAGGGGCCGAAGAGGCCCCGCTCGCCGAGGAGACACACCTTGACGACCAAGATCCCGACCAGCCACACCGCCGTGACCGTGCCCGAGGTCATGGCCGCCCTGAAGTACAGCCGCAGCAAGGTCTACGACCTCATTCGCTCCCGCACCCTTCCCAGCTACACCGAGGGGCGCTGCCGCCGGATCCCGCTCGACGCACTCCGCACCTACATGGACAACCGCTTGGAGGAAGCCGCCTGATGGCACGCAAAAGGAACCCGAACGGCGCCGGCAGCATCTGGCAGCGCAAGGACGGGCGTTACGAGGCCCGCGTGTACGTCCCCCAGCCCGACGGCACCCGGAAGAGGAAGACGGTGTACGGGGCCACGTGGGAGGAGTGCGACGCCAAGCGGCAGGAGCTCGTCCGGCGGGACCGCCAGGGCATCCCGACCCCGACCCGCTCGGCCAAGCTCTCCGAGTGGCTGCCGTACTGGTTGGAGCAGTTCGTCAAGGACGACCGCAAGAAGACGACGTACGCGAAGTACGAGACCCACGTCCGCCTGTACCTGGTCCCCAACCTCGGAACGAAGCGCCTGGAGACCCTGGGGGCGGCCGACGTACGCCGCATGCTCGCCGCCGTCTCGACCCAGGCGTCTCCGGCCACGGCCAAGGAGTCCCACCGGGTCCTGCGCAGCGCGCTGAGCGCCGCCTGCCGGGAGGAACTCATCAGCCGAAACGTGGTCAAGCTCGTACCGGCCCCGCGAGTGGAGCAGCGGGAGCTGAAGCCGTGGGACCTGGAGCAGACGACGACCTTCCTGGAGGCAGCGAGGGGGGACGCGCTGTACGCCGCGTTCGTCCTCGCCGTCGCCCTCGGGCTGCGCCGCGGGGAGGTGCTCGGACTGCGCTGGTCGGACATCGATCTGGAGCGCCGCACCCTCACCGTGCGGAACCAGATCCAGCGGGTGCAGAACGAGCTGTACGCGGACTCCACGAAGAATCGCCGGAGCCGCGTCATCCCACTCCCCCTCATGTGCGTGCCGCCGCTGCGCTGGCAGCGTCTCCGGCAGGCCGCGCAGCGGGACGCGGCAGGGCAGGACTGGCAGGACAGTGACTACGTCTTCACGACACGCACAGGCCGCACGGTCGAGCCGATGAACCTCAGCCGCTCGTTCCAGCGCGTCGCGGAGGCGGCTGGACTCCCCCGGATCCGGCTGCACGACGCCCGGCACGGGTGCGCGACGCTCCTGTTTGCCGCAGGGGTGCCGGCGCGGGTCGTCATGGAGATCCTGGGGCACTCGCAGATCGCCGTCACTATGAATATCTACACCCATGTCTCCGATAACCGCCGGAGAGAGGCGATGGGACACATGGACCGGTTGCTCCGTAGAACTCCCCAGAAGCGAGCGTAGGCGAGAGGGCTGGCAGCCGGGCACTGCCAGCCCGACTCAGCGATTATCCACAATTACTTCAATAGCCAGAAGGCGCATCAATTCAATATCTGGCAACAGATATGCGGCCTCGCCACTTCCCGGCACCAAGACCTTAGCGTCCGCGTAACGCGCGTCATCCTTGGCATGAACAATCCTGTTACGCAACGCGTAAACGCGTTTTGCCACTTGCGAACCGATCGATTCTCCGCTATTGAGATGAATAGCACCGACGCCAGAAATCGGTCCACGCTTCCCGAAATGGCGCTCATGCTCTCCACTGAAGAATTCCCTGAGCTTCCCCTCGGGCACGCACTCCTCCAGCATGGTCCGCAGCTGTTCAGCCTCGCTGACCCCGTGCGTACGCTCGACGGAGTTCAGGATCTTAACTACAGAGGAGTCTTTTTCCGAGTCGAAATCCAGCGACCTAAGAATGCGGCGAACTTTACGCAAGGCGTCCCGCCTATGCGCAACGGGAAGATAGTACTCAAGGACTTGATAGTAGGACAAGAAAGCGAGAGTATTATTACCTCGCATTTCAAAATGACTAGGGATAGAGAATAGCTCCGCCACGTTATCCGGCACAGGCGTCAGTGGAAAGCGGATCGAATAACTGAAATCACGCCTAGAAGGCCTACCGTCAGGCCCTTTATCCCTAGGGATGAGTGAGTGACTGATTTGATTTCGCGCATTCAACTCAAAGAGCATGGAATTGGCAAGGGCAAGCGCCCTGCGCTCCAAGTCAGCCCTATCCGAATAGCCAGAAGTGAAGACTTTAAGAGTCTCCTGCGTCCGACTCGCCCCTCTTACGTCAACGGGAAGCAATGGTGGACAGAGAGGGCTGTTTCGAGATAGCTCGATACACACCCTACCGTCCGGCGATGTGACCCTAATAACCGAGTAAATGTGGTCGCCGTGGTGCTCAACAGGAGGTGAATTCGAGTGCCCATGGGAGCACGGATGAATTTCGAAGGTAAATCGATTTACCCTTCGAAAGGGTGGATTAAAGTAAAGCCTATGCGATCTAACTACAAACTCAACGAATCCGTTTTGGGGGTCCACCCACCCTTCATAAAGGTCCATTCTGTCCGCACCGCGCTCCAGCGCACGCCACATCTCGACGATAAAATCGGCAGGTACGGCGACCTCCCTCTTAGAAAATCTACGAGAGGCTGTCGAATTAAAAATCAAAAGATCGCCGTCGGAACCGACATGTTCCAATTCAAGCTTCCGTGCGACACGGGAAATCTGGTCCCCACTGAGCTCGCCGATGCTGTCCGCCTCCACCCTGCCCCCTCCAGATGCAACGCTGAAGAGAGGCTAGTGGGACAAGTGAGATCGCAGCGAGTAGTTTCCGGTCGGCCTCTGACGGCGCGACATCACGAACACTGCCGTCGAACGTAGCCGTCAACACCCCCGCAGCAGGTCGCTGCGGGGGTGTTTCGGCTGGTGGGCGCGGACGGTTTCGAACCGCCGACATCTGCTTTGTAAGAGCAGCGCTCTACCCCTGAGCTACGCACCCGTGGGAGAGCAACAGCCTACATGGCCGACGGGTCGGTGCGGCAAACCGGTGGGTGGGGGGCGAACTGATCGGGCCGTGTGTTCGTCCTTGGTGGGTGGGAGAATGAAGCGGACCGGGCACGGCGGAGACAGCACGGGAGAGGGACGTTGGCGGCGAGTGGCGAGACATCCTCGGGGGGCGGCAGGGTGCCCGGGGTCGGTTCCACGGTTCGGCTGGGGCTCGCGTTGCCGTTGCTCGTGGGGGCGCTGCTGCCGGTGGCGTTCGCCGGTGGGGGGACGCGGCGGTGGTTCGGGGGGCGCGGGGAGAGTCAGCGGGCGGAGGCGCAGGCGGCCAAGGACGCGGCGGCCGCGGCGTTCTACGAGCTCGACACGGCGCAGCGGGGGCTGCGGATCACCATGGAGACCATCATCGCCGTCGACGGGTCTCCGGAGGCCCGGCAGGCGGTCGAGCGGTTCGAGGCGCTGGGGCGGCGTATCGACGAGGTGTCGCACGCGTACATCTCCGCCGTGGACCGGGTCGACCTGGACCGGGAGGAGATCGACGCCGGGAGCGCTCAGCGGGCCCGAGCGGAGCTCACCGCGGCTCGTGAGGAGCTGGAGCGGGTCAAGGGGGAGCTCGACCGGTTCGAGGCTGGGCTCGCGCCGTTGCTCGACCGGGCCGAGACGCAGCTGGCGCGGCTCGCGCCCGCGGTGGAGCGGGCGCGGCAGGCGCTGCGCGGGGCCAGTGACGCGCTCGATTCCGCGCGCGGGGCGGGGTTGCGCGCCGATGACCTCGCCGCGCGGCTCGCCTCGCTCGGGCCCGAGTTGACGCGGCTCAACGAAGGAGCAGGGCGCCACGGGGTCGGTGAGACGCTTCAGCGGGCCGACCGGGTCGTGCGGGACGCGGAGACGGTACGGGCCGAGGCCGTGCGGCTGCCGGAGCGGGCCGCGGAGACCGACAAGCGGCTGGTGTCGCTGCGGACCCGGGCCGACGCCCTGGCGACGCGGTCCGAGGCCGTCGAGCCCGTACTGTCCGAGCTGCGCCGGCGGTACTCCCTCGCCTGCTGGCAGGACCTCCAGCATGTGCCGGAGCAGGCCGCCGAGACCGTGCGGCAGGCGCGGGAGCGGCTCGCGGAGGCCGCGGTGGCCCGGTCCGAGCAGCGGTGGCCGGACGTGACCGCCCTGCTGGCGACCGTACGCGCGCTGCTCGACACGACCGGTGAGGCCGTCTCCGCGGCCGGTGACCGGCTGCGGCGGCTCGACGCGGTCGCCAAGGACCCGACGGCGGAGATCGACAGGGCCAGGTTCGCGGTGCGGGACGCGCAGCGGCTCGCCATGGAGGGGCGCAGCCGGCCCGATCCGCGTCACGCCCGTCCCCTCGACGAGGCCGTCGCCCGGATCGATCGGGCCGTGGACGGTCTGGAGGGGCGCCATCCCGACTACTGGCACTTCCTGATGGAGCTGGAGGCGGTGCGGGACGCGGCCGCGGGGGTCGTCGCCGCCATTCGTGAGGAGCGGGGCGCGGGGGCCCACTAGCCTGGTGCCATGCCTCGTTACGAATACCGCTGCCGCACCTGTGGTGACACCTTCGAGCTCAGCCGGCCCATGGCCGAGTCCTCCGACCCCGCCGCGTGCCCCGCCGGGCACGACGACACCGTGAAGCTGCTGTCGGCCGTGGCCGTCGGCGGGTCCGCCGCCTCGTCCTCCGCCCCTGCCCCGAGCGGGGGCGGGGGCGGAGGCGGCTGCTGCGGCGGGGGCTGCTGCGGCTGAACTTCCGGCCGGAGGTTCGCGGCCCGAGGGGCCGAGAGCTTCGGGCCGGTGGGCCCGGAGGCTCTGCGGCCCCTCAGGGCCCCGGACCCCAGGGCCCCGGACCTCAGGGCCCGGGCCTCAGGGCCCACCGGCCCGGCCTCAGAGCCCCGGGCCTCAGAGTCCCGGACTCAGGACAGTGCCGCGGCCCTGAAGCGGCGGAGGATCTCCTCGCCCGCCGCCACGCCTCGCTCCGCGAGGACGTCGAGGTGGGGGGCGGTCCAGGCGCTGTCGGCGAGTTCGCCGTGGCCCGGGCGCCACGCCCGGTCCGCGACGAGCAGCAGGTCGGCGTCGAGGAGCGAGTCGCCCGCCGCGAGGGTGAGCGCGGCGCCGGTGCGCCGGGCGACCTCGCGGACGGCGGCGCTCTTGGTGAGCGGCTTCGGCACCGCGTACACCTTGCGGCCCTGGAGCGAGACCGTCCAGCCGCGCTCGCCGGCCCAGGCGCCGAAGCGCTGCAGCCAGTCCTCCGGGAGCCGTTCCCGCTCGACGACCAGGTAGGCGAAGAGGTCTTCGGCGACCCGGTGCTTGCGCACCCAGGAGAGGTCGGTCGTGGCGGTGAGGTAGGCGCGGATCTCGGAGAGCGGGGCGCACTCATCGGCGAGCCTGCGGAGGACGGAGGCGTGCCAGTCGGCGTCGGTGACGCCGTCGACGAGGATGTGCCCGCCGTTGGCGCAGATCGCGTACTTCGGTGTGGTGCCCGGGAGTTGGATGCGCTGGTACTGCTTGCGCGTCCGGGTCGTGGTGGGCACGAAGACGGTCTCGGCGGTGAGCCGGGCGAGGAGTTCGGCGGCCTCCTCCGTCATGTACGAGAGCGGCTTGGACTCGTGGACCTCGACGCACAGCAGTCGCGGCGCCTGCGCGTCCGGCATGCCGAGGGCGAGGGCCGCGGTCGAGTAGATGAGGGTGCGGTCGAGGTCGCTGGCGACCAGGGTCGTACGCGCGTCGGCCGTCGTGTTCACCGGGACGTCACCGCCTTCCCGTCGGCGCCAGTCGCACCCCTCGTGTACTGGGGGTGGATCAGGCCCACGCACGTGTACGGGAGGCCGTCGACCTCCTCCACGGGGACGCCGCGCTGCTCAGCGAGGAGGCGGACGTGGGCGAGGTCGGCGCCGGCGCCGCGCTTCGCGAGGATCTTCCAGGGGACGCGGCGCAGCAGGACGCGGGTGGTCTCGCCGACGCCCGGCTTCACGAGGTTCACGTCGTGGATGCCGTACTCCTCGCTGATGCGCTCGACGGCCGCCCAGCCCTCCCAGGTGGGGGTGCGGTCGGCGGCGAGGAGGTCCTTGACGTCGGTGTCGACGGTGGCGGCGACCTCGTCGAAGCGGGCCTCGACGGCGTCGAGGAAGGCGTTCGAGACGTCGGCGTCGGACAGTTCGCGGTAGAACTTGGCGCCGTGGAAGTCGTGCGCGCCGACCAGGTCGGAGCGGAGCACCGTGCGCGATATGAGGCCGGAGACGGTGGAGTTGAGACACGCGGACGGGATGAGGAAGTCCTCGCGGGTGCCGTAGGTGCGGACGCAGGAGCCGGGGTCGGCGAGGACCGCGATCTCCGGGTCGAAGCCGGCGAACTCCTCCGACTCCCGGAGGGCGGCGGCGAGTTCGCGGGTGATGGCGCCCTTGCCGGTCCAGCCGTCGACGAAGACGACGTCGGCCGGGTCGTGGTGGGCGGCGAGCCAGCGCAGCGCGTTGGCGTCGATGCCGCGGCCGCGGACGATCGAGACGGCGTAGTGCGGCAGGTCGAGGCGGTGGCGGTGGAGCGCCCAGCGGCGCATCAGGACGCCGACGGGTGTGCCGGCGCGGGCGAGCGAGACGAGGACCGGGCGGGCGGACCTCTCGGCGAGGACGGTCTCGGTGACGGTGCCGACCGCGTGGGCGATGCGGGCGGCGGAGGACTCCAGGGCGCTGTGGAAGAGCTCCTGGTAGCGGGCGCTCGGCTGGTACTCGACGGGCAGCGACTCGGCGTAGTGCGCGCCGCCGCGCTGGATGGCTTCCTCGCGTTCCTCGGTGGGCGCCTCCAGCTCGACGTCCGAGAGGTCCTGGAGCAGCCAGCCGACCTCCTCGGGGGCGTACGAGGAGAAGGCGGGGCCGCGGAGGGGCTCGGGCAGCATGGAGCTCCTTTCGGGAGCTTCGGACGCGGCCATCGGTTCCGTGGCCGCCTGCGGTTGCTGCCGCGATCGCGGCAGCGGGGTGTACGAGGGGACGACGGCCAGGGCGACGCGCGGGATGTGCGCGGCGAGCTGGGCGAGCAGGCCGTCGGGGGCGTGCAGCTCGGGGGTGTCGGCTGCCGAGTCGACGACCGCGACGACGGCGTCGAAGCCGCCGCCTGCGACGTTGTAGGCGTAGCGGTCGCCGGGGCCGTCGGCCGGGTCGTCGTGGGCGGGGAAGACGAGCCGGGTGCGGATGGCGTAGCCGGGGTCGTCGACGGCGAGGACGGGCGAACGGGTGGTGGTGGAGTACCGGACGTCGAGACCCGCGTCCTCCAGGGCGCCGGCGAGCCGCAGCGGCGCGTACATCAGCTCCTCGAAGCCGAGCACGAGGACGCGGGGGTCGCGGGGGGCGCGCTCGGCGCCGTCCGGCGCGTCGGCGGCGAGCGCCTCGGCGAGGGCCTTCGTCATGCCGGGCAGCGCCGACTCCAGGCGGGCGCGGTGCTCGGGCGTGAACCCGTGCCGGCCGCCGTCGGGAACCCCGACGGGCCAGTCGAGGGGGACCCGTACGACGGCGGGGACGGCGGGCTCGGACGGCGCGGCCGGTGCGGCGGGTTCGACCGACGGGGCGGGTGGCGCGGGCGCGGCCGGTCCTGTCGCCCGCTCGGCGGGCCCGGCCGTCGGCTCGGTGGGCTCGTGGCGGGCCACCAGTTCCTGGCCCTTCTCCAGTACGCCGTCCGGGAGGGTGACCGTGCCGGTGGCGAGGGAGAGGAGGTCGACGCGGGCGCCGAGTTCGGCGGCGAAGGCGGTGAGGCGGTCGCGGTCGGCGGGGGCGCGCATGTCGACGAGGGCGACGACGACGTACCGGTCGCGGGGGTAGCGCTCGTGGAGGCCGCGGATGGTGTTGAGGACGGTGTTGCCGGTGGAGAACTCGTCGTCGACGAGGACCAGCGGCCCCGGGCCCGCCAGCAGCTCCGGGTCCTCGGGGAGCAGCAGGTGGGAGGTGGCGTGGGAGTGGGACTCCTCGAAGCCGCCCGCGGTGGCGACGCCGGGGACGGGGCGGCGGGTGGAGTGGAGGTAGGGGGCCGACCCGAGGCCGTCGGCGACGGCGTGGCCGAGGGCGGTGGCGGTCTCGGCGTATCCGAGGACGACGGCCCGCCCGGCCTCCTCCGCGCCGAGGAGCTCGCGGACGCGCAGGCCGAGGCCGAGGCCGGAGCCGTACACGACGGAGGGGAGCTGCGGCACGTGCTTGCCGAGCACGCTGGAGACGAGCAGGTGGGCGCGCTTGGGGTTGCGGCGCAGGGCGAGGCCCAAGAGGGTCGGCAGCTCCTCGTCGCCGATCAGTTCGACGCCGAGCCGCTCCGCGACCCACGTTCCGGTCCACACCACGTCGCCGCAGTCCTTTCGTCAGCCGGCCAGGCCGGCGGTGAGCAGTTCCACGAAGCCGACGTCCTCGCGGGCGACGCCGAAGGCGTCGGCGCGCAGCAGGGTGCGCTCGGCCCAGGCGCGGTGCGGCTTCACTTCGTTCATCTTGTTCGTATAGGCGGAGCGGAGCACTCCGCCGCCGTCCCGTTCGGGGCGGAGGATGTCCTGGGCGTCGCTCCACTCCTCGTGGCTGACCACGGACAGGGCGTGGACGGGCACCACGTGGGTGGGGTGGATGCAGGTCTTGCCGAGGAGGCCGTTGGCGCGGTCGAGTTCGATCTCGCGGAGGAGGCCGTCCATGTCGTGCTCGATGAGGGCGGTGCGCAGGTCCTCGGCGCGGCCCTCCAGGAAGGGGCTGCGGCGCAGCTGGGGCTTGAACATGCGCTCGCCGGGGCGGAAGTACTCCCAGACGGGGCCGGTGATGGTGAAGCCGGTGCCGTCGGCGCGGCCGAGGACGTTGACGACGTCGGCGATGACGTGGGCGACGACCTTGACGTCGTACGCGGTCATGTCGGGCGAGCGGCGGAGTCCGTAGGCGGAGCAGAAGTCGGTGACGCCGAGGCGGAGGGCGAGGACGTGGTCGCGGTACTTGTCGGTGATGGCGGCGATGCCGGCGAGGGTCTCGGCCCGGGTCTCCAGGTGGAGCAGTTCGGGGGACTCCAGGACGGGCATGGCGTAGAGGCGGCGGCCCGCGATGCGCTCGGCCCGGGTCAGCGCTTCGAGGAAGGCGGAGCCGCGGGCCTCGGTGAACTTGGGGAGGACGAATCCGGACAGCAGGCGGACGGTGTCGCCGAGGCGGGTGGTGAGGTCGGTGATCTGGCGGGGGTCGCGGACGCGGATGAAGAGCAGGGGGAGGCCGGGGCTCTCGTCCGGGTCCTCCGCGGTCCTCCCGGCGGCCGCGCCACCGGCCCGGGGCCCGTCCTGCCCGCCCTGGCCTTGCCGCTTGCCCTGCCCGTGCCGCCCGTCCTGGCCGTCCTGGCCGTTGTGGCTCCCCTGCCCGTCGTGCCCGTCCCGCGCCTCCGGGGCTTCGGCGGCGAGGCGGCGGAACTCCCGGATCAGGTTGGTCTCGCCGGCCTGGACGTCGCCGTCGCCGATCGAGTCCTCCAGGCAGAGGACCATGGAGACGACGCCCCGGGCGGCCTGCTTGCGGATCGCGTCGGCGAGGCGGGGCCGGGTGGCGGGGCTGTAGAGCGTGGCGCCGAGGGCGACCGCGAGCGTGCCCGCGGGCGAGTCGGCGGTGAACTCGACCGGCTCCCGGTGGAACAACCGGTTCCGCACGGTGGACGGGATGTGCCCGAAATGACGCATATAAGTCCCCCGTCTGGTTTCTCTGGCCGGATGGCACGTGGCCGGTAATAGTACGTAGGTGCGGGTGTCCATAGTTCCCGCCCCGTATGAAATCCAGGTAACCCGTCCCCGTCGGATCCCTCCCTTACACCGGATTCCCTCAGGTGTGCGATCCCGGTTCCACCGCTCCGGCCCGGCCGCCGGACGGCTCGTCGCGCCCCCGCGTTGTCCCCCGGTCGGGCGGGAGGGCAGGATGGCGGTCATGACGCACGCGATGCTGAAGGGCTCCAACGTCCCTCTCGACACCGCGGCCGTACGGGCCGTGCTCCGCTGGACCCCGGGCCCCGGGGTCCCCGACGTGGACGCCTCGGCCCTGGTCCTCGGCCCTGACGGGCGAGTCCGCTCCGACGAGGACTTCGTCTTCTACAACCAGCCGCGCCACCCCTCCGGGCTGGTGCGGCGGCTGCCGAAGAAGCGGGTGGCCGACGGCCTGACGGACACGGTCGAGGCCGACCTCGGGGCGCTCGACGCCGCCGTCGACCGGGTGGTGCTCGCCGCCTCCTCGGACGGCGGCACCTTCCGCGCCGTCACCGACCTGCGGATCCTCCTGTACGACGTCACGGCGGGACCCGACCGGGAGCCGCTGGCGAGCTTCGACGTCACGGCGGAGACCGGCGAGGAGACCGCGGTCATCTGCGGCGAGCTGTACCGCCGGGGCGAGGGGTGGAAGTTCCGGGCGGTGGGCCAGGGCTATCCGACCGGCCTCGTGGGCCTGGCGACGGACTTCGGCATCTCGGTCGACGAGGCCCCCGAGGAAGCCTCCGGCACGACCGACACCGACGCCTCCGCGCCCTCCTTCCCCTCCGCCCCCGACTCCGCGTCCACGTCCGCGAGCTCGCTCGCCGAGACCGCGCTCGCCGACGCCTCCGCCGCCGGAGCCGGTACGGGAGCCGGTACGGGCTCCGCCCCGGCCCCGGACTTGGACGCGACCGTCGTCCACACCCCCGTACCGACGTCGCCGCCGGTGCCGCCGATGCCCCCCGTGCCGCCGATGCCCGAGCGGGAGCCCGCCTACGGCTACCCGCAGTCGTCGGTGCCGGGCCCCGGGCCCGCGTACGGCTACCCGCAGCCGGTGCACACCGGACCGGGCGGCCCCGAACCGGTCGCGGAGTTCCGGATGCCGCCGATGGGGCCGCAGTTCCAGCGCGCCTGACCGGACGCCGAGGGGGCCGCCGTCAGGTCTTGGACTTGTACCCGCGGCCCCACTGGAGTCCCCAGCCGTAGAGCCGGTCCAGCTCGGCCTGGAAGCCGTAGACGAACCGCACCTCGCGCCGGACGAGCAGCTCGTCCTTGCTGTTGTCCACCGAGAAGACGGCGCAGGAGCGGGCCTGCGGGGCGCGCTCGTCGAGGTCGATCTCGATGCGCGGGCCGTTGCTCGGGTAGAGCGTGATCTTGGCGTGCGTGCGGTCGAAGGCCGGGGTCTGGTCGTAGATGTACGCGAAGAAGAGCAGCCGCTTGATCTCGTCCTTGTGGTCGAGGTTGACGAAGATCGTCTCCCCGGAGGGGGCGCCGAAGCGGTCGTCGCCGCTGAGCTTCACGTACGGGGCGGCGTTGAGGTCGCCGAAGAAGCCGCCGAGCGGCTGTACGACGCCCTTGCTGCCGTCCTTGAGCTCGTAGAGGCAGCCGAGGTCGAGGTCGACGTTGACCATGCCCTGGGTGTGGGCCTGGACGACCTCGGGCTTGAAGAACTGGGTCGGGTTGCGCAGGAGCCGGCCGCTCTGTCGGGGGCGGCCCTCGATGTCCGAGGTGCGCATCCGCCAGGAGAGGTTGACCCGGAGGTTGCCGGTGGCGCCGCCCTGGCGGGCCAGCGAGACCTGGGGGCGCCGCCTGGTCAGGTCGATGGTGTGGGACGCGCCCGTCCCCGCGTCGAAGGGCGTCGCGCGCCCCGGAATCAGACTGTCCCAGAAGGCCATCGGCCCCACCCCCACGATCGGTCGTCTCGTCCGCCCGCCACACGCCTGCGGGGCGACCGGACGGGCCGGTCGCCCCGCAGGGAAGCGTTCCTCATTGTCCCCGGTGTCACACCCCGTGGCGGGGCGCACACCGGGGAGCAGGGTGTCACACCCCGGAGCTCACCTCGGCCTTGTCGCCGGAGGAGCCGGAGCCGCCCTCCTCGGCCGCCAGCGCGCGGTTGCGGCGGACGGAGGACCAGAAGGACCAGGCGATCAGGACGACGCCGATGAGGCCGGTGATGACCTCGTTGATCTCGTACTGGATGGTGATGAGGAGCAGGACGGCGAGGGCGCCGATGGCGTAGTGGGCGCCGTGCTCCAGGTAGACGTAGTCGTCCAGGGTGCCCTGCTTGACCAGGTAGACCGTCAGGGACCGGACGTACATGGCGCCGACGCCGAGGCCGAGCGCCATCAGGACGATGTCGTTGGTGATCGCGAAGGCGCCGATGACGCCGTCGAAGGAGAAGGAGGCGTCGAGGACCTCCAGGTAGAGGAACATGAAGAAGGCGGCCTTGCCGGCCAGCTGGACCGCGGAGACCTTCTTGCCGCTGCGCTTGGCCTCCTCCTCGGCCTCGTGCTCGCGCTCCTCTTCCTCCTCCAGCTTGTTCTCGAAGAAGCCGGAGAGACCGCCGACGACGAGGTAGGTGATGAGGCCGGCGATGCCGGAGATGAGGACGGTCTGGGCCTTGTCGACGTGCATGCCGCCGTGCTGGTGGGCGTGGGTCGCGAAGGTCATCGAGGTGACGAGCAGGACGATCAGGGCGATGCAGACCGACAGCATGTCGACCTTGCCGAGCTTGGCGAGCGGGCGCTCGATCCAGCCGAGCCACTTGATGTCACGGTCCTCGAAGATGAAGTCGAGGAAGATCATCAGAAGGAACATGCCACCGAAGGCGGCGATCGACGGGTGCGCGTCGGTGACCAGTTCCTGGTAGCGGTCCGGTTCGTTGAACGCCAGGTCGACGGCGTCGATCGGGCCGATCTTGGCGCTGATCGCGACGATCACGACGGGGAAGACCAGTCGCATTCCGAAGACGGCGATCAGAATGCCGATGGTGAGGAAGATCTTCTGCCAGAAGGCATTCATCTTCTTCAGGATGCCGGCGTTGACCACCGCGTTGTCGAAGGAGAGCGAGATTTCGAGGATGCACAGGATCGCAACGATCCCGAACGCCTCCCACCCCCCGTAGAGAACCGCGGCGACCAAGCCGAGCGCGGTGATCGCGAACGACCAGCCGAAGGTTTTCAGAACCACTGCCTACCCCATTGTGTGATAACGCGGCTTTACGAAACGTTGACCCCGAAGTCTAGAGCGATGCCCCGCAGCCCGGACGCGTACCCCTGGCCGACCGCCCGGAACTTCCACTCGCCGTTGTAGCGGTAGAGCTCGCCGAAGATCATCGCGGTCTCGGTGGAGGCGTCCTCGGAGAGGTCGTAGCGGGCCAGTTCCTGGCCGTCCGCCTGGTTCACCACGCGGATGAAGGCGTTGCTGACCTGGCCGAAGGTCTGGCCGCGGTTGTCGGCGTCGTGGATCGAGACCGGGAAGACGATCTTGTCGCAGTGGAGCGGGACGCGGGTGAGGTCGATGATCAGCGACTCGTCGTCGCCGTCACCCTCGCCGGTGAGGTTGTCCCCGGTGTGTTCGACCGAACCCTCGGGGCTGCGCAGCTGGTTGTAGAAGACGAAGTATTCGTCACCGAGCACCCGGCCGGCCTGGCACATCAGGGCGCTGGCGTCGAGGTCGAAGGCGGCTCCGGTGGTGGACCGCGCGTCCCAGCCGAGGCCGACGAGGACCTTGGTGAGGTTGGGTGCGGCCTTGGAGAGGGAGACGTTGCCTCCCTTGGCGAGCGTGACGCCCATGGTGTTCGGTTCCTCCCCGGTGGATGCTGCTGCCATGAGGCACGTCCGGCGCCGCACGAGGTGCGGCGCCGGACGTGTGCGTGCGGGCTCGGCTCAGACGTTGACGCCGAAGTCCTGCGCGATGCCGCGCAGGCCCGAGGCGTACCCCTGGCCGACCGCGCGGAACTTCCACTCCGCGCCGTGGCGGTACAGCTCGCCGAAGACCATGGCGGTCTCGGTCGAGGCGTCCTCGGAGAGGTCGTACCGCGCGATCTCGGCGCCGCCGGCCTGGTTCACGACGCGGATGAACGCGTTGCGCACCTGGCCGAAGGACTGCTGGCGGTTCTCGGCGTCGTAGATGGACACCGGGAAGACGATCTTGGCTACGTCGGCCGGCACGCCCGCCAGGTTGACCTTGACCTGCTCGTCGTCGCCCTCGCCCTCACCGGTGAGGTTGTCACCGGTGTGCTCGACGGAACCGTCGGCGCTCTTGAGGTTGTTGAAGAAGACGAAGTCCTGGTCGTTGCGCACCTTGCCGGCCTCGCTCACCAGGATGGCGCTGGCGTCGAGGTCGAAGTCCGTACCGGTGGTGGTGCGGACGTCCCAGCCCAGACCGACGGTCACGGCGGTGAGGCCAGGGGCCTCCTTGGTCAGCGAGACGTTGCCGCCCTTGCTGAGGCTGACTCCCACGAGTCCCTCCATCATTGGTTTCCAGGGGCAGCGCCCCCGGTCGTGCGTTGGCATCGGATCAACGACTGGATCCTAGTGACGGGTTCCCAGTCGAAACAGGCGATTCGCCCGGGGAATCGGGGGATGTCGGTTCGCGTCGCCGATTCCGGGGCCGGAACGGCGGGCTCAGATGGCCTTGAGCGCCTGCACGTACGCGTCGAGGTCGCGCGCGTCGGGCAGGGCGTTGACGACCGTCCAGCGGACGACGCCCTCCTTGTCGATGATGAAGGTGCCGCGGACGGCGCAGCCCTTCTCCTCGTCGAAGACGCCGTAGGCGCGGGAGGCCTCGCCGTGCTTCCAGAAGTCGGAGAGGAGCGGGTACTCCAGGCCCTCCTGCTCGGCGAAGACGCGCAGGGTGTGGATCGAGTCGTTGGAGACCGCGAGGAGCTGGGTGTCGTCGTTGACGAACGTCGGCAGGTTGTCGCGGAGCTCGCACAGCTCGCCCGTGCAGACCCCGGTGAAGGCGAAGGGGTAGAAGAGCAGGACGACGTTCTTCTCACCGTGGAAGTCGGAGAGCCTCACGGTGCGGCCGTGGTTGTCCTTGAGCTCGAAATCGGGGGCCTTGGTGCCGACCTCGATCGCCATCGCGTACGCATCCCTTCGACGGGGCCCGGCCCCTGGGCCGAACCGGTGAACCCCACCCTACGGCCTGGCCGGCGGCCTCCCGGGGGCGGGCGGGCACGGGCGGGCGGCGGGCCGGCCACGCGCGGCTACGGAAGCGGGCGCGGGCGGGTGCGGAAGCGGGCGCGGGAAAGCCCCCGCCGTGGGAACGGCGGGGGCCTCGCGCAGCAGGGGGATCAGCGCTTGGGAGCAGCCAGGCGGGTGCCCGTCCAGTCCTTGGCGACGCTGATGCTCTTGGTCTGGGAGAGACCAGCGGTCTGCGCGGCATCGTTGATGTCGCTCGGCTCGATGTAGCCGTCGCGGCCGGTCTTCGGCGTCAGCAGCCAGATGTTGCCGCCGTCCTCCAGCAGACCGATGCTGTCCACCAGGGTGTCGGTGAGATCACCGTCCTCGTCTCGGAACCAGAGGACGACGGCGTCTGCGACGTCGTCGTAGTCCTCGTCCACGAGCTCCTGGCCGATGGTGGACTCGATGCCTTCACGGAGATCCTGGTCGACGTCGTCGTCGTAGCCGATCTCCTGGACCACCTGTCCGGGCTCGAACCCCAGCCTTGCAGCCGGGTTGGTCCGCTCCTCCGCGTGGTCCGCGGTCGCGCTCACGGCTTGCCTCCTGATCATGTAACGGAAAATGCTCGGGCCGCGCGTGCGCGCGGCGCTGGCCGTAGTCCACACGTGACGGGGCGGATCGCGCAAGTACCCGGCCGTGGAGACCGCCGAAACGGTGACGTTTGGGGCCGTCTCACCGCAACTTCCGGCGACTCTCGACAGCGCTCCGTGATCAGGGTTACACGATTCGTCCCGCTTCGCGGGTTTCTGCGGTTTCAGTCTGCCGAACACATGGCCGGAACGCATGCGCGGATTGGGCGTAAGGTTGCGATTTGACCACACCGTTCGCGCGGGGAGGGCGCGGGGAGGACCACCTCTCGGTAAAGATGACGCGTGCGCGGGCGGGGTACACGATGGACGTCCCCGGCCTCGGACATCCCGGCCTCACCGGGGCTCCCCTTCCTCGGGGGATCCCCCCGACCAGCGAAGGAACAGCGTGGCTTCCGGATCCGACCGCAACCCGATCATCATTGGCGGCCTTCCCAGCCAGGTCCCGGACTTCGACCCGGAAGAGACCCAGGAGTGGCTCGACTCCCTCGACGCGGCCGTCGACGAGCGGGGTCGCGAGCGGGCCCGCTACCTGATGCTCCGGCTGATCGAGCGCGCCCGCGAGAAGCGGGTGGCCGTGCCCGAGATGCGCAGCACGGACTACGTCAACACCATCGCCACCAAGGACGAGCCCTTCTTCCCCGGCAACGAGGAGATCGAGCGCAAGGTCCTCAACGCCACCCGGTGGAACGCGGCCGTAATGGTCTCGCGCGCCCAGCGCCCCGGCATCGGCGTCGGCGGCCACATCGCCACCTTCGCCTCCTCCGCCTCCCTGTACGACGTGGGCTTCAACCACTTCTTCCGGGGCAAGGACGAGGGCGACGGCGGCGACCAGATCTTCTTCCAGGGCCACGCCTCCCCCGGCATCTACGCCCGCGCCTTCCTCCTGGACCGGCTGAGCACGGCCCAGCTCGACGGCTTCCGCCAGGAGAAGTCGAAGTACCCGGACGGGCTGTCCTCGTACCCGCACCCGCGGCTGATGCCGGACTTCTGGGAGTTCCCCACGGTGTCGATGGGCCTCGGCCCGCTCGGCGCGATCTACCAGGCCCGGATGAACCGGTACATGGAGGCGCGCGGGATCGCGGACACCTCGAAGTCGCACGTGTGGGCCTTCCTCGGCGACGGCGAGATGGACGAGGTCGAGTCGCTCGGCCAGCTCTCCATCGCGGCCCGCGAGGGCCTCGACAACCTCACCTTCGTCGTCAACTGCAACCTCCAGCGGCTCGACGGCCCGGTCCGCGGCAACGGAAAGATCATCCAGGAGCTGGAGTCGATCTTCCGGGGCAACGGCTGGAACGTCATCAAGCTCATCTGGGACCGCTCCTGGGACCCGCTGCTCGCCCAGGACCGCGACGGCATCCTGGTGAACCGGCTGAACACCACGCCGGACGGGCAGTTCCAGACGTACGCGACGGAGACCGGCGCGTACATCCGCGAGCACTTCTTCGGCGACGACCACCGGCTGCGGGCCATGGTCGAGTCCATGTCGGACCAGCAGATCCTCCACCTGGGACGCGGCGGCCACGACCACAAGAAGATCTACGCGGCCTACGCGGCGGCCAAGGCCCACAAGGGCCAGCCGACGGTGATCCTGGCGCAGACCGTCAAGGGCTGGACCCTCGGCCCCAACTTCGAGGGCCGCAACGCCACCCACCAGATGAAGAAGCTGACGGTCGACGACCTCAAGCGCTTCCGCGACCGGCTGCACATCCCGGTGACCGACAAGGAGCTGGAGTCCGGCCTGCCGCCGTACTACCACCCGGGCCGGGACTCCGAGGAGATCCAGTACATGCACGACCGCCGCAGCGCGCTCGGCGGCTACGTGCCGACCCGGGTCGTGCGGTCGAAGCCGCTGACCCTGCCGGACGACAAGACCTACGCGGCGGTCCGCAAGGGCTCGGGCCAGCAGTCGATCGCCACCACCATGGCCTTCGTCCGGCTCCTCAAGGACCTGATGCGGGACAAGGAGATCGGCAAGCGCTTCGTGCTGATCGCGCCGGACGAGTACCGCACCTTCGGCATGGACTCCTTCTTCCCGAGCGCCAAGATCTACAACCCGCTGGGGCAGCAGTACGAGGCGGTGGACCGTGAACTCCTCCTCGCCTACAAGGAGTCGCCGACCGGCCAGATGCTGCACGACGGCATCTCCGAGGCCGGCTGCACGGCCTCGCTGATCGCCGCCGGCTCGGCCTATGCCACCCACGGCGAGCCGCTGATCCCGGTCTACGTCTTCTACTCGATGTTCGGTTTCCAGCGGACCGGCGACCAGTTCTGGCAGATGGCCGACCAGCTCGCCCGCGGTTTCGTCCTCGGTGCCACGGCCGGCCGCACCACGCTGACCGGCGAGGGCCTCCAGCACGCCGACGGTCACTCGCACCTCCTCGCTTCGACGAACCCGGCCTGCATCGCCTACGACCCGGCCTTCGGTTTCGAGATCGCGCACATCGTCAAGGACGGTCTGCGCCGGATGTACGGCCCCCAGGCGGAGGACGTCTTCTACTACCTGACGGTCTACAACGAGCCGATCCAGCACCCGGCCGAGCCGGAGGACGTGGACGTGGAGGGCATCCTCCAGGGCATCCACCTCTTCAAGCGGGCCGAGTCCGGCACGATCCCGGCGCAGATCATGGCCTCGGGCGTGGCCGTCCCGTGGGCGATCGAGGCGCAGCGGATCCTCGCCGAGGAGTGGAACGTCAAGGCCGACGTGTGGTCCGCGACCTCCTGGAACGAGCTGCGGCGCGAGGCGGTGGCGGTCGAGGAGCACAACCTGCTCCACCCGGACGAGGAGCAGCGCGTCCCGTACGTCACCCGCAAGCTCCAGGCCGCCGAAGGCCCGTTCGTGGCGGTCTCGGACTGGATGCGCTCGGTGCCGGACCAGATCGCCCGCTGGGTCCCCGGCCCGTACACCTCCCTCGGCGCGGACGGCTTCGGTTTCGCGGACACCCGGGGCGCCGCCCGCCGCTACTTCCACATCGACGCCCAGTCGGTCGTCCTGGCGGTGCTGACCGAGCTGGCCCGCGAGGGCAAGGTGGACCGCGCGGTCCTGAAGCAGGCGGTGGACCGCTACCAGCTCCTGGACGTGGCCGCCGCCGACCCGGGCCCCGCGGGCGGCGACGCCTGACGGGCCCCGGCGGGGCGTAACACCTGATGAGGGCGGTGGGACCGGCGGGTCCCGCCGCCCTTCGCCGTCCCCGGCATTCCCTACGATGCCCCGCATGTCCGTGAAGAAGGAGCGCCCCGCGAAGGTCCGCTGGGAAGAGCTCACCCAGACCCCGCTGCTGGTCCTGGCGGTGGCCTTCGGCATCGCCTACGCCGTGCCGATCGTGGCGCCCGGCGCCGATCCCTGGGTGCACCGGCTGTGCTCCCAGGTGGAGTGGGCGGTGTGGGGCGTCTTCGCCGTGGACTACGCCGTCCGGCTGGCGCTCTCGTCGGCGCGCTGGGCCTTCGTCCGCTCCCACCCCCTCGACCTGCTCGCGGTGCTGCTGCCGCTCGTGCAGCCGCTGCGGCTGCTGCGGGTGGTCTCCACGCTCCTCCTCGTCGGCCGGCGGGCCCGGATGGCCCCGCAGATCACGCTCACCACCTATGTGGCGGGCGCGGTGGTCGGGCTGATGATGTTCGGCTCGCTGGCGGTGCTGCACGTCGAGCGGGACGCGCCGGACGGCAACATCCGGACCCTCGGCGACGCGGTGTGGTGGTCCTTCACCACGATGACGACGGTCGGCTACGGCGACCACGCGCCGACGACCGGTCTCGGGCGGGTGCTGGCGGTCGGGCTGATGCTCTCGGGCATCGCCCTGCTGGGTGTGGTGACGGCCAACATCGCGGCCTGGTTCATCGCCCGATTCGAGCGGGACGACGCGGTGGAGCGCCGCCAGACGGAGCTCCTGGAGAGCCTGACCCGGGAGGTCCGCGAGCTGCGCGCCGAGGTCGCCCGCCTCTCGGGCCCGGTGCCGCGGCAGCCGGGCCCGGGACCGGAGGACGTACCGGAGGGCGACGGGTCGGCGCCCGTGCCCGGCGGGGTGGCGGCGCCCGGCGGTCCTACCGCTCCCAGAGCTTGAAGGCTCTGACCTCGTACGGCGTCTGCGGGACCCAGGTGCCCCGGCCCGGGTAGGTCTCGAACTCGCCCGTCTCCGCGCACTCCCCCGACTGGTACGTCGTGACCGGCCGGCCGGTGCGGACGGCCAGGGACTGGGCCGAGGCCCCGGCCGGGAGCACGACGCAGCTGTCCAGGTCCGTCGTCGCCAGTTCGTACGTCCACGGCCGGCCCTTGAAGTCGGACTTCGGCCAGAGGCAGAGCCGCCCGGGCCCGCACGCCCCCAGCGCGGTCCCGGCCGCCGCGGCGGCCGGCGCGGCGGGAGCTGCCGGGGTCGACGGTGCGGCCGGGGTCGACGGGGCCGACAGGGCGGACGGGGTCGACGGTGCGGCCGCGGCCGGGAGGGCGGCCAGGAGCAGGGCCGTCAGCCCCGTGAGCACGGCCACCGTCCTCGCGTTCACGCGTCCGTTCCCGCGTGCGTCCGGGTGCGCGCTGCCGCGTGCCTCCAAGTACGCGCTCCCGCGTGCGTCCGTCGGTCCGCCTGTGCGCGCGTCCTGGTGGGCGCTCCCGCGCGTGTCCGGGTGCGCGTTCTTGTGCACGTCCCCGTGCGCCTTCATAGACGCCTTCATGCGCGCCTTCAGGGGCGCCTTCAGGGGCGCCTTCCTGTGCGCCTTCCTGTGCGCCTTCACGTGTGCGTTCATGCAGATCATCCCCCATGTCGTCACTCTCTGTAATCATGAGCATGGAGGAGGCGACCCCCTGAATGGAAGAGGGGCCGCCCCCGTTCCTTCGAACGGGTGACGGCCCCCTAGGGAACCTCAGGGTTCGGACGGCCCTTCCGGGCCGCGCGCCCCTCGGGGTCAGATGTGTCCGCCGCCCATGCCCGCCTGCGCGTTCTCGCCGCGCTTGGTGAGGGTGGCGACCAGGGCCGCGACCACCGCGACGACACCGGCGACGGTGAAGGCGAGACCCATGCCCTGGAGGAAGGTGTCGTGGATGACGTCGGTGATCTTGGCGAACAGGTCCGGGGTCATGCCGGGCGCCTTCGCCATCGCCTCCGGGGCCATGCCGAACTCGGCGGCCTCCTCCAGGCGCGGGTCGACCGGGACCGGGATGCCGGCCTCCTTCCAGTTCTCCGCGAAGGAGCCGGAGACCTTGGACGACATGACCGCGCCGAGCACCGCGGTGCCGAGCGCGCCGCCGACCTGCATGGCGGCCTGCTGGAGACCGCCGGCGACGCCGGAGAGCTCCAGCGGCGCGTTGCCGACGATGACCTCGGTGGCACCGACCATGACCGGGGCGAGGCCCAGGCCGAGGAGGGCGAACCAGAGGGACATCGCCAGCGTGCTCGTGCCGGACGAGAGCGTGATCATGCCGAACATCGCGGCGGCCGTGCAGACCATGCCGCCGACCAGCGGCACCCGCGGGCCGAACTTGGTGATGAGCGCGCCCGCCAGCGGCGAGGAGACGATCATCATCGCGGTCAGCGGGAGCAGCCGCAGACCGGCGTCGATCGGGCCGAGGCCCTTCACGCCCTGGAGGTAGAAGGTCACGAAGAACAGGCCGCCCATGAAGGCGAAGGCCATGAGGACCATCAGCACCACACCGGCCGAGAGCGGCACGGAGCGGAACATGCCGAGCGGGATGAGCGGCTCCTTGACCTTCGTCTCCCAGACCGCGAAGACGGCGAAGAGGACGATCGAGCCGATCAGGCAGCCCCAGGTGTTGCCGCTGGCCCAGCCCCAGTCCGCGCCGGCCTTGATGAGGCTCCAGACGAGCAGGCCCATCGCGCCGGAGAGCAGGGCGATGCCGAGGAGGTCGAAGGAGCGCGGCGCGTTCTCGGCGCGGTGGTCCTTGAGGATCACCAGGCCGAGGACGAGGGCGAGGACGCCGACCGGCACGTTGATGAAGAAGACGGACTGCCAGCTGACGTGCTCGACGAGGAAGCCGCCGAGGATCGGGCCGCCGGCGGTGGAGGCGCCGATGACCATGCCCCAGATGCCGATCGCCATGTTCAGCTTCTCGGCGGGGAAGGTCGCGCGGAGCAGGCCGAGCGCGGCCGGCATCAGCAGGGCGCCGAAGAGGCCCTGGAGGACGCGGAAGGCGATGACGGCGGCGATCGAGTCGGAGAGGCCGATGGCGCCCGACGCGGCGGCGAAGCCGGCGATGCCTATGAGGAAGGTCTGACGGTGGCCGAAGCGGTCGCCGAGCTTGCCGGCGGTGATCAGGGCGACGGCGAGCGCGAGCAGATAGCCGTTGGTGATCCACTGGAGCTGGTCCAGGGAGGCGCCGAGGTCGGCCTGGATGGCGGGGTTGGCGATGGCGACGATCGTGCCGTCGAGCGCGACCATCATCACGCCGGCCGCGACGGAGAACAGAGTCAGCCAGGGGTGGCCGCGCAGGCCCTTCGCCGGGCCCGGTACGGGTTCCCGGGCGCCCCCCTGACCCTGCGGGGTCTTTTCCACGGTGGTCTGACTAGTCATGGGAGCGAGGCTAGTGACAGTCGCTGACAATTGACAAAGCGATTCACGCGTCGGTAACTGTCACGTAGCTCACAGGTACGCTGAGCAGGGGGAAGCTCCCCTGATCCACCGAAAAGAGACTCCTTTGACCGTGTCCGCGCCCGGCCTGCGTGAGCGGAAGAAACAGCGCACCCGCGACGCGCTCGTCAGGGTAGCCCTGGAGCTCTTCACCACCCAGGGGTACGAGCGGACCACCGTCGACGAGATCGTCGAGGCGGTGGAGGTCTCCCAGCGCACGTTCTTCCGCTACTTCGCCTCCAAGGAGGAGGTCGCCTTCGCTCTCCAGCGGATCGTCGAGGAGGAGTTCGTGAGGGCGCTGGCCGCCCGCCCGCCGGAGGAGGGGCCCTTCGACGCGATGCGCAACGCCGTGCTGGCCTCCTGGGACGGGGTGGGCGACGCGATCCACGAGGTCGTCCCCATCGAGCTGTACCTGCGGAACTTCCTCATGATCGAGTCGACGCCGGCGCTGCTCGCCGCGCACCTGCGCCGGTCCAGCGAGATGGAGGAGACCGTCGCCCGGCTCGTCGCCCGCCGCGAGGGGCTCGACGTGGACGCCGACCCGCGGCCCCGGATCGCGGTGGCCGCCTTCTGTGGCGTGATGCGTGTCACGGGGCAGATGTGGGGCAAGGGGACGGACCGCACCCTGGAGGCCATCCGCGCCCTCACCGAGCGGTACCTCGACCACCTCGGCCCGGCCCTCTCCCTGCACTGGCGGGAGCCCGGGCCGCCCGGCTGACGCGCAGCCCCTAACCGGGGCCGGAATCAGGCCGCAGCCCCGAACCGGGGCCGGAAGCAAGGCGGTTCACCGCGGACGCGAGGCCGCCTCAAGACTGACCCGAGGTCGGCACGAGTCCGACGCGAGCAATCCCCGACGAGACTCCGACAAGATCCCGAGGCGGACACGAGGTGGACGCGACGCCGACGCGAGGCCGGGCGGCCGATCCCGCCACCCCGCCGGCCGACGTACCCGTGCGGGCCGCCCCCGGCCGGTCCGTCACCTCGGCCGTCTAGGGTGTGCGCCCGTGACCTCCGCCGACGTCCCGCCGTCCCTCGCCGTCCTGCGCACCCTGCTCGCGCTGGCCGTCGTCCTCGTGATGCTGGCCACCACCGGGTGGACCACCGTCCGGCACCGGCCCGCGGCCGGTCCGTCCATGGAGGCCGCGCTGGCCGCCTGGGCGCGGGAGCGGACGGCGGACGGCCCGCCGCCGGATCCGGCCACGGCCGGGCCCCGCGCGGTCGCCGCCTGGTTCGCCACCCTCGGCAGGGCCCGCGCCGAGGGCCTCGCCGAGCGGCACCCCTTCGTCGTCGGCAATCTCGACGGGGCCCCGCCCGCCCTGCGCTACCGCGCCAACCGGATCGGCCTCGCCCGCGCGCTGGCGGCCGAACGGCCCCGCCTCGACGACCCCCGGCTCTCCGCCGAGGGCCGGCACGAGGCCCGCCGACGGGTGGACCGCCTCCGGTCCCTCCTCGCCCCCGACCGCCGGATCCTCGCCTTCGACCCCACCGGCACCGGCCGGGTCGCCGAGGTCCTCGGCGACCTGGAGCGGGCCCGCCGGGTGTCGGTCGTCGTGCCCGGCGTCGACACCCACCTCCTCACCTTCCAGAAGACCCGCGGCCGGTACACCGCCCCCGTCGGCATGGCGCGCGCCCTGTACGAGGCCGAGCGGCGCACCGCCCCCGGGGCGAGGGTCGCGGTCATCGCCTGGGCCGACTACACCGCGCCCGCCCGCGTCGGCGTCGACGCGGCGACCGGGCGGCTCGCCGCCACCGGCGCCGCCCGGCTCGTCCGGCTCACCGAGGGACTGCCCGGAACGGCGCGCGTGGCGCTCTTCTGCCACAGCTACGGCTCCGTGCTCTGCGGCATCGCCGCCCCGCGACTGCCGGAGCGGGTGACGGACCTGACCGTGGCCGGCAGCCCCGGGATGCGGGTGGAGACCGCCGCCGAACTGGGCACGAGGGCGCGGATATGGGCGATGCGGGACGCGGAGGACTGGATCGCCGACGTCCCCCACCTGGAGGTCGGCGGGGTCGGGCACGGAGCGGACCCGGTGGCCCCGGAGTTCGGGGCGCGGCTGGTCTCGGCGGCTGGGGCGGCCGGGCACAGCGGCTATTTCGAGCCGGGGACGCAGAGCCTCGGGAACTTCGCGGCGATCGGCGCGGGGGCCTTCGGGCGGGTCGTCTGCGCACGTGCCGACAGCGCTTGCCACGGGGGAATCTCCGGCGGCATCGAGCTCTGACGCGCGTAGATCACGGAATTTCCCCATAGTTCCGAGGGGCGACGCACGGCCATGCGCCGCTTACGATGAGGCGCATGGGTGATGTGCTGGCCGGAATTCATGCCACCTGGGAGTTCGAGAGCGACGCCCTCGTCATCCGCTTCGAACGGGGGATCCGTACGCCGAGGCTCTTCCAGGCGCTGCGCGAGCGACGCGTGCCGTACGAGGCGCTGTCCGCGGCGACGCTCGCGCCGGGCAGGCGGGGCACCGTCGTGCTGCACGCCGTGCCGCGGCCCGGCGCCGATCCGCTGATGGAGGCGGCCGCGGGGCAGCTGAAGGAGACCTGCGACCCGTACCGCCTCGCGCTGCCCGCCGACCGCGAGGGGCTCGCCGCCGGGCTGCGCGACGAGCTGGCCGCGGTCATCCCCTCGGGGCCGTCGCATCCCCTCGATGCGCTCGATCCCCTGGATCCGGTCGACCGCTGGGACTCCGGCTTCCTGGTGGCGGCGCCGCAGGGGCCGATCTCCTTCAAGGCGTACGACGGGAAGGCGACGTTCGACGGGACGTCCGAGGTCTCCTTCCGCTGGTCGTCGACGATGGCCACCTCGGAGAAGTGGAAGACCGGGGACCAGGTCTTCCCGGTCCGGGAACTGAGCGGGGTCGAGTGGCGCACCCCGGACTCGCCCGGCGGGTACCTGCGGCTGCTGCCGCGGGGCGGCGCGCCCCGGCCCGAGCGGCCGGACCACGATCCGGCGTCGGTGGTCTTCGGACTCGGGTACGGGCCGGTGCACGACTCCCTGCCGTTCGCGGCGGCGGTCCTCGCGGCGATCCGCGCCAAGGACCGCGCTCCCGTCCCCGCGGGTGTCCTCACCGCGGCCCACGGGGACCCCGGCGCCATTGCTGAAAGGATTCGGCACCTCGGCGAACTGCACCGGGCCGGCCTGGTGACGGACGAGGAATTCGCGGCGAAGAAGACGGAACTGCTGGCCGAGCTGTAGGAGGTACGGGCTCCGGCTCCGGACGCCGACTCCGGCCCTCCACTCCGCCCCCGACCAGGGTCATACCAGGGTCCGACCCCCGATCGACCCCCCTGGTACGACGACCGGACCGGGGGCGCGAGCCTAGGCTGACCCGACATGAAAGCGTTCGAGAAGCGGCCGCGCCCCGGGCGGCTCGCGGTGCGGGTCCAGAGCTGGTCACGGTCGGCGCTCCAGGCCCTGGAGGCCACCTTCGCCACCCCCGCCGCGCCGGGCGGCGCCCCCTTCGGCGGCGCCTCGGGCCGGTGGACGCGGCTGTTGCCGTACGCGTTCGGGGTCGCCCTCGTCGCCTCCCTGCTCCCGGTCACCGTCCACCTGCTCGTCACCGACTACGGCGTGCCCGGCGCCCTCGCCGGGGCGGTCGCCACCGCGCAGACCGCGCCGCTGCTGCTCGCCACCACCCGGCCACTCCAAGCCTGGTGGGTGGTCTTCCCTGCCGACATCGTGGGGGCGCTGGTCCAGCTCGCCTCCGACGGGCCGCAGGCCCGGCTGTGGCCGTGGACGCCGCCGGCGGTCGTGGGCTACTGCGCGCTGATGCTGGCGCTGGGACTGCGCGAACCGCGCCGCACCCTGGTCGGGGTGTGGCTGGCCACCGGCGCGGCCGGCTACCTCCTGGAGCTCGTGCGGCCGTACGGCCAGTCCGGCGTCACCACCCTGCTCTTCGTGCTGAGCGGTGTGCTGCTGCTCCTGGCCTCCTCGCTGCGGGCCCGCAGCGAGGCCCAGCGCAGGCTCGCCGAGCAGGAGACGATCAGCGAGGCCGAACGGGCCCACCGCACGCTCCTGGAGGAGCGGGCCAGGATCGCGCGCGAGCTGCACGACGTCGTCGCGCACCACATGTCGGTGATCACCGTGCAGGCGGACTCCGCCCCGTACCGGATCCCCGGGCTGCCGGAGGCGGCCCGCGAGGAGTTCACGTCGATCGCGGGCAGCGCACGGGAGTCGCTGGCCGAGATGCGACGGCTGCTCGCGGTGCTCCGCAGCGACGGCAGCGAGGGCGAGCGGGCCCCGCAGCCCGGGCTCGACCGGCTCCAGCAGCTGGTGGAGGCGACCGTACGGGCCGGGCTTCCGGCCGAACTGTCGCTGGCGGCACAGCTCGTGGACGGGCGGACGGAGGTGCCGCAGGCGGTGGGCCTCTCCGCGTACCGGATCGTCCAGGAGGCCCTCGCCAACGTGGTGCGGCACGCGCCGGGCGCGCCGACCCGGGTCTCGGTGCGGGAGGACGGCTCCGGCCGGCTGACTGTCCTGGTGGTCAACGGTCCCGCCACGGAGCCGGCCTCGCCCCTGGAGACCGCGGGCACCGGACACGGCCTCGTCGGCATGCGCGAGCGCGTCCGGCTGACCGGCGGCACCCTCGACGCCGGTCCCCTGCCGGACGGCGGCTTCCGGGTCGCCGCCGACCTCCCCCTCGGCCCTGCGGACGCGGAGACGGCGCCGGGGCCGGGCCCCGGGCGTGACCCGGGCGCGAACTAGAGTCGGGCGGACAGGGGGACGTCTCGCAGACAAGGGTGCCGTGTGACCATTCGGGTGATCATCGTGGACGACCAGGCCATGGTGCGGGCGGGGTTCGCCGCGCTGCTCGCGGCCCAGGCCGACATCGACGTGGTCGGGGAGGCGCCGGACGGGCGGCAGGGCGTCGAGGTGGTGCGGGCCGTGCACCCCGACGTGGTGCTGATGGACGTGCGGATGCCGGAGCTGGACGGGCTGGCGGCGGCCCGGGAGATCCTGCACCCGCCGGCCGGGGTGGTGCACCGGCCGAAGGTGCTGATGCTGACCACCTTCGACGTCGACGACTACGTCTACGAGGCGCTGCGGGCGGGGGCCTCCGGTTTCCTGCTCAAGGACGCGCCGCCGGCCGACCTGATCGCCGCCGTACGGATCGTGGCGGCGGGCGACGCGCTGCTCGCCCCGTCCGTGACCCGGCGGCTCATCGCCGATTTCGCCGCGACCCGCCCCGCCGCCCGCAAGGACGTGACGGCGCTGCGGCTCAACGGGCTGACGCCGCGTGAGACCGAGGTGCTGGAACTGATCGCCCGGGGGCTCTCCAACCAGGAGATCGCGCAGCGGCTGGTGCTCGCCGAGCAGACCGTGAAGACCCACATCGGGCGGGTGCTCGCCAAGCTCGACCTGCGGGACCGCGCGCAGGCGGTGGTCTTCGCCTACGAGTCGGGCCTGGTGACCCCCGGGGGCTAGCCCCACCGCGCTTCGGGGGCGGTCCGCTCGTCCACCCCCTACCCGGGTACGGCACGCGGGTTGGCTCCCCGGTGTGACGTGCCGTCACCCGTCCTCTTCCTACCTTCCTCTCGCCGACGACGAGAGAGGGAGGACGGGCATGGGCCGGATCACGAGGAGCCTGGTGACCGCCGTCATGGTGACGGCGGTCGTGGCGGGGACGGCGGGCTGGGCGTCCGGGTCCGCGCAGGAGCCGGTCACCGGGCCGCCGCCGGGGACCGACGCCTGGCGGGCGGCGGGCCTGCCGGACCCGGAGCGGACGGACCCGGCCGGGATCGCCCGCTTCTTCGCCGGGCTCGGCCCCGAGGAGCGGCGCGGGCTCGTACGGACGCACCCGACGGTGGTCGGGAACCTGGACGGGGCGCCGCTGGAGCTGCGCTACGCGGCCAACTCCCTGGTCGCGCCCGCCGTTCACGCCGGGGCGCGGGTCCTGGCGTACGACTCCCGGGGCCGGGGTCAGACGGTGCTGGTGTACGGGGACCTGGCCACGGCCGAGCGGGTGGCGGTGCTGGTGCCGGGCTCGGACGTCGACTCCGGGCGGATGGGCTCCCTCACCCGGAAGGCCACCGCCCTGCGCGGGGCGACCGGCGGGCGGACCGCCGTCGTCGCCTGGGCCGGCTACACCACCCCGCTCGGCGTCGGTGTCGACGCCGCCGCCGGGGATCTGGCGGCGGCGGGCGCCGAGCGCCTCGCCCGCTTCGCGGAGGGGTTGCGGGCCGCCGGGGTGCGCCCCGAGCCGTCCTTCTTCTGCCACAGCTACGGCTCCGTGGTCTGCGGGCTCGCCGCGCACGACCTGAAGGCGAAGGACCTGGTGGTGTTCGGCTCCCCCGGGATGCGGGCGGAGAGCGCGGCGGCGCTGCGGACCACGGCCCGGGTGTGGGCGGCGAAGGACCCGACGGACTGGATCGACCGGGTGCCGTACGTGTCGGTGGGCGGGTACGGGCACGGCACCGATCCGACGGCGCCGGAGTTCGGGGCCCGGGCCGTGCCGGCCGGTGACGCGGCCGGCCACGACGGCTACTTCGCGCCCGGCACCGCCTCGCTGCGCGCCTTCGCCGCGATCGCCGAGGGGGACGTCCGATGATGACGCCCACCCGCGTGAAGGCTCCCGCCCCCGTCAGGGCCCTCGTCCGGAGGATCGAGGCCGGTACCCCCGCCCACCGCGACCGGGCCGTGGACGGGCTGCGGGCGCTCGCCCTGCTCGCCGTGCCCACCGGGCACTGGCTGCTCGGCGGATTCACGCTCTCCGCCGACGGCGCGATCCACAACGCCTCGCCGCTCGCGGCCTTCGGCGCGCTCGCCCCGGCGAGCTGGATCCTCCAGATGCTGGGGATCTTCTTCCTGGTCGGCGGCTACGCCTCCGTCCTCTCCTTCCGCCGCCGGACCGGCACCGCCCGCGCCTGGCTCGGCGGCCGGCTCGCCCGGCTCGGCCGGCCGGTGCTCGGGGTGACGGCGGTGTGGGCGGCGCTGCTGCCGCTGCTCCACCACGGCTTCGGGGTGCCGGTGGACACCCTGCGGACGGCGTCCACCCTGGTCGTCCAGCCCCTGTGGTTCGTCGGGGTGTACACGGTGGTGACGGCGCTGACCCCGCTGTGCGTGCGGGCCGCGCGCCGGTTCGGGGCGTGGTCGGCGGCCCCGCTGCTCGGCTCGGTCGCCGTCGTCGACTTCCTGCGGTACGGCCCGTACGCGGACGCCGTGCCGTCCTGGCTGAGCCTGCTGAACATCCTGCCGGGGTGGCTCTTCGCGTACCAGCTCGGCACCGCCTGGGGCGAGGGGCGGGTGGACCGCCGGCACGCCTGGGGGCTGCTGCTCGGGGGTGCGGCGCTCTTCGCGGCCCTGCTGCTCGCCTTCGGCTACCCGGCGTCGATGGTCGGCGTGCCCGGCGAGGCCCGCACGAACTCGCACCCGCCGTCGCTGCTCGTGTTGGCGCTCGCCGCGCTCCAGAGCGGGGCCGCGATCCTGCTGCGGGACCGGCTCGGCCGGTGGCTGCGGCGGCCCGCGCTCTGGGCGCCGGTGGTCGTGATCAACCTGTCGGCGATGACGATCCTGTGCTGGCACCAGACGGCGATGCTCGCGGCGGCGGTCCCCGCCTCGTACCTGGGCGAGGTGCCCGGTCTCGTCGGGGCGCCGGACTCCGTCGGCTGGATCTTGGCCCGGCTGGCCTGGATGCCGGTCTTCGCCGGCCTCCTCGTGCTGATCGGCCGGTACGCGCGCGGCTTCGAGTCGCCGTGGGCGCGCACCGGACCGGCCCGCCGCACCCTCGCGGGCGTGCTCGCGGCGGGGTTCGCGGTCTTCGCCCTGGGCCTGGCGTGAGGCCCGGGGCCCGGACGTCAGGCCTCGCGGGCGACCGAGGTGAAGCTCATGTCCGGGTAGCGGTCGCCCGCCACCAGGCCCGCGAGGGGTTCGAGGGCGGCGAGTTCGGCGGCGTCGAGGGTGATGCGGGTGGCGGCGGCGTTCTCCTCCAGACGGGACCGCTTGCGGGTGCCGGGGATCGGGACGACCGTCAGGCCGTGGACGGTGGCGCGCTGCTGGACCCAGGCGAGGGCGATCTGCGCGGGGGTCGCCCCGTGGGCGGCGGCGATCTTCCGCACCGGGTCGAGGAGTGCGGCGTTCCGCTCGGCGTTCTCGCCGGTGAAGCGGGGCTGGTGGCGGCGGAAGTCGCCGTCCGAGAGGTCCTTGCCGGCGTCCGCGAAGGCACCGGTGAGGAAGCCCCGGCCGAGCGGCGAGTACGGGACGAAGGTGACGCCCAGGTCGGCGGCGGCGGCCACGGCGGAGCGCTCGACGTCCCGGGAGAAGAGCGACCACTCCGACTGGAGGGCGGCGATGGGGTGGACCGCGAAGGCCTCCCGCAGCTCGGGTCCGGTGACCTCGCTCAGGCCGAGGTGGCGGACCTTGCCCTCGGCGACCAGCTCGGCCATCGCGCCGACGGACTCGGCGAGCGGTACGGCCGGGTCGCGGCGGTGCATGTAGTAGAGGTCGATGGTGTCGGTGCCGAGGCGGCGCAGGCTGCCCTCGACGGCCTGCCGGATGTAGGCGCGGTCGTTGCGGACGCCCCGGTGGGCGGGCCGCTCCGGGTCGCGCTCGATCGCGAACTTGGTGGCGAGGACGATCTCGTCGCGGTGCGCGGCGACGAAGGGGGCGAGGAACTCCTCGTTGGCGCCGTTGCCGTAGATGTCGGCGGTGTCGATGAGGGTGACGCCGGCCTCCAGGGCCGCGTCGAGGGTGTCGCGGGCGGCGGCCTCGTCGGTGGCGCCGTAGAACTCGCTGATGCCCATGGCGCCGAAGCCCTGGACGCCGATCTCCGGTCCGTTCCGGCCGGGGCCGAGCCGTACGGTGTCGATCTTCCCGGTGCCGGTCTTCCCGGTGCCGTCCGTGGTGCCGGTCGTGTCGGTCCCGGCGGTCGTGTCGGTCATGAGGGAGTGCCTCCGCAGATGGTTCCGTAGTGGTCGATCTTGAGGTCGAGCACGGCGAGCGTGGACCGGAGCTCCTCGATCCGGGCCAGCACGTCCCGGCGGGTGGCCTCCAGGAGGGCCCGGCGCTCTCCGTGGGTGTGCTCGCCCTCCCGGACCAGTTCGGCGTAGCGGACCATGTCCGCGACCGGCATCCCGGTCAGCCGGAGCTTGCCGACGAAGTCCAGCCAGGAGAGGTCCCGCTCGGTGAACCGGCGCTGCCCGGTGTGCGACCGGTCGACGTGTGGCATGAGGCCGATCCGCTCGTACCAGCGCAGGGTGTGCGCGGTGAGTCCGGTCAGGGCGGCGACCTCGCTGATCGTGTAGCGGTCCTTGCGGGCGGCCGGCGGCCGGGTGGTGCTCTCGATCACGCTCATGCCCCCACGCTAAAAGGTTGGAGCGCACTCCAAGCAAGTAGGCTCGGCCCCATGGAGAGCAGCAGCGTGCCCAGCCTGGCGGCGACAGAGAACTGGCCCGTCCCCACCGCGGCGGTGGCCGTGGTCCGCGCGGACGGCACGGTGGCCGGGAGCCACGGCCCGACCGGGCAGCGCTTCCCGCTCGCCTCGGTGACCAAGCCGCTGGCGGCGTACGCGGTCCTCGTCGCGTACGAGGAGGGGGCGATCGACCTCGACGAGCCGGCCGGGCCCGAGGGCGCGACCGTGCGCCACCTGCTCGCCCACACCTCGGGGCTCGCCTTCGACGAGAACCGGGTCCAGGCCGCGCCGGGCACCCGCCGGATCTACTCCAACACCGGCTTCGAGGTCCTGGGCGACCTGGTCGCCAAGGCGACCGACATCCCCTTCGCCGACTACCTGCACCAGGCGGTCCTGGCGCCCCTCGGCATGACGGCGACCACCCTGGAGGGCTCCCCCGCCAAGGACGCGGTGTCGACCGTCGACGACCTGGTGCGGTTCGCGGCCGAGGTGCAGGCGCCCCGGCTGCTCGACGCCCGCACGGTCCTGGACGCGATGACCGTCACGTACCCCGGGCTCACCGGCATCCTGCCCGGCTACGGGCACCAGCGGCCCAACGACTGGGGGCTCGGCTTCGAGATCCGGGGCGCCAAGTCCCCGCACTGGACCGGCACGACCTCCTCGCCGCGCACCTTCGGCCACTTCGGCCAGTCCGGCACCTTCCTGTGGATCGACCCGGACGTCCGCGCCGCCTGTGTGGCGCTCACCGACCGGGCCTTCGGGCCGTGGGCGATCGAGGCGTGGACGCCGTTCACGGACGCGGTCCTCGCCGACCTGCGGCGCTGACCTCACGGGCCGGCCCGCGGCGCTGATCCGCGGCCGCGGCCTCAGCGGGCCGCGGCCTCGCAGGTGGTGGCCGGGAGGGTCCCGTCCGGGCCCTCGACGGTCACCGGGACCGTGCCGGAGCGGTCCACGGCGTGGGCGGCCGTGCACACCAGCTGGACGACCGCGCCGCGCGACAGCTCCCGCGCCGCGAAGGGGGTGCGGAGCCGGATCCCGCCCGCGAGCTCGGACTCGACGCGGATCGGCTCGCGGCTCTCGGGCAGCTCGGTGGTGAGTCCCGCCTGATGCTCGGCGCCGCCGGGTCCGGCGAGCAGGGCGGCGAGCACCTTCGTGGTGGCGAGGGAGGAGCCGTACGGCGGCTCGTCCGCGGGCTCGAAGCCGGGACCGACCCCGGTGGAGGCCGCGTCGCCCGGGCCGCCGTCCGCCCAGGTCCGCTCGGGGAGGGGCACGAAGGTGGTGCCGGTGTCCCGGGAGACCGGCATCGGCGCCCCGTCGGGGCCGAGGAAGTACAGCAGCGTCCGGCTCTCCGGTATCGGCTGGACGACGACGGTCGGCGCGCCGCCCGCCTCCACGACGTCGCTGCCCTGGATGCCGCAGCCGGCGGCCAGCGGCAGCGCGGCGAGCAGCGCGCCCAGCGCGGGCCGGCGCCTCACAGCGGGATCCTCACCGTGAACACCGCGCCGCCCGCCGGCTGGTTGGCGGCCTCGACGGTGCCGCCGTGCAGCCGGACGTTCTCCTCGGTGATCGCCAGGCCGAGGCCGCTGCCGGCCGAGCGGGCACGGGCCGGGTCGGCCTTGTAGAAGCGCTCGAAGACGTGCGGCAGGACGTCCGGGTGGATGCCGGGGCCCCGGTCGGAGACCTGGACGACGAGCGTCCCGCCGTCGGCGCGCACCCGGACGGTGACCGGGGCGCGGCCGTGCCGCAGCGCGTTCCCGACGAGGTTGGCGACGACGACGTCGAAGCGGCGGGGGTCGAGCCGGGCCCTGATGCCCTCGTCGAGGAGGGCGTGGACCTGCTGGGGGTCCGTCCAGCGCCGGCTGCTGAGGGTCTTGCGGACGCAGTCGGCGACGTCGACCTCGTCGGTGTGGAGCTCGGCGGCGCGGGCGTCGAAACGGGAGATCTCCATCAGGTCCTCGACGAGCACGGCGAGCTTGACGGTCTCCGCGCTGATCAGCCGGACCGCGCGGGCCGTGTCGTCGTCGAGGGTGCCCGCGTCCTCGTCGAGGACCTCGGTGACGGCGAGCATCCCGGCGAGCGGGGTGCGCAGTTCGTGCGAGACGTCGGAGGCGAAGCGGCGGGCGCGGGCCTCGGCGCGGCGCAGTTCGGTGACGGAGCGCTCCAGTTCGGCCGCGGACTCGTTGAAGGTCCGCGCCAGGTCGGCGAGTTCGTCGCTGCCCTTGGCGTGGATGCGGGTGTCGAGCCGGCCTCGGCCCATGCTGGCGGCGGCGTGGCGGAGTTCGCGGACCGGGCGCAGGACGCCGCGGGCGGCGATCAGGGCCGGGATCAGGGCGATGGCGAGGGCGGGCAGGGCGCCGTCGCGGGCGGCGGTGACGAGGGCCTCGATGTTGGCCTCGTCCTCGCCCAGTTCCATCACGGCGTACAGGACGAGGCCGGTGGGCCGGGGCTCGCCTCCGACCTCGGTGAGGAAGACGGCGGGGACGGCGATGGTCAGGTACGGGGTGCCGTGCCTGACGACGCGCTGGAAGCCGGTGTGCGGGGTCGTCTCGCGCGCGTGGACGCGGGCCCGCAGCTCCGGGGTGAGGACGGAGGAGGTGGGGCGGTCGGTGGAGGAGACGCGGAGGGTGCCGTACTCGGCGTAGACCCGCCAGGGGCGGGGCTTGCCCTGCCGGGCGATGTGCAGGAGCCGGTCGCGGAGGGAGTCCTCGTCGAGGGGCAGGGTGATGTTGAGGTCCTCGACCTGCTGCCGGAAGGCGGAGACGGCGGTGTTCTGCGTCTGCTCCAGGATGGCGCTGCGGGCGGCCCGGTAGGTGAGCGCGGCGGTGGTGCCGCAGCCGACGGCCGCGACGAGCAGGAACGCGAACACCAGCCGCGTCCGCAGCCCGAACGGCCGGGGCCTGCGCCCCCGCGCCCGGCCCCGGCGGCCCCGCGACGGGGAGTCCTCCTGCCGGGCGGCGGCCACGGCCTCCCGGGCACCGTGCTCAGGGTCGGTGCCGCGCGCGGCCCCGGCGGCGTGCGCGTACGCGGCCGGGCCGGTCCCGTGCGCGGCCGGGCCGGTCCCGTGCGCCTTCGGCCCGGGGGTGCGCGCCATTGGTCCCGGCTCGTACACCGCCGGGCCGGGCTTGTATGCCGTCGGGCCGAGCTCGTACGCCGCCGGGCCGAACGGGTGTGCCGTCGGACCAGGCTCGTACGCCTCCGGCCCGGGTGCGTGCGCAGACGGTCCCGGCCCGTACGCCGTCGGCCCGGGGGTGTGTTCCGTGCCCGGGTCCTCGCCGGGGCCGCGGGTCCTCACAGGGGTCCGAAGCGGTAGCCGAAGCCGCGCAGGGTCTGGATGTAGCGGGGGTCCCCGGGGGTGTCCTCGATCTTGGCGCGGAGGCGGCGCACGCAGGCGTCCACCAGGCGGGCGTCGCCGTGGTAGTTGTGCTCCCACACGTGTTCCAGGAGCTGCTGGCGGCTGAAGACCTGCTCGGGGGCGGCGGTGAGGTGGAGCAGGAGCTTCAGCTCGGACGGGGCGAGGGCGAGGCGCTCGCCGTTCTTCGCGACGGTGAGACCGGCCCGGTCGACGGCGAGGGCGCCGTGGTGCTCGACGGCGGGGCGGCCGCCGCCGATGTCCTCGATGCGGCGCAGGACGGCCCGGATGCGGGCCTCGATGACCTCGGTGCGGGCCGGCTTGACGATGTAGTCGTCGGCGCCCGCCTCCAGGCCGATGACGACGTCGAAGTCGTCGCCCCGGGCGGTCAGCATGATGATCGGCAGCTGGCTGTCCTCGCGGACCCGGCGGCAGACCTGGACGCCGTTCATGCCGGGCAGCATGAGGTCGAGCAGCAGCAGGTCGGGGCGGAACTCACCGAGCGCGGCGAGCCCGGCCTCCCCGGTGGCGGCGGTGCGCACCTCGTGCCCGCGGCGCCGGAGCCCGAGCTCGACGCCTTCGCGGACCGAGGGGTCGTCTTCGATGAGGAGCACACGAGGCATTCGTGGAGTATCCCAAGGTCGGTGGCGGCCCTCGCGGGAGGGCCCCGGTGGTCAGGTCCGGCGGGTGAGCCGCCCGGTGGCGGTCTTGAGCAGGGCGGAGACCTCGGTGAGGCGCAGCGGCCCGGCCAGCAGGACGAAGGAGCCGAGGACGGCGGCCGCGCCCGCGAGACCGGAGACGACGGCGCCCGCGAAGGCGGTTCCGTCGACGGCGAAGACGCCGTAGCCGGTGGCGGGGACGGCGGCGAGCAGCAGCCGGCCGAGGCCGGTGCCGCCGTCGTCGGCCGCGGGCAGCCGGCGCCGGAGGACGTACGCGGTGAGCGCCCAGCCCGCCCAGAGGGCGACCGAGTAGCCGGCGGCCATGCCGGTGACCGTCCAGCGGGTGGGCAGCCAGTGGTACGCGGCGAGCGAGAGCAGCGCGTTGAGGCCCGCGATCACCAGGTTGAGCAGGAAGGGGGTGCGGGTGTCGCGGAGCGCGTAGAAGGCGCGGGTGCACACGTACTGCCCGGAGAGGGCGATCAGGCCGGGGGCGAGGGCCGTGAGCGTCCAGGCCATGGCGCGGACGTCGGCGGGGTCGGTCGCGCCGTATCCGAAGACCACCGACATGAGCGGGCCCGCGAGGGCGAAGAGGGCGCAGGCGGCGGGGACGACGGCGGCGGCCGTGGTGCGCTGGGCGTAGCCGACGTCGCGGCGGACGGCGGCGAGGTCGCCGTCGGCGGCGGCGCCGCTCATCCGGGGCATGAGGGCGGTGACCAGGGAGACGGTGACGATGCCGTGCGGGACGGCCCACAGGAGGTAGGCGTTGTTGTACGCGGCGAGGCCCGCGCCTCCGGTGGCCGTCTCCCTGCCCGCGGAGGTCGCGACCCAGGTGGTGACCCAGTACGCGGCCTGGTTGGTGAGGACGAGGAGGACGAGCCAGCCGGCGGCGCGCAGCGGGGCGGTGAGGCCGCTGCCGCGCCAGTCGAAGCGGGGCCGGAAGCGGAAGCGGGCGGCGCGCAGCGAGGGCAGCAGGGCGAGGGCCTGGGCGGCGATGCCGGCGGTGGTGCCCCAGCCGAGGAGGGCGGTCTCGCCGGCGGTGAGCTCGCCGCCGTCGCTCACGGCGAGGAAGAGGCCGAAGACGGCGACGACCACGACGTTGTTGAGGACCGGGGTCCACATCATGGCGCCGAAGCGGCCGCGGGCGTTGAGGACCTGCCCGAGGAGGGTGAAGAGGCCGAGGAAGAGGATCTGCGGGAGGCACGCGCGCGTGAAGGCGATCGTCAGGTCCCGCTGGCCGCCGCCGTAGTCGGTGTAGCCGTCGACGAGCGCGGGCGCGGCGAGGACGGCGCCGGCGGTGAGGACGACGAGGGCGAGGCCGCAGACGGTGAGGAGCCGGTCGGTGTAGGCGACGCCGCCGTCCTCGTGTTCCTTGGCGGCCTTGACCAGTTCGGGCACGAAGACGGCGTTGAGGGCGCCGCCGAGGAGCAGGGTGTAGACGATGGTGGGGACGGAGTTGCCCACCGCGTAGCCGTCGGCGACCATGCCCGCGCCGAGCGCGGCGGCGACGACGGCGGCGCGGACGAAGCCGGTGGCGCGGGAGACGAGCGAGCCGGCGGCCATGAAGGCGCCGCTGCGCAGCGCGGACGCGGGCTTGCGCCGGCTCGGGGCGGGCGCGGCAAGGGTGGTGCCGGCGCTCATCGGCGGTTCAGGTAGGCCTGGAAGGCGCGGTACAGCGCCTGGTTGGTCGTGCCGTGCATCGGTGTCTCCCACTCCCCCAGCGTCTCGACGACCTGTCCGCCCGTGCCGAGCTTCCAGCGCAGCAGCCCGTGGGCGCGGTCGTCCGGATCGAGGGTGGAGGGTACCCCGCGCAGGTCGTATACGTCGGCCCCGAGGGCGTGGGCGTCGAGCAGCATCCGCCACTGGAGGGCGTTGGAGGGGCGGACCTCGCGGCGGTGGTCGGCGGAGGCTCCGGTCTGGTACCAGACCCGCCGGCCGACGGTGATCATGGTGTGGGCGGCGAGGATCTCGCCCTGGTGGCGGGCGAGGTAGAGCTTCATCCGGCCCGCGTGCTCGGCGTTGAGGACGGCGTACTGGCGTTCGTAGTAGGCGAGGGAGCGGCCCAGGCGGAAGCCGTCGCGCTCCTCCGTGACGCGCAGCAGCCGGTGGAACTCCGGCAGGTCGGCGGCGGAGCCGACGGTGATCTCGACGCCGGCCTTGCGGGCCTTGCGGACGTTGCGCCGCCACTCCTGGTTGAGGCCGGACCACAGGTCGTCGGGGGTGCGGCCGGTGAGCGGGACCTGGAAGACGTGGCGGGGCTGGGCGTCGGCGCCGTCCTCGGAGTCGCCGCCGCAGCGCTTCCAGCCGCGGGCCCGGAGCCGTTCGGAGACGGCGGTGCCGAGCGGGTCGACCTCGTCGGCGAGGACGTCGCCGAGGCGGCGGCCGGGCCCGGTGGCGGCCTTGACGGTGGCGGCGGTCCAGCGGCGGTGGGCAGGCCCGGGGCCGATACGGACGGCGAAGGCGCCGGAGGCCTTCAGATGGGCGAGGAGCGGGTCGAGCCAGCGGTCGAGGTCCGGGTCGGCCCAGTCGGCGACCGGTCCCTCGGGGAGGTAGGCGAAGTGCTTGCGGGTGCCGGGGAAGGTCCGCAGCAGGACGAGGGCGACGCCGGTGAGGGCACCCGAATCCGGTCCCCAGCCGACGAGTTGGTGGCTCCAGCCCTCCTTCACCGCGGCCCAGGCGGGGAGTTGGAGGAAGCTGGGGCCGTCCGCGCCCGTGGAGCGGGCCGCGAGGAAGGCGCGGTACACCTCCGGGGAGACGGGGCCGAGCCGCAGCGGGCCGGCGGGCGACGGCGCGGCGGCGGGGCGGCGCTTCACGGGTGCGGGCGTCACGAGCAGCGCTGACACAACGGGAGCCTCCTTGTCGGCCGCCCCTCGGTGGCGCGGCGCACAGCAGGCTCACAGCCGGATGAGACGGGTCCGCGCGGCGTGTGTGACGGGACGATGACCGTTTTCCACCAGCGCCCGTCACATGGGCCTCCGGCGGGGCCGGGGGGCTCCAGGGCCGCCTAGAGTCCGGGCATCCCACCCTTTTCTCTCCTCTTCCGGAGGTGTCCCGTGCCGCCGATACGCACGTCCCGGCCCGCCCTTGCCGCCGTCGCCCTGGCCGTCTCCCTCACCGCCTGCACGGCCCAGGCGGCGAGCGGTCCCGGCTCGTCCGCCACCGCCCCCTCGGGCGGGGCCGGGGACGGCGGGGCTCCCGCCCGGGTGACCGTGGCGAAGCCGGAGGCCGGGAAGCAGGTGACGGTGACGGCGGACGGCGGGACGATCGCTTCGGTGACGGTCACGGACGCGGACGGCGGGCGGCTCGTCGGCAGGTCCGCGGCGGGCGGGGCCCGCTGGACCTCGGACCGCAAGGCGGTGCCGGGGGCCGCGTACACCGTCGAGGTCGTCTCCCGGGGCGCGGGCGGCAAGGAGGCGACGACGCGGTCCGCCTTCACCACGGACAAGGCCGACCGGGTCAACAAGCTGACCCTGGCGCCCGGGAAGAACACGACGGTCGGCATCGGGCAGCCGCTGTCGATCGTCTTCGACCGGCCGGTGAAGCGGAAGGCGGACGTGGAACGGCAGTTGAAGGTGACGACGTCCAACGGCACCGAGGGGTCGTGGGGTTGGGTCACCGACTACTCCGGACGGGACCGGGCCGACTGGCGGCCCCGGGAGTACTGGAAGCCGGGGACGAGGGTCACGCTGGAGGCGGACCTGAACGGCACGGACTCCGGCGACGGCTGGTTCGTCCGCGACTACCGGACCGGATTCACGATCGGCGCCTCGCAGGTGGTGAAGGTCGACCTGGACGCGAAGCGGCTGTCGCTGGTCAAAGACGGGCGGACGGTGCGGACCATTCCCGTCTCGGGCGGGACACCGGGCGGCGACAAGCGGTCGTGGCGGGGGACGGCCGTGCTCATGGCCAAGGAGGGGACGATCCGGATGAACTCCGAGACGGTCGGCCTCGGCGACGCGTACGACAAGATGGTCGACTACTCGATGCGGCTGACCTGGTCCGGGATGTACGCGCACGCGGCGCCGTGGAACGCGGGGAACTTCGGGGTCGCCAACCGCAGTTCCGGCTGCATCGGCATGAGCACCGCCGACGCGAAGTCCTTCTACGCGAGCGTGAACGTCGGGGACCCGTTCGAGATCCGCGGCGGCGACACGAAGGGGGTCGTCGCCGAGGGCAACGGCTACGGGGCGTGGAACCTGTCCTGGCCGGAGTGGAAGGCGAAGAGCGCGGTGCGCTGACGGCGTCAGACGTCCGAAGCCCAGACCAGCGCCTCCGCGTCGGAGGCCGCCCGGAGCGTCAGCCCCGCCGCGTCCGTGACGCGCGCCGCGTCCCCGCGCGCCAGGTCCTCGCCCGCCAGGGCGACCGCGCCGCGGACCACGTGGACGTAGAGGGTCCCGGCCGCCGGGAGGCCGGTCTCCTCCCCCGCCGCCAGCCGGTGGACGTGGAGCACGGCCCCCGCCGCCGGGACGGGGTACGGGCCCTCCAGGACGCGGGTCAGCTCGTACGAGGGCGAGCCGCCCGGTTCCAGGGGCGCGAGCCACATCTGCACGAAGACCAGGGGGGCGTCGCCCGCGTTGCGCTCCACGTGGCGGACGCCGGCCGCCGAGGAGAGGTGCTGGAGGTCGCCGGGCCGGACCAGGCTCTCGTGGCCGGCGCTGTCGCGGTGGGTGAGTTCGCCCTCGACCACCCAGGTCACGATCTCCGTGTGGGCGTGGGGGTGCTCGTCGAAGCCGGCGCCGGGCGCGAGCCGCTCCTCGTTGACGGCGAGGAGCGGACCGAAGCGGAGGTTGTCGGGGTCGTAGTGGGCCCCGAAGGAGAAGGCGTGCCGGGTCTCGATGCCGGCCCCGGGGTCGCCGCCGGGGTAGCGGGCGGCCGCGCGCTGGATGCGGATCATCCCCCGTACGGTAGCGGGGCCCGCCGTGGCGAAACCGCCCCGACCCCGCACCTCCGCGCCCGGATGAGGCAGTCTTGTCCCGTGCCTGAACCCACGAACGCCGCTCATCCGCACCCCGCCACCCTGAAGCGCCTCGAACAGTCCTCGGGGCGGCTGGCCGCGAACGCCATCGCCCGCATGGACGAGACGCTGCCGTGGTACCGGGCGATGCCGCCGGAGAACCGCTCGTGGATCGGACTGGTCGCGCAGGCCGGCATCGCCGCGTTCACCGAGTGGTTCCGGCACCCGGAGACGCCGCAGGCGATCTCCACCGACGTCTTCGGGACGGCGCCGCGCGAGCTGACCAGGGCGATCACGCTGCGGCAGACCGTGGAGATGGTCCGGACGACCATCGAGGTCATGGAGGTGGCGATCGAGGACGTCGCCGCGCCGGGCGACGAGTCGGTGCTGCGCGAGGCGCTGCTCGTGTACGCGCGGGAGATCGCCTTCGCGACCGCGCAGGTCTACGCGCAGGCGGCGGAGGCGCGGGGCGCCTGGGACGCCCGCCTGGAGTCGCTGGTGGTGAACGCGGTGCTGTCCGGGGAGGCCGACGAGGGCGCCGTGTCCCGGGCCGCCGCGCTCGGCTGGAGCTCGCCGGAGCACGTGTGCGTGGTGCTCGGCACCGCCCCGGACGGCGACAGCGAGCTCACCGTGGAGGCGATCCGGCGGGCCGCCCGGCACGCCAAGCTCCAGGTCCTCACGGGGGTGCTCGGCAACCGGCTCGTGGTGATCGCGGGCGGCTCCGACAATCCGCTCGGGGTGGCGAAGGCGCTGCTCGGGCCGTACGCGCCGGGTCCCGTGGTGGCCGGGCCCGTGGTGCCCGACCTGCTGGCGGCGACCCGGTCCGCGCAGGCCGCCGCGGCCGGGCTCAAGGCGTGCACGGCATGGCAGGACGCGCCCCGGCCGGTGCTCGCGGACGATCTCCTGCCGGAGCGCGCGATCGCCTCGGACCCTTCGGCACGCGACCAGTTGGTGGAGGAGATCTACAGACCGCTGGAGGAAGCCGGGTCGGCGCTCCTGGAGACCCTGAGTGTCTACCTGGAGCAGGCCAGTAGCCTCGAAGGCGCGGCGAGGATGCTCTTCGTCCACCCGAACACCGTGCGCTACCGGCTTCGACGTGTGACCGACGTCACCGGATGGTCACCCTCCGATGTCCGTTCCGCCTTCACCCTGCGGATCGCGCTGATCCTCGGACGCTTGGCCGAGGCGGAGGGCCAGTCCTAGACTTTTGTCGAACATCGACAATTACCCCGACGGTTCTTCGTCCTAGTCCCCACGGGCGCCGGACACCGTCCGCAAGAGAGAGTGTGAGGGTGCTCGTACTCGTCGCTCCCGGCCAAGGCGCCCAGACGCCCGGCTTCCTGACTCCCTGGCTCGAACTCCCCGGTGCCGCCGACCGCCTCGCGGCCTGGTCGGACGCCATCGGGCTCGACCTCGTCCACTACGGCACGAAGGCGGACGCGGACGAGATCCGTGACACCGCCGTGGCCCAGCCGCTGCTCGTCGCGGCCGGTCTGCTCTCCGCCACCGCCCTCGGCACCGGAGCGTCGGCCGCCGACGGGGCGGGCCTCCGTCCCGGCGTCGTCGCCGGTCACAGCGTCGGCGAGTTCACCGCCGCCGCGTTCGCCGGCGTCCTCGACGACACCGCCGCGCTCCGTCTCGTACGGACCCGTGGTCTGGCGATGGCCGACGCGGCCGCGATCGCCCCGACCGGCATGTCGGCGCTGCTCGGCGGCGACCCCGAGGTGACCGTCCCGCACCTGGAGAAGCTGGGCCTGACCCCGGCCAACGTGAACGGCGCGGGCCAGATCGTGGCCGCCGGCACGCTGGAGCAGCTGGCCGCCCTGGCCGAGGACAAGCCCGAGGGCGTCCGCCGGGTCGTCCCGCTCAAGGTCGCCGGCGCGTTCCACACGCACCACATGGCCCCCGCGGTCGCCACCCTGGAGCAGGCGGCGAAGGAGCTGACGCCGGCCGACCCCGACGTGACGTACGTCTCCAACAAGGACGGGCAGGCCGTCGCCACCGGCGCCGAGGTCCTCGCCCGGCTGGTCGGCCAGGTCGCCAACCCGGTCCGCTGGGACCTGTGCATGGAGACCTTCCAGGCCCTCGGCGCCACCGCGCTGATCGAGGTCTGCCCGGGCGGCACGCTCACCGGCATCGCCAAGCGCGCGCTGCCGGGGGTGGCCACCGTCGCCCTGAAGACGCCCGACGACCTGGATGCGGCCCGTACGCTCGTCGCCGAGCACACGGCCGTCTGACGAGGAGTGTCGAGAAGCATGTCGAAGATCAAGCCCAGCAAGGGCGCCCCGTACGCGCGGATCCTGGGCGTCGGCGGTTTCCGCCCGGCCCGGGTCGTGCCCAACGAGGTGATCCTCGAGAAGATCGACTCGTCCGACGAGTGGATCCGCTCGCGCTCGGGCATCTCCACCCGCCACTGGGCCTCCCCCGAGGAGACCGTCACCGCGATGTCCGTGGAGGCGTCCGGCAAGGCGATCGCCGCGGCGGGCATCACCCCCGAGCAGATCGGCGCGGTCGTCGTCTCGACGGTCTCGCACTTCAAGCAGACCCCGGCCGTCGCCACCGAGATCGCCGACAAGATCGGCGCGGGGAAGCCGGCCGCGTTCGACATCTCCGCGGGCTGCGCGGGCTTCGGCTACGGCCTGACGCTCGCCAAGGGCATGATCGTCGAGGGCTCGGCCGAGTACGTCCTGGTGATCGGCGTGGAGCGGCTGAGCGACCTGACGGACCTGGAGGACCGCGCGACGGCCTTCCTGTTCGGTGACGGCGCCGGCGCGGTCGTGGTCGGTCCCTCCGACGAACCGCACATCGGCCCCACCGTCTGGGGTTCCGAGGGCGACAAGTCCGAGACCATCAAGCAGACCGTCCCCTGGAACGAATTCCACGTGGGGGACGTCTCCAAGCTGCCGCTCAACGAGGCCGGCGAGATCAAGTTCCCCGCCATCACGCAGGAGGGTCAGGCGGTCTTCCGCTGGGCCGTCTTCGAGATGGCGAAGGTCGCGCAGCAGGCCCTGGACGCCGCCGGCATCACCCCGGACGACCTGGACGTCTTCATCCCGCACCAGGCCAACATGCGGATCATCGACTCGATGGTGAAGACCCTCAAGCTGCCGGAGCACGTCACGGTCGCCCGTGACGTCGAGACCACCGGCAACACCTCCGCCGCCTCGATCCCGCTCGCGATGGAGCGGCTCCTGGCGACCGGACAGGCCAAGAGCGGCGACACCGCGCTCATCATCGGCTTCGGGGCGGGTCTCGTGTTCGCCGCGACGGTCGTTACTCTCCCCTAGGCGACCGGGACCCCCCGGAAGCCCCACTTACCAAGTAATCGCTAGAAGGAGCGCCACCATGGCCCACACCCAGGAAGAGATCGTCAAGGGTCTCGCCGAGATCGTGAACGAGATCGCCGGCATCCCGGTCGAGGACGTCGAGCTGGACAAGTCCTTCACCGACGACCTGGACGTCGACTCCCTGTCCATGGTCGAGGTCGTCGTCGCCGCCGAAGAGCGCTTCGACGTCAAGATCCCCGACGAGGACGTCAAGGAGCTCAAGACCGTGGGCGACGCCGTCTCCTACATCCTCAAGCACCAGGCCTGATTCGGCCTTGGTGGACCAGGCCCCACCGGGCCCGGTCCCCGCTGACTCGGTCCGCCACCCGGCGGTGGCGCCGTCTTTCGACCATCACACACATGGAGAACGAATTCCTGTGAGCTCGACCAATCACACCGTGGTCGTCACCGGTATCGGCGCAACCACACCGCTGGGTGGCGACTCCGCGACGACCTGGGAAGGTCTCCTCGCGGGACGCTCCGGCGTCAAGCCCCTGGAGGGCGAGCGCTTCGCCGAGCTTCCCGTGCAGATCGCCGCGGTCGCCGCGGTCGACCCGGGTGAGGTGCTGCCCCGCCCGCTCGCCCGCAAGCTGGACCGCTCGGCGCAGTTCGCGCTGATCGCGGCGCGTGAGGCGTGGGCCGACGCGGGCTTCACCGCCCCCGCCGGCGAGGACGCCGCCATCGCCCCGGAGCGGCTCGGCTCCGTGATCGCCTCCGGCATCGGCGGCGTCACGACCCTGCTCGACCAGTACGACGTGCTCAAGGACAAGGGCGTCCGCCGCGTCTCCCCGCACACCGTCCCCATGCTGATGCCGAACGGCCCGTCCGCCAACGTGGGCCTGGAGGTCAACGCCCGCGCCGGCGTCCACACCCCCGTCTCCGCCTGCGCGTCGGGCGCCGAGGCGATCGGCTACGCCATCGAGATGATCCGCAGCGGCCGTGCCGACGTGGTCGTCGCCGGCGGCACCGAGGCCGCGATCCACCCGCTGCCCATCGCCGCCTTCGCCAACATGATGGCGATGTCGAAGAACAACGACGAGCCGACGAAGGCCTCGCGCCCCTACGACACCGGCCGCGACGGCTTCGTGCTCGGCGAGGGCGCCGGCGTCGTGATCCTGGAGTCCGAGGCGCACGCCAAGGCCCGCGGCGCGAAGATCTACTGCGAGGCGATCGGCCAGGGTCTGTCGGCCGACAGCCACCACATCGCTCAGCCCGAGCCGACCGGCCGGGGCATCGCCTCCGCGCTCCAGCACCTGCTCGACACCACCGACCTGAAGCCGGCCGAGGTCGTGCACCTCAACGCGCACGCCACGTCGACGCCGCAGGGCGACGTCGCCGAGATCAAGGCGCTGCGGAAGGTCCTCGGCGACGACCTCGACCACGTGGCGGTCTCCGCCACCAAGTCGATGACCGGCCACCTCCTCGGCGGCGCCGGCGGCATCGAGACCGTCGCGACGGTCCTGGCGCTCCACCACCGGGTGGCCCCGCCGACCATCAACGTCGGCGAGCTCGACCCGGAGGTCGACGCCGACATCGTCCGCGACGAGCCCCGCCCCCTCCCCGAGGGCACGATCGCCGCGGTCAACAACTCGTTCGGCTTCGGCGGCCACAACGTGGTCCTCGCCTTCCGCACGGTCTGACCCGCACACCCCTGCGAGGCCCGCCCCCTGCTCGGGGGGCGGGCCTCCGCCTCGTCCACGCCGGACGGAGTCCGGCACAGCGCCCCGAAGCCCGCGAAGCGGTGCGAGGGGCGCACGAGGAAGGGGCCAACTCGTTCGGCTTCGGCGGCCACAACGTGGTCCTCGCCTTCCGCACGGTCTGACCCGCACGCCCCTGCGAGGCCCGCCCCCTGTTCGGGGGGCGGGCCTCCGGTGTGTCAGCGGGGTTCGGTGAGTGGGGGTGCCACCGCCGCGGTGTCGGGGCGGAGGGCCTCGTAGCCGGCGATGCCGAAGGGGGCTCCGACGAAGAGGCCGAGGAGGACGAAGCAGAAGGCCAGGACGTCGAACCAGTTCTCGACGGGAGACGTCGGCTCGTCCGGCAGCATCGCGCCGAAGAGGGCGAAGAGGGCCACCGCGAGAACCAGCAGGCCCCCCGCCCACGCCGCCAGGACGCCGGTCGCGTCTCCGGCCGCCAGTTGGTAGACGAAGCCCGCGAGGAGCACCAGGGTCGCGCCCAGTGTGGTCGCCGCCAGCAGGACGGCGGCCGCGCCGACCGTCCTCCGCAGATTGCTCAACGCTCTCCCCCGCCCGCGCGCCCTCCGGCGCGCCCAGGGCCGCGAAGCTAGCGGGCCCGGGTGAACGGGCTCAGACGACCTGGTGAAGCCAGCGGACCGGTGCGCCCTCGCCGGCGTAGCGGAAGGGCTCCAGTTCGTCGTCCCAGGGCTTGCCGAGGAGCCGGGCGACCTCGGTCTCCAGGACCGTCTCGCCCCGCGCCGCGCGGGCCAGGGCGGCGCGCAGGCGGTCCTCGGGGACGAGGATGTCGCCGTGCATGCCGGTGACGGCGTGGAAGATGCCGAGCCCGGGGGTGGCGCTGTAGCGCTCGCCCTCGGCGGTGGGGCAGGGCTCGGCGGTCACCTCGAAGCGGAGCATCTGCCAGCCGCGCAGGGCGGAGGCGAGTTTCGAGGCGGTGCCGGTCCCGCCCTGCCAGGAGAACTCCGCTCTCCAGGTTCCGGGCGCCGCCGGCTGGCGGATCCAGTCGAGCTGGACCCTCGCGCCGAGGACACCTCCCACCGCCCATTCGACGTGCGGGCAGAGCGCGCGCGGTGCGGAGTGTACGTACAGGACTCCACGTGTCGTCACCGGGACCTCCAGTGTGGGACGAGGTTCGCCTTCCCAGCGGCCTCGGTAAACAGCATCAGGCGAAGAACTCCGCAAACCTCTGAAAAGGGACAGCATGTGACGTGATGTAATTTACCGGAGCCGGTCGGCGCGGGCGCGCCGCAGGTTCGACGGGGGAAAAGCTACCGTGCCGCGCCGTCATCGGGGTGACGTACGGTCGGTCCGGGGGCGGGTGGACACCAAGCTTTCACTCGCCAGGACGTCTGTGTGAAGGAGGGGGCCGGTGCCGTACGGCCGACACCGCATCCGTACCGCCGTCGTGGGAGCGGTGCTCGCGGTCGCCGCGCTCGCGGGGTGTACGAACGCGGCGCCGGATCCCGGGAGCGCGGCGGCCCCCGCGCGGAAGGCGACGCCGGCGCCCGCGCCGACCCCGACCTCGCGGTGGGACGTCTCCCCCGCGTCCGTCGCCGCCGTCGGCGACTCGATGACCCGCGCCTTCGACGCCTGTGCGCTGCTCGCGGACTGCCCGGAGGCGTCCTGGGCGACCGGTACGGACCCGGCGGTGAACAGCCTGGCGCTGCGGCTGCTGGGCGCGGACCGGGTGGCCGCGCACAGCTGGAACCTGGCCCGGAGCGGGGCGCGGGTGGAGGCGCTGCCGGAGCAGATGGCGCGGGCGGCGGCGGAGCGGCCCGGCCTGGTGACGGTGATGATCGGCGCCAACGACGCCTGCCGGCCGACCCCGGCGGGGATGACGCCGGTGGTGGAGTTCCGCCGGTCGTTCGAGGCGGCGCTCGGCCGGCTGCGGAAGGACGCCCCGGAGGCGCAGGTGTACGTGGCGAGCGTGCCGGACCTGCACCGGCTGTGGGACACCGGCCGGGCGAACCCGTTGGTCCGGCGGGTCTGGGAGGTGGGCGTCTGCGGCTCGATGCTGGCGGATCCGCTGGATGCGGGTGAGGCGGCGGAGCGGCGGCGGACCGCGGTGCGGGACCGGGTGGTGGCGTACAACGAGGTGCTGGCGGAGGTCTGCGCGGCGGACGAGCTGTGCCGCTACGACGGCGGCGCGGTCTTCGGCTTCCGGTTCGACACCTCGCTGCTGAGTACCTGGGACTGGTTCCATCCGAGCCGCGCCGGGCAGGCGCGGCTGGCCGAGCTGGCGTACCGGCGGGTCACCCGGAAGTAGCTCCGGGGCCGCGCGGGGCGGGGCCGTGGAGCTCCAGGGTGGCGGTCAGGCGGACGTCGGTCAGGGAGTGGGCGGCGTGGAGTTCGTAGCGGCCGGGGACGAGCGTCCAGGCGTTCTCGTCCTCGTCCCAGATCTCGAAGGCGCGGCGCGGGAGGGCGATCTCCGTCTCGGTGGTCTCGCCGGGCGCGGCCTCGACGCCGGCGAAGGCGGCGAGCCAGCGGGCGGGGCGTTCCGCGGTGGTGCTCCGCGCGCCGGCCGGCCCGGTCCCCAGCGGTGCGAGGTAGAGCTGGACGGTCTCGCGGCCGGGGCGGTCGCCGGTGTTGGTGAGCCGGACGGTGACGCTCTCCGGGGTGGCCGTGAGGGAGTCGTACGACCAGGTCGTGTAGCCGAGGCCGTGTCCGAAGGGGTACGCGGGGACGGCGCCGGTCCGGTCCCAGGCGCGGTAGCCGACGAACAGGCCCTCGGCGTAGTCGAGGGCGCCGTCGGTGGGGGTGACCCGGGTGACGGGGGCGTCGGCGAGGGCGGCGGGCCAGGTGGTGGGGAGGCGGCCGCCGGGTTCCTCGGCGCCGGTGAGGACGTCGGCGAGGGCGGCGCCGCCCTCCTGGCCGGGGAACCAGCTCAGCAGGACCGCGGCGACGTCCTCGCGCCACGGGAGTTCGACCGGGGAGCCGGCATTGACGACGACGACCGTGTTCGGGTTGGCGGCGGCGACGGCGCGGACGAGGTCGTCCTGGCGGCCGGGGAGGGCGAGGTCGCGGCGGTCGAAGCCCTCGGACTCGACGCGCTCGGTGGTGGCGACGACCACGACGGCGGTGTCGGCGGCGCGGGCGGCCTCGACGGCTTCGGCGATCAGTTCGTCGGGGTCCCGGCGGGGACCGAGGTGGACGAGGGAGAACACGACGGCCGGGAGCGGGGCGGCGAACTCCTCGTCGAGGGTGTGCCGGAGGGAGACCTCGACGGTCTCGCCTGCGGTGAGTTCGACGGTGCCGCGCTCGACCGGGGAGCCGAAGAGGGCCTCGAAGGGGTCGGTCTCGGGCCCCATCCGCTGGACGCCGTCGAAGAGTTCGTGCCCGTCGACGGTGAGGGTGAAGGCGCCGAGGCCTCGCGTGCCGAAGGTGTGGGCGCCGGTCTCACGCGGGGTGAAGACGCCGGTGACCTCGACGGAGGCGAGGGTGTCGTGGGTGACGCCGGCCGGGAGGTCGCCGCCGATCCACTGGACCTGGCCGTTGGGGAGGGTGCCCTCGCCGAGGACGGTGCCCGCGGCGTCGCGGCAGACCGCGCGGAGGGTGAAGCCCTGGCCGGCGGGGGCCGGTTCGTCGCTGGGGTCGGCGCCGAGGGTGAAGGTGACCGCGCCCGGGGGCAGGGCGGCGGTGAGGCCGTCGAGCGGGGAGACGACGTGCTCGGGGAAGACCTGGGCGGAGCCGCCGCCGAGGACGCGGGCGTCGCGGGCGGCGGCGCCGGAGAGGGCGACGGTGCCGGGCTTCAGCGGGAGCGCGCCGTTCTCGTTGCGGACGAGGACGAAGCCCCGGCGGGCGATCTCGCGGGCGAGGGCGTCGCCGTCGAGGGGGGCGGGGTGCTCGGTGACGGCGGCGGGGGCGCCTTCGAGGGCGCCGACGCGGGCGGCGAGCCGCAGTACGTTGCGTACGGCGGTGTCGACGGCGGCCTCGTCGGCCTCGCCGGCCCGGACGGCGGCGGCGAGGTGCTCGCCGTAGACGGTGGCGGGGCCGGGCATGGCCACGTCGAGGCCTCCGGCGAGGGCGCCGGTGGTGGAGCGGGCGGCCGTCCAGTCGGAGACGTTGACGCCGTCGAAGCCCCACTCGCCGCGCAGGACCTCGATGACGAGGTGGTGGTGTTCGGTCATCGTCACGCCGTTGACCTGGTTGTAGGCGGTCATGACGCCCCAGGGGCGGGCGTGGGTGACGATCGCCTCGAAGGGGGCGAGGTAGAGCTCGCGGAGCGGGCGGGGGGCGACCTTGTTGTCGACGGTGAAGCGGTCGGTCTCGGCGTCGTTGGCGACGAAGTGCTTGACGGTGGTGCCGACGCCGCCGTCCTGGACGCCCTGGACGTAGCCGGTGCCGATGGCGCCGGTGAGGTACGGGTCCTCGCTGTAGGCCTCGAAGTGGCGGCCGCCGAGCGGGGTGCGGTGGAGGTTGACCGTGGGGGCGAGGAGGACGTGGACGCCCTTGCGGCGGGCCTCCTGGGCGAGGAGCCGGCCGGCCCGACGGGCGAGGGCGGGGTCCCAGGTGGCGGCGAGGGCGGTGGGGGACGGCAGGGCGACGGACGGGTCGTCGGCGGTCCAGCGGACGCCGCGGACGCCGACGGGGCCGTCGGACAGGACGAGCGAGGCCAGTCCGATCCCGGGGACCGCGGGCAGCGACCACATGTCCCTACCGCCGAGCAGGCGGGCCTTGGTGTCCAGGTCGAGCCGGGCGAGCGCGGCCTCGACGGCCGCTTCGCGCAGGGCGTCCTCGTCCGCCCGGTTCCCATCCGTCTCGCTCACGTCGGTACCTCCGCGTCGAAGTGCTGGTCCGCCATGATGGACAGATTCACCTGTAACCAGGTAGGCAAGGTTATTACTTCGTTACTTTCTCGACCGGCGGATGGCGTACGGTCCTGGGGACAGGACCTGCGGAAAGGGAGCCGGCGATGGTGCGGACCAGGAGCGAGGAGCGCCGCGCGGAGATCCTGCGCGCCGCTCTGGAGGTGATCGCCGAGCGCGGCTACCGGGGCGCGACCCTCGGCTCGGTCGCCGAGCGGGTCGGCCTCACCCAGCAGGGACTGCTGCACTACTTCCCCACCAAGGAGGCGCTGCTCGTCGCCGTCCTGGAGGAGCGCGACCGCTGGGACACGACCGGCGGCCGGGACCGCGAGGGTTGGCGGCTCGACCTGCTCGACTCCCTGGTGGAGTACAACGCGATGCGGCCGGGGATCGTGCAGACCTTCTCCGCGCTGCTCGGCGAGAGCGTCACCGACGGGCACCCCGCCCGGGAGTTCTTCACCGAGCGGTACGCGCAGGTGCGGGCGGGCATGGCGGACGTGCTGCGCCTGGAGTTCGGGGAGCGGCTGCCCGGGGGCCTCACCCCGGAGAGGGCGGCGCCGCTGCTGACCGCCGTGATGGACGGCCTGCAGTACCAGTGGCTCCTGGACCCGGGCGCGGTCGACATGCCGGCCGCCTTCCGCGACTTCCTCCGGCTGCTGCGCGGCGACGCGGAGGAGTAGCGGGACCCGTCGCGGGGGGGGGGCGGCCGGGGAGCTGCGAGCATGGGCGGCATGAAGACAGCCGCCGCTCAGTTCGCCCCGGTCGCCGGGGACATCGAGGCCAACGTCCGCACGATCGCCGGTCTCGTCCGGGAGGCCGGGGCCGCCGGGGCCCGGCTCGTCGTCTTCGCGGAGCTGTCGCTCACCGGGTACGAGACGGCGCTGATCCGGAAGGACCCGGCGCTGACCCTGACCGAGGACGACCCGCGCCTCGGGCCCGTCCGGGAGGCCTGCCGGGCCGCCGGGACGGCCGCGGTCGTCAACGGGCCGGTGCGGGGAGCGGGTTCGCTCCCCGGCCTGTCGACGCTGGTGATCGGGCCGGACGGTTCGCTGCTCGCCCGCTACGACAAGCGGCACCTGTACCACGGGGACGAGCGGCAGACCTTCACGGCGGGCACCGCCGACGGGCGGTTCGTCCTCGACGGGCTCCGGTTCGCGCTCGCCACCTGCTACGACAACCGGTTTCCCGAGCTCGCGGAGCGGGCCGCGGCGGACGGCTGCACGGTGTACCTCGCCAGTTCGATGCTGGAGGGCGGGAACGACTCCTTCGAGACCGTCTACCCGGCGCGGGCCCGGGACTTCGGGCTCTTCGTCGCCCTCGGCAACTCGCTCGGGCCGAGCGAGGTCGGACAGGGCGGCGGCCGGGCCGGGATCTGGGGCCCGGACGGCACCCCGCTCGCCGACGCGGGACCGGAACGAGCGGGGTTCGTCATGGCCGAGGTGGGCCGAACGACCGGGGCCGGGCGGCCCCGGGCCGTGGGTGACGTCTAGTCGTAGATGACGTCGGAGGCCGTGTAGCGGCAGGTCGTGCCGTCGGGGCCGGAGCCGATCTCCTGGGGTTCCTTGCCGGTGTTGTTGCCGGTGAAGCGGGTGCAGGGCTTGATCTTCTTCTTGGTGTCGCCGTGGATGCGGACGTTCCGCAGCGAGGCGGTGTCGCCGTAGTTGGCGTTGACGCCGACCAGCGACTTGCCGGGGACGGTGACGTCGACGTCGTTGACGATGATCGTGCGCCGGTACTGCTTCTTGCAGTTGCCGCAGGACCGGACGAGCTTGCCGAAGTCGGAGACCTGGAACTTGGTCACGACGAGCTTGCCGGCGCCGTTGAACTGGAAGACCTTGTCGGAGGCGCCCTTGGCGCCGCCGCCGTACACCGAGTAGACGGCGCCGGACGAGGTCCCCTTGAAGGTGGCGGCGTCCTCGCCGACGTTCTCCCACCAGACGTTCTGGAGGGTGCAGCTGCCGAGGCAGTGCACGCCGTCGGCGGCCGGGGTGCCGAGCACGACGTTCTTGAGGACGGCGCCGTCCGTGAGGACGAAGAGCGGCTTCTGGCTCTCGCCCTGGTCGTCGGAGCCGAGCTCACCGGTGCCGGAGAAGCGCTTCAGCTTGCCGTCGTAGGTGCCGGAGACCTCGATCGTCCGGGCGACCGGCTTCTCGCCCTTGGCGGTCGGCCAGGCGGGGGCGGCGGCCGGGGCGGCGCCCGCGGGCGCGAGCAGGCTGGTCGTGACGAGGGCCGCGCCGGTGACTCCGAACGCGGCCAGGCCGCCGACGAGCGCCCTGCGGCGACCCGTCCTGCGCTTGTGAGAGGTCATGGTTCTCTTCCTCAGTGGGGGATGTGGTGCACCCCCTGGTCGCCGCCCGGGGAGGAAAGGTTGCCGCCTTCTTGATCCTTCTCCTCGGCGTCCCCGCCGCTCGGCTCGCCGCGCAGGTCGCGGGCCATGAGGGTGGCGCCGGCGACGGCGCCGGGCATCAGGAAGACGGCCACGAAGGGGACGAGGAAGGCGAGGGTGAGCGGGACGCCGAAGCCGAGCGCCATGCCCCGGCGGGAACGCAGCAGCGGCAGCCGCTCCTTGAGCTCGACGCCCCGGCGCTGGAGGGCGACGGCGGTCAGTTCCTCGGCGAGGAAGAAGCCGGAGACGCAGAAGCCGAGCGCGGGCACGACCGTCTGTCCGACGACGGGGATGAAGCCGCAGGCGAAGAGGAGGACACCGTAGAAGGCGACCCGGAGGACGATCCGCAGGCTGTCGCGGGCGGAGATCCACAGCTCGCGCCAGAGCGGCAGCCCGGATTCGGGGACCTCGCCGCCCTGGTCGCGGTCGACGTCCTCCGAGAGGGACTCGTAGAAGGGCTGGCCGACGAGGAGGGTGACGGCGGTGAAGGTGATGACGGCGAGGAAGAGGCCGAAGACGAAGACGAGCGCCGTCAGGCCGTCGCGGAGCAGGCCGAGCCACGGGGAGGACCAGTCGTCGGCGAAGGGCGTCGCCCAGGTCACCAGGTCGTCCGCGCCGTAGCCGAGCCCGACCAGGGCGCCGGCGTAGAGGACGAGCGTCACCAGACCGGGCAGCAGTCCGAAGCCGAACTGGCGCCCGTGCCGTACCACCCACTTCTGGCCCTTGACCAGATAACCGAAACCCGCCCCGAAATCGCGCATGCGCGCAGCCTATCGGGGCGGGTCAGCGGCTCCGTACGGACGTACGGTACGGGTCAGACCGCGAGCTCGACCGTGATGTTGCCGCGGGTCGCCTTGGAGTACGGGCAGACCTGGTGGGCCTTCTCGATGAGGCTCTTGGCGGTCTCGGCGTCCACGTTCGGGATGGAGGCCGAGATCTTGACGATGATGCCGAAGCCGTCGTCGTTCTTGCCGATGCCGACCTCGGCGGTGACCGTCGAGCCGGAGACGTCCGCGTTCTCGTTCCGCGCGACGACGCCGAGGGCGCCCTGGAAGCAGGCGCTGTAGCCGGCCGCGAAGAGCTGCTCGGGGTTGGTGCCCTCGCCGGAGCCGCCCATGGCCTTGGGCGGGTTGACGACGACGTCGAGCTTGCCGTCGTCGGTGGCGACCCGGCCGTCGCGGCCGTTCTCCGCGGTGGCGACGGCGGTGTAGAGAACGTCGGTGTGCTGGATGGACATGCTGGTTTCTACCTTCTTCTCCCCGTCTCGACTCGCGCCCACGATCGCGACGGCTGAGGGCAGACTACCGGTCCAATGAAACGATCATCTTTCCGGTGTTGTCACCGCGGAGCAGACCGAGGAAGGCGTCCACGCCGTTCTCGATGCCCTCGACGAAGGTCTCGCGGTACTTGAGCTCGCCGGAGCGCAGCCGGGCGCCGACCTCCTCGACGAACTTCGCCTGGAGGCCGTAGTGGTCGCCGACCAGGACGCCCTGGAGGCGGAGCCGCTTGCCGATGATCAACGCCATGTTCCGCGGGCCGGGGACCGGCTCGGTGTCGTTGTACTGCGCGATCATGCCGCAGATGGCGGCGCGGCCGTGCACGTTGAGCGAGGAGATGGCGGCCTCCAGGTGGTCGCCGCCGACGTTGTCGAAGTAGACGTCGATGCCGTCCGGGGCGGCCTCGCGGAGCTGGTCCTTGACCGGGCCGTTGCGGTAGTTGAAGGCGGCGTCGAAGCCGAGCTCCTCGACCAGCCACTTCACCTTCTCGTCCGAGCCGGCCGAGCCGATCACGCGGGAGGCGCCCCCCAGCTTGGCGAGCTGGCCGACCTGGCTGCCGACCGCGCCGGCCGCGCCGGAGACGAAGACGGCGTCGCCCTCCTTGAAGGAGGCGGTCTCGAAGAGGCCCGCGTAGGCGGTGAGGCCGGTCATGCCGAGCACGCCGAGGTAGGCGGAGAGGGGGGCGAGCTCGGGGTCGACCTTGGTGGCGTGCTGGGCGGGCACGTCGGCGTACTCGCGCCACCCCAGGCCGTGCAGGACGTGGTCGCCCTCGGCGAACCCCTCGGCGTTCGACGCCACGACGACGCCGACCGCGCCGCCGTCCATCGGGTGGTCCAGCTTGAACGGCGGGACGTAGGACTTCACGTCGTTCATCCGGCCGCGCATGTACGGGTCCACCGAGAAGTGGAGGTTCCGCACCAGGATCCGGCCCTCGGCGGGCGCCTCGACCGGCGTCTCGCGCAGGGCGAAGTCCGTGGGGGCGGGCCAGCCGTGCGGGCGGGCGACGAGGTTCCAGGCGCGGCTGGTGGCGGGCAGTGCGGTCATGGGGGGACCTCCGGGGCGAACAGGAAAGCTTCACTTACTGAAACAACCATGCTCCTGAATATTTCATGTTGTCAAGCATCGGAGTACGATGGTGCCCATGCCCACCCCTCACAGCGACCCCGTGACCCTCGAAGTCGTCGAGCTGATCGGCACGGTCGTGGCCCGCTACCACCAGGAGTACGAGGAGGCCGCCGCGGCCCACTCCCTGACCGGCGCGCAGGCCCGCGTCCTCGGGCTGCTCACACTGGAGCCCACCCCGATGCGGAAGATCGCCGAGAAGCTCAAGTGCGAGCCCTCGAACGTCACCGGGATCATCGACCGCCTGGAGTCCCGGGGCCTGGTCGAGCGGCGCCCGGACCCGGCGGACCGCCGCGTGAAGCTGGCCGCGCCCACCGACGAGGGCCGGGACACCGCCCGTCGGCTGCGCGACTCGCTCCACTTCGCCCGGGAACCGCTCGGCGAGCTCACCGCCGTCGAGCGCGCCCTCCTGCGCGACCTGCTGCGCCGCATGATCGGCGCGGAGCTGCCGTAGGGGCGGAACCGGCGGCCCCCTAGACGCACCACCACAGGAAGCGGGTGCAGGTCTCGGCGGGGCGCGGGGTCGGTGTCGCCGTGCTCGGGCGGGGGCTCGCCGGGGCGGACGGGCTCGCGCTGCCCGGGGCGGGGGCGGTGGGCGAGCCGGAGGCGCTCGGCGTGCCGCCGGGGTCCTCGTCCTGCGGGTCCGCGGTGACCTCCGGCACGGACGGCGCCGGGGAGGAGGGCGCGGCGGAGGAGGGCCCGGCGGTGGGCGTGGCGCCCGTGCCGGAACCCGCACCCGTACCCGTACCCGAACCCGCGCCCGTACCGGAGTCCGTGCCCGTGCCCGTACCGGTTCCGCCGCCGGAGTGCCCGCCCCCTCCGGGCGCGGGCGGGGCGCCCGTGCCCGAGCCGTCGCCCGTCCCCGTGCCGATCTGCCGGGGGCGTCCCGTCGGCGAGGCGGGCGCCGACGGGGCCCCGTCCGCCCGGTCGCCGTCCTCCGCCTCCGCGGTGTCCTCGCCGCCCGGGCTCCGGGTCGGCAGCGCCGGCGGCAGCGGGGCCTCGGTGACCTCCAGCTCCTCCACCGCCGTCGCCGCGCCGCCCTTCGTCTCCGGCTCCTCGAAGACCGACTTCGCGAGGCCCAGCGACCCCGCCGCCAGGACGAGGCCGAGCGCGCTCACCGCGACCGTCCGGCCCCGTCCGGAGCGTCCGGCGCGCCCCTTCTCCCGCCGTGTGGCGGCCCGGGCCGCCGCCCTTCCCCCGGCCGCCCTCGGCGGCACCACCAGGTCGAGTTCGTAGACGTGCTCGGGCGCCAGGGGCTCACCGGCCGGCGCCTCCTCCGGAACGGACGCCTCGGGAACCGCCGCCTCCGCAGCGGGCGCGTACGGCTCCGGGGCAGGCGGATACGCCTCCGGGACGGCGCCGTACGCCTCCTGGACGGCGCCGTACGGCTCCGGCGCGTACGTCCCGGTCCCGTACGCCTGGGTCGCGTACGTCTCCGTCCCGTACGTCTCCGGGGCGTACGCCCGGCCGGTCGCGTACGGGTCGGGTGCCTCGGCGCCCTCGTGAGGCGCGGGGTGAGGCGGGGCGTGGGGGGTTTCGTACCGCAGCCGCTCGACGGGAGTTCCGCACCCGGCACAGGCGAGGGCCCCGTTGAGATGCCGCCGGCACGCGTGGCAGTAGTCCATGGGGCTCGCACGCTAGGACGAGGGCCTCGGCTCCGGGTAGGCGTGGAAGTGAGGATCTTGTGAGGAAACCGCAGGTGGCCGCCGTGGCGTCGCGATTCTCCCGGTTCGCCTGATCCGCCCTCACCACCGCCTCGCCACCTCCCCTCCACCACCGTCCCGGCCCCGCACCGGCCCCGGGCGGCGCAGCCCAGCGCGCGCGGCGGGCCCGACGGTCGCACGATGCCAAGAGGAAACCCGAACCGCGACACCTCGCCCGTGTCAGCACCGCATCCCGGAGGATCCGCCATGACCGTCAGCCTCGATCAGCTGCGCCGCTGCCACGTCGCCGTCGACCTGGGTGCCGCCCGCACCCGGGTCTTCGTCAAGGGGGCCGGGCTCGTCGTCGACGAGCCGAGCGTCGCCGCCGTCAACACCCGCACCGGAGCGCTGATCGCGGTCGGCGCGCTCGCCGAGAAGATGACCGGCCGCACCCCCGACTACATCCGGGTGGTGCGCCCGGTCTCCGGCGGCACGGTCGTCGACATCGAGATGGCCCAGCGGATGCTCCGCCACCTCCTGGGCGAGAAGCTGCGCCGCCAGCTCCGCCGCAAGCCCCGCCTCCGCGCCGCCGCCTGCACCCCGCACGACAGCGATCCGCTCGCCCAGCGGGCCGCCGTCGAGACCCTGGTGGGGCTCGGGGCGCGCCGGGTCGAACTGGTCGACACCCTGATCGCCGCGGCCGTCGGCTGCGGCCTGCCGGTGGAGCAGCCGACCGCGACCATGATCATGGTGTGCGGCGCGGCGACGACGCAGGTCGCGGTGCTCTCGCTCGGCGCGATCGTGACCGCCGAGCGGATCCCGGTCGGCGGCGACGCCATCGACCACGCGATCATCCAGCACCTGCGCCACCACCACGAACTGATGCTGCCGAGCCAGTCGGTGCGCCCGCTCCAGCTCGCGCTGAGCGGCAACGGCCTGACCCCGCACGGCCCGGCCTCCACCGAGATCCACGGCCGTGACGTGGCCACCGGCCTGGCCCGCTCGGTCACCGTCGACACGGCCGCCGTGCGCGAGGCCATCCACACGCCGCTGACGGCGGTGCTCGACGGGATCGGGAAGGTGCTGCGGGACTGCCCGCCGGACCTGGTGGCCGACCTCGCCGACCGCGGGATCATGATGGTCGGCGGCAGCGCGCTCCTGCCGGGCCTCGACCAGATGCTGCGGGACGCCACGGGGATGCCGGTGCACATCGCCGAACGCCCCGACATCTGCGCCGTGCTCGGCCTCGGCGCGATGCTGGAGGGCAAGGTGCAGCCGATGGTCCTCGACCCGCTGGGCGACCACCGCGGCCTGGCCGACGACGAGGACCACGCCGGCGAGCGGGACGGCGGCCGGGGCCGCGACCAGGCGTACGCCGACGACCTGACGGAGTGACCAAACCCGACATCGCCCGATTCATGCCGGGATGAGACCATGGTGATCATGGCGGAGGACGTGGCCGGGGACGCGGAGCGGGGGCAGGCCCGCCTGCCCCTGCTGCTCGAAGCCGTCCTCGGCGTCGGCACGGACCTCGAACTCCGGGCCACCCTCCAGCACCTCGTGGACTCCGCCGCCGAACTCGTCGGCGCCCGGCACGGGGTGCTCCGGGTCGTCGACCCCGAGCGCCCCCGGCTCACCGGGCTCTTCACCACCGGGACGACCGAGGAGGAGGGGGCCGGCGTCGGACCGCTCCCGGACGACGGCGGCGAGGGCCTCGTCGTCCCGATCCGGGTCCACACCCAGGTCTTCGGCGACCTCCACCTCACCGGGAAGGAGGGCGGCTTCACCGAGGAGGACCTGGCCCTGCTGCGGGTCCTCGCCGCCCAGGCCGGCATCGCCATCGGCAATGCCCGGCTCTACGAGACCGCCCGGCAGCGCGAGCGGTGGATCGAGGGCGCGGCGGCCGTCACCACGGCGCTGCTCACCGGCGAATCCGCCGAGGACGCCCTGATGACCGTCGCCGAGCAGGCACGGATCCTCGCCGGCGCGGCCGCGGGCGTGATCCTCCAGCCCACGCCCGAGGGCGGCATGGAGATCGTGACGGCGTCCACGGACGGGGACCCCGGCGACCTCGTCGGCACGGCCATCCGGCCGGGCTCCGCCGTCCTCGTCCATCTGCTGGGCGGGGAGCCGGTCTTCGTCGAGGACTCCGCCACCGACCCCCGGATGACGACCCCGGTCCGCTCCCGCTTCGGCCCCTCGATGATGCTGCCGCTGCGCAGCGGCGGACGGCTGATCGGCACCCTGGCGCTCCCCCGCGAGCGGGACGCCGAGCCGTACTCGGCGGTGGACCGGCTGCTGGCCTCGCAGTTCGCCTCGCAGGCGGCGCTGGCGCTCGTCCTCGCGGACGCCCGGCACGACCGGGAGCGGCTCGCCGTCTTCGAGGACCGCGACCGGATCGCCCGGGACCTCCACGACCTCGTCGTCCAGCGGCTGTTCGCCACCGAGATGATGCTGGAGTCGACCCGCCGCCGGGCCGGCGGCTCCTCCGAGGAGGACGAACTCCTGGGCAGGGCGGTGGACGAGCTGGACTCCACGATCCAGGAGGTGCGGACGACGATCTTCGCCCTCCAGCAGCCGCCGGCCGAGGTCCCGGCCACCTTCCGGGGGCGGGTGCTGCGCGAGACGGGCGGGGCGGGGGCGCTGCTCGGCTTCCAGCCGTCGGTGCGGTTCACCGGCCCGGTGGACGCGCTGGTGGCGGAGCCGGAGGCGCGCGGGCTCCTCGCCGCGCTGCGCGGGGCGCTGGCGGCGGCCCACCGGCGGCCGGGGGTGGGACGGATCACGGTGGACGTCGGCGTCGGCGACGCGGGCGCCTGGCTGCGCGTCGCGGACGACGGCGCCCCGCCGACGACGGTGAGCTGGCCGTAGGGCCGCCCCGGGGCTCCTCCCCCGGACGGAGCATTCCGGCGCGCCGGGGTGTGGCGCCGTGTCTTGACTGAGGGGGTGAACTCCGACGCCAAGCCTCCGTCCGCCGCGGCCTACCGCAACCTGGTGATGGCCACCATCGGCTTCACGCTCACCTTCTGGGCCTGGGACCTGATCGCCCCGCTCGGCAGCTGGTACGGCGAGCGACTGGGCCTCAGCTCGTTCCAGCAGTCGTTCCTCGTCGCCGTGCCGGTGCTGGTCGGCTCGGTGGGCCGGATCCCGGCCGGCGCGCTGACCGACAAGTACGGCGCGAAGCTGATGTTCCCGCTCGTGGCCGCGCTGACGATCGTCCCCGTGCTCCTGCTGATCGTGGTGAAGGACTCCTACGGCCTGATGATCGTGGTCGCGTTCCTCCTCGGCCTCGGCGGCACGACCTTCGCGATCGGCATCCCGCTGGTGAACTCGTGGTTCCCGCCGGAGAAGCGGGGCCTGGCGCTCGGCGTGTTCGGCATGGGCATGGGCGGTGTGGCGCTCTCCGGCTACTTCACGCCCCGGATCGCGAAGCACGGCGAGAACCTGCCGTTCGTCGTGGTGGCGATCGCGCTCGCCGCGTACGCGGTGCTCGCCGCCGTCCTCATCACCGACCGTCCCGACCGCCCGGTGCCGACGGCCTCGCTGGCGTCCCGGCTGGGCTCCGCGGGGCGGCTGCGGGTCACCTGGGAGCTGTCGGCGCTGTACGCGATCGGCTTCGGCGGCATCGTGGCGTTCGGCGTGTACCTGCCGACGTACCTGAAGACCTGGTACGACCTCGACCCGACCGACGCGGGCACCAAGGCGGCCGGATTCGCGCTGGTCACCGTCGTCTTCCGGCCGATCGGCGGCTGGCTGTCGGACCGGGTCCACCCGGCGGTCGTCACCTCCTGGGCGCTCGGCGTCGTCGCCCTCCTCGCGATCGTCCAGGCCTTCGACCCGAAGCTGGTCCCGGGCGGCACGATCGCCCTGCTGGTCATGGCGGCCGGTCTCGGCACCGCGAGCGGTTCCGTCTTCGCGCTGGTCTCGCAGGTGACCCCGCAGGCCCAGGTGGGCTCCGTCACCGGCATCGTGGGCGCCATGGGCGGCCTCGGCGGCTTCGTCCCGCCGCTGGTGATGGGCGCGATCTACAGCGCCAAGGACTCGTACTCGATCGGCTTCATGCTCCTCTCCGACCTGGCGCTCGCGGGCTGCGTGTACGCGTACGGGCGGATGCGCGGGATCCGGCCGGGCGGCGGCGAGCCGGTGCCCGGGGCGACGAAGGTCACGGCCGCGCGGCCCTGACGGAGCGGCAGAATGCCCCTCGGCAGCCGCGTTTTTCCGTTGCGACCCGAGGAGTACGACCGGTGAGTGCCCTCTTCCCGGCCCTGGAGGCCCCGACCGACCGCCCCGCCCTGCGCCACGGCCCGGTGGCGCTCTCGTACGAGCGGCTGGCGGGGGCGGCGGGCGCGCTCGCTTCCCGGCTCGGTGACGTCCGGCGGGTCGCCGTGTGGGCCGCGCCGACCGCCCGGACGGCGGTGGCCACCGTGGCGGCGCTGCTCGCCGGCGTCCCCGCCGTTCCGCTCAACCCGCGCTCCGGCGAGCGGGAGCTGGCGCACATCCTCCGGGACAGCGCGCCGGACGCGGTGCTGGCGGGGCCCGGGGACGAGCTTCCCGCCGCGCTCGACGGCCTCCCCCGGATCGCCGTCGAGCTCGACGGGCCCTCCCCCGCGCCCGCGCCGGCGGACGTGGACCCCGAGGCGACCGCGCTGATCGTCTACACCTCGGGCACCACCGGACCGCCGAAGGGCGTGCTGCTCTCCCGCCGGGCGGTCGCCGCCTCCCTCGACGCGCTCGCCGAGGTCTGGTCCTGGACGGCGGACGACGTCCTGGTGCACGCCCTGCCGCTCTTCCACGTGCACGGCCTGGTCCTCGGGATCCTGGGCCCGCTGCGACGCGGCGGCGAGGTGCGGTACCTGGGCTCCTTCTCCGCCGAGGGCGTCGCCCGGGAGCTGGCGGACGGCGGCACGATGCTCTTCGGCGTCCCCACCATGTACCACCGGCTCGCCGACGCCCTCCCCGGCGACCCGGCCCTGGTGAAGGCGCTGTCGGGGGCGCGCCTGCTGGTGTCCGGGTCGGCGGCGCTGCCGGTCCACGACCACGAGCGGATCGCGGCGGCCACGGGCCGGACGGTGGTGGAGCGGTACGGGATGAGCGAGACGCTGATGAACACCAGCGTCCGGCCCGGCGGTCCGCCGCGCCCCGGCACGGTGGGGACGCCGCTGCCGGGCGTGGAGGTGCGGCTGGTGGAGGAGGACGGCTCGGTGCTCGCCGCGTCCGACGGGGAGACGGTCGGCGAGGTGCAGGTGCGCGGCCCGAACCTCTTCTCCGGCTACCTGAACCGGCCGGAGGCGACGGCGGAGGCGTTCCAGGAGGGCTGGTTCCGTACCGGCGACATGGCGGTGCGGGAGGCCGACGGGACGATCCGGCTGGTGGGCCGGAAGGCCACCGACCTGATCAAGAGCGGCGGTTACAAGATCGGGGCGGGTGAGATCGAGAACGCCCTGCTCGACCACCCGGGGGTCCGGGAGGCGGCCGTCACCGGAGAGCCGGACCCGGACCTGGGCGAGCGGATCGTGGCCTGGATCGTCCCGGCGGACCCGGCGCGCCCGCCCGGTGCGGAGGAGCTGGCCGGCCGGGTGGCGCGGCTGCTCGCCCCGCACAAGCGGCCCCGGGAGGTCCGGTTCCTCGACGCGCTCCCCCGCAACGACCTGGGGAAGATCCTGAAGAAGCGGCTGCCGCGGGAGTGACGGCGGAGCGCCGGGTCAGGGCTTGGGGTCGAGCGCGTCGTACCGCCGGAATCCGCGCGCGTACAGGGAGAACACGCCGATGCCGAGGACGCAGGCGAGTCCGCCTCCGGTGACGGCGAGCGCGGGCGAGGTGAGGTCGGCGACGGAGCCGGCCACGAAGTCGCCGAGCCGGGGCCCGCCCGCGACGACCACGATGAAGACGCCCTGGAGCCGGCCCCGCATCTCGTCGGGTGCGGCGACCTGCATCATCGTGTTGCGGAAGATCATCGACGAGGTGTCGGCGTACCCGGCGACGGCGAGGCAGAGCAGCCCGATCCAGAGGTTCCGGCTGAGGCCGAAGGCGGCGATCGCGAGGCCCCAGGCGGCGACGGAGACGAGGATGGCCTGGCCGTGGCGGCGGATGCGGTTCTGCCAGCCGGAGATCACCCCGCCGAGGAGCGCGCCGAACGCGGGCGCGGCGACGAGGAGGCCGGTGGTCGTGGCGTCGCCGCCGAACCAGAGGACGGCGACCGCCGGGAAGAGCGCCTTCGGCTGGGCGAGGATCATCGCGAAGAGGTCGGAGACGAACGTCGCCCGCAGGTTGGGGCGGGTGCCGAGGAACCGCAGCCCGTCGAGGACGGACGCCCTCTTCGCCCCGGTGTGCTCGGGCGGCATGGAGGGCAGCCGCCACATCGCGTACAGGCTCGCGAAGAAGGCGAGGGCGTCGATGGTGTAGGCGGTCTGGTAGCCGGCGAAGCCGACGACGACCCCGCCGAGGCTGGGTCCGACGAGGGTGCCGAAGGTCATGACCATGGAGTTGAGCGCGTTGGCGGCGCGCAGCTGCTCGGGCGGGAGCAGGCGGGGGATCATGGCGCTGCGGGCGGGTGCGTTGAGGGCACCGCAGACGGCCTGGAGGGCGACGATCGCGTAGAGGAATCCGACGCGGTGGAAGCCGGCGAAGGCGGCGGTGGCGAGGGCGGCGGAGAGGACGGCGGCGCCGGTGGCGCCGACGAGTCCGAGGGTGCGCCGGTCGACGGTGTCGGCGATCGCGCCGCCGTAGAGGCCGAAGACGACGAGCGGGACGAGGGAGAAGAGACCGACGAGGCCGACGGAGAAGGCCGAGCCGGTGATGTCGTACACCTGGAGGGAGATCGCCAGGGTGGTCATGCCCTGGCCGACCCAGGAGACGGTGTTCCCGAACCAGAGGCGGCGGTAGTCGGCGGAGGTGCGCAGCGGGGTGAGGTCGGCGAAGATCCGCCGCTTCTCCTCCTGCGGCGCCTCGACGCCGGTCACGGGGCGTCCGCGAGGGCGCCGGCGGGGAGGGCGGGGTCCTCGGGGTCGGTGAGGTCGTAGGCGAGCTCCGGGCGGTCCCAGTGGACGCGTCCGGAGGCGGCGACGGTGCCGGTGCGGCGGGCGCCGGTGCGCAGGTAGAACTCCTCGGCGGGCGGGTGGGCGACGACCCGGACGGAGGTGAGGCCGGCGGCACGGGCGACGCGGCGCATGTGGGCCATGAGCAGGCGGCCGATGCCGAGGCCCTGGGCGGAGTCGGCGACGAAGGCGAGGTCGAGCTCGGCCTCGTCGAGGAGGAGCGCGTAGAAGCCGAGGACGCGGCCGTCCGCGTCGACGGCGACGTGGACCGGATGGTGCTCGATGTAGGCCCCGCCGACCCGGTAGCCGTCGACCATGACGGCGTACGGCCCCCGGTAGGCGGCGGAGCCCCGGACGAGCCGGGTCAGCCGCTTGGAGTCGGCCGCGGTGGCGCGGCGGATGGTGATCTCGGACATGGGGCGAGTATAGGAACGCGCCCGAGATTCGGCCCTTACATTTTGTGCCGGCCGGAGCGGGCCGGGGGCGGTCAGCCGCAGGAGGGGCGCAGGGCGTCGGGGTCGATGCCGTCGAGGCGGGCGGCGAGGGCGCCGAGCCGGTCGCGCAGCTCGGCGATCTCCGCGAGGTCGAGGCCGGTGGCGGCGGCGATCCGCCGGGGGACGCCGAGGGCCCGCTCGCGGAGCTCCGCGCCGGCGCCGGTGGCGCGGACGGTGACGGAGCGCTCGTCCTCCGGGCTGCGCCGACGTTCGACGTATCCGGCCGCCTCCAGGCGCTTGAGCAGCGGGGACAGGGTGCCGGAGTCGAGGCGGAGCCGCTCGCCGATGCCCTTCACGGGCAGTTCGCCGTGCTCCCAGAGGACGAGCATGACCAGGTACTGGGGGTAGGTGAGCCCGAGCTCCTTGAGCGCCTCGCGGTAGACGCCGTTGAAGGCGCGGGTGGCCGCGTGCAGCGAGAAGCAGATCTGGTGGTCGAGCCGGAGGAAGTCCTCGTCCGGGACCGTGTCGAGCGTCTCCATGCCCTCCAGGGTACGCGAACCACTCTCCGCACACGATTCAGTTGTGCACAATTGAATCGTGCGCTACAAATGAGGGGCACCCCTTCCCGAGGAACAGGAATGGAAGACCTCATGGACGCCATCTACACCGCCGTCGCCACCGCCAACGGCCGCGAGGGCCGCGCCGTCAGCTCCGACGGCCACATCGACCTCCCCCTCGCCCACCCGCAGGCCCTCGGCGGCAACGGCCAGGGCACCAACCCCGAGCAGCTCTTCGCCGCCGGCTACGCGGCCTGCTTCGCCAGCGCCATGGGCGTCGTCGCCCGCCAGGAGAAGATCGACGTCTCCGAGGCCTCCGTCACCGCCGAGGTCTCCATCGGCAAGGACGCCGCCGACGGCGGCTTCGGCCTCGCCGTCGTCATGCGCGCCGAGTTCCCCGACCACCTCCAGGGCGAGGCCGGCCGCGCCCTCCTGGAGAAGACCCACGCCTTCTGCCCCTACTCCAAGGCCACCCGCGGCAACATCACCGTGGACCTCGTCGTCGAGTAGTCCCGGCGATCGCGGGGGAGGAACCCGTCGAACAGGGTGGCGACGTCTCCGGACCTCGCCCTACCCTGGACGACAGGGCGACGGCGCCCGAACTGCCCAGGCACGATCGGGAGTCGGAGAAACACCGGAGCCGTGACGGGGGGGCTTTTGTACGACGAGGGCCACGGCGCCCACGCGTCGGATCTCACGCGTGAGCTCGTCGACCAGCTGAGCGCGGTACCGGGTCTGGAGACCACCGAGGGCCGCGGCCTCCTCATCGACACCCTGGCGGACCGCTTGTCCGCGGCCGCCGACATCCCCCGCCACAACCGCCCCCGGTCCGGGATCCTGGAGATCGTCCGGTTCTGCCGCCGCGAACCCGGCGGACTGCACGAACTGGCGGCCGCCCTCGCCCTGTACGACCCCGGCTCCTCCCCCGCCCTCCGGGTCCGCGAACTGATCGCCGCCACACCGGCGGCGACCGTCCTCCCCGCCCTCCCCGACGCCGAGGCCCTCGCGGTCACCGGCCTCCTCGCCCGCGTCCACCACCTCGACGCGCACGGCCTGCTCTACGCGGCCGCCGACGGCCTCCCGCTGCCGGGCCGGCCCGTCACCACCCTCGCCGAGGCCTTCGACTACCTCAGCCGCGCCAACACCCGCCCCGACGGCCTGCTCCCCACCATGGTCCTGGTCGAGCACGTCGCCGCCGGGCTCGACGACGGCGGCCCGGCCGACGCGCGGACCGCCGCCGGGCTGCGCGAGTGGAACGACATCCAGGCCAAGAGGCTGGAACGGCGCGCCGCCCTGGTGGCCGTGCGGACCGGGCTCGCCGAGCGTCGCCCGGCACAACCCGCCCCCGCCTGCGTCGTTGTCCAGTTGTGCAGAAGCGCCATGGACCCGGACCGGTACCTGCTCTCCCACTGGCGGCAGATGCGCCCCGGCCCCTGGCGGCCGGAGCGCGGCGAGGACCGGCTGGTCTCCCTCGCCGAGGTGCCCGCCGCCGTGGAACGGCTGCTCCAGCGGGCCGAACACGACTGGGCGCGGCAGCCGGGACGGCCCGTCCTGGAGTTCGTGCTCCCCGTCGAGCTGCTGAACGAACCCCTGGAGTGGACCCAGGTCGCCTTCCGGCCGCACGCCGCCACCGCCCTCTGCCTCACCTACCCGGTCGTGCTGCGCAGCCTGGAGCGCATGCGGGCCAAGGAGTTCCACCGGCGCTGGCACAACCGCTGGCAGCGGGCGCTCGACAGCCCCGACACCGCCTGCCACTGGGACACCGTCGGCGACCGCAACCACGACCGCGAGCGCTGGAACAGCAAGCTGACCGCCGAGGAGCGGTACGTCTCCGTCGTCCTCAGCGCCCCGCCGCTGCCCACCGAACGGAACGGGGACGGCAGCCACGCCTCCCTGGTCGAAGCCCTCTACGCGGGAGTGCCGATGGCCGTCTGGGACCGGCGCCCGGCGGCCCCCGCCGACTTCCGCAAACGGGCCAAACGGCTCCTGAGGGGCAAGGCCATCGAACTTCCGCAGCGCGTGCACCAGTTACGCAAGGACGCGGCCACCGCCGCCGCCGGGCAGCGGGACGTCCACGTGGGGCGGCACCTCGCCGTCCTCTTCGACGACCCCAACCGCCTCGTGGACTGGTCCGGTTCCCCCGGGGCGGACCTCGACGGCTTCGGCGGCGGACACCACGAGGAGGGGGAGACATGAGCGGTGTCCACCACCCGGCCGAGGACGGCCGGACCACAGGGCCCGTGACCAGCCGCAGCTGGTGGATCTACCGGGGCACCGGGCAGCCGCTGGCCGACATCCGGCTCGGCGACGTGCTGCCGAAGCCACCCGGCTGGCGGAGCTTCGACGGCGGCCCCGTGCTGCCCCCGGTGCCGGCGGACAGCGCCGAGACCGACCGCAGGCTCGGCCGCGCCGGCCGCGCCACCCCGCGGCAGGACGCCCACGACATCGACCTCGTCAACACCGCGCTGCTGCTGCGCCGGCCGCTCCTGGTGACCGGCCGCCCCGGCATCGGCAAGTCCACCCTCGCCTACCTGGTCGCCCGCGAACTGGGCCTCGGGCGCGTCCTCCACTGGGGCATCACCTCGCGCAGCACCCTGCGCTCGGGCCTGTACGAGTACGACGCCATCGGCCGCGCGCAGGCCTCCCTCGGCCACCTCAGGGCCGCCCCCGACCCCGACCCGGCGCCCGCTCCCGCCTCCCCCGGCACGGACCCCGCGGCATCCCCGGAGCCGGGGCCCGAACCCGGCGCCAGGATCGGCGACTTCATCCGGCTCGGCCCGCTCGGCACCGCCCTGCTGCCGTACGAACTGCCGCGCGTCCTGCTCATCGACGAGCTGGACAAGAGCGACATCGACCTGCCCAACGACCTCCTGCACGTGCTGGACAACGGCACGTACACCATCCCCGAACTGGTCCGCGCCCGCCGCCGCGAGCCGGTCTCCCACGTCCACACCGACGACCCCGAGGGCACCGTCCCGGTGGTCGACGGCCTGGTCCGCTGCCGGGCCTTCCCCTTCATCGTCATCACCAGCAACGGCGAGCGGCAGTTCCCGCCCGCCTTCCTCCGCCGCTGCGTCCGCCTCGACGTCTCGCCGCCCCGCGAGGACCAGCTCGCCGCCATGATCACCGCCCACTTCCAGGACCAGGAAGGCCGCCACGACCGGCTGGTCCGGGAGTTCGTGGAGCGCAGCAGGGACCACGGCGGGCTCGCCGCCGACCAGCTGCTCAACGCCGTCTACCTGCGGACGGCCGGTGTCCGCGGCGACGACAAGGCCTGGAACGAACTCCTCGACGCGCTCTGGCGCCGGCTGTCGGGGGCCCCCTGATGGACGACGACGCCCGCTCCCTGCCCGAACCCTTCGAGGTGGCGGAGATCCTGTGGCTGCACGCCTACCAGAAGCTCGCGGCCGCGCTCCCCGAGTCCACCGAGCCGCCGCAGCCCCGGCCCAAGACCCCGCCCGAGCTCCTCCCGCCGCCCTTCGACTCCCGTACCCACCCCGACGAGTGGCCAGCCCGGACGGAGACGGACCCGTCGCCCGACCGCCGCCCCGGACCGCCGGGCGCGCCCGCCCCGCCGGGCGGACCGCCCGGCGCCCCCGGCGCCGGGCCGCCGCCCCGGCCGACGGCCCTCGCGGGCGCCCAGCAGCCCGTCGCCGTCGGGGCCGAGGCGCTGCCCGACCTGCGGGACGCTCCGGACATCGGCCGCCGGCTGCGGCCGCTGAGACAGCTGGCGCCCTCCGCGACCGAGGTCGAGCTCGACGAGGAAGCCACCGTCGAACGGGCCGTCGAGAGCGGCCTGTGGCTGCCCCACACCCGGCCCGTCGGCGAACGCCGCTTCGACCTGGCCCTCGTCGTGGACGACCACGCCACCATGGCCATCTGGGAGCAGACGGTCGCCGAACTCACCGCCGTCACCGAACAGCTCGGCGCCTTCCGCGACGTGCGGGTCCACCGCCTCGGCCTGCGCGAGACCCCGGCCGGCCCCCGGGCCGTCCTGCGCCGCCGGGGCGGGGACGACGGCATCGGCGGCGACCCCGCCGAACTGGTGGACCGCACCGGCCGCCGGATCGTCCTCGTCCTCACCGACGCCCTCGGCCCGCTGTGGCGCGGCGGCGCCGGCGAGGCCGCCCTGGAGCGGTGGGCAGCGGCCGGACCGACGGCCGTGGTCCATCTGCTCTCCCAGCGGGACTGGCACCGCACCGCCCTCGTCCCCTGGCGGGTACGGCTCCGCAGCCCGCGCCCCGCCGCCCGCAACGCCGAACTCGCCGTGCGCTTCCCGCCCGAGGAGCGCGACCCCTTCGCCCCGCCGCCCACCGCCTGGCGGATCCCGGTCCCCGTCCTCGGACTGGACGCCGACTGGCTGGGCCGGTGGGCCTCCCTGGTGGCCGGCGAGGTGTCCGGCTGGACGCCCGCCGCCGCCCTGCTGCTCGGCGCGGCCGGGCGGACCGCGCCCGCCCCCGACGAACCGCCGCCGCCCGCCCCCTCCCCGCCGAGCGTGCAGGAGCGGCTGCGCCGCTTCCGCAGCCACGCCACCCCCACCGCCTTCCGGCTCGCGACCCACCTGGCCGCCGCCGTCCTCGACCCGCTGCTCGTCCGGGACGTGCGGCGGCGCCTCGTGCCGGAGGCCCAACCGGTGCACGTGGCGGAGCTGTTCCTCAGCGGACTGGTCGAGGAGCCCGGCGCCGGGCCCGCCGCCCCGGCGCCGCTCGACTTCGTCGCCGGGGCGCGCGAGGCGCTCCTGGCCGGCGCCATGCGCGCGGACACGGCGCGCGTGGCCCGCTCGGTCGCCGACTTCTTCGGCGACCGGTCGGAGGCGGCGCGGGGACTGCGCGGCGCCCTCCTCGACCCGGGGCTGACCCCGATCACCCCGCCGTCGCCGGAGAGCCTCCCCTTCCTCCGCGTCGAACTGGCGATCCTGCGCGCCCTCTCCGGCCCCTACCTCCAGCGGGCGAACCGGATCAGCGCGGCCCTGGAGGGCGGTTCCCCGGGAGTGTCCGTCGTGGAGGACCCCTCCCCCGTGGTCCACGATGTCCCCATCAACCCCGTAGATCCCGAAGATCCCGAAGATCCCGACATGGACGGCCCCATGACCGACATCACCGCCCCTCAGCAGCCGACCGAGAACACCCCGACCGTCAACGGCTCCCCGGGTGCCTCGATCCCGGCGCCGAGTCCCGACGCGATGCCGGAGGGCGACACCCGCCGCCCGGACCTTCCGGGCCCCGTGCCCGCTTCCCCCTCGGCCCGCACGGGCCCGCGGCAGCGCCAGGCCGTCCCCGCCATCTGGGGCAACGTCCCCCCGCACAATCCGAACTTCGTCGGCCGGGAGTACCTCCTGGAGCAGGTCCGCGAGCAGCTGCTGACCGGCGACACCTCGGCGGTGCTGCCGCACGCGCTGCACGGCATGGGCGGCGTCGGCAAGTCGCAGATCGCCATCGAGTACGTCTACCGCTACGCGCACGACTACGACATCGTCTGGTGGATCCCCTCCGAGCAGCCGACGATGATCCTGACCGCGCTCACCGAACTCGCCCAGCGCATGGGCCTGAACGTGAGCAACGAGGCCAACCAGGCCGTCCCCGCCGTCCGCGAGGCGCTGCGCCGCGGCGCCCCCTACGACCGGTGGCTGCTGGTCTTCGACAACGCCGAGAACGTGGAGGCGGTCCGCCCCTACTTCCCCACCGGCGGCACCGGCAAGATCCTCATCACCTCGCGGAACCAGGAGTGGGACCGGGTGGCCCGGACGCTCTCGGTCGACATCTTCACCCGCGAGGAGAGCAAAGCCCTCCTGCGCCGGCGCGCCCGCGACCTCAGCGACACCGACGCCGACCTGCTCGCCGAGGCCCTGGGCGACCTCCCCCTGGCCATCGAGCAGGCCGCCGCCTGGCAGGCCGTCACCGGCATGGCCGTCCCCGAGTACCTGCGGCTGATCAAGGACAAGATCGCCGAGCTGATGCTCGAACTGGTGCCGTCGCCGGACTACCCCATGTCTGTCGCGGCCGCCTGGGACGTCTCGCTGCGCCAGCTCGAACAGCGCAACCCGGCGGCGCTCCAGTTCCTCCAGGTCTGCTCCTTCTTCGCCCCCGAGCCGATCTCCCGCTCGTTCTTCAACAACTCGCGGACCACCACCATCGCGCCCGAGCTGAACGAGGCGCTGCGCGACCCGATCCGGCTCAACCGCGCCATCCGCGAGATCAACATCTACGCCCTGGCCCGCATCGAGCACCGCCACAACACCATCCAGCTGCACCGGCTGGTGCAGGCCGTGCTCGTCAACCGCATGTCCCCGCAGCAGCAGGCCGACATGCGGCACGGCGCCCACCTCCTGCTCGCCGACGCCAACCCGAACAACCCCACCTCGCGGGCGCTCTGGCCGCGCTACCAGCAGCTGCTGCCGCACGTGACGGGCTCGCGGGCGGTGGAGTGCGAGGACCCGTGGGTGCGCCGGCTGATCCGCGGCATGGTGGAGTTCCTCCACACCTGGGGCGACCACGCGGGCGCGGCGGCGATGGCCCGCGAGGCGCTGCGGGTCTGGACCGAGAAGTTCGGCGCCGAGGACCAGCAGACGCTCCAGATGGCGAAGTGGCTGGCCTTCGTGCTGCGCGCGCTCGGCGAGTACCAGGAGGCCGCCGCGATGATGGAGCAGACGGCCGACACGTACATCCGGACCATGGGCGAGGACCACGAGGGCACCCTCGACGCGCTGATCCAGCTCACCAGCGGGCTGCGGCTGCGGGCCGAGATGGCGCGCGGCCTGGAGATCGACCGCTCGGTGTACGAGCGCTCGCTGCGGGCCTTCGGTGAGGAGGACCCGGCCACCCTCAGGGCCGCCCACAACCTCGGGATCGGGCTGCGGCTGATGGGCCTCTACGAGGAGGCGCGGCGGGTCGACACGGAGACCGCCCGGCTGCGGGCGCTCCACATGGGCGAGGACCACGCCACCACCCTGAACACCCTCACCGGCCTGTCCATCGACATCCGCGAGACCGGCGACTACCTGGAGGCCGCCGTCCACCAGGAGCACGTCTACGCCCGGCAGAGCGCCGCCTTCGGCGAGGACGCGCCCTCCGCCCTCGGCGCCGCGCGCGTCCTGTCGGTGTGCCGCCGCCGGGCCGGCGACCACGAGGGGGCGCTCGCGCTGGCCGAGTCGGTGTGGTCGAAGTTCGTCGACCGGTACGGCCCCGACCACCCGGACGCGGTCGCCTGCGCCGCCAACCTGGTCGTGGACCTGCGCCAGGACGGGCAGTTGGAGCGGTCGCGGGAGCTCGGCGAGGCCACCGTCGACCGGTACACGGCGAAGCTCGGCGGCCACCACCCATACACCCTGTCGGCGCGGGTGAACCTCGCCATCACGCTGCGGCAGACGGACGAGCGGGCGGCCGCCCGGGAGCACCTGGAGGCGGCGCTGCCGGGGCTGCGCGACTCGCTGGGCGAGGAGCACGTCCTCACCCTGACGGCGGCCGTCGGCATGGGCAGCCTGCTCGCCGAGGAGGGCCGGCACGAGGAGGCGCTCGCGCTCGACCTGAGGACCCTGGAGCTGCTGCGGGGCGTCTTCGGGGAGTCGCACCCGACGACGCTGGCGTGCGCCACCAACGTGGTCCTGGACCTGCGGGCGCTCGGCCGGGACGCGGAGGCGACGCCGCTGCACACCGAGACGCTGACGCGCTTCCGGGAGCGGCTCGGCGAGGAGCACCCGGCGACGGTGGCGTCCGCGAGCGGGCGGCGCGCGGACGTGGACATCGCGCCCGTGCCGTTCTAGGAGATCCGAGGAGGGCCGGCCGGACCCGTCGGGGTGCGGCCGGCCCTCCGCCGTCCCGGCACCCGTCAGGCGCGGGGCGCGGGCTCGCCGCCGGCGGACGGGTCCGGTACGGGGCCCGCCGGCGCGGGCCCGGTGAGGCTCTCGGGGCCGGACCAGATCTCCGGGGTGCGGTGCCCCTCCCTGGGGGCGGGCAGCGGGTCGGCCGGGTGGCGCAGGAGCCGGATCAGCGGCCCGGCGGCGGCGGTGGTGACGAGGGCCATCACGACCAGGAGGGCGTACAGCCGGGGGCCGATCACCCCGGCCTGGAGGCCGACGTTGAGGACGATCAGCTCGGTGAGGCCCCGGGTGTTGAGCAGCACCCCGATCAGCAGCGACTCGCGCCAGGGCAGCCGTCCGGCCCGGGCGGCGAGCGTGCCGGCGGCGACCTTTCCGACCACGGCGGCGGCGATTATCACCGCCAGGAGCAGCAGGTCGGAGGAGCGCAGCCCGTCGAGGACGACGGCCATGCCGGAGACGGCGAAGAACATCGGCAGCAGCAGTCCGCCGGTGTCCTGGAGAGGGCGTAGGAGCCGCCCGTCCGGGGCTCCGTCCGGCCTGCGCGGCATGATCACGCCGGCGAGCAGGGCGCCGAAGATGACGTGCAGGCCGAGGGCGTTGGTGGCCCAGGCGGAGGCGAGGGCGACGGTGACGGCGACCGGGACCTGGCGGGAGACGGGGGTGCCGGGGCGGCCGATCCAGCGCGCCATCAGGGGGCGGACCGCGAAGAGCATCACCAGCACGTAGACGACGAGGAGGACGGCCTTGACGGCCCACGCGCGGGCCGAGCCGTGCACCCCGCCGACCAGGACGACGGCGAGGACGGGCCAGCTCAGCGCGTCGATGACGCCGGCCGAGGCCATGGCGACGGTACCGGGCCTGGTCCCGGCGAGGCCTTGGTCCTTGATGATGCTGGCGAGGACGGGGACGGCGGTGACCGAGAGCGCGATCGCCATGTAGAGGAGGAAGGTGAGGTCGGTCGGCCGGTCGCCGTTGGCGGCGGCGAAGGGGCCGGGCAGAAGGAGCACGATCACGGCGCCGAGCAGCATCGGGAGGACGAAGCCGCTCACCGAGACGGTGGTCACGGAGCGTTGCCCTCGGAGCATTCCGAGGTCCAGTTCGTAACCCACGGCGAACAGGAAGAAGATGAGCGCCACCTGGGCGAGGGCGTTCAGGACCGGCTGGATCTCGGGCGGGAAGAGCGTCTCGTGGACGCCGCCGGGGAGCAGGCCCAGCAGACTGGGCCCGAGGGCGATGCCGGCGAACAGCTGTCCTACGACGGGAGGTTGGCCCAGTCTTCGGGCGAGCGCGCCGAGCGCGTGGGAGGCGGCGACGACCACCGCGAGTGCCGCGACGACGTGCGTGATGACGGAATCCGAACTCACCGGCGATCCCCTTCCGGCCCGCCTCCCCGCTGGGGCACGGCCCCTACGGAGTGTAGCCGCACGGCGGCCAAGTGACCTATCGTGGAAGCCGTTTGGCCCAGACGGCCGTGGACGGGGGGTCGCACGTGACGACGGTGCTGTTCGTACACGGCACGGGGGTGCGCGAGCCGGGGTACACCGCCTCGCTGGAGCGGGTCAGGGAGGGGATCGCGGCGGTCCGCCCCGAGGTGGCCGTGGCCCCCTGCTACTGGGGCGGGAGCGCGGGCTCGGACCTGCGGGCCGGCGGTCTGTCGGTCCCCGGTTACGGCGCCGGGCGGGCCGCGCCGGGAGCGGAGGAGGACGGCGGGGACATCGAGTTCTGGGGCCTGCTCTACGTGGACCCGCTACTCGAACTGCGGCTGCTCGCCTCGGAGCCCGGCGGTCGGGCCGAGCTGGCGCCCGGCGCCGTGCCCCCGGGCGAGGCGCTCGCGACGGCGGCCCTGGCACTCGCCGGTGACGACGCCCTGCGCGGACCGCTCGACGCGGCGGGGATCGGCGGCGAGTTCGCCGCCGCCGTGGCCGCCGTGCTGACCTCCCCGGACGGCCGGGACTTCCTGCGCGCCCCGGCGGCCGCCACCGAACCGGACGCGCTCGCACGGGCGTTCACCGCCGAGGCGGTGCGCCGGACGGCCGGGCGCGCCGCCGCCCCGCCGGCCTTCGACGGCGCCGCCCGGGACGCCGTGGTGGAACGGATCGCCGCCCTGCTCCCCGGGGACGGCGCCGGCACCCACCGGGGACCGGTGACCCGGCGGGTGGGCCGGCTGGCCGGACGCCTCGTGCTCGGCCTCGCCTCGGCGCAGGCGGTGAAGCGGCGGTCGGCGCTGACCGACGCCGCCCACCCGGCCGCCGGTGACGTGCTGCTCTACCTGGCCCGCGGCGAGGCGATCCGGGAGGCCGTCGCCGCGGCCGTCGCCGCCGCGGAGCCGCCGGTGGTGGTCCTGGCGCACAGCCTCGGCGGCATCGCCTCCCTCGACCTGCTGGTGCTGCGGGCGCTGCCGGAGGTGGCGCTGCTGGTCACGGTCGGCTCGCAGGCGCCGTTCCTGTACGAGCTGGGGGCGCTGCCGAGCCTGGAGCCGGGGGCCCCGCTGCCCGCGCACGTGCCGCCGTGGATCAACGTGTACGACCGCCGCGACCTGCTGAGCTACCTGGGCGCCGGGATCTTCCCCGGCCGGGTGCGCGACGTCGAGGTCGACGGGCGGCAGCCCTTCCCGCTGGCGCACAGCGCCTACTGGGGCAATCCGGAGCTGTACCGGCTGCTCGCGGCGGAGCTGCCGTGACGGCGGCCCGGCCGGAACGGACGCACGCCCTGGTCGTCGGGGTGGAGCGGTACGCGGCGGGCCCGGCGTGGGACCTGCCGGGCCCGGCGGCGGACGCCCGCCGGTTCACCGCCTGGCTGCGGCGGCGCGGGGTGCCGGCGGAGCGGATCTCGCTGCTCCTCGCCCCGCTGCCGGGGGCCGGCGGGCCGGCCACCGACGTCGCCGAGGGACCGGCCGGGCGGGAGGCGGTGCAGGAGGTGCTGACCCGCCGGCTGCCCGCCCTGGAGGGCGATCTGCTGTGGGTGTTCTGGGGCGGTCACGGCGTCACCGACCCGCAGGGCCACCGCCGGCTCTTCTACGCCGACGCCACCGGCGACGACCGGCGCAACCTCGACCTGGACGCCTGGCTGACGGCCTTCACCACCGACCTGTTCCCCGGCTTCCCGCGCCAGATCTGGCTGGTGGACTCCTGCCAGACCTTCGTGGAGGACCTGGGCTTCGCCCGTGCGCTGCCCGCCGAACTCCCGCCGGGCGGGGAGCGGCTGCCGGGCCGCCGGCAGTCCGTGCTGCTCGCGGCCGGCCCCGGCCGGCGGGCCGCCAACGATCCGGTCCGGCAGACCGGGGCGTTCTCGGAGGTGGCGCTCGCCGCCCTGGACGCGGCCGACGGGGAGCCGTGGCCGCCGGACCCGGACGCGCTCGCGGAGACGGTGGCGGCGCGGTTCACCGGGCCGGACGCCGTCGCCGGCGCGGGCCAGCGGCCCACCACCATCCGGTACGTCTCCGCGGCGGGCGACGAGCGGCTCCTCACCGTCCCCGCGCCCCGGAGCGCCGAGCGGGAGGTGCCGGACGAGGCCCTGCCCGAGCTCATCGGGGTGCTGTCGGCCGCGCCGGGCATGGCGGACCAGCAGCAGCGGCAGCTCGTCGTGAACCTGCTCCCGGTCGAACTGGCCGGTTCCATCCCCCGGTTCGGGGCGCCCCGCCCCGACATCGTCTCCATCGTCCGGGCCTGCCGCCGCCACCCCGGCGGACTGGCCGCCCTCGTCGAGGCGGTCGCGCTGATCGGGGCCGGCACACCGGAGGAGGCGGCCGTCACCCGGTGGGCGGGACGCTGGTTGTGGCCGGATCCGAGGGGTTGACCGCCCTGATCACGCCCTTCCCGAACCACCGGGCCTGGGCCATGATGAAAGGTGACGGGGTTCAGCGTGGTGAGGGGGAACCGATGCACACGCCCACGGAGCACATGGGATCCGAACTGGTCGATCTGAGCGAGGTCCCCCTGTCGGCCCTCCGCACCCAGGACCCGCACCTGCACGCCCCCTCCCTCGACCGGCTGCTGCGACAGATCGAGCGGCCCCGGATCAACTTCGGCGGCGGAGGCGGCGAGGGGCCCTCGGGCGACTGACGGTCCCGGAGCAGAGGGTGGAGTACGCCGGAGGCCAGGAACCCGCCCGCGCCGCGCACCACCTCGTCCCCACGGAGCACTTCGACGCCCTCGCCGCGGGCCGGGGCGACGCCGGAGCCGTCCGCTTCCTGTCCACCACCGAGTACAGCCGCCGACTCCTGCTGCTGCGGGCCCTCCTCGACGGCGCGGCCAGGACGCCCGGGGCGCTGGGGCCGCTGCCCTCCCCGGACAGCGCCTGGGACGCGCTGGCGGCGGCCCAGGAGCGGGCGCCGGAGGAGTTCCGGGAGCTGCTGCTGCATCCCCAGGTCGGCGCCTGGCTGGCGTACGGGCTGCGCCGGCTGCACCACACGGCCTGGGGCGACGGGCCGCTCTGGACCGACCTCGGGCAGCTCTTCGCGCTCTGCGCCGCCGCCTCCGTCCGGGCCGGGCTGCCGCTGCGCACCACCGTGCCGCTGCGCGACGGCGCCGTGATGTTCCCCGCGCTGGGACTCGCCCGGCTGCCGGGCCGCCCCCGGTGGGCGACGGCGGAGGTGACGGTGGAGGCGGGCCGGCTGACGGTGGAGCCGCACCGTGAGGCCGTGGGCCCGCCCCGGGGCGGGCCGGGCGGCGACGCCCCCGGCTGGCTGGCGCTGCGCCGGCTGCGGGCGCCGGTGGCCGGGCGGACGGCGCGGGTGTGGCTCGACGACCTGGACCCCTACCGGGGCCTGAGCCGGACGCTGCCGCCGGAGCGGCTGGCGCCGGAGCGGGCGGCGCGCTGGGAGGAGGGGTTCGGGCAGGCCCTGGCGGTCCTGGAGGAGTGCGACCCGGAGGCCGCGGGGGCCCTCGCGGAGGGGCTGCGCAGTCTGACGGCGGTCCCCGGGCCGCCGGGCGGTGCGGTCCGCAGCGTCTCCTCCGACGACGCCTTCGGGGGGCTGCTGCTGTCGCCGCCGCCCGACCCGGTGGCCTTCGCGGTGGCCCTCGTCCACGAGTTCCAGCACAACAAGCTGGGCGCGCTGATCCATCTGCTGACGCTGGAGCGGGACGACGGCCGGGCCCGCCACCACGCGCCCTGGCGCAACGACCCCCGGCCGCTGAGCGGTCTGCTGCAGGGCGCGTACGCCTTCCTCGGCATCACCGAGTTCCGCTCCCGGCACCTGGACCGGGTGGAGCGGGCCGGGCGGGCCGCCGCGGAGTTCGAGTTCGCGCTGAGCCGCCGCCAGACGCGGGAGGCGGTCCGCGGCCTCGCCGCCGATCCCGCGCTCACCGCCCACGGACGCCGTTTCGTGGCGGGCATGGCCGCCCGCCTGGACCGCTGGGAGGGTGACGTCCGGGTCCGGCCGGGCGTCGAGGCGTGGGCCGCGCTGGCCGCCACCGACCACCGCACCGAGTGGCGGCTCCGCCACCTGGCCCCCTCCCCCGCCGACGTACGCGCCCTGGCCAGGTCGCACCTGGCGGGTCTCGCCCCGCACCGGGTGGCCGCTCCCGCCCTCGCCCCGGACCCGGACACGCCCTGGTCGCACCCGCGCACCCGTCTGATCCGCCGGCTCCTGGCCCCGTCACCGGGCGCCGAACCGCCGTGTCCCGCCGATCTGGCGCTGCTCTCCGGCGATCCCGCCGCCGTCGCCGCCTACACCCGGCTCCTCGCCGAGGACCCGGAATCCCCCGAGGCCTGGACCGGGCTCGTCCTCGCCCTCGCCACCACCGTCCCCGCGACGCGTCCCCTGCTCCACCGCCCCGAACTCCTGCGGGCCCTCCACCGCGAACTGCGCTCCGTCCCCCCGGACCGACTGGCCCGCTGGCTCACGGGCGCCGTGCGGCGGAACGGGTGAGCCAGCCGGCGATCCGGCGCATCAGGGCGGGGGAGGTGCCCGCCTCGGCGTGGCCCATGGCCGCCTCCACCCACAGGTCCGCGGCAGGTCCCGCCGCCTCCTTCAGGGCGCGGGCCGCCGCGAGCGGGTAGTAGGGGTCCTCGTCGCCGTGGACCAGGAGGAGCGGGGTGGGGGCGACCCTCGGGGCGGCGTCCAGGGGGGACTCCGTCGCGGGGTTCCACGGCCGCGGGGAGAGGCGGGTGCCGGTGGCCAGGCGCAGGGCGGCGCGGCCGGGACCCGTCGAGGTCAGGCCCTGCACCAGGCGCATGCGGGGGGTTCCCCGGTACTGCCAGCGGGCCGGCGTGCTGACGGCCGCAGCGGTCCGCAGCAGGCCCGGCTCGGCCGCGGCCAGCCGGACGACGCAGGCCGCGCCCATCGAGAAGCCCACCGCCGCCACGTCGTGGTACCGCGCCCGGGCGAACTCCACCGCGGCCGCCAGGTCGTGGACCTCCCGTTCGCCGCCGGTGGAGAGCCCCGACGAGCGGCCGTGGCCCCGGAAGTCGAAGGTCACCACCGCGGCTGTGCGGTGGAGCTCCGCCGCCAGTCGGCGGTAGGCGTGCTTGTGGCGGCTTCCCGCGAAGCTGTGCGCCATGACGACGCAGAGGTCCGCGCCGGCCGGCCCCCGCAGGTGGCCGGCGTCGAGTCGTTCGCCGTCGAGGGTCGGCAGCGTGACGTCCATCCCGTCCTTCCTCGTCCGCCCGCCGCGCGGGCTCCGGCAGGCCGGCCGGGCCGTCCGCGGTGAGGGGATCACCGGGGACGGCCCGGCCGGGTCCGGCCGTCAGGTCCAGTTGCCGAGGCCGATGGCCGACGAGCCCTCGAAGAGCTGCTCGCGGAGCATCACCCGGCGCACCTTCCAGGTCGCCGTGCGCGGGAACTCGTCCCAGCGGATGTGGATCGGCTCCGCCATCGCCGGCAGGTCCGCCGTGACCCGGGCCCACGCGTCGGCGGAGACCGGCTTGTCGCCCTGCGTGCTGTACACCGGCTGCGGCTTCGAGCCGGCCACGGCCAGCACGATCACCTCGGTCGTCTCCGGCAGCCGGTCGAGGAGGACGTCCTCGATCTCCAGCGCGCTGCCGCCGGGGATCCGGTCGATCTCGCGGTCGATCAGCCGCACCGCGCCCCAACGGTTGATCAGGGCCAGGTCACCGAGGTTCCACCACTGGCCGTCCCGCTTGTTGTCGTGGCGCTCCTGCTCGCCGACGTACGCGAGGCAGCGGCCCGGCGCGGAGAACTGGATCAGTCCGACCTCGCCGCGGCGCACGGGCCGGCCGGTGGCCGGGTCGAGGGCCCGGATCCGTCCGAAGCCGGGCACCGGCCAGCCCAGCACCTGGGTGGGCGGCGGCCGGTGGCCGCGCCGCTTCACCGAGCCCCGCACATACGGGCGGATCGCCACCGCGCCGGCCTCGGTCTGGCTCCACGACTGCACCCAGACGGGGAGCTTGCGGTCGGTGGCCGCGAGGAAGGTCCGGACGGTGCGGGTGTGGATGGCGTCGAAGGAGTTCACGAAGACGCGGACGTCGCGGAAGGGCCGTGCGGGGTCGCGCGCCAGCTCCTCCCAGGCGAGGAAGGCGTTGGGCAGCGTCTCGACGAGGGTCGGCCGGTGCTCGACGAGCAGCTCGCGCACCCGCGGCGAGAGCGGGTCGGACATCATGACCAGCTTGGGCGCGACCGTGGCGAGCGGCAGCAGTCCGGTGATGACCCGCTGGTGGGAGTACGGCTCGCAGAACGCGACCGTGTCGTCCTCCCGGAGCCGGAAGAAGGGCCAGCGCTCGGCCTCCACCAGGGCCAGCGAGTACAGCGACTCGGCCGAGTGCAGCACCAGCTTGGGGATGCCGGTGGTGCCGGAGGTGTGGGTGATGACCATGGGCTCGTGGCGGGCGCGCAGCGCCGGTGCGGGCACCGGGCCGCCGCCGAGCTCCGCGAACACCCGCAGGTCGGGACGGTCCTGCGGCACCTCGCCCAGGCAGGCCGTGGCCTCGGTCAGCTCGGCGAGGGTGTCCTTGTCGAGCCGCATGCGCTCGACGGTCACCGCGTCGGTGATCAGGTACGGCCGCTCCAGGCGGCCCAGCATCACGGTGATCGTCTCGTGCGGGTGGTTGTTGGTGATCAGCGCGGGCACGGCGCCGATCCGGGCGGCGGCGGAGGCGAGCAGCGCCACGTCCAGGTGGTTCTCCTTGACGACGGCCACCCGGTCCCAGGGCCGTACGCCGAGGGCCACCAGCTTGACGGCGAGCTCGTCGACGAGGGCCGCCCACTGGCGGTAGCTGCGTTCCAGGGGGCCGTCCGGGTCCACGTCGGGGGCCCGGTCGACGATCACCGGGTTGCGCGGGTTGCGCTGGGCGGCGAGGTGCCACACCTCGCCGATCCGCCCGGTGATGGGCAACCGGGAGAAGGGCGTGAGGCGCTGTCGGAAGCGGGTCGGGGCGTAGTCCGTGAGGAACTTCGGCAGCGTGCGCTCGGAGGACGTCGAGGTCATGTCAGTCTCGATTCATGGGGGCCGGGGCGACGCCGGCGGCGCTGATGTGGGCGGCCATCGCGTCGAGGGAGCCGATGACCGACTCCTCCACGTCGTCGTCCCAGACATGGCCGAGCTCGTCCTCGATCGCGACGAGGAACTCGAGCAGCTTGACGGAGGTGAGACCGAGCCGGCGCAGCGAACCCGGCCCGGTGTCGGTGACGGGCCCCTCCAGCACGTCGGCGGCGACGTGCTCCAGGAGCGCCACGAGGCGTTCGAGGACGATCTCCTCGTCCGTGAGCCGGGTGTTCATCGGTTCTTCCCTCCGGTCGCGGGGGCGGTCCACGGGGCGGGGAACGTCCCCTCCTCCACCGAGGCGACGAAGCGCGCGACCGCGTCCTGGAACGCCTCGGGCTGCTCGAAGTACGGCAGGTGGCCGCACTCCCGGATGATCTCCACCGCAGCGTTCCGCATGATCTCCGCGGTGGCGTCGAGCGTGGACTCGGTGGTGGAGAAGTCGTCGTCGCCGGAGAGCAGCAGCGTGGGCGCCTCGATGCCGGTGAGCCGCTCCACCTGGTCGCCGGCGGCGAGCGCCTCGCGCAGGTTGGCGCGCAGCTGGGCCGCCGAGTTGATGGCGAGGAATCGTTCCCTCAGCGCGAGATAGGCGCCCGACCCGCCCTCGGCGATCGCCTTGTCGCCGAAGACCAGGGGGTAGATCAGGTCGAACAGGGCGCGCGGGCCGCCCGCGTCCAGCGCCGCCAGCCAGGACTTGGCGATGCGCCGGCGGCGCGAGGAGCCGCGGGGGCTGAACGGCGGGCCGACCAGGACCAGGCCGGCCACCCGCTCCGGGTGGGCGTTGGCGAAGTCCCGGCAGATCAGCGTGGAGATGGAGGTGCCGACGAGGTAGGTGCGCTCGATGCCGAGGTCGTCGAGGAGCGACTTCAGGTCCTCGGTGTGCTGCGCGAACTCCGCCGGCCGCCCCTCGGACGCGCCCTGGTTGCGCAGGTCGTAGGTGAGCAGCCGGTGGTCGCCGACGAGGTTCCCGGTGAAGTTCCGCCAGGCGGTGCTCACCACGTAGATCGTCGAGACCAGCGTGACGACCGGCCCCTCGGCGCCGCGCAGCTCGTAGTAGAGCTCGCTGCCGTCCTCGGTGCGGTGCAGCGCCTGCCGGCCGTCGTAGGCGAGGTCCCACGACTCGATGCCCTTGACGTGCATGGTCAGTCTCCTCTCAGCCCGCGGCGGTCCAGGTACCAGCCCATGAAGTCCGCGAGTCGCTCCGGGGGCAGGGGGTGGTCGAGGACGTCCTCGCCGACGAGCTTGTGGACGTTCGCCAGGTCGAAGTCCTTCGAGCCGTGGATGTACGAGCGGTAGAACTCCAGGCGTTCGTCGACGCGTTCGTCGATGAGCGTGAACTCCTCCGCGTCGGTCACGTACACGGGCTTGCGGATGGCGAGGAGCTCGCACAGCACGGAGAGCGACTCGCCGACGGTGGGCTGGCGGGAGTTGGCCAGGTGGTAGACGTGGGAGTCGCCGTCGGCGAGGCTCACGCCGACCGCCGCCGCCACGACTCGGTCCACCGGGATGAAGTTGATCCGCGCGTCGGCGGCGGCACGGATCCGCAGCGCCCGGAAGACCAGCATGTCGCCGAGGTGCCGGCGCACTTCGGCGCGCGCGGCGGACAGCCCGTTCACGAAGCCGTACATGCCGGTGAAGCTGGTCGCGGCGAGGGTGCGGCTGTGTCCGATGACGATGCTGGGGCGGAGGATCCGGGTGCGCTCGAAACCGGCGGCGAGCACCACCGCCTCCGCCTGGATCTTGCTGTGCTCGTACGCGTTGTTGCTGGCGGTGTCCGCCGGCACGGGCCGGGCGGGGATCCAGCCGGTCCGCTCACCCGCCACGTACGCGGTGCTCACGTAGTTGAAGCGGGGGGCCGCCAGGGCCCGGGCGAGGGCCACGACGTGCCGGGTGCCGTCGAGGTTGTCGCGCAGGATCTCGTCCTTGCGGCGCTCCTCGAAGTCCAGCGAGGCCGCGGCGTGCCAGACCTCGTCGACCCCGGGCAGCCCGGCGGGGTCCACGCCGCAGCGCTCCTCGGTCACGTCGCCGGCGACCGCCCGGCAGCGGGTGGCGAAGAGCGGGATCAGGTCCTGCTCGCCGTAGGCCTCGGCGGCCGCGGTCAGCGCGGCGTCGAGGCGCTGCCGTGCGGAGCGGCCGGGCCGTTCCCGCACGACGCACGTGAGGTCGGCGTCGGTCCGGCGTAAGAGCTCCAGGACCAGGGCGGCGCCGACGAAGCCGGTCGCGCCGGTCACCAGGTGGTGGGCGTTCATATCGCCTCCTCCGTGAGGGTCGGCCAGTTCGCCCGGTCGTCGCCGTGGGCGTGCAGGAGGGCGAGGACGACGCGCTCCAGGCCGAAGGCGGTGCACGCGCTGTGGGCCGTGCCCCGGTCCGCGTAGGTGATGCCGAAGCGGGCGCCGAGGTGGTCCTTGTGGTAGTTGGCCGAGGCGATGGCCGTGCCCTCGTCGTCGGCGGCGACCGGGGCGACGAACTCGTACTTCAGGGACTGCTCCAGCTGGCTGGCGCGCATGAACCGTCCGCCGGGGCCGAAGAACGGGTCGGTCGCCGACTGCACGGTGACCTTGAGGCCGAGCCGCGAGAACAGCGCCTCGCCGCGGGCGATCCACTCGTCCCGCCAGTCGAGGGTGGCGTCGGCGTCGCCGACCATGACGAACTCGCGCATCCGGAAGGAGCGGAAGCGCCCGAGTTCGGTGGTCGCCTCGTGCCGGTAGCAGTAGCCGGCCACGTCCGCGTGGGCCGCCTCGGCCAGCTCCCGGTCGGCGAAGGACGGGTAGACGCTGTAGCAGGCGGCGGGCGCGAGGGCCACGCCCGAGGCGGCGGGGCCCTCGGACCGGTCGGCGCCCTCCGCGAGCGCGTGCACGGTGCCGAGGAGGTGCGGGAAGGACTCGGCGTACTCCGCGCGTTCGAGCAGTTCCCGGGGGACGACCGGCGGATACCAGACGGGGCCCGCCGAGGGCACCGCGCCCGCCGTGTTCAGGGCCTGCTGGAGTCCGGCGACCGCCGCCTCGAAGCGCGGGGAGAGGCCGAGGGCGCCGGGCAGCCCGGTGGGGGCGGTCCAGCCTTGTCGCGTCCGTTCGTACGCGGTCATGCGTCGATCACGCTCCCTCCGAGGAGCAGGAGTTGGGAATTGGACTGGTCCAGACGGGAGTTGGCGATCATCAGCCGGGCCGAATGGAGGTCGCGCAGGTGGCGGGCGACCGAGTACGGCCCGGATTCGCTGTAGCCGGCCATGCCGCAGATCTCCAGGGCCTGCTCGACCACCCGCAGGCACCCGGTGGAGACGGCGGTCTTCAGGGCGTTGGCCCGTACCGTGATCGCGGTGGTGTCGGCGTCCGGTTCCGCGGTGAACCGGGTGTAGTCCGCGCCGAACTGCCGTACGGAGTCCTGCAGGACCCGCAGCGAGGCGTACGCCTGCCCGAGGCGCGGGTCGTCCACGACGGCGCCGGACCGCAGCTGGGCTCGGGCCCGGACGCGGGCGAAGGAGGCGGCGCGGCGCACCGCGTCGGCCGCGATGCCGGTCCACACCCCCGCCCACAGCAGGTGCGACAGCGGCACCATGCAGCGGGTCGCGATCTCGCCGAACGGCGCGGGCAGCACCTGGGCGGCGGGGACCCGGGCGGTCAGGAAGTGCGCGGGGCTGCAGGTGCCGCGCATGCCCAGGGTGTCCCACTCGCCGGTCCGGGTGAGCCGGGCCTGCCCGGCCCTGACCAGCACCAGCACCTGGTCGGTGGGCGCGGCGTCCGGGCCGGAGCGGGCCGTGACGAGGAAGGCGTCGGCGTACGCGCCGTAGGAGACGGTGGTGGCCTCCTTCTCCAGGAGCAGTTCGCCGCCGTCGGGGACCAGCGCGCAGCGGCTCTCGCGCAGGCTGCCGCCGACGCCGGCCTCGGAGGTGACGGAGGCGACGAGGAGCTGCGAGGCGGTCGCCTCCCGCAGGTAGGCGGCGAGCTCCGGCGAGGTGGCGGCGGCGCCCGTGAGGCAGGCGAGCTGGAGCTGGTGCATGGCCCAGACCATCGCGGTGGAGCCGCAGCCGCCGCCGAGGACGGCGGCGAGGGTGGCGAGTTCCTCGGGTGTCAGGCCGTGGCCGCCGTACTCCTTCGGGACGGCGGCGGACAGCAGCCGCTCCGCGCGGAGGGCGGCGACCGGCGCGGCGGGGAACGCGGCGTCGCGGTCGGTGGCGGGCGCGTGCTCGGCGAGGACCGCGCGGGCGCGTGACGCGGCCTCGCATGCCTCGGCGAAGGACAGCACGTGGTCGGCGGCCGTCACCGGGCGGCTCCCGACGGGGCGCCGGTGATGTCCAGGAGGACGTCGGCGAAGTGGCCGATCGAGCTGAACAGGGCGCGGCCCACGTGCTGTTCGGGGATCTCGACGCCGAGCGCGTCCTCCACGGAGAGCAGCACGCGGACCGAGTGGAGCGAGGTCAGGCCGATCGCGTAGAGGTCGGCGTCGCGGTCCAGCTCCCGGGCGGTCTCGCCCAGGTCGGAATGGGTGACGAGCGCCTCGCGGATGACGGCGTCGTACTGCCGTGCGGTGTCGTTCATCAGTTCCTCTTCACCGGGCCTGCGCGGTGAGGGCGGACGCGAGCGCGTCCACCGCCGCCGTCAGGCGTGCTTCTCTGTCGCCGAGGTCGGCCAGCATGCGCAGGAGCCGGGAGCGGCCCGTGGCGCCGCCGCCGCTCTCGCGGGACAGGGTGTGCAGCAGGTACCAGCGGCGGGAGAGCGAGGTGAAGCCCTCCGCCACCGCGGCCGCCTCCTCGACGGAGTGCGCGGGGTCCGCCAGATGCCGGAACAGCTGTCCCAGATAGAGCCGTTCGGCCGCGACGCCGCCGACGTCCAGCACCTCCGCCCCCTCCGCCGCCTCGGCCTCGCGGGCGGCGAGGTAGCCCTCGAAGGCCGCGCGGTCGGCGTCGCGGTGGACGCGGGCGTCCTCGCGTACCGCCGCGGCCAGCTCCGGGGCCGTGGCCCGGTGCCGGGGGCCGGAGGTGAGCAGCAGGGTGCGGTGGGAGCCGGCCGCCTCGGCGGAGCGCATGCGCCGCCACGCCTCGACGGGGTAGGCGGTGGGCTCGGGCCGGTTCATGGGGTCGCTGATCCAGACCCGGTCCCCTTCGTGGGCCAGCAGCAGCACGCAGTGCGCGATGTGCTCCCGGCCCTCGTACGGGGAGGGCAGGTGGAAGGCGTCCACGGCGGCCGCCACGGGGTGGCCGGCGGCCAGGGACGCACGTTCGGCGTCCTCGGCCGCGTCCCAGGAGTCGTAGGTGCGGTCGGCGAGGTCCATGCGGTGGACGGCCGCGGCGGCCGCGCTCCAGCGGCCGCTGCCGTCCAGGGCCGGACCACCGTCCCAGGAGAACCCCCAGGTGGTGCAGAGGGTCTCCGCCGCGTGTCCGAGCCCCTTCCAGGAGGCGAGGTTCGCGGCGGCCTGCTGGTAGCAGCTGCCGAAGGGCGCGGTGCCGGTGAGGGCGGGCGTCAGGCCGAGCAGGCTCACGCCCTCAGCTCCCAGAGCTGGTAATGCGGGTAGTAGCCGACGCGGTCGGCGTCCTTGGCCGCGGCCTCGGCCCCGGGGTCGCGGACCCAGCCGAGCTTCGCGGCGTGCGCGGTGAACGGGCGCTCCTTGAGGAAGGAGCGGACGAAGACGCGGGCGCCGGGGGCGGCGGTGCGGGTGAGCTGGTCGAAGGTCTGCTCGACGTAGTCGTTCTCGCACCAGTCGAGGACGTTGCTCAGGTTGTAGCCGCGGACCTCGCCGTCGGCCAGCCCGCCGAGGAATTCGAGGAGGTGCCCGGTCGCCCATTCGACGCGCGGGAGGGCCTCCTTGAGCCGGTCGTTCCGGTCGGCCCGGAGGTACGGCGGCAGGGCGCCGCCCGGCAGGTAGCCGCCGAAGCACCAGCGGTGCATGTAGTAGTTGCCGGTCGGGTCGTCCTCGACCAGGCGCCGCTCGATGACGGAGAGCAGGAACTCGGGGAAGGGCGAGCAGTCGAAGATGTCGTGGAAGCTCGCCGGGGTGAAGACGTCCTTCAGCGAGTCCTCGGCGAAGAAGAGCCGGAAGACCGGCAGCAGCTGGGCCGCGATGTCCTCGCGCTTCCACAGGCGCAGCCGCTCGGCGTGGTCGCGCTCGGTCATCAGGGAGCGCAGCACCCGGTCGGGCACCGCCTTGTGGATCTCGGCGCGGACCACGCCGACCAGCTGCTCGAAGGCGCCGATCTGGAGCAGGCCCTGCCGCAGGGCGAGTTCGCGGGCGGCGGGGTCCTCGATGGTGGTGCCGGCGGCGGCCAGCACCTCGTCGAGCAGCCGCGCGCGCTCCTCGGCGGGGGCGTCGTGGACGCCGAGGAGGCGCATCGCGGCGTCGTGCGGAAGGCCGCCGAGCGCGGCCGATTTGGCGCGACAGTAGGCGGTCTGGGCGGGGCTGATGTCGAGGCCGTAGACCTTGGCCGGGCCGTCGAGGGCGAGGTTGAGGACGTTGTCACCGCCGGAGGCGATGCTGAGGACGGTGTCGTCCGGGCCGGCCCGCAGCCAGGAGCGTATGGGCCCTTCGTCCTCCAGGACCTCGCTGTAGACGGGGGGAAGCGCCGTGATGCTGGCGAAGGTTCCGTGCAACGCTGAACTCTCCTTCTTTTCCAGTGTGTTGGAGCCGCCGGGAGCCACTTCAGCCGCCCGGTGGCCAGAATTCAACAGCTTGTTGATCAAGAGGGGGTATGGACAATCTCACAGCGCCGCCGTCCCACATCGTGGACGAGGCGTTTCAGTGGCCGGAGCGCTCCGGGTCGTTCTCGCCCGGCGTCAACGGCAGCCCCAGCATCCGCTCGAAGCGCCCGGTGATCTCCCCGACCGCCGCCGAGACCTCGGCGTGGTCGCGGCCGAGCAGCATCACGCGGCCGAGCGACGCGCCCGCCGCGACCTCGCTGCCCGGGCCCAGGCCGAACTGCGCGAAGGTGTCGTACCGGACGAGCGCGTCCCCGTACTCCCCCAGCCACGCCACGTCGAGCCGGTCGGGCAGCACGCCCGCGCGGCGGGCCAGCAGCCGGCGGCTCATCGCCACCCCCGTCATGTCCGGGACCGTGACCGGCGCGCCGCTCAGCAGCTCCAGGTAGGCCGTGTAGATGCTCCGGCCCGTGGCGTGCCGGTACAGAGCCGGCATCACGCCGCCCATGATGCGGGCGTTGGCCTCCACCAGGACCGGTCCGCGCTCCGTCCGGATCATCTCCAGGTGGAAGATCCCCCGGTCGAGACCGACCGCCCGGCACACCTCCCGCGCGTAGGCCACGCACTCCTCGCGCTCCCGCGCCGCCAGCAGCTCCGGGATGTGCGCGCCGAGCTCGATGACCTGGTCGTCGGCGGCCCGGGTGCGCCCGCTGACCGAGAAGGGGAAGAACTCCTCCCCGCGCACCCCGATCTCCACCGAGACCAGCGGACCGACCAGGAGCTCCTCGACGAGCACGCCGCGCGCGTACTGCTCGCGCCACAGCTCCGGTACGGCGTCGCGCCGGTGCAGCACCTGCTCGGCGGCGGCCCGCGCCTCCTCCTCGGTGTGCGCCACGAACGACAGCGCGCTGTCGGCGCCCGACGGCGGCTTGACCACGACCGGGTACCCGATGCCCCGGGCGGCGGCCAGGACCCCGGCGGTGGTGTCCGCCGTGGCGTAGCGCGCCGAGGGCAGCCCGGCGGCTTCCAGCGCCCGCCGGCACAGGTCCTTGCGGCGCGCCGTCAGCGCCGGACCGGACGCGGGCCCCGGCACCCCCACCTTCTCGCAGGCCAGCGCCACCGCCTCGACGGTCAGGTCGAAGTGGGTGGAGACGAAGTCGACCGGGTGCTCCGCGTGGCACTCGGCGACGACCTCCGCGACCGCCGAGGCATCGGTGGTGACCACGCCGTCCCTGAACCAGTCGGCCAGGCCGATCAGTTCGCGCTCGCGCTCGCCGAGCGGGTAGTAGGGGGTGTGCGACTGCACGTAGCCGACCCGGTGGCCGGCCTCCTTGGCGCAGCGCAGGGCCTCCAGGGCAGCCGCGTTCGAGTCCACGAAGAGGATGTGCATGGTGTCGTCCTTACGATCCTGAGGAAGCCGTGGGCGAGTCCGCCGGTGTCTCGGCGGCCGTTCCGGCGGCGAGCCGCGGGGCCCGCAGCAGCCCGGTGGCCAGGGCGAGTCCGCCGGTGCACAGGAACACCCAGGCCACGCCGAAGGCGTCGGCCAGCAGGCCCGCGACCAGCGAGCCGAGGGGCAGGACGCCCCAGATGACCCACCGGTAGGCGGCGTTGACCCGCCCGAACAGCTCGGTCGGGATGGAGGTCTGCCGGTAGGTCACGCTCATCACGTTGATCGCCATCAGCAGGGCGCCGGAGACGGTGAGCGCCACCGCCGCCACCGCGACGTGCGGGATCGCGAGCGCCATGTAGCAGAGGCCGACCAGCGGCGCGCAGACCCGCAGCACGCTCCCGCCGCCGAACCGCGTCAGCGCCTTCGCCGCGTACCGCCCGGCCGCCACGCCGCCCACCGCGGGGGCGGCGAGCAGCACGCCGTACGCCCAGGAGGGCAGCCCGAGGCGGCCCGGGGCGACGGCCCACAGCGGCAGGATGGTGATCGCGGCCGCGTAGGCGAGGTTCACGCAGGCCGTGACCCCCGCCAGGTGCAGCAGGTCACGGCGGCTCCGGAAGTGGCCGAGGCCCTCCCGCAGTTCGGCGAGCACGGACCTCGGCGAGCCGGCGCGGGGCGTGGCCGCCGGTTCGCCGGGCGTCCGCAGACCGCCGAGGACCAGCAGGGTCACCACGTAGAGGACCGTCGCCGTCCCGATGCCACCGCCCGCGCCGAGCGCGGCGACGACCCCGCCGAGGGCGGGCCCGAGGAACTGCGCCATCACCGTCTGCACGGACTGCAGGCTCGCGTTGGCGCGCGGCAGCGCGGCGCCGTCCACCAGGCGGGGCACCAGCGACTGCGCGGCGATGTCCACCACGGTGCCCGCCGCGCCCACCGCGAACGCGCCGAGCGCCAGCGCCCACACCGGGAGGTGACCGGTGAGGGCGGCCGCGGCGAGCAGCAGCACCAGCGGCATCCGCAGCCAGGACGCGGCGCGCAGCACCCGGTGCGGGTGGTACCGGTCGACCAGCACGCCGGCCGGCAGGGTGACGAGCAGCCACGGCATGCGCATCGCCACCCCGACCGCGCTGATCGCCAGCGCCGAGTGGGTCAGCTGCAGGGCGAGGAGCGGGACGGCGACCCGGTAGACGCCGTCCGCGAGGTCGGAGGAGAGCACCGCCGCCTGGAAGATCCGGAACCGGCGGCCGAGCCCGGGGGCCTCGGACGGGACGGCGCCCTTCCGGCCGCCGTCAGAGGTCGCGGAGGTCGTCATGCGTCTCCGTCAGCAGGGCGGTGTTGAGGAAGGCGCCGTGCCGGGCGTTCAGCACGGCGCCGCCGCCCGGCGTGCCGTGCCGGACGAGCACGGAGGACGGCCGCCCCCCGAAGACGTACGGGCCGATGACGTACGGGACCTCGGCCGTGCGGACCTCGCCGGAGGAGGCGTGGCGGAAGTCGATCGGCACCCGGTCCCCGGCCACGTACTCCTGGAGGATGTGCCCGCCGTCCCGGGCGGCGCGGTCGAGCGCCGCCCGCCACTCCGCGTCGTCCACGGCGGCGCCGAGGACGACCCCGCTGCCGCCGTAGCCGTCGGCCGGCTTCAGGACGAGCTCCGCGCGGCGCTCCCCGGCCCGGGCGGTCCGGTCGCCCGCGTCGCCGGTCCAGGGGACGTGCCGGTGGACGAACTCCCGGTCGGCGGCGGGGAGTCCGTCGGCGTCCTGCCAGAGCCAGGCCAGCGTCAGCTTGTGCGCGAGCAGCATGGCCGCCTCGGAGGTGAACATCCGGACCGTGTCCGCCCGCACCGCCCGCACCAGGGCTTCCATCCCGGCGCTCGGCGGCTGGCTGTGGCTGACGAACATCCGGAGCACGGCGTCCACGGGACGCCCGTCCACGAGCAGCCGGCCGCGCCCGTCGGTGGCGAGTCGGTCCAGGGGGTGCGTCACCGCGTCCAGGCCCTCCCGTCCGGCGCTCTCGCAGACCGGACGCATCCACGCCGTGAACGCGGCGAGGTCCTGGAGACCGGGCGTGGCCCCCGCGGAGAAGGCGGGCACGACCACCCGGGCGCCGTCGCCGAGCCCCAGGGTGGTGCGCACCGCGCGGGACCGGGTGTCCACGGCCGAGGGCGGCACCCGCAGCCCGGACGCGTCGCCGTACAGCGCGAGGAAGCGCTCGCCGAGGAGCGCGGCGTGGGACGCGCCGCCCAGGGCGCTGTCGATGTTCAGCTCGACGAACCGGGGCGTGCCGTCCCGGACGAGGATGTCGGGGCGCACGGCGGCCAGGAGGTGGTCGCCCAGCGGCTCCTCGTCCCGGAGCAGCGGCCACCGGTCGGCCGGGACGCCGAGGGCGCGGCGCAGCTCGCCGGCGGTGGCGGCGCGGCGGCGGCAGGCGTCGAGGACGAGGCGGCTCGCGCGGAGCGTGAGCTCGCCCAGCTCGCGGAAGCGGTCCGCGGAGAGGAACAACGGCCGTAAGGGGCGCCAGGTGCCGTCGGCGCCGGCTATGCCGTCGAAGAAGCGGTCGGGAGCGGGGGCGAGCCTGCGTAACGTCATGCGGCGGCCCGCGCGGAGAGGTGCGCCCACGTCTGGGTGAACCACAGCGCCCCGTCCCTGCGCAGCGGGCGCAGGCCGGTCGCGGGCCCGCCGTCGAGCTCCTCGGCCAGCTCCCGCTCGATGGCGCGGGCGGTGTCCTCGGGGGTCAGGGACTGCTCCAGCCACGGGGCGAGGGGCCGCTCCACGTCGAAGACGTCGGCGGGCCCGGCGGTGGCGCCGGCGGAGGTCAGCAGGCCGGTGATGTGCTCCGCGGTGAGGAGCGTGCCGTGCGAGGGGTCGCGCAGCCGCTCGAGGCGGTCGGCGTCACCGGGCAGCTCGGGGCGGGCCACCATGTCGGCGACGACGACGCGCCCGCCCGGCCGGCACACCCGCACCAGCTCGGCGGCGACCCGCTCGGGCGAGGCGACGTGGTGCAGCGAGAAGCGCGTGACGACCAGGGAGAAGGAGTCGTCGGGAAAGGGCAGCCGGGCCGCGTCGCCCTCCTGGAACACGACGTTGGCGATGCCCTCCGCGTCCGCCTGCGCCTTGCCCCGCGCGAGCATCTCCGGAGTGGTGTCGAGGGCGGTGACGTGGCGGACCCGGGGAGCCAGGGCGCGGGCCACGATGCCGGTGCCGCAGGCGGAGTCCAGGCAGACCGCGTCCGCGTCGGGTGCGACGAAGTCGACGAGGCGCCGCAGGTGCATCGTGAAGGCACCGTTGAGACGCGCGTCCTCGAACGTGCTCGCCTGTCGGGCGAACTCCCTGTGCACCAACTCGGTCCGCCCGGGGGCGCTTTCCTCTGACGGCTTCACGATCCTCTTCCTCAACGGTCCAGGTCCGACAGGCTATTGACATGTAATGGAAACAAGGTTCCGAAAAAGCTATCACCGATCATTCGCGTTTGGCTCGTGACATGATCAAGGAAAAGGCGTGTGCCGCCGCCCGGCGCGCCACCCGTCCGGACGCGCCGCCGCGACGGTCCGACGACGGGACGGCGACGGGGGGCGGCGGGGGGCGGCGGCAGGTGAACCCCTGGTGACAACGAGGCGCATCCGCAAGGGTGTTACGAAAACGCTGCGCTACGTTGGCGGCGTGACCGACATCGAATCGCGCATCGACACCTCCCGCCCGCACACCGCCCGGATCTGGAACTACTGGACCGGCGGGAAGGACAACTACCCCGTCGACCGGGAGGCCGGCGACCGGATCCGGGAGCTGCACCCCGGGATCGGCGACTACGCGAAGGCGGACCGGCTGTTCCTCGGCCGGGCGGTGCGGCACCTGGCCGAGCGCGAGGGCATCCGGCAGTTCCTCGACATCGGGACGGGACTCCCGAGCGCCGACAACACGCACGAGGTCGCCCAGCGCGTCGCCCCCGACGCGCGGGTCGTGTACGTGGACAACGACCCCCTCGTCCTCGCGCACGCCCGCGCCCTGCTGGTCGGCACGCCCGAGGGCCGCACCGACTACCTGGACGCCGACCTGCGGGACGTCGACACGATCCTGTCCGCCGCGGCGGGCACCCTCGACCTGTCGAAGCCGGTCGCGCTGATGCTGCTCGGAGTCGTCATCTTCGTCGAGGACGACGAGGAGTCGTACGCGGTCGTCCGCCGGCTCATGGACGCGCTCGCCCCCGGCAGCCACCTCGTCCTGTCCCACACGGTCACCCACCCCGACATGCCGGACGTCGACGCGGCGGTCGCCTTCTGGAACGAGCACGGCACCCCCAGGCTCACCCAGCGCACCCCCGCCGCCGTCACCCGCTACTTCGACGGCCTGGACCTCCTCGACCCCGGCGTCGTCCCCTGCTCCGCCTGGCGCCCCGAAACCCCGACCCCACCCGTAGCGATGTACGCGGGCGTCGGCCGCAAGGCGTAGGGGACCCGGGAGCACCGGAAGCCGGAACATTCGGCGCGATGTGCGGCGTGTCACACCCGGAAACGGCGGGAGCGCCGTGGGAGCATCGATGCGGCTCTACACGTTCCGCGCCCCGCGGGAGCGCCCGCTCAGGGGCGGTCCCGCGGGGCGGAACGGTTTCTCTTGTGGGGCGGGTGGGACTCGAACCCACGGCCGACGGATTATGAGTCCGCTGCTCTAACCGGCTGAGCTACCGCCCCCGGCGGCGAGGCGCGTACAAGTGTGCGCGCCGTCCTGCCGCAGCATAGCCGCTCATACGATCTCCTGCTCCGGGTGATCGGCACGATCGGTGCTGCTCGCCCATGAAGACCGCGGGCGGGGGCGGATGGTTCCCGGAAACGCGAAAGAGGACCCCTGAGGGTCCTCTTTCACTCTGCTCCCCCGACTGGACTCGAACCAGTAACCCTCCGGTTAACAGCCGAATGCTCTGCCAATTGAGCTACAGGGGATCGCGCTCCCCCGACTGGACTCGAACCAGTAACCTGCCGGTTAACAGCCGGCTGCTCTGCCAATTGAGCTACAGGGGATTGCTGCGGTTGCATCGAACGGTCCTGCCCGGGGTCTCCCGGGCGGCGGGCGCTCGCTGCGAGACATACATTAGCGCAAGCAGGGGGGTGCTCCGCCAATCGGTATCCCGGGACATCCCCAGGGCCCTCCAGGGAAGGATCGCAGCGTGCGGTACAAGCTGACGTTCGTCGCGGGTCTCGCGCTCGGTTTCGTGATCGGAACGCGCGCGGGACGCGAGCGGTACGAGCAGATGAAGAAGGCCGCCAAGGAGTTCTCGCGGAACCCCGCCGTGCGGAACGCGGCGGAGACCGCCGCCCAGACCGGCCGCCAGTACGCGGGGAAGGCCGCGCACGTCGTCGGCGACCGGGTGGGCGACCACCTGCCGCCCGCCGTCACCCACCGGGTGTCCGCGCTGCGCGGGCGCGCCCACGCCAACGGGCGGTTCGGCGAGGACGACGACTGGGGCACGAGCAACACCTGAGCCGGGACCGGCCCGCGTGATGCAGAATCGGTGCCATGGGGATAGTCGCCGGACTCGACAGCTCTTCGGACGCCACGCGCATCGTGGTCTGTGACACGGACACCGGGGCCGTACTGCGGCAGGGGCACGCCCCGCACCCGGTCGACGCCAAGGCCACCGACGTCGATCCGCAGGCCTGGCTGCTCTCGCTCGGGGAGGCCGCGACCGGCGGCCTCCTCGAAGGCGTGGAGGCCATCGGCGTCTGCGCCCAGGCCCACGGCGTCGTCCCGCTCGACGCGCGGGGCGGCCTGGCCCGCCCCGCGCTCGTCGGCAACGACAAGCGGGCCCAGGTCGCCGCCGCCGACCTCGTCGAGGCCCTCGGCGGGCGCGAGGCCTGGGGCGAGGCCGTCGGCGGCGTCCCCCAGTCGGGGCAGCCGGTCGCCAAGCTCCGCTGGCTGGCCCGGAACGAACCCGAGCACGCCGCCCGCATCGCCGCCGTCCTCCAGCCGCACGACTGGCTGGTCTGGCAGCTCCTCGGCCGCCCGGCCCGCCGCACCACCGACCGCGGCGCCGCCTCCGGCACCGGCTACTGGTCCGCCCGCACCGGCGCCTACCGCCCCGACCTCGTCGAGCTCGCCCTCGGTCACCAGGTCGCGCTCCCGGAGGTCCTCGGGCCCGCGGAGCCCGCCGGCACCACCCCCGAGGGGCTGCTGATCTCCGCCGGCACCGGCGAGACCATGGCCGCCGCCTTCGGGCTCGGGCTCGGCGTCGGCGACGCCGTCGTCTCCCTCGGCGCCTCCGGCTCCGTCATGGCCGTCCACCACGAGGCCTTCGACCGGCCGGGCGCCGCCGTCACCTCGTACGCCGACGCCACCGGCATGCACCTGCCCGTCGTCTCCGTCAGCAACGCCGTCCGCACCCTCCGCGGCACCGCCGAGATGCTCGGCGCCGAGTCGCTGGAGGAGCTCTCCGCGCTCGCCCTGAAGTCCACCCCCGGCTCCTCCGGGCTGGTGCTCCTGCCCTACCTGGAGGGCGAGCGGGTCCCGCACCTGCCGCACGCCGCCGGCACCCTCACCGGCCTGCGCCGCGAGGCGATGAAGCCCGAACACCTGGCCAGGGCCGCCTTCGAGGGCATGCTGTGCGGGCTCGCCGACGCCCTGGACGTGGTGCGCGGGCGGGGGGTCGAGGTCCGGCGGATCTTCCTGCTCGGCGCCGCGGCCGCGCTGCCCGCCGTCCAGGCCCTGGCGCCCGCGCTGTTCGGCGCCCAGGTCGTCGTCCCGCAGCCGGCCGACTACGCGGCGCTCGGCGCGGCCAAGCAGGCCGCCTGGGCGCTCGGCGTCGCCCGGGGCACGCTCGCGCCGTCCACTCCCCCGGCCTGGCAGGGCGCCGCCGCGCAGCTCCTGGAGCCGGGCGAGGAGCTGGCGGTCGGGCAGGCGGTGCGTCAGCAGTACGTGGCGACGCGGGAGCAGATCCACCCGGGGGCGTTCGGCGGCCGAGAGGCCTAAACCAGTCGTAACGCGCGGCGCCCCGGCGCGATAGTGGGAACCGTGCTCATAAGACTTCTCCGAACCCACCTGCGGCCCTACCGAAAACCCATCGCGCTGCTCGTCCTGCTCCAGTTCCTGGCGACCTGCGCGAGCCTCTACCTGCCCACCCTGAACGCCGACATCATCGACGAGGGCGTCGTCAACGGGGACACCGGCTACATCCTGCGGTTCGGCGCCCTGATGATCGGCGTCTCCGTCGTCCAGGTGCTGTGCAACATCGGGGCGGTGTACTACGGCGCGCGGACCGCCGCCGCGGTCGGCCGTGACGTGCGCGGCGCCGTGTACGACCGGGTGCAGTCCTTCTCGGCACGCGAGCTCGGGCAGTTCGGCGCGCCCTCGCTGATCACCCGCACGACCAACGACGTCCAGCAGGTCCAGATGCTGGTCCTGATGGCGTTCACCCTGATGGTCTCCGCGCCGATCATGTGCGTCGGCGGCATCGTGATGGCCCTCGGCCAGGACGTGCCGCTCTCCGGCGTGCTGCTCGCGGTGGTGCCGGTGCTCGGCGTCTCCGTCTCGCTCATCGTCCGGCGGATGCGACCGCTCTTCCGGACCATGCAGGAGCGGCTCGACACGGTGAACCGGGTGCTGCGCGAGCAGATCACCGGCAACCGCGTGATCCGCGCCTTCGTGAAGGACGGGTACGAGGAGGAGCGTTTCCGCGGCGCCAACGGCGACCTGACCGACGTGTCGATGTCGACGGGCCGGCTGATGGCGCTGATGTTCCCGACCGTGATGACGGTCGTGAACGTCTCCAGCGTCGCCGTGGTCTGGTTCGGCGCGCACCGCATCGACGGCGGCGGGATGGAGATCGGCGCGCTGACCGCCTTCCTCGCCTATCTGATGCAGATCGTGATGGCGGTCATGATGGCCACCTTCATGTTCATGATGGTGCCGCGCGCGGAGGTCTGCGCCGAGCGCATCGAGGAGGTCCTGGCGACCTCGTCGAGCGTGGTGCCGCCGACCGAACCGGTGACGACGCTGGAGCGGCGCGGGCACCTGGAGGTCAGGGCGGCGGACTTCCGCTACCCGGGCGCCGAGGAACCGGTGCTCCGGGAGGTGGAGCTGGTGGCCCGCCCCGGCGAGACCACCGCGATCATCGGTTCGACCGGCTCCGGCAAGTCGACGCTGCTCGGCCTGGTGCCGCGGCTCTTCGACGTGACCGGCGGCGAGGTCCTCGTCGACGGCGTGGACGTGCGGAGGCTGGACCCGGCGCTGATGGCGCGGACGGTCGGGCTCGTCCCGCAGAAGCCGTACCTCTTCTCGGGGACGGTGGCGTCGAACCTGCGGTACGGCAATCCCGACGCGACCGACGAGGAGCTGTGGCACGCCCTGGAGGTGGCCCAGGCCGCCGACTTCGTGCGGAAGCTCGAACGGGGCCTGGACGCGCCGGTGGCGCAGGGCGGCACCAATGTGTCGGGCGGTCAGCGGCAGCGGCTCGCGATCGCGCGGACCCTGGTGCAGCGGCCGGAGATCTACCTCTTCGACGACTCGTTCTCGGCGCTCGACTACGAGACGGACGCCCGGCTGCGGGCGGCCCTCGCGGACGAGACCTCGGACGCGACCGTGGTGATCGTCGCCCAGCGGGTGTCGACGATCCGGGACGCCGACCGGATCGTGGTCCTCGACGAGGGCCGGGTCGTCGGCACGGGCCGGCACCACGAGCTGATGGCGGCGAACGAGACGTACCGGGAGATCGTGCTCTCCCAGCTGACCGAGGCGGAGGCAGCCTGATGGCCGGTCCTGGTGGACGCATGATGGCCGGGGGCGCCCCGGGTGAGCGGTCGATGGACTTCAAGGGGTCGTCGAAGCGGCTGCTGGGGCAGCTCGCGCCGGAGCGGACCGCGCTCTGGGTGATGCTGGCCGCCGGCGTGCTGTCGGTGGCGGGCGCGGTCATCGGCCCCAAGATCCTCGGCCGGGCGACGGACCTGATCTTCGCGGGTGTGGTCGGCCGGGGCATTCCGGAGGGCGTGACCAAGGCGCAGGCGCTGGAGAGACTGCGCGCGGACGGCGACGGCGGCATGGCCGACATGCTGTCGGGGGTCGACTTCACGCCCGGGCGTGGCATCGACTTCGGCGCGGTCGGCGAGGTGCTGCTGCTCGCCCTCGCGGTGTACGTGGTGGCGGGCCTGCTGATGCTGGTCTCCACCCGGATGTCGATCAAGGTGATCAACCGGACCGTGTACCGGATGCGGGAGGACGTCCAGACGAAGCTGTCGCGGCTGCCGCTGTCGTACTTCGACCGGGCGAAGCGCGGCGAGGTGCTGTCCCGCGCGACCAACGACATCGACAACATCTCGCAGACGCTCCAGCAGTCGATGGGGCAGCTCATCAACTCGCTCCTGACGATCGTCGGCGTGCTGGCGATGATGTTCTGGATCTCGCCGCTGCTCGCCCTGGTCGCGCTGGTCACGGTGCCGCTGTCGGTGGTGGTGGCGACGAGGATCGGCAAGCGCTCGCAGCCGCACTTCGTGCAGCAGTGGAAGTCCACGGGCGCGCTGAACGCGCACGTGGAGGAGATGTACACCGGGCACAACCTGGTGAAGGTCTTCGGCCGGCAGGACGAGGCGGCGAAGGGCTTCCGGGAGCAGAACGAGGCGCTGTACGAGGCCGGGTTCAAGGCGCAGTTCAACAGCGGCATGATGCAGCCGGTGATGTTCTTCGTCTCGAACATCAACTACGTCCTGGTGGCCGTGGTCGGCGGTCTGCGGGTGGCGAGCGGCACGCTCTCCATCGGCGACGTGCAGGCCTTCATCCAGTACTCGCGCCAGTTCTCGATGCCGCTGACGCAGGTGGCGTCGATGGCGAACCTGGTGCAGTCGGGCGTCGCCTCGGCGGAGCGGATCTTCGAGCTGCTCGACGCGGAGGAGCAGGCGCCGGACGCGCCCGCCTCCGAGGAGGAGCGGGACTTCAAGGGCAAGGTGGCGCTGGAGCACGTCTCCTTCCGCTACGAGCCCGACAAGCCGCTCATCGAGGACCTGTCGCTCACCGTGGAGCCCGGCCAGACGGTCGCGATCGTCGGCCCGACGGGCGCCGGCAAGACGACGCTGGTCAACCTCCTCATGCGGTTCTACGAGGTGACGGGCGGCCGGATCACGCTGGACGGCACGGACATCGCGTCGATGTCCCGGGAGGAGCTGCGGGCCGGGATCGGCATGGTCCTCCAGGACACCTGGCTGTTCGGCGGGACGATCGCGGACAACATCGCGTACGGCGCCACCCGCGAGGTGACCCGGGCGGAGATCGAGGAGGCCGCGCGGGCGGCCCACGCCGACCGTTTCGTCCGCACCCTGCCGGAGGGCTACGACACGGTCGTCGACGACGAGGGCGCGGGCGTCAGCGCGGGCGAGAAGCAGCTGATCACCATCGCCCGGGCGTTCCTGTCGGACCCGGTGATCCTGGTCCTCGACGAGGCGACGAGCTCGGTGGACACCCGGACCGAGGTCCTGATCCAGAAGGCGATGGCCCGGCTTGCCCAGGGCCGTACCTCCTTCGTGATCGCGCACCGGCTCTCCACCATCCGGGACGCGGACGTGATTCTGGTGATGGAGAACGGCTCGATCGTGGAGCAGGGCACGCACGAGGAGCTGCTGACGGCGGGCGGCGCGTACGCCCGCCTGTACGCGGCGCAGTTCGCGGAGGCGGTCGCCGAGGTCGACTGACGGGGTGTCCGTCCACTCCGTGGAGGGCCCGCGCGCAGGCGGCGCGGGCCCTTCACGCGTCCTCAGTCGAGGTAGCCACGGAGCTGGTCGGCGTAGGCGTGGTCGCGGAGTCTGGAGAGGGTCTTGGACTCGATCTGGCGTATCCGTTCGCGGGTGACGCCGAAGAGCTGCCCGATCTCCTCCAGGGTGCGGGGGCGGCCGTCGTCGAGGCCGTAGCGGAGCTGGACGACCTTGCGCTCGCGCTCGCCGAGGGTGGACAGGACGTCCTCCAGGTGGCGGCGGAGCAGCAGGAAGGCGGCGGACTCGACGGGTGAGGCGGCGTCGCCGTCCTCGATGAGGTCGCCGAGGTCGACGTCCTCCTCCTCGCCGACGGGGGTGTGCAGGGAGACGGGTTCCTGGGCGAGCCGGAGGACCTCGACGACCCGCTCGGGGGTGAGGTCGAGGTGGGTGGCGACCTCCTCGGCGGTGGGCTCGGTGCCGCGTTCCTGGAGGAGGAGGCGCTGGACGCGGATGACCCGGTTGATGAGCTCCACGACGTGGACGGGGACGCGGATGGTGCGGGCCTGGTCGGCGAGGGCCCGGGACATGGCCTGGCGGATCCACCAGGTGGCGTAGGTGGAGAACTTGTAGCCGCGGGCGTAGTCGAACTTCTCGACGGCTCGGATGAGGCCGAGGTTGCCCTCCTGGACGAGGTCGAGCATGGTCAGGCCGCGGCCGACGTACCGCTTGGCGACGGAGACGACGAGGCGGAGGTTGGCCTCGATGAGCTTCCGCTTGGCGATCCGACCGAGGACGACGAGCCGGTCGAGGTCGTACGCGAGCTGCGAGTCCAGGTCGGGGGTGCGGGCCAGTTTCTCCTCGGCGAAGAGGCCGGCCTCGACGCGGCGGGCCAGTTCGACCTCCTCCTCCGCGGTGAGGAGGGGGATGCGGCCGATCTCGCGGAGGTACTGGCGGAAGAGGTCGGCGGAGGGGCCGTTGCCGCCGGGGTCGGCGGCGCGGCGCCGCTGGGCCGGGACCTCGGGGAGCGGGGGCAGTTCGTCCGGTTCGGTGGTCTGGAACTCGGTCTGCACGGCGGGCGACCTCCAGGAGGGGCGGAACGGCTCCGTCACCCGGCCCAGTGTGGGGTACGACACATCGCCGCCACGAGGGGCGTGCGGTGACTTTTTGCGTGCGGGCCGTGACCGAACGTGCCTCAGAGGGCGGCGGCGCCGTGGTTGCGGAGGGACTGGCCGTACTGGGTGAGGACCCACAGCTCGTTCTGGACGGCGGCGAGCTGTTCGGGGTCGCCGTGGGCGCCGAGCCGGGCGAGGGTCCCCTGGACGTCGCGGATGCGCCGGTCGACGGCCCGGAGCCGGACCTGGACCAGCTGGGCGCCCGCGTACACCTCGTCGATGGTCTTGGCGAAGACGGTCTCGACGGCGAGTTCGGTGACGAGGGCGCGGACGGTGTCGTTGGGCGCCGCCTCGCGGACGGCGTCGAGGTAGTCGGCGGGGGCGCCGTCGGCGCCGCCGGCGTCCTGGATGCACTGGCGGACGGCGGCGTAGGGCGGGGCGGTGAACTCGTCGGTGCCGTAGGCGTCGAAGGCCGGGGAGACGAGGGCCGGGTACTGGAGGGCGAGCTTGAGCAGCTCGCGCTCGGTGCGGTGGGCGGGGCTGCGCAGGTTGAGCGCGGGTCCGGCGGGGCCGCTGGGGGCCTGGACCTCGCCGTACGAGCGCTGCGGCTGCCGCCGTCCGTCGCCGCGCTGGGGGCCGCCGCCCTGGTCCTTGCCGCCGCCGCGCTGCCAGCGGGCGATCTGGGCGACCCGGCGGACGACGAACTGGGTGTCGAGGATGCCGACGAGGCCGGCGAGCTGGACGGCGACCTCGTGCTGCGAGGAGACGTTCTTGATCTTGGCGACGACGGGGGCGGCCTCGTCGAGGGCGGCGGCCCGGCCCGCCGGGGTGTCCAGGTCGTAGCGGTTCACGATCTGGCGGAGGGCGAACTCGAAGAGCGGGGTGCGGGGCTCGACGAGGTCGACGACGGCGTCGTCGCCCTTGGCGAGGCGCAGCTCGCAGGGGTCCATGCCGTCGGGGGCGATGGCGATGTACGTCTCGGCGGCGAACTTCTGGTCGTCCTCGAAGGCGCGCAGCGCGGCCTTCTGGCCGGCGGCGTCGCCGTCGAAGGTGAAGATGACGCGGGCCGAGCCGTTGTCCATGAGGAGCCGGCGGAGGATCTTGATGTGGTCGCCGCCGAAGGCGGTGCCGCAGGTGGCGATGGCGGTGGTGACACCGGCCAGGTGGCAGGCCATGACGTCGGTGTAGCCCTCGACGACGACGGCCCGGCTGGTCTTGGCGATCTCCTTCTTGGCGAGGTCGACGCCGTAGAGCACCTGGGACTTCTTGTAGACCGGGGTCTCGGGGGTGTTGAGGTACTTAGGGCCGTTGTCGTCCTCGCGCAGGCGGCGGGCGCCGAAGCCGACGATCTCGCCGCCGACGTCCCGGATGGGCCACATGAGGCGGCCGCGGAAGCGGTCGATGGGGCCCCGGCGGCCTTCCTGGGAGAGGCCGGAGACGATCAGTTCCTTGTCGGAGAAGCCCTTGCCGCGCAGGAAGCGGGTGAGGTGGTCCCAGCCGGCCGGGGAGTAGCCGACGCCGAAGTGCTCGGCGGCGGCCTGGTCGAAGCCGCGCTCGGCGAGGAACGTGCGGCCGATCTCGGCCTCGGGGGAGTCGAGTTGGGCGGCGTAGAACTCGGCGGCGATCTTGTGCGCCTCGATCAGGCGGATGCGCTCGCCGCGCTGGTGGCCGGGGTTGTAGCCGCCCTCCTCGTAGCGGAGGGTGATGCCCGCCTTGGCGGCGAGGCGCTCGACCGTCTCCGAGAAGGAGAGGTGGTCGATCTTCATCACGAAGGCGATGGTGTCGCCGCCCTCCTGGCAGCCGAAGCAGTGGAAGAGTCCCTTGCTGGGGCTGACCTGGAAGGAGGGCGACTTCTCGTCGTGGAAGGGGCAGAGTCCCTTGAGGTTTCCGCCGCCGGCGTTGCGGAGCTGGAGGTACTCGGACACCACGGAGTCGATCGGGACCGCGTCCCGGACCGCCTTCACGTCGTCATCGTTGATCCTGCCTGCCACGCGTAGAGTCTACGGCTCACCCGTACGTGTCAGAGCAGGCTCTCCAGGGGGACCGAGGGGTCGCAGAGGGCGTCCGGGTCCACGGTGGCGCGGGAGCGGATGAGCTTCTGGACCGTTTCTGTGACGTCCCACACGTTCACGTTCATCCCGGCGGTCACCCGGCCCTCGCGGAGCCAGAAGGCGATGAACTCGCGCTTGCCGGTGTCGCCGCGGACCACGACCTGGTCGTACGAGCCCGGGGGCGCCCAGCCGGAGTACTCCATGCCGAGGTCGTACTGGTCGGTGAAGAAGTACGGGATCCGGTCGTAGGAGACCTCCTGGCCGAGCATGGCGCGGGCGGCGGCGGGGCCTCCGTTGAGGGCGTTGGCCCAGTGCTCGACGCGGATGCGGTGGTGGAGCGAGGGGTGGTCGAAGGCGGCGACGTCTCCGGCGGCGTAGATGTCGGGGTCGGTGGTGCGCAGGGAGGAGTCGACGGCGATGCCGCCGCCGTCGGCGCGGTCGACGAGGGCGAGGCCGGCGTTCTCGGCGAGGGCGGCGCGGGGGGCGGCGCCGACGGCGACGAGGACGGCGTGGGCGGGGTGCTCCTCGCCGTCGTCGGTGCGGACGGCGAGGACCATGCCGTCCTGGCCGGTGATCTCGGTGATCCGGGCGCCGAAGTGGAAGCGGACCCCGTGCTCGGTGTGGAGGTCGGCGAAGAGCTGGCCGAGCTCGGGGCCGAGGACGCGGTGGAGCGCGGTCGGCTCGTACTCGACGACGGTGACCTCGGCGCCGTAGGTGCGGGCGGCGGCGGCGACCTCCAGGCCGATCCAGCCGGCGCCGGCGATGACGAGGTGGCCGTTGTCCCGGCCGAGGGCCTTCAGCTCGTCGCGGAGCCGCTCGGAGTGGGAGAGCCGGCGCAGGTGGTGGACGCCGGCGAGGTCGGTGCCGGGGATGTCGAGGCGGCGGGGCTCGGAGCCGGTGGCGAGGAGCAACTTGTCGTAGCGGATGACGGTGCCGTCGCCGAGGCGGACGGTGTGGGCGTCCCGGTCGACGGCGGTGACGGTCTGCCCGAGGTGGAGCTCGACGTCGTGGGCGGCGTACCAGGCGGGTTCGTGGACGAGGGCGGAGTCCCGGTCCTTCTTGCCGAGGAGGTAGCCCTTGGAGAGCGGGGGGCGTTCGTAGGGGTGGTCGCGTTCGTCGCCGATGAGGATCACCCGGCCGTTGAAGCCCTCGGCGCGGAGCGTCTCCGCCGCCTTGGCGCCGGCCAGGCCCCCGCCGACGATGACAAAGGTCTGATCTGCGTCGACCACGTTGATTCCTCCTCGTTGCGACCGATTCTCTACGCTACGCCCCCGGGCCCGGGCCCGGCCGCACCGCCTCGGGACGCGCATGCGAGGGTCCCGCACGGCGCCGGAAGGCGAAAGGGGGCGAAGACCCCCTACGTGCCGGGGGTTCGGAGCCGGGCGTGGAGGGCGCGGGCGGTGGCGTCGGTGAGCGAGGCGATCTGGTCGACGATCACCCGCTTGCGGGAACGGTCGTCGGACGCGGCGGCGAAGAGGGCGCGGAACTGCGGTTCGAGTCCGTCGGGGGCCCGGGCGACGAGCGCCTCGGCGAGTTCGGCGACGACGATCCGCTGGTCGGCGCGGAGCGCCTCCTGTTCGGCGCGCTGCATGACGTACCGGTCGGCGACGGCCTTGAGGACGGCGCACTCGTTGCGGGTGGCGCGGGGGACGACGAGTTCGGCGCCGTAGCGGGTGAGCCGGCCGGAGCCTCCCGCGGAGCCCGGGCGGGGCCCCCATGCCCGGCGGGTGGCGACCTCGGCGGCGAGGCAGAAGCGGCCGATGAGCTGGCTGGTGGCGTCCTTGAGGCGGGCCTGGGCGACGGCGGAGCCGTCGTAGCCGTGCGGCCACCACTCCTGGTCGAGGAGGCGGTCGAGGGCTTCGGCGAGTTCGGCGGGGTCGGTGTCCTCGGGGACGTAGCGGCCGATGGCGACGGCGAAGACGTCCGCGCGCTCGGGCTCGGCGTGGAGGAGGTTGGGGTCGATGTGGCCGGCGTGCAGGCCGTCCTCGAAGTCGTGGACGGAGTAGGCGACGTCGTCGGACCAGTCCATGACGTCGGCCTCGAAGCACTTGCGGTGTGCGGGGGCGCCGCGCCGGATCCACTCGAAGACGGGCAGGTCGTCCTCGTACACGCCGAACTTGGAGGAGCCGGGGTCGGTGGGGTGGCCGCCGCGCGGCCAGGGGTACTTGGTGGCGGCGTCGAGGGTGGCGCGGGTGAGGTTGAGGCCGACGGAGACGGGTTCGCCGTCGGGGCCGGGGATGAAGCGCTTGGGCTCGATGCGGGTGAGGAGGCGGAGCGACTGGGCGTTGCCCTCGAAGCCGCCGCAGTCCTTGGCGACGTCGTTGAGCGCCTGTTCGCCGTTGTGCCCGAAGGGCGGGTGGCCCATGTCGTGCGAGAGGCAGGCGGCTTCGACGAGGTCGGGGTCGCAGCCGAGGGCGGCGCCGAGCTCACGGCCGACCTGGGCGCACTCCAGGGAGTGGGTGAGCCGGGTGCGGGGGCTGGCGTCCCAGGCGTACCCGCGGGTGCCGGGGGTGACGACCTGGGTCTTCCCGGCGAGCCGGCGCAGGGCGGCGGAGTGCAGCACGCGCGCGCGGTCGCGCTGGAAGGCGGTGCGGCCGGGGCGCTTGTCGGGCTCGGCGGCCCAGCGCTCGGTGGCGGTCGGGTCGTACCCGGGGGTCTCGCTGGTGCCGTCGTAGCCTGCCATGCCTCGACGGTAACCGGCGGGGCCGACAAAAGGGTTCAGATGGCGGCGAGTTCCCGCGAGTGGGTGGCGGGGGCGGCGGGGCGGCCGGTGCGGGACAGGTCGTAGCGGTGCAGGACGAGCCGGGCGAGGGCCGGGTGGGCGCCGAGCGGGTCGGCGGCGATCCAGGGGGCGTGGGAGGCGGTGCGGGCGGCGAAGAGGCCGGGGGCGGTGAAGCAGGAGGCGACGGCGATCCGGTGGTGCCCGCGGGCGGTGAGCGCGGCCACGGCCTCGGGGACGGTGGGGGCGGCGGCGGAGGCGTACGCGGCGACGACGGGGGTGCCGCCGAGGCGGGCGCCGAGGGCGGCGGCGATCCGGCGGAGGGTGGCGGCGGAGCGGGGGTCGCGGGAGCCGGCGGAGGCGAGGACGACGCCGGTGGCGCGGGAGGCGGAGTCGGCGGGCGTCCAGCCGGCCTGGGCGAGCCGGTCGGCGAGGGCGTCGACGAGCAGCGGGTGGGCGCCGAGGGGGGCGGCGACGCGGGCCCGGAGGGCGGGGACGGCGGCGAGGGCGGCGGGCAGGTCGTGGGTGACGTGATGGCCGGGGGCGAGGAGGAGCGGGACGAGGACGGCGTCGCGCCCCTCGGCGGCGAGGGCCGCGAGGGTGTCGTCGAGGAGCGGCGCGTTCAGCTCGATGTGGGCGAGCCGCACGTCGAGCCCGGGGCGCAGCGCGCGGACCCGGTCGAGGAGCCGGGCGAGGGTGGCACGCGCGCGGGGGTCCCGGCTGCCGTGGCCTACGGCGACGAGGACGGGTGCGGGGACGGGGACGCGCCCGGGGACGGGGGCGGGGAGCTGTGCGATCGGCTGCATGGGCGGCGTACCTCCTGCTCGGTCTTCCCCGCCGGGGCGCCGTAGGGACGCACCCGGCGGAGCTGGAGGCCGAGCTGCCGCGCGACCCGCCCCAGCAGGGCGGCGGCGTCCGCGAACGTGCTGTCCGGCTCCGTCATGGACCGATCCTGGCCCCGGGACGTTGCCTGCCCGTTGCGTGCCGGTCACGGCTCTTTGCCGGGACCGCACGGCTGTGTTTCACCGGGCTCACGCGCGCGCGGGGCGGGTTGTCAGGCGGCGAGCCAGACGCGGAGGGGGCCGAGTTCGGTGAAGCCGGCGGCGAGGGCGGCGGCCAGGTCGTCGCCGGACTCGTACCCGACGACGGGGAGGGCGGGGTCGGCGGCGGCCAGGGCGGCGGCCCAGACGAGAGCCGGGTCGGTGCCGTCGGCGGCGAAGAGGTTGGAGACGCCGGTGGCGCCCGCGCCGGTGGAGAGGACGGCTCCGCCGAGGATCCGCCCGTCGGGTCCGGGGACGGCGAGGACGGTGACGGCCGGATCGTCCAGGAGGGCCGGGCGGAAGAGCGCCGCCTCGTCGGCGTCGCCGCCGCTCCAGGCGCGCGCCCAGGCGGCGAGGGCCCCGGGGGTGTCGGCGCGGGTCCAGGAGGGGCCGGGGGCGGCGGGCGGGCCCGCCGAGCGGCCGATCCAGGTGGCGTCGAAGAGCGGTCGGAAGCCCTCGGGGGCGAGGTCGAGGCGGGCGTAGGAGTCCTTGACGGAGGCGCCCGGCGCGGTCTGGTCGATGTCCGTCACGACGTCGGCGGTGGTCGCGTCCGGCGCCAGGGAGACGGCGTCGGGGTAGTAGAGCGGGGTGCGGCGGGGGCTGGTCCAGGCACGCGGGCCGGTGGTCGTGGCGAGGCCGTGGGCCCGGCACATGGTTCCGCACCACGCGGCGTTGTTCCGCACGGCGGCGGTCAGGAGGGCGTCGCCGGTCGGCAGGGCGTCGGCCGGCGGGGCGTCGGACGGCGGCTCTTCGGTCGACCGGTCTCGGGTCGTCGGCTCTTCGGTGATCACCGCCGGATCGTACGGAAGACCCGCCCCTCCCCTCCCCTCTTTTTTCGTTCCGAATCACGGAATATCTTTTCCATTATGAGAATGTCCCCCGTGTCGCTCCCCCGGCGCGTCACCGCCGAGTTCACCGGCACCGCCGCCCTGGTCGCCGTGATCGTCGGCTCCGGCATCCGCGCCGACTCCCTCAGCCAGGACATCGGGGTCCGGCTGCTCGCCAACGCCACCGCCTCCGCCCTCGGCCTCGGCCTGCTGATCGCGCTCCTCGGACCGCTCTCCGGCGCCCACTTCAACCCCGTCGTCACCCTCTCCGAGTGGTGGGGGCGGCGCCGCGAGCAGGAGGGCCGCGAGGTCCTCGCCTACGTCACCGCCCAGGTCACCGGCGCGGTCGCCGGTGCCCTGCTCGCCGAGGCGATGTTCGGCCGGGCGCCCGGCTCCTGGTCCACCGAGCCGCGCGCCGCGCTCCACCTGCTGCTCGGCGAGGCCGTCGCCACCGCCGGGCTCGTCCTCGTCGTCCAGGGGCTGCGGCACATCGGCCGCCCCCAGCTGGCCCCCGTCGCCGTCGCCGGGTACATCGGCGCCGCGATCTGGTTCACCTCCTCCGGCTCCTTCGCCAACCCGGCGGCCACCGTCGGCCGCTCCCTCACCGACTCCTTCACCGGCATCGCCCCCGCCTCGGTGCCCGCCTACGCCTGCGCCCAGCTCCTCGGGATGCTGCTCGGAATGGGACTCGCGCGTGTGCTGTACGGAACAGACCGGGCCCCCGCCGAACCGCGGAGGGCCCCCGCGCGTCGGTCCGGGTGACAGCCCGTCCCCTTCCCCCTGGAGGCACAGCCGATGCAGGTCCGGTTCCCCCGCACCGTCCGGGCCCGCCGCCGCACCGTCCAGGCCGTGATGGCCGCCGCCGTCCTGGCCCTCGCGCCCGCGACCTGGACGCACACCGCGGCCGCCGGAAAGCTGCGGACCACCGCCGACGTGCCCGCCGGGGACGTCGCCGTGGTCTTCGGCGCCGGCCTGTGGAACGGCCGCCCCACGCCGTACCTCGCCCACCGGCTCGACACCGCCGCCGAGCTCTACCGCACCGGCAAGGTGAAGGTCCTCCTCGTCACCGGCGACAACGGCCGGACCGCGTACGACGAGCCGAGCGCCATGCGCGCCTACCTGGCGGACCGGGGCGTCCCGGACGAGAACGTCGTCAGCGACCACGCGGGCTTCGACACCTGGGACAGCTGCGTCCGGGCCCGGAAGGTCTTCGGCGTCGACCGGGCCGTCCTCGTCACCCAGGACTTCCACGTCAAGCGGGCCGTCGCCCTCTGCGAGCGGGCCGGGGTCGCCTCGTACGGCGTCGGCGTCGCCGAACCGCACGACACCACCTGGTACTACGGCACCACCCGCGAGCTCTTCGCCTCCGGGAAGGCCGCCCTCGACGCCGCCGTCCGCCCCGACCCGCGCTTCCTCGGCCCCCGGGAGACCGGCGTGGCGGAGGCCCTCGCCTCACCCCCCGCGACCCCGTGACCTGAGCGGAGAGCACCGCGCCCGTAATACGGGACGCCGCCGCCCGTAACACGCCCGACGCACCCTTGACGGCATGTCCGACGCCACCGCGGTCCCCACCCACTGCCCCTACTGCGCCCTGCAGTGCGGCATGCGGCTCCGCCCGACCGGCACGGCGGAGCTGCCCGCCGAGGTGGTCGAGCGGACCGACTTCCCCGTCAACCGGGGCGCGCTGTGCGGCAAGGGCCGCACCGCCCCCTCCGTACTCTCCTCCCGGGTCAGGCTCACCGAGCCCCTGGTCCGCCGCCCTGACTCCGGGGCGCTCGAACCCGCCTCCTGGGAGGAGGCGCTCTCCGCCGTCGCCGAGGGGCTGAGCCGGACCCGCGCCGACCACGGCCCCGACGCCGTGGGGGTCTTCGGCGGCGGCGGACTCACCAACGAGAAGGCGTACACGCTCGGCAAGTTCGCCCGGCTGGTGCTCGCCACCTCGCAGATCGACTACAACGGCCGCTTCTGCATGTCCTCGGCGGCCGCCGCCCACCAGCGGGCCTTCGGCCTCGACCGCGGCCTGCCGTTCCCTCTGGAGGACATCCCGAGGACGGGCTGCGTGATCCTCGTCGGCTCCAACCTCGCCGAGACCATGCCGCCCGCCCTGCGCTACCTCACCGAGCTGAGGGAGAACGGCGGGAAGCTGATCGTCGTCGACCCGCGCCGCACCCGCACCGCCGAACAGGCCGACCTCCACCTCGCCCCCCGCCCCGGCACCGACCTCGCGCTCGCCCTCGGGCTGCTGCACCTGGTCGTCGCCGAGGGCCGCGTCGACGAGGAGTTCGTCGCCGGGCGCACCACCGGCTGGGAGGCCGCCCGGGCCGGCGCCATGGCCCACTGGCCCGAGCACGTCGAACGGATCACCGGCGTCCCCGTGCCCGCCCTGCGCGAGGCCGTCGCGCTGTTCTGCGACGCCCCCACCGGCATGGTGCTCACCGCCCGCGGCCCCGAGCAGCAGTCCAAGGGCACCGACACCGTCGGCGCCTGGATCAACCTCTGCCTCGCCACCGGCCGGGCCGGCCGGCCCCTCTCCGGCTACGGCTGCCTCACCGGCCAGGGCAACGGCCAGGGCGGCCGCGAGCACGGCCAGAAGGCCGACCAGCTGCCCGGCTACCGCAAGCTCGACGACCCCGCCGCCCGCGCCCACGTCGCCGGAGTGTGGGGCGTCGCCCCCGAGACCCTGCCGGGGCCGGGGCGCAGCGCCTACGAACTCCTCGACGCCCTCGGCGGCGACGTGAGGTCGCTGCTCCTCATGGGCTCCAACCCGGTGGTCTCCGCGCCGCGCGCCGCGCACGTCGAGGAGCGGCTGCGCTCGCTCGACTTCCTCGCCGTCGCCGACGTCGTCCTCTCCGAGACCGCCGCCCTCGCCGACGTCGTCCTGCCGGTGACCCAGTGGGCCGAGGAGACCGGCACGATGACCAACCTGGAGGGGCGGGTGCTGCTGCGCCGCCGCGCCCTCACCCCGCCGGAGGGGGTCCGCAGCGACCTGGAGGTGCTGCACGCGCTCGCCGGGCTGCTCGGGTGGGAGAAGGGCTTCCCCACCGACCCCGAGGAGGTCTTCGAGGAGCTGCGGCGGGCCTCCGCCGGCGGCCCGGCCGACTACGCGGGCATCAGCTACCGGCGGATCGAGGAGGAGCAGGGCGTCTTCTGGCCGTGTCCGGAGGAGGGCCACCGGGGCACGCCCCGCCTCTTCCTCGACCGGTTCGCGACCGCCGACGGGCGGGCCCGCTTCGTGCCGGTGACGCACCGGCCCGCCGCCGAGGAGACCGACGCGGACTACCCCGTGGTCCTCACCACCGGCCGGGTCGTCTCCCAGTACCAGTCCGGGGCGCAGACCCGGCGGGTGGCGGAGCTGAACGCCGCCGCGCCCGGCCCCTTCGTGGAGCTGCACCCGCGGCTCGCGGAGCGGCTCGGGATCGCGGAGGGCGAGCCGGTGACGGTGGTGTCGCGGCGCGGGCGGGCGGTGGCGCCGGCCCGGATCACCGGGGCGATCCGCCCGGACACCGTCTTCATGCCGTTCCACTGGTACGGGGAGGGCCGGGCGAACACGCTGGTGAACCCGGCGCTCGACCCGGTCTCCCGGATGCCCGAGTTCAAGGTGTGCGCGGTGCGTCTGGAGCGCGGCTGAACCAGTCACCGGAGGCGATGAGCGGGCCGACCGGGGTGCCGGGGGCGGCGAGGTAGACCCAGGCGCGGACGGCGGCGCCGTCGCCGGTGCGGACGGTGTCGAGGGCCGCGCGCTCGTACCCGGCCTCGTACTCCAACCGGTCGAGGGCGGCGAGGAGTTCCGCGTACGCGTCGGGGAGCGGGGTCACCAGGCTGCCGCGGACCGCGCCCTCGCCGGGGACGGCGTACGGGTAGCCGGGGCCGTCGTGGAGGAGAGCGCCCGGGAGGAGGGCGTCCTCCTCGGTGGCGGTGCGCCCGAGGAGGAGCCGGTCGTGGTGGCGCGCGCCGGGGCGGAGCGTGCCGTAGACGAAGAATGGCAGGGTCACGCGGTGCCGACCTCGGTTTCCAGCCATTCCAGGTAGGCGGCGGAGCCGTGGCGGACCGGGACGGCCAGGATCTCCGGGGTCTCGTAGTCGTGCGCGGCGAGGAGGTGGGCCTCCAGGGCGGCGTACCGGCCCTCGGTCGTCTTGTAGAGGACCTGCCATTCCTCGGCGGTCTCGACGGCCGACTTCCAGTGGTAGACGGAGGTCACGGGCCCGGTGACCTGGGCGCAGGCGGCGAGCCGGGCCTCGACGGCGCCGCGCGCGAGCGCCTCCGCCTTCTCCCGGCTGTCGGTGGTGGTGGTCACGGTGAGGGCGGTGGGCGCGCCCGGCTTCTGGTCGGTCACGCCCTCCACCGTACGGGCCCCTCACCCGGTCGCGAACTGCGCTTCGTACAGCCGGGCGTACGCGCCGCCGCGGGCGAGCAGCTCCTCGTGGCCGCCCTGCTCGGCGATGCCGCCGCCGTCCATGACCACGATGGTGTCCGCGTCCCGGATCGTGGAGAGCCGGTGGGCGACGACGAAGCTGGTGCGGCCGGCCCGCAGGGCGGCCATGGCGCGCTGGACGTGGAGTTCGGTGCGGGTGTCGACGGAGCTGGTGGCCTCGTCGAGGACGAGGATCGACGACTCGGAGAGGAAGGCGCGCGCCAGCGTGACCAGTTGGCGCTCGCCGGCGCTGAGGCCGCCGCCGTCCTCGTCGAGGACGGTGTCGTAGCCGTCCGGCAGGGTGCGGATGAAGCGGTCGGCGTGGACGGCCTCGGCGGCGGCGACGATCCGCTCGCGGGAGACCTCGCCGGGGACGCCGTAGGCGATGTTCTCGGCGAGGGTGCCGCCGAAGAGCCAGGTGTCCTGCAGGACCATGCCGATGCCGGAGCGGAGCTCCTCCCGGTCCATCCGGGCGGTGTCGACGCCGTCGAGGAGGATCCGGCCGCCGGTGGGCTCGTGGAACCGCAGCAGCAGGTTGACCAGGGTCGTCTTGCCGGCGCCCGTGGGGCCGACGAGCGCGACCGTGCGGCCGGGTTCGACGGTGAGGGAGAGGTCCTCGACGAGCGGCCGGTCCGGCTCGTAGCGGAAGGAGACGTGTTCGAGGACGACGCGGCCGCGGCGCTCGGCGGGCTTCTCGGGGTCGGCCGGGTCCGGGCGCTCCTCCTCGGCGTCGAGGAGGTCGAAGACCCGCTCGGCGGAGGCGACGCCGGACTGGAGCAGGCTCGCCATGGCGGCCACCTGGTTGACCGGGCCGTTGAACTCGTAGGAGTACTGGACGAAGGCCTGGACGTCGCCGACGGTGAGGGTGCCGCTCGCCACCTTCAGGCCGCCGAGGACGGCGATCAGGACGTAGCCGAGGTTCCCGGCGAGGGTGACGGCGGGCTGGACGAGGCCGGAGACGGCCTGGGCGCGGAGCCCGGCCCGGTACAGCTCCTCGCCGAGTTCGTCGAAGCGGCGGACGGCCTCGTCGCGGCGCCCGAAGGCGACGACCTCGGTGTGGCCGGTGATGGTCTCCTCCGCGTGGCCGCCGAGCCGCCCGGTGACCGCCCACTGCTTCACGAACTGCGGCTGGGCGCGGCGGGCGACCAGGGCGGCCAGGCCGAGGGAGACGGGCACGGTGCCGAGGGCGACGAGGGCGAGCCCCGGGGAGATCCAGAGCATCATCGCGAGCACCCCGAGGAGGGTGAGGACGGCCCTGATCATCTGGCTGAGCGCCTGCTGGAGGGTCTGGGTGACGTTGTCGACGTCGTTGGTGGCGCGGGAGAGGACCTCACCGCGGGGCTGCCCGTCGAGGTAGCCGAGCGGCAGCCGGGCCAGCTTGTGCTGGGCCCGTTCGCGCAGCCGGTGGCCGGCCCGCTGGACGACGTCGGTGACGAGCCGCTGCTGGACCCAGGTGAGCAGGGAGACGGCGGCGACGGTCACCGCGGCGAGGGCGAGCTGCCGGCCGAGGGCGGTGAAGTCGACGCCGCGCGGGCCGGCGGCGCCGGTGAGGACGAGGTCGGTGGCGCGGCCGAGGAGGAGCGGGACGAGGACGGTGAGGCCGACGGCGGCGGCGCCGGCGGCGAGCGCGCCGGCGAGCCGGGCCCGGTCGGGGGCGAGGGTGCGCAGCAGGCGGACGGCGGAGGCGCGGAAGCGGAGGGAGCGTTCCAGGGAGGGCGTGCCGGGCGCGCCGGGCCCGCTGCCCGGCTGGGGGGCGGGGCCGCGGCGGGCGGGGGCGGTGGGGCGGGGTGCGGTCGCGGTGGTCACGCGGCGGCCTCCTCGGTGGGCTGGGAGCGGACGATCTCCCGGTAGGTGGGGCTGGTCGCGAGGAGTTCCTCGTGGGTGCCGGTGCCGACGGCGCGGCCCCGGTCGAGGACGACGATCCGGTCGGCGTGGCGGATGGTGGAGACCCGCTGGGCGACGAGGACGACGGCGGCGTCGGCGGTCTCGCGGCGCAGGGCGGCGCGCAGCCGGGCGTCGGTGGCGTTGTCGAGGGCGGAGAAGGAGTCGTCGAAGAGGTAGAGGCGGGGGCGGGCGACGAGGACCCGGGCGATGGCGAGCCGCTGGCGCTGGCCGCCGGAGAGGTTGGCGCCGCCCTGGCTGACGGGCGCGTCGAGCCCCTGTTCCAGGGCGCGGACGAAGTCGGCGGCCTGGGCGGTCTCCAGGGCGTGCCACAGCTCCTCGTCGGTGGCGGCGGGCCTTCCGTACCGGAGGTTGGAGGCGATGGTGCCGGAGAAGAGGTACGGCTTCTGGGGGACGAGTCCGACGGTGGCGGCGGTGACCGCGGGGTCGAGGGCGCGGACGTCGGCGCCGTCGAGGAGGACCCGGCCGCCGGTGGCGTCGAGGAGCCGGGGCACCAGGCCGAGGAGGGTGGACTTGCCGCTGCCGGTGGCGCCGATGACCGCGGTGGTCTCGCCGGGAGCGGCGTGCAGGGTGACGCCGTCGAGGACGGGTTCCTCGGCGCCGGGGTAGCGGAAGGTGACGTCCTCCAGGGTGAGGCGTCCGGAGCCGGGGACGGCGGCGGTAGCGGCGGCGGGCGTCCGGGTGAGGGCGGGGGTGGTGGCGAGGACCTCGCGGACGCGGGCGGCGCCGGCCTCGGCCCGGGGCAGGTGCATGAGGAGGAAGAGCGCCATCATCACGGACATGGCGGTCTGGAGGAGGTAGCCGAGGAAGGCGACGAGGGTGCCGGCCTGGGCGGCGCCGGAGTCGATGCGGTGGGCGCCGGCCCAGACCAGGAGGATGGTGGTGGCCTCCCAGATCAGCAGGACCACGGGGTACATGACGGCCTGGAGGCGGCCGGCCCGGAGGCCGGTGCCGAGGAGGGCGGTGTTGGCGTCGGCGAAGCGGGCGCGCTCGTGGCCGTCGCGGACGAAGGCGCGGACGACGCGGACGCCGGTGATCTGCTCGCGCAGGACCCGGGTGACCCCGTCGAGCTGTTCCTGCATGCCCCGGAAGAGGGGCCGCGTGCGGAGCACGACGGTGCCGACGGCGAGGGTCATGACGGGGACGAAGAGCAGCAGGACGAGGGCGAGCGGCACGTCCTGGCGCAGGGCCATGGCGAGCCCGCCGACGCACAGCAGCGGGGCGGCGACCAGCATGGTGAGCGCGAGGACGGCGAAGGTCTGCACCTGCTGGACGTCGTTGGTGGCGCGGGTGATGAGCGAGGCGGTGCCGAAGCGGCCGCGTTCCAGGACGGAGAGGTCCTGGATCCGCCGGAAGACCTCGGAGCGCAGGTCGCGGGCGACGGAGAGGGCGATCCGGGCGGCGGTCCAGGTGACGGCGGCGGCCGCGGCGGCCTGGAGGAGGGTGACGGCGGCCATGACGACGCCGCCGGACAGGACGCGGCCGGTGTCGCCGCGCAGGACGCCCTCGTCGATGACGCCGGCGTTGAGCGCGGGCAGGGCGAGCGAGGCGAGGCTCTGGACCAGTTGGAGGAGGACGAGTAAGGCGAGCCGGGCGCGGTGCGGGCGCAGCCGCCCGGCGAGGAGGCGGAGCAGGATCATGACGGCTCCTCAGGCGGCGTAGGGGCGGACGGCCTTGGCGTCGCGCAGGGCGGTCCCCCACCAGGCGAGCTGGTCGAGCATGAGCTTGGCGCCGGCCTCGGGCCCGGCAGGATCCCTGAACCGGCCGTCCTCGTCGAACTGCCCGTGGGCGTTGGGCAGGACGACGCCGTCGCGGACGGTCACGGCGTGCATCTCGGCGTAGACCTGGCGGAGCTGTTCGACGGCCCGGATGCCGCCGGAGATGCCGCCGTAGGAGACGAAGCCGACGGGCTTGGCGCGCCACTGGGTGTAGTGGCGGTCGATGAGGTTCTTGAGGGAGGCGGGGAAGGAGTGGTTGTACTCGGGGGTGAGGACGACGAAGGCGTCGGCGTCCTCCAGGACGGGGGTGACGCGGGCGAGTTCGGCGCGGACGCCAGGGTCGGGGTCGTAGGAGAGGGAGGTGGGGAGGGTGACGTCGGCGAGGTCGAGGACGGTGAGGGTGAAGTCCTCGCGTTCGGCGACGCGGGAGCGGAACCAGTCGGCGATGACGGGGGCGAGGCGGCCTTCGCGGTCGCTGGCGACGACGAGGGCGAGGGTGAGGGGGGAGGCGGTCCGGGCGGCGGTGGTGGTGTTCGTGATGTCCATGCCGAGGATCGTGGTACCTCAAGTTTGGTTGAGGTCAAGCGCGGATGGCCGGGAATCCTCCGGGCTGCCTCCCGTGACTACGGTGGGGCCATGACGACTCCCTCCGTTCCGGCCCCCGCGCACATCGAGATCGACGGGGTCCCGGCCGCCGATCCCGACTCCCTCGCGGCGCTGATGAGCGGCTACGGCCACTTCACCGCGATGCAGGTGCGGGACGGCGGGGTGAAGGGCCTCGGCCTGCACCTCGACCGCCTCGACCGGGCCACCCGCGAGCTCTTCGGCGCGCCGCTGCCCGGGGAGCGGGTGCGGGAGCTCCTCGCGCGGGCCCTCGGGCGGTCGGGGCGGCGGGACGCGTCGGCCCGGGTGTACGTGTACGAGCGGGGGTCCGGCTTCCTGGCGGCGGTCGCCGTCCGGGAGGCCGCGCCCGACGGCCTCGGCGCGCCGCAGCGGCTGACCGCCGTCGACTACCTGCGCCCGGCGGCGCACCTCAAGCACCTGGGCGGCTTCGGGCAGGCGTACCACGGGGACGCGGCGCGGCGGGCCGGCTTCGACGGGGCGCTGCTGACGACACCGGCCGGCGAGGTGGCCGAGGGGGCGGTCGCCAACATCGCCTTCTGGGACGGCACTTCGCTGGTGTGGCCGACGGCGCCGCACCTCACCGGGATCACCATGGCGCTGCTCGCGCCCCGTCTGCCGTCGGTCCACCGCCCGGTCGTGCTCGACGAGTTGGCGGGGTTCCGGGCCGCCTTCACCGCCAACTCCCGGACGATCGCGCCCGTGACGGCGGTCGACGGGGTGACGTACCCGGTGGACGGGCCGCTGATGGCACGGGTCATGGAGGCCTACGCGGAGGTGCCGGACGAGAAGATCGTTTCCGGTGACGGGGACGGTTCCGCCGGTTAGCCTGCGGCCATGGTGTTCAAGAGACTGTTCGGCAGCGGCGGGATCCCGCTGGAGATCGACACGATCGTCCCCGACGAGCCGGTCCGCCCCGGCGGGAGACTGAAGGGCGAGGTCGTGGTCCGCGCCCCCGAGCGCGACCTGAAGATCGAGTCGATACGCATGCGGCTCGTCGCCAACGCGTCCCTCGCGCACAAGGGCGACGGCGACGGCACGGACGACGGCACGACCCTCTGCTACCCCAGCGCCAGCGGCTGGTTCGAGCTGAAGAAGGGCGAGGAGCGGCGCATCCCGTTCTCCGAGCGGCTGAAGTGGGAGACCCCGCCGAACGAGACGCGCGGCGAGCGGCTCGGCGTCTCGATCGGTGTCCGGACCGAGGTCGAGGCGGTCGGCGTCAAGGCGGCGACGGACCTGGACCCGGTGCGGGTGGAGACGCTGCCGCTCCACGAGGCGGTGCTCGACGCCTTCGCGGCCGAGGGGTACGCCTTCGAGAGCTCCCGGGTCTACGAGTCCGCGCTGCCCCGCGTCGAGTACCACCTCTACCTGTGGCAGGGTTTCCGGCTCGCCGACCGGCGGGGCGGGGAGGGCCGGGCGCCGCGGGTGGAGCTGGTCTTCCACACCAACGCCGTCGGCTCCGAGATCTTCCTGCGCCGGTTCCGGGAGGGCGGCGACCGCTACTGGAACAACAAGCCGAAGGCGCTGCGCTTCGTGGCCGCGCACCACGAGGCCGGAAGCCGCGACTTCGACGCCGACGCCCGCGCGTGGCTGGAGGCGCTCGCCCGGCTGAGGAACGACGAGAAGGGCGCGAAGGGCGCGAAGGACGCGAAGGACGACGACTGACGGGTCGGCCGGGGACGGTCGAAGACCCCCTCCGGGGCCCGCTCACCCGTTCGGCACGACACCTCGCCTGACGACTTGCTTCCAGCTCTGACCTGCGGAAACGTCATGATTCCAGTCGACGCGCCGTATCGGACGGAGCAATCCTGACGCGTCATCAGCAGGCGGGGGGAGCGCCGGGGCCGTTTGCTCGGTCGTACGGAAGACCGTACGACCGAACGACCGCGCGTCCCGGAGGACCCCATCATGCGCCCCACTGCCCGCCTGCTCACCGGAACCGCGCTGACGGTGGTCGCGCTCGGCGCGTTCGCCGCGCCGGCCGCGCACGCGAACAACGACGGACCCCAGACGCTGGAGATCTACCCCTCCACCGCCTCGCCCGGCACCACCGTCACCGTGAACACCCTGGCCTGCGGGAAGAACGGCCACGGCGTCGGAGACGCGAACTCGGTCGGCGCCGGGGAGTTCCAGCTCAGCCCGGGCACGCACAAGGAGGTCGTGGTGGGCCAGTTCACGCTGCCCCAGCACGCCAAGCCCGGTACCCACTGGATCGCCGTCGCCTGCGACAACGGCCGGACCGCCCGCGGCGAGCTGACCGTGAAGCACCGCGAGCCCAGCGGTCACGTGAAGACCGGTGTCGGCGGCAGCATCGGCCCCGACACCGCCCAGGTCACGGCGGGCGCGGCGGTGCTGGCCGCGGCTGCCGTCGGCGGTGTGTGGCTCATGCGGCGCCGGGCGAGCGGCGCCCAGGGCCACTGATCACACCGCCACGTCCCGCCCCCGCCCGGCTCCCGCACACGGCCGGCCGGGGGCGGGGCCTTCCCGCTCCCCCTCCGGTCCTTCCCTCTCCGCCCGATCCCGTGTCCCCCGTGTCCCCGTGAGGAACCGACGTGACCAACAGGAGCAAGGGCTGGGGCGTGGCGGTGGCCGCCTGCGTCGGCCTCTGGCTCGTCCAGAACGGCTCGCAGGACGTCACCCCGCCGGTCCCGTCCGCCGCCCAGGCCTTCGCCGCCGGCCCGAGCGTCCACACGGACGCCGCCGCCGACCCGCTCCCTTCGTCCCCGCCGGTGCGGCTGCGCATCCCGGAGACGGACGTGGACGCGCCGATGACCCGGCTCGGGCTCGCCGCGAACGGTTCCCTGGAGGTGCCGCCGGCCGAGGACCGCAACCTCGCCGGCTGGTACGGGGACGGCGTCACCCCCGGCGCCAAGGGCACCGCGATCGTCGCCGGCCACGTGGACAACGCCGGCGGCCCCGCCGTCTTCTACACGCTCGGCGCCCTGAAGAAGGGCCACCGGATCGAGATCGACCGGGAGGACGGGAAGACGGCCGTCTTCACCGTCGACGCCGTCGAGGTGTACGACAACGACGCCTTCCCCGACGAGAAGGTGTACGGCGCCACCGACCGCGCCGAGCTCCGCGTCATCACCTGCGGCGGCGGCTTCTCCGAGAAGGGCGGCGGCTACCAGGGCAACGTCGTCGCCTTCGGGCACCTCATCGGAGTGCGCTGAACCCGGGGCTCACGCCCACTGGTCCCAGCCCAGCTTCGCCGCCATCGACAGGACCACGACCAGCAGCACCCCGCGGACGAACCCCGAGCCCTTGCTGAGCGCCATCCGGGCGCCGACCGTCCCGCCGACCAGGTTGAAGGCCGCCATGAGCGCGGCCAGCTGCCAGTAGACGGTGCCCTGGTAGGCGAACATGGCGAGCGCGCCCGCGTTGGTGCAGACGTTGACGACCTTCGCGGTGGCGGAGGCCGTCACCAGGTCGAGGTGGAGCACGGCGGTCAGCGCGAGCACCAGGAAGGTGCCGGTGCCGGGCCCGAACAGCCCGTCGTAGAAGCCGATCCCGCCGCCGACGAGGACGATCGCGGTGACGACCCGGGCCCGGGCGAGCGGGGCCCGCGCCTCCCCCTCCGGGCGCGCCCCGAAGGCGGGCCTCAGGATGACGAAGGCCGCCACCCCGACCAGCACCACGATGATCAGCGGCCGCAGGACCTCCTCGTCGACGGCGGTCGTGAACAGCGCGCCCGCCGTCGAGCCCGCGATGGCCGCGAGCCCGACCCGTACCGCCGTCCACACCGGCACCTTCGTCCTGCGGGCGTAGGTGATCGCCGCGCCCGTCGTACCGACGATCGCGACCGCCTTGTTGGTGCCGGTGACGTAGGGGTACGTGGCGTTCGGCAACCCGATCAGCAGCGCCGGCAGGAGCAGCAGCCCTCCCCCGCCGACCACGGCGTCGATCCAGCCGGCGACGAGCGCGGCCAGGCACAGCAGGAGGAGGGTGGTGAGGGCGATGTCGGGCATGACCGTGACCCTAGGGACGAGATCGTTGGCCCGTCCATCGATCGTCCGATCGTTGAGCAAGCTCTGAGCCTGGGCGGCCGCGCGCCCTCACAGCCCGCCCGCCGCCCGTCGGAGATCAGCGTTCCGTGCGGGAAACAGCCGGGATGCCACCGGGAAACACCGCGCCCGCACCCTTCCGGACATGAGTACACGGATCGTGGTGGTCGGAGGCGGAACGGCGGGCCTCCGCCTCGCCCAGCGCCTGCCGGTCACCCTCCTCGGCGAGGAGCCGCACGCCCCGTACAACCGGGTGCTGCTCGCCGACGTCCTCGCCGGACGGTACGCCCCCGAGGTCGTCGCCCTGCCCGAGCCGCGCCGGCCGGTGCGCCGCGGGGTGCGGGTGGTGGGGATCGACCGGGCGGCCCGGACGGTGGAGTGCTCCGACGGCGAGCTCGTGCCGTACGACCGGTTGGTGCTCGCCACCGGCTCCAACCCGGTGCTGCCGCCGCTGCGCGGTCTGCGCGGCGCGGAGCTCCCGGAGGGCGTGCACTCCTTCCGCACGCTCGACGACTGCCTGGCGCTGCGGGCCGTCGTCCGGCCCGGGGTGCGCGCGGTCGTCATCGGCGGCGGCCTCCTCGGGGTGTCGGCCGCGCGGGCGCTCGCCGCGCTCGGCGCCGAGGTGGTGCTCACCCAACAGGGCGAGAACCTGATGGAACGGCACCTGGACCCGCACGCCTCCGTGCTGCTGCGGGAGCACCTGGACGGGCTCGGCGTCGAGACGCACACCGAGTGCCGGGTCAGCGGCCTGCGGCAGCGGGACGGGGCGGTGACGGCGGTCGAGCTGGCCGACGGCTTCGTCCTGGACGCGCAGGTCGTCGTCCTGGCCTGCGGGGTGCGCCCCCGGGTGGCGCTGGCCCGTGAGGCGGGGCTCGACGTCCGGAGCGGCGTCGTCGTCGACGACGAGCTGCGGACCTCGGACCCGTACATCCACGCGATCGGGGACTGCGCCGAGCACGACGGCCGGGTCTACGGCCTGGCCGGCCCGGCGCTCGAACAGGCCGACGTCCTCGCCGACGTGCTGTCCGGCACCACCGGGCCGCGCTACACCGGCACCCGGGCCCTCACGCGGCTCACCCTCGGCGGTGCGCAGCCACTGGACCTCGCCGCCTTCGGCGAGGCCACCCCGCGGCCGGGGGACGACGTCGTCCAGCTGGCCGACGCGACCAAGGGCGCCTACCGCAAGGTCGTCGTCCGCGACAACCGGCTCGTCGGGGGCGTCCTCCTCGGCGATCTGGCCGCGGTCGGCGCGCTCGCCCGCGCCTGGGAGGGCGACGAGGCCCTCCCGGAGGCCCCCCTGCTTCACCTGCTCACCCACGACGGAGGCTCCTCATGACCACCCCCACCATCGTCCTGGTCGGCCACGGAATGGTCGGCCAGCGGTTCCTGGAGGCGCTCGCCGACCGGGGCGTCACCGAGCGGGCCCGGATCGTGGTCCTCTGCGAGGAGCCCCGCCCGGCGTACGACCGCGTCCAGCTGACCTCGTACTTCTCCGGGAAGACGCCCGACGACCTGTCGATGGTCGAGGACGGCTTCATGGAGCGGCACGGCATCGAGCTGTACACCGACGAGCCCGTCGTGGCCATCGACCGCGCGGCGCGCACGGTCACCGCCCGGTCGGGGCGGACCGTCGCCTACGACCACCTGGTGCTCGCCACCGGCTCGTACCCCTTCGTCCCGCCGGTGCCCGGCAAGGACGCCACCGGCTGCTTCGTGTACCGGACGATCGAGGACCTCCTCGCCATCGAGGAGTACGCGAAGACGGCGACGACGGGCGCCGTGGTCGGCGGCGGCCTGCTGGGGCTGGAGGCGGCCGGGGCGCTGAAGGGCCTCGGGCTCGACACCCACATCGTGGAGTTCGCGCCGCGCCTGATGCCGGTCCAGGTCGACGAGGGCGGCGGCGCGGCGCTGCTGCGGACGATCGAGCAGATGGGGCTGACCGTGCACACCGGCACGGGCACCCAGGAGGTCGTGACCGCCGACGGGTCCGTGACCGGCATGAGGCTGTCGGACGGCGCCGAACTCGCGGTCGACATGGTGGTGTTCTCGGCGGGCGTGCGCCCCCGGGACCAGCTGGCGCGCGAGTGCGGGCTCGACGTGGGCGAGCGCGGCGGCATCGCGGTCGACGCGCACTGCCGCACCTCCGACCCCGCGGTCTTCGCGATCGGCGAGTGCGCGCTCGCCGCGGACGGGCGGGTCTACGGCCTGGTCGCGCCGGGGTACGAGATGGCGCAGACGGTGGCCGGGGTGCTCGCCGAGGAGGAGCCCGGTGACGGCTTCACCGGCGCCGACCTGTCGACGAAGCTGAAGCTGCTCGGCGTGGACGTCGCCTCCTTCGGCGACGCGCACGGCACCACCGAGGGCTGCCTCGACGTCGTGTACGCGGACTCCCGCTCCGGCGTCTACAAGAAGCTGGTGGTGGACGGCGAGGGCCGGCTCCTCGGCGGCGTCCTCGTCGGCGACGCAGAGTCGTACGGCCTGCTGCGTCCGCTGACCGGCACCAGGCCGCCGGTCTCCCCCGAGCAGCTGGTGCTCCCGGCGGGCGCCGGGGCGCCGGTGGCGCTCGGCCCGTCGGCGCTGCCGGACGACGCCGTCATCTGCTCCTGCCACAACGTGACCAAGCACGCCATCAGCCAGTGCGCCTCGCTGTCCGAGGTGAAGAAGTGCACCAAGGCCGGCACGGGCTGCGGCAGTTGCGTGAAGGTCATCGAGAAGCTGCTGCCGAAGGCGGCGGACAAGGGCCTCTGCGGCTGCTTCCCGTACACCCGCAGCGAGCTCTACGAGATCGCCCGCACCCTGCGCGTGACGTCCTTCGCCGCGCTGCTCGACTCGCACGGCCGGGACGGCGCGAAGGGCGGCGAGGGCTGCGAGGTCTGCAAGCCGACCGTCGGCTCGATCCTGGCCTCGCTGGCGCCGGCCATCGGCCTGGGCGGCTACATCCTCGACGGCGAGCAGGCCGCGCTCCAGGACACCAACGACCACCACCTCGCCAACCTCCAGCGCAACGGCTCCTACTCGGTGGTCCCCCGCATCCCCGGCGGCGAGATCACCCCCGAGAAGCTGATCGTGATCGGCGAGGTGGCCCGCGACTACGGCCTCTACACGAAGATCACCGGCGGTCAGCGGATCGACCTCTTCGGCGCCCGCGTCGACCAGCTCCCGGCGATCTGGACCCGCCTGGTGGACGCCGGCTTCGAGTCCGGGCACGCCTACGGCAAGGCGCTGCGCACCGTGAAGTCCTGCGTGGGGCAGACCTGGTGCCGCTACGGCGTCCAGGACTCGGTGAAGATGGCGATCCAGCTGGAGCTGCGCTACAGGGGCCTGCGCGCCCCGCACAAGCTGAAGTCGGCGGTCTCCGGCTGCGCCCGCGAGTGCGCCGAGGCGCAGTCGAAGGACTTCGGCGTGATCGCCACGGCGAACGGCTGGAACCTGTACGTCGGCGGCAACGGCGGCGCGACCCCGCGCCACGCCGACCTGCTCGCCCAGGACCTGTCGGACGCCGAACTGATCCGGCTCATCGACCGGTTCCTGATGTTCTACATCCGGACGGCGGACCGCCTGGAGCGGACGTCGGTGTGGCTGGAGCGCCTGGAGGGCGGCCTCGACCACCTCCGCGACGTGATCGTGAAGGACTCGCTGGGCCTCTGCGACGAGCTGGAGGCCCTGATGGCCGCGCACGTCGCCGACTACCAGGACGAGTGGGCACAGACCCTGGACGACCCGGAGCGACTGCGGCGCTTCGTCTCCTTCGTGAACGCGCCGGAGACCCCCGACCCGACGGTCCGGTTCGTGCCGGAGCGCGACCAGATCAAGCCGGACCTCACGATCCTGACCATCGGCACCCTGGAAGGAGCCTCCCGATGACCACGGCGACCCTCGAACTCTCCCCGGCCCCCGACTCCTGGATGGCGGTCTGCGAGGAGGCCCGGCTGACCCCGGGCCGCGGCCTGGCGGCGCTGCTGCCCGACGGCCGGCAGGCGGCGGTCTTCCGGGACCGGGCGGGGCGGGCGTACGCGATCGACAACCGCGATCCGTTCACCGGGGCGCAGGTGCTGTCCCGGGGGCTGCTCGGGACGGCGGACGGGCGGCCGTTCGTGGCCTCGCCGCTGCTGAAGCAGCGCTTCGATCTGGAGACGGGTCGGTGCCTGGACGACGACGAGGTGGCGGTGGCGGTCTACCCGGTCCGGCTCACCTGACAAGCCCCTCTCCCGGGGGAACTTGACCGGTCGTTCCGGAAAGTCGTACGGTCCTCGCGTGGCCAGGACCAAGGAATTCGATCCCGAGGCCGCGCTCCAGGCGGCGCTCGACCTGTTCTGGGCGCGCGGCTACGAGGCGACGTCGATGGCGGACCTCGTGGAGCACCTCGGGATCGGCCGGGCCAGCCTCTACGCGACCTTCGGCAGCAAGCACGAGCTGTACCTGAGGGCGATGGACCGCTATCTGGAGACCCGCGACCCCGGGCTCGTCGAGGAGCTGTCCGCGCCGGGCCCGGCACTACCGGCCGTGCGGGCGCTCGTCCGCCGCTTCGCCGCCGAGGCGACGGCGGAGGAACTGCGCCTGACCGGGTGTTTCGTCACCAACTCGGCGGCGGAGCTGGCCCCGCGCGATCCGGCGGTGGCCCGCCGGGTCGAGCTCAGCTGGGAGCAGATCGAGACCCTGCTGTACGCGGCGCTCACCCGGGCCCGCGCGCAGGGGGAACTGCCGGAGGGCCGCGATCCGCGCACCCTCTCCCGGATGCTCCTGGTCCTGCTCCAGGGCATCCGGGTGGTCGGCAAGGCGTCGACGGACCCGGCCAGGGTCCGGGACGCGGCGGAGGAGGCCCTGCGGCTGCTCGACTGAGCGGTCGGAGAAACGGGCGGCGCCCTTGCGGGGGCGCCTTTTTCGGGGCTCATTCTGGAATGTACGGTCAAGTACAGATGCAGGGGGACGGCATGACGACGTACGAGGGCACCGCGGCACCGGTCACGCCCACAGGGGACGGCCGAGCCGCCCGCCGGGGGTTCGCCCTGCTCGGGACCGTGCAGGCGACGCTCATCTTCACGCTCGCCTCGCTCGCCGTGCCGCTCCCCCGGATCGCCGCCGAATTCGGCCTGGACCAAGGGAGCCTGATCCTCCTCAGCGCCGCCTACGGCCTGACCTTCGCCGGGCTCCTGCTGCTCGGCGGGCGGCTCGCGGACCGGTACGGCGCCCGCCGGGCGCTCACCGCCGGACTCCTCCTCTTCGCCGCCGCCTCCGCGCTCGCCCCGCTCGCCACCGGATACGCCGCCCTGCTCGGCGCCCGCTTCGCACAGGGCGCCGGAGCCGCGCTCGTCGCCCCGGCCGCGATGGGCGCCCTGCGCGCCCTGTACCCCGAACCCGCCGCCTACGGACGGGCGATGGGCACCTGGGGCGGCCTCTCCGTGCTCGGCGCCACCGCCGGGAACCTCCTCTCCGGCGCCCTCACCGCGGCCGCCTCCTGGCGCGCCTCCTTCGTCGCGCCGGTCGCCGTCGCGCTCGCCGCCCTGCTCCTCGCGCCCCGGCTGCTGCCCGCCACCCCGCCCGGCGCGGACCGCGCCCTCGACCTGCGGGGCGCCCTGCTCGCCACCGCCGGGATCGTGCTCGCCAGCACCGGCCTGGTGCTGACCGACGCCCACCCGTGGGGCTCCGCGCCCGTCCTCGTACCGCTGCTCGGCGGACTCGTCCTGCTCGCCGGCTTCGCCCGCGCCGAGCGCCGGGCCGCCGACCCGCTGCTCCCGCCGGACTTCCTGCGCGACCGGCGGCGGCTCCTCGGGCTCGCCGCGATCGCGCTCACCGCCGCCGGCACCGCCACCGTCTTCGTCCTGCTCTCGCTCGACCTCCAGCGGCAGCGCGGCTACTCGGCCGCGCTCACCTCGGCCGCCTTCGTGCCCTTCGCCGCCGCGCTGCTCGGCGCCGGCCGGCTCGCGGGGCCGCTGCTCGGCCGGTACGGACCCGGTCGGGTCACCGCCGCCGGACTCGGCACGGCGGGCGCCGGGCTCGCGCTGCTCGCGACCGGCGCCGAACTCCCGTACGCCTACGGGCTGCTGCCCGGCCTGCTCCTGCTGCCCGCCGGCGGGGCGCTCTCCTTCGCGGGCGCCGCCGTCCTCGCCACCGAACGGGTCCCGGCCGAGCGAGCCGGGCTCGCCGGCGGCGTCCTCAACACCGCGATGGAGCTCGGGCCGACCGTGCTCTTCGCGGCCCTGCTCACCCTCGGCGGCTCCGCCGCGCCGCTGGCCGCGGCGGCGGCGCTCTTCGCCGCCCTCGCCCTCCTCACCCTCCGTCTCGCCAAGTGATCACCGATTCCAGGGGAGTTCCCATGTCCGTCTCCGCCCGCTTCACCGGCCGCTCCGTCCTCGTCACCGGCGCCGGCTCCGGCCTCGGCCGGGAGATCGCCCGCGCCTTCGCCGCCGAGGGCGCGAAGGTGGTGGCCGCCGGGCGCACCGCCGCGGCCCTCGACGCGACCGTGGCCCTCATCGAGGCCGAGGGCGGCACCGCCACCGCCGTCACCGCCGACGTCACGGACCCCGGGTCCTCCCGCGCACTGGTGCGGAGCACGGTCGAGGCGTACGGCGGGCTCGACGTCGCCGTCAACAACGCCGGGATCTTCCGGGGCGGCCACAGCGCCGCCGACTTCCCCCTCGACGACTGGCAGGCCCTGCTCGACACCAACGTCACCGGGGTCCTGAACGCCCTCCAGGCCGAGGTGGCCCACATGCGGGCGCACGGCGGCGGCGCGATCGTGAACATCTCGTCCAACCTGGGCGCGCACGTCCGGATCCCGGGCGTCTTCGGCTACCAGGTCTCCAAGGCGGCCGTCTCGGCGCTCACCCGCGCCGCGGCCCGCGACCACATCGCCGACGGGGTGCGGATCAACGCGGTCAGCCCCGGCGCCGCGGAGTCCACGATGTCGCTGCTGCCCGGCGAGACGGAGGCCGAGCGCGAGGTCCGGATGAAGGAGCAGTCGCCGCTCGGCAGGATCTCCTCCGCCGCCGAGGTCGCGGCGGCCGTCCTCTACCTCGCGTCGGACGCGGCGGGCTCCGTCGTCGGCACGGACCTGGTGGTCGACGGCGGCGTCTCCGCCTGAGCCCCCGGGACGTCCGCTCAGCCCTGCGCGGCGGCCGGGTCCATCCAGAAGACCTCCCAGTGGTGGCCGTCCGGGTCGGCGAAGGAACGGCCGTACATGAAGCCCATGTCCATGGCCTCCTTCGCCGGGCGGCCGCCCACCTCCAGGGCCCGGTCGGCCAGTTCGTCGGCCTTCTCCCGGCTCTCGGCGTTCAGGGTCAGCAGCACCTGGGTGGTGGCGGAGGCGTCGGCGATCGCCTTGCCCGGGGCGGTGAAGCCGGCGAACTTCTCCTCGGTGAGGAGCATGACGAAGATGGTGTCGCTGATCACCACGCAGGCGGCGGTCTCGTCGCTGAACCGCGGGTTGATCGCGTAGCCGAGCTTCTCGTAGAAGGCCTTGCTGACGTCGAGGTCCTTCACGGGCAGGTTCACGAAGATCATCTGCGGGGCCATGTTCTGCTCTCTCCTCCGTGGTGCGGTTCCGGCGCGCGGTCCCGTCCTGCGGTCCCGTCGTGCGCGGTGCTGTCAGGAGTGGAGACGGGCCGGGCGGCCGGGACTCATCGCTCCCCGGAGAAGTCTTTGCGCTCAGGCGGCCGAGCGCAGGGTGAGCGCGGCCAGCGGGACGAAACCGCCGGTCCCGCCGGAGGCCGCCTCGGCCTCCGCGCCGGGGCCGCCGAGCCGCCTCAGCATCGAGACGGCGATCCGCTCCCCCGTCGCCTTGGCGCGGTCCGCGAGCGGCCCCCGGTGGAGCCCGTCGACGGTGGCGTGCCAGAGCTGCACCCAGCGCCCGAAGTGGGCGGGGGTGAGGGGGCGGGCGGAGTGCAGCGCCGCGTGCGGGGCGAAGGCGTCCCGCGCGTACGCGGCCGTACGGAACAGGGCCCGCTCCCAGAAGTCGGCGATGCGCGGGAGGTGCGCCTCCAGGTCGGTGCCGGCGACCTCGGTGAAGAAGGGCCCGATGAGGGGATCGGCGAAGGCGGCCTCGTAGAAACGGCGCAGCAGCGCGTCGAGGTCGTCGCGGCCGCCGATGTCGGGGAGCTCCCGGATGTCGCGCATGCGTCCAGTCTGCCCGTCCCGGCCCCGCTTCCCCAGTGCCGAAGGTCCCGCCCACCGCCCGCGCCCCCCCCTGAACCCCTCCGCCGCCGGAGCCCCACCGCCCGAGCCCCCTCCGGGCCCGGACGACCTTGGCGCGAATCCGGCGCTTTCCCCTCCCGTCGACTCCCCCGCCCCGCACGCGCCCCTTCCGCGTCACCGGTTGTTGATGCACAGTCAATTCCGCCCTCCTAGATTCCCCTCGCGCGACCCCGCCGCTGACGTGCGGCGGGCGGTCACCACACCCCTGGAGAGAAGACGTGGAGCGACGCAGTTTCCTGCGCGGAGCGGTCATCGGCACGTCGGCGGCGGCCTTCGGCGGCACCCTGATGGCGGGCGCCGCCTACGCCGCCCCCGCCCAGCCCGGCGCCGGCCCCTACGGCGCCCTCGGCGCGGCGGACGCGAACGGCATCATGCTGCCGGCCGGGTTCACCAGCCGGGTCGTCGCCCGCTCGGGACAGACCGTCCCCGGCACCTCGTACACCTGGCACAACGCCCCCGACGGCGGCGCCTGCTACGCCGACGGCACCGGCTGGATCTACGTCTCCAACTCGGAGATCAACCCGAGCGGCGGCGCGAGCGCCGTGAAGTTCGACTCGGCCGGCACGATCACCGGCGCCTACCGCATCCTGTCGAACACCCGGCAGAACTGCGCGGGCGGCAAGACCCCGTGGAACACCTGGCTCTCCTGCGAGGAGGTCAGCCTCGGCTACGTCTACGAGACCGACCCGTACGGCGTGAACGCGGCCGTCCGCCGGGACGCCATGGGCCGCTTCAAGCACGAGGCCGCCGCCGCCGACCCGGTCCGCAAGGTCGTCTACCTGACCGAGGACGAGACGGACGGCTGCTTCTACCGGTTCGTCCCGAACACCTGGGGGAACCTCTCCTCCGGCACCCTCCAGGTCCTCAAGGCCGGCACGGCCACCTCCGGCTCCTTCACCTGGCAGAACGTGCCGGACCCGGACGGCTCCCCGACCACCACCCGCACCCAGGTCTCCGGCGCGAAGAAGTTCAGCGGCGGCGAGGGCTGCCACTACGCCAACGACACCGTCTGGTTCACCACCAAGGGCGACAACCGCCTCTGGCAGCTGAACCTCCTGAACAACACCTACGAACTCGCCTACGACGACTCGCTGGTCCCGAACGGCGCCGCCCCGCTCACCGGCGTCGACAACGTCACCGGCTCCTCCTCCGGCGACCTGTTCATCGCCGAGGACGGCGGCAACATGGAGATCTGCCTGATCACCCCGGACGACACGGTCGCGCCGTTCCTGCGGATCACCGGCCAGTCCGGCTCCGAGATCTGCGGCCCCGCCTTCTCGCCCGACGGTCGGCGGCTGTACTTCTCCAGCCAGCGCGGCACCACCGGCAGCTCCTCGGGCGGCATCACCTACGAGGTGACCGGCCCGTTCCGCGCGTAACAGCGCTCGTCCCGACGCCGCTGGGCCTCGCCTCCTCCCAGGAGCGCGGCGCCCAGCGGCGTCAGCGTGTGCAGCACCGCGTTCCCGTGCCGCAGGGTCGCGATCAGCCCGGCCTCCCGCAGCACGCCCGTGTGCTGGCTGGCCGAGGCCAGCGAGACCCCGGCCCTGCGGGCCAGCTCGCTGGTCGTCCCGCCGTCCCCGATGGCCTGGAGGACCTCCGCGCGGGTCTGCCCCACCAGCTTCGCCAGCGAGGAGACGCGCGGCGGCCGGACCGTCGGCGCCTCCCCATGGGTCACCGGGTAGACCAGCACCGGCGGCAGCGCGGGGTCCCGCAGCATCACCGGCGTGCCCCGGCAGAAGTACGAGGGCTGGAGGAGCAGCCCCCGCCCGTTCAGGTGCACGTCCCGGTCGACCGGGTACGTCGCCTCCAGGACCGGCGCCCGCCAGCTCAGCATCGGCGGCAGCGAGCCGAGGAGCTCCTCCGCGCCGCCGTCCAGGACGGCCCTGCCCCGGCGCGCCCGGTCCGCCTCCACCCGGGCCCGGATGTGCGCCCAGTACGGCTCCACGGCCGCCCGGTGGTAGCTGCGCAGCGCCCCCAGGAGCCGGTCGAAGGGCTCCGTGCCGCCGTCGGCGAGGGCCCGCAAGGAGTGCGGCACGGTGCGGCCGCCCGAGCGGTCGGCGGCCAGCAGGGAGAGCTCCGAGCGGAGCCGGCCGGGAGGCGTCCCGCGGACCGCCCCGAGGCCGTCGTCGAGGCCGTGGAGGCCCTCCGCCGGGGTGAGGAAGTCGGGGAAATAACCCCGGCTCGGAACGAGGGCGGCGAGCAGTCGGGTCTCCCCGCCGAGCCGCGCCCTGGTTTCCGTGCGCCATCCGCCGAACACCACCGGGCCGCGCCGGTCCCTTAAACGGTGAAAGCTGAGAATCGTTTCCCACAGGACGTCAGGACGGGCGGCGATCCGCACCCCCGCCAGATCGTCCGCAGTGAAATGAATACGAAGCATGAAGTCCCCACCTGTGCACTCGCAACCACCCCGCGATCGAGTATGCACTCCATCACAGCACGTTACCAGGGTGTTTCAGCCACAGATGAAAAGCATCGCGGCGAACACAGCACAACGGAAATGCTGTGCGGGTCGGGCAGGAAACCTTCAGGACCGAGGTGACGTGGTGAAGACCGTGGGGGGCTTTGCCCGTCCGGCGGCGGTCGGCGAGGGTTGCGGCTCACCTGCCCGACACAGTGAAAAGGGAGCGGCCCCCGGGTGGGGATCCGGGGGCCGCGACCGAAACGCCCGCAAACACAGACGTTCAATTTCCAATAATTCAATGCGGGCGTAATTACGCATGAATCTGACGTGAAAACGACGGGACGGACACCTCCGCACAAGGTGTCCGTCCCGTTTTTTCGGTTCCGGGGCCGCCGTCCGCCGGTGAGGGTTCGGAAGGGATGGCCGACGGCGGCCCCGGGGGCTCGGGGGGCCTGCGGGCCCCTCGCGGGGTCAGCGGCTGTCGCTGCCCTTCGCCTCGGCGGCCGCGCGGCCGGCCTCCAGGCGCGCCACCGGGATCCGGAACGGCGAGCAGGAGACGTAGTCGAGGCCGACCTCGTGGAAGAAGTGCACCGACTCCGGGTCGCCGCCGTGCTCGCCGCAGACGCCGAGCTTGATGTCGGGGCGGGTGGCCCGGCCGGCCTGGACCGCGGAGCGCACCAGGGCGCCGACGCCGTCCTTGTCGATGGTCTCGAAGGGGCTGACGCCGAAGATGCCCTTCTCCAGGTACGCGGTGAAGAAGCTGGCCTCCACGTCGTCGCGGGAGAAGCCCCAGACCGTCTGGGTGAGGTCGTTGGTGCCGAAGGAGAAGAACTCGGCGGCCTCGGCGATCTGGCCGGCGGTGACGGCCGCCCGGGGCAGCTCGATCATGGTGCCGAGCGCCAGCTTCAGCTCCACGCCGGTCTCCGCCACGACCTCGGCGATGACCCTCTCGGCGTCCTCGCGGACGATCTCCAGCTCCTGGACGGTGCCGACGAGCGGGATCATGATCTCGACGCGCGGGTCGCCCTTGGCGTCGATCCGCTGGGCCGCCGCCTCGGCGATCGCCCGCACCTGCATGGTGAACAGACCGGGGATGACCAGGCCGAGGCGGACGCCGCGCAGACCCAGCATCGGGTTCTGCTCGTGCAGCCGGTGCACGGCCTGGAGCAGGCGCAGCTCGTTCTCGTGCGGCTCCTTGCGGGACTCGGCGAGGGCGACGCGCACCGACAGCTCGGTGATGTCGGGCAGGAACTCGTGGAGCGGCGGGTCGAGCAGGCGGACCGTGACCGGCAGCCCGTCCATCGCCTCGAAGAGCTCGACGAAGTCGGACTTCTGGAGCGGCAGCAGGGCCTTGAGGGCGTCGTCGCGCTCGGCGTCGGTGTCGGCCAGGATCAGGCGCTCGACGTACTGGCGGCGCTCGCCGAGGAACATGTGCTCGGTGCGGCACAGGCCGATGCCCTGGGCGCCGAAGCGGCGGGCGCGGGAGGCGTCCTCGGCGTTGTCGGCGTTGGCGCGGACGCGCAGCCGGCGGACGCGGTCGGCGTAGGCCATGATCCGGTGGACGGCCTGGACCAGCTCGTCGGCGTCGTCGGCGCCGGCGTGCATGCGGCCCTCGAAGTACTCGACCACCGGGGACGGTACGACGGGTACCTCGCCGAGGTAGACCTTGCCGGTGGAGCCGTCGATGGAGACGACGTCGCCCTCCTCGATGACCGCGCCGGAGGCGGTGGTCATGCGGCGGCGCTTGGTGTCGACCTCCAGCTCCTCGGCGCCGCAGACACAGGTCTTGCCCATGCCGCGGGCGACGACGGCGGCGTGCGAGGTCTTGCCGCCGCGGGAGGTCAGGATGCCCTCGGCGGCGATCATGCCGTCCAGGTCGTCCGGGTTGGTCTCGCGGCGGATCAGGATGACCTTCTCGCCGGAGCGGGACCACTTGACGGCCGTGTACGAGTCGAAGACGGCCTTGCCGACCGCGGCGCCCGGGGAGGCGGCGATGCCGCGGCCGATCTGCTCCACCTTGGCGTGCTCGTCGAACTTCGGGAACATCAGCTGGGCGAGCTGGGCGCCGGTGACGCGCTGGAGCGCCTCGGCCTCGTCGATGAGGCCCTGGTCCACGAGCTGGGTCGCGATGCGGAAGGCGGCACCGGCGGTGCGCTTGCCGACGCGGGTCTGGAGCATCCAGAGCTGGCCGCGCTCGATGGTGAACTCGATGTCGCAGAGATCCTTGTAGTGGGTCTCCAGGGTCTCCATGATCTGCATGAGCTGGTCGTACGACTTCTTGTCGATCGACTCCAGCTCCGCGAGCGGCACGGTGTTCCGGATGCCGGCGACGACGTCCTCGCCCTGCGCGTTCTGCAGGTAGTCGCCGTAGACGCCCTGGTGGCCGGAGGCGGGGTCGCGGGTGAAGGCGACGCCGGTGCCGGAGTCCGGGCCGAGGTTGCCGAAGACCATGGAGCAGACGTTGACGGCGGTGCCGAGGTCGCCGGGGATGCGCTCCTGGCGGCGGTACAGCTTCGCGCGGTCGGTGTTCCACGAGTTGAAGACGGCCTCGATGGCGAGGTCCATCTGCTCGCGCGGGTCCTGCGGGAAGTCGCGGCCGGTCTCGGCCTTCACGATCTCCTTGAACTGCTCGACGACCTTCTTCAGGTCGGCGGCGTCCAGGTCGGTGTCGCTGGCGACCTTCTTCGCGGCCTTGACCTCGTCGAGGGCGTCCTCGAAGAGCTCGCCGTCGACGCCGAGGACGGTCTTGCCGAACATCTGGATGAGGCGGCGGTACGAGTCCCACGCGAAGCGCTCGTTGTCGGCCTGGCGGGCGAGGCCGGTGACGGACTCGTCGGAGAGGCCGATGTTGAGGACCGTGTCCATCATGCCCGGCATGGAGAACTTGGCGCCCGAGCGGACCGAGACCAGCAGCGGGTCGTCGGCCTGGCCGAGCTTCTTGCCCATCTTCCGCTCGAGGGCGTCGAGGTGGGCCGTGACCTCGTCGCGCAGGGCGACGGGCTCCGAGCCGGACTCGAGGTAGACCTTGCACGCCTCGGTGGTGATCGTGAAGCCGGGGGGCACCGGGAGACCGAGGTTGGTCATCTCGGCGAGGTTGGCCCCCTTGCCACCGAGCAGGTCCTTCAGGTCCCTGTTGCCCTCGGTGAAGTCGTACACGAACTTCTGATCATTGTTTTCCGACACGGGTCCCGACTCCTCGACGACTCGGTTGGCTGCCCTGACGGCGAGGAACATACCCAGATCGAAGGCTTCTGGGGAGGTACGCCTACCGGTCACACGGCCGTAACCACCCGTCCGCCCCCACTTCGAAAGTTACCCAGGCGAAGCTTCCGCATTCACGCCCCGAAGCCCGCTTGACCCGATCCGGGGACAACACGCTCAGATGAGCGGCTTCAGTGCGCACTTGCGTTCAACTCTTGAACATAAAAGGGGTGGCACCCAGTGCCACCCCTTCAAGGCGTACACCCCTCGGTGGTTCGCTCATCTGAGCAGTACCCCCCTCAAGGGTGGCGAGGATCACTCGCCCGGTCGCCCGGAAATCTCAGCCCCCGGACGTGTCGAGCTCCGCGTCCTCGCTCACCCCGGCGCAGTCGTAGGGGTCCTTCAACCAGCCGTCCGGCAGGACGACCCGGTTGTTTCCGGACGTACGACCCCGGGGGCCGTCCGCCCCGGCCGGCCACGGCTGGTCCAGGTCCAGCTCGCTCAATTGAGCGCGCAGCTCGTCCAGGGACGAGGTGATCGCGAGGCGCTTGCGCATCTCGGAGCCGACCGAGAAGCCCTTGAGGTACCAGGCCACGTGCTTGCGGAAGTCGATGACTCCGCGCGACTCGTCGCCGATCCACTCCCCGAGCAGCGTCGCGTGGCGCACCATCACGTCCGCGACCTCCCGCAGCCCCGGCGTCCGGTACCCCCCGGTGCCCTCCAGACCCGCCACCAGGTCCGCGAAGAGCCAGGGCCGGCCGAGGCAGCCTCGGCCCACGACCACGCCGTCGCAGCCGGTCTCGCGCATCATCCGCACCGCGTCGTCCGCCGACCAGATGTCGCCGTTGCCGAGGACCGGGATCTCCGGCACGTGCTCCTTGAGTCGTGCGATGGCGTCCCAGTCGGCCGTGCCGCCGTAGTGCTGCGCCGCCGTCCGCCCGTGCAGGGCGATGGCCGTCACGCCCTCCTCGACCGCGATCCGGCCCGCGTCGAGGTAGGTGATGTGGTCGTCGTCGATGCCCTTGCGCATCTTCATGGTGACCGGCAGGTCACCGGCGTTCGTCACGGCCTCGTGCAGGATCGCGCGCAGCAGCGGGCGCTTGTACGGCAGCGCGGAGCCGCCGCCCTTGCGGGTCACCTTGGGCACCGGGCAGCCGAAGTTCAGGTCGATGTGGTCGGCGAGGTCCTCGTCGACGATCATCCGCACCGCCTTGCCGACGGTGACCGGATCCACTCCGTACAGCTGGATGGACCGGGGCTTCTCGGTCTCGTCGAAGCGGATGAGCTGCATCGTCTTCTCGTTGCGCTCCACCAGCGCCCGCGTCGTGATCATCTCGCTCACGAAGAGGCCCTTGCCGCCGGAGAACTCGCGGCAGAGGGTGCGGAAGGGGGCGTTGGTGATGCCGGCCATGGGCGCGAGCACCACCGGGGGCTGCACGAGGTGCGGGCCGATGGAGAGAGGGGAGAACGCGGTCATGGCCCCATTGTCCCGTACCGCCGGGAACGGCCGTCGGGCGTACGCCGCCACCCCCTCCGCCCCGGCCCTCCCCGGCCGTCCCTCCCGCGCCTCAGGCGGCGGCCCGCGCGGCCCGCTCCTCCCGGTCCTCCCGCGACACGAGCTCCAGGAGCCGGGCGCAGCCGGCCCGGGTCTCCTCGTCCAGCGGCACGTACGTGACGAGGACGGGGCCGGGGCCGGGCTGGAGCCACAGGTTGGTGTGCTCGAAGCTCAGCGGCCCGACGAGCGCGTTCCTGACGACCTTGGTCATGCTCCCGGAGGAGACGACGTCGTGCCGGGCCCAGACCTCGCGGAACTCGGGCGAGGCCGCTTCGAGCCGCTGGACCAGCCGCTTCCAGGCGGGTTCGACCAGGCAGCCGGCCATCCGGGCGCGCAGCGTGCCGGCGAGCCGGGCGATCAGGTCGGGGTCGGTGACGGCGGCCCGGAACTCCGGGTCGGTGCAGGCGAGCCAGAGCGTGTTGCGGTCCTCGGGAGGCAGCGCGTCGAGGTCGCGGAAGAGCCGCCCGAAGACGCGGTTGTGGGCGAGGATGTCGAAGCGGCTGTTCTGGACGGCGGCGGGCACGGGCTCCAGCTGGTCGAGCATCGCCCGCACGGCGGGCGTGACGGCCGGGCTGGGCAGGCCGGGCCGGGGGTCGGGCTGTCCGGCGAGGGCGAAGAGGTGGGCGCGCTCGGTCGGGTCGAGGAGGAGGGCCCCGGCGAGGGCGTCGAGGACCTGCGGGGAGACCTGGATGTCCCGGGCCTGCTCGATCCACGTGTACCAGGTGACGCCGACGGCGGAGAGCTGGGCGACCTCCTCGCGGCGCAGGCCGGGGGTGCGGCGCCGGCGGCCCCGGACCAGGCCGACCTCTTCGGGGGTGACGCGCTCGCGCCGGCTGCGCAGGAAGGCGGCCAGTTCCCGCCGCCGGGCCTCGGGACCGGTCGTCACGACGATGCTCATGATCCCAGCCTGCCCGCCCGCGGAGTCCGGTGCCAGGCAGTCCCGGTACCAGGATGAGAAGACTCTGGTACCAGGCAGGCGGGGCGCCGAAGGTCGAGACGTGACCACGACGACCCACCCCTCCCGCACCCGTCCCCCCGTCCCCGTCCCGGGCGCCCCGGCGCCGGCCCTCGGCTCCCTGGGGCTGTCCACCGTCCTCCTGGGGGCCGCGCTGCCCCTGGTCGACTTCTTCATCGTCAACGTCGCGCTGCCGTCCATCGGCGGCGACCTCGGCGCGGACGAGTCGCTCCTCGAACTGGTCGTGGCCGGATACGGCCTGGCGTACGCGGTCCTGCTGGTTCTCGGCGGCCGGCTCGGCGACCTCTTCGGCCGACGGCGGCTCTTCCTCGCGGGCCTGGTGGCCTTCGGCGCGACGTCCCTGCTCTGCGGGCTCGCCCCGACTGCCTGGGCGCTGGTCGCGGCCCGGGTGGCACAGGGTGCCACGGCTGCGCTGCTGCTCCCGCAGGTGCTCGCCACCCTTCACTCCTCGACGACAGGCGCCCGCCGGGCCCGGGCGATCGGCCTGTACGGGGCGACCACCGGGCTCGCGTTCGTCACCGGCCAGATCCTGGGCGGGCTGCTGGTCGCCGCGGACGTGGCGGGGCTCGGCTGGCGGGCGGTCTTCCTGGTGAACGTGCCGGCGGTGCTGCTCGTCCTGCCGCTGGCGCTCCGCACGGTCCCGGAGACCCGGGCGGCGGCCCCGGCGCCCCTGGACGTCCGGGGCACGGTCCTGCTGGCCCTGACCCTGGTGTCGCTGCTCGCCCCGCTGACGGAGGGCAGGGCGGCGGGATGGCCGCTGTGGACGTGGGGCGCGCTCGCCGCCTTCCCGCTGCTCGCGGCGGCGTTCTGGCGCACGGAGCGGCGCGCGGAGCTCCGGGGCGGCACGCCGCTGGTCCCGCCGTCCCTCCTCCGCCTGACCCCGCTCCGCCGGGGCCTCGTCCTCGTCCTGCCCCTCTCGGGCGGCTTCGGCGGCTTCATCCTGGTGATCGCGATCGCCCTCCAGCAGGGCCTGGAGCTGGGGCCGGTCGCCTCGGGCGCGGCCCTCGCGCCGATGGCGCTCGCCTTCTTCGCCGCCTCGCTCGCGGGGCCCCGTCTGGTGGCCCGCTGGGGCACCCGGGTCGTCCCGGCGGGCGCCCTGCTCCAGGCGGCCGGCCTCGGCACGATGGCCTGGACTGCCTGGTCCTCCTGGCCGGACGTCACCCCGTGGACGCTGGCCCCGGGCATGGCGGTGGCGGGCCTCGGCCAGGGGCTCCAGCTGCCGGTCCTGTTCCGGGTGGTCCTCGCCGAGGTCCCGGCGGACCGGGCGGGCGTGGGGAGCGGGGTCATGGTCACGACCCAGCAGGCGGCGCTCGCGCTGGGCGTGGCGACGCTGGGGTCGCTCTTCCTGACGCTGGCGGCGACGGTCCCGATGGGCACGGCCCTGGCGGCGACCCTCCTCGTCCAGCTGGCGCTGGCCCTCTTCACCGCCGCGTACGCGCTCCGTCTGCCGAGGACGACGGCCTGAGCGGACACGACGGAGGGCCCGGGCCGCTGGCGTGCGGCCCGGGCCCTCCGGTGCGGTCTGCTACTCGGCGGCGCCGTCCTGGTTGCGCTCGCGCATCTTCTGGAGGAGGTCCTGCTTCTTCTCCTCCGCGGAGCGGAGGTCGGCGGCGCGGCCCTGCCGGGCGCCGTTCTGTTCGGCGCGGGACAGCTTCTTGCGCTGTCCGCCGACGCCGAGGAGGTTGTTACGGCCCTTGGCCATGGGGTGCTCCCCTTCGGTGAGGTGTGCGGTGGTCGTCGGTCCGCCGGGGCGGCGCCGCTCTCACTCGTAGATCGGGAGATGTGCGTGCATGCCCGCACGGTAGCGGTGCGGGCGGGCCCGGCGCACCCGGTTTTCCGTTCCCGGACGCGGGGGAGCCCCCGGTCCGGGTCCGGACCGGGGGCTCCTCCGCGGGTGACGCGGCCGTCCGGTTCAGCAGCCGATGAGGCGGGTGGCGAGGTAGCCCTGGATCTGGTCCAGGGAGACGCGCTCCTGCTTCATGGTGTCGCGCTCGCGCACGGTCACCGCGTTGTCCTCGAGGGTGTCGAAGTCGACGGTGATGCAGTACGGGGTGCCGATCTCGTCCTGGCGGCGGTAGCGGCGGCCGATGGCGCCGGCGTCGTCGAAGTCGATGTTCCAGTTCTGCCGCAGGTCCGCCGCGAGGCCCTTGGCCTTCGGGGAGAGCTGCGCGTTGCGGGAGAGCGGCAGGACCGCGGCCTTGACCGGGGCCAGGCGGTGGTCGAAGCGCATGACGACGCGCTTCTCCATGACGCCCTTGGCGTTGGGGGCCTCGTCCTCGGTGTACGCGTCGAGGAGGAAGGCGAGCATGGTGCGGCCGACACCGGCGGCGGGCTCGATGACGTACGGCGTGTAGCGCTCGCCGGACTCCTGGTCCAGGTACGTCAGGTTGGCGCCGGACGCCTTGGAGTGGGCGGTCAGGTCGTAGTCGGTGCGGTTGGCGACGCCCTCCAGCTCGCCCCACTCGCTGCCGCCGAAGGAGAAGCGGTACTCGATGTCGGCGGTGCGCTTCGAGTAGTGGGAGAGCTTCTCCTGCGGGTGCTCGAACCAGCGCATGTTCTCCTCGCGCAGGCCGAGGTCGGTGTACCAGTTCCAGCGCTGCTGCATCCAGTACTCCTGCCACTGCTCGTCCTCGCCCGGCTTGACGAAGAACTCCATCTCCATCTGCTCGAACTCGCGGGTCCGGAAGATGAAGTTGCCCGGAGTGATCTCGTTCCGGAAGGACTTGCCCATCTGCGCGATGCCGAACGGGGGCTTCTTCCGCGCGGTCGTCTGCACCTGGGCGAAGTTGGTGAAGATGCCCTGGGCGGTCTCGGGACGCAGGTAGGCGATGGAGCCGGAGTCCTGGGTCGGGCCGAGGTGGGTGGAGAGCAGGCCGGAGAAGTTCTTCGGCTCGGTGAAGGTGCCCTTGTTGCCGCAGTGGGGGCAGTTGAGGTCGGCGAGGCCGTTCTCGGGGAGACGGCCGTGCTTCTCCTCGTACGCCTCCTCCAGGTGGTCGGCGCGGAAGCGCTTGTGGCAGGAGGTGCACTCGGTGAGCGGGTCGGTGAAGGTCGCGACGTGACCGGAGGCCTCCCAGACCTCGGTCGCCAGGATGACCGACGAGTCGATGCCGACGACGTCCTCGCGCGAGGTGACCATGTAACGCCACCACTGGCGCTTGATGTTCTCCTTGAGCTCGACGCCCAGGTGTCCGTAGTCCCAGGCGGCGCGCTGACCGCCGTAGATCTCACTGCAGGGGAAAACGAAGCCACGGCGCTTGCTCAGGCTGACGATGGTGTCGATCTTGTCGGCGGCCACGGTGCTCTCTTCATTACGACGACGAAGTGCGAATGCCACAGGTTACCGGCGCCCATGGGCCCGGTATCAAATCGGTATGCCGGTCGCTCCGGGGTGGCCGGGACCACACCCCTGAACCGCCCCGGGCAATTGACAACCGTTTCCAATTTTGTTGAAAATGAGTGTCATGAACGTACGCCGTCTGATACCCACCACCGCCGTCGCCGGAGCCGTCGCCCTGGGCCTCGTCACCCTCACCGCCTGCGGCGGGGACTCCTCGGCCGCCGACAAGGGGACGGACGGCAAGCTGGACGTCGTCGCGTCGTTCTACCCGGTGCAGTACCTCGCCGAGCAGATAGGCGGCGGCCACGTGGCCGTCCAGACCCTGACCAAGCCCGGCGTCGAGCCCCACGACCTGGAGCTCAAGCCCCGGCAGATCGGCGAGCTCTCCGACGCCGACGTCCTCCTCTACCTCAAGGGCGTCCAGCCCGCCGTCGACGAGGCCATCGCCCAGGCCGGCGTGAAGCACACGGTCGACGCCGCCACCCTCACCACCCTCGAAGCCCACGGCACCGGCGAGGGGCACGCGCACGAGGGCGAGGAGCACGCGGGCGAGGAGCACGGCGAGGCGTCCCACGAGGGGCACGACCACGGCTCCGAGGCCGGCGCCGACCCCCACGTCTGGCTCGACCCCGTGAAGTACGCCGAGGTCGCCAAGGGCGTCGGCGCCGCCTTCGCGAAGGCCGACCCCGACCACGCCGCCGACTACGAGAAGAACACCGCCGCCCTGGTGAAGAAGCTCGGCGACCTGGACACCGAGTTCGAGACGGGCCTGAAGAACACCGCGACCCGCACCTTCATCACCACCCACTCCGCCTTCGGCTACCTCGCCGAGCGCTACCACCTGGACCAGGAGGGCATCTCCGGCGTCGACCCCGAGTCGGAGCCGAGCCCCGCCCGCGTCAAGCAACTCCAGGACATCGCGAAGGAGGACAAGGTGACCACCGTCTTCTTCGAGACCCTCGCGAGCGACAAGACCGCGAAGACCCTGGCGCGGGACACCGGTCTGAAGACCGACGTCCTCGACCCGCTGGAGGGAATCACGGACCGGTCCGAGGGCGATGACTACATCGAGGTCATGCGCGCGAACCTCGCCGCGCTCAAGACCGCCCTCGGCGCCAAGTAGGAGGACCCCACCGTGCGCGACGACGACCCCGTCATCTCCGTCCGCGGCGCCACCGCGGCGCTCGGCGCCCGGCCCGTGCTGCGCGGCGTCGACCTCACCGTCCGCCGCGGCGAGGTCGTCGCCCTGCTCGGCGCCAACGGCTCCGGCAAATCCACCGCCGTCCGCGCGGTCATCGGCCAGGTACCGCTGACCGGCGGCTCCATCGAGCTGTTCGGCACCGAGCGGAAGCGGTTCCGCGACTGGGCCCGGGTCGGCTACGTCCCTCAGCGCACCACGGCCGCCGCCGGCGTCCCCGCCACCATCCGCGAGGTCGTCTCCTCCGGCCGGCTCTCCCGCCGGAAGTTCGGCTGGGCGACCAAGGCCGACAAGGCCGCCGTCCAGCGGGCCATCGACCTCGTCGGGCTCGCCGACCGCGCCGGGGACTCCGTCTCCGCGCTCTCCGGCGGCCAGCACCAGCGGGTCCTCATCGCCCGCGCGCTCGCCTCCGAACCCGAACTGCTGATCATGGACGAGCCGATGGCCGGCGTCGACCTCGCCAGCCAGGAGATCCTCGCCGAGACCCTGCGCGAGCAGGTCGCCGGCGGGACCTCGGTCCTCCTCGTCCTCCACGAACTCGGCCCGCTGGAGCCCCTCATCGACCGCGCGGTCGTCCTCCGCGACGGCTGCGTCGTCCACGACGGCCCGCCGCCCGAGGCCCTCGGGCAGCACGCCCTGCCCGGCCACGACCACGTCCACCCCCACGCGGCCGGAGAGCCGCTCCGCACGGGACTGCTGACCTGACCATGGACTTCCTCGAACCTGCCTTCATGCAGCGGGCGCTCCTCGCGGCCGTCCTCGTCGGCATCACCGCCCCCGCCGTCGGCATCTACCTCGTCCAGCGCCGCCAGGCGCTGATGGGCGACGGCATCGGCCACGTGGCCATGACCGGCGTCGGCCTCGGCTTCCTGCTCAACTCCAGCCCGGTCTGGATGGCGACCCTCGTCGCCGTCGCGGGCTCCGTCGCCATGGAGCTGATCCGGGCGTACGGCAAGACCCGCGGCGACCTCGCGCTCGCCCTGCTCTTCTACGGCGGCATGGCCGGCGGCGTGCTGCTGATCAACCTCTCGCCGACCGGCTCCAACGCCAACCTCACCTCGTACCTCTTCGGCTCGCTGTCCACCGTCTCGTCCGAGGACGTCACCGCCATCTCGGTCCTGGCCGCCTTCGTGGTCCTGGTCACCGTCGGACTGCGCCGGCAGCTCTTCGCCGTCAGCCAGGACGAGGAGTTCGCCCGGGTCACCGGACTGCCGGTGCGGCTGCTCAACCTGCTGATCGCGGTCACCGCCGCCGTCACCGTCACGGTCGCCATGCGGGTCGTCGGCCTGCTCCTGGTCAGCGCGCTGATGGTGGTCCCGGTCGCGGCCGCCCAGCAGCTGACGAAGTCCTTCCGGGCCACCTTCGTGATCGCCGTGGCGACGGGCGTCACCGTCACCCTGGCCGGCACCGTCACCACGTACTACGCCGACGTCCCGCCCGGCTCGACGATCGTCCTCTACGCGATCGGCGTGTTCGTCCTCCTCACCCTCCTCGCCGCCCCGCTCGCCCGCCGGCGGGCCCGGGCCGCCGCGGCGGCGGCCGTCGACGGCTGCGACACCACGGTCCCCGCGGGGCGCGAACCGACCGACGACGTCAGGGTCTGACCGGGCCCAGGGGGGACTGGCAGAATGGCGGGGGCAACGGATACATCAAGGAGGCCCCCGTGGCGACGGCAGGACCCCCCGTACGCGGCCGCTCGACCAGGCAGCGCGCTGCCGTGTCGGCCGCGCTGAGCGAGGTGGACGAGTTCCGCAGCGCCCAGGAGCTGCACGACATGCTCAAGCACCGCGGCGACTCCGTCGGCCTGACGACCGTCTACCGCACCCTCCAGTCCCTCGCGGACGCGGGCGAGGTGGACGCGCTGCGCACCAGCGACGGCGAGACCGTCTACCGCCGCTGCTCGTCCGACGACCATCACCACCACCTCGTCTGCCGCGCCTGCGGCAAGGCCGTCGAGGTCGAGGGCCCGATGGTGGAGCAGTGGGCCGAGACGGTCGCGGCGGAGCACGGCTTCGTGAACGTGGCGCACACCGTCGAGATCTTCGGCACCTGCGCGGAGTGCGCGGCGAAGTAGCCGGGAGCCGACAGGGAACGGGCCCGCACCGGACGATTCCGGTGCGGGCCCGTTCCGCTCTCCCGCCGGCCGCCTACGCCTTGTCGAGGACGGCGAGGTCCGCCGGGTCGACGCCGCCGAAGCGGCGGTCGCGCTGGGCGTACTCGACGCAGGCGCGCCACAGGTCGCGGCGGTCGAAGTCGGGCCACAGCACGTCCTGGAAGACCATCTCGGCGTACGCGCTCTGCCAGATCAGGTAGTTGGAGGTGCGCTGCTCGCCGCTGGGCCGCAGGAAGAGGTCGACGTCCGGCATGTCCGGGTAGTACAGGTACTTCTGGATCGTCTTCTCGGTGATCTTCGCCGGGTCGAGCCGGCCCGCCCTGACGTCCTCGGCGAGCGCCTGCGCCGCGTCCGTGAGCTCGGCGCGCCCGCCGTAGTTCATGCAGAAGTAGAGCGTGAGCTTCGTGTTGTCCTTGGTCTGCTCCTGGGCGACCTGGAGCTCCTTGGCGACCGACTTCCACAGCTTGGGCATGCGGCCCACCCAGCGGACCCGGATGCCGAGCTCGTCGAGCTGGTCGCGGGTCTTGCGGATGAAGTCGCGGTTGAAGTTCATCAGGAAGCGCACCTCCTCGGGGGAGCGCTTCCAGTTCTCGGTGGAGAAGGCGTAGAGCGAGATCGCGCCGACGCCCATCTCGATGGCGCCCTGGAGCACGTCGAGCACCTGCTCGGCGCCGACCTTGTGCCCCTCGGTGCGGGGCAGTCCGCGCTCCTTGGCCCAGCGGCCGTTGCCGTCCATGACGATCGCGACGTGCTGCGGCACGAGCTCGCTCTGCAGCTTCGGCGGGCGGGCGCCGGACGGGTGCGGCTCGGGGGTCCTGTACTCCCGACGCTGGCGCCCGAGGAGTCGTGCGATGGCCATGACGTGGTCTCTCCTAGCTTTTCTCTACGTACCGCAGGGAGCGCAGGCCGCGCTCCAGGTGCCAGTGCAGATAGGCGGACACGAGTCCGCTGCCCTCCCTGACGTGACGCGGCTCGCACGCGTCCGCCGTCGCCCAGTCGCCGGTGAGCAGGGCGCTGAGCAGGCCGATGGCCTCCGCCGAGGGTACGACGCTTCCGGGTACGCGGCAGTCGCCGCATATGACGCCGCCCGCGCCGACCGAGAAGAAGCGGTGCGGGCCGTCGAGGCCGCATTTCGCGCAGTCCGAGAAGCTGGGCGCGTAGCCGTTGACGGCGAGGGAGCGGAGGAGGAAGGCGTCGAGGATGAGGTGGGGGGCGTGCTCGCCGCGGGCGAGGGTCCGCAGTCCGCCGACGAGCAGGAGGTACTGCTGGACGGCCGGCTCTCCCTCGTGGTCGGTGAAGCGCTCCGCCGTCTCCAGCATGGCGGTGCCGGCGGTGTAGCGGGCGTAGTCGGTGACGATGCCGCCGCCGTACGCGGCGATGGTCTCGCTCTGGGTGCAGAGCGGCAGGCCGCGGCCGACGAGGTCGCTGCCCCGGGCGAAGAACTGCACGTCCACGTGGGAGAAGGGTTCGAGCCGTGCCCCGAACTTGGACTTGGTCCGCCGCACGCCGCGCGCGACGGCCCGCACCCGCCCGTGGCCGCGCGTGAGGATCGTGATGATGCGATCCGCCTCGCCCAGCTTCTGGGTGCGCAGCACGACGCCGTCGTCACGGAACAGACTCATGGGGCCCATTCTCCCGTACGGGGGCGGCGGCGCGGGCCGCCCGTCTCCGGGGGAGCCCGCCGCTTCAGGGGACCTCGCCGCGGCTGCGGGCGTTGGCGTGCGCGGTGGCGGCGCTGAGGCGCTCCGCGGAGGTGGCCTCGCGGACCTCCTCGGGGGCCACGTCCCACTCCCGCCCGCCGCCGAGCGGGCGGATCTGGACGTAGGGGCCCTCGTGGCCCATCACCCTCGCGACCCGTCCGGTGCGGATCTCGACGACGTACGCACCGATCTGCAGTGCCATGACCGGCCCTCCTCCTCGGCGGCCCCGGGCCGGCGGGGTGCGCCGGGCCGGGCCACCGTGCGGTGTCCCTTGCGAAGGAGCGGCCGAGGGGACGGCGGAGCGGCGGGGCCGGCTGCCGCCGGTCGGGCGGAGGGGATTCCCTCCGCGCCGCTCCGGCGCGATTCCGGCTCCGCGCGCCGCGCTCGCTCCGACTTCCCCCGTGGTCGTTCTCTTCTGGTGTCTTCCTTCACCAACGTATGCCTTTCTGAATCCATTTCCCGCTTCCCCACTCCCGGGGGACCCGTGCTCCGTAGAATCGTCGGACGCACCAGGGGAGTTCGGGACGTTCCCGCACGTCGACGGGGGCGGGATGTTCGAGCGGATGATTCGATTCGCGGCCGTCGGGTCGGTCGTGGAATCGCTGAAGTCCCGTAAATCCGGAGGATTGTCGAACTGCCGTCCCGGGGCGTCGGGGAATTGTTCCCGGCGCCTTCGGTTTTCGCTCCGGCGTGCGCCGGGGGCGCGCGAAGGGAGCGCGCGGGACGGCCCCGGTCGGGAAGCCTTCCGGGGACCCGGACGTGGTGCGGGGCGGGCCGGTGCCCCTACGATCGGCGCGGGAGCGTCGCCCTGCCGCCCGGAGGCGCCCCGGGTCCGACCGACGGCGGCGGAGGAACGCGGACGATGACGGCCACCCCTTCTCTGGTCCTGCACGGTGGCGAATCGGTTCTCCACTTCTCCGGCGGGCCGGTCACCCTGTGCCGGCCGGACAAGGAACACCACATACCGCTGGCGGCGATCTCCTTCGTCCACGCCGAGGGGCGGTCGCTGGCGGTCGTCCTGACGGCCTCGGGCGCGAACGAGCCGACGATCTACCGCGTCACCGGCGTCGACGAGGCCGCCGCGCTCGCCTTCGCGGAGGCCGTGACGGCCGCGCTCCCCGCCGACCCCGCCCCCGACGGCGCCGCGCTCGTCGTCACCCGCACGCCCGCCGCCCCGGAGTCCGCCGGGCCGGCCGGGGCCCGCGGCGGGCCCTGGAAGCCCGTCGCGGCCGCCGTGGTCGTGGCCGCGGCCGTGCTGCTGATCGCCCTGGCGGTGTTCGCCGCAAGGGGCTGACCCGGGCCCCTTCCCGGCTCTACGATCATGCTCATGCCGATACCCATCGCCTCCCTCCCGGTCCTCGTGGGCCGGGACGGGACCGCTCTGTCCGCCGAGAACGAAGGCCTGGTCCTCGACCTCCCGACGGAACAGATCGTCTTCACGGCCGACGGGCTCGGCCGGCTCCGCGCCGAGGGCCGGACGGTCCTGATCGAACTGCGGGCGAAGGCCGGGGCGACGCCGCGCGTCCACCGGATCGACGGCGTCGACCCGGACGAGGCGGTCCTCTTCGCCGACACGATCAACGAGCTGCTCGCCAAGCGGACGGACAACGACGACGTCGACGGCGCCCGCTTCGCCGCGATCCGCTCGCTGGCCCCGAGGTGGCGCCACAGGTTCGCCCGCCGGCTCCTCCGGGGCGTCCTCGCTCATCTGCTCGCGCTGATCGTGCTCGCGGTGGTCGCCGGATCCCTGGGCCACTGGGACGTCGTCATCGTGGAGATCCCGGTGGGCGGCATGAGCTGGCTGGCGCTCGGATTCGGCGCCTACGGGGTCGGGCACAGCCGGCGCGAGCGGTGGCTGGAGCGGCACGGGGTCGCGGTGACCGCCACCCGGGCCACCTCGCCGGGCGCGTACGTCTACCCCGACGGGACCGGCGACTACCGGATCTTCGTCCACGGCATGGCCGGCGCGGCCATCACCGTGTTCCACCCGCCGGAGGACCCGGCGGACGTGCTCGTGCCCTCGCCGCCGTTCACGCGGCTGGTGAACACGGTCGGCGGCGGCTTCCTGCTCGTCTGCGGAATCGCGGGCACGGTCGCGCTCGGGCTGCTGACCGTGTCCTCGTTCAGCACCCCAGGGTGACTTTGAGAAGTCATAAGTCTGCCTTATGAGGGCATAGACCAGGGTCGGGTACCGCTTCCCCCACGCGGTTAATTAGGGTGGCCTAAGTGCCGGCGGCTCCGCCGCACCCCGTATGCGAAGGGAACCAGTCATGCCCCGCCCCCTCCGGGTCGCGATCGTCGGCGCCGGCCCCGCCGGCATCTACGCCGCCGACGCGCTGCTGAAGTCCGACACCGCCACCGAGCCGGGCGTGTCCATCGACATCTTCGAGCGGATGCCGGCCCCCTTCGGCCTCATCCGCTACGGCGTCGCCCCCGACCACCCGCGGATCAAGGGCATCATCACCGCCCTCCACCAGGTCCTCGACAAGCCGCAGGTCCGCCTCTTCGGCAACGTGAACTACGGCACCGACGTCCACCTCGACGACCTGCGGTCCTTCTACGACGCGGTGGTCTTCTCCACCGGCGCCATGTTCGACCGCGAGCTGAGGATCCCCGGCGTCGAGCTGAACGGCTCGTTCGGCGCCGCCGACTTCGCCTCCTGGTACGACGGCCACCCGGACGTCCCGCGCACCTGGGACCTGTCCGCCGAGAAGGTCGCCGTCCTCGGCGTCGGCAACGTCGCCCTCGACGTCGCCCGCATCCTCGCCAAGACCGCCGAGGAGCTGCTGCCGACCGAGATCCCCGCCAACGTCCACGAGGGTCTGAAGGCCAACAAGGCCGTCGAGATCCACGTCTTCGGGCGCCGCGGCCCGGCGCAGGCCAAGTTCAGCCCCATGGAGCTGCGCGAGCTCGACCACTCGCCGAACATCGAGGTCATCGTCAACCCCGAGGACATCGACTACGACGAGGGCTCGATCGCCGAGCGCCGCAAGAACAAGCAGACCGACATGGTCGCCAAGACCCTGGAGAACTGGGCGATCCGCGACGTTGGCGACCGCCCCCACAAGCTCTTCCTGCACTTCTTCGAGTCCCCCGTCGAGATCCTCGGCGAGAACGGCCAGGTCGTCGGCCTGCGCACCGAGCGCACCGAACTCGACGGCACCGGGAACGTGAAGGGCACCGGCGTCACCACCGACTGGGACGTCCAGTCCGTGTACCGCGCCGTCGGCTACCTCTCCGACGAGCTGCCCAAGCTCCCCTGGGACACCGTCAGCGGCACCGTCCCGGACCAGGGCGGCCGGGTCATGGAGGGCGACGAGCACATGGCCTCCACCTACGTCACCGGCTGGATCCGCCGCGGCCCGGTCGGCCTCATCGGCCACACCAAGGGCGACGCCAACGAGACCGTCGCGAACCTCCTGGAGGACTTCGCCGCCGGCCGGCTCCTCACCCCGGCCAGCCCGGAGGCCGACGCGATCGTCGCCTTCCTGGAGGAGAAGGGCCTCACCTACACCACGTGGGAGGGCTGGTACGCGCTCGACGCCGCCGAGAAGGCACTGGGCGAGCCGCAGGGCCGCGAGCGCGTGAAGATCGTCGAGCGCGAGGACATGCTCCGCGCCAGCGGCGCCATCGACTGAGCCGACACGACACCGCGCGGGGAGGGGGCACCCACCGGGTGCCCCCTCCCCGCGTCCGGTCCGAGGCTGGACGGACCGGAAGGGATGAGGTCCGTGTCCCACCCCGTGGTCGCCCGGGCCCGGGGGCAGGCACGCCCGTCGCCCGCGAGGCTCGCCTCGCTGCGGCGGCCGAACGCCTCGGGCTCGCCGTCGCCCGGGACCGCTTCGAGGGGCTCGGAGCCGTGCCCGACGCCCGCCGCCCTGTGCCGCGCCCGCGCTCCGAGGCGGTGGATGCGGGAGCTCCCTGGGCTCCGGCGCCCCGGACGGCGTGTTCCGGCTCGACCGGAACGTCGGGCCGGGGCTCAGGAGACGGTGCGCGCGGTGGCGAGCAGCCGCAGGACGTCCTCGGGCGGCAGGCCGAGCGCCGTGCCGACGGTGCCCAGGACCTCCTGCTCGGCCGGGCTGTAGCCGCCGTCGGCCAGCGCGATCCCGGCCGCCTGGAGCAGCAGGGCCTCCCGGCCGGCCGGCTCCAGGTGCGGGGTGAGCGGGGCGACGGCCTCGTGGATCTCGATGGCGAGGAGGGCGCCCTCGGGGTTGATCTCGGGCATGAAGCGCCCGGTGTCCGCCTCCAGCGCCTCGACCAGGTCGACGAGCTGGACGGCCGTGCAGTCGGCGTACCCGGCGGAGCGGACGGCCCGCACGGCCCGGTCGAGGACCTCGCGGGAGCCGGTGCCGCCGGCCGCGAGGACGGCGAGGGCGACGGTGTGGACGGCGTCCCGCAGCATGGCCGAGAACCGGCCGGTGGTGGGCCGCTGCAGGACCTCGGTGCCGAAGCGGGTCCGGCACGCGGCGCACTCCACCACCGGCCCGGTACAGCCCCGGGGGACGAGCGGGACGCCGAGGACGGCGAACCGGCGGCGGCCGGTGCGCCGGCGGTAGTTGCGGTCGCCGCCGCACTCCTCGCAGAAGAACTCGCCGTCGCCGATGGTGTTCCAGGAGGTGCGGATCCCGCAGACGGTCAGCTTCCCACCACGTGTTTTCCTGGCAGAACGCACGCGCACCTCCTCAACGGCCCGGCTGCACTGCCGGTGCGTTGGCGTGATGTTAGCCACATCCTTGATGTGACGTCAGCACCTCGTCCGTACTTCGCACCGGAGATGGCCGAGACGTGACACCGGGGTTTCGGCCCGGCGGCGCCGCTTCGCGAAGGCCAGGCGGCCTTCACCGGGCGGAAGGGCGCCGACGGAGGCCCCGCCGGCGCCGGGGCCGATGGCCGAACCCGTCGTCGCGAGATCACCCTTCGGGGTGGTCGCGCCGGCGGGCGGGGCGGGGCGCGAAGACGGCGCACGGCGCCCCTCCCCCTCCGCGGGGGCGGGGCGCCGTGCGCCGGTGCGGGGTCAGCGCGCGGAGCGGTTGACCGCCGAGATGACCGCCTTCAGGGAGGCGCGGGTGGTGTTGGCGTCGATGCCGATGCCCCACAGCACCCGGCCGTCGATGGCGCACTCGATGTAGGAGGCGGCCTGCGCGGAGGCGCCCTCGCTCATGGTGTGCTCCTGGTAGTCCAGCAGGCGGGCGTCCACGCCGATCGACTGCAGGGCGTCGAAGAAGGCGGAGATCGGACCGTTGCCGGAGCCGGTCAGGACGGTGTCGACGCCGTCGACGACCGCCTCGACGCGCAGGGTGTCGGTGCCGTCCGTGTCCGAGGTGGACTGGCCGGAGCGCAGCTGGATGCGGCCCCAGGCGTTGTCCGGGTTGGGCAGGTACTCGTCCTGGAAGACGGACCAGATCTGCGCCGGGGTGACCTCGCCGCCCTCGGCGTCGGTCTTGGCCTGGATGATCCGGGAGAACTCGATCTGCATCCGGCGGGGCAGGTCCAGCTTGTGGTCGTTCTTCAGGACGTACGCGATGCCGCCCTTGCCGGACTGCGAGTTGACCCGGATGACGGCCTCGTAGGAGCGGCCGACGTCCTTCGGGTCGATGGGCAGGTACGGGACGGCCCACTCGATCTCGTCGACGGTCCTGCCCCGGGCGGCCGCGTCGGCCTCCATGGCGTCGAAGCCCTTCTTGATGGCGTCCTGGTGGGAGCCGGAGAAGGCGGTGTAGACCAGGTCGCCCGCGTAGGGGTGGCGCGGGTGGACCTCCATCTGGTTGCAGTACTCGCTGGTGCGGCGGATCTCGTCGATCTGCGAGAAGTCGATCTGCGGGTCGACGCCCTGGCTGAACAGGTTCATGCCCAGGGTGACCAGGTCGACGTTGCCGGTGCGCTCGCCCTGGCCGAACAGGCAGCCCTCGATGCGGTCGGCGCCGGCCATCAGGGCCAGTTCGGCCGCCGCCACGGCGGTGCCGCGGTCGTTGTGCGGGTGGACGGACAGGCAGATGTACTCGCGGCGGGTCAGGTTGCGGGACATCCACTCGAAGCGGTCCGCGTGCGTGGACGGCGTCGAACGCTCCACGGTGGCGGGCAGGTTGAGGATGATCTCGCGGCCGGGCCCGGGCTGCCACACGTCGCAGACGGCCTCGCAGACCTCCAGGGCGAAGTCCAGCTCGGTGTCGGTGAAGATCTCCGGGCTGTACTGGTAGCCGAAGGTGGTCTCCGGGCCCAGCAGCTTCTCGGCGTACTCCATCACCAGGCGGGTGCCGTCGACGGCGATCTGCTTGATGTCGTCCTTGGAGCCGCGGAAGACGACCCGGCGGAAGGTCGGCGCGGTGGCGTTGTACAGGTGGACGGTGGCGCGCTTGGCGCCGACCAGGGACTCCACGGTCCGCTCGATCAGGTCCTCGCGGGCCTGGGTCAGGACGGAGATGGTGACGTCGTCCGGGATCGCGCCCTCTTCGATGATGGAGCGGACGAAGGCGAAGTCGGTGTCGCCGGAGGACGGGAAGCCGACCTCGATCTCCTTGTAGCCCAGGCGTACCAGCAGGTCGAACATCTCGCGCTTGCGGGCCGGGGACATCGGGTCGATCAGGGCCTGGTTGCCGTCGCGCAGGTCGGTCGACAGCCAGCGGGGGGCCTTGGTGACGCGTCGCTCGGGCCAGGTGCGGTCGGGGATCTCGACGGCCTCGTAGCGGCCGTACTTGTGGATCGGCATCCCGGACGGCTTCTGCGTGTGCGTCGCGTTGGTGACCGGCGTCGGACGGCTGATGAAGGGCGACTGAGACATTGCGTAGGGCTCCTCGGGGGGTCCTTGGAAGGGACGGCCGACTGTCGAACGCAACACCGAAACCCGCGGGGAGGGGGTCGGCCTACGACTACAGGCCCTCGCCGCGGCAGCTAAGGAGAAGCAGCCCGAAACGCATGATGTGCGTCACCATAGCCCAGGCCGGGGGAAGGCGGACGTCCTGTTTCAGTATGCGGGACGGCCCTGTCGTCAAGCCCTGAAGGTGACCCATCACTCCATTTCACCAATCTCCGTCACTTCTCGTGACAGGTCCGTCGCGCAGTGCCACATTGCCGCTATGACCTCGTCCTTCTGCACGATCGTGCCGCCCCACCTCCTGGAGCACCTCGCGGCCTCGGCGAACCCCGCCGTCGCCGAGGCCGCCCGCCGCACCCTGATCACCGACGCCTCCGCCCGCGCGGCCCGGATCCGGTCCGGTGCGGCCGCCGGCGCCGCCGCACCGTCCGCGGAACCCACGGCCCCGCACCGGACCGTGTTCGACGCCCAGCGCCGCACCAGGCTGCCCGGGGTGAAGGTCCGCGACGAGGGCGACGAGGCGACGGCCGACGCCACCGTCAACCGCGCCTACGCGGGCCTCGGCGCCACCTTCGCGCTCTTCCGGGACGCCTTCGGGCGGGACTCCATGGACGGCGCCGGCCTCCCGCTGCTCGCGACCGTCCACTACGACGAGAAGTACGGCAACGCCTTCTGGAACGGCGAGCAGATGGTGTTCGGCGACGGCGACGGCGAGATCTTCCTCGACTTCACCCTTCCCGTGGACGTCATCGGCCACGAACTGGCGCACGGCTTCACCCAGTACACGGCGAACCTGGAGTACTTCAGCCAGTCCGGCGCGCTCAACGAGTCCGTCTCCGACGTCTTCGGCTCGCTGGTGAAGCAGTACGCGCTCGGCCAGACCGCCGACCAGGCCGACTGGCTGATCGGCGAGGGGCTCTTCCACCCGGACGTGGAGGGGAAGGCGCTGCGCTCCATGAAGGCGCCCGGAACCGCGTACGACGACGACGTCCTCGGCAAGGACCCGCAGCCGGCCCACATGGACGACTACGTCCGCACCGGCCAGGACAACGGCGGGGTGCACATCAACTCCGGCATCCCCAACCGCGCCTTCTACCTGGTGGCGACCGAACTCGGCGGCCACGCCTGGGACCGGGCCGGGCGGATCTGGTACGACGTGATGACCGGCGGCGCCCTCACCCCCGAGACCCGCTTCGCCGAGTTCGCGGCGGCCACGGTGGCGGCGGCCAAGGCGCGGTACGGCGACGCGGCGGAGATCCAGGCCGTGACGAAGGCGTGGGCGGCCGTGGGCGTCCCCACCGACTGAGCCGGGCTGGTAGACAGGGCCCATGCGGATTCGAGTGCGGCGCACCGGTGGTTTCGCGGGCATCGAGCGGTCGGCGGAGGTGGAGGTCACGGGCCCCGAGTGGGAGTCCCTGGCCTCCGCCGTCCTCACGGCGCCGGAGGACGGCGGGCGCGTCCCGGACGGCTTCGCCTACGAGATCACGATCGACGCCCGGACCATGAGGTGCGCCGACCCGCACCTCACGGACGCCCAGCGCGCCCTCGTGACGAGGGTCCTCGAAGAGGGCGCGTGAGCCGGGCGTAGGCATCACCGGCGGTGACGACGCCCGTGGTCAATACCCCCGGCGTCCGAACAGACGGCCCCAGAAGCCGGGGCGTCTCTCCTCGCGCGGCCGGGGCTCCCGCACCTCCAGGGACCAGTCGCCGTCCGCCTCCCGCACCTCCACGAGCAGCGGTCCCTCGGGCAGCCTCCCGGTGGCCCTCAGGGGCGGGCCGTAGGTGGTGCCCAGCGGGGCCGGGGACGGGGCGGGGGCGCCGGGACGACGCGGCCCGTGGCCCCGGACCCGGAGGCTCGCGTGCGGCTTCGACGGGCTCAGCCGGGAGACCAGCTCGCCGGCGGCGCCGGTGTGCAGCAGCACCTCGGTGCCCCGCCCGGTGGCGGCCTCGCCGAGCGGGCGCACCCCGGCGACGGGACGGATCACGATCACCCACTCGGCGCGGTCGTCGCAGTCGACGCGGAAGCGCAGCGGGTAGAGGTTGTCGCACCACATCACCCGCCGCTCGAACCGCCGGGACGTGTCCGAGTCCCCGAGGTCGACGGCCGGCCTGCCGTCCCAGTCGATGGAGTCGAGGTCGAAGTGGCCCCGGCCGGTGCGGGCGAACTCGACCAGGACGTACCCATGCGGGACCGTCTCCGCCATGGCGAACCTGGCGCCGCCCCGCCCCGCGTACACGAGGTCCTCGAAGGTGCCGCCGAGGCCGGCGACGGCCGCGGCCGCCTCCGCGGTGGGGGCGGTCGAGGGGGCGATCGGGTCCGCCCACCAGCCGCCGTCCGCCGGGTCGATCCGGTGCGGGGGCCGGGCGGTGCCCTCCCCCGCCGGGCCGGAACCGGCGGACGAGCCGACCCCGACGGACGAGCCTGCCCCGGTGGCCGGTGCGCCGTCCGCCGCGGAGCCCGTGCCCGGGCCCGGGGCCGTATGCCGGTCCGGGCCGGGGCCCGGCGACTTGCCGACGCCCTCGATCCGCCGTGCCCGCCCGGGATCCGGCGGGCCCTCCCCCTTGCTGATCTCCGTCACGGCGTCATGCTGGCACGCCGCCGCCGGGGAGTCGACGGTCCGGCGCGGTCCGCTAGAAGCCGAGGCGGCGCAGCTGCTTGGGGTCGCGCTGCCAGTCCTTGGCGACCTTGACGTGCAGGTCGAGGAAGACCGGGGTGCCGAGGAGGGCCTCGATGTGCTTGCGGGACTTCATCCCGACCTCCTTCAGGCGGCTGCCCTTGGGGCCGATGATGATGCCCTTCTGGCTGGGACGCTCGATGTACACGTTGGCGTGGATGTCGAGCAGCGGCCGGTCGGCGGGGCGGCCCTCGCGGGGGATCATCTCCTCGACGACGACCGCGATGGAGTGCGGCAGCTCGTCGCGGACGCCTTCGAGCGCGGCCTCGCGGATCAGCTCGGCGACCATGACCTGCTCCGGCTCGTCCGTGAGGTCGCCCTCCGGGTAGAGCGGCGGGGACTTCGGAAGGAGCGGGATGAGCAGGTCGGCGACGAGCTGCACCTGCTTGTCGCCGACGGCGGAGACGGGCACGATCTCCGCCCACTCGATGCCGAGCTCGCGGCCGAGCTGGTCGATGGCGATCAGCTGCTCGGCGAGGGTCTTGGAGTCGACGAGGTCGGTCTTGGTGACGATGGCGACCTTGGGGGTCTTCTTGATCTCGGCGAGCTCCTTGGCGATGAAGCGGTCGCCGGGGCCGAGCTTCTGGTCGGCGGGCAGGCAGAAGCCGATGACGTCGACCTCGGCCCAGGTGGTGCGGACGACGTCGTTGAGCCGCTCGCCGAGGAGGGTGCGCGGCTTGTGGAGGCCCGGGGTGTCGACCAGGATCAGCTGGGCCTCCGGGCGGTGCACGATGCCGCGCACGGTGTGCCGGGTGGTCTGGGGGCGGTTGGAGGTGATCGCCACCTTCTGACCGACCAGAGCGTTGGTGAGGGTGGACTTGCCCGCGTTGGGGCGCCCGACGAAGCAGGCGAAGCCCGCCCGGTGGGGGGCGGTGTTCTCATCGGTCACTTCACTGCGCACGCTCATGGGGGCCATTGTCCCCGATGCGCGGCCCGGTCACGCACTCAGTGCCCCCGGCGGGCCCGGTGGCGTCGGATCCGCCACCCCGCGAGGCCTCCGGCGGCCCCCAGGGCGAGCACCGCGGCGGCGAGCCAGGGCACCGCAGGGGTGCGGGCGCTGCGTGGATGGCGCAGATCTGACGGACCGTCGGACCGTCCGCCGCCTATGGACGCGCAGACGGCACGGGAAGGCAAGAGAAGTCGCGGAGATCCTTCACAAACGCGCAAAGGGTCCGGCCGTGGCCGGACCCCTCCGCGGGAGGAAGCCGCTCTCAACCGGCCGTGAGGGCCGAACGCAGCTGCCCGTCGGGCCCCGCGAGCAGCACCGGCGTCGCCGGCCCGCCCAGGTCCCGCACCGCCGCCCGGTCCTCCTCGGACGCGGTCTCGGCGGCCGACACCACGGCCGCCGCCTCCAGCGACCGCGCCCCGCTCGCGACCGCCATCGCCACGGCGGTCCGCAGCGCGCTCAGCTTCAGCGACTCCAGCTCCACCGTGCCCGCCACGTACGTACGGCCGGTCTCGTCCCGCACGGCCGCGCCCTCGGGCACTCCGTTGCGGGCGCGGGCGCTGCGCGCCAAGGTGATGATCTTCAGGTCCTCGGGGCCGAGGTCGCCATGCTCACTGCCGATTGTCATGGAGCGAGCATAGGTCGGAGCGCCGGCTCAGCCCGCCAGCGGGTACATGGCCCCCCGCCGCCCCTCCGGCGACACCAGCCACTCCAGCTTCTCGGCGGTCCGCGCCTCCGGCAGCGGGGTGTGCAGCACGATCACCAGGTCGGGCCGGGCCGGCACCCTCAGCTGGGTGGCCTCCACGTGGAGCGAGCCGGCCAGCGGATGCTCCAGGACCTTCCGGGTCTGACCGCCCGGCATCACGTCCCGCTGCTCCCACAGCTCCGCGAACTCGGCACTCGCCGCCCTGGCCTCCTCGACCACCGCCCGGAACCCCTCGTCCTCCGGGCTCTCCGAGCACGCGGCCCGGAACTGCGCCACCACCTTCGGCGCGAGCTCCGTCCAGTCGCTCGACCGGGCCCGGTAGATCTCGTCCGTGAAGAAGGAGATGAGGCAGTTCTGGACGATCTCCGGCCGCATCCCCAGCACGATGGACGCCGAGTCGTTGTACATGACCGTGTTCCAGTAGGCGTCCATGATGTGCGCCGGAAAGGGCATCCACGCCTCGATGAGCCGCCGCAACCCGTGGCACATGTCCCGCGCCCCCGGATCGACCTCCGGCGCCGGCGGGTTCAGCCCCGCCAGGACGTACAGATGGCGGCGCTCCGCCGGGCTGAGCCGCAGCACCCGCGCCACCGCGTCGAGGACCTGCGGCGAGACGGTGATGTCGCGGCCCTGCTCCAGCCACTGGTACCAGGACACCCCGACCCCGGCGAGGACGGCGACCTCCTCGCGGCGCAGTCCTGGTGTGCGGCGGCGCGCGCCGCCGTCCGGCAGCCCCACCTCCGCGGGACTCACCCGGGCCCGCCGGCTCATCAGGAACTCGCGCAGCTCGGCCAGTCGGTGCGCCTTGCCGTCGGCGCTCTCCAGCGCTGTGGCCACGTGTGCTTCCTCCCCCGGACGCGTGGTGGTGCGACCAACAGGATAAGTTCCCGCTCCCCAGCGTTGTTCCCGGACCACGAGAGTCCTGGTCATGGCAACCGTGTCCTCTCCCCCGTCCGCCCCCGTCGCCCCCGCGCCGGCGCCGCCCGCGCTCACCGGCCGCGCCCGGCTCGTCCTGGTCGTCCTGTGCGCCGCCCAGTTCATGGTGTCGCTGGACTTCTCGGTCCTGAACGTCGCGCTGCCCGTGCTGGGCGCCGACCTCGGGCTCAGCCCCTCGGCCCTCCAGTGGGCCGTCACCGCCTTCGCCCTGCCGTCCGGCGGCTTCCTGCTCCTCTTCGGCCGGATCGGCGACCTCTACGGCCGCAAGAGGCTGTTCCTCACGGGCCTCGCGGTCTTCGGCGCGGCCTCCCTGCTCGCCACCTTCGCCTGGAGCCCGGCCTCCTTCCTCACCGGTCGCGCCCTCCAGGGCGTCGGCGCCGCCGCGATCGTCCCGACCGGCATGTCCCTGCTGACCACCACCTTCCCGGAGGGCCCGCTGCGCGACCGGGCGCTCGGCATCTCCGGGACCCTGCTCTCGCTCGGCTTCACCATCGGCATGGTCCTCGGCGGCGTCATGACCGACACCCTGGGCTGGCGCTCCACCATGGGCCTGCTCGCCCTCTTCAGCGCGCTGGTGCTGCCCCTCGCCCCCCGGCTGCTCTCCGAGTCCCGCACCCCGGAGCGACCCCGGCTCGACGTGCCCGGCGCGGTGACCGTCACCGGCGGCCTGCTGTCCCTGATCTACGCCCTGTCGACGGCGGCCGAGCGCGGCTTCGGCGGCGCGGACGTCCTGGTCACCCTGGCCTCCGGCATCGCGCTGCTCGTCGCCTTCGCGGTCGTGGAGTCCCGCAGCTCCGCCCCGCTGGTGTCACTGCCGATGCTGCGCCGGCGCACGGTCGCCTTCGGCAACCTGGGCGGCCTCGTCACCTTCTCGATGATGTCGACCGTCATCTTCGTGCTGACCCTGTACCTCCAGGAGACCCTGGGCCTGTCCAGCTTCGCCACCGGCCTGGTCTTCGGCGTCCAGGGCGTCGTGTCGGTCTTCGCGGGCACCGTCGCGCCCCGGCTGATCGGCCGTTTCGGCGCCCGTCGCGCGCTGGCCGCGGCGCTCGCCGGGCAGGGCGTCTTCGTGGCGGCCCTGCTGGGGATCGGCTCCGGCTCGGGCGCCGTCTTCGCGGGCGTCGCCGTCTCGGTCGCCTCGATGTTCCACCTGGTCGCGATCATCTCGTACGGCGTCACCGTCACCTCGGGCGTCCCGGACGACCAGCAGGGCCTGGCGACCGGCCTGGTCACCACCACCCAGCAGGTCGGCCTCACCGTCGGCATCCCGATGCTGGGCGTCCTCGCCACCACCGGCGACAGCCTGTACGACGGGGTGCGGACGGTCATCGCCCTGGACGCGGCGATCGTCCTGGGCGCGGCCGTCCTCGTGGCCCTGGGTCTGCGCCGCTCCCGGTGAACTACGGCCGGTCGAGCCGGAGCCTTACCGCCTTGGGCAGGCCCGCGACGACCAGGTCGTACGAGTCCTCGATGAGCTCCCGGACCATCCGGTCCGGGAGCCCGGCCACCTCGACCGTGTTCCAGTGGCGCTTGTTCATGTGGTAGCCGGGGGTGATCGCCGGATGCTCCTCGCGGAGCCGTACGGCGTCCTCCGGATCGCACTTCAGGTTGACCCGCAGCGGCTCGCCGTCCAGCCAGGACAGCGCGAAGAGCTTCCCTGCCACCTTGAACACCGAGGTGTCGGGGCCGAACGGGAACTCCTCCCTGGCGTCGTTGAACTCCAGGCAGAAGGCGCGCAGCTGCTCGGGGGTCATTCCCCGCCCTCCTCCTCCGCGCCGGCCGGGGCGACCGGCTCGACGAGCACGGTGACGATCTTGTTCCGGCGGCCGGCCGGGGCCTCGGCGGTGAGCCGCAGCTCCCGTCCGTCCGGCAGGGCGACGACGGCGGAGGCGCCGGAGATCGGGACGCGGCCGAGGGCCTTGGCGAGCAGGCCGCCCACGGTCTCCACGTCCTCGTCGTCGAACTCGTCCGGGCCGAAGCCGTACAGCTCGCCCAGGTCGCCGATGTCGAGGCGGGCGGTGACCCGGTGGCGCTCGTCGCCGAGCTCCTGGACGGGCGGCAGCTCCCGGTCGTACTCGTCGGTGATCTCGCCGACGATCTCCTCCAGGATGTCCTCGATGGTGACGATGCCGGCGGTGCCGCCGTACTCGTCGATGACGACGGCGACGTGGTTGCGCTCCTGCTGCATCTCGCGCAGGAGGTCGCCCGCGTTCTTGGTGTCGGGGACGAAGGCGGCGGCGCGCATCGCGGTGGAGACCAGGTCGGCCTCGGCGTCGCGGTTGATGTGCGTCTTCCTGACCAGGTCCTTCAGGTAGACGATGCCGACGATGTCGTCCTCGTTCTCCCCCGTCACCGGGATCCGGGAGAAGCCGGAGCGCAGCGCCAGGGTGAGGGCCTGCCGGACGGTCTTGTACCGCTCGATGCAGACGAGGTCGGTGCGGGGCACCATGACCTCGCGGACGAGGGTGTCGCCGAGTTCGAAGACCGAGTGCACCATGCGGCGCTCCTCGTCCTCGATCAGCGACTCCTGCTCGGCGAGGTCGACCATCGCCCGCAGCTCGGCCTCGGAGGCGAAGGGGCCCTTGCGGAAGCCCTTGCCTGGGGTGAGCGCGTTGCCGATGAGGATCAGCAGTTGCGGGACCGGCCCCATGATCCGGGCCAGCGGGACGAGGACGTACGCGGCGGCGGTCGCGGTGTTCAGCGGGTGCTGGCGGCCGATGGTGCGCGGTGAGACGCCGACCGCCACATAGCTGACCAGGACCATCACGGCGATGGCGACGAGGAGCGCTTCCCAGGTCTCGGGGAAGTACTCCAGGCAGGCGTAGGTGACGAGGACGCCGGCCGCCATCTCGCAGGCGACGCGGACGAGCAGCGCCACGTTGAGGTAACGGGTGGGGTCGGAGGCGACCTGGGAGAGCTTCTCCGCGCCGCGCCGTCCGGAGCGGACGGCCTCGGCGGCGCGGAAGCCGGAGACGCGGGCGAGCCCTGCCTCGGCGCAGGCGGCGAGCCAGGCGACGACGACCAGGGCGACCGCGCCGAGGATCAGCTGGATGCTCATCGGGCGCGCGCGGTCAGTTGATGGTGGGGGCCGGCGACGGGCCGGTGAGGCCCCGCTCGGCGCGCCAGCCGTCGACGATCGCCGCCTGGAGGCCGAACATCTCGGCCTTCTCCTCCGGCTCCTCGTGGTCGTAGCCGAGCAGGTGGAGGACGCCGTGGACGGTGAGGAGCTGGAGCTCCTCGTCCATGGAGTGGTTCGTCGGGGCGTCCTCGCCCTGCTTCTTGGCGACCTCGGGGCAGAGCACGATGTCGCCGAGGAGGCCCTGCGGGGGCTCCTCGTCGTCCTTGGCCGGCGGGCGCAGCTCGTCCATCGGGAAGGACATGACGTCCGTGGGGCCGGGGAGGTCCATCCACTGGATGTGGAGCTGCTCCATCGCCTCCGCGTCCACCACGATCACCGAGAGCTCGGAGAGCGGGTGGATGCGCATGCGCCCGAGGGCGTAGCGGGCGACGTCGAGGATCGCCTGCTCGTCGACCTCGGTGCCGGACTCGTTGTTGACGTCGATCGACATGTGCGGTGCTTCTACTTCCCGTTGCGGCCGGTGCGCTGCTCGTTGGCGCTGTCGTACTTCTCGTACGCGTCGACGATACGGCCGACGAGCTTGTGCCGGACGACATCGTGGGACGTGAGCCGCGAGAAGTGGACGTCGTCGACGCCGTCGAGGATGTCCTGGACCTGGCGCAGACCGCTCTTGGTGCCGTTCGGCAGGTCGATCTGGGTCACGTCACCGGTGATGACGATCTTCGAGTCGAAGCCGAGGCGGGTGAGGAACATCTTCATCTGCTCGGGGTTCGTGTTCTGCGCCTCGTCGAGGATGATGAACGCGTCGTTGAGCGTCCGTCCGCGCATGTACGCCAGCGGCGCGACCTCGATCGTCCCGCTCGCCATGAGCTTGGGGATGGAGTCGGGGTCGAGCATGTCGTGCAGCGCGTCGTAGAGCGGCCGCAGGTACGGGTCGATCTTCTCGTACAGGGTGCCGGGCAGGAAGCCGAGGCGTTCGCCCGCCTCGACCGCCGGGCGGGTCAGGATGATGCGGGTGACCTGCTTGGACTGGAGGGCCTGGACGGCCTTGGCCATGGCCAGGTAGGTCTTGCCGGTGCCGGCGGGGCCGATGCCGAAGACGATGGTGTGCTTGTCGATGGCGTCGACGTACCGCTTCTGGTTGAGCGTCTTGGGGCGGATGGTGCGGCCCCGGCTGGAGAGGATGTTCTGGGTGAGCACCTCGGCCGGGGTCTCTTCGGCGCCCTCGCCGTTCTCGCTCGCCTTGAGCATGGCGATGGAGCGTTCCACTGCGTCCTCCGTCATCGGCTGTCCGGTGCGGAGCACCAGCATCATCTCGTCGAAAAGGCGCTGGATGAGGGCGACTTCCGCGGCGTCGCCGACAGCGCTGACCTGATTGCCCCGGACGTGGATGTCCGCCCGGGGGAACGCCTGCTCGATCACGCGGAGCAGCGCGTCTCCGGAGCCGAGGACGGTCACCATGGGGTGCTTGGCGGGCACCGCGAAGTGGGCCCGGGCCTCGCCCGGCGTTCCGTTGGGAGCTGTGGGTGTCTGCGTCATGGGCCGGCCCTCTGGCCTGCGCCTACCTCCTGCTGCGCGGTTCTCGCTGCTCGACAACCTCTCGCCCCCAGCCTACGACCTGGTACCGGTGTGCCCTAAGCGGTTTACGAGACAGGTGCCCGGAAGCCGATGGTGGGAACCGCGCGGCGGGGCGGCCAGGGGCGCTCGGGGACCGGCAGCAGGTCTTCGAGGAAGGCGTAGCGGGCCCGCAGGGCCTCCGGGTCCTGGCGGTCGTCGCGCTGGACGAGTTGCCACCAGGCGGCGATCTCGGGCCAGGTGGGGGCGGAGAGCGAGCCGCCGAACTCCTGGACGGAGAGGGCGGCGGTGAGGCCGGCGAAGGCGAGCCGGTCGGCGAGCGGCCAGTCGGCGAGGGTGCCGGTGACGAACCCGGCGACGAAGACGTCGCCGGCGCCGGTGGGGTCGAGCGCCTCGACGCGGATGGCGGGGACCTCCGCGGTCTCCCCGGTGCCGCCGTCGACGGCGTAGGCGCCCTCGGCGCCGAGGGTGACGACGGCGTAGCGGACCTTGTCGGCGAGCGCGCGGGCGGCGGCCCGGGGGCAGTCGGTGCGGGTGTAGCGCATCGCCTCGGCCGCGTTGGGCAGGAAGGCCTCGCAGTGCTCCAGGTCGGTCAGGGCCGCCAGGTCCCAGCGGCCGGTGTCGTCCCAGCCGACGTCGGCGAAGACCCTGGCCCCGTCCCGGGCGGCGCGGGCCACCCACTCCTCGGTGCGGCCGGGCGCGAGGGAGGCGACGGCCGCGCGGGCGCGCGGCGGGCTGACCGGGGCGCCGTCGGGCCGGGGTGCCTCGTGGCCGTGCGAGACCATCGTCCGCTCGCCCTCGTAGGCCATGGAGACGGTGACCGGGGAGTGCCAGCCCTCGACGGTGCGGGAGAGCGTCAGGTCGATGCCCTCGCCCTGTTCGAGGGCGTCCCAGCAGTACTCGCCGTAGTGGTCGTCCCCGAAGGCGGCGGCGAGGGAGGTGCGCAGGCCGAGGCGGGCGAGGGCGGTGGCCATGTTGGCGACGCCGCCGGGGCTGGAGCCCATGCCGCGGGCCCAGGACTCGGTGCCGCGGACGGGGGCGCTGTCGAGGCCGGTGAAGATGATGTCGAGGAAGACGGTGCCGGTGAGGAAGACGTCGCAGGCCGGGTCGGCGGGCGCGCGGACCGTCTCCAGCGGGTCGACTCCGCCGGGCTCCCCCGGCCGGTCCTCGCGCGGGTCTCCTCCGGCTGTGTTCACGGACGCCTCCCCGGTCGTGGTGCGGCGGGATCGGCAAGGGGTGCCGATCCGGCCAGTGTGCCCGAAGCGAGGGAGGCGGAGGGGGACGACGCGAAGAGCGGGACGACGCCGGGCGCCGTGATTACCCCCTTCCACCACTATCAAACACATTGTGTCGTACATCACGGAATGAATCGGCGAACAGCACCTTCTCCGCCCATTCGGTTGCTTGATACACATGGTGCCGCGACCCCGTGGCTCACCCGGGCGCCGTCTCATCCCCCTGTTCAGCTCCTGGAACGCCCATGCCGCCGCGCCCGCGTGCCCGTGGGGCGCTCGCCGCCCTCGTCGCCCTCTTCACGGCCGGCTATCTCGCCCCGTACCTGCTCCCCACCGTCGTCGGCCGGCTCGCCGCCGGACTCGGCCTCGGCCCCTCCCGGGCCGGCCTCATCGGCTCGGTGCTGCTGCTCGCCTCGGCCTCCGCCGGGTTCACGCTCGCCGCCCGCGTCCACCGGATCGGCCCGCGCCGGGCGGCCCGCCTCGGGCTGCTCGCCATGGCCCTCGGGTACGGCTCCGCCGCCGCGACCGGCACCCTGCCGCTGGTCGTCGCCGGGGTCGTCCTCGGCGGCTTCGGCTCCGGCACGGCGACGGCGGTCGCCGCCTCCGGGATCGCCGGGCGGGCCGAACCGCAGCGGGCGTCCACCCTGGGCCTGCTGTCGGTCTCGGCGACGGCCGGCGCGCTGTACCTCACGCTGCCGAGGCTCGGCGGCGGCCACGCGCCGCCGCTGCTCGCGCTCGCCTGCGCGGCGCTCCTCGTCTGGCCGGTCACGAGCCGTCTGCCCGGCGGCACGGGCGCGCACCGGGACCTTCCCGCGGCGCGGGCCACCGGTCCACTGCCCCACCGCCGGGCGGGCGCGGTGCTGGCCGCGGGCCTGCTGTGCTGGTCCCTCGCCCAGAACGCCCTCTGGGGCGTCAGCGGCCGCATCGGCACGGTCCAGGCGGGCCTCTCCGAGGTCACGGTGGGCGCGGTCTTCGCCCTCGCGCTCGGCGCGGGCCTGGCGGGCGTCACCGCGGCGGGCGCGCTGGGCCCCCGGCTCGGCCGGGCGGTCCCGATCGGCGCGGGCACGGCCCTGATCGCGATCTGCGTCCTGCTGAGCGCGACCGCCGAGGGGCTCGCGTCCTTCGCCACGGGCGAGATCCTCTGGAACGCCCTCTACCCGGTCGTCCTCTCCTACCTCCTGGGCCTCGCCGCCTCCCTGGACCCGCGGGGCCGCTGGGCCGTCCTGGTCGGCTCGGCCTCCTCCCTGGGCACGGCCTGCGGCCCGGTCACCGGCAGCCTCCTCTCGGCGACGGCCGGCTACCCGGGCATGGGCGCGACGCTGGCGGCCCTGCTCCTGCTGGTGGCGGCGCCGCTGACGGCGGTCGCCCGCCACGCCTCGGGCCGACCTCTGGTCCCCGGCTCCATCCGCCGCCGCGGCGGCGCACCGGCGGCCGCGCTCGCCGCCACGGCCGCCACCCCGACGACCCTGCTCCCCCAGATCGGCGCCCCCGAACAACCGCTCACCCCACACCACCCGAAGCGACCGTCCCACGCCACCCCCGCCCCCCTGCACCTCACCGCCTGACCCCAGACGGCACCCGCTGCCGCTGCGCCCTCACCACCTGGGGCCAGACGCACTCGCCGTCCTGCGCCCTCGCCACCTGGGCAGGGGCGCAGGCGCCACCCCAGGCGGGGAGACGCCCCCGGTGGGGGTGTCAGAAGGTGTAGGTCTCCACTTCGGCGAGGTAGCGCGCGCGGCGGGGCTCGTCGTCGTCGAGGAAGGCCGCTTCGAAGGAGTGCCGCGCCAGCACCCGCAACTGCTCCGGGCCCAGCGCCAGCGCCTCCCGCACCGCCGCGTAGTTGTCACCGACGTACCCGCCGAAGTACGCCGGATCGTCCGAGTTCACCGTCACCAGCAGCCCCGCGTCGAGCATCGCCCGCAGCGGATGCTCCCCGAGCTCGTCGATGACCCGCAGCCGCACGTTCGACAGCGGACAGAGCGTCAGCGGCACCCGTTCGCGGGCCAGCCGCTCGACCAGCGCGGGGTCCTCCATGCACCGCAGCCCGTGGTCGATCCGCTCGACGCCGAGGACGTCGAGCGCCTCGCGGACGTACTCCGCCGGCCCCTCCTCGCCCGCGTGGGCGACCCGCCGCAGGCCGAGCCGCGCGGCCTCCTCGTACACCTCGCGGAACTTCGCCGGCGGATGCCCGACCTCGGCCGAGTCGAGACCGACGCCCGTGATCCGGTCGAGGTACGGCTTCGCGGCCTCCAGCGTGGCGAGCGCCGACGCGGCGGACTCGTCGCGCAGGAAGCACATGATGAGCCGGGTGGAGATCCCGTACCGCTCCTCGGCCCGGTCGAGCGCGGCGGCGAGCCCCTCGACGACCGTGCCCATCGGCACGCCCCGCGCCGCGTGCGCCTGCGGGTCGAAGAAGATCTCGGCGTGCCGGACCCCCTGCGCGGCGGCCCGCTCCAGATAGGCGTCGGCGAGCGCGGTGAAGTCCTCCGGGGTCCGCAGGACCGCCATCAGGGCGTAGTACAGGTCCAGGAAGGACTGGAGGTCGCTGAAGCGGTACGCCTCGCGCAGTTCCTCGGTGGTCGCGTACGGCAGGGTGACGCCGTTCCGCTCGGCGAGGGCGAAGGCCAGCTCGGGTTCGAGGGTGCCCTCGATGTGGAGGTGCAGTTCGGCCTTGGGGAGGGGCATGGGTGGTGCTCTATCTCTTCGGTACGGGGACCCTCATGAGGTCCTGGGCAATGCTGAGCTCGCCCTCGAATCCGGCGGCCCTGGCCTGCCGTTCGAACTCCGACGGGTCGGAGTAGCGCTGCGAGAAGTGGGTGAGGACGAGGTGCCGGACATCGGCGTCCCGTGCGACGGCGGCGGCCTGCCCGGCGGTGAGGTGGCCGTGGTCCCGGGCGAGCCGGACGTCCTCGTCGAGGAAGGTGGACTCGATGACGAGCATGTCGGCGCCCTCCGCGAGGGCGTGGACGCCGTCGCAGAGCCTCGTGTCCATGACGAAGGCGAAGCGCTGCCCGCGCCGGACCTCGCTGACCTCCTCCAGCGTGACGCCGTCGAGGACGCCTTCGCGCTGGATGCGCCCGACGTCCGGCCCCTTGATGCCGTGCGCGGCGAGCCGTTCGGGCAGCAGCCGCCGCCCGTCGGGCTCGACGAGCCGGTAGCCGAGGGACTCGACGGGGTGGGAGAGCCTGCGTGCCTCCAGGGTGAAGGCCTCGGTGACGGCGACGCGGCCGTCCTCGGCGACCGGTGCCTCGGTCAGTTCGACGGACTCCCGGTAGGCGGTGGCGTACCGGAGCCGTTCGAAGAAGTGCTGTCCGCTCGCCGGGTAGTGGGCGGTGACCTGGTGCGGGACCTGGTCGAGGTTGATCCGCTGGATCACCCCGGCCAGGCCCAGCGAGTGGTCTCCGTGGAAGTGCGTGACGCAGATCCGGTTCAGGTCGTGCGCGGCGACCCCGGCCCGCAGCATCTGCCGCTGGGTGCCCTCGCCGGGGTCGAAGAGGAGGCCGTGACCGTCCCAGCGCAGCAGGTAGCCGTTGTGGTTGCGGTGGCGGGTCGGGACTTGGCTGGCGGTGCCGAGGACGACGAGTTCGCGGACGGACACGGCGCGGCCCTATCCGGGGGGCCAGTTGAGGCCGCGACCGCCCAGCACGTGGGCGTGCGCGTGGAAGACGGTCTGGCCGGCGCCGACACCGGTGTTGAAGGTGATGCGGTAGCCGCTGCCGTCGACCTTCTCCTGCTCGGCGACCTCGCCGGCCTCGCGGAGCACGTCGGCGGCGACGCTCGGCGCGGCGGCGGCGAGCGAGGCGGCGTCCGGGTAGTGGAGGCGCGGGATGACGAGCACGTGGGTGGGCGCCTGCGGGTTGATGTCGCGGAAGGCCAGCGTGGTCTCGGTCTCGCGGACGAGTGTCGCCGGCACCTCCCCGGCCACGATCTTGCAGAACAGGCAGTCGCTCTGCGGCTCTCCGGCCATGCTGCGGGCCTCCTCGCCTCCGATGGTCATTGTCCTCGCATGCTATCCGGCGGTCCGGGTCAGTCCTTGGGCATCCGCCGGTTGAGGGCCGAGCGGCTCACCCAGTACGTGATGATCACGGCCCAGAAGAGCGGGGTGCCGAGCCCCGCGACGACGCCGGAGTCGAAGCTCCACAGGGCCAGGGTGACGGCCGAGTACAGCCCGAGCAGCCCGACGGCGGCGGCCATCGCGAGGACCGGACGGCAGTTGCGGGCGACGAGCAGCAGCGGGCGGCGCAGTCTCGGCGGCACCCGGCGGCCCATCCACACGGCCCAGCCCGCCCAGGCGCCGACGAGCACGGCCGCGCCGATGACGAAGGGCACGACGGCGTCGGCGCCGGTGGCGCCGGTGCGGATCGGGGCGGAGCCGACGGCGGAGGCGATGAAGCCGAGGAGGGCGACCCAGCGGGCGCCGGCGGCCGTGCCCCAGGCCATCGCCTCCAGGTTGTAGCGGGCCTTGGTGTCGCCGAGGTCGAGGGCGGCGGAGGCGACGAAGCCCTCGGCGGCCTGGGTCCAGGCCCCGCGCCGCAGCCAGCGGCGGCGCAGTCTGAGGAGGGAGAGGTTGTTGTGGGCCTCGCTGCTCTGCGGGTTGAGCCGCAGGGTCGTCTCGTACGCCGTCCGGGCGGTGGCGTGGTCGCCGCGCCGCTGGGCGGTGAGGCCGACGAGGAAGTGGGCGGCGTCCTCCTCGGGGCCGAGGGCGACGGCGGTCCGCGCGGCCTCGTAGGCGGCGGCGGTCCTGGCCCGGTCGCGGCCGCGGCCGGCCTCGGCGGTCTCGGCGAGCGCGGTGCCGAGCGCGTAGTGGCTGCCCCAGAAGTGCGGGGCCAGCTGGACGGTGCGGTGGGCCGAGGCCTCGGCGTCCCCGTACCGCTTGAGGGCCAGGAGGATCTGGGTGCGCATCAGGTGCGCCATGATCAGCTCGGGTTCGGCGCGCAGCGCCTGTTCGACGGCGACGAGCGCGTCCGCGTGGTGCCCGGCCCGGTGCCGGCACCGGGCGAGCAGGGTGAGCGCGTCGGCGTCGTCGGGGTCCTCGGCGAGGTGCCGGGCGGCGAGCTCCCCGGCCTGCTCGTACCGGCCGGCCTCGTAGAGCGCCTCGGCGCGGGCGAGCGCCGAGGGCGTGGCGGGGCCGGCGGGCGTGGCGGGAGTGGTCACAGCTTGCGCTTCCGCTTCAGGTAGGCGAGGAGGTCGTCGTAGAGACCGCCCTCGTTGGCGAACATGGCGACGTTCCGCGCGGCGGCGAACCAGGGCTCGGTGGAGGGCCGGATCTGCTTGGCGGCGCCGAGCAGGTCCTTGGTGGTGATGAGGCGGACGGAGCCGGTGCGGGCGGAGTCGAGGAGGGCGGCCTCGGCGGCGGTCTCGCAGACGTGCGCGAGGTCGGCGCCGGAGAAGTCCTCGGTGGCCTTGACGAGCTTGCCGAGGTCGACGGCCTCGATGGGCCGCTCGCGCAGGTGGTAGCGGAGGATCGCCTCGCGGGCGGCGGCGTCGGGCGGCAGCACGAGGAGGGTGCGGTCGAGGCGGCCGGGTCGGCGCAGGGCGATGTCGACGTCCCAGGGGACGTTGGTGGCGGCGAGGACGAAGACGCCTTCGTTGCCGGAACCGGAGGCGATGCCGTCGAGCTCGGTGAGGAGCTGGTTGACGACGTTGCGCAGCCCGTTGTTGTGGGTGCGGGAGCGCTTGCCGCCGAGGGCGTCGAGCTCGTCGAGGAAGACGACGCAGGGGGCCTGGCGGCGGGCGGTCTCGAAGATGTCGTGGATGTTCTTCTCGGAGGCGCCGATCCACATGTCGAGGACGTCGGAGAGCGAGACGGTGAGGAAGTTGGCGCCGAGCTCTCCGGCGACGGCCCGGGCGATGAAGGTCTTGCCGCAGCCGGGAGGGCCGTACAGGAGGAGTCCGCCGCGCAGCGACTTGCCGTAGAGGCGGCGGAGTTCGGGGTTGCGCATGGGGGCGAGGAAGGCGGCTTCGAGCCGTTCCTTGACGTCGGTCATGCCGCCGACGTCGGCGAGGCGGACGGCTCCGGGCGCGTCCACGTCCCAGGCGGCGGCGTCCCCCGCGAGCCCGTCGCCCTCGGCCTGCGGCTCCTCCAGGAACCGCGGACCGACGACGTCGGACACCTGTTCCTCGGCGGCGGCCCAGTCGAAGGAGGGCTTCTCCTCGGGAGCGGGAGCGGGCGGGGTCGCCGGGACGGGCGGAACCGCGGTCACCTGCGGGGGCGGCGCCACGGGCGGGGTCTCCGCCACCGGGGGAGCCTCGGGCGCGGCCGGCGGCAGCCCCATCGCGCGGACCATCAGCGCGCGGGCGGCGGCGTCCCCCGGCGCGTGCTGGAGGGCGACGGCGGCCTCCGTGACGGCTTCGTCGCCCCGCCCGTCCGCGAGGAGGAGTTCGGCGAAGTGGAGGCGCAGGGGCACGTCGCCGGGGGCGGCGGCGACCGCGGCGCGCAGACTGCGGATCAGGGGGGACTCGTCGGCCATGCGGCTCAGCCTAGAAAAGACCCGCGCCGCTTGGACAGCGGGTCCCCGATCTGTGGAAAACCACCCCCCGGCCGCCCCCTGTGGACAACCGGCTTCGTGACGGGCTCGCCGCCGGTCTCAGCCCCAGCGGCCGGTGCGGCCGAGGACGAGGGCGGTGGCCGCCGTGCCCGCCGTGGAGGTCCGCAGCACGCTCCGGCCGAGCCGGAACGGCCGGGCTCCGGCCGCCTCGAAGGCGGCCAGCTCCTCCGGGGAGACCCCGCCCTCGGGGCCGACGACGAGCACGATCGAGCCCTTCGCGGGGAGTTCGGCGGTGGCGAGGGCGCCGCTGGGGTGGTCGCGGTCCTCGTGCAGCACGGCCGCGAAGTCGGCGCCGGCGAGCAGCTGGGCGACCTGCTTGGTGGTCATGAGCTCGGCGACGTCGGGGAAGCGCGTGCGGCGGGACTGCTTGCCGGCCTCGCGGGCGGTGGCGCGCCACTTGGCGAGCGCCTTGAGGCCGCGGTCGCCGCGCCACTGGGTGATGCAGCGGGAGGCGGCCCACGGCACGATCGCGTCGACGCCGGTCTCGGTCATGGTCTCGACGGCGAGTTCGCCCCGGTCGCCCTTGGGGAGGGCCTGGACGACGGTGATCCGGGGCTCCTCCGCGGGCTCCTCGTGCGCGGCCGTCACCTCGACGGTCAGCCGGTCCTTGCCCTCGGTGTCCCGCACCAGGCAGTCGGCCCAGTGTCCCCGGCCGTCGGTGAGGACGAGCTCCTCGCCGGCCCGGAGGCGCTTCACGGAGACGGCGTGCCGTCCCTCGGGTCCCTCCAGGACGTGGGTGCCGGCGCCGGGCACGGCGTCGACGACGAAGACGGGGGCGGTCATGAGGCACTCCTGAGGGCCGGGTCGGCGAGGGTGTCGAGGGCGGTGTCGAGTTCGGCGGCGAGCACCCGGACGAGTTCTCCGGCGGGCAGCTCGCGGGCGAGGCGGTGCCCCTGCCCGGCCCACAGGGCCATGCCCTGGGCGTCCCCGGCGGTGGCGGCGGCCTTCCGCAGCGGGGCGGTGAGGTGGTGGACCTCGGGGTAGGCGGCGGGGGCGTACGGGCCGTGCTCGCGCATGAAGCGGTTGACGAGCCCGCGGGCCGGCCGCCCGGAGAAGGCGCGGGTGAGGGCGGTGCGGTGGAAGAGCGGGTCGGTCAGGGCCCGCTTGTGGAGCGGATGGGCGCCGGACTCGGGGCACACGAGGAAGGCGGTGCCGAGCTGGGCGGCGCCGGCCCCGGCGGCGAGGACGGCGGCGATCTGCGCGCCGCGCATCAGCCCGCCGGCGGCGACCAGCGGCAGGGTGGTGGCCTCCCGGACCTGGGCGAGCAGGGCGAGCAGCCCCGTGCCGCGTTGTTCGTCGTCGGGGTCGTCGCGGTACGTGCCCTGGTGGCCGCCCGCCTCGACGCCCTGGACGCAGAGCGCGTCGGCGCCGGCCGCCTGGGCGGTCCGGGCCTCCTCGGCGGAGGTGACGGTGACGATCGTGTACGTACCGGCGCGGTCGAAGGCCTGGAAGGTCTCGGGCTTCGGACAGCCGAAGGTGAAGGAGACGACGGGGACCGGGTCCTCCAGGAGGATCGCCAGTTTGGACTCGTACCCGTCGTCGCGGCCGCCGTCGGTCTCGCCGAGGGCGGTGCGGTACCAGCCGGCCTCCCCGGCGAGCTGGTGGCGGTAGACCTCGATGGCCGCCGGGTCGGCGCCGGGGTCGGTCTGGGGCATGAACACGTTGACGCCGAAGGGCTTTCCGGTGAGCCCGCGGACCTGCTTGATCTCCTGGTAGAGGCTGCCGGCCGTCTTGTACCCGGCGGCGAGGAAGCCGAGCGCGCCGGCCTCGGCGACGGCGCCGACGAGCTCCGGACAAGAAGCGCCACCCGCCATGGGGGCCTGCACGATCGGGTACCGGAAGAGATCGTTCAGTGCGGTGGTGGACATATGGGCATCGTGCCATGCCCGTTGTGGGCACGGGAAAGGGGCGGCACCCGGAGTGCCGCCCCTCTCACTCACCGATCATGCCGGCCGGGTCTCAGCGCCCGTTGAAGGCGTCCTTCAGGCGCGAGAACAGACCCTGCTGCCCGGGCTGGAACTGGCCCGTGGGCCGCTCCTCGCCACGCAGCCCGGCCAGCTCGCGCAGGAGGCGCTCCTGCTCGGGGTCGAGCTTGGTCGGCGTCTGGACCTCGACGTGGACGATGAGGTCGCCGCGGCCGTTGCCCCGCAGGTGGGTGACGCCCCGGCCGTGCAGCGGCACCGACTGCCCGGACTGGGTGCCCGGGCGGATGTCGATCTCCTCCAGGCCGTCGAGCGTCTGCAGCTGCACCTTGGTGCCGAGCGCCGCCGCCGTCATGGGGAGGGTGACCGTGCAGTGCAGGTCGTCGCCGCGCCGCTGGAAGACCTCGTGCGGGGTCTCCTGGATCTCGACGTACAGGTCGCCGGCGGGGCCGCCGCCGGGGCCGACCTCGCCCTCGCCCGCGAGCTGGATCCGGGTGCCGTTGTCGACACCGGCGGGGATCTTCACCGTCAGGGTGCGGCGGGACCGCACCCGGCCGTCGCCCGCGCACTCGGGGCACGGGGTGGGGACGACGGTGCCGAAGCCCTGGCACTGGGGGCAGGGCCGGGAGGTCATGACCTGGCCGAGGAACGACCGGGTGACCTGGGAGACCTCGCCGCGGCCGTGACACATGTCGCAGGTCTGCGCCGAGGTGCCGGGGGCGGCGCCCTCACCCGAACAGGTGCCGCAGACGACGGCTGTGTCGACCTGGAGGTCCTTGGTGGTGCCGAAGGCCGCCTCGTCGAGGTCGATCTCCAGACGGATCATGGCGTCCTGGCCGCGGCGGGTCCGCGAGCGCGGCCCCCGCTGCCCGGCCGTGCCGAAGAAGGCGTCCATGATGTCGGAGAAGTTGCCGAAGCCGCCCGCTCCGAAGCCGCCCCCGCCGCCCATGCCTCCGGACGAGGAGAGCGGGTCGCCGCCCAGGTCGTAGACCTGCTTCTTCTGCGGGTCCGAGAGGACCTCGTAGGCGGCGTTGATCTCCTTGAACCGCTCCTGCGTCTTCGGGTCCGGGTTGACGTCCGGGTGAAGCTCGCGGGCGAGGCGGCGGAAGGCCTTCTTGATCTCGTCCTGGGAAGCGTCGCGGCGCACACCGAGTGTGGCGTAGTAGTCCGTGGCCACTTACGACTCCGCCAGGATCTGTCCGACGTAACGTGCCACTGCGCGTACCGCTCCCATCGTTCCGGGGTAGTCCATGCGGGTCGGTCCGACCACGCCGAGTTTGGCGACTGCCTCGCCGCCCGAACCGTAGCCGACGGAGACGACCGACGTGGAGTTCAACCCCTCGTAGGCGTTCTCATGGCCGATGCGTACGGTCATGCCCGATTCCTTGACCTCGCCGAGCAGCTTGAGGAGCACGACCTGCTCCTCGAGGGCCTCCAGGACGGGCCTGATCGTCAGCGGGAAGTCGTGTCCGAAGCGGGTGAGATTGGCGGTGCCGCCGATCATCAGCCGCTCCTCGTGCTCCTCCACGAGCGTCTCCAGGAGCGTCGCCAGCACGGTCGAGACCGTGGCGCGCTCCTCGGCCTCCTCGAAGGAATCGGGGAGGTCCTGCACCAGCTGCGGCACGTCGGCGAAGCGACGGCCGCCGACCCGGCTGTTGAGCCGGGCCCGCAGATCGGCGAGGGAGGTTTCGCCGAAGGGCGCCGGGCAGTCGATGACCCGCTGTTCGACCCGCCCGGTGTCCGTGATCAGGACGAGCATCAGCCGGGCCGGGGCCAGCGACAGCAGCTCGACGTGACGGATCGAGGAACGGGTCAGCGACGGGTACTGCACGACGGCGACCTGCCGGGTCAGCTGCGCGAGCAGCCGCACCGTGCGGCCCACGACGTCGTCGAGGTCCACGGCGCCGTCGAGGAAGTTGTGGATGGCGCGCCGCTCGGGGGTCGACAGCGGCTTGACGCCCGCCAGTCGGTCCACGAAGAGGCGGTAGCCCTTGTCCGTGGGGATCCGTCCGGCGCTGGTGTGAGGCTGGGCGATGTACCCCTCCTCCTCCAGCACCGCCATGTCGTTGCGCACGGTGGCGGGCGACACGCCCAGCTTGTGGCGCTCGGTGAGCGCCTTGGAGCCGACCGGCTCCTCCGTCCCGACATAGTCCTGGACGATGGCGCGCAGTACCTCGAGTCTGCGTTCGCTGAGCACGCGCACACCTCCCGTTCCGGCCGTTCCGGTTGCTCCGCTTTTGGCACTCGCCCTGCCCGAGTGCCAGGAAACCCCCGGCCAGTGTACGACCGGGGCCGTCGCTCCTGGCAAGGAGGCGGACCCGCTAGCGTCGGAGGCATGGACATCGACGAAGCGGTCTGGGCGGCGCAGGGGTGGGAACGGCTCGCGGCCGGAGTGGGCCGCCGACGGCTCCCCGGCTGGGACGCGACCACCGGACTCGTCGTGGGGGACAAGGCCGTCCTGCTCTACGACACGGGCTCCACCCTCGCCGAGGGCGCCGCGATCCGGGCCCAGGCGGAGGCGATCACCGGCGGCCGGCGCGTGACGCACATCGCACTCGGCCACCCCCACTTCGACCACGTCCTGGGCACCGCCGCCTTCGCCGGCGCGGAGGTCTTCGGCGCGGTCGGCACGGACGAGCTCCTCGCCTCCGCCCGCACCCGCGAGGAGCTGTACGAGGACGCGGTGCGCCAGGGCGCCGACGAGCGGGCCGCGGCGGAGGCGGCGGAGGCCCTGGTGGCCCCCCGGCACACGGTCACCGGCGAATGGACCCTCGACCTCGGCGGCCGGCAGGTCCTCCTGGCCAACCTGGGTCCGGCCCATTCCGGCCACGATCTCGCCGTCTTCGTCCCCGGCGAGCGCGAGACCGTCTTCTGCGGCGACCTCGTCGAGGAGTCCGGCGAACCCCAGGCGGGCCCCGACGCGGCCGGCGCCCACTGGCCGGACGCCCTCGACCGCCTCCTCGCCCTGGGCGGCGAGGACGCCCTGTACGTCCCCGGCCACGGCGCCGTGGTGGACGCGGCCTTCGTCCGACGCCAGCGCGATGAACTGGCACGCCGCTTCGGGGTGTCGTAGCGTCACGAGACGCGCGGCCGCGCCCGGGGCCCGACACCCCGACCGCCGCGCCCTGGCCGAAACCCGCCCAGCGCACCCGGAGGACCGGACCCCTTGCGCCACTACGACCCCGACCTCACCCCCTCCTGGAAGAAGCAGGCCCCCGTCCCCGAGGTCCCGGCCGACCCCGACCTGGTGGTCGAGGAGGTCTCCACGGGCTTCTGCGGGGCGGTGATCCGCTGCGAGGCGGGCACGGTGACGCTGGAGGACCGCTTCGGCAAGCACCGGGTCTTCCCGCTGGACCCGCGCGGCTTCCTCCTGGACGGCCGCGTGGTGACCCTGGTGCGCCCCGCCTCGCCCGGCCCGTCCCGCCCGGCCCGTACGGCCTCCGGCTCGATCGCCGTCCCCGGCGCCCGGGCCCGGGTCGCCCGCGCGAGCCGCATCTACGTCGAGGGCCGCCACGACGCCGAGCTGGTCGAGCGGGTCTGGGGCGACGACCTCCGCGTCGAGGGCGTGGTCGTGGAGTACCTCGAAGGCGTCGACCACCTGCCGGCCATCGTCGCCGACTTCGCCCCGGGCCCCGACGCCCGCCTGGGCGTCCTCGTCGACCACCTGGTCCCCGGCTCCAAGGAGTCCCGCGTCGCCGCCGAGGTCGCCTCGGAGCACGTCCTGGTGGTCGGCCACCCCTACATCGACATCTGGCAGGCGGTGAAGCCGTCGGTGCTCGGCATCCCGGCCTGGCCGGACGTCCCCCGGGGCCAGGACTGGAAGACGGGCACCTGCCGGGCCCTGGGCTGGCCGTCGGACAACACGGGCGCCGTCTGGCAGGCCATCCTGAAGCGGGTCGGCTCCTACAAGGACCTGGAGCCGGCCCTCCTGGGCCGCGTGGAGGAGCTGATCGACTTCGTGACGGGGTAGCTCCCCCTCACGGGCGTACGTCCCCCGGGAGCGGAACGGCGCACCGGGGCGTTTCCTCGGACCGGGCCGGATCGGCGTGCGTGCCGGGCGTCGCGAGCCCGGCATGATCCGAAAGACCCGCCCTAGTCCACCAGGTCCCGCACCACCGCGTCGGCCAGCAGACGCCCCCGCAGCGTGAGCACGGCCCGCCCGGCGGCGTAGGAGCCGGTCTCCAGGAGGCCGTCGGCGAGCGCCCGCTCGGCGGCCGCCCGCCCGGCGGGCTTGAGCACCGACAGCTCGATCCCCTCCCGGAGCCGCAGCTCCAGCAGGATCCGCTCGACCCGCCGGTCCTCCTCCGCGAGCACCTCCCGCCCGGCGCCGGGCGACTTCCCGGCCCCGAGCGCCGCCGCGTACGCGCCGGGGTGCTTGACGTTCCACCAGCGCACCCCGCCCACGTGCGAGTGGGCGCCGGGCCCGGCCCCCCACCAGTCCGCGCCGCGCCAGTACAGCTCGTTGTGCAGGCAGCGCCCGGCCTCCGAGGTCGCCCAGTTGGACACCTCGTACCAGGAGTACCCGGCCGCCTCGAAGGCCTCGTCGGCGATCAGGTACCGGTCCGCGTGCACGTCGTCATCGGTCATGGGCACCTCGCCGCGCCGGATCCGGCGCGCCAGCTGCGTCCCCTCCTCGACGATGAGGGCGTACGCGCTCACGTGGTCGGGGCCGGCCCCGATGGCCGCGTCGAGCGAGGCCCGCCAGTCGTCGTCGGTCTCCCCCGGCGTGCCGTAGATCAGGTCGAGGTTGACGTGCTCGAAGCCGGCCGCCCGGGCCTCCGCGACGCACTCCTCGGGCCGCCCGGGCGTATGGGTCCGGTCGAGGATCCTCAGCACGTGCGGGCGCGCGCTCTGCATGCCGAAGGAGATCCGGTTGAACCCCCCGGCGCGCAGCTCGGCGAGGTACTCCGGGTTCACGGACTCCGGATTCGCCTCGGTCGTCACCTCGGCGTCGTCCGCGAGCCCGAACTCGTCCCGGATCGCCCCCAGCATCCGTACGAGGTCGCCGGCGGCGAGCAGGGTGGGCGTGCCGCCGCCGACGAAGACCGTCCGCACCGGCCTCGGGTCGTCCCCGAGGACCTTGCGGGCGAGCCGGATCTCCTCGACGACCTGCCCCGCGTAGTTGTCCCGCGAGGCGAGCACCCCGCCGGCACCGCGCAGCTCGCTCGCGGTGTACGTGTTGAAGTCGCAGTAGCCGCACCGGGTGGCGCAGTACGGCACGTGCAGATAGAACCCGAGCGGTCGCTCCCCCGCGCCCTCCAGGGCGTGCGGGGGCAGCGCCCCGTCCTCGGGCATGGGCTCACCATCGGGCAGTACGGAAGGCATGGGACCCATTGTCCCGTACCGCCCGCCCGTACCGCCCCGGACGGCGGCGGCCCGCGCCGGTCAGGCCTCGCGCGAGCCCGTGTACATGTCGTCGATCAGGTTCTTGTACTCGCGCTCGACGACCGGGCGCTTGAGCTTCAGGGACGGGGTGAGTTCGCCGTGCTCGATGTCCAGGTCGCGGGGCAGGAGGCGGAACTTCTTGATCGTCTGCCAGCGCTGGAGGCCCTCGTTGAGGCGGTCGACGTAGCCCTGGATCAGCTTGACGGTCTCCGGGGCGGCGACGACCTCGGCGTACGACCGGCCGCCCAGGCCGTGCTCGGCGGCCCAGCCGAGGAGGGTGGGCTCGTCGAGGGCGATGAGGGCGGTGCAGTAGTTCCGGTCCGCGCCGTGGACGAGGATGTTGGAGACGAAGGGACACACGGCCTTGAACTGGCCCTCGACCTCGGCCGGGGCGATGTACTTGCCGCCGGAGGTCTTGATGAGGTCCTTCTTGCGGTCGGTGATCCGCAGGTAGCCGTCGGCGGAGAGCTCGCCGATGTCGCCGGTGTGGAACCAGCCGTCGGCCTCCAGGACCTCGGCGGTCTTCTCGGGGAGGCCGTGGTAGCCCTCCATGATGCCGGGGCCGCGGAGCAGGATCTCGCCGTCGTCGGCGATGCGGACCTCGGTGCCGGGGAGCGGCTTGCCGACGGTGCCGGTGCGGTAGGCCTCGCCGGGGTTGACGAAGGAGGCGGCCGAGGACTCCGTCAGGCCGTATCCCTCCAGGATGTGGACGCCGGCGCCGGCGAAGAAGTAGCCGATCTCGGGGGCGAGGGCGGCGGAGCCGGAGATGCAGGCGCGCAGCCGGCCGCCGAAGGCCTCGCGGATCTTGGCGAAGACGAGGGTGTCGGCGACCTTGTGCTTGGCGGTGAGGCCGAAGGGCGCGGAGGCGGTACCGGTGCGGCGGAAGTTGTCCTGGGTGACCTTGGCGTACTCGCGGCCGACGCCCGCGGCCCACTGGAAGATCTTGTACTTGGCTCCGCCGCCGGCCCGGGCCTTGGCGGCGACGCCGTTGTAGACCTTCTCGAAGATGCGGGGGACGGCCGCCATGTAGGTCGGCCGGACCACCGGCAGGTTCTCGATGATCTTGTCGACGCGGCCGTCGACGGCGGTGACGTGGCCGACCTCGATCTGGCCGGAGGTGAGGACCTTGCCGAAGACGTGGGCCAGCGGCAGCCACAGGTACTGGACGTCGCTCCGGGTGACGAGGCCGGTGGCGGCGATCGCCTTCGCCATGTACGACCAGTTGTCGTGCGGGAGACGGACGCCCTTGGGGCGGCCGGTGGTGCCGGAGGTGTAGATGAGGGTGGCGAGCTGCTCGCGGGTGATCGCGGAGACCCGCTCCTTGACCGCCTCGGGGTGCTTCTCCAGGTACGCGGCTCCGCGCGCCTCCAGCTCGGCGAGGGTGAGGACCCACTCCGCGGAGGTGTCGGCGCCCTCGGGGTCGATGACCACGACGTGGTGGAGGCCGGGCAGCTCGGCGCGGCGCTCGACGGCCTTGGCCAGCTGGGCGGCGTCCTCCGCGATGAGCACCTTGGACTCGGAGTCCGAGAGGATGAAGGCGGACTCGTCGGCGTTGGTCTGCGGGTAGACCGTGGTGGTGGCCGCGCCGGCACACATCACGCCCAGGTCGGCGAGGATCCACTCGACGCGGGTGGCGGAGGCGAGGGCGACCCGCTCCTCGGGCCGGACGCCGAGGTCGACCAGGCCGGCGGCGATGGCGAAGACCCGCCGGGCGGCCTCGCCCCAGCTGAGCGACTTCCAGTCGTCCGGTCCGGTGCCGGAGGCGGCGGGCACCGGGTAGCGGTAGGCCTCCGCGTCGGGTGTGCGCTCGACCCGTTCGAGGAAGAGAGCCGCGACGGAGGGCGGCCGGTCGTCGATCTGGATCTGGTTGTCGCTCACGTCGTCCTCCGGGCGGCGGCGATGCCTGTTGGCGGTGCGGTGGTCATACAACTGCGGATGTGCGGCCACGGCCGCGTAACTAACTCACGAGTAACCTGTGGGGGGCTTCAGATTAGAGCGCCGACGTCCGGTGCGTAAGAGCCTGTGGATAACGGTGGATAACGAACGGGCCCGCGCGCCGGAGGCACGCGGACCCGTTCGTGACGAAGAGGTGGCCGATTCCTGCCACTCCTTCCCGTCACTTCTTCGACTTGCCGCCGGACTCGTCGCTCGACAGGACGGCGATGAAGGCCTCCTGGGGCACCTCCACCGAGCCGACCATCTTCATGCGCTTCTTGCCTTCCTTCTGCTTCTCCAGCAGCTTCCGCTTACGGGAGATGTCACCGCCGTAGCACTTGGCGAGGACGTCCTTGCGGATGGCGCGGATGGTCTCGCGGGCGATGACCCGGGAGCCGATGGCGGCCTGGATCGGCACCTCGAACGCCTGCCGCGGGATCAGCTCGCGCAGCTTGGCGACGAGCCGCACGCCGTACGCGTACGCGGCGTCCTTGTGGGTGACGGCGGAGAAGGCGTCGACCTTGTCGCCGTGCAGCAGGATGTCGACCTTGACCAGGCTGGAGGCCTGCTCGCCGGTGGGCTCGTAGTCGAGGGAGGCGTAACCGCGGGTCTTGGACTTCAGCTGGTCGAAGAAGTCGAAGACGATCTCGGCGAGGGGCAGGGTGTAGCGGATCTCCACCCGGTCCTCGGAGAGGTAGTCCATCCCGATCAGCGTGCCGCGGCGGGTCTGGCAGAGCTCCATGATCGCGCCGATGAACTCGCTGGGGGCGAGGATCGTGGCGCGTACGACGGGCTCGTACACGTCGCTGATCTTGCCCTCGGGGAACTCGCTCGGGTTGGTGACGGTGTGCTCGCTGCCGTCCTCCATCACCACGCGGTAGACCACGTTCGGCGCGGTGGCGATCAGGTCGAGCCCGAACTCGCGCTCCAGCCGCTCGCGGATCACGTCGAGGTGGAGGAGGCCGAGGAAGCCGACGCGGAAGCCGAAGCCGAGCGCGGCGGAGGTCTCCGGCTCGTAGACCAGCGCGGCGTCGTTCAGCTGGAGCTTGTCGAGCGCCTCGCGGAGATCCGGGTACTCCGAGCCGTCCAGCGGGTAGAGACCCGAGAAGACCATCGGCTTCGGGTCCTTGTAGCCGCCGAGGGCCTCGGTGGCGCCGTGGTGCAGGGAGGTGATCGTGTCACCGACCTTGGACTGGCGGACGTCCTTCACACCGGTGATGAGGTAGCCCACCTCACCGACGCCCAGACCGTCGGACGGCGTCATCTCCGGGGAGGAGACGCCGATCTCCAGCAGCTCGTGGGTCGCGCCGGTCGACATCATCCTGATGCGCTCGCGCTTGTTGAGCTGTCCGTCGATGACACGGACGTAGGTGACGACGCCCCGGTACGAGTCGTACACGGAGTCGAAGATCATCGCGCGGGCGGGCGCGTCGGCGACGCCGACCGGCGCCGGGATGTCCCGGACGACCCGGTCGAGCAGCGCCTCGACGCCCATGCCGGTCTTGGCGGAGACCTTGAGGACGTCCTCCGGCTGGCAGCCGATGAGGTTGGCCAGCTCGTCGGCGAACTTCTCCGGCTGGGCGGCCGGCAGGTCGATCTTGTTGAGGACCGGGACGATGGTGAGGTCGTTCTCCATCGCCAGGTAAAGGTTGGCGAGGGTCTGCGCCTCGATGCCCTGCGCCGCGTCGACCAGCAGGATCGTGCCCTCACAGGCGGCCAGCGATCGCGACACCTCATAGGTGAAGTCCACGTGCCCGGGGGTGTCGATCATGTTGAGGATGTGCGTCCGCCCCTGCTCCGGCCCCTCGCTCGGGGCCCAGGGCAGCCGGACCGCCTGGGACTTGATCGTGATGCCGCGCTCACGCTCGATGTCCATCCGGTCGAGGTACTGGGCGCGCATCTGCCGCTGGTCGACCACACCGGTCAGCTGGAGCATCCGGTCGGCGAGCGTGGACTTGCCGTGGTCGATGTGCGCGATGATGCAGAAGTTGCGGATCAGAGCCGGGTCGGTACGGCTCGGCTCGGGCACGTTGGTAGGAGTCGCGGGCACGCAGGGTTCTCGTCTCGGGGCGGTGTTCGGAACGGGTACGTAGCCCCCATCGTCCCATGCCCACGCCCGAGCGTCCGGTTCGGGCGCCGTGCGGCCTCGTTTGGGCCGCCCGGAGCGCGCCTGATACCGTGGACAGCTGTGTCTCGTGTGCCCTCTCAGCTGCGTGGCACATCCTGAAGAAACATCGAACCTGTAAAGGCTCTTTCAGTGGCGAACATCAAGTCCCAGATCAAGCGGAACAAGACCAACGAGAAGGCGCGCCTGCGCAACAAGGCCGTCAAGTCGTCGCTCAAGACCGCGATCCGCAAGGCCCGTGAGGCTGTCGCCGCCGGCGACCTCGAGAAGGCCACTGTGGCCGCCCGTGCCGCCTCGCGTCAGCTCGACAAGGCTGTCTCGAAGGGTGTCATCCACAAGAACGCCGCCGCCAACAAGAAGTCGGCGCTGGCTGTCAAGGTCGCCTCCCTCCAGGGCTGAGACCGGATCTCCTGATCCAGGCTCCACCGGCCGCCGGGACCCAGCGGACCCTCTCTACCGCTCCCGCCCGGCCACCCGCCCCGTACGCGAGACGCGTTCGCCACGCGTGTACGGGACACCTCAAGCACCACCCGAAAGGCCCCGCCCCCTCCTTCCCCAGGAGGATGCGGGGCCTTTCGGCTTGAGCGGGGGCGGCTGGGGGCCGGGGCGGGGGAGTGGGGTGGTGGGGCCTTCTAGCTGGGGCGCTGCGAGGGGGCGCAGGGGCGGGGTGGCCGGGCCTTCTGGATGGGCGCCGCGGGGGCAGGGGGTGGGGTGGGCGGGCTTTTGGTGGTGGGCGTTGCCCGAGGGGGGCAAGGGTGTGGCGGGTGTCCTTGGCCTGGGTGCTGTCGGGGGTGCAGCGGAGGCGGCCTTCTGGCTCCGGCGCTGACGGGTGCCGGGGAGGGGTGGGCGACCTTCTGGCTCGGGCGCTGCCTGGGGGGCGCCGGGGCGGATGGGCCCCGAGGCGGCACGCCGCGACGCGGGGCACGGACGGGGACGCCTCGGCGTGCCGGGCCCGTCGGCCCGCCGCGCACCGCGGCCGCGGCCCGGCCCAGCAGGGCCGGCGGCCTCACGCGGCAGCGCGCGGCTCCCGACGGGGCCCGGACGGGTCTGGCCGCCGCGCGGCAGGCCGCGCCGAGGCCCGTATCGCGTGGCCGCGGAGGACGCCGTCAGGCGCGGCGGGCTCTGGCGGCTCGGGCGACCGCGACGACCGCCTTCTCCAGCGCGTACTCGGGGTCGTCCCCGCCGCCCTTCACCCCCGCGTCCGCCTCCGCGATCGCCCGCAGGGCCATCGCGACGCCGTCCGGGGTCCAGCCCCGCATCTGCTGCCGCACCCGGTCGATCTTCCACGGCGGCATGCCCAGCTCGCGCGCGAGATCGGCGGGCCGCCCGCCCCGCGCGGAGGAGAGCTTGCCGATGGCCCGCACCCCCTGCGCGAGCGCGCTCGTGATGAGCACGGGCGCGACCCCGGTTGACAGCGACCAGCGCAACGCCTCCAGCGCCTCCGCCGCCCGCCCCTCCACGGCCCGGTCGGCGACGTTGAAGGACGAGGCCTCGGCCCTCCCGGTGTAGTACCGCCCGACGACGGCCTCGTCGATCGTGCCGTCGACGTCCGCCGTCAGCTGCGCGACCGCGGAGGCCAGCTCCCGCAGGTCGCTGCCGATGGAGTCGACGAGCGCCTGGCACGCCTCGGGCGTGGCGGACCGCCCGAGCGCCCGGAACTCCTGCCGTACGAAGGTCAGCCGCTCCGCCGGCTTCGTGGTCTTGGGGCAGGCCACCTCCCGCGCCCCCGCCTTGCGCGCCGCGTCGAGGAGTCCCTTGCCCTTCGCCCCGCCGGCGTGCAGCAGGACGAGCGTGATGTCCTCGACGGGCGCGTCGAGGTACCCCTTCACGTCCTTGACGCTCTCCGCCGAGAGGTCCTGCGCGTTCCGCACGACCAGCACCTTCCGCTCGGCGAAGAGCGAGGGGCTGGTGAGCTCGGCGAGGGACCCCGGCTGGAGCTGGTCGGGGGTGAGGTCCCGTACGTCGGTGTCGGCGTCGGCGGCCCGCGCGGCCGCCACCACCTCCCGGACGGCACGGTCGAGGAGCAGGTCCTCCTGGCCCACGGCGAGCGTGACGGGGCCGAGGAGGTCGTCGCTGGAAGTCTTTCTGGTGGCCATCGCGATCCAGCATCCCACGGGCCACCGACAGCGAACCCCGCCACCGCTCCGGCGGCGCCCCGCGCGAGAATGGCCGGGTGAGTGAACGACACGTACTGGTGCTCCCCGACCGCGACGCCGCCGAGGAGCTCACCGAGGAGCTGTCCGCCCGCTTCGGGGTGACCGAGGAGCCGCAGCTGGTCCGCGACGCGCTGGCCGGCGAGGACGACGCCGAGGACGCGCAGTGGCTGGTGGTCGTCGAGGACCCGGACGGTCGCCTCGACCCCACGGCCCTGGACGGCCTGGCCGCCGAGTACGAGGGCTGGCTGGAGGCCCCCTGACCGGCCCGGCCGTGCGCCCGTCTAGCGCGGGCGGCCCGCCGTCTTCGGCACGATCTGCACGTCGAGGTCGATCGCGATGCTGGATCCGACCGCCGCGATCCCGCGGGCGAGCAGCGTCTGCCAGGTGAGGGTGAAGTCCTCGCGGTGGAGTTCGGTGGTGGCCCGGCAGGCGCCCCGGGTCTCGCCCTCCAGGCCGCTGCCGAGGCCGAGGTACTGGGTGTCCAGCGTGACGGTGCGGTTCACGCCGTGGAGGCTGAGCGCGCCCGTGACGTTCCAGCGGGTGCCGCCGCGGTGGGTGAAGCGTTCGCTGAAGAACTCGATGGTCGGGTGGACGCCCACGTCGAGGAAGTCACCGGAGCGCAGGTGGTCGTCGCGCATCTGCACCCCCGTGTCGATCGAGGCCGCGTCGATGACGACGTGCATCGCCGACTGCTCCATGCGCTCGGCGATCCGTATCGCTCCGGCGAAGCCGTTGAACCGCCCGTGGATCCGCGCGAGGCCGATGTGCCGGGCGGTGAACCCGATCTGGGAATGCGCGGGGTCGATCTCCCAGTCGCCGGGCTCGGGCAGCGGCGGCTGCGGGGCGACCTGGAGCAGGACGTCCCCGAGGTCCGCGTGGACGCCCTGGTCGATCACGGCGGTGGCGTGGTGCGGCGTATAGCCGTCGGAGGTGACGGCGAGCCGGTACTCGCCGGCCGGCACGGTGGCGAGGAGGGTGCCGTACGGGTCGGTCTCCCCGCCCAGCACCTTCCGGCCGGCCGTGTCCGTGAGCGCGAACTCGGCCTGCCGCAGCGGCTCGTGCACGGGGTCGAGGACCCGGCAGCTCAGCACTCCCGCCGAGGCCGGTACGGCGTATCCGGCGAGCGCCCCGCCCCGGACGCCGCCACCGCTCCCCCGCTTGCCGAAGAGGCCACCGAACATTCTTCACGCACCCCCGTGCGACTCGTTCACCATGCAACGAGTTCGCATTCGATCACCCATGGGGCGTTCGAGGCAAACGCGACCTTGTGACCGCCGAGTCCGAATTACGGGTTCCGCGTGCCTTCCTCCCGCGGCGCGGGCCCGGCCGGCAGCGCGTCGAGCGCGATCCCGAACAGCTCCCGGTACGCCTCCCGCAGCTCTTCGTCCGTCCCGAGCTCCCGTTCCGTACGCTCCCCCGCCACGGTCCGGTACAGCTTCCGGCCGCCGATGCTGACCCGGCCGTCCTCGGTGAGCAGCGAGCAGATCGTCCCGCGCGTGAAGTGCGACTCGGGCGAGGTCCGGTGGTACCAGGCGCCGGCCTCGAAGTCCGCGAGCACCCTCGGCCGCGCCTCCAGCCGGTACTGCGGCTTTCCGTCCCGCACCACGTCCAGGTCCCCGTCCGTGCCCGGCACGTCCTCGATCACGAAGACGCCCGAGGGGTCGGTCTGCTCCCCGCGCTCGTCGAAGGCGAGCGGAAGGTGGCTGTGGTCCCCGAAGCCCACGTCGGCCAGCCAGCGTCCTCCGTCCGCGTCCTCCACGAGCAGCGCCATGTGGTCGTACGGGATCCCCACCCGCCCGTCCGGGCCGAGGACCCGCGCCTGGAGCAGCTCGGTCCGGTAGCCGAGTGCCCGGAGCAGCGCGGCGAACGCGGTGTTGAGCTCGTAACAGAACCCGCCCCGCCGAGCCTCGACCACCTTGTCGACGAGCGCCTTCTCGTCGAGGACGATGTCCTGCCCGAGATGGATCGAGAGGTTCTCGAAGGGCACGGTCAGCAGGTGCCTCAGGTGCAGCTCCCGCAGCGCCCCGGCGTCCGCCCGCTCCGGCCGGGCGGCCCCGATGCGTTCCAGGTAGCGCTCCACGGCCGTGTTCGGCAGGCCCTCGGGCTTTTCATGATCAGTCATGGGGGCAGTCTGCCGGTCCGCCGGCGTCACGGGGTGGCGACGGCCGATTCCCGCTCCTGGGTCGGCAGTTCACGCATGCGCGCCAGGGGCGAGGGCAGCAGCCACAGGACCGCGAAGACGCCGCCCACCGTGGCGATCCAGAGAGTGGGCCGGAGGCCGATCACGGTGCCCAGCACGCCTCCGGCGAGAGCCCCGAGGGGGCGGAAGCCGTGGTTGAGGGTGCGGAAGGCTCCCATGACCCTGGCGCGCATGGTCGCGGGGATGAGCGCCATCTGGAAGGAGCCGGCGGCCACGTCGACGATCATCACGCCGACGCAGGACAGGAACTCGGCGGCGAACAGCACGCCCACGACGAGCGGCAGCGGTCCGTCCGCCGCGGGTATGAGGACCAGCGGCAGGGTGAAGCCGACGAAGCCGGCGACGAGGGAGCCGCCGATGCCGAGCCGGCGGACGACCGCCCCGCTCCACAGCGCCCCGAGCAGACCGCCGACCGCTCCGGTGCCGAGCACCAGGCCGAGCAGGCCCGCCCCGAGCCCGAGGTCCTGGGTCACGTAGAGCACGAACAGGGTGTGGAACATGTAGTTGAAGAACTGGACGGTGCCGGAGGCGGCGAAGAGCGCCCGCATCGACGGCTCCCGCAGCACCCAGCGCATCCCCTCCGTGAAGTGCCCCTTGGCCACGGGCGCCGGGGCGGGCTCGGCCGGCCGTATCTTCGCCAGGTATCCCGCCGACACGAGATAGGTGAGGGCGTCCGCGAGCAGTGCCAGGGGCGCGGTGAGCACCTGGACGAGGACGCCACCGATGCTGGGTCCCGCCAGCCAGGCCATCGAACGGCTGCCGTTCACGAGTGAGTTGGCCTGCACATACCGCTCGGCCGGGACGAGCGACGCGAACAGCGTGGAGTTGCAGACCTCGAAGAGCACCGACAGCGCGCCCACCCCGAAGGCGACGAGGTAGAGCTGGCCGAGGGTCAGCAGGTCGAGGGCGTAGGCGACGGGCAGGGTGAGCAGCAGCGCGGCCCGCCCCAGGTCCGTGGCGATCATGATCCGGCGGCGGTGGGCCCGCCGGTCGGCCCAGGCGCCGAAGGGCAGGTTGAGCAGCAGCGCCGGAAGGAGTTCGAGGGTCTTGAGCCAGCCCATCTGGGCCGCGTCGGCCCCGAGCACGAGCACGGCGGCGAGCGGCAGCGCCATCAGGGAGATCTGGTCCCCGACGAGCGAGACGGTCTGCCCCGTCCAGTAGCGGCGGAAGGTGCGCTCGCGCAGCAGCGCCGGAACCCGTGCGGTGAGGCCCATTCTCGTCACTCCTCGACGTCGTCGGTGTCAGGGTCCAGGTAGGCGATCTTCAGGAAGCTGACCGGCTGCGCGCCCTCGGGCCGGGCGGCCGGATCGTCCTCGCGGTGGAGGTAGGCCCCGAGCAGCTCGTCGATCCGCTCGCCGAGGGCGCGGAGCTCGTCGGGGGTGAGGTACACCAGCGCGTCCCCGAACAACTCGGCCTCCCGCCACTCCTTGGTGACGCCCGTCCGGTTCTCCAGGACCTGGGCGAACCGCCCGAAGTAGCGCTCGGCGACGGCCACGTTGAGCTCGTCGGTCGCCTGCGCGACCGAGGGGTCCTCGCTGTAGCCGGGCCACTCGGTGTACCGGGCGGTGGCCCGCCAGGGCTTCTCCCTGCCGCGCCCGCCAGGGGCCTCCTCAACGAGGCCGTACTTGGCGAGTATCCGCAGGTGGTACGAGCAGCTGGCCACCGATTCGCCGGTCAGTTCGGCGGCCCGGGTGGCGGTGAACGGTCCGTGCCTGCGCAGCTGTCCGACCAGGGTCATCCGCAGGGGGTGGGCGTAGGCCCGCAGCGCCCGGGGGTCGGTCAGCCTGACGCTGTGGCGCTTCTCGCCCTCGGGGTGCGACGCGTTGTTCTCCGTCATGATCTAAAGCTATCTATAGAAAGGCTCCTTTACAACCATTCCTTTAGATGCGCTTACTCCCTCGCGGGTCACCAGCCGCGCGCCACCGCGACCAGCCCCCTCCCCGCGCCCGCCACCGCGATCGCCCCGTCCTCGTCCGTCCGCAGCACCCGCGCCCCGCCCGCCCGCAGCGCCGCCAGCGTCCGCGGGGACGGATGCCCGTACGGGTTGTCCCTGCCGGCGGACACCAGCGCCAGCCGCGGCCGCACCGCGCCCGTCAGCCCCGGGTCCTGGTGCGCGGACCCGTGATGGGCGACCTTGAGTACGTCCACCGCGCCCAGCTCCGGATGGGCCCGCCACAGCGCCCGCTGCGCCGGTGGCTCCAGATCGCCGAGCAGCAGCACGCTCACCCCGCCGGGCCCCCGGACCAGCAGCGTGACGCTGGCGTCGTTCGGCCCCCCGTCCGGCGGTGCCGGCCCGGCCGGCGGCCACAGCACCCGCCACTCCAGCGCCCCGGCCCGCCGCCGCTCCCCCGGTTCCGCCCGCACCACCGGCACCCCGGCGGCACTCGCCTCCCTCCGCACGAACTCCGCCTGCCCGGGAGGCTCTTCGAGACCCGTCGTCTGGATCGCCCCCACGCTCCGTCCCTTCAACACCCCTGGAAGCCCGGCCACATGGTCGGCGTGGAAGTGGGTCAGCACCAGCAACGGGACGTGGCTCACCTCCAGTTCGCTCAGGCAGCGGTCCACCGCCGCCGGGTCCGGCCCCGCGTCCACCACCACCCCCGCACCCCCGCCGGCGGCGAGCACCGTGGCGTCTCCCTGGCCGACCTGGCACATCGCGAACACCCAGCCGGGCGGCGGCCAGCCGCTGACCCAGCGCACCAGCGGCACCGGACGGGCCACCACGAGCACCAGCAGCAGCACCACCCCGACCACCGGCCACGTCCGGTGCCGCAGCCGCCGCACCCCGGCCACCACCGCGACCGTCACGAGCGCCAGCGCCGCCCCTCCCCACCAGCCGCCGGGCCACGCCAGCTCCGCACCCGGCAGCGCCGCCCCCGTCCTGGCCACCCGGGCGATCCACCCGGCCGGCCACCCCGCCACCCACGCCAGGCTCTCCGCCCCCGCTCCCCACACCGGCGCCACCGCGAGCGCCCCGAAGCCGCACACGGTCGCGAGCGCCACCGCCGGCTCCGCGAGGAGGTTCGCCGGAATGGCGACCAGACTCATCCGGGCCGAGAAGACCACCACGACCGGCGCGCTCACCGCCTGCGCCGCCAGCGCGGCGGCCAGCGCCTCCGCGAGCCGCCCCGGCACCCCACGCCGCCGCAGTGCCTCGCTCCACCCCGGCGCCACCACCAGCAGCGCCCCGGTCGCGAGCACCGACAGCAGGAACCCGTAACTCCGCGCCAACCAGGGGTCGTACAGCACCAGGACCAGCACCACCGCGGCCAGCGCCGGGATCAGCGACCTCCGCCGCCCGGTGGCGATCGCGAGCAGTGCCACCAGCCCGCAGGCCGCCGCCCGCAGCACGCTCGGGTCGGGCCGGCACACGACGACGAACGCCACCGTCAGCCCCGCCCCCGCCAGCGCCGTGCCCCGCAGCGAGAGCCCGATCCTCGGCGCCAGCCCGCCCCGCTCCACCTGCCGTGCCCGCCCCGGACGCCCGACGAGGAGGAGCAGCACGATCGAGAGGTTGCTTCCCGAGACCGCCAGCAGATGCGTGAGATCCGTGGCCTCGAAGGCGTCCCGCAGCTCGGTGCCGATCCGCGAGGTGTCCCCCACGACCAGGCCCGGGAGCAGCGCCCGCGCGTCCGGCTCCAGCCCGTCGGTCGCCGCCCGCAACCCGGCCCGCAGCTCGCCGGCCGTCCGCTGGAGGGCGCTCGGCGGCGCCACGATCCGCGGCGGCCCGGCCCGGGACTTCAGGACGGCCGCGTAGGGGTCGCCGGGTTCCCTGGGCGGCGCGAAACGTGCGGCGACCCGCAGCCGCGTGGACGGCAGCAGCCGCAGCCAGGCGTCCCGCCCCTCCCCCGGCGGCACGATCAGGAGCACCGGCGCACGGGTCCGCACGACCGCCCCGTCGGTCCGCTCCACCCGGACCACCTCGCCGTCCATCACCACCGACACGGGCACCATCGCCCGCCCGCTGACCCGGGGCCGAGTGAGCCGGGGATCCGAGGTCACCGTCACCTCCGCCCAGCCCCGCCGGTACTCCTCGGCCAGGACGGGAACCGGCCCCCGCCGCAGGTCCGCCGCGTGCAGCCCCGCCGAAGCGGCACCGGCCGCGGCGCACAGCAACACCCCCGCCCACGCCGTGGCCCGCAGCCGCCACCCCGGCGACACGTGCCCCCGTCCCCCTCCGCTCGACGCATCTCCTCCCGACGCACCGCCCGCCCCTCCGCCGGACGCACCGCCCGACCCTCCGCCCAACGCACCTCCCGCCCGTCCGTCCCGAACGGGATCCCGCCCCCTCGTCAGCCACCGCGCCACCGCCGGCGTCAGCAGCGCCGCGGCTCCGGCCAGGCAGATCCCCACGCCGGCCACCGCCCACCAGCCCGCCACGCCCAGTGCCGCCGCGGCGGCCGCCCACGCGGCCAACGCGGGCGGAACGAGCCGCAGATCGGCCGGCTCCTCCTGCCACGTCCCCTGGTCCCGCGTCATGGCCGCACCAACGGCTGAAGGTCCGCGAAGCGGCGCTCGCCGATCCCGTCGACCTCGCGCAACTCCTCGACCGAGCGGAAACCGCCCCGCTCCGTACGGTGGTCGACGATCCGCCGCGCGAGTACCGGCCCCACGCCCGGCAGTCCGTCGAACTGCTCGGCCGTCGCCGTGTTGAGGTTCAGCGGCGCAGCGCTGCCGCCCGGCCCTGCTCCCGGCCCCGCCGCCGGGGCCGCGCCGCCCCCGCCGGCGGGCGCACCGGGCACCCCGACGAGCACCTGCTCACCGTCGAAGAGGACCCTGGCCCGGTTGAGCCCCGTCAGGTCCGCCCCCGCCCGCACGCCCCCCGCGGCCCGCAGCGCGTCCGCGACCCGCGACCCGGCCGGCAGCGTCAGCACCCCAGGGCGGCGCACCTTCCCCGCCACATCGACCACGACCTCCGCCGCGGCCGCGCCTCCACCGGGACCCGCACTGCCACCGGGACCCGCGCCTCCACCGGGACCGGCACCCTCACCTGGCTCGGCGGGCGCCGACGCCGACGCTGTCGCCGACACGGGCGAGGCGGCCGCCGGTGCGACGCCCACGAGCTCCGGCGCCCGCACCTGCTCCGGCCGCCCCGCCCAGAAGAATCCGCCCGCCGCGCAGGCCGCCACCACGAGGACCACGGCGAGCGCCGCCAACGACCTCGGCTCCAGGCCGCACCGCGTCTGCACCCACAGCGGAAGCCGCTCCCGCACCGCCGCCCGCCATCGCCGCTCCCCCACGGGCTCATCGATCACGGCCTCCTCGCCCACCACCGGCTCCACGACCGACGGCAACGACGGCGGCGGTGAGGGCGGTGAGGGCGAGGGCGGAAAGAGCGCGTCCCCCCGCTCCCGCACGACGCCGGCGTCACCCCCGGCCGGGCCGGGCCGGGTCAGGGCGCGGCGCACCCGAGCCCGCCGCCTCGCCCGCCCGGGCGGCGCGCCCCGCCCAGGCCCCACGGGCCCGGGCCCGCTCCCGGCGGCACGGGACGGGGACGTAGAAGGAACGGAGAACGAAGCCGTACGAAGATCCATGTCTGCGACGGTAGGAGCCGCCACAGCCCCGTGCCGTCGCCCTCCGGCTTCCGTGGACAGCGATGGCTCTGTGGACAACTCCCTCACCCACACGGGTGAGAGAGCCGGTCTCAGCGCGGGGAGACGACCAGCGCGAGCAGTCCCGGCCCGGTGTGGGCGCCGATCACCGCGCCGACCTCGCTGACGTGCAGCTCCCCGATGCCGGGGACGCGGGACCGCAGGCGTTCGGCCAGCGCGTCGGCCCGCTCCGGCGCCGAGAGGTGGTGGACCGCGATGTCGACGGGCCCGGACCCGGCCTGCTCGACGGCCAGCTCCTCCAGCCTCGCGATGGCCTTGGACGCGGTCCGCACCTTCTCCCGCAGCTCGATGCGGCCGCCGTCGAGTTCGAGGAGCGGCTTCACCGCGAGGGCGGAGCCGAGCAGCGCCTGCGCCGTCCCGATCCGCCCGCCCCTGCGCAGATAGTCCAGGGTGTCGACGTAGAAGTAGGCCGAGGTGTCGCCGGCCCGCTTCTCGGCCGCCGCGACGGCCTCCTCCAGCGAGCCCCCGCCCTCCACGACCTCCGCCGCCGCGAGCGCGCAGAATCCGAGGGCCATGCCGATCATGCGGGTGTCCACGACCCGCACGGGAACGGGCGCCTCCTTCGCCGCGAGCACGGCGGCGTCGTAGGTGCCGGAGACCTCGGCGGAGAGATGGAGCGAGACGATCCCTTGCGCTCCCGCGTCCGCGGCCTCGCGGTAGGCGGCGGCGAAGACCTCGGGGCTGGGCCGGGAGGTGGTGACGGACCGCCGCTTCTGCAGCGCCTCGGCGAGCGATCTGGCCGAGATCTCGGTGCCCTCCAGGAAGGCGCGGTCGCCGATGACGACGGTCAGCGGGACCGCGGTGATGGCGTGCCGCTCCATCGTCTGGGGTGGCAGGTAGGCCGTGGAATCGGTGACGATCGCGACATGCCGGGACATGAGCGGGAGGTTACCCGCCGAGACCGCCGCTCGGCAGCCCGGCCCCGGTCACAGCCGCTCCTTCGGCACCGTGGAGCGACATGCGCCGCCCTTCTCGCGCGTCTGGGGTCAGCCCGCGGACTCCGGTCGTGCCGTCTTCTCCCACGGGTAGGGGGTCGTCCGGGGGTCGGGGGCCGTGATCGCCTGCGGCGTCTCCGCTGCCTGCCGCTGCGGCTGCTCCGGAGTGCCCGGGGCCGACTCGTACCAGGCCGGCTGCGACGTCTCCGTCCCGCTGGGCTCCCGGTCCACGGTGGTCCAGTGGCGCAGCGCGCCCGTCTCCACGTCGATCTGGGCGCTCAGCGTCTCCAGGTCGTCCTCGGCGAACCGGCGGGCCCGGTCATGGGCGGCCCGCCGCAGCGCGTCGGCCGAGCCGGTGATCCGCTCGGTCCGCTCGGTCAGGGTGGCCAGCTGCCCGGCCACGTACGCCTTGTCGGGCTCCCGCTCCAGCCGCTTGAGGTCCTCGTCCAGTTCGCGCCCGTGCGCGCTGAGCCGGGCGAAGAGGTCGAGCGACTCCCGCAGCGAGGCGTCCTCGACGGCCCCCGCCTGGAGCGCGTCCTGGGTGGCGCGCATCGAGCCGCGCAGCGCCAGCCGCAGCTTCGCCAGCTCGGCGGCGACGCCGACCTGTCCGAAGCTCTTGGCCTTCAGCGTGGTGTCCTCGACGGTGCGCCTGGCCTGGTCGAGGGTCCGGTCGACGCCGCGCTTGGCCGCCTTGGCCACCTTGACCGTGGCGTAGACCCCGAGCGCCACGAAAGAGAGGAAGAGCAGCGCCAGGATCGTGACAATCGCGGCTTCCATGGTGTGTCGCTCCTCGGCTCCGTCGGCGTCCCACGGCTGTGGTTCTTCCACGGTAAACGGAACGGGCAGGCTGAGGGTTCCATCGGAACCCCCAACCTGCCCGTAGGGGAAACCCCCTAGCCCCGTCGGACCGCTCGGGTCTCACAGGGCTCCCGGAGCACCGGGGCCGCTCAGGCCACGATGTTCACCAGCTTCGGCGCGCGCACGATCACCTTGCGGATCTCGGCCCCGCCGAGGGCCGCGACGACGTGCGGGTCGGCCAGCGCCAGCGCCTCCAGCTCGGCGTCGGTGATCGACGGGGAGACCTCCAGGCGGGCCTTGACCTTGCCCTTGATCTGCACGACGCAGGTCACGGTCTCGTCGACGACGTACGCCGGGTCGGCGACCGGGAACGCCTGGTGGACGACCGAGTCGGTGTGACCGAGGCGGTGCCACAGCTCCTCCGCGATGTGCGGGGCGAGCGGGGCGACCAACAGCACCAGCTGCTCGGCGACGGTGCGGGAGACCGCGCCGCCGGCCTTGGTCAGGTGGTTGTTCAGCTCGGTGATCTTGGCGATGGCCGTGTTGAAGCGCATCGCGGCCATGTCCTGCGCGACGCCGTCGATGGCCTTGTGCAGGGCGCGCAGCGTGTCCTCGTCGGGGGCGCTGTCGACGACGGTGGCCTCGCCGGTCGCCTCGTCGACGATGTTGCGCCACAGCCGCTGGAGCAGCCGGTACTGGCCGACCACGGCGCGGGTGTCCCACGGGCGGGAGACGTCCAGCGGGCCCATCGCCATCTCGTACAGGCGCAGGGTGTCGGCGCCGTACTCGACGCAGATCTCGTCCGGCGTGACGGCGTTCTTCAGGGACTTGCCCATCTTGCCGAGGACGCGGCTGACCTTCTCGCCCTCGTACCAGTAGGCGCCGTCGCGCTCCTCGACCTCGGCGGCCGGCACGGCGATGCCGCGGGCGTCGCGGTAGACGAAGGCCTGGATCATGCCCTGGTTGTAGAGCTTGTGGAAGGGCTCGGCCGAGGAGATGTGGCCCAGGTCGAAGAGGACCTTGGACCAGAAGCGGGCGTAGAGCAGGTGGAGCACGGCGTGCTCGGCGCCGCCGACGTACAGGTCGACGCCGCCGGTGGGCATGCCCTCGCGCGGGCCCATCCAGTACTGCTCGATGGCCGGGTCGACCAGCTTCTGGTCGTTGTGCGGGTCGAGGTAGCGCAGCTCGTACCAGCAGGAACCGGCCCAGTTGGGCATGGTGTTGGTCTCGCGCCGGTACTTCTTCGGCCCGTCGCCCAGGTCGAGGGTGACGTGCACCCACTCCTCGTTGCGGGAGAGCGGGGTCTCGGGCTGGGTGTCGGCGTCGTCCGGGTCGAAGGTCCGCGGCGAGTAGTCCTCGACCTCGGGCAGCTCCAGCGGCAGCATCGACTCGGGCAGCGCGTGGGCGACGCCGGCCTCGTCGTAGACGATCGGGAAGGGCTCGCCCCAGTACCGCTGGCGGCTGAACAGCCAGTCGCGGAGGCGGAAGTTGACGGTGCCCTCGCCGATGCCGCGGTCGGCGAGCCAGGCGGTGATCTTCGCCTTGGCGTCGACGACGCCCAGGCCGTCCAGGGAGATCTCGTCGCCGGTGGAGTTGACCAGCTTCGCCTCGTAGGAGGCGAAGGCGTCGTCCCAGGTGGACGGGTCGGTGCCGCGGTCGTCGTTCGGCTCGACGACACAGCGCATCGGCAGTTCGAAGGCGCGCGCGAAGGCGAAGTCGCGGCTGTCGTGGGCGGGGACGGCCATGATGGCGCCGGTGCCGTAGCCCATGAGGACGTAGTCGGCGATGAAGACGGGGACCTGCTCGCCGCTGACCGGGTTGGTCGCGTACGCGCCGGTGAAGACGCCGGTCTTCTCCTTGGCGTCGGCCTGGCGCTCGACGTCGGACTTGGAGGCGGCCTGCTTGCGGTAGGCGTCGACGGCCTCCGCGGGGGTGGCGTGGCCACCGGTCCACACGTCGTGGGTGCCCTCGGGCCAGGCGGCCGGGACGATCTTCTCGACCAGGTCGTGCTCGGGGGCCAGGACCATGTAGGTGGCGCCGAAGAGGGTGTCCTGGCGGGTGGTGAAGACGGTGATGGCACCGGTGTCGCCGACCTGGAAGTCGACGCGGGCGCCCTCGGAGCGGCCGATCCAGTTGCGCTGCTGCAGCTTGATGGCCTCGGGCCAGTCCAGGCCGTCGAGGTCGTCCAGCAGACGGTCCGCGTAGGCGGTGATGCGCATGTTCCACTGGCGCAGCTTCGACTTGAAGACCGGGAAGTTGCCGCGCTCGGAGCGGCCGTCGGCGGTGACCTCCTCGTTGGCGAGGACGGTGCCCAGGCCGGGGCACCAGTTGACCGGCGCGTCGGAGGCGTACGCCAGGCGGTACTCGCCCAGGACCTCGGCGCGCTCGGCGGCGGAGAGCTCGGCCCACGCGCGCGTGGAGCCGGGAACCTCACGGGTGCCGTTCTCGAACTGCTCGACCAGCTCGGCGATCGGGCGGGCCTTGGCGGCCTCGGTGTCGTACCAGGAGTTGTAGATCTGCAGGAAGATCCACTGGGTCCACTTGTAGTACTCGGGGTCGATCGTGGCGAACGACCGGCGCTTGTCGTGGCCCAGGCCCAGCCGGCGCAGCTGGGCCTTCATGTTCTCCATGTTGGCCTCGGTGGACACGCGCGGGTGCGTGCCGGTCTGCACGGCGTACTGCTCGGCGGGCAGGCCGAAGGCGTCGAAGCCGAGGGTGTGGAGCACGTTGTGGCCGGTCATGCGCGCGTGGCGGGCGAAGACGTCCGTGGCGATGTAGCCGAGCGGGTGGCCGACATGGAGGCCCGCACCGGAGGGGTACGGGAACATGTCCATGATGAACTTCTTGGGGCGGGCGGCGACCTCGGGGTCGCCCGCCAGGTCACCGGAGGGGTTCGGCGCCTCGTAGGTGCCCTCGGCGTCCCAGACGTCCTGCCAGCGTGCCTCGATGTCGGCGGCCATGGCCGCCGTATAGCGATGCGGGGCCGCCGTCTCGGCGGCCGTGTTGATCTCGGTCATGGTCCTAGAAGCTCCATCGATCGTCTCTGCCCACTGCCACGAACTGCCCACGAAATGAAAAATCCCCTCGCACAGGAGGGGACGCCGCGCCGACTCCGACGGGGTGTCTTCCGCCCGTCGGGACTGGTCAGCGCGGCTCGATAAGCAGGAGGCGTACGGCACGCATGGCGCCAGGGTACCGCAGCGCTCACACGGGCCGCATCGAAGTCCACGGGCCGGGCGGGAACGACGAAGCGGGCCATCCGATCCGGATGGCCCGCTTCTCTTTTGTGGAGCTAAGGAGAATTGAACTCCTGACCTCCTGCATGCCATGCAGGCGCTCTACCAACTGAGCTATAGCCCCTCGTATTGCGGCGTTCAGCTTACCGCAGAAGTGCGGAGAGCCATCCGGAGTGGATGGCCCATCTGCCTTCTGTGGAGCTAAGGAGAATTGAACTCCTGACCTCCTGCATGCCATGCAGGCGCTCTACCAACTGAGCTATAGCCCCTCGTGATCGTCCGCCCGGCTCCCTCTCGGGTCTTCCTCGCGGCGACGGACAGAACAGTAACCGGCCGCCGGGCAGAACTCCAAATCCGTTTCTCCGGCACTGTCGGAGGCTCCGGGTAGGGTCGCCCCCTGTGTCCCCCTCCGTGTCCACCTCCATCCCTTCCCCGTCCCGCGCCCGGCCGTGGCCCCTGGTCGCCGCCGCGGCGGCGTGCCTGATCTCGTTCGCGGCCTTCTGGGTGGCGCAGCGCGTCGCCCACGTGAACATGCTCGACGTCATGGTCTACCGGGCCGAGGCCGAGACCCTGCGGGCCGGCGGCGACCTGTACGCGATGCGCGCCACCTCGGCGAACCTGGCGATGACCTATCCGCCGTTCGCCGCCGTGCTGTTCCTGCCGCTGACCCTGGTGGGCGTCCCGCTGATGCGGACGCTCTCCACCGCGGGGAACCTGCTGCTCGTGGTGGCCCTGGTGCGGCTCTCGCTCGAGCTGGTCCGCCCGGTGCTCGCCTCGCCCGCGCGGCGGGCGGACCTGTGGCGTACCACCCTGGGGGTCGCGGCGGTCGTGGTCTGGTGCGAACCGGTGTGGACGACCCTCCGGTACGGGCAGATCAACCTGCTGGTCGCCGTGGCGGTGCTGTGGGACCTCACCCGCCGCGAGGGCAGCCGCTGGGCCGGCCTGGGCATCGGCCTGGCGACCGCGGTGAAACTCACACCGGGCCTCTTCGTGGTGCTGCTCCTGGCCGCGGGGGTGCTGCTGTGGCGGCGGGACCGGGGGATGAACCAGTGGCTGCGCACCGCGCTGACCGCTACCGGGGTCTTCCTGGTCACGACGCTGGCCATGGCCATGGCGCTGCCGGCGGACTCGAAGACCTTCTGGACGCGGACGCTCTTCGAGACCGGCCGGGTCGGACACGCCGAGGAGACCGCGAACCAGTCCCTCAGCGGGGTCCTGGCCCGGCTGATGCACACCGACGCGCCCGGCCTGTGGTGGCTCGCGGCGGCGGTCCTGCTGGGCGGCGCGGGGATGGCGCTGGCGGTGCGGGCGGCGGTGCGGGGCGACAAGCCGGTGGCCGTGGTCGTCACCGCCTTCACGGCGCTGATGGTGTCGCCGATCTCCTGGTCCCACCACTGGGTCTGGTGCGTGCCGCTGCTGATCCTGCTGTACGACCGCACGCGCGCGTGGTGGGTGACGGGAGCGGTGGCGACGACCTTCGTCTCGTTCGCCCTGTGGTGGGTGCCGCACGACCCGGGCCGTCCCGAACTCGACCAGAACGCGGGCCAGATGGTCCTGTCGGCGGTCTATCCGCTGACGGCCCTGGCGGTCTTCGCCGGGTACGCCCTGGCGGTGCGGAGGTCGCCGCGCGCGGCGGTGCCGGAGGTTGCCGGGGAGCCGTCGGCGGTCCGGGAGCGTCAGGCCGTGGCGAAGGAGTAGAACCGCTTCAGGGTGCAGTGTTCGTCGAGGAGCCGGCCGTAGATCGGCTCCCCTTCGAGCTCGCGGTAGGTCTCGATGGGGTCGCCTTTTATGATCAGCGCCCGCGCGCACTCCTCGCACCAGTACTGGTACTCGGGGTTGACGGGGTCCATGTCCCGCACGATGGGCGTGCCGCTGCCGCACCAGTCGCACTTCCGCCTGTGCGCACCCAAGGCCACCCTCCCGTCCGGACCTGATCCCCCTCCGGCCGTCCGATTCTGCCATGGCCGGGCGGCCCTCAGAAGTGACAAAACAACAGATCCCGCCCCCCTGTCGGGGAACGGGATCCGGTGACTGTGGAGCTAAGGAGAATTGAACTCCTGACCTCCTGCATGCCATGCAGGCGCTCTACCAACTGAGCTATAGCCCCTCACGTTCTCGGCGCTCAGCGCCGCGAACAAGAAGAACTTTAGCCTGTGACCTGCCGGAAAGTGAAATCCGGGCTGTCCGGTGGCGCTGGGGCCCGGCCGGGACGTCAGGTGTCGTCGCCGAGGACCGGCTCGGGCAGCGAGCCCGCGTTGTGCTCCAGGAGGCGCCAGCCGCGCGCGCCCTCGCCGAGGACGGACCAGGAACAGTTCGAGAGGCCGCCGAGTCCCTCCCAGTGGTGCGGGTCCAGGCCGAGGAGCCGGCCGATGGCGGTGCGGATGGTGCCGCCGTGGCTGACCACGACCAGGGTGCCCTCCGCCGGGAGCTTGTCGGCGTGCTCCAGGATCACCGGGGCGGCCCGGTCGGCCACCTCGGTCTCCAGCTCGCCGCCGCCCCGGCGGACCGGCTCGCCGCGCTTCCAGGCGGCGTACTGCTCGCCGAACCGCGCGACGATCTCCTCGTGCGTGAGGCCCTGCCACTCCCCCGCGTACGTCTCGCGCAGCGCGGCGTCGTGGGCGACCGTGAGGCCGGTGAGGGCGGCCAGCTCGGCGGCGGTGGCCGCCGTCCGCTTCAGGTCGGAGGCGACGATCGCGTCGGGGCGGAGGGCGGCGAGCAGCCGGGCGGCGCGGCGGGCCTGGTGGACGCCGGCCTCGGTGAGCTCGATGTCGGTCGAGCCCTGGAAGCGGCGCTCCAGATTCCAGGAGGTCTGGCCGTGGCGCCACAGGACGATGCGGCGGCCGGTGCCGCCCTTGGCTGCGCTCAGCTCAGCTCACCGTCCGCAAGGTCGGCGCCGGTCAGGGCGGCGTGCTCGGCCGCCTTGCCGCGGGTCTTGACGGCGTCCTCGGGCAGGGGCAGCTCGGGGCAGTCCTTCCACAGCCGCTCCAGGGCGTAGAAGACCCGCTCCTCGCTGTGCTGCACGTGGACGACGATGTCGACGTAGTCGAGGAGGATCCAGCGGGCGTCGCGGTCGCCCTCGCGGCGGACCGGCTTGGCGCCGAGTTCCTTCTGGAGCCGCTCCTCGATCTCCTCGGCGATCGACTTGACCTGGCGGTCGTTGGGCGCGGAGGCGAGCAGGAAGGCGTCGGTGATCGACAGCACGTCGCTGACGTCGTACGCGATGATGTCGTGGGCGAGCCGGTCGGCCGCCGCCTGGGCGGCGGCGTGGACGAGTTCGATGGAGCGATCCGTGGCGGTCACAAGCAGGCTTTCGTCGGCGGGCGGGTACCCCTCCAGGGTCTCACGGACCGCCGACGACCCCGCAAACGATTACGACGCGCCCGGAATCTCGTAGTCCCGGCCGAGGACGACGGTGACGGCGGCGTTGCCCGCGGGCTTGCCCTTGACGACCGATCCGGCCGGCAGTCCGAGGGTCTTGGCGACCTCGGCCGCGGTGGCCTTCTGGGCGTCGTCGCCGTAGACGACCTGGGATTTCGGCCGGCTGTCGGTCTTGCTGCCGCCGACGAACGCGTAGCCGCCGTTGATCAGGGCGACCTTGGCCGCCTCCACGGCGTCCTCGCCGGTGGCGTCCTTGACCGAGACCCGCGGCACCCCGCCGGCTTCGACGGCGGTGACCTTGCCGCCGAGGATGTCCCTGACGACGCTGTCGCCGGCACCCTCCGCGAGCGTCCCGTCCTCGCCGACGGGAAGGAGCGCGGTCTTGTAGGCACCGGTCTTGGCGTGGTCGGCGAGCTTGGCGAGGGAGGCGCCGAGGTCCTTCTCGGGGAGGGAGGGATCGGCGATCTGCTGGAGGAACTCGATGGCCGTCGTGGCGTTGGCGGGGTCGCTGGGCATCTTCTTCAGCATGCCGTTCACGACCTGGCCGAAGCGCTGGAGCTGCTTGGCCTCGGCCTCGCCGGCGGCGCGGTAGGTGGCGTAGGCGACGGCGCCGCGGCCGGTGAGGGTCTGCTTCTCGCCCTGTGCGACGAGCGGGTCGGCGCCCTTCTTGCCCTTGGGGTCCGGGACGGCGGTGTCGGTGTCGACCTCGATGCCGCCGAGGTACTCGACGAGGTTCTCCAGGTACGGGGAGTCGAGGCGCCAGGTTCCGGCGATCTTGGCACCGAGGAGGGTGTCGAGGGCTTCGCGGGTGCCGCTGGAGCCGTCCTCCTCGACGGACTTGCCGAGAGTCGTGGCGGAGCCTTCGGAATCGGACACGGCGAGCGCGTTGGGCAGCAGGACGGTGGTGCCCTGCTTGGTGGTGGAGTTGTCCACGAGGAGCGCGGTGGAGGTGCCGCCGCCCTGGATGTCGTGGAGGTGGAGGACGATGGTGTCGCGCCGCTGCGGGCCCGTGGCCGCGGCCTCGTCCTTCTGCGCGGAGTCCCCGGTGCCGGGGAGGAGGCCGGCGGACCAGAGGTAGCCGACGCCGCCGATGACGGCGACGGCCAGGACGACGACGAGGGCGATCACCCGGTGGCGGCCGCGCCGACGGGCCTCCTCGCGGCGCTCCGACCGGCTCTCGGTGAACTTGAGCCAGTCGATGACGTCCTCGGAGTCCTCGTCGGGCTCCTCGATGAAGGAGAACTGCTCGGTGCGGTACTCCCGGTCCTCACCGGCGTCCGCCCTCCGGGACGCCGCGGGCGCCACGGGCGCCGTGTGCTGGGCGGGCGGTTCGGGGGCGGGCCGCTGGCCGGGGACGCCCGTCGGGGCGGCCACGGGCGCGGCGGGCTCGGCGGCCTGCCACTGCTGCGCGCCGTGCTGCCCGCCGCCCCCGTAGGGCGCGTACGGGTCGTAGGCGTGCTGCTGCGGGGCGTAGCCCTGGTCCTGCTGCGGTGCGGCGTAGGCGTCGTACGAGTGCGACTGGGGGCTCTGGTGCTGCTGGTGCTGCTGGTGCTGCTGGGGGGCCTGGGGCTGGGCGTAGGGGTCGTAGCCGTACGACTGCTGCTGCCCGGCGTACGGGTCGTAGGCGGCCTGCTGGGGGGCCTGGGCCGGCTGCTGGTACACCGGCTGCCCGTACGCGTCGTAGCCGATGATCTGCGGCTGCGGATAGTACGGGTCGTACGGGTTCTGCTGGTCGTTCACCGGTGCCCCTCCCCGGGACTCACTCGCCGCGGTACAGCTGGCGCTTGTCGATGTAGCGCACCACGCCGTCCGGGACGAGATACCAGACGGGGTCGCCCGCGGCCACCCGCGCGCGGCAATCGGTGGACGAGATGGCGAGGGCGGGGATCTCGACGAGGGAGACTCCGCCCTTGGGCAGTCCGTCGTCGGTGAGGTCGTGACCCGGTCGGGTGACGCCGATGAAGTGGGCGAGGGAGAAGAACTCGTCCGCGTCGCGCCAGGTGAGGATCTGCGAGAGCGCGTCGGCCCCGGTGATGAAGAAGAGGTCGGAGTCGGCGTTGAGCGAGTGCAGCTCACGCAGGGTGTCGATGGTGTAGGTGGCGCCGCCGCGGTCGATGTCGATGCGGCTGACCGAGAACTGCGGGTTGGACGCGGTGGCGATGACCGTCATCAGGTACCGGTCCTCGGCGGGCGACACGGCCTTGTGGCTCTTCTGCCACGGTTCGCCGGTCGGTACGAACACCACCTCGTCCAGGTGGAACAGGGCGGCGACCTCGCTGGCCGCCACCAGGTGTCCGTGGTGGATCGGGTCGAACGTCCCGCCCATCACGCCGAGACGGCGCTTGCCGCTGCCGCCAGTAGGCACTTCCTGCTCTCCCATGCGTGCAGAGCCTACTGGCACGGCGGCGGACGCCGACTCGGCGGCCTCCCGGTCGGCGTCCGGCTCAGCGGTCGCGGTTGAAGCGGGTGGTGATCCAGAGCAGCAGCATCAGCGCGAGGAAGGCGCCACCGCCCGTGAGGTACGGGTTGAGGCTGTCGTGGTTGCCACCGTGCTCGGCGCCCTCGGAGGCAAGCGTGACGAGGTTGGCGGCGGTGCTGTGGAGGCTCATCTTCGGCGGGACCTATCCGATCGGGGGTGGGAGCGGAGACTTCGCGCACATCGTATGCGGGCGGTCGCGGCCCGCTCACGCCGACTCAGGCGTTGGCGTCCCCGGCGTCCCCGGACGCCCCTCGGGCGGAGGTGTCCCCGGACCGCTCGGAGGGGTCATCGTCGGCGCGGCCGCGCCCGTATCCGCGGAGCAGGAACCAGGCGAGGAGGGCGCCGCCGACCATCGAGACCAGCAGCACGACGCGGAGCGTGTCGCCCGCGCCCTGCTGCGCCGCGGCGGCGATCCCGGTGAGGGCGGCGGTGGCCTCGGCGATGTCGGGCATGCGGGTCGTGCTCCCTCGTTGTCCACAGGGCCCGAGTTGTCCACAGGCTCTCCGCCCACGGTAGCGCCCTCGCCTAGGGTGGGTCGTGTCAGGGGGACGAGCACCGACTCGTACGGATGGACAGGGGGCGTTCATGACCGAGAACCACGACCGGAACCACGACGGGAAGCCGCACGGAAGCGTGCCGAGCAGGCAGCGCAAGCGGTTCCCCGGCATCTCCTCGCGGGCCTACGAGCATCCGGCGGACCGTTCGGCGCTGGTGGCGCTGCGCAAGCTGAGCGGTTTCGACACGGTGTTCAAGACGCTGAGCGGGCTGCTGCCCGAGCGCAGCCTCAGACTGCTCTACCTCTCGGACTCCGTCCGGGTGAGCGACGCGCAGTTCTCGCACCTCAACGACATGCTGCGGGACGCCTGTTACATCCTGGACCTGGACAAGGTCCCCCCGATGTACGTGACGCAGGACCCGGTGCCGAACGCGATGTGCGTGGGCCTGGACGAGCCGGTGATCGTGCTGACGACGGGCCTCGTCGAGCTGCTCGACGAGGAGGAGATGCGGGCGGTGGTCGGCCACGAGGTCGGACACGCCCTGTCGGGCCACGCGGTCTACCGGACGGTGCTGCTCTTCCTGACGAACGTGGCGCTGAAGGTGGCCTGGATCCCGCTGGGGAACGTGGCGGTGATGGCGCTCGTGACCGCGCTGCGCGAGTGGTTCCGCAAGTCGGAGCTGTCGGCCGACCGGGCGGGCCTTCTGGTGGGACAGGACCCGCGGGCCTCGATGCGGGGTCTGATGAAGATCGCGGGCGGCAACCATCTGCACGAGATGAACGTGGACGCCTTCCTCGCCCAGGCGGACGAGTACGAGAAGGCCGGTGACCTGCGGGACTCGGTCCTGAAGATCCTCAATGTGCTGCCGCGCTCGCACCCCTTCACCACGGTGCGGGCGGCGGAGCTGAAGAGGTGGTCGGAGAGCCGGGACTACCAGCGGCTGATGGACGGCCACTACCCGAGGCGTTCGGAGGACAAGGACACCTCGGTCACGGACTCCTTCCGGGAGTCGGCGGGGCACTACGCGCAGACGGTCAAGGACAGCAAGGATCCGCTGATCAAGCTCGTCGGCGACATAGCCGGCGGGGCCGGCGACCTCGCGGGCGACCTGGGCGGACGGCTGCGGACGGTGTTCGGCGGCGGCGCCCCGAAGGACTCCGGCGGGCGGACCGACGGGGACTCCGGCAAGGACGCCGGTGGGGGGCCGGGCGAGGGGGCCGGGGAGTAGGCGGCGCGCCGGGCGACGGGGCAGGGTCGTCGGGCCCGATCCCCAGACCCGGTCGCCAGGGGCCGGGGTGTCAGAGGCTCGGCCGTCATAGGCCCGGTCGTCAGAGGCGCCTTCATAGGCCTGGTCGTCATAAACCCAGTCGTCAGAGGCCCGGTCGTCGAGGCCCGGTCGTCAGGGGTCGGTCATCAGGGCCGGGGCTGGGCGGCCGGGGCGAGGGCTCCGCAGAGGGCAGGGGCGGCCGGTCGGTCCGCGGCGTAGGGGTCGGTGAGGGCCGGGCGGGACGCCGCCGGGGCCTCGGCGCCGGCCAGGAGCGGCCTCAGGTCGCCGCCGGTGTCCTCGCCGCAGGCCTGCGGTCCGGCCTCGACGGTACTGGTCAGCAGTTCGGCGCGGTGCATGCGCAGGTCCTCGCGGTCGAAGCGGAGGTGCAGGGTGCGGTGGACCGTGAAGAGGGAGGCCTCGGCGGGCTCGCCCGGGCCCTGGACGGCGGGCCGCAGGGCGTAGGTGAAGGTGTGGTCGGCGATGACGTCCAGGGTGTCGGTGGTGTTCTCCGCGAAGCGAAGGGTGCCCTGGACGCGGGGCGCGGGCTCGGCGACGGAGACCTGACGGGGATCGAAGCGGACCACCCAGGCGGCGAGGGCGTGCCGGCCGTCGTCGGCGGGTGATTCGACGCTTCGGTCGAACTGGGCGAGCTGGTCGGGATCGAGCAGCAGGCGGGCGGGGCGGACGGTCCGGCCGGTGAGGACGTCGGGTTCCAGGGAGGAGGCGACGAGGTAGTCCTTGGCGATGCTGAGGGCGGTGACGACCTGGCCCTCGGAGAAGTGGGTGGTGCGGGCGGCGACGGGGAGGTTGATGCCGGCGGCGCCGGAGCGGTACTCGGCGGCGGGGCTGCGGGCGAGGAGCCGGGCCGGGTCTCCGCCGGGGACGGGGCCCTGAGGGGCGAGGGGGACGACGATGGTGCGCAGCGGTTCGGCGCGCTGGTCGAGCGGGGGCTGGTAGGGGTTGCGCAGGCCGAGATAGACGGCCGTGCCGAAGGCGAGGAGGATCAGCAGGACCAGCAGGAGGGCCTGGCCGGAGCCGGCGCGGCGGTCGGCGGGGCCGGGGCGGCTGCGGACGGCGAGCGCGTGCTCGCCCATCCGTTCCTGGGCGGAGTACTCCTGGAGCTGGGCAGCCCGGACGAACGCCTCGTCGAAGACGACGGCTCGGTACTCGTCGTCACCGCCGGGGAGTCCCTCGGGAATCCCCTCAGGCGGGTCGCCACGCCCTGCCATACCTTCAGGGTAGGTCGGCGGGGGCTTCGGTAAACGCCCAGGTACACGACAAGTTCGCAAGTTTTCCGCCGTCGGGGTGACGGTCCCGGCGGGGGGTGCGGCCGTCCGGGTGGTGGGGTCAGGGTGTGCCGGGTGCGACGGAGGCCGAGGGGGGTGTTCGCCCGGTGCCGGCCGGGCTGCCGGAGGCCGGCGGGGCGGCGGCCGTGGCCGGGATGCCGGTGAGCACGGGGACCGGGGGCGCGGCGGCCGGCGAGGCGGCGGGCGGGGCCGGGTTGGGCGCGTCGACGCCGGTGGAGGCCGGGGGGACCTGGTCCTGCCGGTTGGCGGCCGCGCCGCGGTAGACGGCGGAGAAGGCGAGGGCGACCATGCCGATGCCCATGAGGAGGGCGAGGAGCCAGGCGACGGGCCGGTGCCAGCGGGCGCTGCCCCGGTAGGGGCGCAGGGCGCCGCCGTGGCGGCCGTAGGGGCTGGCGTCGTCGCCGATGTCGTCGGGTTCGTAGGTGGGGCCGACGGGGTCGCGGCCGTCGTCGTAGAGGTCGTCGTCGCCGGCGGCCCGCAGGGCGCGCGCACGGGCGGATTCGGCTTCGGCGCGGGCCTGGGCGGCGGCGAGGAGGCGTTCGACGGCCGTCGGCTCGTGGACGGTGGCGGCCCGGACGAACTCCTCGTCCAGGACCACGTCCCAGTGGCCCTCGGCGGCGCCTCCGCGCTCGCCGTCGGGCTCCCAGCCGTTCGGGGACGGCCTGCCCCCCACGTCGTCCGGCACGGATTCAGATTAGACCGGGGATGTGGTTTTGGGCAGGGAGAGTGGGAAGTCTCCCCGCCCGTGCGGAAAGGCCGAAAGGGGGGATGCGGGGTGGTGTTACCGGATGTGACCGTCGCCGGTCACGATGTACTTGGTGGAGGTGAGCTCCGGGAGGCCCATGGGGCCGCGGGCGTGGAGCTTCTGCGTGGAGATGCCGATCTCGGCGCCGAAGCCGAACTGTCCGCCGTCCGTGAAGCGGGTGGAGGCGTTCACGGCGACCGTGGTGGAGTCGACCAGCTGGGTGAAGCGGCGGGCGGCGGGCTGCGAGGTGGTGACGATGGCCTCGGTGTGGCCGGAGGTCCAGGTGCGGATGTGGTCGACGGCCTTGTCGAGGGAGTCGACGACGGCGGCGGCGATGTCGTGGGAGAGGTACTCGGTCTCCCAGTCCTCGGGGGTGGCCGGGACGACGGTGGCCTTGGTGCCCTCGGCGTGGGCGAGGACCCGCTCGTCGGCGTGGACGGTGACGCCGGCCTCGGCCAGCGCGTCGAGGGCGCGGGGCAGGAAGGCGGCGGCGACGTCCTGGTGGACGAGGAGGGTCTCGGCGGCGTTGCAGACGCTGACCCGGTGGGCCTTGGAGTTGATCAAAATGTCGACGGCCATGTCGAGGTCGGCCTCGGCGTCGACGTAGACGTGGCAGTTGCCGGTCCCGGTCTCGATGACCGGGACGGTGGACTCCTCGACGACCGTGCGGATGAGGGAGGCGCCGCCGCGTGGGATGAGGACGTCGACGAGGCCGCGGGCGCGCATCAGCTCGCGGACGGAGTCGCGGGACTCGCCGGGGACGAGCTGGACCGCGTCGGCGGGCAGTCCGGCGCCGTCGACGGCGTCGCGGAGGACGGCGACGAGGGCGGTGTTGGAGGCGTACGCGGAGGAGGAGCCGCGGAGCAGGACCGCGTTGCCCGCCTTGAGGCAGAGGGCGGCGGCGTCGACCGTGACGTTGGGGCGGGCCTCGTAGATGATGCCGACGACCCCGAGGGGGACGCGGACCTGGCGGAGGTCGAGGCCGTTGGGGAGGGTGGAGCCGCGGACGACCTCGCCGACCGGGTCGGGCAGGGCGGCGACGTGGCGGACGTCGGCGGCGATGGCGCGGATCCGCTCGGGGGTGAGGGTGAGCCGGTCGACGATCGACTCGCTGGTGCCGGCCTCGCGGGCCTTGGCGACGTCCTCGGCGTTGGCCTCGACGATCTCCGCGGTGCGGGCCTCGAGGGCGTCCGCGATGGCGAGGAGGGCGGCGTCCTTGGCCGCGCGCGGCAGTGGCGCGATCTGTGCGGCGGCGCCGCGGGCCTGGTGGGCGGCCCGGGTGACCGGGGTCAGGTCGTCGAGGGGCGTGAGCGAGGTCATGCCCGCAGGGTACTGGTACGGGCGGGCCGACCCCGTACGTACGACGGGCGCATCCCGCAGTGCGAGACGCGCCCGTGCCACCGTACGGACCACGGGGGCCCGGCCCGTCAGGACCCGGGCCCCGGAAGGGTCAGTAGGGGTGGACTCCGACCGGGGCGGCGGGCGGCGGGCCGTAGCCCTCCGCGATCCGCTGGTGGTACGTCTCCCGGTCGATGACCTCCAGACCGACGATCTCCCAGGGCGGGAGCTTCGCGGTCTGCCGGTGCTCGCCCCAGAGCCGGAGGGCGACGGCGGCCGCGTCGTGCAGGTCGCGGGCCTCCTCCCAGTACCGGATCTCGGCGTGGTCGTTGGCGTACCGGCTGGTCAGCAGGAAGGGGTGGTCGTGGGCGAGCTGTTCGAGCCCGCGCCGCACCTCCTGCAGCGGTGCCTCGACACCGGACACGCTCAGCGTGACGTGCCACAGCTTCGACAGCGGGCGCTCTCCCGCGCCGCCGTCGCCCGTGTCCGTCCCGGCTGCTGTGCTCCTGCCCTCCGTGGCCCTGTCCCGTGCCGCGTCGAAGTCGGCTCCGGCCTCGACACTCGTCAGGGCGCGTTCGGCCGTCCCGCGGGGCATGGCCCCTGGGCGCGCTCGTCTCACCGGCGGCCTCCTGTGTGATGCGTGTGGTGCTGTACCCCGCGTTGTTCGTTGCCCCCGAGACAAAGTTGACCAGCCCGAGCCGCCGCATGGGGCGGTTTTGGTAAAGGTCCCTTCCGGATGGCAGGAGTTTCAGCCGTTTCGGCGGCGCCTTCGCAAGGGCTTCCGGACCCGTTTCCGGCCGGATGTCCGTTCGGTCCTGGCGGGATCCCGTCCGGGTGCCGTCCGGTTCCGGTGCGGTGCCGGGTCCGGTTCCGGCCAGGGCCGGGCCTGGTGGAGCCCGGCGGCGACCCCGTGAGGGACCGGCCTCAGCCCAGGACGACGAGGTCGTCGCGGTGGACGACCTCGCGCTCGTACTCGGGGCCGAGCTCCCTGGCGAGTTCGTGCGTGGAACGGCCCAGCATCCGGGGGAGCTCCTTGGCGTCGAAGTTGACGAGGCCGCGGGCGACGGGCTGGCCGGCGCCGTCGCGGAGCTCGACCGGGTCTCCGGCGACGAAGTCGCCCTCGACGGTCGCGATGCCCGCGGCGAGCAGCGACTTCTTGCCCTCGACGACGGCCCGGACGGCTCCGTCGTCGAGCCCGAGGGAGCCCTGCGGGGTGGAGGCGTGGGCGAGCCAGAGGAGCCGGTCGGCGGAGCGGCGGCCGGTCCGCCGGAAGCAGGTGCCGGTGTCGCGGCCGGCGAGGGCGTCGGCGGCGCGGCTGGCGGAGGTGAGGACGACGGGGATGCCGGCGGCGGCGGCGATCCGGGCGGCCTCCACCTTGGTGACCATGCCGCCGGTGCCGACGCCCGCCTTGCCCGCGGAGCCGATCTCGACGTGCGCGATGTCCTGCGGGCCCGCCACCTCGGCGATCCGGGAGGTGCCGGGCTTGGCCGGGTCGCCGTCGTAGAGGCCGTCGACGTCGGAGAGGAGGACGAGGAGGTCGGCGCGGACGAGGTGGGCGACGAGGGCGGCGAGCCGGTCGTTGTCGCCGAAGCGGATCTCGTCGGTGGCGACGGTGTCGTTCTCGTTGACGACCGGCAGCGCGCCCATGGCGAGGAGCTGGTCGAGGGTGCGGTAGGCGTTGCGGTAGTGCGCGCGGCGGCTGGTGTCGTCGGTGGTGAGCAGCACCTGGCCGACGCGGACGCCGTAGCGCGCGAAGGAGGCGGTGTACCGGGCGACGAGGAGGCCCTGGCCGACGCTGGCGGCGGCCTGCTGGCGCGCCAGGTCCTTGGGCCGGCGGGTGAGGCCGAGCGGGGCGAGGCCCGCCGCGATGGCACCGGAGGAGACCAGGACGATCTCCTTCTCGCCGCCGCTGCGGACCTTGGCGAGGACGTCGACGAGGGCGTCGACCCGGTCCGCGTCGAGGCCGCCCGCGGCGGTGGTGAGGGAGGAGGAGCCGACCTTGACGACGATCCGGCGCGCCTCGGTGACGAAGGGACGCACGACGGACGACACGGCCTCCTGACCGGCGACCTGCGTGGCCTGAGACGAGGAGGCCGAAGACTGCGCGGCCGAAGACGCCGAGGCCGGCGACTGGGCGGCCGAACTCCGCGGGTCCGGAGACCGCGGATCGGTGGACTGCGGGTTCGGGCTCTGCGGGGTCACGTCCTGTCGGTTCACGTCCTGCTGCCCCGCCGCCATATCCGTCGCCACCTGCGCCGTCCTCACTCGCTGTCCTGGCGCCGTGCGCTCCGGCACGGTCGCGAGGGGCAATCTACGCGAGCCGGGACGGCTGCCGCTCCTCCGTTTCGTCCTCCGGACCGGAGCCGTCCGGGCCGTGTCCCTCCGAACGGGAGCCGTCCGGGCCGTGTCCCTCCGAACGGGAGCCGGCCGGGTCGCGTGCCTCCGGACCGGGGGTCCGGCTGACGAGGATGCGGCGGGAGATCACGTACGTGAAGGGGATGGCGACGACGGCGGCCACGAGTGGCGCGATCCTGTCGTCCATTCCGGCCCAGGTGACGAGCGCATACAGGCCGGCGCTCTGCACCACGTAGTTGGTGACGTTGGTGAGGGGGAAGAGGGCGAACTTCTTCCAGGTGGGACGGGTGCGGTAGGTGAAGTACGTGTTGAGGAAGAAGGAGCCCACCATGCTGAGCAGGAAGGCGAGGGTGTACGCGGCGAAGTACGGCATCCAGGGGTGGAGCAGCAGGTAGCAGCCGAAGAAGGTGCCGGTGTTGATCCCGCCCACCACGCCGAAGCGGATGATCTGGCCGAGCTGGTCTCGCATGGGGCCCATCAGATCGCCGTGAGATGAACGGGGCGTGCCCGCCGGGCGACGCCCGCACGACGAACGGCCCCCTCGGGCGAGGGAGCCGCTCCGGAAGGGCCCCGGGAGGACCGCTCCCGGGGTGGGGCCGCTCCCGGGGTGGGCCCCTCCCCCGGCGGGGTCCTGAACAGCGGCGCCGCGGCCTGTCCTAGACAGCGACGCCGCAGCGTGTCCTACACGGCGGCGCCGCGGCGGGCGGTCCAGCCGGCCCAGGCCGATTCGATCATGTCGCGGACGTCGTGCCGCGCCTTCCAGCCCAGCTCGGCGGCGATGCGGCCGGCGGAGGCGACGACGCGGGCCGGGTCGCCGGGGCGGCGCGGGGTGACGACGGGCTCGGTGGCGTGTCCGGTGATCTCGTTGATCAGCGCGACCATCTCGGTCACGGAGACGCCCTCGCCGCGGCCGAGGTTGACGGTGAGGTCGCGGGGCTCACCGGCGTCGGCCCACTCGGCGAGCTTGCGGGCGGCCGCCAGGTGGGCGTCCGCGACGTCCTCGACGTGGATGTAGTCGCGGACGCAGGTGCCGTCCGGGGTGCCGTAGTCGTCGCCGAAGATCCGGGGCGCCTCACCGGCGTCGAGCCGCTCGAAGACCATCGGCACCAGGTTGAAGACGCCGGTGTCGGCGAGCTCCGGGGCGGCCGCGCCCGCCACGTTGAAGTACCGCAGGCAGGCGGTGGCGATGCCGTGCGCCTTGCCGGTGGCGCGGACCAGCCACTCGCCGGCGAGCTTGGTCTCGCCGTACGGGTTGATCGGCAGGCAGGGGGTCTCCTCGGTGACGAGGTCGACGTCCGGCATGCCGTACACGGAGGCGGAGGAGGAGAAGAGGAAGCTGCGCACGCCCGCGGCGGCGACCGCCTCCAGGAGGACGGTGAGCCCGAAGACGTTCTCGCGGTAGTAGTGCAGCGGCAGCTCGACGGACTCGCCGACCTGCTTCTTCCCGGCGAGGTGCACGACGCCCGTGACGCGGTGCTCGGCCAACATCCGGTCCAGCAGCTCGCGGTCCAGGACGGAACCGACCACCAGCGGCACGTCCTCGGGAAGCCGGTGCGCGTACCCCGTGGAGAGGTCGTCCAGGACCACGACCCGCTCGCCCGCCGCCGTCAGCGCCCGGACCACGTGCGCACCGATGTAACCGGCACCGCCGGTGATCAGAAAGGTCATGCCCCGCCACGCCCCTTGTCCGCCGCTGTCGCTGTCGCTGTCCGTCACTGTCCGCCGCGGCCGGCCCTGCCCGCCGCGCGGTGCCCACGCACCGGCACCCACCGTACCGACTGAGCCGGGCGACCGGGTCCCACCGCTCCGGAGGGGCCCCGGGCCACGCGTCATACTGGATGAGTTCATCCTTCCGTCCGGTCCCGTTCAAGGAGTCGACCGCAGTGCGAAATCCCGAGGCACCCAGGCTGCTTGGGGTCTACCGCCGAGCCGTACCGGAACGCGTGAGGCGGGCCATCGTTTCGCAGGTCGACGCCGACATGCGCCGCAAGGTGAAGATGCGCCTCGCCAGTGGCACCGCCGCCGCCGAGCGGCGGCGCGGCGACCGTCTCGCCAAGCGTTACGGGGCGTACACCACCGGCGCGGACCGCGCCGTGATCACGGTGGGCAAGGAGCCGAAGGTGGCGCTCGTCACCGACGGCATCACCCCGCTCCGCGCCCGCCGGGCCAATCTGGAGACCGTCCTCGCGGCCCTCGCCGCCGCCGGCGTCGAGCACTTCGCCGTCCGCGGCCAGTCGGACACCGCCTCCGCCGTGGCCGTCCGCGCCGAGGACCGCGCCACCGTCCTCGCCGCCCTGGCCGAGGCCTGCAGGACGCTGCCCGGCTATGTGGCGCCGCTCGGCGCCGCCGGCCCGACCACCCGCGGTTCCGAGCCCGGCTTCGAGCCGGCGACCTGGCAGCGGCTGGGCAGCTCCCCCGTCCTGCGCCTCACCTGGTACCACACGGACCCGACGCACCAGCTGACGCTCGGCGACACCTACGGCTGCGACGTCGAGTTCTGGACGCTGGAGGAGGGCGAGCTGACCGCGCCCCGCGCCGGCCGGATCGCCTCGGTGCTGCCGCCGTCCGGGGAGATCGTCCCGGTCCCGGAGCCGTACTTCACCAGCCTCGCGCCCCGGGCGACCGAGGGCGCCCCGGTCGTCCCCGCCCGCGCGGAGACGGCCGTCGTCCCGACCGACGAGGTCACCTTCCCGATCGACGTCGTCTACACCTGGGTGGACGGCGCGGATCCGGCCTGGCTGCGGCAGCGCGCCGCGTTCTCCGGCGAGGGCTACCACGCGGAGGCGGCGAACGCCGCCCGTTACCTGAGCCGCGACGAGCTCCGCTACTCGCTGCGCTCCCTCCACCTGTACGCCCCCTGGGTGCGGAACATCTACCTGGTGACCGCCGACCAGGTCCCGGAGTGGCTGGACACCGACCGGCCGGGCATCGAGGTCGTGTCCCACAAGGACGTCTTCCGCTCCCCCGATCTGCTGCCGACCTTCAACTCCCACGCGATCGAGTCGCAGCTGCACCACATCGAGGGGCTCTCGGAGCACTTCCTCTACTTCAACGACGACGTGATGCTCGGGAACGAGGTGACGCCCGGCGACTTCTTCCACGCCAACGGCATCACCAAGTTCTTCCCCTCGCCCGCCCTCGTGCCGCTGGGTGAGCGGACCGTCGACGACCCGCCGGTGGCCGCCGCCGGCAAGAACAACCGCCGCCTGATCCAGGAGCGGTACGGCGCGGTGCTCGTCCAGAAGATGAAGCACATGCCGCATGCGCTGAGCCGGACCGTGCTGACGGAGATCGAGACGGAGTTCGCCGCCGAGTACCGCCACACGGAGGCGAGCCGGTTCCGCAGCATCGACGACATCTCCATCGCGTCCTCGCTGCACCACTACTACGCCTTCCACACCGGCCGCGCGGTTCCCTCCCAACTGCCGTACTCCTACCTGGACCTGACCCACCCGTGGACCGAGACCCGGCTCGGCCGGCTCCTCGCCGCCCGGGACAAGACGGTCTTCTGCGTCAACGACACGGTGTCCACGGAGCAGGAGGTGGGCGAGCAGAAGGACCTGATCACCCCCTTCCTGGAGGCGTACTTCCCGGTCCCGAGCCCGTACGAGAAGTAGCCCGGCGGCACGAGCACGACGGCAGGAGCACGACAGCGCGAGAGAGGGGCGCCCGGACCGGAAGGTCCGGGCGCCCCTCTCTCATGGGTCGACGCCCGCAAGCCCGACGCCCGCGAGCCCCAGGGCCCGCAAGCCCGCGGCCCGCGAGCCCGTGGCCCCGTGGGCGTCAGTCGCGCTCGTACGGGGAGCGGACCGGGAAGTACGCCTCCAGGAACGCCCGCAGCACGCGGTCCCGCTCGTCCAGCGGGACCTCGGCCTCGGCGGACTCGCCGATGCAGATGACGTCCCGGTGGCGGGCGGCGAGGAGCCGGCTGAGCGCCACGTGGTGCTTGTAGTCGCCGATGTTGATGTACGCGGCGGAGATGCCGCCCGGCGCGCCCTTCGCCGTCAGGTAGGCGAAGTGGTGGTGGAGCGACGAGGTGATCGACAGGTCGGTCCGGCCGCGGAACGGCGTGGCCGCCGTGAGGGAGGTCTGCTCGGGCCAGCGCTCGGCGATCGCCTCCAGGACGCTGCGGCGCAGCGGGTGCGGCGTGTGGAGGAAGCCGTGCGTGGCGACCCGGCCGAACTCCTCTTCCAGGAGGGCCTGGTTGTTCTTGGCGGCGACGAAGTAGCCCTCGGTCTCCTCGGTGACCTCGCCCGGCGGGACGGCCGTCGGCGAGCGGAAGAAGAGCGAGTTGCCGTTCGACTGGAAGAACTTGCTCGGAGCCAGCGGGCGCGCGAAGAAGACGTCGTCGTTGACGTAGAGGAAGTGCTCGGAGAGCCCCTCGATGCGGTGCAGCTGCGACTCGATCGCGTGCGAGTTGAAGGTCGGCAGCCAGGACGGGTCGGCGAAGATCTCGCGGTGGCTGACCACCTGGATGTCCGGGTGCTCGGTGTTCAGCCACGACGGCACCTGGTCGTCCGTCACCAGGAAGACCTTGCGGATCCAGGGAGCGTGGGTGGCGAGCGAGCGCAGCGAGTAGCGCAGCTCGTCGCGGTTGCGGAAGCGGACGTCACCGGACTGGGCGTCGTCGGTGGCGAGTCCGGCGGCCTGCCGGGCGGCGTCGCGCTTCGCGCGCCAGGCCGGGTCCGTGTCGTCGACCCAGGTGTAGACGGCGTCGATCGGGAAGTCGACGTCCCACATCAGGCGCTTGGTCAGGACTTCGAGGGTCGGGTACTCGCGGTCGCCGACGGCGATCCGGGCGGTGCCGTCGAGCGAGGGCAGGCGCGGGCCGACCAGGGTGGTGCCGCGGGGGGCGGTGAACCAGTGCGGCTCCACCTCCTCCTGGGGCCAGAACTCGACGCTGCAGCCGTAGACCGGTCCGTACCGCAGGATGCGGCTGTCGCTGACGATCGGCTTGAAGACCCGTACGGCCGCGGCCTCGGGGGCGGACGCCAGCGTCTCCGCGAGACGGGCGCCGGGCGCGGCCGTCCTCGGCGCGACGAGCTCGGCGTACACGGGCTTGCCGTGCAGTTCGGTGCCGAGGGCGCGCAGCGCCCGCTCGCGGTCGGTGATGTCGACGGCGAGGCGGTGGCTGACGGTGGACGGGTCGTGCAGCAGGACGTAGGGGACGTCGTGGCGTTCGAGGGCCTCGGCGGTGATCTCCAGGTTGATCTGCCCGATGCGCCAGGCCGGGATGTCGTCCCGGACCTCGGCGAGGCGGCCGGCGGAGCGCACCAGGTTCTTGCGGTCCTGGGCCTGGAGGATGACCTCCCGCGCCTTCTGCTCGTCGGCGGAGGGCGCGAGCTTGCTGATCGGCGCGGCGACGGCGAAGCTCTTGCTCCCTCCGGCGGCGACGCGGCGGGCCGTCCGGTCGGCGCGGGCCGCGGCGCGGACCGGCTCGGGCTCGGCGCGGAGCGCAGTGAACAGCTCGTCCCACTGGGCGGTGATGACCTCGGGCGCGAAGCGCTCGCGGGCTCCCTCGCGGGCGGCGGCGCCGTAGGCGGCGCGCAGCTCGTCGTCGCCCATGAGCCGGGCCAGCGCCGCGCCCAGCGAGGCGACGTCGTCGGCGGGGACGAGCAGGCCGTCCACCTCGTGGCGGACGATCTGCGACGGGCCGGTCAGGGCGTCGTACGCGACGACGGGGACGCCGGCCGTGAAGGCCTCCAGCATGACCAGGCCGAAGGACTCGACGCGGGAGGGCATCAGGCAGATCGCGGCCTTCGCCCACTCCTCGGCCATCTGCTGGCTGCGGCCGACGAGCTCGATCCGGTCGTGCATGCCGAGGCTCTCGACGAGACGGCGCAGGTTGACCAGCTGGGGGCCGTCGCCGAAGAGGCGCAGCCGCCAGTCCGGGAACTCGTCGGAGAGCTCGGCGAAGGCCTGGACCGCGTGGTCGAGCTGCTTCTCCGGCACCATGCGGCCGGCCACGACGATGGTCTTGCTGCCGAGGTCGGAGCGCGGCCGGTAGCCGTCGGGCATCGCGTTCGGGATGGTGGCGAGGCGGGGCGCGGAGGCACCCAGGGACTCGGCGAACCAGTCGGTGGTGAGCTCGGTGAGCGAGACGAGGGCGTCGAGCCGCGGGGCGTGCGTCAGCAGCGGTTCGCCGGTGGCGCCGCGCAGCTGGGAGACGCGGTGCTCTTGGTGGACGGTGGCCACCGAGGAGGGGACGAGCTTCACGGCCGCGGCCATGAGGGCCGGCGTGGTCGTCACCAGGACGTCGGTGTCGAGGCCCGACAGGGCGGCCGTCATCTCGATGTCGGAGAGCCGGTCGAAGGTGGGCTCCCAGGAGGCCTCGATGAGCTCGCTGGGCAGCTTGGCGAGGGCCGCGCACTCCTCCGGGGTGAGGGAGGTCTCGCGGACCGGGCGCGGGGCGCGGCCCGTGCGGTCCACGAGGTAGCGGATGGGCAGGGCCTTCGCCTCCGGCAGGAAGGGCTCCTCGGCGGTCTTGAAGACGCTGAGGATCTCGACCTCGTGGCGCGGCATCAGCTGGGCGGCCTGGGTGTAGGCAGCCATCTCGGTGCCGCCCATCGCATCGCCCCAGGTGAGCAGGATGGTGATCTTCATGCGACTTCCTCTGCGCCGTCGGGGGCGCCTTCGAACGCGACGCAGGAAACGGCGAGCGCTCCGGCCGACGTGATGTAGGCATGCGCTCGGAGGAGCGTGCCGTCTTCCAGGGCGATGATCCTGAACGTGGTGCGGATCACCTGATGGCGCCGCCTCACGTCCGTGAGCCTGCGGCCGATCTTGAGGCCGGTGCGCCCGTGCGCGAGCTGCATGTCCCAGCGGTACGAGCGGCCGCCCGCCACCATCTCGGCCAGCGGCACGTCGAAGGTGAACGAGTCGCCGTCCCACTCCAGGGGGGCCTCGACCACCGTACCGCCGCCGCGCCGGACGGCCTGGGCCGTGTAGGCGGAGGTCGGGCCCTGGCGGGCGATGATCCTGCCGTGGACCACGATGCGGTCCCAGCGGAGGTCGAACCGGTCGAGCTCCGCCTGGTGCACGGGGGCACGGACCTTCAGGACGGCGAAGCCGTCGACGGAGCGCATGATCCGGAAGTGGGCGCCGCTGTCGGGCGAGGGCGAGACGGGGGCGGTCGGGCCGTCCGCGGCGGGGAGCGCCACGGCGCCGACACCGGCGCGCACCTCCCGGCCGTCGGCACCGGTGAGCACCACGCCGATGCGCCAGAGGCCGCCGAAGAGGGCGAGGCCGGCGCGGCCGGGGCCGTGCTCGGCGGGGGTGTCGGGGAGGTCGCTCCGGTCCGTGTACCGCAGGGCGGTGGTGGCGGTGAGGAGGCGGGTGCCGTCGCTCTGCGGCTCCACGGCGAGGTCGAGCCTCAGGTGGCGTCCGCCCCGCGCGAACTCCAGGTGGGCGGCGGTGACGTCGACGGCCGGAGGGGCGAGGAGGGCGACGTTCAGGGTGCGTCCGCCGAGGACGGAGAAGTGGACGGCCTTCAGGGCGGGGCGGGGCCGGAGGCCGCTCGCGAAGGCGGGGGCGGTCTGCAGGCGCTCGACCCTGCGGCGCATCCGGACGGCGACCCGGCGGGCTCGGTTGGCGGCACCCACCGCATAGGGCAGCAGTGAGTCACTCACGACGAATCCCGCGCTTCCACTCTGGACTGACAGTCAGCGCCACATAGTGTCAAGGGGGCAGAAGCCTTGGCAAGTCACGCCTCGGCGAGCGGCACGTGACCGCAATCACGTCCCCGGATGAACCCTGGATGGCGTTTTCCCCCTCTCTCTCAAGGGATCCTTGCTAGTCGAACACATAGGAAGCAACGGGGAGAAATGGGACGCTGGAGTTCGTTCGCCGACGCCGCGCTGTCTCGGCGCACGCTGCTGGCCTCGACCGCCGCCGCCACGGTGGCAGGAGTCGTCAGCGGCTGCGGGGAGACGAAGGCGTCCCCCGTGCACATCCCGGCCCAGGCCGACGGCCGGGCCGCCGGCCGCACGACGGTCAGCCGACTCGCCGCCACGGACGCGCGGGACGGGTTCGCCACGGCCGGCGCGCCCGCCGTGGTGCAGATCGTGGCGCACCCCGACGACGACCTGTTCTTCATGAACCCCGACGTCGTCCAGAACATCACCGCGGGCATACCCGTGACGTCCGTGTACATCACGGACGGCGGCTCGTTCGGGGTGAACACGATCCCGGGCCGGCCCGACCCGGAGCCGAACATACCCGCGTACATATCGTCCCGTCAGCAGGGACTGCGCCAGGCCTACGCGCTGATGCTCGGCGCCCAGCTCTTCACTCCGTGGCAGCGCTCCGTCCTCGCCCTGCCGGGCGGCCGCACCGCCGAGGTCAACCGGCTCGAGTACGGCGGCCGGACGGCCGAACTGATCTTCCTGAACCTGCGGATGCACGCCAAGAACGGCACGAGGACCGTCAACCTGACCCGGCTGTGGAGCACCCCGGGCGTGACGCTTCCCACCCAGTCGGCGCCGGAGTCGCCGGTGCGGCAGTCGTACACGTACACCCGCAAGGACCTCGTGGAGACGCTCGTCTTCCTGCTCTCCCGGCGCAAGCCCACCCTGGTCCGCACCCTCGACCCGGACCCGGACACCCAGGTCCACGACGAGCGGCACCCGCGCGGCAGCGACCAGCACGGCTTCTCCGACCACCCCGACCACACCGCCGCCGCGCTGTTCGCCTGGCGCGCGCTGGCCGAGTGGGGCTCGCGGACCGGGCGCGGCACGCTGGCGCCCGTCTTCCAGACGGAGGCGTTCCGCGGGTACTACAACCAGCGCTGGCCGAAGAACCTGCCGGCGTCGACGGTCGCCCTGAAGGCCCTTTACCTCAACGCGTACGGCGGCGAGCCCTCCTGGCAGTGCGGGAACGCGTCCGGCTGCGGCGACTACGCCTTCGGGCAGGACTCGGTCCTCAAGTCCATGAAGGGCTGGGCGCGCTCCACCCACCGCCGCTACCCGAACGCCGGTCCCAAGGCGGTCGCCGGGACCGACGGCGCGCTGACCGTGTACGGCGTCCTCGGCACCCGGCTCGCGCGCTGGACCGGGGACGTCTCCGGCCGGCAGAGCCCGCCGGAGGACCTCGGCGGCGGTCCGCTCGCCCCCTCCATATCCGTGGTGCGGCTGCCCGACGGCAGGGACCTGATCTTCGCCCTGCGCTTCTCCTCCCTGGAGGGGACCGCGGGGAAGAACCTGCGCGAGATAGTGATGCTGCGGCAGCGGCGGGCCGGGGGCGAGTTCGAAAGCTCCTGGGTACGCCTCGGCTCCCCCGAGAGCAGGCCGTGGCGGACCCGGCTGACCGGGCCCCCGACGGCGGTGCTCGGTTCCGACGGACGGGTCCACCTCTTCGCCAGGAACGGCGCCAAGGGCGTCAGCACCCGGGTGCTGCGGAAGGACGGCACGTGGACCCCCTGGACGGCGCTGCCCACCGGGCGCGTCCAGGAGGGGCTGACGGCGACGGTCGACGGGCGCGGGCTCGTCCACCTCTTCGCCACCTCCGCCACCTGGGTCGAGCACTGGAGCCAGCGCACCCCCTCCGGCGATCTGCTCAAGGGCACCCGGCGCCTGGCCCACCAGCCCGGTGACGTCCCCGACGCGATCACCGCCCCGGACGGCTCGGTGCTCCTCGGCTACCGGAGCGTCGCCAGCGACGAGGTCGTCATCGAGCGGCTGCCCGCGGGGCGGGCCAGGCGGTGGTCGACCGTGGCCAAGCCGAGGATGGGCGGCTTCGGCCGGGTCAGCCTCGTCGACGGCCGCACGGCCGCCTCGGGCGGCGGGGTCCTGGCCGTCCCCTCGGGCGCGCGGGAGGGGCTGGTGTACGACATCACCAGCGGCGGCCGCACCTCGCAGGTGGGGACCGGCACCCGCTCGCTCACGGTCGGCACCCCGGCGACCCTCACCGTCGGCGCCGCCCCCGGCACCCCGGTCTCCGTCACCCTGGGCCTCGACGGCCTCCCCCACATCACCCGCCTCCGCGACATCCGCGCCGGCTGACCGCACACACGCGAGAACCCCCGCCCGGCCGAGCCGAGCGGGGGTTCTCGCGTCTGTCCTAGAAGGGGTCGAACTCGTCGTACTCGCGGTCCGAGTCGTCGTGCTCCGCCTGCCGGTCGCGGCGGCGCTGGGCGGCCGGGCGGGGGGAGTCCAAGCGGTGGTCCTCGCCTCGGCGGCCGAGCATCTCGGCACCGGCCATGAGGGTGGGCTCCCAGTCGAAGACGACCGCGTTCTCCTCGGAGCCGATGGCGACGCCGTCGCCGGCGCGGGCACCCGCCTTCATCAGCGCCTCCTCGACGCCGAGGCGGTTGAGGCGGTCGGCGAGGTAGCCGACGGCCTCGTCGTTGTTGAAGTCGGTCTGGCGGACCCAGCGTTCGGGCTTCTCGCCGCGCACGCGGTAGACGTCCTCGGCCTCGTCGTAGGTGACGGTGAAGCCGGCGTCGTCGACCGCCTTCGGGCGGATGACGATGCGGGTCGCCTCCTCCACCGGCTTCGCGGCGCGGGCCTGCGCGACGATCTCGGCGAGGGCGAAGGACAGCTCCTTCAGGCCGGTGCGGGCGACCGCGGAGACCTCGAAGACGCGGTAGCCACGCTCCTCCAGGTCCGGGCGGATCATGTCCGCGAGGTCCTGGCCGTCCGGGATGTCGATCTTGTTGAGGACGACGAGGCGCGGACGGTCGTCGAGGCCGCCGTACTGCTTCAGCTCCTCCTCGATGGTGTCGAGGTCGCTGACCGGGTCGCGGTCGGACTCCAGCGTCGCCGTGTCGAGGACGTGGACGAGGACCGAGCAGCGCTCGACGTGGCGCAGGAACTCCAGGCCGAGGCCGCGGCCCTGGCTGGCGCCGGGGATGAGGCCGGGGACGTCGGCGATGGTGTAGACGGTCGAGCCGGCCGTCACCACGCCGAGGTTCGGGACCAGCGTCGTGAAGGGGTAGTCCGCGATCTTCGGCTTGGCGGCCGAGAGGACGGAGATCAGCGAGGACTTGCCGGCGCTGGGGTAGCCGACGAGCGCCACGTCGGCGACGGTCTTCAGCTCCAGGACGATGTCGTCGAGGTCGCCGGGCTCGCCGAGCAGCGCGAAGCCGGGGGCCTTGCGGCGCGCCGAGGACAGCGCCGCGTTGCCGAGGCCGCCGCGGCCGCCCTGCGCGGCGACGTACGTCGTGCCGTGGCCGACGAGGTCCGCGAGGACGTTCCCCTTCTTGTCGAGGACGACGGTGCCGTCGGGCACGTACAGGACGAGGTCCTGGCCGTCCTTGCCCGCGCGGTTGCCGCCCTCGCCGGGCTTGCCGTTGGTGGCCTTGCGGTGCGGCGAGTGGTGGTACTCGAGCAGCGTGGTGACGGACTGGTCGACGACCAGGATGACGTCTCCGCCGCGACCGCCGTTGCCGCCGTCGGGGCCACCGAGCGGCTTGAACTTCTCGCGATGGACGGAGGCGCAGCCGTGGCCCCCGTTACCCGCGGCGACGTGCAGCTCGACGCGGTCCACGAAGGTGGTCATGGTTCTGTGCCTCCAGAAAGCTATGTACGGGATTGTCTATCTAGTAACACGCGAAAGGCGGACCCGCTTCCCTGCCGGGAAGTGAGGTCCGCCTCCGCAAAGCGTCCGATCAGGCGACCGGGACGATGTTCACGACCTTGCGGCCACGGAAGGTGCCGAACTGCACCGAACCGGCCTGCAGGGCGAACAGCGTGTCGTCGCCACCGCGACCGACACCCGAGCCCGGGTGGAAGTGGGTGCCGCGCTGGCGGACCAGGATCTCACCGGCGTTGACGACCTGACCGCCGAAGCGCTTCACGCCGAGCCGCTGGGCGTTGGAGTCGCGACCGTTCCGGGTGGACGATGCGCCCTTCTTGTGTGCCATTGCTCAGTCCCTCTTTACTTCGCGGCCGTCGGGATGGACGTGACCTTGATCGCCGTGTACTGCTGACGGTGACCCTGGCGACGGCGGTAGCCGGTCTTGTTCTTGTAGCGCAGGATGTCGATCTTGGCGCCCTTGGTGTGGTCCACGACCTCGGCCTGGACCTTGATGCCCGCCAGGACCCACGGGTCGCTGGTCACGGCGTCGCCGTCGACGACGAGCAGGGTCGAGAGCTCGACCGTGTCGCCGGGCTTGGCGGTGGAAATCTTGTCAACCTCAACGATGTCGCCGACAGCAACCTTGTGCTGGCGACCACCGCTGCGCACGATGGCGTACACGCGGATCTCTCTCTCACTCGGTAATGGGGACCTCTGACGCCAGCCGCCCACGCGCGGGCCTGGGCCCACGGCGATCCGGATCGGACGAGCGGCCTCTCCCGACGAGCGGGAGGGGGGTGCTCAGAGGCGCGGCGCGTCATAGACACGCCGACGGTCTAGGTTACGGGCGGCTGGCACAGAGGGTCAAATTCGCCCGTGCGGGTGCGGACCGTCCCGGTGGGCCCCCTTCCGAGGGCCCACCGGGACGGCTCCGGCGTCAGTCCTGGGCCGGGGCCGCGGTCTTCTTGGCCGGGGCCTTCTTGGCCACGGTCTTCTTCGCCACCGTCTTCTTGGCCGCCGTCTTCTTCGTGGCGGCCTTCTTGGCCGTGGCCTTCTTCGCGGTCTTCCGGGCGGCCTTCTTGGCCGCCGGGGCGGCCTCGGTCTCCTCGGAGGGCGACTCGCCGGCCTGCTCGGCGGCCGGTTCGGCGTCGACAGCGGGGGCCTCGGCCGGGGCGGCCGTGGCCACCACGATCTCGGCGGCCTCGGCGCCGGCGGGGGCGCCCGCCGGGGCGGTGGCCTTGCGGACCACCCGGCGGCGGGCCCGCGGCGCGGCGGCCGCGGGGGCCTCCTCGGCGACGGGCTCGGCGACCGGCTCCGCGGCCGGGGCGGCCTCCACGGCGGGCTCCGGGGCCGCTGCGGCCTCCGGCTCCGGGGCCGCGACGACGGTCTCGGCCTCGGCGGCGGGTGCCTCGGAGGTCGAGACGACCGGCGAGGTCACCCGGCGGGTGGCCCGGCGGCGGGTACGCGGCGCGGGCGCCGCCTCCACGGTCTCCTGCGCGACCGGCTCGGCCGCCGGGGCCTCGGCGGCCGGGGCGGGCTCGGCGATCGGCGTCGGGGCCGGAGCCGGGGTCGCCGGCGCCGTCACCTTGCGCGTGGCACGGCGGCGGCCGCGGCCGCGGGTGGCGGCGGCCTCGGCCTCGGCGACGGAGCCGTACAGCTCCTCGTCCGGGGCGATCGGGACCGGCACGGCCACCGGAGCGGCCAGCTCGGCCGCGACCTCGGCCGCGGTCTCGGCCTCCGCCGGAACCTCGGCCTCGTGCGCCTCGTGCGCCTCGTGGGTGTGCTCGTGCGCGTGCTCGTCCCCGCCGCGGCCGCGCTTCTTCGCGCGCTTGCCGCCACCGCCGCCACCGTGGGTGGCCGGCTGCTCCATGTGGACGATGACGCCGCGGCCGTTGCAGTGGACGCAGGTCTCGGAGAAGGACTCCAGGAGGCCCTGGCCGACCCGCTTGCGGGTCATCTGCACCAGGCCGAGCGAGGTGACCTCGGCCACCTGGTGCTTGGTCCGGTCGCGGCCCAGGCACTCCAGGAGGCGGCGGAGCACCAGGTCGCGGTTGGACTCCAGGACCATGTCGATGAAGTCGATGACGACGATGCCGCCGAGGTCGCGCAGCCGCAGCTGGCGCACGATCTCCTCGGCCGCCTCCAGGTTGTTCCTGGTGACGGTCTCCTCCAGGTTGCCGCCCTGGCCGGTGAACTTGCCGGTGTTGACGTCGACGACGATCATCGCCTCCGTCTTGTCGATCACCAGCGAGCCGCCGGACGGCAGCCAGACCTTCCGGTCGAGCGCCTTCATCAGCTGCTCGTCGATCCGGTAGGTGGCGAAGACGTCGACCTCGCTGGTCCACCGCTGGAGGCGGTCGGCCAGGTCGGGCGCGACGTGCGAGACGTAGCCGTGGATGGTCTCCCAGGCCTCGTCACCGCTCACGATGACCTTCGAGAAGTCCTCGTTGAAGATGTCGCGGACGACCCGGACGGTCATGTCCGGCTCGCCGTAGAGCAGGCTCGGCGCGGAGGTCGAGATCTGGCTCGCCTTCTTCTGGATGTCGGCCCACTGCGCCTGCAGGCGCTCGACGTCGCGGCGCAGCTCGTCCTCGCTCGCGCCCTCGGCGGCGGTGCGCACGATGACGCCCGCGTCCTCGGGGACGATCTTCTTGAGGATGGTCTTCAGCCGGGCGCGCTCGGTGTCCGGGAGCTTGCGGCTGATGCCGGTCATCGAGCCCTCGGGGACGTACACGAGGTAGCGGCCCGGGAGGGAGACCTGGCTGGTGAGGCGGGCGCCCTTGTGGCCGATCGGGTCCTTGGTGACCTGCACCAGGACCGACTGGCCGGACTTGAGGGCGGACTCGATGCGGCGCGGGCCGTGGCCCATGCCGAGCGCCTCGAAGTTCACCTCGCCGGCGTACAGGACGGCGTTGCGGCCCTTGCCGATGTCGACGAAGGCGGCCTCCATCGACGGCAGCACGTTCTGGACCTTGCCCAGGTAGACGTTGCCGACGTACGAGGTGGCCTGCTCCTTGTTGACGTAGTGCTCGACGAGCACGTTGTCTTCCAGGACGCCGATCTGGGTGCGCTCGCCGTTCTGGCGGACGACCATGACGCGCTCGACGGCCTCGCGGCGGGCGAGGAACTCGGCCTCGGTGATGATCGGGACGCGGCGGCGGCCCTGCTCGCGGCCCTCGCGACGGCGCTGCTTCTTGGCCTCCAGGCGGGTGGAGCCCTTGATGGACTGCACCTCGTCGGACGGCTCGGCCTTCTCGCGGGCCGGGCGGGGCTCGCGGACCTTGACGACCGTGCGGACGCCGTCCTCCTCGGTCGCCTCGGCCTCGCCGGCGGCGTCACCGCTGCGGCGGCGACGGCGGCGACGGCGACGGGAGCTGGCGGAGCCGTGGAAGCCGGACTCGTCCTCCTCCTCGGCCTCCTCGTCCTCGTCGGTGGTCTCGGCGTGGAGCTCGTCGGCGTCCTCGGTCTCCTCGGACTCCTCCGCCTCGGCGGACTCGCCGCGGCGACGGCGGCGGCCACCACGACGGCGGCGGCGGGAGGGGCGGTCGCCGTACTCGTCGGCGTCCTCCGCCTCGTCCGCCTCGTCCGCCTCGGTCTCGTCGGCGACGTGCTCGACCTCGGGCTCGTCGGCGACGGTCGCGGGGACGGGCTCCACGGCGACGGGCTCGCCGCGACGGCGACGGCGGCGGCGCGAGCCGGTCTCGGCGCGCTCGGCGGGCTCGACGGCCTCGACCGTCTCGACGACGGTCTCCTCCGGCTCCTCCTCCTCGGCCTCGGTGGCGACGGCGGCGGCGAACGCGGCGGTCTCCGGCGTCTGGAACATGGGCTCGGAGAAGACCGGGGCCTGGAAGACGGCGACGGCCGGGCGCTCGACGCGGCGGCGGCGCGGGGCCTCCTCGGCCGTGACCGGCTCGGAGGTGAACTGGGGGGTGCTGACCCGGCGGCGGCCGCGGCCCCGGGTGGCGGCGGTCTCGGCGGCGGCGACGTCGGCACCGTGGGAGGCGATCTCCTCGACGGTGTCGGCGGGCAGGGACTCGCCGGAGGTGGGCGCGGCGAGCTCGGCCGCGACGTCCGGGGTGACCGCGGTCTCGGGTGCGGCGGCGCGGCGGGTGGCACGGCGGCGGGTGCGGGCCGGCGGGGCGGCCTCGACGGCCGGCTCCGCCTGCTCGGCGGCCGGCGCATCGGCGGCGGCCTCGGGCTCGGCGGTCTCCTCGGCCTCGGCCGGGGCGGTGGAGGTCACGGGCGCGGTGGCCTTGCGGGTGGCACGGCGGCGGGTGCGGGCCGGAGCGGCCTCGGCGACCGGCTCGGCGGCCGGGGCTTCGGCGGCGGGCTCCTCCGCGGCGGCCTCCTCGGCCGGGGCGGTGGAGGTCACCGGCGCGGTGGCCTTGCGGGTGGCACGGCGGCGGGTGCGGGCCGGAGCGGCCTCCGGCTCGGCAGCGGGGGCCTCGGTGGCCGGGGCCTCGGTGGCGGCCGGCGCGGCGGCGGGCGCCTCGGCGGCGGTCTCCTCGGCGACCGGCGCGGGCGCGGCCGTCTTGCGGGTGGCGCGGCGGCGGGTGCGGGCCGGAGCGGCCTCCGGCTCGGCGGCGGGGACCGGGGCGGTCTCCACGGCCTCGGTGGCCTCGGCGGTCTCGCCGGCGGCCGTCACCGGCGGGCCGGCGGGCCGAGAAGCGGCGCGGCGCCGGCGGCGCGGCGGCAGCTTGTCACCGGGGGCGTTGTCGTTGGTCTCGTTGGTCTCTTCGAGCATGCGGGCGGTTCTCCCGTCACGCTCCCGGGCGCCGCGTCGGATTCCGGTGGGCGGCACGGACGCGCGTCGTGCGCGGTGCCGCCGTCCGGGGCGCGGGCGCCGCACGGGAGCTGAATGTCTGGCTCGCCGGTTCCGTACGCCCGATTGCGTACGGCCTGGCGAAAGTCTCCTGGTCAGTGCGCTGCCCGACCCAGGTGGCTCCCGAGTGCCAGGGCTGCGCTCGACTCCGTCCCCTACGCGGGGCCTGCCTCCGGCGCCGTCGCCGGGGCGGTCGCGGCGGCCGTGGTTGCTGCGGCCGTGACTGCCTCGCGGTCGGGCGCGAGCGGGTCGGTCACCGTGCCGGACTCCTCGTCGAAGAGCCCCTGCGCCAGCCTGGTCACCGCTGCGGGGACCGGCGGCGCCAGGTCGGCCACAGCTCGGAGACCGGACAGGACGTCGTCGGGTCGCACGGCGGGTGTCACGTGCCGAACGACCAGCCGCAGTATCGCACAGGCATCGTCGGCGGGCCTATCACCCTGGGGATCACCCTGGGGACGGTCCGCGACGAGCTCGGCGACGGCGGAGCGGGTGTCGAAGGTGCGGATGCCGTTCTTGGTCTTGCGCTGAACCTCCACCGTCTCGGCCGCGAGGAAGGCCTCCACGGCCTTCCGCGCGTCGTCGACGGTGACGCCATCGAGCCGGAGCTCCCACACGGAGGCGGTGAGCCGGTCGGCGAGGCCCGAGGTGCGGGCCTCCACGGCGTCGGTGATGTCGAGGCCGGCCGGGAGGGACTCGTCGAGCAGGACCCGCAGGGTCTCGGGGTCGCGTCGCTCGGTGAGGGCGATCTCCAGGAACTCGGCCTCGGAGCCCGTACCCGTGGGGGCGGCGTTGGCGTACGACACCTTGGGGTGCGGGGTGAATCCGGCCGAGTACGCCATGGGCACCTCGGCGCGTCGCAGGGCGCGCTCGAAGGCGCGCTGGAAGTCGCGGTGGCTGGTGAACCGGAGGCGGCCGCGCTTGGTGTAGCGCAGACGGATGCGCTGCACCGCCGGTGCGGGCGGCGGGCCTTCGGGCTGTCGCTTGCCCAGTGGTTCTTCTCCTCGGTGCGGGGCGGGCGCGGGTGGCGCTCCGCCCGGAAGCTCTCGGGGCGTCCCGTGGGCTCCTGCCCGGACCACCCCCGCTCGATGCGGGGAGATCTCGGGGGCGGGGGCCGCGCCGGGGACGTTCTCTGTACTACCCAGAGTACGCGCCCGGGCCACCTCGGGTTCCCCGGCGGGGTCGGCGGCGGTTCAGCGGACGCCGCCGAAGAGCGCCGTCCGCGCCTCGCGGGCGGCGGCGCGCACGGCCCGGGCGGCGGCGGCGACGGGCTCCCCGACGTAGCGGCGCAGCCCGTGGCCGACGGGGGTGAGGACCGTCCGGTACACCCGGGCGAGGGGCCGGACGATCGCGTACCGGAGGGCCCGGCCGACGGCCCGGGAGATGCCGCCCGCGACCCGCCACGCCCAGGAGAGGACGGCGCCGACGACGCGGCAGGCGGGGCCGAGGGCGTGCCTCCAGAGCCACCTGAGCGGGGTGACGAGCAGCAGGTCGACGAGCCACCACAGGGCCCTGCCGACGGGGACGAGGACCCACTCCCACAGCCACCGGAGGGGGACGACGAGAAGGAGGTGGAGCAGCCACCCCACCGCTCGGCCGATCGGGGCGAGGACCCACTCCGACAGCCACTGGAGGGGGACGACCAGAAGGAGGTGGAGCAGCCACCCCACCGCTCGGCCGATCGGGGCGAGGACCCGGCGCCGGAGCTGCCGGCCGCACCAGGCGAGGGCGTCCCACAGCAGCCGGAAGGGCAGGACGACCACGAGGGCGACGGCGCGCGCCACTCCCGTGAGGCAGCCCGGATTTTCCGTGTTCATGCCCGGATGGACGACGACGGCCCGGCGGAGGGTTTCCCCTCCGCCGGGCCGTCACCAAGGCGTTACCGGTACCGGGCTACTTCACCACGGTCAGCGGCAGCAGCTTCTTGCCGGTCGGGCCGATCTGGATGTGGGTGTCCATCTGCGGGCAGACGCCGCAGTCGAAGCACGGGGTCCAGCGGCAGTCCTCGACCTCGGTCTCGTCGAGGGCGTCCTGCCAGTCCTCCCACAGCCAGTCCTTGTCGAGGCCGGAGTCCAGGTGGTCCCAGGGCAGGACCTCCTCGTAGGAGCGCTCGCGGGTGGTGTACCAGGCGACGTCCACGCCGTACTCGGGGAGGGTCTTCTCCGCGCACTCCATCCAGCGGTCGTACGAGAAGTGCTCGCGCCAGCCGTCGAAACGGCCGCCGTCCTCGTAGACCGCGCGGATGACGGCGCCGACGCGGCGGTCGCCGCGGGAGAGCAGGCCCTCGACGATGCCGGGCTTGCCGTCGTGGTAGCGGAAGCCGATCGAGCGGCCGTACTTCTTGTCGCCGCGGATCTTGTCGCGGAGCTTGAGGAGGCGGGCGTCCGTCTCCTCGGCCGACAGCTGCGGGGCCCACTGGAAGGGGGTGTGCGGCTTGGGGACGAAGCCGCCGATGGAGACGGTGCAGCGGATGTCGTTCTGGCCGGAGACCTCGCGCCCCTTGGCGATGACGTTGATCGCCATGTCGGCGATCTGGAGGACGTCCTCGTCGGTCTCGGTCGGCAGGCCGCACATGAAGTACAGCTTCACCTGACGCCAGCCGTTGCCGTACGCGGTGGCGACGGTCCGGATCAGGTCCTCCTCCGAGACCATCTTGTTGATGACCTTGCGCATGCGCTCGGAGCCGCCCTCGGGGGCGAAGGTGAGGCCCGAGCGGCGGCCGTTGCGGGTCAGCTCGTTGGCCAGGTCGACGTTGAAGGCGTCGACACGGGTCGAGGGGAGGGACAGGCCAACCTTGTCCTCGGTGTAGCGGTCCGCGAGGCCCTTCGCGATCTCACCGATCTCGGTGTGGTCGGCGGAGGAGAGCGAGAGGAGGCCGACCTCCTCGAAGCCCGTCGCCTTGAGGCCCTTCTCGACCATCTCGCCGATGCCGGTGATGCTTCGCTCCCGCACGGGGCGCGTGATCATGCCGGCCTGGCAGAAGCGGCAGCCGCGGGTGCAGCCGCGGAAGATCTCGACGGACATGCGCTCGTGGACGGTCTCCGCGAGCGGGACGAGGGGCTGCTTGGGGTACGGCCACTCGTCGAGGTCCATGACGGTGTGCTTGGAGACGCGCCACGGCACGCCCGAGCGGTTGGGGACGACGCGGCCGATGCGGCCGTCCGGCAGGTACTCGACGTCGTAGAACGCCGGGATGTAGACCGAGCCGGTCTTCGCGAGGCGGAGGAGGACCTCCTCGCGGCCGCCCGGCCGCCCCTCGGCCTTCCACCCGCGGATGATCTCGGTCATGTCGAGGACGGCCTGCTCGCCGTCGCCGATGATCGCCGCGTCGATGAAGTCCGCGATCGGCTCGGGGTTGAAGGCCGCGTGGCCGCCGGCGAGCACGATGGGGTGGTCGACCGTCCGGTCCTTGGACTCCAGCGGGATGCCCGCCAGGTCGAGGGCCGTGAGCATGTTGGTGTAGCCCAGCTCGGTGGAGAAGGACAGGCCGAACACGTCGAAGGCGCCGACGGGACGGTGGCTGTCGACCGTGAACTGCGGCACCTTGTGCTCGCGCATCAGCTCTTCGAGGTCCGGCCACACGCTGTAGGTGCGCTCGGCGAGGACGCCCTCGCGCTCGTTCAGCACCTCGTAGAGGATCATGACGCCCTGGTTGGGCAGGCCGACCTCGTACGCGTCCGGGTACATGAGCGCCCAGCGGACGTCGCACTCGTCCCAGACCTTGACGGTGGAGTTCAGCTCTCCACCGACGTACTGGATCGGCTTCTGCACGTGCGGGAGCAGAGCTTCGAGCTGCGGGAAGACAGACTCGGCAGCAGACATCTCGAACCTTCGTGAGCTGGCAGGGGGCGACTCTCAAGCGTACCCCCGCGCTCAGCGGCTCAGCGCCGCGCGGAGATCCGGGGCCGCGGCCCGCTCCCAGACGTCCGGCAGTCGCCGCTCCGCGGTCGCCGCGGCCGCCTCCTGCCTGGCGTACAGGACGCCCCAGGTGAAGGAGGGTTCGCCGGCCTCCTCCGCCTCGGCGGCGAGGTCGCGCAGGGCGCCCCGGGCGACGACGGCGTCCTGGTGGTCGCCGAGGAGACTCTGGACGGACTTCATCCTCCTGGAGAACTTCTTCGCGGGCTTGCCGAGGGTCGGTACGGCGGCGTCGGCGGCGTACCGGACCCGTTTGGCGGCCTTGCGGGCCTCGTGGAGGGCGAGGTCCCGGTCGTGGCCGGGGGCGAGGTCGAGGGCGGGGCCGATCCGGTCGGCGAGCCGCCGGTAGTCGCGCCGGATCGCCTTCGGCAGCACCTTCGCGGCCTTCTTCCGGGCGGCCGGCTTCAGCGGCGGGTCGGCGAGGAGCCGGTCGAGGGCGTCGAGGAGGGCGAGGTGGCGGGGCGAGTCGAGGGCGTCGAGGACGCGGCTGCGGGTGCCGGTGGAGCGGCTCCGGTCCCAGGCGCGCAGCCGGCCGCGGACCGGGCCGTGGATCCGTTCGCGGTCGAGCCCGTCGAGGGCCTCGGCGAGGCGGGCGGCGAGGACCTCCTGGTCGCGGGCGTGGCCGAGCTCGCCGGCGAGCCACTTCAGCTCGGCGCCGATCGGGTCGGTGACGTCCCGGTCGAGGACCTGGCGGTAGGTCTTGAAGGCGCTGCGCAGCCGCCGACAGGCGACCCGGAGCTGGTGGACGGCGTCGGGCAGGTCGCGGCGGACGGCGGGGTCGAAGCGGACGAGGGCGTCGATCTGCTCCCGTACGTACGCGAGGACCGCGGCGCGCGCGGTGCCGTCGCCGTCCGTCTCGGCCGGGTGCCGGGGCTCGGGGGCGAGGCCGGTCTCGTCGAGGGCGCGGGCCAGCTTGGAGGGGCTGTCCGAGGGGTGGATGCCGGCCTTCCGGAGGCGTTTCCCGACGGCGTCGAGGAGCGCCGGGTCGGCGTCGTCCGCGAGCTCGACCTCGATCTCGGTCCAGGCGGCCGTCCCGTCGCCGGCGAGGAGGCGGTCGGCGCGGACGGTGTCGACGGAGACCTCGGCCAGGATCGTGCCGTCCTCGCCCCTGAGGTGCCGCACGTCGCGGGAGGAGCGGAGGCGGACGACGGGGACGACTCCGGCGTGCCGGACGCGGGAGCGCAGGAGCCCCGCCAGGGAGTCCGGGAGCGTCTCCGTGAGCGGGGCCCTGACCTCGTCGCGGACACCGGCGGCGACCGGGAACTTGAGGTGCCAGCCGGCGTCGGCGCCGCCGGTGCGGCGCCGGAGGGTGAGGGAGTCGGCGGCGAGCCGGAGGTCGGCCGTGTCGTAGTAGACGGCGTCGAGTTCCGTGACGCCCTCGGCCGTCACGGACGCGACCCCGGTCGCCCGGGTGAGGTCCGGCAGCCGGGTGTCCGCGGTGGCTTCGTACTTCCGCTCGATCTCGCGCTTGGTCTCCGCCATAGGGGGAATCTAACCGCCGGGCGGCGCGGTATGCGTCGGTTCCGGCGGTCGGGGCGTCAGGCGGTCATGGGTCGTTGCACCCGGATCGACTGGAGGAGCCCGACGGCGATCCATACGGCGAACATGGAGGATCCGCCGTAGGAGACGAAGGGCAGCGGGAGGCCGGCGACCGGCATGATGCCGAGGTTCATGCCGATGTTCTCGAAGGACTGGAAGGCGAGCCAGGCGATGATGCCGGCGGCGACGATGGTGCCGTACAGCTCGGTGGTCTCGCGGGCGATCCGGCAGGCCCGCCACAGGACGACGCCGAGGAGCAGCAGGATGAAGCCGGAGCCGACGAAGCCCAGTTCCTCGCCGGCGACGGTGAAGACGAAGTCGGTCTGCTGTTCGGGGACGAACTGGCCGCTGGTCTGGTGGCCGTTGAAGAGGCCGGCGCCGTACAGGCCGCCGGAGCCGATGGCGATGCGGGCCTGGTTGGTGTTGTAGCCGACGCCGGACGGGTCGAGCTCGGGGTTGGCGAAGGCGGCGAAGCGGTTGATCTGGTACTCGTCGAGCATGCCGAGGGTGGTGACGAGGACCGCGCCGGCGACGCCGGAGCCGATGAGGCCGAGCACCCAGCGGTTGGAGGCGCCGGAGGCGAGCAGCACGCCGAGCACGATCACGATCATCACCATGACCGAGCCGAGGTCCGGCATGAGCATGATGATGCCCATGGGGAGGGCCGCGAAGACCAGGGACTTGGCGACGGTGCCGTGGTCCGGGTGGAGCTGGTCGCCCGCGTCCACCTTCGAGGCCAGCAGCATCGCCATCACCAGGATGATCGTGATCTTCACGAACTCGCTGGGCTGGAGCGAGAAGCCGCCGCCGATCACGATCCACGCGTGCGCGCCGTTGATGGTGGCGCCGAGCGGGGTGAGGACGGCGAGGATCAGCACGATCGACAGGCCGTAGAGGACCGGGACGGCCCCGCGCAGGGTGCGGTGGCCGAGCCAGACCGTGCCGATCATCAGCGCCACGCCGATGCCGGTGTTGAGCAGGTGCCGGAAGAGGAAGTAGTACGGGTCCCCGTTGTTCAGCTCGGTACGGCCCCGGGTCGCCGACCAGACCAGCAGCGAGCCGATCAGGGAGAGCGCCAGGGCCGACAGCAGGATCGGCCAGTCGAGCCGGCGCAGCACCGAGTCGCGGGCGGTCAGCCGGGCGACCGCGCCCCGCTCGGGGGCGTACCGGGAGACGGAGAAGGTGCTCCGCGTCGTCATCGGGTCAGTCCCTCCTGTTGGCGGGCGTGCCCGCGAGCGGCGGCGGCGCGGCGCCGTTCTGCTTCGTCGGGTCGACCAGCTGGGACTTGGGGTCGTACGCCTTGATCGTCGGGGCGTCGATGGTGCCGTCGGCGTTGACCTTCGGCAGCGTCTTCTGCGGCTTGGGCAGCAGCGCGCGCTTGAGGTCCTGGTTGCCCGCGTCGTCGAGGCCGTAGAGGGCGTCGTAGATGTTGCGGACGGCGGGGCCGGAGGCGCCGGAGCCGGTGCCGCCCTGGGAGATGGTCATGACGATGGTGAAGTCGTCGGTGTAGGTGGCGAGCCAGGAGGTGGTCTGCTTGCCGTAGACCTGGGCGGTGCCGGTCTTGGCGCGCATCGGGATCTTGTCCTGCGGCCAGCCGCCGAAGCGCCAGGCGGCGGTGCCACCGGGTTCGACGACCGAGCGCAGGCCCTTGTCGAGGTCGCGGATGGTCTTGGCGCCGACCGGCAGCCTGCCGTGGGCCTTGGGCTCGATCTCGCGGACCCGCTTGCCGTCGGGGCTGATGATCGCCTTGCCGACGGAGGGGTCGTAGAGGGTGCCGCCGTTGCTGATGGCCGCGTAGATGGTGGCCATCTGGATGGGGGTGACGAGGACGTCGCCCTGACCGATGGCGAAGTTGATGCTGTCGTAGGCCTTCAGCTGGTTGCCTTCGAGGCAGTTCTCGTAGGCGATCTGCTCGACGTAGCTGCCGCCCTTCTTGCCCTGCTTGCACCAGGCGTCCTTGTTGGCCTCCCAGAACGCCTGCTTCCACTGGCGGTCCGGGATGCGGCCCTTGACCTCGTTGGGCAGGTCGATGCCGGTCTCCGAGCCGAGGCCGAAGTCGCGGGCGGTCACGTAGAACCAGTCCTTGGCGTCCTTGTTCGCCGTGATGCCGCCGTCCTTCTGCCACTCCTTGTGGCCGAGGGCGTAGAAGACGGTGTTGCACGAGAACTTGAGGGCGTCGCCGAGGGTGATGGGGCCGTGCCCCTGGGACTCGAAGTTGGCGAAGCTGCGGCTGCCGAGGCTGTAGGAGGCGCTGCAGTTGTACTTGTCGTCGAAGTCGTAGCCGGCCCGGACGGCGGCGCTCGCGGAGATCACCTTGAAGATGGAGCCGGCCGGGGCCTGGCCCTGGATGCCGCGGTTGAGCAGCGGGTAGTTGGACTTCTTGCTGGTGAGGGCGGCGTAGTCGGTGGCGGAGATGCCGCCGATCCAGACGTTGGGGTCGTAGTCCGGCTGGGAGGCCATGGCGACGACCCGGCCGGTCTTGGTCTCCATGACGACGACGGCGCCGGAGTCGGCCTCGTACTTGCGTCCGGTGATCTTGTCGGTCTCGCCGCGGACCGTCTTCATCGCCTGCGCGAGCTCGTACTCGGCGACGGCCTGCACGCGGGCGTCGATGCTGGTGACGAGGGTGGAACCGGCCACGCCGGGGTCGGACCTGGTCTGGCCCATGACGCGCCCGAGGTTGTCGACCTCGTACCGGGTCACGCCGGCCTTGCCGCGCAGCTCCTTGTCGTAGGTGCGCTCGATGCCGGAGCGGCCGACCTGGTCGGAGCGGAGGAACGGGGAGTCGGTGTCCTTGGCCTTGGTGATCTCGTCGTCGGTGACCGGCGAGAGGTAGCCGAGCACCTGGGCGGTGCGGGCCTTGCCGGGGGCCGGGTAGCGGCGGACGGCGGTGAGCTCGGCGGTGATGCCGGGGAAGTCCTCGGTGCTCTCGCGGATGGTGAGCGCCTGCTGGACGGTGGCCTCGTCGGTGACCGGGATCGGCTGGTAGGGCGAGCCGTTCCAGCAGGGCTTGGGCGTCTTGGAGTCGCAGAGCCGGATCTTGTTGGCGACATCCTCGGGCTTCATGTTCAGGACGCCGGCGAGCCGGGTGAGGACGGCTTTGCCGTCGTCCTTCATCTTCATCAGCTCGGTGCGCGAGGCGGAGACCACGAGCCGGGTCTCGTTGTCGGCGAGCGGGACGCCGCGGGCGTCGAGGATGGAGCCGCGGACGGCGGGGGTGACGACCTGCTGGATGTTGTTGCTCTTGGCCTCGTCGGCGTACTCCTTGCCGTTGCGGATCTGGAGGTACCAGAGCCGGCCGCCCAGGGTGAGCAGCAGCGAGAAGACGAGGACCTGGATGACGACGAGCCGGGTCTGGACCCGGGGGGTCCTTCCGGTCTCGGGGATGTTGCTCATGCTGCCGTTGCCCCCTCGGTCACAGTCGCTTGACTCCCTTGATGCGTCCGGCCCGGCCGGCGCGGGTCCGGGCGGCCTTGACGCGCAGGCCGCCGCGCTGGGTGCCGATCCTCAGGCCGGTGCCGGAGGAGAGCCAGCCGGAGGCGACGTCGCCCGCGCCCGCCCCCGTGGCGTCGGCGACCGGGTCGTTCTCGGCGCGCCGGGCCAGGGCCATGACGAGCGGCACCGTGAAGGGGGCCAGCAGCAGGTCGTAGAGGACGGCGGTGAAGAGCAGGGAGCCGAGGCCGACGTGGCGGGCGGCGGTGTCGCCGACGAGGGCGCCGACGCCCGCGTAGAGCAGGGTGGAGCCGACGGCGGCGCCGACGACGGCGGCCATCGGGCCGACGGCGGAGGTGAACCGGCCGTTCTCGGGCCGGACCAGGCCGACCAGGTAGCCGACGACGCAGAGCACGAGGGCGTAGCGGCCGGCGGCGTGGTCGGCGGGCGGGGCCAGGTCGGCGAGGAGGCCGGCGGAGAAGCCGACGAGCGAGCCGGTGACGGGGCCGTGCACGAGCGCGAGGGCGACGACGGTGAGGAGGACGAGGTCGGGGACAGCGCCGGGGAGCTGGAGCCGGGCGAGGACGGAGACCTGGACGACGAGGGCGACGACGATCAGGGTCGCGGAGAGGAGGATGCGGTTGAGCTTCACGGTGTCGCGTCCCCCTGGTCGTCCGGGTTCTGAGCCTGTGCCGGGTCCTGCGCCTGGTTCTGGTCCTGCGTCTGGTCCGGGTCCTGCGCCTGGCCCGGGTTCTGGGCGGGTCGCTGGGCCTGGTCCTGCGTCTGGTCCTCGTTCCGGAGCGGCTGTTCGGCCTTCTCCCCCTGGGCCTGCTCGCCCTCGGCCGGCGGCTTCGCGGTGACCGTGACGGTGACGGTCGGCGCGGGCTTGGGCTTCCGCGGGAGCACCGTGTCGCGGGGGTCGGAGCGCGGTGCCTGGACGACGACGCCGACGATGTCGAGCTTGCTGAAGCCGACGTACGGGCGGACGTAGACGTTGCGGGTCAGTCCGCCGCCCATCGGGTCGACGCGGATGATCTCGCCGACGGGCACCCCGGGCACGAAGGGCCGGGCGCCGGCGGAGCCGAAGGTGACGAGGCGGTCGCCCGGCTTGACCTTCGCCTTGCCGTTGAGGAGCTGGACGAGCAGCGGACGGTCGCCCTGGCCGGTGGCGAAGCCGAGTTCGTCGGTCTTCTCCATCCGGGTGCCGACGGTGAAGTCGGGGTCGTTGGCCAGGAGGACCGTGGAGGTGGTCGGGCCGACGGTGGTGACCCGGCCGACGAGTCCGGCGCCGTTGAGGACGGTCATGTCGCGCTGGATGCCGTCGCGGGCGCCGACGTCGATGGTGATCGTCCAGGAGAAGCCCTGGGCCGACCCTATGCCGATGACCTGGGCGCCCTTGATGCCGTACTGGCCGGCTCCGGCGGTCTTGAGGAGGGAGTCGAGTTCGCGCAGCCGGTTGCGGTTGCGGTCGTCGCTGCCGAGCTCGACCTTGAGCTCGGCGTTCTCCTTCTCCAGGGCGGCGATCCGGGTGTTGCGCTCGCCGGAGTCGCGGACGGCGCCTATGGCGTTGCCGATGGGGTCGACCGCCGACGCGACTCCGTTCTCGACGGGGCCGAAGACGGCGGCGGCGGCCTGCCGGGCGCCGTCGACCGGCGACTCCTGGCCGCCGCGGATGTCCACCGTGATCAGCGCGAACGCGATGGCGACCAGCAGCACCAGGAGCAGCCGGCTCTCTCGTGTGTCCCTCACGTGCGGCGGCCGTGCCCTTCCTCGTGGTTCGTTGTGCAGGTGTTCGTACCGTACGGGCTCGCGCCCGGCCGTGGGGTCAGCGGCGCGGCTGGGCGTCCAGGACCTGCTGGAGGGCCTCGAACTCCTCGACGCACTTGCCGGATCCGAGCGCCACCGAGTCCAGCGGGTCCTCGGCGATGTGGATCGGCATGCCGGTCTCCCGGCGCAGCCGCTCGTCGAGGCCGCGCAGCAGGGCGCCGCCTCCGGTGAGAACGATGCCGCGGTCCATCACGTCACCGGAGAGCTCCGGCGGGCACTTGTCGAGGGTGGTCTTCACCGCGTCGACGATGGCGTTGACCGGCTCCTCGATGGCCTTGCGGACCTCGGCGGCCGAGATGACGACGGTCTTGGGGAGGCCCGAGACGAGGTCGCGGCCGCGGATCTCGGTGTGCTCGTCCTGCTCCAGGTCGTACGCCGAACCGATGGTGATCTTGATCTGTTCGGCGGTGCGCTCGCCGAGGAGGAGCGAGTACTCCTTCTTGATGTGCTGGATGATCGCGTTGTCCAGCTCGTCGCCGGCGACCCGGATGGACTGTGCCGTGACGATTCCTCCGAGGGAGATGACCGCGACCTCGGTGGTTCCGCCGCCGATGTCGACGACCATGTTGCCGGTGGCCTCGTGGACGGGGAGGCCGGAACCGATGGCGGCGGCCATGGGCTCCTCGATGATGTGCACCTGGCGGGCGCCGGCCTGGGTGGAGGCCTCGATGACCGCGCGGCGCTCGACGCCGGTGATGCCGGAGGGCACGCAGACCACGACCCGGGGGCGGGCGAGGTAGCGCCGCTTGTGGATCTTGAGGATGAAGTAGCGGAGCATCCGCTCGGTGATCTCGAAGTCGGCGATGACGCCGTCCTTCAGCGGGCGGACGGCGACGATGTTGCCGGGGGTCCGGCCGATCATCTTCTTCGCCTCCGCACCCACCGCGAGGATTCCGCCGGTGTTGGTGTTGATCGCGACGACGGACGGCTCGTTGAGGACGATGCCTCGACCCCTGACGTACACCAGCGTGTTGGCGGTCCCGAGGTCGACAGCCATGTCACGGCCGATGAACGACATGAAGTTCCCCTTGTTTCCCATGGCTGAGGGTGGTGCGGCGAAGAGTTTTCATCGTAGTGCCGCTCACGCGGATGACGCGCGCTGGCCCACCTCTGTATTAGGTGACGGTAGGACGCGGCGATCCGTTCCCGGGTTCGGCGTTCATATGCCTGGGGGCGGCCGAATTCCTTCGGTCGCCCCACAAACGGCTGCCGTTCGGCTGACGGGTGGTCAGCCGGAGGGCGGGTCCGGCCGTCAGACCAGACCGGGGAAGAAAATCTTCAGCTCGCGCGCGGCGGACTCCTCGGAGTCCGACGCGTGGATGAGGTTCTCGCGGACGATGGTGCCGAAGTCGCCGCGGATGGAACCCGGGGCGGCGGCGATCGGGTCGGTCGGGCCGGCCAGCTGGCGGACGCCCTCGATGACCCGCTCGCCCTCGACGACGAGCGCGACGACCGGACCGGAGGACATGAAGCCCATCAGCGGCTCGTAGAAGGGCTTGCCCTTGTGCTCGCCGTAGTGCTGCTCCAGCGTCTCCTGGTCCAGCTCGCGCAGCTCCAGGGCCGCGAGGGTCCAGCCGGCCTTGCGCTCGATGCGGCCGATGATCTCGCCGACGAGGCCGCGGCGGACCGCGTCGGGCTTGAGCAGGACGAGCGTGCGCTGGCTCACGGGGGGAACTCCTTCGGGAGGTTTGTGCGGGCCTGACGAATCTACAGGGCCCGCACCGCTCTCCGTCACGCAGCGTCAGGCCCTGCGGAGCCCTGGGCCGTGGCGTTCGAGGCGGCCCAGCGGGCCTTGATCTCGTCCACCTTGCGCCCGTAGTGCACCGAGCACCACCACAGCACGGCGAAGACGGCCCCGAGGAAGTACATGACGGGCACGAAGAAACCGCTGACGATCAGCCCGATCTGCAGCGCCCAGCCGAGCTGGACACCCCCGGGACGGGTGATCATCCCGCAGAGCAGCACCGACAGGACCATCGCGACCCCGCACACCCACCAGACCGTGGAGGTGGCGAGGGACGCGTCCTTCATGGCGACGAGACCGGCGAAGCCGATGACGAAGAACTCGCCGATGAGAGTCGAGGAGCAGAGCGTGCGCATGTCCGGGTCAGCCCCTCTTGAGCAGCAGCCGGGCGTCGCCGACCGTGAAGATCGAACCGGTCACCAGCACACCGGCGCCGCCGTACTCGGCCTCCTCCTCGGCGAGCGTGATCGCCGTCTCCAGGGCGTCGGGCAGCCTCGGCTCCACGACGACCCGGTCCTCGCCGAACACCTCGACGGCGACCGCGGCGAGCGCGTCGACGTCGGTGGCGCGGGAGGTGGAGTTCTGGGTGACGACGACCTCGGCGAAGATCGGCTCGAAGGCCTCCAGAAGCCCGCGGGCGTCCTTCTCCCCGCTGGTGGAGACGACGCCGATGAGCCGGGAGAAGCCGAAGGCCTCGGAGACCGCCTCGGAGGTGGCGCGGGCGCCGTGCGGGTTGTGCGCGGCGTCGAGGATGACCGTCGGGGAGGAGCGGACGACCTCCAGGCGGCCCGGTGAGGCCGTCTGGGCGAAGGCGCGACGGACGGTCTCGACGTCCAGGGTGCGGGCGTGCTCGGCGCCGATGCCGAAGAAGGCCTCGACGGCGGCGAGCGCCACGGCCGCGTTGTGCGCCTGGTGGGCTCCGTGCAGGGGCAGGAAGATGTTGTCGTACTCGCCGCCGAGGCCGCGCAGCGTCAGCAGCTGGCCGCCGACGGCCACCTCACGGGAGACCACGCCGAACTCCATGCCCTCACGGGCCACGGTGGCGTCGACGTCGACGGCCTTCTTCAGGAGCACCTGGGCGGCGTCGACCGGCTGCTGCGCCAGGATGACGGTCGCGCCCTGCTTGATGATCCCGGACTTCTCGCCGGCGATCTCGCCGGTGGTCGAGCCGAGCCGGTCGGTGTGGTCGAGGTCGATGGGGGTGACCACGGCGACGGAGCCGTCGATCACGTTGGTCGCGTCCCAGGTGCCGCCCATGCCGACCTCGACGACGGCCGCGTCGACCGGGGCGTCGGCGAAGGCCGCGTAGGCCATGGCGGTGAGGACCTCGAAGAAGGAGAGGCGGTACTCCTCCCGGGCGTCGACCAGCTCCACGTACGGCTTGACGTCCTGGTACGTCTCGATGAACCGCTCGGCGGAGATCGCGGCGCCGTCCAGGCTGATCCGCTCGGTGATCGTCTGCACGTGCGGCGAGGTGTAGCGCCCGGTGCGCAGCTCGAAGGCGCCGAGCAGGGACTCGATCATGCGGGCGGTGGAGGTCTTGCCGTTGGTGCCCGTGATGTGGATCGAGGGGTACGCGCGCTGCGGCTCCCCCAGGACGTCCATCAGCGCCGCGATCCGCTGCACCGAGGGGTCCAGCTTGGTCTCGCCCCACCGGGTCGCGAGCTCGGCCTCGACCTCCCGCAGCGCCTTGTCCAGCTCCGGGTCCTCGGGGCGGGTCGGCACGGGGTCGCCCTGCGGCGGACCGGCCACGGCGCGCAGGGTGCGGCTGCCGGCCTCGATCACCGCCAGGTCGGGGTCTCGGTCGGTGGCTTCGCCGACGAGGTCGTCGAAGTCGTCGTCGATGTCGTCGGCGGGCTCGTCGGCAAAGTCGCGTCGGTCGCTCGGGTCACTCACGGGGTCAAGTCTACGGAGGCGCACCGACAGGAGCGCGGACCCACCCCTCTCGGCGCCCGCGGCCCGCCGTACGCCGGGGGGGGGCGACCGCCTCGGCGACCGTCTCGGCCGTCGCCTCCGCGACCGTCTCGGCCACCGCCTCCGCGAGCGCCTCTGCCGCCGCCTCCGCGACCGACTCGGCCACCGCCTCGGTCGCCGCCTCCACGACCGTCTCGGCGTCCGCCTCGGCGTCCGCCTCCGCGACCGCGGGGCGCCTCAGCCCGGCAGGCCCGAGGGGAGGGTCGCGCGGACCTCGTAGCCGCCGTCCTTCTCGCCGGCCGCGAGGGTGCCGCCCATGCTGGCGACCCGTTCGTCCATCGAGACGAGTCCGGTGCCGGTGGAGACCGGGGCGCGGTCGGGCGGGGTGTCGGGGAGGGGGTTGCGGACCTCGATCCACAGCTCCGGTCCCACGACGCCGATCGCGACCCGGACCGGTAGGCCGGGGGCGTGCTTCGCCGCGTTCGTCAGGCACTCCCGGACCACCCGGTGGACCGCGGTCTGCCGCAGCGGCGACAGCGCCTTGACCTCCTCGGCGATGTCCAGCTCCACCGGGCTGCCCATCCGCTCGCTCTCGGCGGCGAGGTCCGCGAGCCCCTCCAGGCCCGGCGTGGCGCCCTCCCGGTCGGCGCGCCGCACGAGCGTCTCGTTCAGCATGAGGTGGGCGCGCCGGGCGGTGTCGGCGAGCTCCTCGAAGTCCTTCTGGTGGGCGTCGCCCCGGGCCCGTACGGCGAGCACCTCGGCCCGCACCGCGAGGACCGTCAGCTCGCGTCCGACCAGGTCGTGGACGTCCCGGCCGACCTGGATCCGCTCCTCCTGGACGGCCTGCCGGGCCGCGGCCTCCCGCCGCTGGTCCTCCAGGGCGCGGACCAGGTCGTGGCGGTGGGCGGCGACGCCGACGCCGGAGGCGAGCACGCCGATGGGGACGACGAGGCTGAGGAAGTCGCTGAGCGTCTCCCCGTGGTGCAGGCCGGACCATCCGGGCACGGCCTGGAAGTAGCCGTAGGCCACCGCGACGTACAGCAGGGTCGCGCCGACCGCGACCCGCCGGCCCCGGAAGCGGCCGAGCGAGTACAGCGCGAACTGGATCATGGTCACCTCGTGGAGCCAGCCCATCAGGCCGAGCGCCACGAGATACGGCACCCACGGCGCCCGCCTGCGCAGCAGCAGCGTCGCGGCGCCGGCGCCGAGCACCAGGGTGGCGGTGACGCCGGTGAGGGAGTTGTCCTCCCGGGCGAGCCCCGGCACGTCCAGCAGCATCAGCGCGAAGGCGCTCAGCGCGGCGACGGCGTCGAGCGCCCGCGGCGACCCGGCCCACCGGTCCACACGGCGACGCAGCGCGGGGACGGCGGGGAGGCGGGACATGTGTCCATCATCCAGGGTCCTTGGTCCCGACGCCGTGGACCCGAAGTCCCCTCTGCTGTGAATTCAGGCACTTCGCCCCCGTCCGGGTGACCGCTCGACCGCCTCGCCGCGCCGCTCGGAACCGGCCGAGCGCGCTCCCTCGCGGACGCCTTCCGCCGCGGCCGTCACCCGGACCGCCGACCACCATCCGGCGGACGCCCGGATCCCCCGCGGCGCCCCTGGCCGGCCGCCGCCGCTTCCCTGCCGCGGCCGAGGACGTCTCCGGGCGGGGCAGGAGGCCCGGTGACACCCCGGACACGCGGAAGGGCCCGGGACCGTGTCGGTCCCGGGCCCTTCCGCGTGCGGTCACGCCTGCGGCAGCTTCTCCAGCTGGGTCTGGATGCGGGCGATGTCCTCGTCCGCCTTGGCGAGGCGGCCCTTGATCTTGTCCACGACGTTGTCCGGCGCCTTGGCGAGGAAGGCCTCGTTGCCGAGCTTGGCCTCGGCCTGGGCCTTCTCCTTCTCGGCGGCGGCCAGGTCCTTCGCGAGGCGCTTGCGCTCGGCGGCGACGTCGATCGTGCCCGACAGGTCGAGCGAGACCGTGCAGCCGGCGACCGGCAGGGAGGCGGTGGCCTCGAAGGCCTCGCCCTCCGGCTGGAGGCGCAGGATCTGGCGGATGGCCGCCTCGTGGGGGGCGAGGGCGGTGCCGTCCAGCTCCAGGCGGGCCGGGACCTTCTGGCCCGGCTGGAGGCCCTGGTCGGAGCGGAAGCGGCGGACCTCGGTGACGACCCGCTGGACCAGGCCGATCTCCTTCTCCGCGGCCTCGTCGCGGAAGCCGGAGTCCTTCGGCCACTCGGCGATGACGACCGACTCGCGGCCCGTCAGCGTGGTCCACAGGGTGTCCGTGACGAACGGGACGATCGGGTGGAGCAGTCGCAGGGTGACGTCGAGGACCTCGCCCAAGACGCGGGCGGAGACCTTGGCCTGCTCACCGCCGTCGAAGAAGGTCGTCTTCGACAGCTCCACGTACCAGTCGAAGACCTCGTCCCACGCGAAGTGGTAGAGCGCGTCGGCCAGCTTGGCGAACTGGTAGTCGTCGTAGTAGGCGTCCGCCTCGGCGACGACCTTGTTCAGGCGGGACAGGATCCAGCGGTCGGTCGCCGACATCGCGGAGGCGTCCGGCAGCGGGCCCTCGACCGTCGCGCCGTTCATCATCGCGAAACGGGTCGCGTTCCAGATCTTGTTGGCGAAGTTGCGGGACGCCTGGACCCAGTCCTCGCCGATCGGGACGTCGACGCCCGGGTTGGCGCCCTTGGCCAGGGTGAAGCGCAGGGCGTCGGAGCCGTACTTGTCCATCCAGTCCAGCGGGTTGACCGTGTTCCCGAACGACTTCGACATCTTCTTGCCGAACTCGTCGCGGACCATGCCGTGGAACGCGATCGTGTGGAACGGCGGCTGACCGTCCATCGCGTACAGGCCGAACATCATCATCCGGGCGACCCAGAAGAACATCAGGTCATAGCCGGTGACCAGGACGGAGTTCGGGTAGAACTTCTCCAGGTCCGGCGTCCGCTCCGGCCAGCCGAGCGTGGAGAACGGCCACAGGCCGGACGAGAACCACGTGTCGAGGACGTCGGTGTCCTGCGTCCAGCCCTCACCCGTGGGCGCCTCGTCGTCGGGGCCGACGCAGACCAGCTCGCCGTTCGGGCCGTGCCAGACGGGGATCCGGTGGCCCCACCACAGCTGGCGCGAGATGCACCAGTCGTTGAGGTTGTCGACCCAGTCGAAGTAGCGCTGCGACATGTCGGCCGGGTGGATGTCGACCCGACCGTCGCGGACCGCGTCACCGGCGGCCTTGGCGAGGGTCTCGACCTTGACCCACCACTGCATCGACAGACGCGGCTCCAGCGTCGTCTTGCAGCGCGAGCAGTGGCCGACGGAGTGGACGTACGGGCGCTTCTCGGCGACGATCCGGCCCTCGGCGCGCAGGGCGGCGACGATGGCGGAGCGGGCCTCGAAGCGGTCCAGGCCCTGGAAGGGTCCGTGGGTGGTGATCACGCCGCGCTCGTCGAGGACCTCGATGGATTCGAGGTCGTGGCGCTGGCCGATGGCGAAGTCGTTCGGGTCGTGCGCCGGGGTCACCTTGACGGCGCCGGTACCGAACTCCGGGTCGACGTGGGTGTCGGCGACGACCGGGATCGTACGGTCGGTGAGCGGCAGCTTGATCTGCTTGCCGATCAGGTGGGCGTAGCGCTCGTCGTCGGGGTGGACGGCGACGGCGGTGTCGCCGAGCATCGTCTCGGCGCGGGTCGTGGCGACGACGATGGTGTCCTCGCCCTCGCCGTACTTCATGGAGACGAGCTCGCCGTCGTCGTCCTGGTAGTCGACCTCGATGTCGGAGATGGCCGTCAGACAGCGCGGGCACCAGTTGATGATGCGCTCGGCGCGGTAGATCAGGCCGTCGTCGAACATCTTCTTGAAGACGGTCTGGACGGCGCGGGACAGGCCCTCGTCCATGGTGAACCGGTCCCGGCTCCAGGCGAGGCCCTCACCGAGGCGGCGCATCTGGCCCGCGATCTGGCCGCCGGACTCGGCCTTCCACTCCCAGACGCGCTCGACGAAGGCTTCGCGGCCCAGGTCGTGGCGGGACTTGCCCTCCTTGGCGAGCTCGCGCTCGACGACGTTCTGGGTGGCGATGCCGGCGTGGTCCATGCCGGGCTGCCACAGCGTCTCGAAGCCCTGCATGCGCTTGCGGCGGGTGAGGGCGTCGATCAGCGTGTGCTCGAAGGCGTGGCCCAGGTGGAGGGAGCCGGTGACGTTCGGCGGCGGGATGACGATGGTGTACGCGGGCTTCTCGCTCTTCGCGTCCGCCTCGAAGTAGCCGCGCTCTACCCAGCGCTCGTACAGCGGCCCCTCTACCTCGGCCGGCGTGTACTGGGTCGGCAGTTCGGTGGTGGGCGCTGTCTGCTGCTGAGTGTTCTCGGTCACGGGCCCAGTTTAGAGGGGCGAGGGTCGAGTCCTGAAACGCGTTGGTTCGGTAACGGTGTGCCCCCCGGCGCCCCATCGCCGATGGCTTTCCGCCAGGATGTTCGCTACGCATAAACGTCCTGTGAGGGGAAGCAGTCGATGAGCTACAACCAGCCGGGTCCGTACGGGGGCCAGCCCCAGCAGCCCGGGCCGTACGGCCAGCCGCAGGGTCAGCCCGGTTACGGCTACCCCCAGCAGGCGCCCCAGGGCGTGCCGCCGCAGCAGCAGCCGTACGGCTACCCGCAGCAGCAGCCGAACCCGTACGGCCAGCAGCCGCAGTACGGCGCCCCCCAGGGCCCCGGCGGCTACGTCCCGCACCCGCCCGCCCCGAAGAAGTCCAAGACCCCGCTGATCATCGGCGCGGTCGCGGTCGTCGCGGCGATCGCGGTCGGCGCGTACTTCCTGATCGGCGGGGGTGGCGGCAACTCGGATGTGGCTGCCGACACGAAGGGCTACAAGCTGACGCCTCCGGCGGCGGTGGACGACTTCAAGAAGTCCAAGGACGGCGACAGCTCGTCGATGGACGACAAGGACAAGAAGGAAGCCGAGACGTACCTCGGCATGAAGAACCCCCAGGAAGCGAGTGCCTCGTACAAGAGCGGATCGGAGTCCGATCCGCTCAAGGGCAAGATGCTGAGCCTGAACGGCCTCTGGGGCGAGATCTCCGACCCCGAGAAGGCGATCGACGGCTTCTTCCAGAAGACGAAGGAAGACTCCAAGGAAGGAAAGCAGGAAGAGGAGGGCTTCACGGTCGAGCTGCAGGGCGAGCCCGCGGCCGTGACGCCGAGCGGCTTCAAGGGCGCCCTGATGAAGTGCCAGAACGCCAAGTTCAAGCCTTCGGGCAGCGGTGACTCGTCTGCCCTCATGGCCAAGGAGTTCGAGGTCCCGATCTGCGTCTGGGCCGACTACAGCACCCTCGGTTCGGTGAACGTCATCGACATGCAGCAGATCATGGGCACCGGCCAGGCGGTTCCCCAGGCCGACGTCGCAGCCCTCGCCGCGAAGCTCTACAACACCTCGCGCACCAAGGTCTGACGGCGCCGCCCGAACCAGGCCTACGCGGGCAGCCGCATCGGCGGTGAATGCGAAGGGGGTTACCGAAGCAATCGGTAACCCCCTTTCTTCTGGTCCGTCAGGCACGAAGACATGCGATGCGTGCCGTCGTCAGGTCCACCCTGATCGACGCAAGGCCCGTGAGGCAATGCGGGTTCGGCGTGTCTATGGGCGTCCACCGAATGGCCGGGTTGTTGCAAGCGGCGCGGACCTTGGGCCCGATCACGTACCCCTTGCTCTTGACGTAGTTCACGCACCCGACCTGATCGGCGTGCGCAGCCGTCGCGGTGGCGAGCGGCACCACCAGCGCCGCAGCGGTAAGACTTACGGCTGTCACGATCGACCTGACCCTCATCGCACTTTCCTCCAGGATTCCCTGCCGCACATGCTGCGGCCTCACCTGGAAAAGGTGATCACACAGCAGCCGCTCTTCCCCGGAAGTTCATCGCACCAGGCCGATGATCACCGAACATCGGCCGAAAAGAAGGGGCGCCCCCGCCGGAAATCCGGTGGGGCGCCCCTTCGGGGTGTGGTGCTGGTTACGCCGACTTCTCGTGGCGGCCGTCGTTCTTGACGATCCTGGGGACCAGGGTCGGGTTGACGTTGTTGCGGACGACGTCGGCGGTGATGACGACGCGGGCGACGTCCTTGCGGGACGGGACCTCGTACATCACCGACTGGAGGACCTCCTCCATGATGGCGCGCAGGCCGCGCGCGCCGGTGCCGCGGAGGATGGCCTGGTCGGCGATGGCCTCCAGGGCCGGGCGGTCGAAGTCCAGCTCCACGCCGTCGAGTTCGAAGAGGCGCTGGTACTGCTTCACCAGCGCGTTGCGCGGCTCGACGAGGATCTTCAGGAGGGCCTCGCGGTCCAGGTTGTGGACCGAGGTGATGACGGGGAGACGGCCGATGAACTCGGGGATCATCCCGAACTTCACCAGGTCCTCCGGCATGACCTCCTGGAACTGGTCGCTCGCCTCGATCTCGCGCTTGGAGCGGATGGTCGCCCCGAAGCCGATGCCCTTGGCGCCCGCCCGCGACTCGATGATCTTCTCCAGGCCGGCGAAGGCGCCGCCCACGATGAAGAGCACGTTCGTCGTGTCGATCTGGATGAACTCCTGGTGCGGGTGCTTCCGGCCGCCCTGCGGCGGGACGGAGGCCGTGGTGCCCTCCAGGATCTTCAGGAGGGCCTGCTGCACGCCCTCGCCGGAGACGTCGCGCGTGATCGACGGGTTTTCGCTCTTACGGGCGACCTTGTCGATCTCGTCGATGTAGATGATGCCGGTCTCGGCCTTCTTGACGTCGTAGTCCGCGGCCTGGATCAGCTTGAGCAGGATGTTCTCGACGTCCTCGCCGACGTAGCCGGCCTCCGTCAGCGCCGTCGCGTCGGCGATGGCGAACGGGACGTTGAGCATCCGGGCCAGCGTCTGGGCCAGGAGCGTCTTGCCGGAGCCCGTGGGGCCCAGCAGCAGGATGTTGGACTTGGCCAGTTCGATGGCGTCGTCACGGCCCTGCCCGCCGCCGTTCTCGCCGGCCTGGACGCGCTTGTAGTGGTTGTACACAGCGACCGAGAGGGCCTTCTTCGCCGGCTCCTGGCCGACGACGTAGCCCTCCAGGAACTCGTAGATCTCGCGGGGCTTGGGAAGTTCCTCCCAGCGCACCTCGCTCGTCTCGGCGAGTTCCTCCTCGATGATCTCGTTGCAGAGGTCGATGCACTCGTCGCAGATGTACACACCGGGTCCCGCGATGAGCTTCTTCACCTGCTTCTGGCTCTTTCCACAGAACGAGCACTTGAGCAGGTCGCCGCCATCACCGATGCGTGCCACGAGGTGCTTCCCCTTCGCCTGGGAGCGCTTGGTTCAGCGACTCCTGGTGCCTCATATTCGACGGTACCTTGCCGGGCCCCCCGTTCGGGCCCCCCTTGGCACGGTTCACATGGTCGTGATTCGGCCACGCGCGCCGCGTGAACCGTGCCGAGGGAAGGTCGGGCGTCAGTGCGCCGCGGCGGACGTGCTCTTGCGGGTCGAGACGATCTGGTCGATCAGGCCGTACGCGAGGGCGTCCTCGGCCGTCAGGATCTTGTCGCGCTCGATGTCGTCGCGGATCTTCTCGATCGGCGTCGTGGAGTGCTTGGCCAGCATGGTCTCCAGCTGGTCACGCATGCGCAGGATCTCCTTGGCCGCGATCTCCAGGTCGGAGAGCTGCTCGCGGCCGGTGCCGCCGGAGGGCTGGTGGATCAGCACGCGGGCGTTCGGCAGCGCCATCCGCTTGCCGGGGGTGCCGGCGGCGAGCAGCACGGCCGCGGCGGAGGCCGCCTGGCCCATGCAGACCGTCTGGATGTCCGGCTTCACGAACTGCATCGTGTCGTAGATGGCCGTGAGCGCGGTGAAGGAGCCGCCGGGGCTGTTGATGTAGATGGAGATGTCACGGTCCGGGTCCATCGACTCCAGGCACAGGAGCTGCGCCATGACGTCGTTGGCCGAGGCATCGTCGATCTGCACGCCGAGGAAGATCACGCGCTCCTCGAAGAGCTTGGCGTACGGGTCGTACTCGCGGACGCCCTGCGAGGTGCGCTCGACGAAGCGGGGCACGACGTAGCGGTTGTCCATCGGCGCGCCGGTGTACAGGCCGCTCGGGGAGAGGTTGTTCTGCATGTGGGTGTTCACCGTCCTGGTGGCGTTCGGCGGGGGGCTGGGTCTCTTCGGCGGGCCGGTGACGCTCAGGCGCCCGTGCCGCCGCCGCCCGGAACACCCGCGGCGTGCGTGATGATGTCGTCGATGAGGCCGTACTCCTTGGCCTCCTCCGCGGTGAACCAGCGGTCGCGGTCGCCGTCGCGGATGATCGCCTCGACGGTCTGGCCGGAGTGGTGCGCGGTGATCTCGGCCATGCGCTTCTTCGTGCGAAGGAGGTACTCGGCCTGGATCTTGATGTCGGAGGCGGTGCCGCCGATGCCGGCGGAGCCCTGGTGCATCAGGATGTCGGTGTTCGGCAGCGCGAAGCGCTTGCCGGGGGTGCCGCCGGTGAGCAGGAACTGGCCCATCGAGGCCGCCATGCCCATGCCGATGGTCACGACGTCGTTGGGGATGTACTGCATGGTGTCGTAGACGGCCATGCCGGCCGTCACCGAGCCACCGGGGCTGTTGATGTAGAGGAAGATGTCCTTCTCCGGGTCCGCGGCCAGGAGGAGCATCTGGGCGGTGATCTTGTTGGCGATGTCGTCGTCGACCTGCTGGCCGAGGAAGATGATGCGCTCGCCGAGCAGCCGGTTGTAGACATGGTCGCCGAGGCCGCCACCGATGGACGGCTCACCCGCGGCGTAAGGCTTCAGATTCGTCACGTATCCACCTGCTCGTCTCCGACGGCCCCCGGGCCGTCTCAGCGTCTCGTTCAGAGGGCAGTGCCCCCGTATCCATGGACCCTAACGCGCAGGTGGGACAACGCCATCCCGGTTCCCGAACTGTTCGCTGGGAGCGCAAGGTAGTTGGCGGCGCATAAAGGGCCCCCGTACGTCCACGGGCCCGGACGCACAGCTGTGCGTCCGGGCCCGTGGCGCGGTGCGGAGCGCGCGAGGCGGGGCCTCGGCGTCGGCCTGGTGGGGCCTACTTCTCCTCGGCGGCCTCGGCCTCGCCGGTGGCGGCCTCGGCCTCGTCCTCGTCGTCGGAGAGGTCCACGACCTCGCCGTTGGTGTCGACGACCTTGGCGGCCTCCACGACGACCGCGAGGGCCTTGCCGCGGGCGACCTCGCCGACCAGCATCGGCACCTGGCCGCCCTGGACGACGGCCTGGGCGAACTGGTCGGGGGACATGCCGGAGGAGGCGGCACGGCGGAAGAGGTGCTCGGTGAGCTCCTCCTGCTCGACGTTCAGCTCCTCCTTGGAGACCAGCTCGTCGAGGAGGAACTGGGTCTTGATGCCCTTGACCGCCTGCTCCTTGGTCTCGGCCTCGAACTCCTCGACCGTCTTGCCCTGGAGCTCCAGGTACTTCTCCAGGCTCAGGCCCATCTGGCCGAGCTGGTGGTGCTCCAGGTTGTGCTTGCGGGTGTTGACCTCGTCCTCGAGGAGCTTCTCGGGGACGGGGATCTCCGCCAGCTCCAGGAACTTCTCCAGGACGCGCTCCTGGGCCTGGGTGGCCTGGTCGAACTGCTTCATGTTCTCGAGGCGCTTGCGACTGTCGGCCTTGAGCTCTTCGAGGGTGTCGAACTCCGAGGCCATCTGCGCGAACTCGTCGTCGAGCTCGGGGAGCTCGCGGGCGGCGACGGCGGTGACCTTGACGGTGACCTCGGCCTCCTTGCCCGCGGCCGAGCCGCCCTTCAGCTCCGAGGTGAAGGTGGCCTCGCCGCCGGCCTCCAGGCCGGTGACGGCGGCGTCGATGCCGTCGAGCAGCTCGCCCGAGCCGATGGTGTACGAGACGCCGTCGGCGATGCCGTCGGGCAGCACCTCGCCGTCGACCTTGGCGGTCAGGTCGACGGTGACGACGTCACCCTCGGCGGCGGGGCGCTCGACCGGGTTCGTCGAGGCGAAGCGCTCGCGGAGCTGCTCCACGGACTTCTCGACGTCCTCGTCGGTGACCTCGATGGCGTCGACCTCGACCTCGATGCCGGAGTAGTCCGGGATCTCGATGGTCGGGCGGACGTCGACCTCGGCGGTGAAGGAGAGCAGCTCGCCGTCCTTCAGCTCCGTGATGTCGACCTCGGGCTGACCCAGCGGGTTGACCTCGGCCTCGGTCACGGCCTCGTTGTAGAACTTCGGGAGCGCGTCGTTGACGGCCTCCTCAAGCACGGCACCGCGGCCGAAGCGCTGGTCGATGACGCGCGCGGGGATCTTGCCCTTGCGGAAGCCCTTGACCGTGACCTGCTGGTTGATCTTCTTGTACGCCGCGTCGAGGCTGTCCTTGAGCTCCTCGAAGGGCACCTCGACAGTGAGCCGAACCCGGGTCGGGTTCAGGGTCTCCACGGCGCTCTTCACGGTTCGGTCTCCTTGTGGCTGATTCCTGGATTCCGGACGGGCCGCGCGGGGCGGTTCCGGCCGATGGGCCCGGTCAGAAAGACACACGGGCACGCAGCTTGCATAGTAACCGCACGTGGGACGGCGCCCACAACGTGATCAAGAACCCGCGAGGTCGGAGCCCCGGGCGCGCGGGGCGCGGATCATGCTGGTCGGGGTGGCGGGATTTGAACCCACGGCCTTCCGCTCCCAAAGCGGACGCGCTACCAAGCTGCGCCACACCCCGTCGGTGCGACACGTAGGGTACATGCACGCGGACGCTGCGACGCCCCCCGATTTCCGGGGCGTGCACGGACGGCTCCGGACCGGCTACGATGCTTTCCGTGCCGCGGCCTTCCGGTCACCGGCGCGTGCTGTGCGGGCGTAGCTCAATGGTAGAGCCCTAGTCTTCCAAACTAGCTACGCGGGTTCGATTCCCGTCGCCCGCTCTGTGTACGGCTCCGGGCCCGGTTCCTCGTCGAGGGACCGGGCCCGGAGCCGTTTTCCGTCAGAACCTGATGGCGCTGATCGTCTGGGTTATGGAGTTCAGGAAGCGCTGGATGTCGTCGGCCATGCCCGTGGAGGCGAGGAAGAAGCCGAAGAGGACGGCCACCACGGCGGGGCCGGCCTTGAGGCTGCCTCCGCGGATCAGCACCACGAGGACGATGGCCAACAACAGCACCACGGACAGCGATATCGCCACAACTGATCACACCCTAGGTCGGTCCGGCCTGGCCCCGGGGTGCGTATCCGGACACCCCCGCGCCCCTATCGTGCCACCAACCTCGTTGCCCCCGACGGCGGGTGACGAATCGTGGGACGTCGGGCGGGGCCGGTGGGTTCAGGCCGGGCGGGAGATGATGAGGAGGGCGCGGTCGTCGTTGACGTCCTTGGCCACCGCCTCGATGAGGTGCCAGGCGACGCCCTCGAAACCGGCCGGAACGCAGCGGTCGGCCTCGCCGGTGAGGCGGTCGATGCCTTCGGCGAGGTCGCGGTCGGCGGCCTCGACCAGGCCGTCGGTGAAGAGCATCAGGACGTCGCCCTGCCGCAGGGTTCCCTTGACCGGGTGGAACTCCGCGCCGTCGTAGACGCCGAGGAGGGGGCCGTCGCCGTCCTTCTCCTCCCAGCGGCCGGTGCCGGAGTGGAGCTGGAGGGCGGGGAGGTGGCCGGCGGAGAAGAGCTCGTAGTCGCCGGAGTCCAGGTCGAGGACGAGGTGGATGGAGGTGGCGAAGCCCTCGTCCCAGTTCTGCCGGAGCAGGTAGCCGTTGGCGGCGGGCAGGAAGCCGTGGGGCGGGAGCGAGCCGAGGAGCCCGCCGAAGGCGCCGGAGAGCAGCAGGGAGCGGGAGGCGGCGTCCATGCCCTTGCCGGAGACGTCGGTGAGGACGACCTCCAGGGTGCGGCCGCCGTGGGTGCGGGCGGCGACGACGAAGTCGCCGGAGAAGGACTGGCCGCCGGCCGGGCGCAGCGCCATCTCGCGGTGCCAGCCGCGCGGCAGCCGGGGCAGCGCGCTCTGCACCCGGAGCCGTTCGCGCAGGTCGAAGAGCATGGTGCCGCCGCGCCGCCAGGGCACGCCGACGCGGGCCCGGAACTGGGCGATGAGCAGCCCGAAGAGGCCGCAGGCGGCGACCACCAGGACGGTGCCCGGGGTGACGCGGGCGGGCCCCTCGCCGTACGGGCCGAGGACGGCGGACTCGACGATCAGGCCGCCGGCGGACGCCGCGTACAGGCCGAGGAGGCTGGCGGGGCGCAGCAGCAGGCCGCCGGCCACGATCGGCAGGACGAGGGCGGTCGGTGAGCACCAGACCGGGTCGAGGACGGTGCCGCAGACGATGGCGGGGATGGTGAGGAGCAGTCCGGCGAGGGCGAGGCGGTCGGAGGCGCCGCCGCGGAAGTAGTCGACCCCGGTCCGGCGCAGCGCGACGCGGGCCCGGCGGGCGCGCCTGCGCAGCCGGGCCGCGTACGTGTCGATTCCCGTGCCGTCGCCCATTGGCCTGGACCCTATCCACCCCGGCCGGTCCCGTGCAGGGGTACCCCCGTGACAAGGTGCGTGAAATCGGGTCGCCTCGGGCAGGGAGCGCTGATATCGATGGCATATGACGACTGAGACGCGCGTGTTGGACCCTTCGGAGTGGGATCGCTGGTTCGGGACGTTGGAACTCGCCTTCGGGGGCGTGCCGGAGGAGCCGGAGGAGCGGGCGCTGTGGCGGGATCTCACCGAGTGCGGGCGCTCGTTGGGGGTCTGGGACGGCGGCGTGCCGGTGGCGACGGCGGGGGCCTTCTCGTTCCGGGTGACCGTGCCCGGCGGGGCCTCGGTGCCGGCGGCGGGCGTGACGATGGTGAGCGTGGCCGGGACGCATCGGCGGCGCGGGATCCTGACCTCGATGATGCGCAGGCAGCTCGACGACGTACGGGAGCTGGGTGAGCCGCTGGCGGTGCTGACCGCCTCGGAGGCGGCGATCTACGGCCGGTTCGGGTACGGGGCGGCGAGCTGGACGCAGCGGGCCGTCATCGACACCACCCGGGTGCGGCTCGACGTGCCGGCCGGGGCGGACGCGGTGGGGCTGCGGCTGGTGCCGCTCGCGGAGGCGTCGGCGGCGGTGGAGGCGGTGTACGCGCGGATGGTGCCGCGCCGGCCCGGGATGCTGGCCCGCCGGCCCGGCTGGGAGCGGCTGCCGCTGCTCGATCCGCCGGGGTCGCGGGAGGGCGCCTCGCCGCGGCTGTGCGTGCTCGCGGAGCGGGACGGCGAGGTCGTCGGGTACGCCGTGTACGCGATCAAGGCGGAGTGGGGTTGGGCCGGCGCGGACGGCGCGGTGACGGCGCACGAGCTGTACGGGCTCGATCCGGCGGCGGAGGCGGCGCTGTGGCGGTACCTCTGCTCGGTCGACCTGACGACGAAGGTCCGGGTGAACAGCGCGCCGGTGGACGCGGCGTGGCTGCACTGGGTGTCCGACGTGCGGCGCTGTGAACCGACGGTGCGGGAGCAGCTGTTCGCGCGGCTCGTGGACGTGGGGGCGGCGCTGGAGGCGCGGACGTACCGGGCGCCGGTGGACGTGGTGTTCGAGGTCGAGGACGCGTTCTGTCCGTGGAACGCGGGGCGGTGGCGGCTGTCGGGCGACGCGAAGGGGGCGGTGTGCTCCCGGACCTCGGACGCGGCCGATCTCGCGCTGTCGGCGCGGGAGTTGGGGGCCGCGTACCTGGGCGGGACGAGTCTCGCCGCGCTGGCTTCCGCGGGCCGCGTCACCGAGCTGCGGAGCGGCTCGCTGGCGGAGGCGTCGGTGGCGTTCGGTTCGTCCGTCGCGCCCTGGCTGCCGCACGGGTTCTAGGGAGCGTGTGCGCATCAGGCGCGACCACCCGGGCGGAACCCGCAGATTGGTCGCGACCGGATCCGCGCCCTGACTAGGGCCTGTCGTCCAGCAGCCGCCAAGCGGTGAGGGCGAGCCTGGCGCGGGTCAGGCCTGTGGGATCGGTGACGTCGATGCCGAGGGTCTTCGAAATCTGTTCGAGGCGGCGGGCGACGCTGCTGTGGTGCAGGTGGAGGAGGCCTGCGGCCCGGCGCAGTGAGCCGGTGGCGCAGTAGGTGTCCAGTGTCTCCAGGTCCTCCGGATGGGCAGCGAGCCGGGCGACGGCGGCCACGTCGGTGTTCTCCCGCGCGGTGTCCTGGGGGACGTCGGCCAGGAGGGCCAGCGCGCCCAGGTCCCGGTAGCGGAGGACGGGCTCGCGCGGGGTCGTGAAGCGGAGGGCGGTGCGGGCCTGTCGCCAGGACCGGTCGGGGCTTCCGGCAGCGCCGATGCCCGCCCGCACGTCCGCCGGGAACCGGGCCGGGTCCAGGGCCGCGGCCAGGACGACGCCCACGTCGGCCAGCGCCGCCACCTTCACCGGGCGGGCCGGGCAGATCAGGCCGCCGACCCGGTCGAGCGGGAGCCGCGTCCGTACGGCGACGACGTGGACCGGCACGTCGGCGGCGAAGCCCAGGAGGCGTAGCGCCCGGGCCCGGGCCGCCTCGTCGCTGTCGGAGCTGATGGCCAGTTCGACGAGCGCGGGGTCGGCCATGGTGGTGCGGGCCGGACCGTGCCGTTCGACGACCGCGGCGGCGGCGATGGCCAGCCGGTCGAGGAGCACGTCGTCGAGGGGGCTCGGGGGGCCGGGGCGTTCCAGCCAGACCGTGCCGATCTCCTCCTCGTCGAGCGTGATCGGCGCCATGGTGGACGCGGGGGGCGGTGGGCCGCCCGGCGCCGGTCTGCCGTCGGGCGCGTGGCGGATCAGCTGGGCCGTGGTGTGCAGACCGATCCCCGCCGTGCACTCGGCCAGGCCCGCCGAGGCCCGGGCGAGCGCCGCCAGATCCACGCGGCGGCGCATCAGCGTGTCGTAGAACGCGATGATGCGAATCGCCCCGTCGACGTACGGATCAAGTCCCGACAGCCGTACGGCCAGTGCCTCCATGCCCCAAAGGTAGAAGGAGTCGGGTGCGCCGAACGACGCGATTTCGGGGTGGGATACCCGACGGACGGCGGATGACCGCCGTGGGCGTCGGTCGTGAGGATGGCGTCATGGATCCCGAACTCGAAGCGTTCATCCCCTTCCTGTCCCTCATGGACATGAGCGACCCGGTCGCCGGGCGCAAGGAATTCGCCGCCCGGGCCGCAGCGGCGCCGGCGCCGGACACCTCCGGCATGGGGGTCGAGGACCACACGGTGACCCGGCCCGCGGGGCCGGGCGTGCCGGTACGGGTCTACCGCCCGCGCGGAGCGCGGGGAGCGATCGTCTGGCTGCACGGCGGCGGCGGAGTCTTCGGCGACCTCGACACCGAACATCCCTGGGCCGCCAGGATCGCCGGCCTCTCCGGCGCGGTGGTCGTCTCGGTGGGATACCGCCTGGCGCCCGAGGACCCGTTCCCCGCGGCCCTGGAAGACGCCTACGCCGTACTGGTCTGGGTGGCCGGCCGCGCGGAGGCACTCGGCGCCGACCCGGCGCGGATCGCCATCGGCGGGCACAGCGCCGGGGCGAACCTCGCGGCTGCGGCGGCCCTGAGGGCGCGGGACGAGCAGGGCCCCGCGATCCGGTTCCAGCTGCTCAACCAGCCGGGCCTGGACGACCGTCAGGACACGTGGTCGGCACGGAACTTCACCGACACGCCGTGGTTCAACAGCGGCGCGCGCGCCGCGGCGTGGCGGCACTACCTGGGCGACCGGCCCGCCACCCCGTACGCCGCCCCCGCCCGGGCCGCCGACCTGTCCGGCCTGCCGCCGGCCTACATCGCCACGGCGGAGTTCTGCCCGAACCGCGACGAGGGCGTCGCGTACGCGCTGCGCCTGATGCAGGCGGGCGTGTCGGTCGAACTCCACCAGTGGCCCGGCACCTTCCACGGATCGCAGGCGATCCTCTCCGCCGAGGTCTCGCAGCGGCAGAACGCGGAGCTCGGCGAGGTCCTGCGCCGAGCCCTGGCCGGCTGACCAGGCGTCTCACCCCTCTCTCTCGCCCATTTCCCATTCTTCTCGTCTCATCTCATCGACAGCGAAGGACGATCGGCATGAAGCTCCGAACGGTGTTGTGCGCGACGGTGGCGGCACTGGTCGCCTGTACGGGCACGGTGGCGGCGGTTCCCGCGCCGTCGGACGGCCTCGACCGCGCGGCGTTGCGGTCCGCCCTGGACGGTGTCCACCGCGCGGGTGTCCCGGGGGTGTTCGCCGAGGTGCGCGACACCGGTCGGACCTGGCGGGGCGCCTCCGGGGTTGCGGACCTCCGGACCAGCCGTCCCGTCAGCGCGGACATGCGGCAGCGCGTCGGCAGCATCACCAAGACCTTCACGGCGGCCGCCGTCATGCAGCAGGTCGAGCAGGGCCGGATCCGGCTCGACGCTCCGATCGGTGGCTATCTGCCGCGGCTGGTGCCGGGGGAGCGCGGCATGAGGATCACGGTCCGGATGCTCCTGAACAACACCAGCGGCATCCCCGACTACATCCCCTACGCGTTCCCCTCGCTCGGGGCCTTCCCCTCCCTGCCGGACGTCACGACCGAGAGCCTCGACGACAACCGGTTCAGGGAGTTCCGCCCGGAGGAGCTGATCGCCATGGGGCTCGCGGCGCCCCCCGCCGGCGAGCCCGGCGCCCTTCCGGGGGTGTACTCGAACAGCAACTGGCTGATCCTCGGTGAGCTTCTGGAGGAGGTGACCGGCATCCCGGCGGAGGAGTACATCACCCGGAACGTCATCGAGCGCGCCGGCCTCCGGCACACCGCCTTCCCGACCGGAACACGCATCCGGGGACCGCACGCGCGGATGTACGAAGCCTTCTACGGCCTCCTCGACCCGCCGCGCGACTACAGCGTCTACAACATGTCCTGGACGGGGACGGGCGCCTCGCTCGTGTCGACCATGGCGGACCTCAACCGCTTCTACGCCGAGTTGCTGGCCGGCCGGATCGTCAGCGGGGAGTCGCTCGCGCAGATGCAGCGCACGGTCCCGGTCCGCGCCCTGGACGGATCGATGATCCGGTACGGCCTCGGCCTCCACGAGGTCGCCACGGACTGCGGCACGTTCTGGGGCCACGACGGCACGGTCTGGGGGGCGGGGACGATCTCCCTGACCCGGGGCGACGGCAAGCGTCAGATGTCCGTCGCGGTCAACCTCCAGAGGTGGAACGAGCCGGACGCCTCCGGGCGGCCGCAGCCCCACCCCATCGACGGCGCCCTTGCCGCCCTGTACGGACAGGCGATGTGCGGTGCCGAGACCGCGAAGCCCGCCCCCTCGACGCTGTCCGGCCGATCCTGATGTGAAACCTCCGGGGCATGGCGCCGAGACGATCCTCACGGCAGGAGGGGAGGGCGTGGAGGACGTCTTCGATGTGACCGGAAGGCCACCGTGGGGTGGGACGCACGCCCTGTTCGACGGCGGGCCCTACGGCGAGGACGTCGACCGGTGCGCGCTCGGTGCGCCGGCTCCCGAGACGATCACCGGACGCCGCTCCCCGATCCGGCCTGATCCGAAGGACACGCCTAGGCCTGGCAGGTGGGGCACCAGAAGAGGTTCCGGGCGGCCAGGTCGGCCGTGCGGATCGGGGTGCCGCAGAGGTGGCAGGGGAGGTTCGCCCGGCGGTAGACGTAGACCTCGCCGCCGTGGTCGTCGATCCTCGGGGGGCGGTTCATCGCCTCGGGGGTGTGTTCCGGGCGGACCGTGTCGATGCGGTTGTCGCGGACGCCGTCGCGCATGAGGGCGGCCAGGTCCTGCCAGATCGCGGTCCACTCCCCCGCCGTCAGGTCCTTGCCGGCGCGGTACGGGTCGATGCCGTGGCGGAAGAGGACCTCGGCGCGGTAGACGTTGCCGACGCCCGCGATGACCTTCTGGTCCATGAGCAGGGCGGCGATCGTGGTGCGGGACCTGGCGATGCGGTGCCATGCCCTGTCGGGGTCGTCGCCGTCGCGCAGCGGGTCCGGGCCGAGGCGGGCGTGGATCGCCCGCTTCTCGGCGTCGGTGACGAGCGCGCAGGTGGTGGGGCCGCGGAGGTCGACGTACGAGTCGGGGTTGGCGAGCCGCAGGCGGACGGTGTCGGTGGGCGGGGGCGCGGGGGCGTCGCCGAAGTTCACCTTGCCGAAGAGGCCGAGGTGGATGTGGATCCACTCGTCGCGCGGGAAGCCGAGGAAGAGGTGCTTGCCGTGGGCCTCGGCGGTCTCCAGGACGGAGCCGTCGAGGAGGGCGGCGGAGTCGGAGAACTTGCCCTGGGGGCTGCTCGCGCGGACGGGCCGGCCGCCGAAGCGCTCCCGGTGGTCCAGGGCGAGGCGGTGGATCGTATGCCCCTCGGGCACGGCGGTTCTCCTGGGTGACGGGACGGCGCGCCGGTGCCGCCGGGCTCGGCCGGCGGCACGGGCGGGTGGGCTCAGCCCTGCTGCGGGTGGTGGGCCGGGATCGGGGGCATGACGCCCTCGGTCTCGTACGCGGTCAGCATCTCGATGCGGCGGGTGTGGCGCTCGTCGCCGGAGTACGGGGTGGAGAGGAAGATCTCGACGAACTTGGTCGCCTCCTCCTCCGTGTGCATGCGGGCGCCGACCGCGACCACGTTGGCGTTGTTGTGCTCACGGCCGAGGGCTGCGGTCTGCTCGCTCCAGGCGAGGGCGGCACGGACGCCCTTGACCTTGTTGGCGGCGATCTGCTCGCCGTTGCCGGAGCCGCCGATGACGATGCCCAGGCTGTCCGCGTCGGCGGCCGTCTTCTCGGCGGCGCGCAGGCAGAACGGCGGGTAGTCGTCGAGGGCGTCGTAGATGTGGGGACCGCAGTCGACGGGCTCGTGCCCGTGGGCCGTGAGCCACTCCACGAGGTGGGTCTTGAGTTCGTAGCCGGCGTGGTCGGAACCGATGTAGACGCGCATGGCTTCGAGTGTGGCACGGCCGGGACGGGGCAGGGGTCAGCGGGGTCGGGACCTTGGTCCCGACGGGTCACGGACCTCGGTCCCGCTTGGTCTGGACCTTATGGCCCGCATATGTCCTGAATCACGATCCGGAGTCAAACCTTCCGTACTGGCGAGTCGCCGGGTTTCATGTCACAGGCTCGCGACCCGAGTCGTCCCCACACCCGAAGGAAGCGTTCATGAACACGCAGCCGACCCTCGCCAAGGAAGGCGGCAGCACCGGCGACCCCGGTCCGACCCCGCAGTCCGACGGCCTCAAGGCCGGGCTCAAGAACCGCCATCTGTCGATGATCGCGATCGGCGGCGTCATCGGCGCCGGCCTCTTCGTCGGCTCCGGCTCCGGCATCGCCGCCGCCGGTCCCGCGATCCTCCTCTCCTACGCGCTCGTCGGCGCCATGGTCGTGTTCGTGATGCGCATGCTGGGCGAGATGGCCGCCGCGCGACCGTCCTCCGGCTCCTTCTCCGCCTACGCGGACCAGGCGCTCGGCCGCTGGGCCGGCTTCACCATCGGCTGGCTGTACTGGTTCTTCTGGGTGGTCGTGCTGGCCGTCGAGGCGACGGCGGGCGCGGTCATCCTGGAGAGCTGGGTCCCCGCGGTGCCGCAGTGGGCCTGGGCCCTCATCGTGATGGTGGTGCTCACCGCGACCAACCTGGCCTCGGTGGCCTCGTACGGCGAGTTCGAGTTCTGGTTCGCCGGCATCAAGGTCGTCGCCATCGGCGCCTTCGTGGCGATCGGCCTCCTCGCGGTCTTCGGCGTGCTGCCGGGCTCGGACAACCCGGGCGCGGGCTTCGCGCACCTCACCGACGCGGGCGGATTCCTCCCGATGGGCGCGGGCGCGATCCTCACCGGTGTGCTGATGGTGGTCTTCTCCTTCATGGGCAGCGAGATCGTGACCCTCGCGGCCGGCGAGTCGGAGGACCCGCAGCGGGCCGTGACCAAGGCGACCAACAGCGTGATCTGGCGGATCGGCGTCTTCTACCTGGGCTCGATCTTCGTGGTCCTGACGCTGCTGCCGTGGAACGACCCGTCGATCGTGGAGAAGGGCTCGTACGTCGCCGCCCTCGACTCCATCGGCATCCCCGCGGCCGGCCAGATCATGAACGTGATCGTCCTGACCGCCGTGCTGTCCTGCCTCAACTCGGGCCTCTACACGGCCTCCCGGATGGCCTTCTCGCTGGGGCAGCGCGGTGACGCGCCGAAGGCCTTCGCCAAGGTCGACAAGCGGGGCGTGCCGCGCGCGGCGATCCTCTCCTCGGTCGTCTTCGGCTTCGTCGCGGTCTTCTTCAACTACGAGTGGCCCGACACCGTCTTCGCCTTCCTGCTGAACTCCTCCGGCGCGGTGGCGCTCTTCGTCTGGCTGGTCATCTGCGTGACCCAGCTGCGGATGCGCGGGATCATCCTGCGCGAGTCGCCGGAGAAGCTCGTGGTGCGGATGTGGCTCTTCCCGTACCTGACCTGGGCGACGATCGGCATGATCGTCTTCGTCCTCGGCTACATGATCTACGACGGCGGCAGCGCCCGGAAGCAGGTCGTGCTCTCGCTGCTCGTGGCCGCGCTGGTGCTGGCGATCGCGGTGATCCGCGAGCGGGTCAGGAAGACCGCCGCCGCCCGCGGCTAGTCACGCCCGTACGGGAAAGGGCCCGCCGCTCCGGGAGGAGCGGCGGGCCCTTCGCGCGTACGGCTCCGGGGGCGTCAGCCCTTGCGGCCGGCGAGCTTCCAGGCGGCCGGGAGGGCGCCCATGGCGAGGGCGGCCTTGAGGGCGTCGCCGATGAGGAAGGGCGTCAGGCCGGCGGCGACCGCCTGGCCGAGGCTCATGCCGGTGGCGAGGGCCAGGTACGGGACGCCGACCGCGTAGATGATCGCGGAGCCGAGGACCATCGTGCCGGCGGTGCGCAGGACCGAGCGGTCGGCGCCGCGGCGGGCGAGGGCGCCGACGACGGTGGCGGCGAGCAGCATGCCGAGGATGTAGCCGAAGGACGGCATCGCGTAGCCGGAGGTCCCCTGCGCGAACCACGGAACGCCCGCCATGCCGACGACGGCGTAGAGGGCGAGGGAGAGGAAGCCGCGGCGGGCGCCGAGGGCGGTGCCGACGAGCAGGGCGGCGAAGGTCTGGCCGGAGACCGGGACCGGCGAGCCGGGGACCGGGACGGAGAGCTGGGCGGCCAGGCCGGTGAGGGCGGCGCCGCCGACGACGAGGGCGACGTCGCGGACGCGGCTCGACGGGAGGAGGTCGGCCAGGACGGTGCCCGCACCGAGGGTGCGGACGGGGGCGGCGGCGGTGCTCATCGGTACTCCGCGAGGGTGAGGGTGTCAGGACACGTCGACGCTATGCCAGGGGTGAGCGGGCGATCACCGTCAGCCGCCGACAAAGCCTCGGGCCGGGGCTTCATCGGTTTCCGACAAAGGGCCGGGAGGGCAGCACACGCCACGTGACGCTTGTCACTGACGAAAGGCGACTTCCGGTCCCTTTTGCGTCAAGGGCGGGTGAACGGCGAGACTGTGGGGTCTCCATAAAGCCTCTCCTGAAGCCTCACCCGCACGCCCCTTCTCCCAGAGCGCGAGCCCCCACCATGCGCGACGCAGCACCGCCCACCCCGCTCACCGAACCGGAGCCGCTCTCGCACGGCCTGAAGCAGCGTCACCTGACGATGCTCGGGCTCGGCGGGGTCATCGGAGCCGGCCTCTTCGTCGGCTCGGGCGCGGGCATCGCGGTCGCCGGGCCCGGCATCGTGCTCTCGTACCTGATCGCGGGCACGCTCGCGATGCTGGTGATGCGGATGCTGGGCGAGATGTCGGCGGCGATGCCGGCGTCCGGGGCGTTCTCGGTGCACGCGGAGCGGGCGCTCGGCCGGTGGGCCGGGTTCTCGGTGGGGTGGCTGTACTGGTTCCTGCTGGTGGTCGTCCTCGCCGTGGAGGCGACGGGCGCGGCGCGGATCGCGCACGGCTGGGTGCCGGGGGTGCCGCAGTGGGGCTGGGTGCTCCTCTTCATGGTCGTCTTCACGCTGGCCAACCTGGCGGCGGTGAAGAACTTCGGGGAGTTCGAGTTCTGGTTCGCCGCCCTGAAGGTCGGCGCGATCGTCCTCTTCCTGGCCCTCGGCGTGCTCGCGATCGTCGGCTGGCTGCCGGACACCGACCCGGTCGGGCTCGCCAACCTGACCGGCCAGGGCGGTTTCCTGCCGAACGGCTGGTCCGGGGTGGTCTCCGGGGTGCTCGCCGTGGTCTTCGCCTTCGGCGGCCTGGAGGTCGTCACCATCGCCGCCGCCGAGTCGGAGGACCCGGCGCGGAACGTGGCGCGGGCGGTGCGCAGCGCCGTGTGGCGGATCCTCCTGTTCTACGTGGGCTCGATGCTGGTGATCGTGACGCTGCTGCCGTGGACGTCGATGGTGCCGGGCGAGTCGCCGTACGTGGCGGTGCTCGACGCGATCGGGGTGCCGGGCGCGGGGCAGATCATGAACGTGGTGGTCTTCGTGGCGCTGCTCTCGGCGCTCAACGCCAACCTGTACGGCTCCTCCCGGATGGTCTTCTCGCTGGCCGAGCGGGGCGAGGCGCCGAAGGGGCTGCTGAAGGTGTCGGCGGGCGGGGTGCCGCGGCGGGCGGTGCTGGCCTCGGTGGCCTTCGGCTTCGTCTCCGTGCTGCTGAATCTGAAGTGGCCGGATTCCGTCTTCCTCTACATGCTGAACGCGGTCGGCGCGGTGCTGCTGTTCGTGTGGGCGCTGATCGCGGTGTCGCAGCTGCGGCTGCGGCCGCGGATCGAGCGCGAGGCGCCGGAGACGCTGACGCTGCGGATGTGGGGCTTCCCGTGGCTGACGTGGACGGCCCTGGCGGCGATGGGCGCGGTGCTGGTGCTGATGCTGACCGACGACGGGGCACGGCCGCAGGTGCTGTGGTCGGCCGGGGCGACGGCGGCGGTGCTGCTGGTGGCGTGGCTGCGGGAGCTCCGGACCGCGCGGGAGGCCCGCGCGTCCACGACGAAGCGGAACTGAATCTTCACCTTGTGTGAAGGTCGTGACCGTATAGCGGACATCTGTTCCCTCTGAGCGGTGCGGGCACTCAGACTGTGGGCTTCCCTCCCCGTCTCAGCTGATGAACAGGGTTGCCCATGTCCCGGACCACCGCGCCCGCGCAGGCCGACCGCGAGGACGGCACCGCCGCTCCCGCCGAGGGCCTCTCCCACGGCCTCAAGCAGCGCCATCTGTCGATGATCGCCCTCGGCGGCGTCATCGGCGCCGGCCTCTTCGTCGGCTCCGGCGCCGGCATCGCCGCCGCCGGCCCCTCGATCGTCGTCGCCTACGCGATCTCCGGCGTGCTCGTCATGCTGGTGATGCGGATGCTCGGCGAGATGTCGGCGGCCAACCCCGCCTCCGGCTCCTTCTCCGTCCACGCCGAGCGGGCCTTCGGCCCCTGGGCCGGCTTCACCGCCGGCTGGGCCTTCTGGTTCCTGCTCTGCGTCGCCGTCGGCCTGGAGGGCATCGGCGCCGCCAACATCATGACCGGCTGGTTCCCGGGCACCCCCGAGTGGGCCTGGGTGGCGCTCTTCATGCTGGTGTTCTGCGGCACCAACCTGGCCGCGGTGAAGAACTTCGGCGAGTTCGAGTTCTGGTTCGCCGCCCTGAAGGTCGGCGCGATCGTCCTCTTCCTGGGCATCGGCGTGCTCGCCATCGTCGGCGTCCTGCCCGGCACCGACGCCCCCGGCACGGCCAACCTCACGGGCGACGGCGGCTTCTTCCCGCACGGCTCCGAGGGCCTGATCGTCGGCCTGCTCGCCTCCGTCTTCGCCTACGGCGGCCTGGAGACGGTCACCATCGCCGCGGCCGAGTCCGAGCACCCCGTGCAGGGCGTCGCCAAGGCGGTCCGGACGGCGATGTGGCGCATCGCGCTCTTCTACATCGGCTCGATGGCCGTCATCGTCACCCTCGTCCCCTGGGACGACAAGGCGGTCGTCGAGAAGGGCCCGTACGTCGCCACCCTCGACCACCTGGGCATCCCGGCCGCCGGCCAGATCATGAACGTCGTCGTGCTGATCGCCCTGCTCTCCGCGATGAACGCCAACATCTACGGCGCCTCCCGCATGGCCCGCTCGCTGATCGGCCGCGGCCAGGGCCCGCAGGCGCTCGGCCGCACCTTCGGCGGTGTGCCGCGCCCGGCCGTCCTGCTCTCCTCGGTCGTCGGCTTCGGCGCCGTGCTGCTGAGCTACTGGTCGCCGGACAAGGCCTTCGTGTGGCTGCTCAACACGATCGGCGCGATCATCCTCGTCGTCTGGTTCTTCATCGCCGCCTCCCAGCTGGTGCTGCGCCGCCGCACCGAGCGCGAGGAGCCGGAGAAGCTGGTCGTGCGGATGTGGGCCTTCCCGGTGCTGACCTGGGTGGCGCTGGCCGGCATGGCCGCGATCTTCTTCCTGATGGCCCGCGAGGAGGACACCCGGATCCAGCTGTACGCGACGGGCGGCCTGACGCTCGCGCTCGCCGTGGCCGGCTTCGCGCTCCAGAAGGCGCGCGAGAAGGCGGCCGGGGCCGCGGCCGAGAAGGTCTGAGCCCACCGCCGCTCCTCGTACGAACGCCCCGCCGGGCCGGACCCGGCGGGGCGTTCGCGCGTCCGCGGCCGGTTCCGGACGCAGGCGCTCGGACCTAGGACCAGGGACTGATCAACTTCTACCGCAACTGCTGTTAGCCTGCACTTGCATAGAGGTTGCAATAAGAAGTCGGTCGAAGGGCTTGGCACACATGGCGATCTACACACTTCCGGAGCTGCCGTACGACTACGCGGCGCTGGAGCCCGTGATCAATCCGCAGATCATCGAGCTGCACCACGACAAGCACCACGCCGCCTACGTCAAGGGCGCGAACGACACCCTGGAGCAGCTGGCGGAGGCCCGCGACAAGGACCAGTGGGGAGCGATCAACGGCCTGGAGAAGAGCCTCGCCTTCCACCTCTCCGGCCACATCCTGCACTCCATCTACTGGAACAACATGGCGAGCCCGAAGGGCGGCGAGGGCGGCGGCGAGCCGCTCGCGGCCGACGGCGTGGGCGAGCTCGCCGACGCGATCACCGAGTCCTTCGGCTCCTTCGCCGCGTTCAAGACCCAGCTGACCAAGGCCGCGGCGACCACCCAGGGCTCCGGATGGGGCGTCCTCGCCTACGAGCCGATCAGCGGCCGCCTCATCGTCGAGCAGGTCTACGACCACCAGGGCAACGTCGGCCAGGGCTCCGTCCCGATCCTGGTCTTCGACGCCTGGGAGCACGCCTTCTACCTCCAGTACAAGAACCAGAAGGTCGACTTCATCGACGCCATGTGGCAGGTCGTCAACTGGCAGGACGTGCAGAAGCGCTACACCGACGCCAAGGGACGGACGCCCCTCATCGGCATCTGAGCCGTCCGATGACTCCTGCTCGTGATCGTCTTCTCCACCTTCACCGGGCAGGCGGATGAAAGAAGGGCCCCCGCGATGACGTGAATCGCGGGGGCCCTTCCACGCGGAGCGACTACTCGAAGCTCGGCGCCGCCGTCCGCGTGCGCTTGATCTCGTAGAAGCCCGGGGTCGAGGCGACGAGCAGGGTGCCGTCCCACAGCCGGGCCGCCGCCTCGCCGCGCGGGGTCGGGGTGACGACCGGGCCGAAGAAGGCGACCTCGTCGCCGTCCGGACCGGGCACCGCGATCACCGGGGTGCCGACGTCCTGGCCCACCTTCCCGATGCCCTCCGCGTGGGAGGCGCGCAGCTCGGCGTCGTACGTGTCCTTGTCGGCGTACTCCACCAGGTCCTCGGGGAGGCCGACGTCCCTCAGCGCGGCGGCGACGGCCTCCCGGGTGGGGCCCTCGCCGTTGTTGTGGAAGCGGGTGCCGAGCGCGGTGTAGAGCTTGCCGACGACCTCCTCGCCGTGCAGCTGCCGCGCCGCCGTGACGACGCGGACCGGGCCCCAGGCCTTGGTCTCCAGCATCTCCCGGTACTCGGCGGGAACCTCGTCGAGCCGGTCCTCGTTCAGGACCGCGAGGCTCATCACCTTCCAGCGCACGTCCACCGGGCGGACCTTCTCCACCTCCAGCATCCACCGGGAGGTCATCCACGCCCAGGGGCACAGCGGGTCGAAGAAGAACTCCGCGGTGGTCCTGCTCTCGGTCCTGCTCTCGGACATGTCGCTCCTCGGGGCGGTCGAAAAGGGGGATGTGCGCCGACTGGGCGCAACACCTCCGGACCGTCCCGGCATTCCCGTGCGCCCGGCGACAGGTGCGCATGGGAGGATCGGTGCTGTTTCGAACACGCCACGAAGGAGTGACCGTGCCCGGTGAGAACCTGTCCCGCGACGAGGCCCACGAGCGGGCGGCGCTGCTGTCCGTCGACGGCTACGAGGTCGCCCTCGACCTGCGTTCGGCGGTCGGCGAGTCCACGGAGGCGGTACGCACCTTCCGCTCGGTGACGACGATCCGCTTCCGCCGCACCGGCGAGGGCGACACCACCTTCGCCGACCTGCTCGCCCCGTCGGTCACCTCCGTCACCCTCAACGGGCGGGAGCTCGACCCGGCGGTCGTCTTCGACGGCTCCCGGATCACCCTGGACGGCCTGGCCGACGAGAACGTCCTGGTCGTCGACGCGCAGTGCGCCTACAGCCGCACCGGCGAGGGCCTGCACCGCTTCGTCGACCCCGAGGACGGCGAGGTGTACCTGTACACCCAGTACGAGCCGGCCGACGCCCGCCGGGTCTACGCCAACTTCGAGCAGCCCGACCTAAAAGCGCCGTACCGCTTCGAGGTGACCGCGCCCGAGGAGTGGACGGTGTGGAGCAACGGCGCCGGGGAGCGCGGCGCCGACGGCGTGTGGCGCTTCGCGGAGACCGCGCCGATCTCCACCTACATCACCTGCGTGGTGGCGGGCCCGTACCACTACGTCACCGACACCTACCGGCGCGGCGACATCGAGATCCCGCTCGGCGCGATGTGCCGCAAGGGGCTCGCCAAGCACTTCGACGCGGACGACGTCTTCCTGATCACCAAGCAGGGCTTCGACTTCTTCCACGACAACTTCGACTACCCGTACCCCTTCGGCAAGTACGACCAGGCCTTCGTGCCCGAGTACAACCTCGGCGCCATGGAGAACCCCGGCATGGTCACCTTCACCGAGGAGTACATCTACCGGGGCAAGGTCACCCGGGCGGCGTACGAGCGGCGCGCCAACACGATCCTGCACGAGATGGCCCACATGTGGTTCGGCGACCTCGTCACCATGGTCTGGTGGGACGACCTGTGGCTGAAGGAGTCCTTCGCCGACTTCATGGGCTCCTTCTCGCTCGCCGAGGCCACCCGCTTCACCGACAGCTGGGTCACCTTCGCCAACAACCGCAAGGCCTGGGCCTACCGCGCCGACCAGCTGCCCTCCACCCACCCGATCACGGCCGACATCCGTGACCTGGAGGACGCCAAGCTCAACTTCGACGGCATCACCTACGCCAAGGGCGCCTCCGTCCTCAAGCAGCTCGTCGCCTACGCGGGCCGGGACGCCTTCCTGGAGGGCGCCCGCCGCTACTTCAAGCGCCACGCCTACGGCAACACCCGCCTTAACGACCTGCTGTCCGTCCTGGAGGAGACCTCCGGCCGCGACATGAAGGCCTGGTCGAAGTCCTGGCTCCAGACCTCCGGCGTCAACGTCCTCGCCCCCGAGGTCACCTACGACGCCGAGGGCCGCGTCACCGAGCTCGCCGTCCTCCAGGACGGCGCCGAACTGCGCCCGCACCGGGTCGCGGTCGGCCTCTACCGGCTCACCGACGGCGCGCTCGCGCGGTACGCGCGCGTGGAGACCGACGTCGCGGGCCCCCGCACCGTCGTCGCCGACCTGGCCGGCAGCGAGCGGCCGGACCTGATCCTCGTCAACGACGACGACCTCACCTACTGCAAGGTCCGCTTCGACGAGCGCTCCCTCGACACCCTCCGCGCCCACCTCGGCGACATCACCGACCCGCTGGCCCGCGCGCTGTGCTGGTCCGCGCTGTGGAACCTGACCCGCGACGGACTCATGCCGGCCCGCGACTTCGTCGCCGCCGTGCTCGCCTTCGCCGGCCGCGAGACCGACATCGGCGTCCTCCAGATGGTGCACGCCTGGGCCCGCACCGCCGTCACCCACTACGCCTCCCCCGCGTGGCGCGCGGAGGGCGCGCGGCAGCTCGCCGAGGGCGGGCTGCGCGAGCTGCGGCTCGCCGAGCCGGGCAGCGAGCACCAGCTGACCTGGGCCCGCTTCCTCGCCGCGACCGCCTCCTCCGACGCCGACCTCCAGCTCCTGGAGGGGCTCCTCGCCGGCACCGCCCGGATCGACGGCCTCGACGTCGACCAGGAACTGCGCTGGGCACTGCTCTCCCCGCTCGCCGAGCACGGGCGGGCCGACGAGGCGCGCATCGACGAGGAGCTGGCCCGGGACGACACCGCCAGCGGCAAGCGCCACCAGGTGCGGCTCCTCGCCGCCCGGCCGTCGGCGGCCGTCAAGGCGCAGGCGTGGGCGCAGGTCGTCGAGTCGGACGCCCTGTCCAACGCGCTGGTCGGCGCGGTCATCGCCGGTTTCGCGCAGCCCTCGCAGCGCGAACTGACCGCCCCGTACGCGGAGAGGTACTTCGCGGTGATCGAGCGGATCTGGGCCGAGCGGTCGATCCAGATCGGCATGGACGTGGTGCGCGGACTGTTCCCCGCGCACCAGGACCGTCCGGAGACCCTGGCGGCGACCGACGCCTGGCTGGCCGGGCACCCGGACGCCGCCCCGGCGCTGCGCCGCCTCGTCCTGGAGTCCCGCGACGACCTGGCCCGCGCGCTGCGGGCGCAGGAGTTCGACGCGCTGGAGGATTGAGCGGGCGGGAGAGGCCGGAAGGGCCGGGGACCCGTGGTCCCTCCTCTGCCGGCCTCTCTCGGCAGTCGAACGCGCGTACTTTAGTGCGGGCTTGTCCTGGTTCGGCCACCGCCTTGTAACAGGCCGTTAGGGCCGGACCGGGGTGCGGAAGACCCCCGGCATGAACCACGACACCCCCATCACCCGCCGCCCCCGCCCCCTCGCCTCCCCCGCCGGTCACGCCCGACGACTGGCGTCCACCGGCCAGTTGAGGGCCATGGGCGTGCCCGCCGCCGAGGTCGCCGGACGGGTCTCGGCCGGCGGCGACTGGCAGCAGCTGCTGCCCGGCGTCTTCCTCCTCCACCCCGGCGCGCCGACCGGCGACGACCGGCTGCGGGCCGCGCTGCTCTACGCCCGCAAGGACGGCGAGGCGCCCCCGCACGGGCCGGGCGCGATGCTCACCGGGCTCGCCGCGCTCGCCCTGCACGGCTTCTCCTCCGCTCCCGCACCCGCCGCCCTGGAACGGATCGACGTCCTGGTGGGCCGCACCCGGCGCCTGCGGTCGACCGGCTTCGTGCGGCTCGTGCGGTCGCCCGAGTCGCCGGAGCCGGTGGAGCGGGACGGGCTGCCGGTGGCGCCGGTCGCCCGGGCGCTCGCCGACGCGGTCTCGGGGCTGCACGACGCGGAGGCCGTCCGCCTGCTGCTCACCGAGGCGGTGCGCGGCGGCCACTGCGAGGCACCCGTGGTGGTACGGGAGTTGAGCCGGCTGCGGTTGCTGACCCGGCCGCACGTGGTGGACGCGGTGGACTCGCTCCTCGTGGAGGGGCGGGCGCTGTCGGAGGAGCGGCTGTACGAGATGGTGCGGGACTTCGCGCTGCCGGACCCGGTGTGGAACGTGGACCTGCGGCTGCCGGGCGGCCCGCACCTCGGCGGGGTGGACGCCTACTGGCCGGAGCAGGCGGTGGCGGTGGAGCTGGACACCCGGGCGCCGCGGCAGGACGAGGACGCGCCGTGGTCCGAGTACACCCGCAAGCGGGAGCACCTGGAGCGGCTGGGCATCACGGTGGTCCACCTGACCCCGCGCAAGCTGCGCGAGGCGGCGGACCAGCAGGCCGCCGTGGTCCGTACGGCCCTGATGGCCGCGTCGGAGCGGCAGCCCGCCGCGTACGTCGTCGTCCTGCCCCGGTGAGGGCTACTGCTTCGGCTTCGGGAGGGCGCCGCAGAACTCGCCCTCCAGGATCGCCTGGGTGTCGCCGGTCCAGTCGGCGTTGATGTTGGCGGCAAGGGAGTGGCGGCCGTCGCGGGTGGCGTACGCCTCCGAGAGCGAGCCGTGGATGCCGCCGCCGTGGCCCCAGACCTCCTTGCCACAGCTCAGCTGCTGCTTCATGAGACCGAGGCCGTAACCCGCCCCGGGGCGGTGCTCGGAGAGGTCGACGGTCGTGGTCATCTCCCGCAGGGCGCCCTTCGGCAGCAGCCGGCCCTGGAGCAGGGCGCGGTAGAAGGTCTGGAGGTCGCGGGAGTCGGAGATCATCTCGCCGGCGGCGTAGGCGAGGGTGGGGTTGAGCTCGCTGACGTCGTGCACGGGGGCGTTCGCGTCGGCGGAGAGCGTGGAGTACGCGGGGGAGCTGGGGTTCGGCATGGTCGGGTCGGTGCCGGGGACGGTGGTGGCCCGGAGCTTGAGGGGCTTGATGATCCGGTTCTCGACGGCCTTGCCGTAGGGGCGGCCGGTGACCTTCTCGATGACCATGCCGGCGAGCACGTAGTTGGTGTTCGAGTAGTTCCAGGAGGTGCCGGGGGCGAAGTCGGGGGCGTGGGTCATGGCGATGCCGACGAGCTGCCGCGGGGTCCAGCGGTCGTAGCGGTGCTCCAGGAAGGCGGGGCCGAAGACCTTCTCCTGGAAGCCGGGGTCGGCGGTGACGTTGTAGATGCCGCTGGTGTGGTTGAGGAGCTGGCGGACGGTGATCTTCCGGCCGTCGTGGCCGTTGCCGCGGACGACGCCGGGGAGCCACTTCTCCACCGGGTCGTCGAGGTCGAGGCGACCCTCGGCCTGGAGCTGGAGGAGGACGGTGGCGGCGAAGGTCTTGGTGATGGAGCCGACGCGGAAGCGGTCGTCGCCGCCGCGCTCGCCGGCCGTGCCGGTCCAGGAGCGGCCGTCCACCCGGGCCTGGGCGACGGCGCCGGGCACGCCGGCGTCGACGGCAGCCCGGAGGGCCGCCCGGGTGGCCGCGTGGTCCTGCTGCGCGACGGTCCGGGTCGCGGGGGCGGCGGGCTCGGCCGCGAGGGCGGGGGCGGCGAGCGCGGTGACGGTGAGGCCTGCGGCGAGGGCCGCGGCGACGACGGTGCGGGCGGTACGGGCGGTGGCCATGCGGAGTTTCCCCTGTTTCCGTGGTGTTCCGGTGTCCCGGTCGTTCCGGTGTCCCGGTCGTTCCGGTGCGGTCGGCGGGGAGGACCACGGGGGGTGCGGGAGGGTTGAGCGGCCGTGGGACGGTTGAGCGCTTTTCAGCCGTTCGCCGGGCCCGCGCGTCGGGACCGTCCCACGGCCGGGCCCGCGAGGCGGGAGCGGCCCACGGGGGGTCGCTCCCGCCACAGGTCGAGCCCGATGTCGACGAGTTCGACCCGGGGCAGGGCGGGCACGGAGTCCAGCGGGTGCCAGGCCGCGAGGTCGGTGGAACCGCCGGTCTCGCTGCGCAGTTCGCCGCCGACGACGCGGGCCTCGTAGAGGATCCCCAAGCCCTGGAAGGAGCCGGGCGCGCCGATGCGTGCGGTCCGCTCGCGCAGGATCGAGTCGACGCCGAGGAGGGCGGTCGGCTCGACCGTGTACCCGGTCTCCTCCTCGACTTCGCGGACGACCGTCCCGACGGGCTCCTCCCCGTGGTCCATGCCGCCCCCGGGCAGCGTCCAGCGCCTGGTGCCGTCCCTGGCCACCCAGCGGGCGAGCAGTATCCCGTCGTCCCGGACGACCACGGCGTAGGCCGCCACCCGCAGCTCCTGCTTCATGCGCAGCAGGCTAGGGGCTCGCAGGGAATCAAAATGCCGCTTCCCGCAAGCTCCTGCGGGCGTCGTCGGCCGCGGCCGCACGCCGGCCGAGCGGGAGCCTGCGGCATTCGAGGAGACCGACGACCCAGGCCTTCGGATGGCGGCGTGCACGACGCGACGGCGCAGTGGGGGCAGGCAGAGAAGACCGCGTGACCATTTTTCCCTCTTTTGTCATGGTCGGACTTGCATCGTAACCAGTCCGAGGTTGGCTCGTTGAGAGCGGGGGGGTGATGACGGTGCGGCCTGCACGGACGCGGAATTCCCGGGGCAGGAGCAAGGCTCCGAAGTGGACCAAGCCCGACGACGGGGAGATGTCCGTGATGGTGCTGCCGCTCACCGTCACCGACCCCGCCGCCCTCCACCGCCTCGACGGCCTGTTCGGGGCCATGTGGTCGATCAAGAGGGCGGTGCAACGCGACGCCCGCGCCAAGGTCGATGCCTACTGGGACGCCTGTCGCGAGCGGCATGAGCGGGGCGCGAAGGCCGTACGCCAGCGCCTCGGGCTCTCCCGTGAGGCTCTGGAGCGGTGCGCGTACAAGCATCTCGAAGATTCAGGGCATTTGAAGCACCACGCCTCCAAGGCCCTGGCCATGCACATGGCCGACGAGGTGTGGAACGGCGTGCGGCGCCACCTGTTCCCCGACGTCACCGGCCGCCGCTTCGGCCGCCCGAACGCCGGACGTCGGCACGACTTCACCCGCATCCCCGGGCGCGCTCGGTCACACACGATCGCGAACAAGTGGGAGACCTTCCGCCTGGTCGGCACCCTCCTCGGCCATGTCACGGCCTGCACCGGCGGCGGCCGGTACCCGCTGATGCAGCCGCATCGGATGCCTCCACCGGCGAAGCCGGACGGCCGTGTGCCCACCGGCAAGAGCACGCGGCGGGCGAACTGGTGGGACCACACCGGTCGTCTGGCCGTCGTCTTCACCGGCGGCCCCGAGGGCAAGCGCGGTGACCTCGTCCTCCCGGTCCGCATCCCTCAGCGGCCGGGCCGGGAAGCCCGCGTGCGCCACTTCCTGGCCGCTGCCGCCCGCTGGCACAAGGTCGACCTCGTGCGCCGTCGGAAGGCATCCGCGCCGGGTGGGTGGGTCTACGAGGCGCACCTGATGGTCCTCGGCCCCGGATACTCCTCCCCCGCCGTACGCCGACTGCGCCACCAAGCGGCCCGGCTCGACCGCATCGGCGGAGTGGACGGCAACGTCTCCAACCTGTCGGTCGTCTCCTTCCCCGCCCGGCCCGACGGCGGCAAGCCGGTCTCCACCGAGATCACGCTGACCGACGTCGAGCGGGCACGGCTGGAGAAGGAAGCAAAGAAGCGGCGGGGCCGCGCCAGAGCGCTGGAGCGCTCCCGCAGGGCGACGAACGCCGGACAGTACGGGATGTCGAAGAAGCAGAGCGCCCGTGCCGCACGGCGTGCCGCCAAGGGCCTGGAGCCCAGGACGGTGATCGTGCCCGGCGGTGCCCGTACCGCGCGCTCCAACGGGGTGCCGCAGCAGGCATTCCGCCATGACCGCCTGTCCTCCGCCTACCGCGCCCGGCGCGCCCGGCGGGCCGAAGCCGAAGCTTCCCTCGCCGAACACCGTCGCCACCGCGCCCGCCTGGTGGCCCGGAAGGTCATCGCCGCCCACGGTTCCGTGCTCGTGGTCGAGGACTGCGACATCCGCACCTGGTACCGGCTGTGGGGCAAGCGCCTCTCCCAGACCACACCGGGCATGCTGATCTCCGCGCTCAAGGCCGAATGCGAAGCCGCCGGAGGCAGGCTCGTACGGGCCTCGACCTGGTCCACCGCTCTGTCGCAGCACTGTCTGTGCGGTGAACGCGTGCACAAGACGCTGCGGGACCGTGAGCACAAGTGCACCGCGTGCGGCCTCGTCGGCAAGCGTGACCTCGTGAGCGCGGCCCTCGCCGCGTTCGTCCGCTTCCATGACGTGGACGACCCGAGGACCGCGTTCCTGGACACCACCGCGTCCAGGAACGCCCAGATCTCCTTCACCCAAGCGCTGGAAGAAGCGCTGGGGGAGTCAACCACACCGAGCCCGAACACCTCTCGGGGCGCGGGTCGCGTGGCAGCACCACAGCAATGTGGTGCCTCTGCTCCCCGAACCGCGGGACAGCGGAACCGAGCAACCCCGGATGAGCCGTGCCTCGTGCGCGACCACGCCGGAACGCCCGGTCCCCGCACCGCGTGCAGTCCGCCCGCTCACCCTTCGGTGAATCGCGGATCAAGTCTTAGATCCAGTACACCGGGTACGTACGACGGGTGGCGCGGGCCATGAGCCAGCCGGCTGCGACGAGCAGGGCGCAGGAGGCGGCCAGGAGGCCGGTGAAGGTCCAGAACGGGGGGCTTCCCAGGGCGACGATCACCGCGGTGGCGGCGGCCGGGGAGTGCGGGGCGCGGGCGAGCATCATCGCGCCGAGGGCGAGGCCGCCGGCGACGGCGGCGCTCCACAGGCCGGGGCCCGCGACCGCGAGGACGGCGAAGCCGGTGAGGGCGGAGAGGAGTTGGCCGCCGATGACCGAGCGGGGCTGGGAGAGCGGCAGGTCCGGGGAGGCGGCGACCAGTGCCATGCTCGCCGCGAGCGGCGGGATGAGCAGCGGGTGGTGCAGGACGGTGCCGAGGGCGACCAGCAGGAGGAGGGCGGCGGTGCTGGTGCCGGTGGCGACGAGGACCGCGAGCGGGCGGGGCCGGGGCGGCGGCCCGGGGCGGCGTACGGGGGCGGGCTCGGGTGCGGGGGCGGTCGCGGGCGCGGACGGGGCGGGCGTGGTGGCCTCGATCGTCTGGGCGGCAGTGGTCACGGGTTCCTCGGGATCGTGGATCGGGGGGAGTCCGCGTGCGGGCGGCAGGGTGCGCGATCAGGGGGTGGTCGGATTGGCCGGGGAGTATTCCGGCGCGGACCAGCGGAGGGGGCTGGCGGCCGGGGTCTCGACGACGCTGTCGACCCGGAAGCGGACGAACCGCTCCTCAGAACGGTATACCGTTTCGGCCCGGCCGCTGAGCTGGAGGGTCGTGCCCGTCTCCCAGTCCAGGAAGAGGAGACCCGTCCTCTCGTCGGTCTCCAGGTTGCCGAGTGTGAGGAACATCGCGTTGCCGGGGTAGTCGCGCCAGAGGAGTTCGCGGGGGTTCTCGGTGTGCACGAAGCCGGGGTTGCCGCCGCGGTGGCTGGCGTCGGCGCCGTCCGGTCCGACGGTGGCGACGAAGAAGGTGTCGGCGGCACGGACGGCGGCGAGCTGGGCCCCGGTGAGGGCGTCGCCCCGGTGGGCGGCGGCGCCGGGTCCTGCGGGATCGGGGGCGTACAGCTCGCGCTTCTGGAGGTACTTGGGGCAGTTGGCGAAGACCTGCTCCGCCTCGATCAGGAGGCCGTGGGCGCCGGGGCGGGCGGTGCCGTTGAGGCGCATGCGGCGGCGGGTGCGGGGGTCGAGGGCGAGGGTGCCGACGGGGGTCCCGGTGGTGAGGGCCTCCGCGAGCGGGTCGTCGGGGCGGAGTGCGGCGGCGACGGAGACCGTGTGCGGGTCGGTGGCGCGGGCGAAGCCGGGGGCGCCGGTGAGCAGGCTCGCCCAGACGCGGCCGTCCGGGGCCGCCGCCCCCAGGACCAGCATGGGCTGGAGTTCGAGGAAGGCGGCGGCGACCTGGCGGATGCCGGGGCGGATGCTCGGGGCGATGTGGGCGGCGGCGTCCTGGACGCCGAGCCTCCGCTGGACGGCCAGCGAGCCGTGGTGGTAGGCGGTGCTGCTCATGGTGGGCTCCGGGTGGGTGCGGGCTGGGGATGCGGGTACGGCCCTCGGCGCGGGACGCGGGCGCGGTGTGCCCGCCACCCGGGTGCCCCGGGGGTGCCTTCCGGGTCGTGCCGGGCTCGCGGCGCTCCCCGAGCCGGCCTGACCCGCCAGACACCCCTAGAAGAAGCCGCAGGTCGGGGCCGTGGTGCTGGGGGCCGGGGCGCCTTCGGCGCCCTGGGGGACGTTGATCTCCAGGCGGGTGCCGTCGGGGTCGTGGAAGAAGATGCCGGCGGCGGTGGCGCCTTCGCGGAGGGCGACGACGCCGTCGTAGGCGAAGTCGACGCCCTGGGCCTTGAGCGCGGCCTCGGCCTCGCGGACCTTCTCGATGGACTCGGCCTCGAAGGCCAGGTGGTGGAGGCCGGCGCGGTTCGCCTCGTACCCGCCCTCGGCCTGCTGCCAGAGGGTGAGCGTGAGCCGGCCGTCCTGGCCGAGGAAGGCGTAGCGCCGGCCGTCGGCGTCGCCGACGCCGATCGTCTCGAAGCCGAGGACCTCCGCGTAGAAGCGGAGCGAGCGGTCCAGGTCGGTGACGTTGATGCCGATGTGTGCCGTGTTCAGCGTGCCGATCGCGGACATGACGGTCCCCTCGTTCTCGGTCGCCCCCTTCGGGCTAACCGCTTAACTCGACTTTAAAGGTTAGAACTCATGGACCGCAACCCGTCACGTACGCTTGAGGGGTTAGACCGTCCCGGGGGTCGAGGAGGATGCCCGTCATGACCGTCACCGACCCCAGGCCGCTGACCGGCGAACCCCTCTCCCTCGACCTGCTCAACACCCGGTGGATGAGCGACGGGGAGCTCCGGGACCTGCTCGCCGACACGGAGGGGCTCGCGGTCTGGCTCGCCGCCAACGGGCTCGACGGGCGGTTCGCCGCCGACGAGGCGACGCTGGCCCGCACCCGTACCGCCCGCGAGGCGCTGAAGGCGCTCGTCGACCGGCCCGGCGACCCGGAGGCGACCGCGCGGGTCGACGCCGTCCTGGAGCACGGCCGGATCCGGGCGGAGCTCACCGCCGAAGGGCCCGGCGAGCGCGCCGAGTTCGCCGAGCCGGCCTGGGGGCCGGGGTGGACGGCCGCCCGCGACTACCTGGACCTGCTGCGGACCGCGCCGGACCGGATCAGGATCTGCGCGCACGAGGCGTGCGTCCTGCACTTCCTGGACACCTCACGGAACGGCACCCGGCGCTGGCACTCCATGGCGACCTGCGGCAACCGCGCGAAGGTGTCCCGGCATTACGCCCGCACCAAGGACCAGTGACCCCGCCCCCCGTCGAATCGCCCTCGTTGGGGGCGATTCGTCTTCTGTGGCGCATGCCGCGCGGTGGCGGATGTACGCCACCGCGGCAACCCGACCTCCGCTGACTCTCCACAAACCCCTGTCATCTGCGAAAGGCTGAGCGGTCATCCGGTACCGGATTCCGGACCCTCTCCTTTCACCACAGGGATATAAATGACCACCCCCGAAACGCAGAGCTCCATACCCGGACGCTCCACCGGGACCAGACGAGCGGCCCGGATCGCGGCCGCCGCCGGCCTGGTGACCGCGCTCGTCGCGGCCGGTGCCGCCCCGGTCCTCGCCGTCGACGAACCGGCCGGCGCCACTCCCCCGGTGAAGACCGCGGAGCCCTCCGACAAGCTCGGCGCCATCGACGCGCAGCGCCTGTCCGAGGCCGAGGCCGCCGGCGAGTCGCACGTCACCATCCTGGTCGCCACCGCGCCCGGCGCGACCGAGCAGGTCGCGGGCCAGCTCGACGCCGTCCCCGGCGCCTCGGTCGGCAACCGCAACGACGAGCTCGGCTACGTCCGCGCCACCCTGCCCACCGGCAAGGCCGACGCCGCCATCAAGGCCGCCACCAAGCTCTCCGCCGTCCAGTCGGTCGACCTCCAGGCCGAGATCCAGCTGGACGACCCGCGCCCCGACGCCGGTGTCACCGGCGCCGTCGAGGGCACCACGGTGACCCGGACGTACCCGGCGCCGTCGAAGTCCACCGCGGCGAAGAACCCGTACAACCCGTCCCACGAGACGGGCGCCGTCGAGTTCGTCGAGGACCACCCGCGCGCCGACGGCCGCGGCGTGACCATCGGCGTCCTCGACTCGGGCGTCGACCTGGGCCACCCGGCCCTGCAGAAGACCACCACCGGCGAGCGCAAGATCGTCGACTGGGTGACCGCCACCGACCCGCTCACCGAGGGCGACGGCACCTGGCGCGCCCAGATCACCCCGGTCGCGGGCCCGGTGTTCACCGCCGCCACGCAGTCCTGGAAGGCGCCCGCGGGCTCCTACCAGTGGAGCCGCTTCAGCGAGTCGGTCACCGCGGGCGGCGACCCGGCCGGTGACATCAACCGCGACGGCGACACCACCGACGTCTTCGGCATGCTGTACGACCCCGCCGCCGGCACCGTCCGCGTCGACACCGACCAGGACTTCGACTTCACGGACAACGAGCCGATGAAGCCGTACAAGGACGGCTACCAGGTCGGGTACTTCGGCACCGACGACCCGGCCACCGAGGTCGCCGAGCGCACCCCGTTCGTCGTGGAGATCCGCAAGGACGTCCCGATGGACCCGCTGGGCGGCACCTGGGTCGGACAGAAGCGCGACTTCGTCAACATCGGCCTCGTCGAGTCCTCGCACGGCACCCACGTCGCCGGCATCACCGCCGCCAAGGGCCTCTTCGGCGGCCGGATGAACGGCGCCGCGCCCGGCGCGAAGATCGTCTCCTCGCGCGCCTGCACCTGGACCGGCGGCTGCACCAACGTCGCCCTCACCGAGGGCATGGTCGACCTCGTCGTCAACCGCGGCGTCGACATCGTCAACATGTCGATCGGCGGCCTGCCCGCGCTGAACGACGGCGACAACGTCCGCGCCCGCCTCTACACCCGTCTCATCGACGAGTACGGCGTGCAGCTGGTGATCTCGGCCGGCAACTCCGGCCCGGGCATCAACACGATCGGCGACCCCGGCCTGGCCGACAAGGTCCTCTCGGTCGGCGCGGCGGTCTCCCAGTCGACCTGGGCCGCCAACTACGGCTCGGCCGTCGAGAAGAAGTACGCCATGTTCCCGTTCTCCTCGCGCGGTCCGCGTGAGGACGGCGGCGCCGCCCCGCTGGTCACCGGCCCGGGCTCGGCCGTGAACACCATCCCGACCTGGCAGGCCGGTTCCGGCGTGCCCGAGGCCGGCTACGCGCTGCCCGCCGGCTACGGCATGCTCAACGGCACCTCGATGTCGTCCCCGCAGGTCGCCGGCGCGAGCGCGCTGCTGCTCTCCGCCGCCAAGCAGCGCGGCATCGAGCTCTCCCCGCTGACCCTGCGCACCGCCCTCACCTCGACCGCGAAGCGGATCCCGGGTGTCGCGGCCCACGAGCAGGGCGCCGGTCTCGTCGACGTCGTCGAGGCCTGGGAGTCGATCAAGGACGGGGCCACCGCCCACTCCTACAAGGTCGAGGCCCCGGTCGACACGGCGATCTTCCCGGCCCCGCACACCGGCACCGGTGTGTACGACCGCGAGGGCGGCCTCAAGGTCGGCCAGAAGAAGGTCTACGACGTCACCGTCACCCGCACCAGCGGCCCGGACCGTGCCATCGAGCACGAGCTGGACCTCAAGTACAACGACGGCACCTTCCGGATCCTCGGCGACGACGAGATCGACCTGCCGCTGAACAAGCCGGTCACCGTCAAGCTGGAGGCCCGCCCGCGCACCGCCGGCGTGCACAGCGTGCTCCTGGAGGCCGACGACGAGCGCACCGAGGGCGTCGACAAGCAGATCATGGCCACCTCGGTCGTCGCGAGCGACCTGACCGCCCCGGGCTACGGCTTCTCCGCCGCCGGCTCGGTCCAGCGCAACAGCACCAAGTCGTACTTCGTGACCGTGCCGCAGGGCGCGACCTCCCTGGAGGTGGCGATCGGCGGCCTGAAGGCGAAGAGCCAGACCCGCTTCATCGCCATCCACCCGTACGGCGTCCCGGTCGACCCGACCGCGACCACCGGCTGCTACCCGCACTACAACCCGGCGAACACCTGCCGCCCCGACCTCCGCTCGTACGCCGCCCCGCAGCCGGGCGTCTGGGAGATCGAGGTCGAGGCGCGCCGCACCTCGCCGGACCTGGACAACCCGTTCAAGCTGGACGTCGCCGTGCTCGGCGCCTCCTTCGACCCGGCCGTCCAGACGGTCCCCGAGGCGAAGGTCGGCACCCCGGCCGCCGTCGAGTGGACCGTCACCAACGGCTTCGCCGCCCTCGACGGCAAGCTGAAGGGCGGCTCGCTCGGCTCGGCCAAGGTCGAGACCCCGACCATCCAGCACCACGAGAAGCAGACGAAGACCCTCACCATCGGCGAGGGCGTCGAGCGCCTCGACATCGCGATCGGCAACACCTCCGACAAGGCGGCCGACCTCGACCTGACCGTCCTGCTCGACGGCAAGCAGGTCGGCCAGTCCGCCGACGGCGACTCGGAGGAGTCCGTCTCCCTCGTCAAGCCGGCGGCCGGCACCTACAGCATCGTCGTCGACGGCTACGCGGTCCACGCCGAGGGCGGCACGACCTACGACTACAAGGACGTGTACTTCTCCTCGGCGCTCGGCACCGTGAAGGTCGACGAGACGAAGACCTACCCGCTGGCCAACGGCGCGAGCGCCAAGGTCCCGGCCGAGGTGGTCGTCGGCGGCCCGGCCCCCGAGGGACGCCAGTTCTTCGGCGAGGTCCGGCTGCTCAACGCGCGCGGCACCGTCGCGGGCACCGGCAGCGTCCTGATCGGCAGCGTCACCCCGTAACACCCCGGGCGGTACGAGGGGCGGGCGTCCACACGGGCGCCCGCCCCTTCCGCGTCCGGCCCCGGCCGGGGCGGTCGTCGCCGGCCCCTCGGCGGAGACGGTCACCGGCGCGTTCACCCGTCGGACCGCGTCCCGCCCCTCGGACAATGGATTGGACAAGGAACGGCAGGCGGCACGCATCATGGGGGGCGGCAGCACCTGCACACACGTACGGAGGAGTCCTCGTGAAGGTCGGAATCGTCGGAGCCACCGGTCAGGTCGGCACAGTCATGCGCAAGATCCTGGCCGAGCGGAACTTCCCGGTCGACGAGCTGCGGCTCTTCGCCTCCGCCCGGTCGGCCGGCACGGTCGTGGACGGCGTCACGGTCGAGGACGCCTCGACCGCCGACTACACCGGCCTGGACATCGTGCTGTTCTCGGCCGGCGGCGCCACCTCGAAGGCCCTCGCCGAGAAGGTCGCCTCCCAGGGCGCCGTCGTGATCGACAACTCCTCCGCCTGGCGGCGCGACCCCGAGGTCCCCCTCGTCGTCTCCGAGGTCAACCCTCACGCGATCAAGGACCGCCCCAAGGGCATCATCGCCAACCCGAACTGCACCACGATGGCCGCCATGCCGGTCCTCAAGCCGCTCCACCAGGAGGCCGGCCTGACCGCGCTGATCGCCACCACCTACCAGGCCGTCTCCGGCTCGGGCGTGGCCGGTGTCGCCGAGCTGCGCACCCAGGCGTGCGCCGTGGCCGAGAACGCCGACCGGCTGGCCTTCGACGGGGAGGCCGTCGAGTTCCCGGAGCCCGCCGTCTACAAGCGGCCGATCGCGTTCAACGTGGTCCCGCTGGCCGGCTCGATCGTCGACGACGGCTCGTTCGAGACCGACGAGGAGCAGAAGCTCCGCAACGAGTCCCGGAAGATCCTGGAGATCCCGGAGCTGAAGGTCTCCGGCACCTGTGTCCGCGTCCCGGTCTTCTCCGGCCACTCGCTCCAGGTGAACGTCCGCTTCGAGCGCCCGATCAGCGTCGAGCGCGCCTACGAGCTGCTGAAGGACGCCGAGGGCGTCGAGCTGTCCGAGATCCCCACCCCGCTCCAGGCGGCCGGCAAGGACGTCTCGTACGTGGGCCGCATCCGCGTCGACGAGACCGTCGAGAACGGCCTGGCGCTCTTCCTCTCCAACGACAACCTCCGCAAGGGCGCCGCGCTGAACGCGGTGCAGATCGCGGAGCTGGTGGCGGCCGAGCTCAAGGGCTGAGCCCGCCTCCGCGCCGGGAACGGCGGCCGTCCGGACGGACGGCCGCCGTTCCCGCGTGTTCGCCCTGGGAAATGTGCCGTGCGTCTCCGCCACGCCCCGTGGAAGGATGGCCCAAACGTCACGAAACCGAGGAGTTGACCGGGTGCCTGGCACGAACCTGACCCGTGAAGAGGCCCAGCAGCGGGCGGCCCTGCTGACCGTGGACGCGTACGAGGTCGAACTGGACCTCACGGGTGCGCAGGAGGGCGGCACCTACCGGTCCGTCACCACCGTCCGCTTCGATTCCGCCGAGGAGGGCGCCGAGACCTTCATCGACCTGGTCGCCCCCGCCGTGCACGAGGCCGTGCTCAACGGGCACTCCCTCGACGTCGCCGCCGTCTTCCGCGACTCGCGGATCGCGCTCCCGCGCCTGAAGCAGGGCCGCAACGAGCTGCGGGTGGTCGCGGACTGCGCGTACACCAACACCGGCGAGGGCCTGCACCGCTTCGTCGACCCGGTCGACGGCCAGGCGTACCTCTACACCCAGTTCGAGGTGCCGGACGCGCGCCGTGTCTTCGCCTCCTTCGAGCAGCCCGACCTGAAGGCGACCTTCCAGTTCACCGTGAAGGCGCCGGAGGGCTGGAGCGTGATCTCCAACTCGCCGACTCCGGAGCCGAAGGACGGGGTGTGGGCCTTCGAGCCGACCCCCCGGATCTCCTCGTACATCACCGCCCTGATCGTCGGCCCGTACCACTCGGTGCACTCGCGGTACGAGGGCCCGGACGGGCAGGTCGTCCCGCTCGGCATCTACTGCCGCCCGTCGCTGGCCGAGTTCCTCGACGCGGACCACATCTTCGACGTGACCCGGCAGGGCTTCGACTGGTTCCAGGAGAAGTTCGCCTACGCGTACCCGTTCGCCAAGTACGACCAGCTGTTCGTGCCGGAGTTCAACGCGGGCGCCATGGAGAACGCGGGCGCGGTCACCATCCGCGACCAGTACGTCTTCCGCTCGAAGGTCACCGACGCCGCGTACGAGCGCCGCGCCGAGACCATCCTGCACGAGCTGGCCCACATGTGGTTCGGCGACCTCGTGACCATGGAGTGGTGGAACGACCTGTGGCTGAACGAGTCGTTCGCCACCTACACCTCGGTCGCCTGCCAGGCCTCCGTCACCGGCACCCGCTGGCCCAACGCCTGGACCACCTTCGCCAACGCGGAGAAGACCTGGGCCTACCGCCAGGACCAGCTGCCGTCGACGCACCCGATCATGGCCGAGATCAATGACCTGGAGGACGTGCTCGTCAACTTCGACGGCATCACGTACGCCAAGGGCGCCTCGGTCCTCAAGCAGCTCGTCGCCTACGTCGGCCAGGACGAGTTCTTCAAGGGCGTGCAGGCGTACTTCCAGCGCCACGCCTTCGGCAACACCCGCCTCGGCGACCTGCTCGGAGCCCTGGAGGAGACCTCCGGGCGCGACCTGAAGACCTGGTCGAAGGCGTGGCTGGAGACCGCCGGCATCAACATCCTGCGGCCGGAGATCGAGACCGACGAGAACGGCAGGATCACCTCCTTCGCGGTGCGGCAGGAGGCCCCGGCGCTGCCCGCCGGCGCCAAGGGCGAGGCCGTGCTCCGCCCGCACCGCATCGCGATCGGCTTCTACGACCTCGACGCCGCCGGCAAGCTGGTCCGCGGCGAGCGCCTGGAGCTGGACATCGAGGCGGCGGAGCTGACCGACGTGCCGGCGCTGGTCGGCAAGGACCGCCCGGCGGTGGTCCTGCTGAACGACGACGACCTGTCGTACGCCAAGGTCCGCCTCGACGAGACGTCGCTCCGGAACGTCACCGCGCACCTCGGCGACTTCGCCGAGTCGCTGCCGCGCGCCCTGTGCTGGGCCTCCGCCTGGGACATGACCCGCGACGGCGAGCTGGCCACCCGCGACTACCTGGAGCTGGTGCTCTCGGGCATCGCCAAGGAGTCCGACATCGGCGTGGTGCAGTCGCTCCAGGGCCAGGTGAAGGCGGCCCTCGACCTGTACGCGGCGCCGGAGTGGCGCGCCGAGGGCCTGGCCCGCTGGGGCGCCTTCGCGCAGGAGCAGCTGCGGGCGGCCGCGCCGGGCAGCGACCACCAGCTGGCGTGGGCGCGGGCCTTCGCGGCGACCGCCCGTACGGACGCCGAGCTCGACGTGCTGACGGGGCTGCTGGACGGCAGCCAGGTCGTCGACGGCCTCGCGGTCGACACCGAGCTGCGGTGGACGTTCGTGCAGCGGCTCGCGGCCACCGGCCGCTTCGACGAGCCGGAGATCGCGGCCGAGCTGGAGCGGGACCGCACCGCCGCCGGCGAGCGGCACGCGGCCACGGCGCGCGCGGCCCGTCCGACCGAGGCCGCGAAGGCCGAGGCGTGGGCGGCGGTCGTCGAGGACGACAAGCTGGCGAACGCGGTGCAGGAGGCGGTGATCGTCGGCTTCGTCCAGGCCGACCAGCGCGAGCTGCTCGCCCCGTACACGGAGAAGTACTTCGGCTCGATCAAGCGCGTGGCGGAGACCCGCAGCCACGAGATGATCCAGCAGATCGTGGTCGGCCTCTACCCGACGCTCCAGGTCTCCCAGGAGACGCTGGAGGCCACCGACGCGTGGATCGCGGCCAACGCCCCGGTCCCGGCGCTGCGCCGTCTGGTGACCGAGTCCCGTGCCGGTGTCGAGCGGGCCCTGAAGGCCCGCGCGGCGGACGCGGCGGCCGCGCGGTAGTCCCGTAGGCGGACACGGAGGAGGGGCGCCCCCCTGGGGGCGCCCCTTCGTCGTGCCGTGGGGGTTACCGGGTCGCGCGCTCGAAGCGGGCGCGGAGGTCGGTGGCGCCCTCCTCGGTCAGGGAGCCGTGGAGGCGCATGCGGGCGATGCCGCCGTCGGGGAAGGCGTCGAGCCGGACGTGGGTGACGACCGCGTGGGCGGGGAGTACGAAGCGGTGCGGGGTGTCGGGCTGGAGGCGGGTGCGGGGGATGATCTCGAACCACTCCGCGCTTCCCGAGGGATCGCCGTTGCAGCCGTGGAGGGCGATCCAGCCGGCCGAGTTGCCCTTGAGGTAGGCGGTGTCGATCTCGACGGCGCGGACGGCGCCCTGGGCGGGGAGGCGGAAGCGGACCCAGTCGTGGGTGCCGCGGACCCGGCGGCGGCGGTTCTCCCAGCCGTCGTCCATCTTGCGGGAGGTGCCGGGCAGGATGATCTGGGTCGGCGAGGAGTAGAACCTGTCGGAGGCGTCCTCGTACGAGCCGCCGTTGAGCACGGAGAGCAGGTCGACCGTGCCGAGGAGGTCCAGCCACTCGGGGTCGGGGAGCACCTCGCCGTACACGCGGAAGCGGGCGATGCCGCCGTCCGGGTGCTGGCAGAGGCGGACGTGGGTCCAGCGGCGGTCGCTGTCGATCGCGAAGCCGTTGGCGGCGTGGCCGCGGACGGGGGTGGGCGGGACGAGTTCCTCCCACTTCGCGTCGAGCAGCTCCTCGGGGCTGGGGCTGCCCTCGACGGCGGTGGCCTGGACGCTGACCTTCTGCGGGTAGTTGCCGCGGAAGTGGGCGGTGTCGACGACGAGGCCCCTGATGACGCCGGGGGCGCCGAGGCGGACGATCGCCCAGTCGTGGTCCCCGGGGGCGGGGAAGACGTTCTCGGCGTCGGCGCCGCGGCGGCGGCGGGTCTCCCAGCCGTCCATGATCTTGCCCTTGTGGCCGAAGTGCTCGGGGTCGAAGACGGCCCGCTCGCGGACGAGGAGGTTCTCGCGCTCGGCGAAGAACTCGTCGTTGGCGGCGACGACACCGGCGCCGAGGCGGCGGTCGGCGAGGTCGACCAGTTCGGTGAAGGGGAAGTCGCCGGTGCGGTAGTCGGCGTACGGGTCGCCTCCGCCGTAGGGGGCGGCGTCGTTGGCGTGCGGGTCCTGGATGTCCTCGGTTGCGGTCATGGGCCGACTCTGGCGTGTCGGACGGCCCGTGGTCCATCGAATGTTTTCGACGGTGTCTTTCAGTTCTGCTGAAAGGTTCCGCGGGCCGCGGCCTCCTGGCGGAGCGCGGCGAGCACCCGGGCGACCGCCGGCCCGTCCTCGGCTCCGCGCCGGACCGCCGCGACGACGTGGCGGCGCGGCTGGTCGGCGGAGAGCACCCGCATGACGACCCCGCTGCCGACGCGCCGCTCGGCGGAGGCCATGCGGGGCACGAGGGCGATGCCGAGTCCCGCCTCGACCATGGCGAGGATCGCGCTCCAGCCCGAGGCGCTGTGGGCCTGTTCGGGCACGAAGCCGGCGGCCTCGCAGGCGGCGGTGGTGATCTCGGACCAGGGGCCGGAGCCGCCGAAGATCCATGGTTCGGCGGCGAGGTCGGCCAGCCGGAGGCCGGGGGCGTCGGCGAGCGGGTGCCCGGCCGGCAGGGCGATGTCGAGGGGGTCGGCGAGCAGCGGCAGCCGGGTGTACTGGGGGTCGCGGGCGGTGGGCGCGTGGGCGGCGAGCGAGAGCGCGAGGTCGACCTCGCCGGCGGTGAGCAGTTCGTACGCCTCCGCCGCCTCGGCCTCCCGGATGCGGACGGCGAGTCCGGGGTGGGCGGTGCGGAGCCGGCGGACGGCGGGGACGAGGAGGGCGGGTACGGAGGTGGAGAAGGCCGCGACCCGGATCTGGCCGGCCTCGCCGCGCAGGTAGCCGTCGAGTTCGGCGTCGGCGCGCTCCAGTTGGGCGAAGACGGCCTCGGCGTGGCGCAGGACGAGGTGGGCGGCGTCGGTGAGCCGGACGCGCCGCCCGTGGGCCTCCAGGAGCGGCACGCCGAGCTGTCTGGCGAGGTTGGTGAGCTGCTGGGAGACGGCCGAGGGGGTCATGAGCAGCGTCTCGGCGGTGGCGGTGACGGTGCCCCGGTCGCGCAGGGTGCGCAGGATGTGCAGCTTCTTGATGTCCCACTCGGTCATGGGCGCAACCTATCCGGCCCCGGTCACCGGGCCGGACGGAGCGCCACTCCGCCGAGGGCGGGGAGCAGGCCGGGACCGGCGCCCTGGGCGGGCGCCGGTCTCGGGGAGTCGGAGGGAAGGAGGGAGAGGGCGACGGGCGGCGCTCGGGCTCATGCCGGCTACCGTCGCACCCCCACACCATCAAGGCTCACCGAAAGCTCCTTGGTGTTCACTTCAGTAGAACTGAAAGTCGCGGGAGCGGTCCGGGGCTTCGTGGGGGTCAGCTGGCCCGCCAGGGTGGCCCCGAAGGCGATGAGCATGCCGAGCACCTGCACCGGGCCGAGGGCCTGGCCGAGGGCGGCCCAGCCGATGACGGCGGCGGTGATCGGGGAGAGCGGGCCGAGGAGGGTGACCGAGGAGGCGCTCAGCCGCTCGATGCCGCGGAACCAGAGGAAGTAGGAGATCGCGGTGTTGCCGAGGGCGAGGTAGGCGTAGCCGGCGAGGTTCGTGCCGGTGAGGGCGGGCGGGGCGCCCTCGACCAGGAAGGCGATAGGGAGGATGACGAGCCCGCCGGCGGTGAGCTGCCAGCCGGTGAGGGCGAGCGCGCCGACGCCCTCGGGGCGGCCCCAGCGCTTGGTGAGGACGACGCCCGCGGACATCGAGAGCGAGGAGAGCAGTCCGGCGCCCACGCCGATCAGGTCGAACGCGGCGCCCGCCTTGAGCACCACGAGGCTGACGCCGAAGGCGGCGGCGACCGCGGTGAGCAGGGTCCGGACGGTGGGCTTCTCGCCCAGGAAGAGGGCGGCGAGGCCGACGACGAAGAGCGGGCCGACCGAGCCGACCACGGCGGCGACGCCGCCGGGCAGCCGGTAGGCGGCGAGGAAGAGGAGCGGGAAGAAGGCTCCGATGTTGAGGGCGCCGAGGACCGCCGACTTCCACCACCAGGCGCCGGAGGGGAGTCTGCGGGTCAGCGCCAGGAGCAGCAGGCCGGCCGGGAGGGCCCGCATGAGGCCGGTGAAGAGCGGTCGGTCGGCGGGCAGGAACTCGGTGGTCACGAAGTAGGTCGACCCCCAGGAGATCGGGGCGAGGGCGGTGAGCGCGACGACGGCGGCCTTGCGGGACATGGCAGGACTCCCCCTGAAGCGGTTGCGCCCCGGCGGTCCGGAGCGCGACTGGCTTGGCGGTAATTAACTTAGCACTAAGCTACTTACTTACAAGTGGCTTTCTTGCCGTCGACCCGGAGAGAACGGAACACTGAGGTCATGAACACGCAGCCGCCCGCACCCGACCCCGTCGACGCCATCACCGCCCAGTGGGCCGTCGTCCGCCCCGATCTGGACACGCTCCCCATGGCGGTCTTCGGGCGGATCTACCGGCTGGCCGCCGCCATGCGCGGCAAGGTGGACAAGGCGTACGCGCCCTACGGCATGGCGCTCGGGGAGTTCGACGTGCTGGCGACCCTGCGCCGGTCGGGGGAGCCGTACACCCTCTCGCCGCGCGAGCTGACCGCCACCCTGATGATCACCACCGGCGGGATGACCGGCCGCCTGGACAAGCTGGAGAAGGCCGGGCTGCTCACCCGCAGCCCCGACCCGAACGACCGGCGCGGACTGCGCGTCACCCTCACCGAGCGCGGCCGGGAGCTGGTGGACCAGGCGGTCGGCGCGGGCCTCGCGCGCCAGGCGGAGGCGCTGGAGGCCGCGCTGACCGAGGAGGAGGCGCGGCAGCTGGCCGGCCTGCTGCGGAAGCTGCTGGCCACGACCGCCTGAGGGCGGCGGAGAAAAGGCGAGGGCGCCGCACGGCCGCGATGGCCGTGCGGCGCCCTCGAAGACGGGCGGAGGAGGCGGTCAGGCCTTCTTGCGGGACTTGTCGAGGACCATCACCAGGCCGGCGATGACCAGGAACAGCACCAGCGGAGCCGCCACGAACAGGCCGAGGGTCTCGATGACCTCCAGCTTGGGGGCCGGGTCGTCACCGTCGTCGCGGGTCAGCGCGAGCGCGGGGGACGACATGAGCAGCATCATCAGCGTCGTACCGGCCGCGACGGCGCCGGCGCGCAGGGCGTTCTTCTTGTCCACGGTGCAAAAGTAGCGAACACCTAAACGGCCCGCGCGCCCGGGGGTGCCGTACGGGCTCCGACCCCCTCGGCGGCGGTCCGCAGCAGGGCGTGCGCGCGGGGCGAGGCGGCGATCCGCTCCAGGGTGAGCGGCTGCCCGTCGGGGCCCGCGACCGGCAGCCGCCAGTTGGGGTACTCGTCCCAGGTGCCCGGCAGGTTCTGCGGCCTGCGGTCCCCCACCAGGTCCGGCAGCCAGACCCCCACCATCCGTGCCGGGGTGCGGGCCAGGAAGCGGTGGACCGCCCGGATCTCCGCCTCCTCGCCGCCGGGCCCCTCCGGGAGCAGCCCGAGCCGCTGGAGGACCGCGCGCCACTCGGCGGTCTCCGCCGCGTCCGCCGCGCGCTCGCGGGCGAGGTCGCCGCCGAGCAGCCCAAGCCGGTGGCGCAGCAGCACGTGGTCGCCGGAGAGCCGGGCGGCGGTGGACGGCAGGTCGTGGGTGGTGGCGGTGGCCACGCAGTCGGCCCGCCATGCCCCGGGCGGCAGGGGGGCGCCGCCGCCCTCCCAGTCCCGTTCGAACCAGAGCACGGAGGTGCCGAACACCCCGCGCGCGGCGAGGGCCTCGCGGACGCCCGGCTCGACGGTGCCCAGGTCCTCGCCGACGACGAGCGCGCCGGCCCGGTGCGCCTCCAGGACGAGGACGGCGAGCATCGCCTCGGCGTCGTACCGGACGTACGTGCCCTCGACGGGCTCCCGGCCCTCCGGTACCCACCACAGCCGGAACAGGCCCATGACGTGGTCGATGCGCAGGGCGCCCGCGTGCCGGAGGAGCTCACGCAGCAGGCCGCGGTACGGGGCGTAGCCCGCGGCGGCGAGGGCGTCGGGGCGCCACGGCGGCAGACCCCAGTCCTGGCCGCGGGAGTTGAAGGCGTCGGGCGGGGCGCCGACCGACATCCCGGCGGCGAAGTCGCCCTGCCGGGCCCAGACGTCGGAGCCCTCCGGGTGGACGCCGACGGCGAGGTCGTGGACGATCCCGACCGCCATCCCGGCCTCTCGCGCCGCGTCGGCGGCCTCGCCGAGCTGGCGGTCCGTCAGCCAGGCGAGGCGGCAGTGGAAGTCGACGCGGGCGGCGAGGGCGGCGTCGGCGCGGACCGCCGCCGCCGCGCCCCCGGGGGTGCGCAGCGGCTCGGGCCAGGAGCGCCAGTGGGGGCCGTGGAGTTCGGCGAGGGCCTGGTAGGTGGCGTGGTCCTCCAAGGCGCGGCCGCGCTCGGCGAGGAAGTCGTGGAAGTCGGCGCGCCGGCCGGGACCGAGTTCGACGGTGGCGAGGAGTTCCAGGGCGCGGAGCTTGAGCGCCCAGACGGCGTCCCGGTCGATGGCGGTGCCCTTGTCGAGGACGCTCTCGCGGAGCTCGGCGGCGGCGGTGAGGATCCGGTCCAGCTCCTCGCGGTGGCCGGGGCCCAGGTGGGCGTACTCGGGGATCCGCTCGATCCGCAGGTGGACGGGGTCGGGGAAGCGGCGCGAGGAGGGGCGGTACGGGGAGGGGTCCGAGGGCTCGCCGGGCACGCCCGCGTGCAGCGGGTTGACCTGGACGAAGCCGGCGCCGTGGGCACGGCCCGCCCAGGAGACGAGTTCGCGCAGGTCGCCGAGGTCGCCCATGCCCCAGGAGCGTTCGGAGAGCAGCGAGTAGAGCTGGACGAGCAGGCCGTACGCGCGCGTGGCGGGCGCCGGGACGCGGGCGGGGGCGACGACCAGGGTGGCGCGGGCGGTGCGCCCGTCGGGGGCCTCGGCGTCCACGGTGTGCACGCCCAGCGGCAGCCGCTCCCAGTCCGCGCCGTCGGCGCCGTCGCGAACCTCGCCGGCCTCGGTGGTGACGCGGAGCCGCGTGCCGTCGGGCAGTCCGGCGGGTGGGCGCACCGGCCCGTCGCCGGTGTGCCGGACGAGGGTGGGCGGGAGCAGCCGCTCCCGGTCGGCCCGCTCCGCCGCGCCGAGGGAGGCGGCGACCGCCTCCGGGGTGGTCGCGTCGACCCCGAGGGCGCCGAGCACCGCGATCACGGTGGACTCGGGCACGGGCGTGGTGACGCCCTCGGACGGGCTGAACGCGGTGGCGACGCCGTGACGGGCGGCGAGGCGGGCCAGGGTCACTTCACACTCCGGGGGGCTCCGTGCCGCACCGTCCTGCGGGGGCGGCGGGCTCGCTGGTGAGGGGTGCCGCGCCGGTGAGGGGCGGCTCGCTGGTGAGAGGTGCCGCGCCGGCGAGCGGGGGCTCGCTGGTCAGCGGTGCGGAGTCGGCGCCCTGCGGCTCGCTGGTCAGCGGCCCGGTGGCCGGGGCGGGTCCGCCGGGGGCGGCCTGGCGTGGGATCCGTATCCGCTCGGAGTGCTGGCGGGCTGACGTGGTCACGGGGGTCTCCCGGGTCTGGTCTCGACGGGGCGGCCGGACGCGCGGCGGGTGGCCGGCGTCCGCGGGGTGGGACGAGTGAGCCCTACCCACCCTGCCTGCCTTTGCCCCTTTTACCGGGGGGAGGTGGCAAAAGGGCGACAGCACGCCGGTGGTTCACCGGGCAAAGCCGACACTTCGGCCTCTCGCATTGACACCTCCGTGCGACGGGTGGTGGGCTCGTAACCCCCTCGTTATCAACCTGCCGGGTGGGGCCCGCTCCTGACGGACCGGCGGGCCCGGGGCCCCGGCGAAGGGAGCCCCCGTGACCCCCGTGCGTTCCGGACGCGGACCGCGCACGGCGACCGCGGTCGCCGCCGCCGTGATCGGCGGCCTGCTCGGCGGTGCCGTGCCCGGCTCGGCGGGCGCCGTGCCCCTCCCGGTGGCGGCGCCCGACCTGGCCGCGGCCCCCCAGGAGCTCGTCCACGCGCCCGCCGGCCCCCTCGCGCGCCCGGGCGCGCCCGGGACCGCCCCCGCGGCGCGCGTGGCGGCACCGCCGCCCGCCGTCTGGCCCCGGCCGCAGTCGCTGACGGCCGCCGGGCCCGCCGTGCGCCTCGGGGACCGGGTGACGCTGGTCGCGGACGACGACGCCGATCCGTACGCCCTCGCGGCGCTGCGGGGGCTGCTCGCCGCCGCCGGGGTGCGGGCCGTGCACGAAGGGCTGCCGGGGGCCGGGCCGGTCCTGCGGGTCTCGGGGCCCTCCGGGGAGGCGGCGCGGGAGGCGCTGGCCTCCTTCGGGGTGGCCGACCGGGCCGATCTGCCGCACGGCGGCTACCGGCTGGCCACCGGCCGCTTCGGCGGGCGGGACACGGTGGTCCTCGACGGGACGGGCGAGGACGGCCTCTTCCACGCCGTGCAGACGCTCCGCCAACTCCTCGGCGAGGGACCGGAGGGCGTGGGCGGCGAGGTGCCGGGCGTCGTCGTCCGGGACTGGCCCGGCACCGCCGAGCGGGGCATCGCGGAGGGCTTCTACGGCACGCCGTGGACGACCGGGCAGCGCCTCGCGATGCTCGACTTCCTGGGCCGCACCAAGCAGAACCGCTACCTGTACGCGCCGGGCGACGACCCGTACCGCGCGGCACGGTGGCGCGAGCCCTACCCGGAGGCGCAGCGGGCCGGGTTCCGGGCGCTCGCCGAGCGGGCCCGGGCCAACCACGTGACGCTGGGCTGGGCGGTGGCGCCCGCGCAGTCGATGTGCCTGTCGTCGGACGAGGACGTGGCGGCGCTGACGCGGAAGCTGGACGCGATGCGGGAGCTCGGCTTCCGCTCCTTCCAGCTGCAGTTCCCGGACGCCGGGTTCGGGGAGTGGACCTGCGACGAGGACGCCGACGAGTTCGGCAGGGACGCGGCCGGCGCCGCCCGGGCGCACGCGCGCGTGGCGAACACGGTGGCCCGGCACCTCGCCGAGCACGCCCCGGACGCGGAGCCGCTGACGGTGCTGCCGACCGAGTACTACCAGGAGGGGACCAGCGAGTACCGCTCGGCGCTCGCCGGCGCCCTGGACGCGCGCGTGCGGGTGGCGTGGACGGGTGTCGGGGTGGTGCCGCGCACCATCACCGGCACCGAACTGGCCGGGGTGCGGGCGGCCCTGGGGCAGCGCCCGCTGGTCACCATGGACAACTACCCGGTGAACGACTACGCGCAGGACCGGCTCTTCCTGGGTCCCAGCCGGGGCCGCGAGCCGGCCGTGGCGGCCGGTTCCGCCGCATATCTGGCGCACGCGATGGAGCAGCCCGCCGCCTCCCGGATCCCGCTGTTCACCACCGCCGACTTCGCGTGGAACCCGCGCGGCTACCGGCCGGCGGAGTCCTGGCGGGCGGCCGTCGCGGACCTGGCGGGACCCGAGCCGGCCGCCCGGGAGGCGCTCGGCGCCCTGGCGGGGAACGCGGCCTCCTCGATCCTCGCCCCGGACGCCGAGTCGGCCGGTCTGAAGCCGCTGATGAGCGCCTTCTGGTCGGCCCGGGCCGGGGGCTCGGCCGCGGCCCGGGAGAAGGCGGGGCGCGAACTGCGGGCCGCCTTCACGGTGATGCGGGAGGCCCCCGCGCGGCTCGCCGGCACGGCGGACGGCACGCTGAGGGCCGAGGCGGGGCCGTGGCTGGAGCAGCTGGGCCGGTACGGGGCGGCGGGCGAGGCGGCCGTCGACATGCTCCTCGCGCAGGCGCGGGGGGACGGCCCGGCGGCCTGGCAGGCGCAGCTGCGCCTGGAGCCGCTGCGGCCGAGGATCGCGGCGGGCGGGGTCACGGTCGGGGCCGGGGTCCTGGACCCGTTCCTGGACCGGGCGGCGAAGGAGGCGGCGGCCTGGACGGGCGTCGACCGGGACCCGGAGCGCACGGTGGACCGGGCCGCGGGCTCGTACACGGTGAAGCTGGACCGGGCGCGTCCGGTGGAGGCGGTGACGGTGCTGACCGGGAAGCCCGCCGAGGGGACGTCCGGCGGCGGGAAGCCGGGCGCGGGGAAGGCCGCCGCGCACGCGCGCGTGGAGGCGCTGGTGACGGGCGAGGGCTGGCGGCCGCTGGGGCCGCTGGACTCCTCCGGCTGGACGCAGACCGAGCTGAAGGGGCTGCGCGCGGAGGCGCTGCGGATCGTCTGGGACGGCGAGGGCCCGGCGCCCGACGTGCGGTCCCTGGTGCCGTGGTTCGCGGACGGCCCGAAGGCGGGCCTGGAGCTGGCCCGCACCGGGATGGACCTGGAGGCGGGCGGCCCGGCGGGCCGGGTGGACCTGGAGCTGACGGGGCAGCGGGCGGCCGAGGTGCGGGGCCCGCTGACCGCGCGGGCGCCGAAGGGCATCACCGTACGGCTGCCGAAGGAGGCCTCGGTGGAGCGCGGCGGCACGACGACGGTGCCGATGGAGGTGTCGGTGGCGCCGGGCACGCCGTCCGGGGAGTACCGGGTGCCGGTGGCGTTCGCGGGCGAGGAGCGGGTGCTGACGGTCCGGGCCTTCCCGCGCACCGGCGGCCCGGACCTGGCCCGGTCGGCGACGGCCTCCTCCTCGGGCGACGAGACGCCGGACTTCCCGGCCTCGCTGGCCGTGGACGGCGATCCGGCGACCCGCTGGTCCTCGCCGGCGGAGGACGGCGCCTGGTTCCAGCTGGAGCTGGCCGAGCCGGCCCGGATAGGGCAGCTGGTGCTGCACTGGCAGGACGCGCACGCCTCCCGCTACCGGGTGCAGGTCTCGGCCGACGGCCGGAACTGGCGGACCGCGGCGACCGTCACGGACGGGCGCGGCGGCCGGGAGTCGGTGCGGATGGACGCGGCGGACACCCGTTTCCTGCGGATCCAGGGCGAGAAGCGGGCGACGGAGTACGGCTACTCGCTCTGGTCGGTGGAGACGTACGCGGTGACCGCCGCCGAGAAGGCCCCGCAGACCCCGCGGGCGCCGGGGGCGTCGGACGCCTCGAAGGCTCCGGAGGCCCCGCCGGCCTCCCGGGCCCCGGAGGCGCCGCGGGCCGCGGAGCGGCCCGACCAGCCGGAGCGGCCCGAGCAGCCGGAGGAGGACACGCCGGAGGAGGGCGCCGCCCGCTGAGCGGCGCCCCCGCCTCCGCGCCCTGCCCCGGGGACGCGAGAGGCCCGGAGCTCAGCCGGTCGTCAACGCCCCCGCGGGGGTGTCGGCGACCGCGTCGATCCGGGCCATCGCGTCCTCGGCGCCGTAGGGCGTGAGGTAGGGCAGCCACCGTGGGTCCCGGTGGCCGGTCCCGATGATCCGCCAGGCCAGGCCGGTGGGCGGCGCGGGCTGGTGGCGCAGCCGCCAGCCGATCTCCCGCAGGTGCTTGTCGGCCTTGAGGTGGTTGCAGCGGCGGCAGGCCGCCACCACGTTCTCCCAGGCGTGCGTCCCTCCCCTGCTGCGCGGGATGACGTGGTCGACGCTGGTCGCCACTCCCCCGCAGTACATGCAGCGCCCGCCGTCGCGGGCGAAGAGGGCCCGGCGGGTCAGGGGAACGGGCCCCCGGTAGGGGACCCGCACGAACCGCTTCAGCCGTACCACGCTGGGCGCGGGGACGATCTGATGCTCGCTGTGCAGGAAGGCGCCGGACTCCTCGATGCAGAGGGCCTTGTTCTCCAGAACGAGGACGAGTGCGCGGCGGAGCGGTACGACGCCCAGGGGCTCGTACGACGCGTTGAGGACCAGGACATGCGGCACGGATGCCTCCTATGACGCCGGCGGCGCGTGGCTCGCGCCGGGACGAACTGCTCTCAGTCTCTCCTCATGCCTGGTCGCGGCGCCACCACGTTCCCGCGATCTCCGGGGGCAGGGGGGACGTGTTCTCGACCACATCGGCATGTCTTCCGGGTATGTGCCCGGGTGAGGTCGGTCTCTCCCTCGAACAGGGCGACGGGGGCACGTCCGACGCCCCGTTACTGTGGATGGCCTGCGTACGCGATGCCTGGAGGTCGTCCCGTGTACTGGTCAGTCCTGGCCGCCGCCACCGAACCCGAGCCGCTTCCGGTGACTCTGGACGAGGCGGCGGAGAAGGCCACCAACGCGGCCGGCTGGGTGGAGGAGAACTGGTCCACCTGGCTCAACACCGGTCTGCGGATCGTGCTCATCGTGATCGTCGCCCTGCTGCTCCGGTGGGCCGTCCGGCGCGCCCTGACGAAGCTGATCGAGCGGATGAACCGCTCCGCCCAGGCGGTGCAGGGGACGGCGCTCGGCGGACTGCTCGTCAACGCGGAGCGCCGGAGGCAGCGGTCGGAGGCGATCGGCTCGGTGCTGCGGTCGGTGGCGTCGTTCCTGATCCTGGGCACGGCGGGGCTGATGGTCCTGGGCGCCTTCGACATCGACCTGGCGCCGCTGCTCGCCTCGGCCGGTGTGGCCGGTGTGGCGATCGGTTTCGGCGCGCGGAACCTGGTGACGGACTTCCTCTCCGGCGTCTTCATGATCCTGGAGGACCAGTACGGCGTCGGCGACTCGGTCGACGCCGGCGTCGCCTCCGGCGAGGTCGTCGAGGTCGGGCTGCGGGTGACGAAGCTGCGCGGCGTCGACGGCGAGATCTGGTACGTCCGCAACGGCGAGATCAAGCGGATAGGGAACCTCAGCCAGGGCTGGGCGACGGCGGCCGTGGACGTGACCGTCCGGCCGACGGAGGACCTGGACCGGGTGCAGTCGGTGATCACGGCGGCGGGCGAGGCGATGGCCAAGGACGAGCCGTGGAACGAGCGGCTGTGGGGCCCGGTGGAAGTCCTCGGTCTGACCGAGGTGCTCCTCGACCAGATGACCGTCCGCGTCTCGGCGAAGACGATGCCGGGCAAGAAGCTGGGCGTGGAGCGCGAGCTGCGCTGGCGGATCAAGCGGGGCCTGGACGAGGCCGGGATCCGGATCGTCGGCGGGCTGCCCGCGCAGACCGCGGAGGAGACGCCGGCCGATCCGACGGCGGGCATGGCGGCCCCCTCGGTGTTCTCGAACACGACGTCGCCGCAGTCGGCGGCGGCCACCCCGCTGCCGAGGACCGACCTCCACAAGCCCTGACCCCGGCCCCTCGCGGGCTTCGACACCCCCGCCGGTAACGCTTCGGTTGCCGCCGGGGGTGTCGTGCGTGTGCGGGTATTGACGGCCCGGTGGCGGCCGTCCTACCGTCCTCCCACCGGATAGGAAACTTTCCTAACAGTGTCGTCGGGGAGAACGGCCGCCGCCGGGCGGCATCATGGACCTCCCCGCGTCGAAGGGCAGGTGCGCACGTCATGGCAGGAACCCAGGGAACCCCTGGCACCCCGCGCGTCCTGCGGGCCATGAACGACCGCGCCGCGCTCGACCTCCTCCTGGAGCACGGCACCCTCTCGCGGACCCGGATCGGCAAGCTCACCGGCCTCTCCAAGCCGACCGCCTCCCAGCTCCTCGCCCGCCTCGAAACCGCGGGCCTGGTCCGGGTCACCGGCACCACCGAGGGCCGCCCCGGCCCCAGCGCCCAGCTGTACGCCCTGAACCCGGACGTCGGGTACGCCGCCGGGCTCGACGTGAACCAGCACCGCATCCGCGCCGCCGTCGCCGACATCACCGGCGCCGTCGCCGGCGAGTACGAGCTCCGCACCGGAGGGCGTACCGGCGACGGCGTGGTCCGGCAGGTCACCGACGCCCTCGACGGGGCCGTCGAGGCCGCCGGGCTCACCCGGGCCGACGTGCGGCGCCTGGTCATCGGCACCCCCGGCGCCTTCGACCCGGCCACCGGACGGCTCCGGTACGCCTCCCACCTGCCCGGCTGGCACTCCCCCACCCTGCTGGAGGAGCTGGCCGCGGTCCTGCCCATGCCCTTCGAGTACGAGAACGACGTCAACCTGGCGGCCGTCGCCGAGCGGGCCGTCGGCGCCGCCCGCGGCCACGAGGACTTCGTCCTGCTGTGGAACGAGGAGGGCCTCGGCGCCGCCCTCGTCCTCGGCGGCCGGCTGCACCGGGGCTTCACCGGCGGCGCCGGCGAGGTCGGCTTCCTGCCGGTCCCCGGCACCCCGCTGGTTCGCCAGGTCGCCAAGGCCAACTCCGGCGGCTTCCAGGAGCTCGCCGGCGTCCAGTCGGTGCCCCGGATCGCGCGGGCCGCGGGCATCGACACCCCCGAGCGCCCCTATGTGCCGGTGGCGTGCGGGCTGCTCGCCCGGGCCGCCGAGAGCCCCGACGAGGGGCCGTACGCCGAGCTGCTCGACCGCTACGCCGAGCGGCTCGCCACCGGTCTCGCCTCGCTCACCGCCGTCCTCGACCCCGAACTGATCGTGCTCTCCGGGGACGTCCTCGTCGCCGGCGGCGAGCCGCTGCGCGCCCGCGTCCAGACCGAGCTCGCCGACCTCGCGGCCTCCCGGCCGCGTCTCGTCCTCACCGCCGTCCCCCGCGAACCCGTGCTGCGCGGGGCGTTGGAGAGCGCGCTCGCCACAACCCGCGACGAGGTCTTCGACACCTCGCGCTGACCCGTCCCGCCCGCACCTTCTCCCCTGTCCGCCTTCCCCTGTTCCCCGTTTCCTTCGTTTCCCCCGTTCCCCTCAGCCCGCTCCAGGGAGACCCCGTCATGCCCGTACGCCCGCGCAGAACCGCGGCCGCGCTCGCCGCCACCGCCTCCTTCGCCCTCCTCGCCTCCGCCTGTACCGGCTCCGCCGGCACCGCGGCGAGCGACGACCCCAAGGCCGAGACCACCCTCACCTTCTGGCACGGCTGGTCGGCGCCCTCCGAGGTCGAGGCGATCGAGGAGAACGTCGCCCGCTTCACCAAGGCCCACCCGAACATCAAGGTGAAGATCGTCGGCAACATCAACGACGACAAGCTCGGCCAGGCGCTGCGCGCGGGCGGCTCCAACGGCCCCGACGTGGTCGCCTCGTTCACCACGGCCAACGTCGGCAAGTTCTGCCACACGGGCGCGCTCGCCGACCTGAAGCCCTTCGTCGAGAAGGACAAGCTGGACCTGGACAAGATCTTCCCGAAGGTCCTCCAGGAGTACACGCAGTTCGAGGGCAAGCGCTGCACGATGCCGCTGCTCTCGGACGCGTACGGGCTCTACTACAACAAGGACGCCTTCCGGAAGGCCGGGCTCGACCCGGAGGCCCCGCCGAAGACCTGGAGCGAGTTCACCCGGGTCGCCAAGGCGCTGACGAAGACGAAGGGCGACTCGTACGAGCAGCTCGGCTTCATGCCGAACTACCTCGGCTACGAGACGGTCGTCTCGCACTACATGTCGCAGTGGAGCCACGGCGGCTACTTCGACGAGAGCGGCAGGTCGACGGCGGCGTCCGACCCGGCGTTCGCCGAGATGATGACGTACCAGAAGTCTCTGGTGGACACCCTCGGCGGCTTCCAGAAGCTGGACAAGTACCGCACCACCTTCGGTGACGAGTGGGGCGCCAAGCACCCCTTCCACACCGGCCAGGTCGCCATGCAGCTGGACGGCGAGTGGCGGCTGAACTTCATCAAGGAGGCGAAGGTCCCCTTCGAGGTCGGCGTCGCGCCGCTGCCGGTCGCCGACGACGAGGTCGCCGAGTACGGCAAGGGCTACCTCTCCGGCACGATCATGGGCATCGCGCCGCAGTCGAAGAAGCAGAACGCGGCCTGGGAGCTGGTCAAGTACATGACCACGGACACCGAGGCGGTGGTGGGCTTCGCCAACGCCATCGGCAACGTCCCCTCCACCCTGGAGGCCCTGAAGTCCCCCGACCTGAAGTTCGACGCCCGCTTCCGGACCTTCCTGGACATCGCCCGGCACCCGAAGTCCACCACCTCGGACGGCGCGGTGAACGGCTCGGCGTACCAGGACACCCTGCAGAAGTTCGCCCAGCAGTACGAGAAGGGCCAGGTCACCGACCTGAAGAAGGGTCTCGCCGACACCGCCGCCCAGATCGACCGCGACATCGCCGCGGCGAAGTGACGGCCGGACCCGACTCATGAGCACGGACATCCTGCCCGCGAAGGAGGCGGCCTCCCCGGCCGCCTCCGGACCCGGTGACGCGACCGGCCGGAACACGCTGCGGGCCCGGCGCCGGCGGGGCGCGCTGCGCACCCTGGCCTTCATGTCGCCCTGGCTGATCGGCTTCGGCTTCTTCTTCGCCTATCCGCTCGTCTCGACCGTCTACTTCTCGCTGATGAAGTACGACGGGCTCAACCCGCCCGAGTGGCGGGGCCTCGCCAACTGGGAGTACGTCCTCACGTCCTTTCCGCAGTTCTGGCCCGCCCTGCGGAACACCCTCTGGCTCGGCGTCGTCATGGTGAGCTGCCGGGTCGTCTTCGGCCTCGGCATCGGCATGCTCATCACGAAGATCAAGACCGGCGCGGGACTCTTCCGCACCCTCTTCTACCTGCCGTTCCTCGCCCCGCCGGTGGCGGCGACGCTCGCCTTCGTCTTCCTGCTCAACCCCGGCACCGGGCCCGTCAACGCCCTCCTGGAGGGCATCGGCCTGCCCGCCCCCGCCTGGTTCACCGACCCGGCCTGGGCCAAGCCCGCCCTGACCCTGCTCGCGGTCTGGGGCATCGGCGACCTCATGGTCATCTTCATGGCCGCCCTGCTCGACGTGCCCAAGGAGCAGTACGAGGCCGCCGAACTGGACGGGGCCAACGCCCGGCAGCGGTTCCGGCACATCACGCTGCCGAACATCTCGCCGATCATCCTCTTCGCGGTCGTCACCGGGATCATCGGGGCGATGCAGTACTACACGCAGCCGATCGTGGCCTCGAAGGTCGCCTCGGGCGTGATGGGCGGCTCCGGCGTCACCTTCGTCCCCGGCTATCCGGACGACTCCACGCTGACCCTGCCGCAGCTCGTCTACAGCCTCGGCTTCAGCCAGTTCAACTACGGCGCGGCCTGCGTGGTGGCGCTCGTGCTCTTCGCCTTCTCCATGGCCTTCACCGCGCTGCTCATGCGCCGGCGCGGCGGCCTGATCGGCTCGGGTGACTGAACCATGACCCTCGCCCTTTCGGACGCCCCCGTGCGGCGGGCCCGCCGCAAGGAGCTGCTGCACTGGATCGCCGTGCACGCGCTCGGGATCGCCGCGGCCCTCTTCTTCGTGCTGCCGTTCGTCTTCGTCCTGCTCACCTCCCTGATGAGCGACCAGCAGGCGCTCACCCGGGACCTCACGCCGGACTCCTGGCACTGGGACAACTACCTCAAGGTCTTCGAGACCGACGGCTTCCTCACGTGGTGGAAGAACTCCCTGCTGTACGCGGGCCTCGGCACGGTCCTCGTCGTCGTGTCGTCCGTGCCCGTCGCGTACGCGCTCGCCAAGTTCCGCTTCCGCGGCCGGCACCTGTCGCTGCTGCTCGTGATCTCGATGATGATGCTGCCGCCGCAGGTCGTGATCATCCCCATGTACCTGTTCTGGGCCAAGCAGATGGACCTGTCCGGGACGCTGTGGCCGCTGATCGTTCCGATGGCCTTCGGCGACGCCTTCGCGATCTTCCTGCTGCGCCAGTTCCTCCTCACCATCCCCGACGAGTACGTCGAGGCGGCCCGGATCGACGGCTGCGGCGAACTCCGCATCCTGCTGCGGGTCGTGCTGCCGATGGCGAAGCCGGCCATCGCCGCCGTCGCCCTCTTCCAATTCTTCTACTGCTGGAACGACTACTTCGGGCCGCAGATCTACGCCTCCGAGAACCCGGCCGCCTGGACGCTCAGTTACGGCCTGGAGTCCTTCAAGGGCGCGCACCACACCGACTGGAACCTGACCATGGCCGCGACCGTGCTGGTCATGGCCCCCGTGATCCTCGTGTTCTTCTTCGCCCAGAAGGCGTTCGTCGAGGGAGTCACCCTGACCGGAGTGAAGGGCTGATACGAGAATGAAGCTCGCTGTCGTGGGGGGCGGGTCCACCTACACCCCCGAACTGATCGACGGATTCGCGCGGTTGCGCGACACCCTGCCCCTCACCGAACTCGTCCTCGTCGACCCCGCGGCCGACCGGCTCGACCTCGTCGGCGGACTGGCCCGCCGGATCTTCGCCCGGCAGGCGCACGAGGGCCGGATCACCACCACGACCGACCTGGACGCCGCCGTCGAGGGCGCCGACGCCGTCCTCCTCCAGCTCCGCGTGGGCGGCCAGGCCGCCAGGAACCAGGACGAGACCTGGCCCCTGGAGTGCGGCTGCGTCGGCCAGGAGACCACCGGCGCCGGCGGCCTCGCCAAGGCGCTGCGCACCGTGCCCGTCGTCCTCGACATCGCGGAACGCGTCCGGCGCGCCAACCCGGACGCGTGGATCATCGACTTCACCAACCCCGTCGGGATCGTCACCCGCGCCCTGCTGAAGGCCGGGCACAAGGCCGTCGGCCTGTGCAACGTGGCCATCGGCTTCCAGCGGAAGTTCGCGAAGCTCCTCGACGTGGCCCCGTCCGAGGTCCACCTCGACCACGTCGGCCTCAACCACCTCACCTGGGAGACCGGGGTCCGGCTCGGCGGCCCCGGCGGCGAGGACGTGCTGCCGCGGCTGCTCGCCGAGCACGGTGACACCATCGCCGCCGACCTGCGCCTGCCGCGCCCGGTCGTGGACCGGCTCGGTGTCGTCCCCTCGTACTACCTGCGCTACTTCTACGCGCACGACGAGGTCGTCGAGGAGCTGCGCACCAAGCCCTCGCGGGCCGCAGAGGTGGCCGCGATGGAGAAGGAACTCCTGGAGATGTACGGCGACCCGGCGCTCGACGAGAAGCCGGCGCTGCTCGGGAAGCGCGGCGGCGCCTTCTACTCGGAGGCGGCCGTGGACCTCGCGGCCTCGCTGCTGAGGGGCGCGGGCTCGCCGCACCAGGTGGTGAACACGTACAACAACGGCACGCTGCCGTTCCTGCCGGACGACGCCGTCATCGAGACGCAGGCGGCGGTCGGCCCGGGCGGGGCGGCGCCGCTGCCGGTCGCGCCGGTCGACCCGCTGTACGCGGGACTGATCGCGAACGTCACGGCCTACGAGGACCTGGCGCTCGACGCGGCCCTGCGCGGCGGCCGGGAGCGGGTCTTCAAGGCGCTGCTCGCGCACCCGCTGGTCGGGCAGTACGCGTACGCGGAGCGGCTGACCGACCGGCTGATCGCGCACAACCGGGAGCACCTGGCGTGGGCGTGAACGGGACGCTGCTCGCGGTCGACGCGGGCAACAGCAAGACCGACGCGGCGGTGCTCGCGCCGGACGGCACGGTCCTCGGCTCCGCGCGCGGCGGGGGGTTCCAGCCGCCCGTGGTGGGGGTGGCGGAGGCCGTCGACGGGCTGGCGGAGATCGTGGGGCGGGCGGCGGCCGACGCCGGCGTCCCCGCGTCCTTCGCACACGTCACCGCCTGCCTCGCCAACGCCGACCTGCCGGTGGAGGAGAACGCCCTGGAGCGGGAGTTGCTGGGCCGGGGGTGGAGCGCTTCGGTACGGGTCCACAACGACACCTTCGCGATCCTGCGGGCGGGGCTCGACGAGCCGCGCGGGGTCGCCGTGGTCTGCGGCGCGGGCGTCAACTGCGTGGGCATGACCCCGGACGGGCGGACCGCCCGCTTCCCTGCCATCGGGAAGATCTCCGGCGACTGGGGCGGGGGCGGCGGCCTCTCCGAGGAGGCCCTGTGGTTCGCGGCCCGCGCCGAGGACGGGCGGGGCGAGCCGACCGCGCTGGCGCGGGCGCTGCCCGCGCACTTCGGCCTGGAGTCGATGTACGCGCTGATCGAGGCGCTGCACCTGGACCGGATCCCGCACGGGCGGCGGCACGAGCTGGCGCCGGTGCTGTTCCGGGTGGCGGCGGAGGGCGATCCGGTGGCGCTCGGCCTCGTGCACCGGATGGCCGAGGAGGTCGTCGCCCTGTCGGCGGTGGCGCTGCGGCGGCTCGGACTGCTCGACGAGGAGGCGCCGGTCGTCCTCGGCGGCAGCGTGCTCGCGGCCCGGCACCCGCAGTTGGAGGAGCGGATCCGGGAACTCCTCGCGGAGCGGGCCCCGAAGGCCGTGGTGCGGTTCGTGACCGCGCCGCCGGTGCTCGGCGCGGGGCTGCTCGCGCTGGACGAGTGGGGTGCGGAGGCGGGTGCCGCGGAGCGGCTGCGGGGGCAGTACCCGGGCTGAACCCGCCTCATGTTCACCTGTTCGAGCGATCCCCCGGGCGGAACCGATCCGGGGGATCGGGCGTTTTCCGAGTGATAGGTGTTCGAGCCGGGTTCGAGCCGGTGGGCCGGTCAGGGCCGGGTTCAGGTCGGGATCGAGCGCGGTTCGAGCCCGGTTCAGGTTGGGTTCGAGATCGGTTCGAGTCCGGTTCGAGGAGAATGCGAGGGCGGTTCGAGGAGGGTACGAGCGGGTCGGAGGCGGGGCCGGAGCGGGGCGAGGGGGGCTCGCCCGCGGAAGTCCCCCTCGCGTGGGGCACGATAGGCACAAGATCGTGTCATTCCCGGTGTGCGGCCGGGCCGCCTGCGGCCATACTGCTCGCCGGGGTCGATCGACGTCGAGACCGAGGGGGAGGTCACGTGACACAGCCATCGAGCGCGCCCGCCGCGGCGCCGCACGGCCCGGCGCCCGCGCCCGCGCGGCCGGTCGTACCGGGGCAGGTCTCTCGCGCCGCCGCCGTCGGAGCCGTGCCGCCGCCCGCGCGGGGCGCCTGGGCGACCGGGCGCGAGGTGCTGCGCGAGACCGCGACCACCGAGCCGGGACGGCTGCGGATCCTCGGGGCCGTCCTGGCCCTGCTCGTCCTCGCCCTGGGCACCGTCGCCGGCCTGGAGGCGGCCGACCGGGCCGGCTCCGCCGAGGCCGTCGTCGGAAGCAGCCAGCCGCTGAGCGCGGACGCCGCCGCGATCTACCGCTCGCTGGCCGACGCCGACTCGACCGCCGCGGCCGGATTCCTCGCCGGCACCCTCGAACCCGCCGAGTCGCGCGCCCGCTACGACCGCGACCTCGCCACCGCCTCCCGGCTCCTGGTGAAGGCCGCGGCGAACACCGACGGCTCCGACGAGTCGGCCCGCCAGATCACCGCACTCAACGAACTGCTGCCGCGCTACGCCGGGCTGATGGAGCGGGCCCGGGCCGCCAACCGCCAGGGCCTCCCCCTGGGCGGCGCCTATCTGCGGTACGCCAACCAGGAGATGACCACCCGGCTGCTGCCCGCCGCCGAGCGGCTCTACGCGGCGGAGACCGCCCGGCTGCACCGGGACGACGACGACGCCCGCGCCTGGCCCCACCTGGCGCTCGGTGCCGGGGCCCTCGCCCTCGGCGCCCTGGTGTGGGCGCAGCGGCGCGAGTACCTCAGAACCCACCGCGTGTTCAGCCGGGGACTGCTCGCCGCCACCGCCGCCACCCTGGCGGTGCTGCTCTGGCTCGCCGGCGCGCACGCCCTGGCCCGCGCCGGCCTCGGCTCGGCGCGGACCGAGGGCCAGCAGTCCCTCCAGCTGCTCAACGAGGCGCGGATCAGCTCCCTCAAGGCCCGCGCCAACGAGAACCTGACGCAGGTCGCGCGGGGCGCGGTGCTCACCGAGGACGGCAAGGACGACAAGTACGAGGCGGAGTACGCGAAGGGCATGGCGGCGCTCACCGACGCGCTGGCCCGCGCGACGCGGCTCGCCGAGGACGAGGCCGGCCGCAGACCGCTGACCGAGGCCACGGCCCGGGCGGACGAGTGGCGCGAGCGGCACGCCGCCGCGCGGGAGCTCGGCGAGGCCGGCGACTACCAGGCCGCCCTGGACCGGATCATCGGCCCGAAGGGCACGGACGGGGCGAAGGAGTCGGCCGGCTGGTCCTTCGACCAGGTCGACGCCGCCCTGGAGCGTGCCCTCGCCCACGAACAGGACCAGTTCACCCGCTCCGCGCGCGGCGCGGTGGACGCGCTGACCGGGCTCCCGCTCGGCGCGGCCGCGCTCGGCGCCCTCGGCGCCCTCGGCGCGGTGCTCGGCATCAACCGAAGACTGGCGGAGTACCGGTGAGAGGAGGCGGAATGACACCCGACGACGAGCCCGCGGCGCGGCGGGCGGCCCGGCGGCTGCGCGGCTGGGGCGGGGTGGCGGCGATGGGCGTGGCCTGCGCGCTGACCGCCTCACTGACCCTGCTGCCGCTGACCCGCGGCGGGGACGGCCCGGCCCCGTCCGCGGGCCCGTTCGGGCCCGGCCCCGGCGTGGGCACCGCCCTCCAGGTCAAGGCCGACACCTGCGAGAACCCGGAGGCCTCGCTGCGGCCCTCGACCGAGGACGGGCCCTCGGTCGCCGCGATCAAGCGGCGGGGCAAGCTGATCGTGGGCGTCGACCAGTCCAGCTACCGCTGGGGCTTCCGCGACCCGGAGACCGGCACCCTGGAGGGCTTCGACATCGCCCTGGCCCGGGCGATAGCCGGGGACCTGCTGGGCAGCGAGGACGCGGTCGTCTTCCGCGCGGTGCCCACCAACCAGCGGATCGCCGCCCTGGACCGCGGCACGGTGGACCTGGTGGTCCGCACGATGACCATCAACTGCAAGCGGATCAAGCAGGTGGCCTTCTCCACCGCCTACTTCCGGGCCGGCCAGCAGGTCCTCGCCCCGAAGACCTCCCCGATCACCGGCCACGACGCCTCGCTGAAGGGCCGCAGGATCTGCACCGCCGAGGGCTCCACCGCCCACGAGGCGCTGGTGGAGCGGTCCTTCGGCGCGATCATCGAGGACGAGGGCGAGGGCACCCCCGCCGACCGGAACCTGCTGACCGTGCCCAACCAGCTGGACTGCCTGGCCCGGCTCCAGATGGGCGAGGTCGACGCGATCGTCACCGACAACGCCCTGGCGGCCGGACAGGCCGCGCAGGACCCGGCGGTGGAGTTGAAGGGCGAGCCGTTCACCGAGGAGTACTACGGGGTGGCGGCCAAGCTCGGCAACGACGATCTGGTGCGCCGGGTCAACAAGGTCCTGGAGGACTACCGCAAGGGCCGCTGGCAGGAGGCGTACGGCGTCTGGCTGGAGGCCGGGCTCGGGAAGGCCGAGCCGCCCGAGCCGCTGTACCGCTAGGCCCCCGCACGGAACGACGAGATGAGGAGAGCGATGGGCGTCACGGGACCCCCCGGGCCGGTGATGGACCGGGACGAGGTGGACCGTGCGCTGGCGCGCCTCGGCGCGGAGCACAAGGCGGTCGAGGACTCGCTCCTCGCGCTCCAGGACCACGCCGGCCGGCGGCTCCTCGAAGGCGCCGGGCTCACCGGCACCACCCGGGAGCGCTGGGCGTCGACCGAGCGGACCATCACCGTGCTCTGGAACTGCTTCGACGCCTACACGGCGGCGCTGCGCGAGGCCCGCGAGGTCCGCTCGCGGCACACGTGGCCGACCCCCGAGGAGCTGGCCGAGCTGACCGAGCGGCTGCGCGGCGCATCGGTGCACGTGCCGGGCGGCGCCGGCGAAGAGGCGCTGCTCGCCGACCGGTTCACCCTCGACGGCCTGGTGCGGCGGATGAACGAGCTGTACGCGGCCTCCCTCGACGTGGTGGTCACGGCGGACGCGGTGTGGTCGGCGCTGCCCGCGCGGATAGACCTGCTCGCCGCCGAACTGGGGCGGACGCGGTCCCTCGCCCACTCGGTGGGGGTGCGGCCCGGGGAGCACCCGGCCGGGGACGAGCTGGAGTCCATCACCGCCGAGCTGGCCGAGCTGCGCTCGCTGGTGGTGACCGACCCGCTGGCGTTCTGGCGCCCGGCGGCGGGGAGTTCGGCGCCCGGCGGCGGCCGGCCCGACACCGGGCGGTACGACCGGGCGGCGCTCGCCCTGGAGGACGTGCGGCGGGAGATCGAGGCGGTCCTCGCGGTGCGACAGGACTCCGAGGAGCGGCTGCTGCGGCTGCGCGACGTGCTGTCCCGGGCCGACCGGACGCTCGCCGAGGCGCGGGTGGCGCGCGGCGAGGTCCTCGCCAAGATCGCCGCCTCCGAGGTGCCGGCCGTGAGCGGGCCGCCGACGGCACTCCAGGAACGGCTCCAGGCCGCCGCCGAGTACCGGCGGCACGCCCTGTGGCACCGCCTCTCACCCCTGCTCGACGCGCTGGAGGGGGAGGCGGAGGAGGAGTTGCTGCGCGCCCGGGACCAGCTGACGGCGGTGACGGCGCCGCTCGCGGTGCGGGCGGAGCTGCGCGGCCGGCTCGACGCGTACCGGGCGAGGGCGGTCCGGCTCGGCGGGGCGGACGACCCGTTCCTGACCGAGCGGTACGACACGGCGCGCCGCATGCTGTGGAGCGCGCCCTGCGACCTGCGGGCGGCGGAGCAGGCCGTGCTGCGTTACCAGCGGGCGGTGGCGGACCTGGTGTCCGGTCCGTCGGACGGTCCGTCGGACACGGGAGGACGACAGTGGTGAGCGGTATCGGAGCGCCGGGGGGCTGCCAGCGGCCCGGCTGCGAGGGCGCGTACGAGGACGTGGGCGGCGGCGAGCTGTACTGCGACACGTGCGGGCTCGCGCCGGTGGTGGCGCCGAGCGGCCGGCTCCAGGCCAACCCGACCGGGGTCGCCGTCCCCGGCAGGTCGGGGGCGGGCCCGCGCACCGGTACGGGCGAAGGCTTCGGCGCGCCGTCCGAGGCGGCGGCCTGGGGGCCCGACTCGGCGTCCGCGCGCAGCGGTTCGCGGGCGTCCTCGCGGGCCTCGTCCCGCTCGTCGTCCTCGCGCCGCTCGGTGTCCGGGCGGCTGTCGCGGGCGCTGTCGGGGCGGAGCACCGGCCGTTCGGTGTCCGTGCGCAGCTCGCGTTCGTCGACCGGGCAGTCGGCGCGGAAGCGGCTGGGCGCGGGGCTCGTCACGATCCCGGAGGTGCCGCGCCCGGATCCGCGCGCGGCGGTGATGGCGGACCCCGAGGTGCCCGAGCGGAAGCGATTCTGCTCCCGATCCGACTGCGGGGCGCCGGTGGGCCGTCCGCGCGGCGACCGGCCGGGCCGCACCGAGGGCTTCTGCACCTCGTGCGGGCACCCGTACTCCTTCGTGCCGAAGCTGCGCGCCGGGGACGTGGTGCACGGGCAGTACGAGGTGGCGGGCTGTCTCGCCCACGGCGGCCTCGGCTGGATCTACCTCGCCGTCGACCGGGCGGTCTCCGACCGCTGGGTGGTCCTCAAGGGCCTGCTCGACACCGGCGACCAGGACGCCATGGCGGCGGCGATCTCGGAGCGCCGCTTCCTCGCCGAGATCGAGCACTCCAACATCGTGCGGATCTACAACTTCGTCGAGCACCTCGACCCGCGCACCGGCTCCCTCGACGGCTACATCGTCATGGAGTACGTCGGCGGCAAGTCCCTCAAGGAGATCGCCAACGACCGGCGGACCCCCGAGGGCCGGCGCGACCCGCTCCCCGTCGAGCAGGCCTGCGCGTACGGCATCGAGGCCCTGGAGGCCCTCGGCCATCTGCACAGCCGCAACCTGCTGTACTGCGACTTCAAGGTGGACAACGCGCTGCAGACCGAGGACCAGCTGAAGCTCATCGACATGGGCGCGGTCCGGCGGATGGACGACGACGAGTCGGCGATCTACGGAACGGTCGGCTACCAGGCGCCCGAGGTCGCCGAGGTCGGCCCCTCCGTCGCCAGCGACCTGTACACGGTCGCGCGCACGCTCGCCGTCCTCACCTTCGACTTCCAGGGCTACACCAACGTCTTCGCGGACTCGCTGCCCGAGCCGGAGCACATCGAGGTCTTCCAGCGGTACGAGTCCTTCTACCGGTTCCTGGTGCGCGCCACCGACCCGGACCCGGCCCGCCGCTTCGCCTCCGCCGAGGAGATGGCCGAGCAGCTCACCGGGGTGCTGCGGGAGGTCGTCGCCCTCCAGTCGGGGCGGCCCAGGCCCGCGCTCTCGACGCTCTTCGGTCCGGAGGTCAAGGTCACCGACACGGTGCTCTTCGCGGAGGACTCCGGGGACGTGTCGGTGCTCGGCGCGCGCCGCACCGGCCGGGCCCGGCGCTCCGCTCCCCCGGCCGCCGCCGGCGTCCCCGCCGGTCAGGGCCTCGGCGCGCTGCTCGCCCCGCTCGACGTGGCGGCCACCGCGCTGGCACTGCCGGCACCGCGGGTCGACCCGGCGGACGCCAACGCCGGCTTCCTCGCCGGGCTCCTCGCCGCCGCTCCCGCCGAACTCCTCGGCGCGCTGCGGGCCGCGCCCGCCGACACCCCCGAACTGCGGCTGCGCGCCCTGCGGGCCCAGCTCGACCTGCGGGACCCGGTCGCCGCCGGGCAGACGCTCGGCGCCCTGGAGCAGTGGGACGCCGACGACTGGCGGGTGGTGTGGCACCGGGGCGTGGCCTCGCTCGTGAACGGCGACCTGACCCACGCGGCGGTCGCCTTCGACGCGGTCTACGACGCCTTCCCCGGCGAACCGGCGCCCAAGCTGGCGCTCGGCGTCTGCGCGGAGGTCCTCGGCCAGCTCGACAACGCCGCCGAGTACTACCACCTGGTGTGGGCGACCGACCCCGGATTCGTCAGCGCCGCCTTCGGTCTCGCCCGGGTGCGGCTCGCCGCCGGGGACCGCGCGGGGGCGGTCGCCGCCCTCGAATCCGTACCGGAGTCCTCCATCCACTACACGGCGGCTCGGGTCGCGGCCGTACGGGCCCGGCTGCGGCGGCGGCCGCCGCGCGAACCGCTCGGCGCCGACCTGACCGCGGCCGCCGCGCAGGTCTCCGCCCTGGGCGGCTTCGGCCTCGACCCGGTGCGCCGGGAGCGGTTGACGACCGAAGTGCTCGGTACCGCCCTCGACTGGGTACTCTCCGGAAGTCCCGGTGCCGCGCCGGGCGGCGGGGAGCCGCTGCTCGGGAGCGCACTGGACGAGAACGGGCTCCGCTTCGGCCTGGAGCGCGCCCACCGGGCGCTGGCCCGGCTCGCCCAGCGGGGCGAGGAGAGGATCGAACTGGTGGAGCGGGCCAACCGCTACCGCCCCAGGACGTGGGTGTGAGGATGTCCCAGAAGCCCCAGCCGCCGTCGCACGGCCTCGCCGTCTGCCCGGACCCGGAGTGCGGGGAGCCCGTGGACCCGAGAGACCGCTTCTGCGGGGCCTGCGGCCACGAACTGACGGCCGCCGCCGAACTGCCCGCCGGGCAGGACCGGCCGACCATGCCGATCGCCGCGCCCGTCTGGCCCGAGGCCCCGCCCCGGGAACCCGGCTCGCTGTCGACGCTGACCCAGCATCCCGGCGAGCTGCCGGGCACCGACTCGGGCGGGCATGACCTGCCGGCGGTCCCGGTGCGCACGGACGGGCCGCCGGCGGCGCCGCTCGGCGAGACCGTGCGCGGCGGCGGCGACTTCGAGCTCGCCGCGCCTGATCCGCGGGCCGCCGTGCGGGTGGAGCCGGAGGTCCCGGCGCCGGAGCCCGCCGGGGACGCGGCCGACGGGCTCTGCGTGGCCTGCCGGGCCGGGCGGGTCGACGGCGACGGCTACTGCGAGAACTGCGGGCACGCCCAGCCCCGCGAGCGCGACCACATGGAGCGGGAGCTCGGCACGGTGGCCGCCGTCAGCGACCGGGGGCTGCGCCACCACCGCAACGAGGACTCGTTCGCGGTCACCGAGACCCGCCTGCCCGACGGCCGGCCGGCGACCGTCGCGATCGTGTGCGACGGCGTCTCCTCCGCCCACCGCCCCGACGAGGCGTCCGCCGCCGCCGCCCGTGCGGCCGGCGCCGTGCTCGACGAGGCGCTGCCGCGCGGCACCCATCCGCAGCAGGCCATGCACGAGGCGATCGTCGCCGCCGCCGAGGCCGTCACCGCGCTGGCCCGTACCGAAGGGCCCGAGGCCGGCGCCGACTCCCTCCACGGCGGCAACTCCCCCGCCTGCACCATCGTCGGCTCCGTCGTCACCGACGGGCTGCTCGTCGTCGGCTGGGTCGGCGACAGCCGCGCCTACTGGGTGCCCGACGACCGCACCGCGCCCGCCGCCCGGCTCACCGAGGACGACTCGTGGGCCGCGCAGATGGTCAAGGCGGGCCTGATGAACGAGGCGCAGGCGTACGCGGACGAACGCGCCCACGCCATCACCGGCTGGCTCGGCGCCGACGCGTACGAACTGGAGCCGCACACCGCCGCGTTCAAGCCCGACCGGGCCGGGGTCGTGGTGGTGTGCACCGACGGGCTGTGGAACTACGCGGAGGCGGCCGAGGCGATGGCCGGCGTCGTCCCCGCCGACGCGGCGCTCCGGCCGCTGCACGCGGCCCGGGTCCTCGTCGGCCACGCCCTCGACGGCGGCGGGCACGACAACATCACGGTCGCGGTGACGCCGTTCGCCCCGACGCCGCCGGGGACACCCGTTCCCTGACCGACCGTCACCTTCCGCCGCCGCCCTCCGAGGAGCCGAAACCAGATGGCGAACTTCGCCAAGCCGTCCGTCCCGCAGTTCTCGGTCGACGTCCACCAGAACGAGTACCTGCCGGTCGGCGGGCGGGACGTCGACGCCGTCGTCACCGTGACGGCCACCGGCGGCGGCACCAGCGGGGCGCGGGGCGTCACCTCCGGCGGCCCCGCCGGAGTGGTGATCGTGGTCGACTGCTCGGGCTCGATGGACTACCCGCCGACGAAGATGGAGGGCGCCCGGGCGGCGACCGCCGCCGCGATCGACACCCTCCGCGACGGCACGTCCTTCGCCGTCGTCGCCGGCAACCACGCCGCCGTCCCCGTCTACCCCGACCACGGCCGGCTGGCCGTCGCCGGCCCGCGGACCCGCGCCGAGGCCAAGGAGGCGCTGGGGCGGCTCACCGCCGACGGCGGCACCGCGATCGGCACCTGGCTGCGGCTCGCCGACGCGCTCCTCGGCGGGGAGGACCTCGTCATCCGGCACGCGGTGCTGCTCACCGACGGGCGCAACGAGCACGAGACGCCCGAGGCGCTGCGGGCCGCGCTCGACGCCTGCGCGGGCCGCTTCACCTGTGACGCGCGGGGCGTCGGCACGGACTGGGAGGTCAAGGAGGTCACCGGGATCGCCTCGGCGCTGCTCGGCTCCGCCGACATCGTCGCCGATCCGGCCGGGCTCGCCGCCGACTTCACGGCCATGATGGAGAACGTCATGGGCAAGGCCGTCGCCGACGTGGCCCTGCGGCTGTGGACGCCGGTCGGCGCGGAGCTCGTCTTCGTGAGGCAGGTCGCCCCGACGGTCGCGGACCTGACCGCCCGCCGCACGGACAGCGGGCCGCGCTCCGGCGACTACCCCCTCGGCTCCTGGGGCGACGAGTCCCGCGACTACCACGTGCGCGTACGGGTCCCGGCGAACGCCGTCGGGCAGGAGATGCTCGCCGCCCGCGCCTCCCTGATCGTCCCCGACCCGCTGGGCGGCGAGGCCCGGGCGGTGTCCCAAGGACTGATACGGGCCGTGTGGACGCACGACGTGGCGATGACCACGGCCATCGATCCGCAGGTCGCGCACTACACCGGCCAGGCCGAGCTCGCGGACGCGATCCAGGCCGGCCTGGACGCGCGCAAATCGGGCGATCAGGACGGAGCGACCGCGAAGCTGGGCCGGGCGGTGCAGCTCGCGGCGGCCTCCGGGAACGCGGATACCGCGAAACTCCTTTCGAAGGTGGTGGACGTGGTCGATGCGGCGGCGGGTACTGTGCGGTTGAAAGCGAAGGTCGCGGAGGCGGACGAGATGACACTCGAGACGCGCTCCACCAAGACCGTTCGCGTCAAGAGGTAGCCCGGCCCGCCCGGGCCGGACGACGAGAGGGGGAGCACCGACATGCCGACCTGCCCGAACGGACACCAGTCGGTCTCCGACGACTGGTGCGAGGTCTGCGGCCACCGCATGGCCGGGGCGGGTGCGCAGCCGGCCCCCACACCCCCGGGCCCCCCCGGCCCCCCTCCCCCACCCCCGGCCTACGGCTACCCGCCCCAGAACGGCGGCCCCGGCGCCCCAGGCTTCCCCGACGGCCCGAGCGGTGCCGGTCGCCCCGACGGTCCTGGCGGGGCCGGTGGACCCGGCTTCCCCGACGGTCCTGGTGGGGCCGGTCGGCCCGCACCCGGGAGCCCTGGCGGCCCCGGCTTCTCCGACGGCCCGGGTGGAGCCGGTCGGCCCGGTGGTCCTGGTTTCCCTGACAACGCGGGTGGATCGGGCCGACCCGGCGGCCCCGGCTTCTCCGACGGCCCGGGTGGTCCCGGTCGGCCCGGCTTCCCCGGTGCTCCGGGCGGTCCCGGTGGGTCCGGCTTCTCCGACGGTCCCGGCAGGCCGGGCGGACCGAGTGCACCCGGCGGACCCGGCTTCCCCGGTGGCCCGGGTGACTCCGGTCGCCCCGGCGGCCCGGAAGGCTCAGGCTTCCCCGGCGCCCCGGGCGGCCCCGGTGCCTCCGGCGGTCCCGGTGCACCCGGTTTCCCCCACGGCCCCGGCGGGGCCGGTCGACCCGGCGGGCCGGGTGGGTCCGAAGGACCTGGCGGCCCGGGCTTCCCGGGTGGGTCCGGCTTCTCCGACGGTCCCGGCAGGCCGGGCGGACCGAGTGCGCCCGGCGGACCCGGCTTCCCCGGTGGCCCGGGTGACGCCGGTCGCCCCGGCGGGCCGGAAGGCTCGGGCTTCCCCAGCGCCCCTGGCGGCCCCGGATTCCCGGGTGGCCCCGGCGGCCCGGGCGGACCCGGCCACCCCAACGGTCCCGGCGGCGGCTCGAACGCTCCCGGCTTCCCGGGTGCCCCCGGGGCGCCCGGCGGTCCCGGCTTCCCTGGCGGCCCCGGCCCGCAGGGCGGACCGGGCGGCTCGGACGGCCACGGTCCGCAGCGTGGTCCCGGCGGACCTGGCGGCTCAGGCTTCCCCGGCGGCTCCGACGGCCCCGGCTTCTCCGGTGGCCCCGGTGCGCCCGGCGCTCCGGGCGGCCCCGGCTTCTCCGGCGGTCCGGGCGGTCCGGGTACATCGGCCGGTCCCGGCGCTCCGGGCGGACCCGGTGCTCCCGGCGCCCCCAACGGCTCGGGCGGCCCCGGCGCTCCCGCAGGGCCCGGCTTCCCCGGCGGGCCCGGCGCTCCCGGTGGCCCGCGCTTCCCCGGTGGCCCCGGCGCCCCTGGTGGTCCCGGTGCCCCGGACGGTCCCGGCCTCCCCGGCGGTCCGGGTGCTCCCGGGTTCCCCGGAGCTCCCGGTGGCCCCGGCGCTCCGGGCGGTCCCGGCGGTCCCGGCGGTCCCGGCGGCGGCCCCTCGTACCCCGGCGGCCCCGGGGGACCGAACGGCCCCGGCGGCCCCGGCGGCCCGGGCGGGCCCAACGGCCCGGGCGGCCCGGGCGGCCCCAACGGGCCCGGTGGGGCGAGTGGGTTCGGAGGTTCGGGTGGGCCCCGGGGGTTCGGGGCGGATCCGCATGCGACCGCGCAGGCGGAGCTGTGCCCGCAGTGCCGGACGCCTCGCGAGCACATGGCGCCGTTCTGCGAGGAGTGCCGGTGGAACTTCCTGACCGGTACCGCGACCTCGTACACCCCGATCGCGCCCCCGCAGGCGCAGCGTCCTTCGGCGCCGCCGCCCGGGTTCCCGGCCTCCCAGCCGCCGGCGCCCGGGCCGGGCGCGTCGCAGGATCCGTTCGGGTACCACGACTCGCGGCCCTCGCAGGTGAACCGGCCGGCCGAGCCGCTCGGTGCCGAGCCGACGCACCACCAGGCACCGCCGCGCGCGGCCGCCGCCGCCGATGACGACTGGGTGCTGTCCCCGCCGTCGCAGGCGCAGCCCCCGCAGCCTCCTCGGTCGCAGGGGTGGACGGCGTACGTCGGCCCGGACCGCGACTACTTCATGGCGATGATGCGCCGCAGCGGCCCGGAGGCGTCGGGGCTCAACCTGCCCGCGTACGCGCCGCCGAAGCAACTGCCGCTGCAGGGCAACCAGGTGTCCATCGGCCGGCGCCGGCACTCCACGGGCGAGGCGCCGGACATCGACCTGTCCGTGCCGCCGGAGGACCCGGGCGTCTCGCACCAGCACGCCGTGCTGGTGCAGCAGCCGGACGGCTCGTGGGCGGTGGTGGACCAGAACTCCACGAACGGCACCACGGTCAACGGCGGTGACGAGCCGATCCAGCCGTACGTCCCGGTCCAGCTCCAGGACGGCGACCGGGTGCACGTCGGCGCCTGGACGACGATCACCGTCCGGCGCGGCTGAGCACCGGAGGGCCGGGGGCGGGACCGGACAGGTCCTACGCCTCCGGTCCTCCGCCGGTGCGTCTGAGACGATGGAACGGTGAACGAGCAGAGCTTCTACGAGCAGGTCGGCGGCGAGGAGACGTTTCGCCGCCTCGTCCGGCGCTTCTACGAGGGCGTCGCCGGGGACCCGCTGCTCCGCCCGATGTACCCCGAGGAGGACCTCGGCCCGGCCGAGGAGCGCTTCGCCCTCTTCCTGATGCAGTACTGGGGCGGTCCCGGCACCTACAGCGAGCGCCGCGGCCACCCCCGGCTGCGGATGCGGCACGCCCCCTTCGCCGTCGACCGGGCCGCGCACGACGCCTGGCTGCGGCACATGCGCGCCGCGATCGACAGCCTGGAGCTGTCGCCGGAGCACGACGCGCAGTTGTGGCGGTACATGACGTACGCGGCGGCCTCGATGGTGAACACCGAAGGCTGAGACGACCCCGCCTCACCCCCGCCCCACCCCCGCACCGGTACAGACCACTCCGCGCCACCGGATGAACACATTCCGGGGATGAATGACCGATTAACGGTCACGATCGCATCAAGGTCTGTGCGCAAGCGGTTTCCACCGACCCGTGGCCGATGAAAGCATTCCCGGAACGCTTCGAAGATGCGCGAGCGGCCAGGGGGATGGGTGACGGGGTTCGTACTTCTGCGCGTCAGGGCTCACCGGCTGCTGCTCGGCGCGGCCTTGCTGGCCGTCGTCCTGACGACGACCGTGCTCGCCACCCTCGCCGGCTTCTCCTCCTCCCTCGGCGACGCCGCCCTCCAGGCCGGCCTGCGCGACCGCTCGGCCGCCGCCGCGACCCTGCTCGTCTCCGGGCAGGTCCCGGCCGAGCGGCGGGCCGCCGCCGACGCGGCCGTGACCGACAGCGCCCGGCGCGCCTTCGACGGACTGCCCGTCACCGTGCGGCGCCTGGAGTCCTCGGGGTCGTACGCGCTGCCCCGCTCGCTCCAGCCGCCCGCGGCCCGCGCTGGCGACCCGGACCTGACCTACTTCGCGGCGCTCGACCGCGCGCGGCTCGCCCTCGTCCGCGGCGCCTGGCCGTCGGCCGCCCGCCCCGGCGGCGTCGTCGAGACGGCGCTGCCCGAGGAGGCGGCGAAGCGGCTGGGAATCGACCCCGGCGCCGTCCTCCACGTCACCGACCAGCTCACCGAGAAGACGGTGCGGGTCCGGATCACGGGCGTCTACCGGGCGGCGGACCCGGCCGACCCGTACTGGCGGCTCGACCAGGTCGGCGGCCGCGGCGTGCGGACCGTCTCCTTCACCACCTACGGACCGCTGCTCGCCGACCCGGCCGTCCTCTCCTCCGGCTCCCTCGCCCCCGGCGAGACCTCCTGGCTCGCCGCCGCCGACTTCTCCCGCCTCGACACCGACGGCGTCGCGCCGCTGCGCGAGGCGGCGACCCGGGAGCCGGCCCGGTTGCTCGCCGACACCACGGCCTTCGGGACGACGATCAACGTCGTCACCGGCCTGCCCACCGTCCTCGCGCAGACCGAGCGCGCCCTCGCCGTCTCCCGTTCCACCCTCCTCATCGTCGCCGTGCAGCTGGTGCTGCTCGCCGCCTACGCGCTGCTGCTCGTCGCCCGGCTGCTCAGCACCGAACGCTCCGGCGAGACCGCGCTGCTGCGGGCCCGCGGTGGCTCCCGGCGCCGGATCGCCGGGCTCGCCGCCGCCGAGGCGCTGCTCCTGGCCCTGCCCGCCGCGCTCCTCGCACCGCTGCTCACCGGTCCGCTGACCCGGCTCTTCGCCGAACGGTCCGGGCTGTCCGAGCTCGGGGTGCGCCTCGACTCCTCACCCGGCGCCACGGTCCGGCTGGTCGCCGCCGGGGTGGCGCTGGCCTGCGCGGCGGCCGTCGTCGCCCCCGCGCTCGCCACCCGCGACGGCGACGCCGTCAGCCTGCGCAGGGCCCGCGCCGGAACGCTCCCGTGGCCGGTGCGGGCGGGCGCGGACCTCGGGCTGCTCGTCATCGCGGGCATCGCGCTCTGGCAGCTGCGGCGGACCCCGGAGGCCGCCGCCGACGGCTCCGGGATCGACCCGGTGCTCATCGCCGCGCCCGCGCTCGCGCTGCTCGCCGGCACGGTCCTGACGCTGCGTCTGCTGCCGCCCGCCGCCCGGCTCGCCGAACGGCGCGCGGCCGGCGGCCGGGGCCTGTCGGCCGCACTGGCCGGCTGGCAGTTCAGCCGCCGGCCGCTGCGCGGCGCGGGCCCGGTGCTGCTGCTCGTCCTCGCCGTGGCGATGGGCATGCTGGCGATCGGTCAGAGCCGCTCGTGGGAGCGGTCGCAGCACGACCAGGCCGACTTCCGGGCCGGCGCGGCGGTGCGGGTCCTCGGCGCCGGCCCCGGCGACCCCGCCAGGGCCGCGCGGCTCGCCCGTGTCCCCGGGGTGCGCGAGGTCACCCCGGTGTTCCGGACCGGGGTGGACGTCGCCGGCCACCAGGCGACCGTGCTCGCCGCCGCCACCGAGCGGCTCTCCGGCAGCCTCCTCATGCGCGAGGACCTGGCGGGCGGCACGCCGGCCCGGCTGCTCGCCCCGCTCACCCCCCGGGACGACACCCGTCCCGGGTTCGCGGTGCCGGAGGGCAGCCGCTCGCTCGTCGTCGACCTGCGCGCTACGGCGCCGCGCGGCAGCACCGCGGCCCGGGTCACGCTCACCCTGGAGGACGCGAACGGGATCCCGACCCGGCAGCCGGTGGGGCAGCTGCCCGCCGACGGCCGCGCCCACCGCTTCACCCTCGGCCTCGGCCCGCTGTCCTCGGACGGCGTCCGCGCCGACGCCGGTCTCGTCCTCACCGGCATCGAGCTCACCGCCCGCTTCTCCGAGGGCACCGAACGCTCCCAGGCCCTCCGCGTCGACCTGCTCGGCACCACCGCGGACGACGAGGTCCTCCGCACCGCGGACCCGGCGGGCACCCTCTCCGGCTGGTCCGCCGCCTCCGAGCAGTCCCTCGACGGCAACCGGGAGGACGCACGGCTGAACGGCTCGGCCGGCTCCCCCTCGGCGAACGGCGGGCAGCGCCCGTACTCCGTCCCGTACACCCTCCACGGCGACTTCACCGGGACCCGCTCCGCGCTGGCGGAGGAGTACGCGGTGCGGCTGACCGCGCCCGTGCCGAAGCGGCCCGGGCGGCTGCCGGCGATCGCGACCACCGCGTTCATGGAGGCGGCCCGGGCGAAACCGGGCGACACCCTCCAGCTCTCGCTGGGCGGCCGCCAGGTCGGCGTGACCGTCACCCGGGTCGTCGAGGACCTGCCGACCACCGGGACCTCGGGCCGGACCACCGACGCCGAGGCCGCGGTGCACGTGCCCCAGGACGGCGGCGGCGTGCTCCTCGACCTGACCGCCGTCAACCGGTACCTGTCGACCGCCGACGCCAACGCCCCGGTGGCGCCCACCGAGTGGTGGCTGACGCCCGAACCAGGCCGTGCCGACACCGTCGTGACGGCGCTGCGCGACGGGGCCGACGACGAGCCCGGCGAAATCGTCGTCCGCGACGCGATCGCCGAGGACCTGCTCGGCGACCCGCTCGGCGCGGGCCCCCACACCGCCCTCATGGCGGTGGCTGCCGCCGCCGCGGCCCTCGCCGCGGTCGGGTTCGCGGTCGGCTCGGCCGGTTCCGTACGGGAGCGGGCCGCCGAGTTCGCGGTCCTGCGGGCCCTCGGCGCGCCGCGCCGCCGGCTCGCCCGGCTCCTCGCCGCCGAACAGGGCGTCCTGATCGCGGTGGGCCTCCTGGTGGGCGTCGCCCTCGGCGCCCTGCTGGCCCGGGTGGTCGTGCCGCTCGTGGTGCTCACCGGCCGGGCCACCCGGCCTGTTCCGCCGGTCCTGGTCGAACTGCCCCTCGGCGAGGTGGCCCTGCTCCTCGCCGGGGTCGCCGCCCTGCCGCTCGCGGTCGTCGCGGCCATCGCCCTGCGCCGTACCGAACCGGCGGTGACCCTGCGCCACCAGGGAGACAACTGATGTCCGACGTCCCGCGCGAGGAGCCCCGCCCGATGCAGCCCGCAGGCGAGTCCCCCGGCCACCGGCCCGCACCGGCGGCGGGCGGCTCCGAGAAGGCCCACGCCCCGGCCGTCGCCCCCTGGGTGCGGACCCGGCTGCGGGCCGCGCCCGGCGCCGCCGCCGGACTCGCCCTGCTGGTGTTCGTCACGGCCCTGCTCGCCGCCGCGCTGCCGCGGGTGATCGACGCGTACGAGACGGACGGGCTGCGGCACGGCATCCGGACCGCCCCCGCCCACCGGTCCCAGCTGGAGATCACCTACCCGATGGAACAGGGCGCCCGGGTGGCGCCCGCCGTCCTCCGCGAGGACCAGGAGGAGCTGCGGGGCCTGCTGCCCGCGCCGCTGCGCACCGACCCGGAGCAGACCGTCAACGGCATCCGGACGATGACGCCGCTCGCGGGCCTCGACCCGTGGCTGCCCCAGCCGGACCACGCACCGGTCATGTTCTCCCTCGCCTCGCCCTCGGACCTCGCCGCGCACGCCGTGCTGCGGCAGGGCCGGATGGCCAAGGGCGACCCGGCCCGCCCCGAGGCGATGGCGACGACGGCGATGGCCGAGGTCCTCGGGATCAAGCCCGGCTCCGTCGTGCACGTGCCCGGCGCCGCCGCCGAACCGGTCGCCGTCACCGTGACCGGCATCGTGGAGCCCCGCGACCCCGAGCGGCCGTACTGGGTCGTCGAACCGCTGCTCTCCACGCCGGTGCTGGCGCTGACGGTCGAACCGGAGCCGAAGCGCTACTGGCGGGCCGGGCTCCTGCTCGCCCCCGAGTCGGGCTCCGCCCTCACCTCCACCACCGCCACGGTCGAGGTCTTCTGGCGCTTCCCCGCCGCCGCCGGCCATCTGACCGCGCGGGACGCCGGACCGCTCGCCGCCGCCGTGGACTCGGCGCGCAGCGGACCCGCCTCGGCCAGGATCCGTGAGGTCACCGGAGACACCGGCCTGGTCGCCACCGGGCTCGACGAGATCTCGGCGGGGTACGCGGCGGCCAGGGACGCCATCTCCCCCGTCGTCGCCGTCGCCGTCTTCGGCATCGGGGCCGTCGCCGTGGTGGTCGTGGCCATGACCGGCGGGCTCTTCCTCTCCCGCCGGGACGCCGAACTCACCCTGCTGCGCGCCCGGGGCGCCTCCCTGCCCGGCATCGGGCTCCGGCTGCTCGGCGAGACCGCAGCGGTCACGGTCCCGGCGGCGCTGCTCGGCCTGCCGGCCGCCGTCGCCCTGGTCCGCGGCCCCGACACCCCCGGCGCCCCGGCCCTCACCGGTTCCGCGCCGCTCCTGCCGTCCGTCCTCGGCGCGGCCCTGGTGGCCCTCGTCGCGGCCCTCGTGCTGCCGCTCCGGGCCGTGCTGCGGCACCGCAGGCCCCGGCTGCACGGCGCCCGCGAGGACCTGGTGGACGCCAGGCCGTCCCGGCGCCGCCTCGTCGTCGAGCTGACCGTCCTCGTCCTCGCGGCGGGCGCGATCGGCTCGCTGCGGCTGCGCGGCACGGCCGACTCCGGCGACCACCTGGTCAGCGCCGCCCCGGTGCTCGTCGGTGTGATCGCCGCCTTCGTGCTCGTACGCCTCCAGCCGCTGCCGCTGCGCTGGCTGGCCCGCCCGGCCCGCCGGATGCGCGGCGCCGTCGGCCCGCTGGCCCTCGCCCGTGCCGGACGCGCCAACTCCGCCGGCGTGCTGCCGCTGCTCGCCCTCGTCCTCGCGCTGACCACGGCCGCCTTCGGCGGCTCGGTCCTCGCCGGGGTCGCCGAGGCCCGCGACCGTGCGGCACTGCTCTCCACCGGCGCCGACGTCCGGATCGAGGGCGCCACGGAGGGCGTGCCGGTGACGCCCCGGACCGTCGAGGCGGTGCGCGCCGCGAAGGGCGTGCGGGAGGCGCAACCCGTCCAGGTCGAGTACGGCCTCGAACTGCCCTCCCCGATCGCCACCGACCAGCCGATGAGCTCGGCGCTCGTCGCCGTCGACCCGGCCGCGTACGCCCGGCTCGCCGCGGGCGCCGACAACGGCGCCTTCCCCGCCGGGCTGCTCGCCTCCACCGGGAAGGGCGGCCCGGAGGCCGTCGGCGACACCGACCGGGTGCTGCCCGCGGTCGCCTCCCCGGCCGTCGCCGCGCGGCTCGGCGACCGGCCCATGCTGCTGAACGCGGCGGCCGGCGCCTTCCACGTGAAGGTGGTCGCGGTCCGGGACTCCACCCCGGCGGTGCGCGGCGAGAACTTCCTGGTGGTCAACGCCGCCGACGTCACCAACCGGCGGACGACCGTCGTGCTCGCCACCGGCACCCCCGACGGCCCGGCGCTGCGGGCGGCCGTCGCCGCCACGTCGAAGGAGCTGGCGGTGACGCTGCGGAGCGAGACCCGCGGCTCCTACGTGGACTCGCCCCTCCAGTCCGGCGCCGAAGGACTGTACGCGGCGGCGATCGGGGCGGGCGCGGTCTACGCCGTGGTCGCCGTGCTGCTGTCGCTGACCCGGAGCGGGCCCGAGCGGGCGACGCTGCTCGCCCGGCTGCGGACCATGGGCCTCACCCGCCGACAGGGCCGGCGCCTGCTCGGCCTGGAGGCCCTGCCGCCCGCCGTCTTCGCGGCGCTCGGCGGGGCCCTCGCCGGGTGGGCGACGGTGCCGCTGCTCGCGCCGGGCGTCGACCTGCACCGGCTGGCGCTGGCCATGGCGGACGGCGGCGCGGCCCTGGGCGGTACGCGGCTGCGGGCCGACCCGTGGTCGCTGGTCCTGCCGGCCGTGGCCGTGGTCCTGCTGACCGCGGCGGCGGCGGGCGTACAGGCGTGGTGGACGGGCCGGCGCGGCTCGGTGAAGGAACTCAGGGCAGGAGACGCACGATGACGACGACCGCGAACGCGACCCTGGAGGAGCTGGAGCGGCGGGCCACCGCGCACCGCGACCGGCCCTCGTACGGCCATGACGCGCTGATCGCCTGCGACCGCCTGGTGCGGATCTTCACCACCGACGGGGTGGAGGTGCAGGCGCTCCAGGGGCTCGACCTCCTCGTGAAGGAGGGCGAGTTGATGGCCCTCGTCGGGGCGTCCGGCTCCGGCAAGTCGACCCTGATGAACATCCTCGCGGGCTTGGACGTGCCCACCGCCGGCGCCGCCCGGGTCGCGGGCTGCGACCTGCTCGCGATGACCGGAAGGGACCGGCTGCGCTACCGCCGCGAGGTCGTCGGCTTCGTCTGGCAGCAGACCGCCCGCAACCTCCTGCCCTATCTGACGGCCGCGCAGAACGTGGCGCTGCCCATGCAGTTGGCGGGAGGCAGGAGGAAGCGGGCCGGGCGGGCCGAGGAGCTGCTCGCGATGATGGACATCGCGCACTGCCGGGACCGGCGGCCCCACCAGCTCTCCGGCGGCCAGCAGCAGCGGGTGGCGATCGCCGTCGCCCTCGCGAACGACCCGAAGGTCCTCCTCGCCGACGAGCCGACCGGCGAACTGGACTCGGCCACCGGCGAGCAGGTCTTCGCCTCCTTCCGCCGGGCCAACGAGGAGCTGGGCACGACGATCGTCATCGTCACCCACGACCAGGCGGTCGCCACCGAGGTGCGCCGCACGGTCGCCATCCGCGACGGCCGCACCTCCTCCGAGGTGCTGCGCCGCACCGAGGTCGACGCGGAGGGCCAGGAGTCGCTGGTGGCGCGGGAGTACGCGATGCTCGACCGCGCGGGCCGGCTCCAGCTCCCGGCGGACTACACGGCGGCGCTCGGCATGGAGCACCGGGTGGCGCTGGAGCTGGAGCGGGACCACATCGGGGTGTGGCCGGACGACGCGGAGCGCTGAGGAACCGGCTCCGGCTCCGGCCCGTCCCAGTCGGGGGGGGTGGTCGGGATGGGACGCGTTCTGACGTACGCCGGCGCGGTGGCCGTGCCGCTGGGCGCCGGCGTGCTGCTGCACCTGTGGGGAAGCTGGTCGCTGCGGTCGCCGCTGGGCACGCCGACCGCGCTCGCGGTCCTGGTCGGCCTGGCCCTGGCGGGGCTCGCGGCGGCGGCGCACAACGCGCTCTTCCGCGAGGGCGGCAGCGTCCTGGCGCTGGTCCTGCTGCTCGCGGGCCTGGGCGCGGTGTGGATCGAGGCCCGGGACTCGCGGGTGCGCGGGGCGACGGTGGAGTGCGTGGTGGCGGGGAAGGTGCGGGTGACCGACCATCCCACCTTCGGCGAGGGCGCGCCGCAGCCGAAGCGGCTGTACCACCATCCGCTGGACTGCCCGGGCGGCTACCCGAAGGAGTTCGCCTGGGAGGAGAAGCTCGGCGACACGGGCAAGCAGCTCACGATCGCCTACGACCCGGCACGTCGCATGGACCCGGTCCCGGCCGCCGAGAACGTCGCCCGGGGCTCGCTGGTCGTCCCGGCGGTGCTCCTGCTCCTGGCCGCGGCCCTGTCGGTGACGGCGGTCGCCCTGGAGGGCACGGGCGAACGCGTATGGTGACGGCTCGGTGCGCGACGGGCACCGGAGGGCGTCCGGCCTTCAGGGCACGGGGGGCTACGGCGCCGGGGCGACCGTGAGCGCGGCCGGGGTCGTGCGGAGGGCGACGGAGCCGTACGGGGTGCGCAGGCGCAGCCACGGCCCGGCGGCCATCAGGGCGACCGGCACGTCCCGCGGCGGCAGGAAGCCCAGCGACTGGGCGGCGTGCACGGCCCGCAGGGGCAGGCCGGTGGCGCCGAGGACACGGGACCAGATCTCCCGGCCGACGCGGTCGCGCTCGGCGCGGGTGCGCCGCTCCTCGGGCAGCTCCGCGTCCCGGCGGCGGAACTCGGCGACGGCCGCCGCGACCGCCCCGCGCAGCTCCGCCGCGCCCGGCAGGCCCTCGACGGGCCGCCAGCCGGTGCGCGGCGGGAGGACGCCGGCCCACGGCGGGCCGGTGACGGCGCCGGGGACGACGGCCTTGCCGGACGCCTCCTCGACACCGTCGAGGAGCTCGCCGGCGGAGACGGTGACGTCGAGGTCGACCGCGTCCTCCAGACGGGCCGTGCGGATCGCGAGGACCTCGAAGGACGGCGGGCGCCCGAAGACGGCGAGCGCGCCGCCGGCGGCCTGGAGGCGGACGGCGGCGGCGCGGTCGTAGTGCACCAGCCGGCCCAGGAAGGCGGCGAGGGCCGCCGCCTCCCTGGGGTCGGCGAAGTGCAGCGGGGCGAGGACGGTCATGCGGCGGACGTCATCCCGTCGTCGACGTACTCCTGGAGGAAGCTGCGCTCCTCCTCGGAGATGCGGCGCGGTCGCTGGGCCTCCAGGTCGAAGGGCACGACGACCGTCGAGGCCCGTACGTAGGTGACCTCGGGGTCCTTGATCTCGTACGCGATCGTCAGCGACGCCGCGCCGATCTTCGTGACCCACGACTCGACCGTCACCGGCTCGTGCCGGTGGACCAGCGGGCGGAGGTAGTCGATCTCGTGGCGGGCCACGACGGACCCGCCGGAGAAGGACGGGCTGCCGTCCCCCGGTGCCAGCCGGAACATGAAGTCGATCCGGGCCTCCTCCAGGTAGCGGAGGAAGACCACGTTGTTGACGTGCCCGAAGGCGTCCATGTCCGACCAGCGGAGGGGGCAGCGGTAGATGTGTCTCGCCACGACCGCCTCAGCCCCGGGTGAGCTTCTTGTGGGTGGCGCGGTGCGGACGGGTGGCGTCCGGGCCGAGCCGCTCGACCTTGTTCTTCTCGTACGACTCGAAGTTGCCCTCGAACCAGAACCACTTGGAGTCGCCCTCGTACGCCAGGATGTGCGTGGCCACTCGGTCGAGGAACCAGCGGTCGTGGGAGACGACCACGGCGCAGCCGGGGAAGTCGAGGAGCGCGTTCTCCAGGGAGGAGAGGGTCTCGACGTCGAGGTCGTTGGTGGGCTCGTCGAGGAGCAGCAGGTTGCCGCCCTGCTTGAGGGTGAGCGCGAGGTTGAGGCGGTTGCGCTCACCGCCGGAGAGCACGCCGGCCGGCTTCTGCTGGTCCGGACCCTTGAAGCCGAACGCGGAGACGTAGGCGCGGGACGGCATCTCGACCTGGCCGACGTTGATGTAGTCCAGCTCGTCGGAGACGACCGCCCACAGGGTCTTCTTCGGGTCGATGTTGGCGCGGCCCTGGTCGACGTAGGAGATCTTGACCGTCTCACCGATCTTGATCTCGCCGGCGTCGGGGGTCTCCAGGCCCTGGATCATCTTGAACAGCGTGGTCTTGCCGGCGCCGTTCGGGCCGATGATGCCGACGATGCCGTTGCGGGGCAGGGTGAAGGAGAGGTCGTCGATGAGGACCTTCTCGCCGAACGCCTTCGAGAGGTTGTTGACCTCGACGACGACGGAGCCCAGGCGCGGGCCCGGCGGGATCTGGATCTCCTCGAAGTCCAGCTTCCGCATCTTGTCGGCCTCGGCGGCCATCTCCTCGTAGCGCGCGAGACGCGCCTTGGACTTGGCCTGACGCCCCTTGGCGTTGGACCGCACCCACTCGAGCTCTTCCTTGAGGCGCTTGGCGCGCTTCTCGTCCTTCTTGCCCTCGACCTTGAGGCGCTCGGCCTTCTTCTGGAGGTAGGTCGAGTAGTTGCCCTCGTACGGGATGGCGCGGCCGCGGTCGAGCTCCAGGATCCACTCGGCCACGTTGTCGAGGAAGTACCGGTCGTGGGTGATGGCCACGACGGTGCCCTTGTACTTGGCGAGGTGCTGCTCCAGCCAGTTCACCGACTCGGCGTCGAGGTGGTTCGTGGGCTCGTCGAGGAGCAGCAGGTCGGGGGCCTCCAGGAGCAGCTTGCAGAGCGCCACGCGGCGCTTCTCGCCACCGGAGAGGTTGTTGACCGGCCAGTCGCCGGGGGGGCAGCCCAGGGCGTCCATGGCCTGCTCCAGCTGGGTGTCGAGGTCCCACGCCTCGGCGTGGTCCAGGTCCTCCTGGAGCTTGCCCATCTCGTCCATGAGCTCGTCCGTGTAGTTCGTGGCCATCTCCTCGGCGATGGCGTTGAACCGGTCGAGCTTGCCCTTGATCTCCGCGACGCCGTCCTCGACGTTCTCCAGGACGGTCTTGGACTCGTCGAGCTTCGGCTCCTGCATGAGGATGCCGACCGAGTAGCCCGGGGAGAGGAAGGCGTCGCCGTTGGACGGCTGCTCCAGCCCGGCCATGATCTTCAGAACGGTGGACTTACCGGCACCGTTCGGGCCGACCACACCGATCTTCGCACCCGGCAGGAAGCTCAGCGTCACGTCATCGAGGATGACCTTGTCGCCGTGCGCCTTGCGCGTCTTGCGCATCGTGTAGATGTACTCAGCCAAGAGAAACCGTCCGGCAGGAGAGTGAGTGGGCAGATACACCCATCTTGCCGCACTGCCGCCCCCCGACGGAAACCAGTACCGGGCGCGCGGGCGCCGGATGTGGGACGCCGGACGCGTGACGGCCCCGGACGCGGGCGCGTCCGGGGCCGTCGGGTCACGGGGTGCGATCACCCCGTGACGTCATGCGCTGCCGTGACTACTGACCGGCGGCGGCCTTCTTCTTGCGGAGGAAGAACACCGCGCCTCCGCCGACCAGGACGAGCGCGACGGCGATGCCGGCGATCATCGGGGTGGCGTTGGAGCTGCCGGTCTCGGCCAGGTCACCGCCGGTGGTGCCGGTGGTGCCGGTGGAGGCGTCCGTGGCGGTGGGCGCCGGGGTGGACGCGCTCGCCGAGGGGGTCTCGGTGGGCGTGCCGGTCGACGGGGTCGCCGACGGGGTGCCGGTGGACGACGGCTCCGGGCTCGGGGCGGTCTTGCAGTCGAGGACGCCCTGGAAGGACTTCGAGAAGCCGTTCGGGCCGGTGATCGTGAAGTCGTACGTCGCGTCCTCGGCGACCGGGACCGTGACGGTCTTGGACTCGCCGGCCTTGATCGTGTAGGAGACGCCCTTCACGTCGAAGGTCCAGTCCTCGTCGCCCTCGTTGGAGGCGGTGATGTCGAGGCCGCCCTTGGCGCAGTTCTCGGTGACGGTGACGGCCGGGACCGCCCCCTTCTTCGCCCAGGCGGCGGTGACCTCGGTGTTGATCGTGGACTTGCTGCTGCCGGCCAGGATCAGGGTCTGCTCGTGGCCCTCGACGCTGGCGAAGACACGGCCGATGGCGACCTCGGTCTCGGCCTGCAGACCGATCTTGGTGGTGCCGTCGGGGGTGCCGGCCGGGACGTCCAGGAAGAGCTCGGTGTTGTTGCTCGCCGAGGTGACGGCCTTGCCGTCCTTGTCCACGACCTTGACGTTCGCCGGGGCGTCGGCCGGGAGCGAGACCTTGACGGCGCCGTCGGCGGCCGTGGTGGTGACCTTGACCGGGCCGAGCTTGTCGCCGGCCTTGCCCGCGATGGACGCCGGGGCGGCGGCCAGGGAGACCTTCGGCTCCTCCTGGTCGGGCGCCTTGGCGGCCTCGGCGACCAGGTAGGCGGTGAGCGCCTTGGCCTCGGGGTCGACCGGGGTGGCGGTGACGTTGTCCGAGTACTTCCAGATCGCGGCCTGGGTCGCGGTGGCGGCCTCGTCGCCCGTCAGGGCGGCGACGCCGGCCTTGCCGGCCAGCGCGCCGAGGTCGTTCACCTCGGGGTAGGAGTGCTGCAGGATCCAGCGGATCTTGCCGGCGTTCGGGTTGTCGTGGAGGGTCGACTTGTCCCAGTCGGTCTCCTTGTACTTCGTCTCCGGGTCGGTCGGCGTCAGCAGGTCGATGCAGTACGCCTGCAGCGAGCCGCCGCCGTCGACGGTCAGCTCGAAGAGACCGCCCTCGATCGGGTCGCCCTCCTCCTTGCCGATCCAGATGTCGCCGAACTCCTTGAGGTGGCCCAGCGTCGCGTCGGCGCCGCCGTCGGCCATCGCCGGTCCCGCGAGGGCTATCGCGCTGGAGGCGACCAGGCCCGAGACCAGGGTCGCCGCGGCCAAACGGGCAGCAGCGCGCCCACGGACTGAAAACATTGCATTCCCCTCCGGGCGAGTCGCTCCGCGAACTTGGTCGATTCACGTGGGGGGAGCGCCCGCCAGCAGACTCAGTGACTCGATGGGCTCACGTGCCGCATGAGTACTCGGGAATCCTAGGGAGGCGGAAGCTCCCGGTCCCCGGTCATACAGCGAGATAACCATTCCGTCTCGGAATCGTTATGTCCTCGGCGAGTTGGTCGACAAATAGCCACAACTCAAGGTCAGGGAGCGGTTACCAGCTGGTGCGCGGCCTCCGTCCAAGGGTCCCTTCCGTCCGCCGGCGCGAGCCTCGGCACCGCCTCCGGCGCCTCCTCGTTCTCCGTCAGGTCGCCCTCCCCCGGGGCCCTCGGCTCCGCCCGCGACGTCCTCCGGAACGCCGAGGTCCCCCGCGTCAGGTCGTGGCCGACGGCGAGCGCGTCCACGTCGACGAAGGTCTTGCGCTGCCCGTCCCGCTCGTCCTCACGGACCTTCAGCCTCCCGTGCACCACCAGCGGTTCGCCCACCGAGACGGAGGCCATCAGATTGGCCCCGAGCGCCCGCCACGCCGAGACCGTGTAGAAGCTGGTGGCGCCGTCCGTCCAGACCGCCCGCTCGCGGTCCCACCGCCGAGCGGTCACCGCGAACCGGAACCGGGTCACCGGCCCGGCCGGCGTGTCCCGGAAGTCCAGCGCCGTCGCCACGTTCCCCACCAGCGTCACCGTCGTGTCGTTCATGTCCGTCCCTCTTCCTCCGCCGTTCCAACCTCTGTGACGACCATGCTGACGCGGCGAGGAAAAGCCCGCCGACGCCTGTGGACGACCGACGACCTGTGGACAACTCGCCCACCCGATCGGGGGATCGACGGGGCGGGCGGGACAGGTGATGAGGGACGGGGGGCGGGGGGTGGGGTGCGGGGGGTGGGGGACGGGAGCGGGCGGGTCTCCTAACCGGAGGCGGGTCCCTTACCGCAGGCGGGTTCCCGTCCGCGTCGCACCCAGCCGGAGGGCGCCGCCGCGGCCGCCGCCGCCCCGGCCGCTCGTGCGGCCGCCCGCTCCGACGATCCTCGGCGAGGGCCGGGGGCCGGCCACCTTCGCGTACTGCTCGCGCACCTCGCGGTAGCGCAGCAGTTCGGCGGAGACGGGGTCGAGGACGCGGGCCCGGCCGCATGCGGCGGCCGCCTCCGCGAGGGCGCGTTCGGCCTCCTGCCCGTACCTCCGGGCCGGTCCCTTCACCGCGCTCTCGCAGGCCCATTCGATGAGCGGGCCGCCGGCGATCCCGCCCAGCATCACCAGGACCGGCGGCAGCAGGCCGGGTTCCACGACGCCCACGATCTGGCCGACCAGCCAGAGCGCCCCGAAGAGTTGAAGGAGCGTCATCAGGGCCTGGGCGAGGACGGCGGCCGGCCACCAGGCGGGGCGCGGCGGCCGGGCGGCGGGGTCGCCGAGGGAGGCGGCCAGCTCGTCGAGCGCCTCGGGCAGCCCTTCGGCGCCGCGCGCGGCGGCCTCCCGCACGGCGTGGGCCCAGGGCGCCGGCAGGCCCCGCGAGGCCTCGTCGGCGACGATCCGTACCGCCTGTTCGACGCGCTGTCGGGCCGTCAGTTCGTCCTCGACGGGCGCGGCGAGCCGGGGGTCGGTGGAGCCGTGTGCGCGCTTGCGCCCGTACCAGCGGTGGAGCCGGAGCCACGGCGAGCCGCAGGCGCGGATGGCGCCGCGCCGCCAGACCCGTTCGGCCGCCTCGCCGGCCGCGTGCGCGCCGACGGCGACGGCGAGCCGGCCGGCGAACTCCTCGCGGCTGCGCTCCCCGAGGCCCGCCCGCGCGTCGGCGGCGACGTACGCGGGCCGCAGCCTGGCCGCGGCGGCGTCGATGTCGGCGGCGATGCGCCGCTCGGGGGCGGTGCGTTCCTGGACGAACCGGGCGAGGAGTTCGCGGAGTTCGGACACGCCCTCGCCGGTGAGGGCGGAGACGGGCAGCACGGTGGCGCCGGGTTCGCCGTGCTCGCCGAGGGCCATGCCGTCCTCGTCGAGGAGGCGGCGCAGATCGTCGAGGACGAGTTCGGCGGCCTCGGGGGCGAGCCGGTCGATCTGGTTGAGGACGACGAAGGTGACCTCGGCGTGTCCGGCGAGCGGCCGCAGGTATCGCTCGTGGAGGGCGGCGTCGGCGTACTTCTCCGGGTCGACGACCCAGATGACGGCGTCGACGAGGCCGAGCGCGCGGTCGACCTGGTCGCGGTGGGCGGTGACGGCCGAGTCGTGGTCGGGCAGGTCGATGAGGACGAGCGGCTGGAGTGCGGCGTCGGCGGCGCCGCCCGCGAGGGGGCGCCGGCGCAGCCGGCCGGGCACGCCGAGCCGGTCGAGGAGTCCCGCGGCCCCCTCCGACCAGGTGAGGGCGAGCGGGGCGGAGGTGGTGGGCCGGCGCAGTCCGGTCTCGGAGACGGAGACGCCGGCGAGGGCGTTGAAGAGGGTGGACTTGCCGCTGCCGGTGGCGCCGGCGAGGGCGACGACGGTGTGCCGGGAGGAGAGCCGCTGGCGGGCGGCGGCCTCGTCCAGGACCCGCCCGGCCTCGGCGAGCGCGTCGCCGTCGACCCGGGTGCGGGAGAGCCCGACGAGTTCGTGGAGGGCGTCGAGCCGCGCCCGCAGCCCGGCGCCGTACGTCCCTCCGAACCCCCGCGCGTCCTCGCTGTCGGCCTGCGTCTCCGGGTCGGCCTCGGGGGCCGTGTCGCCGGGGGCGAGTCGTGCGGCGGCCCGCCGGGCGATCAGCCCGTCGTCCCACCGCACGCGGTCGTCGTTCTCCGTCGCCTTCTCGGCCACGTCACTTCTCCTTCTGCAGTACGGAGAGCGCGGCGATCAGCTCCGCCTGCGGCTCGGGGGTGACGTCGAGGGCGTCGAGCGGGGCGAGGCGCCGGTCGCGCTCGGCGTGCAGGACGCGGTCGACGTGGGTGAGGACGAGGTCGCCGCCCTTGTCGCGCAGACGCAGGGCGGCTTGGGCGCCGAGGAGTTCGGCGAGCCGCTCGCCGGCGGGCCGGGCGCGGCGGCCGCCGAGGAGGGAGGCGGCGAGCAGGGCGGCGACGGTCTCGGCGTCGGGGACGGCGGCGCGGGCGGCGCCGCGCCCGGCGGGCTTCTCCACGCCGCGCACCTCCTCCTCGGCCAGCTCCTCCAGGACGCGCCGCCAGCGCCGTACCTCCAGGCCGACCCGCTCGGCGACGGCCCGGTCGCCGCCGTCGGGGACCGCGTCGAGGGCGCCCGCGGCGGGTTCCCGCCGGTGGGCGTCCCGAATCGATTCCTCTGCGGCGGAGACGGCGCAGTGGAGGAGGGCGGCGAGTGACTCGGTCAGGGCGTCGAGGAGTTCGTCGGCGGTGCTGTCGCGCGGGTAGGCGCGCCACCGGGCCCGCGCGTCCCCGGCGAGCACGGCGCCCTTTCCCAGTTCCTTCCTGACCCGCGCCCCCTGGTGCCGGTAGGCGCTCTCGACCGCGCCCCGGAGCCGTACGGCGGCGGCGTACTGCGCGGCGACGGCGCCCGCCAGCTCGGGGAGCCGCTGGTCGAGCGAGTCGATGACGCCGGTGGCGGTGCGGGAGACGGCCTGCTGGCGCGCGGCCGGGTCCTCGGCCCGGTGCGCGAGCCAGCCGCGGAGCGCGGCGACGGCGCTCTCCGGCAGCAGCCCGCTGCCGCCGCCGGTCGACTCGGGCAGCTCGGGGATGGTGAAGCGGGGCACGTCCCCGAGCCCGGCCTTGTCGAGCAGCGCCTCGTACTGCCGGGAGACCTCGCCGATGACCTGGTGGGGCACCCGGTCGAGGACGGTGACGAGCATGGCGTCGTACTCCTTGGCGGTACGCAGCAGGTGCCAGGGCACGGCGTCGGCGTACCGGGAGGCGGTGGTGACCATCACCCAGATGTCGGCGGCGCACATCAACTCGGCCGCGAGCAGCCGGTTCTCGACGACGAGGGAGTCGATGTCGGGGGCGTCGAGGAGGGCGAGCCCCCGCGGCAGTCCGGCGGCGGTCTCGACCCGCAGCGCGTTGTCCTCGGCGTCGCCGTCGTCGCCCGGGTGGTCCTCGTCGGTCTGCGGCAGCCAGACCCGGGTGAGCTGCGGCAGCACCCGCAGCCCCGCGAACCAGTGCTGGTCCTCGGGGTGGCAGACGAGCACCGGCGTCCGCGTCGTCGGCCGCAGCACCCCCGCCTCGCTGACCCTCCGGCCGACGAGCGAGTTCACCAGCGTCGACTTCCCGGCCCCCGTCGACCCGCCCACGACGGCGAGCAGCGGCGCGTCGGGGTCCTTCAGCCGCGGCACCAGGTAGTCGTCGAGCTGCGCGAGCAGCTCGGTGCGCGTCTGCCGGGCGCGTGGCGCGTCGGGCAGAGGAAGGGGAAGACGCACGGCCGCGACTCGGTCGCGCAGGGCGGAGAGTGCGTCGATCAGCTGAGGCCGTTCGTCCAAGGTCACCACATGCGAAGAATGCCCAATTTATGAGCGTTTTTGAAGCGTATGGCTACCCTGCGCGCCGAAGAAGAGGAGCCCGGCCGGAACCCCGGGCATAACGAGTGCACAACACCCGCCGCGCATGGCGCGAAAAGCGCTGCGCAAATCGCACCTGCCTGCGATTATCGGTTCGCTTCACCGAACCTCCACATAGTGCCACGCAGGCGAAGCACCCGGGCCGAGCCGCCAGGACCCCTATCCTTGTCCCGGCAGCCCCACCCCACCCACCCGGGCCACCAGGCCCAGGGCCACCACCGGCCCCCGTAGCTCAGCGGATAGAGCAGGTGCCTTCTAAGCACTTGGCCGCAGGTTCGAGTCCTGCCGGGGGCGCACAGCGGGACCCCTCCTTCGGGAGGGGTCTTTTTGCTGGTCGGGGGTGGATTTCGGTCACGGCGAGGTGGACGGAAGGGCTCCCTCGGCGGCTGGATCCGTTCCATGGAGTCCGGTCGGAGGAGGCGGGCGGGGCGGATGGGGACGGGAGTTCGAAAGGTTCAGCGGGTCAGGAGGGGGCGGAAGCGGGTGGGGTTCGCGGGGTCACGGTCGGTCACCTGGACCGGGGGGTCGGGCCACTGCCAGACGGGGGCGGAGGGGGACGGGCGGGTGAAGCGGATCTCGCCGCGGGTGCCTTCCACGGTCACCGTCGGCCAGGCGGCGGCGAGGGACGCGGGGTCCGGGCCGTGGGTGCGGAGGGCCTCCGCGAGGACGGTGATCGTGTCGTAGCCCTCGAAGGCCACGAACGAGGGTTGGGCGCCGAGGCGGGTGCGGAGGGCCGCCTCCACGCGGGCGCCGAGGGGGGTCGGCCGGGCGGGGAGGTAGCGGAGGAAGGGGACCCCGCCGGCCTCGTCGCCCAGCAGCGCCGCCCACTCGGCGAACTCCGGCTGGCCGGCCGGCGCGCCGATCAGGACACCGGTGAGGCGCGGGTCGCGGTGGGCGGCCCGGCGGACGGCCCTGACCAGCTCGACCGCCGGGTCCGGGAAGCCGGTGAGGAGGAGCAGCGCCGTCGCGCCGTCGGCGGCCAGCGCGTCGGTGAGCGCCGCCGGGTCCAGGGCGCGTGCGTCGAGTTCCGTGACGGTGCCGCCGCGCGGGGCCAGGTGCTCGCGGAGGATGCGGGTGCCCGCCGCCCAGTAGGCGCTCGGTTCGGTCGCGACCGCGAGGCGGGTGTGGCCCGCGGCGAGGAGGAAGTCCGCGTAGACGCGCCAGCCGTGGGACTGCGCGGGGGCCAGGCGCGCCACCCGTTCCGCCGGTGCGTCGGTCAGCGTGTCGATCACCGCGGAGGAGCAGAGGTACGGCAGGCCGAGGGCCTCGGCGCGGGCGGCGGCGGCCCGGGCCACGACGCTGTGGTACTCCCCCGCCAGGGCGACCGCCCCGAGGGCGGCCAGTTCGTCCACGGCCGCCTCCGCCCGGCGCGGGTCGGCCGCCGTGTCCCTGACCAGGAGTTCCAGGGGCCTGCCGCCGGCCCCTTCCCCGGTGCCGGCCCCTTCCCCGGTGCTGGCCCCCTCCCCCGCGGTGACGCCTCCCGCGGCGTTGACCTCTTCCACGGCCAGTTCCAGGCCGGCCAGCAGATGCCGGCCCGCCTCCGTCCAGCCGGGGCGGCTCAGCGGTGCGAGGGCGCCGATCCGGAGGACGGGTGAGGTGCTCATGGGCGGGGCTCCTGGGGGTCGGGGTGCGTGGGGTGTGCGGTGCGCTCCTCATTGTTCGTGCGGGGCGGATCGGGCGGGGTGGATTTCCGGACGGCCGCCGGACTTTCGCCGCGCTCTCCAGGAGCATCTCCAGGGCCGCCGGGTGGACGCCGGTGGGCACGCGGGCCACCGGGCGGGGACGGTGGCGGGGACGGGGGCGGGGGCGGGGGCGGTGGCGGTGAGGTGAGGGGCTGCGCGAGCGGTGACATGGGGGGCTGTCGGTGGTGCCTGTCACCATCGGAGCCATGACCGCGTCCGTGGAGCCCGTCCTCACCGCCCGTGCCCTCAACCGGGCCACGCTCGCCCGCCAGTTGCTGCTCGCGCGGGAGCCGGTGTCCGTGGAGGAGGCGGTACGCCGGGTGGTGGCGCTCCAGGCGCAGCAGCCGGGCTCGCCGTACGTGGCGCTGTGGAACAGGACGGCGGGCTTCGACCCGGCCGGGCTCGACGCGGCCGTCGAGGGTTTCCGGCTGGTCCGCTCGACGTTGATGCGGATCACCCTGCACCTCGTGCACGCCGACGACTACCGGCCCTTCCGGGCGGCGGTGGAGCCGACGCTGCGCGGCAGCCGGCTGCGGGACCGGCGGTTCACCGACACCGGGCTCACCCCGGAGGGTGCCGACACGCTGCTGCCGGAGCTCCTCGCGTACGCCGGGCGCGCCCGTACCGGCGAGGAACTGCGGGCACGTGCGGAGGAGTTGTGGGGCGGCGGGCGGCTCACCCCGGCGGCGGGGCGGCTGCTGCGGCAGTACGCGCCGCTCTGGCACGTGCCGAGCGGCCCACCGTGGCAGTACCTCGCCTCCCCCGGTTTCGTCGCCGCCCCGCCCGGGCCGCCCACGGCCGGCCCGGAGGCCGCCGCGGCGGGACTGAGGACGCTGGCCCGCCGCTATCTCGCGGGGTTCGGCCCGGCGTCGGCGGCGGACCTGGGCCAGTTCGGTCTGGTGCAGCGCGGCCGGGCCCGTACGGCGCTCGACGCGCTCGTCGCGGAGGGCGCGGCGGAGGTCCTGGCGGGCCCGGACGGGGCGGTCCTGTACGACCTGCCGGGGGCGGCCCGCCCGGACGGTGCCGTGCCCGCGCCGCCGCGCCTGATGGCGATGTGGGACAGCACGCTGCTCGCGTACGCGGACCGGAGCCGGATCGTCCCGGCGGCGTACCGGAAGCACGTCATACGGATCAACGGCGACGTGCTGCCGACGCTCCTGGTCGACGGGTACGTGGCGGGGGCCTGGCGGCCGGTCGGGGGCGGGATCGAGGCGGCGGCCTTCCGCCCGCTCTCGGCGGCCGACTGGGACGGGCTCGCGGCCGAGGCGGCGTCCCTGGGGGCGTTGCTCGCCGGCCGCGATCCACGGGTGTACGGGCGGTACGACCACTGGTGGACGAAGGGCCTGCCGGCGGCCGAGACCCGCTTCCTGCCCTACTGACGGCCGGCCAGCTCGCGCAGGGCGATGTTGAGCTCCAGGACGTTGACGCGCGGTTCGCCGATGAAGCCGAGGATCCGGCCCTCGGTGTGGTCGGCGACCAGCTTCCCGACCGTCGCGGCGTCGAGGCCGTTGCGCTCGGCGACGCGGTGGACCTGGAGCCGCGCGTACTCCGGGGAGATGTGCGGATCGAGGCCGGAGCCGGAGGAGGTGACGGCGTCGGCGGGTACGTCGGACGGCTTCACGGTGTGGCCGGCCGTGGAGTTGTCCTCGACGACGGCGGCCTTGGCGTCCTTCACCCACCGGATCAGGTCCTCGTTGTCGCCCGACCGGTTCGTCGCCCCGGACAGGATGATCGAGTACCGGGTGTTGACGCTGTTGGTGCCGAGGCCGCGGGACGGGCGGGGCTGGAACCAGCGCAGGTCGGGGGCGTCGCCGTCGAGGTAGGTCTGGCCGATGAGCGCGGAGCCGACGGTCTTCCCGGACGCGTCCTCGATCGCGGAGCCGTTCGCCTTGCCGGGCATGGTCAGTTGGGCGACGCCGGTGACGGCGAGCGGGTAGAGGACGCCGCAGACCAGGGTGAGGACGAGGAGGGCGCGCAGGCCCGCCCAGAGCACGCGGCCGGTGTTTCCTACGGAGTTGTTCATGGCGAGGGTCAACCGATTCCGGGGATGAGGGTGAGGAGCACGTCGATGAGCTTGATGCCGACGAACGGGGCGACCAGGCCGCCGAGTCCGTAGACCGCGAGGTTGCGGCGGAGCATCGCGTCGGCGCTGGAGGGGCGGTAGCGCACGCCCTTCAGCGCGAGCGGCACGAGGGCGACGATGATCAGCGCGTTGAAGACGACGGCGGAGAGGATCGCGGACTCGGGCGAGTGCAGGCCCATGATGTTGAGCTTGTCCAGCGACGGATAGGCGACCGCGAACATCGCGGGGATGATCGCGAAGTACTTCGCGACGTCGTTGGCGAGGGAGAAGGCGGTCAGGGCGCCACGGGTGATGAGGAGTTGCTTGCCGATCTCGACGATCTCGATGAGCTTGGTCGGGTCGGAGTCGAGGTCGACCATGTTGCCGGCCTCCTTCGCGGCCGACGTGCCCGTGTTCATCGCCACGCCGACGTCCGCCTGTGCCAGCGCGGGCGCGTCGTTGGTGCCGTCGCCGGTCATCGCGACGAGCCTGCCGCCGGTCTGCTCGCGCTTGATGAGGGCCATCTTGTCCTCGGGGGTGGCCTCCGCGAGGTAGTCGTCGACGCCCGCCTCCTCCGCGATCGCCTTCGCGGTCAGCGGGTTGTCCCCCGTGATCATGACCGTCCTGATGCCCATGCGGCGCAGCTCGTCGAACCGCTCCCGCATGCCCTCCTTGACGACGTCCTTGAGGTGGATCACACCGAGGACGCGGGCGCCCTCGCCGTCCTCCACGGCCACGAGCAGCGGCGTCCCGCCGGCCTGGGAGATCCGGTCCGTGAGCGCCTGCGCGTCCTCGGCGGCGTCGCCGCCCCGCTCCCTCACCCACGCCAGGACCGCACCGGTCGCGCCCTTGCGGATCCTGCGGCCGGCGGCGTCCACGCCCGACATGCGGGTCCGGGCGGTGAACGCGATCCACTCGGCTCCGGGCAGTTCGCCCCGGTGGCGCTCGCGCAACCCGTACCGCTCCGTCGCGAGGGCGACGACCGAGCGGCCCTCCGGGGTCTCGTCGGCGAGGGACGACAGCTGGGCGGCGTCGGCGAGCTCGGCCTCCGCGGCCCCCCGGACCGGCACGAACTCGGCGGCCCGCCGGTCGCCCAGGGTGATCGTGCCGGTCTTGTCGAGCAGCAGGGTGGAGACGTCGCCGGCGGCCTCGACGGCCCGCCCGGACAGGGCGAGGACGTTGCGCTGCACGAGCCGGTCCATGCCGGCGATGCCGATCGCGGAGAGCAGGGCGCCGATCGTGGTGGGGATGAGGCAGACCAGGAGGGCGGTGAGGACGATCAGCGAGGTCTGTCCGTCGGCCCCCGCGTAGATCGCGAAGGGCTTCAGGGTCACGACCGCGAGCAGGAAGACGATCGTCAGCGAGGCCAGCAGGATGTCGAGGGCGATCTCGTTGGGGGTCTTCTGCCGGGCGGCGCCCTCGACGAGGTGGATCATCCGGTCGATGAAGGTCTCGCCCGGCCTGGCCGTGATCCTGACGACGATCCGGTCCGACAGGACCTTCGTGCCGCCCGTGACCGCGCACCGGTCGCCGCCGGACTCGCGGATGACGGGCGCCGACTCGCCCGTGATGGCCGACTCGTCGACGGACGCCACGCCTTCGACGACGTCTCCGTCGCCGGGGACGACGTCACCGGCCTCGCAGACGACGAGGTCGCCGACGCGCAGTTCGGTACCGGGGACGCGTTCCTCCTCGCCGCCGGCGATCCGGCGGGCCACGGTGTCCGTCCTGGCCTTGCGGAGGGTGTCGGCCTGCGCCTTGCCGCGGCCCTCGGCCACCGCCTCCGCCAGATTGGCGAAGACCGTGGTCAGCCACAGCCAGGCCGCGACCGCCCAGCCGAACCGGTCGCCGGGGTGCAGGGCGGCGAGGACGGTGGTGACGACCGAGCCGACGAGCACCACGAACATGACCGGCGACTTCGCCATCACGCGCGGGTCGAGCTTCCTGAGCGCGTCCGGGAGGGAGGCGAGCAGCTGCCGGGGGTCGAAGAGCCCGCCGCCGACGCGTCCGGCTCCGGCGGGCGCATCGGTCCCGGGGGGCCGGGTGGGGGTGAGGGTGCTCATGCTGCGAGTCCTTCGGCGAGCGGGCCAAGGGCGAGGGCCGGGAAGTAGGTGAGACCGGTGACGATCGTGAGGGTGCCGACCAGCAGGCCCGCGAACAGCGGCTTCTCGGTCCGCAGCGTGCCCGCCGTCTCGGGTACGGGCTGCTGCGCGGCCAGTGAGCCGGCCAGGGCGAGGACGAACACCATCGGCAGGAACCGGCCCAGGAGCATCGCGATGCCGATCGTCGTGTTGAACCACGGGGTGTCGGCGTTCAGCCCCGCGAACGCCGAACCGTTGTTGTGGGCGCCCGAGGTGTAGGCGTAGAGGATCTCGGAGAAGCCGTGCGCGCCGGAGTTCGTCATCGAGTGCGCAGGGGTGTCGAGGGCGAGCGACGCGGCCGTGAAGCCGAGGACGAGCGCCGGGGTGACGAGGAGGTGGCAGGCCGCGAAGGTGATCTCGCGGGTGCCGATCTTCTTGCCCAGGTACTCCGGCGTGCGGCCGACCATCAGGCCGGCGAGGAACACGGCGATGACCGCCATGATCAGCATGCCGTACAGGCCGGAGCCGACGCCGCCGGGCGCGATCTCGCCCAGCTGCATGCCGAGCATCGCGATGCCGCCGCCGAAGCCGGTGTACGAGGAGTGGAAGGAGTTCACCGCGCCGGTGGACGTCAGCGTGGTGGCGACCGCGAAGAGCGAGGAGCCGGCGATCCCGAAGCGGGTCTCCTTGCCTTCCATCGCCCCGCCCGCGAGCTCGAACGCCGTTCCTCGGCCGGCGAACTCGGTCCATGCCATCAGCGCGGTGAAGCCGAGCCAGATGACGGCCATCGTGCCGAGGATCGCGTACCCCTGCCGCAGGGAGCCGACCATCCGCCCGAAGGTCCGGGTCAGCGCGAAGGGGATGACGAGGATCAGGTAGATCTCGAAGAGGTTCGACAGCCCGTCGGGGTTCTCGAAGGGGTGGGACGAGTTGGCGTTGAAGTAGCCGCCGCCGTTCGTGCCCAGCTCCTTGATGGCCTCCTGCGAGGCCACCGCGCCGCCGTTCCACTGCTGTGTCCCGCCGGTGAACCGGCCGACCTCGTGGATCCCGGAGAAGTTCTGGATCACCCCGCACGCCACGAGGACGAGGGCGCCCACGACGGAGAGCGGGAGGAGGATCCGCACGACCCCGCGGACCAGGTCGGCCCAGAAGTTGCCCAGTTCGCCGGTGCGGGACCGGGCGAAGCCGCGTACGAGCGCGACCGCGACGGCCATGCCGACCGCCGCCGACACGAAGTTCTGCACGGCCAGGCCGCCGGTCTGGACGATGTGGCCCATGGCCTGCTCGCCGTAGTACGACTGCCAGTTGGTGTTGGTGACGAACGAGGCGGCGGTGTTGAAGGCCTGGTCCGGGTCGATCGACACGAAGCCCAGCGAGCCGGGCAGCGAGCCCTGCGCCCGCTGGAGCCCGTAGAGGAACAGCACGCCGACCACGGAGAAGGCCAGCACCCCGCGCAGGTAGGCGGGCCAGCGCATCTGCACCGACGGGTTCGCGCCGATCGCCCGGTAGACCCACCGCTCGAAGCGGAGGTGTCTCTCCGAGGAGTACACGCGCGCCATGTGGTCGCCGAGCGGTCTGTACGACAGACCGAGGGCGGCCACCAGCGCGAGGAGCTGGAGCACTCCAGCGAGGACAGGACTCATCTCGGGACTCAGAACCTCTCGGGCTTGACGAGGGCGAGGACGAGATAGCCCAGGAGGGCGGCGGCCACGAGGAGACCGACGACGTTCTCGGCGCTCACGGCTTGGCCACCCCCTTGGCGATGAGCGCCACCAGCGTGAAGACCGCGAGCGTGGTGGCGACGAAGGCCAGGTCGGCCATCGTGACTCCCTGGGGAAGGAGGAGGGGATTCTCGGACGAGACGAGGAAACCTCCTTCCCGCGCCCCCGCCGCCTTCGTTGACGCGCCCCTGACGCCGCCACCGCCCGTCTTGACGGTTCCCCTACGAGCCGGCCCTTCCGGGGCTCCCCCATTGCCAGTGACCTTCCGGCCGCTTATCTTCGAGCCACACCTACGGACCGGGATGCTCGTCAGTCCCGGGGCGGTCCGCCGTTCACGGGCCGGACGGCGGGGAGCGCACGACCGCGGGACGCGGGCGCGCTGGACGCCGGGCGTACGGGATACCCGTATCCGCGTACCCGCAGGAGCTGAACCGCATGAGCAAGCACGTCCTGGCCCAGAACCAGTACGGCAAGGCCGAGAACCGCATCGTCAGGATCGCCCGCAAGGGCGGCGAGGACGGCGCCTGGCACGAGATCCGCGACCTGAACGTGTCGGTGGCGCTGCGCGGCGAGTACCGCGACGTCCACCTGACCGGCGACAACGCCAACTGCCTGCCGACCGACACCACCAAGAACACGGTCTACGCCTTCGCCAAGGAGCACGGCATCGCCTCCCCCGAGGCGTTCGCGATCCTCCTCGCCAAGCACTTCGTGACCTCCCAGGAGGTGATCCGCGAGGCGCAGATCCGCGTCGAGGAGTTCGCCTGGGAACGGATCCCCGTCCCGACCCGCAAGGAGCAGCACTCCTTCGTCCGCAAGGGCCAGGAGGTGCGCACCGCGCAGGTCACGTACAGCGAGGCCACCGGTCTCCAGGTGCTGTCCGGTCTGAAGGACCTGACCGTGATGAACTCGACCAACTCCGAGTTCCACGGCTTCATCAAGGACGAGTACACGACGCTCCAGGAGGCGTACGACCGGATCCTGGCCACCAAGGTCACCGCCCGCTGGGCGAACTCCGCCACGGCCGCGGCGGACCCGGAGCACGACTGGGACCGCTCCTACCAGAAGGCCCGCCGGCACATGCTGGAGGCGTTCGCGGAGACGTACAGCTACTCGCTCCAGCAGACCCTGCACGCGATGGCCTGCCGGGTCCTGGACCACGTGCCCACCGTCAACGAGGTGCGCCTCAACCTGCCGAACAAGCACCACTTCCTGGTGGACCTGGAGCCCTTCGGCCTGAAGAACGACAACGAGGTGTACTTCGCGGCGGACCGCATGTACGGCCTCATCGAGGGCACCATCCACCGCGACGGCGTGCAGCCGGTGATCGCCACGTCCGACTGGATCACCGCCTGACGGGCGCCCGCTAGAGCAGCCCGGCCGCCTCGGTCCCCAGCCATACGGCTCCGAGCCCGGCGGCCAGGCTGCCCGCCACGTTCAGCACCGCGTACCCCTTCGCCCCGTCCTCGTACAGCTTCAGCGTCTCGTACGAGAAGGTCGAATACGTGGTGAGGGCGCCGCACAGGCCGGTGCCGAGCAGCAGCTGCGCCCGCGCCGAGGCGACGCCGGTGAGCAGGCCGAGGGCGAACGAGCCCACCACGTTGACGATGAGGGTCCCCCAGGGGAAGAGCGAGTCGCGGCGGGCCCGCACGGCCCGGTCCGTGAGGTGGCGCAGCGGCGCGCCCACGGCGGCACCGAGGGCCACGAGCAGCCAGTTCACCCCGTCGGCGTCCCTTCCGCGGCGTCGGCGGCCCCCGGACGGCCCGTCAGCGGCGCGCCGGGTTCCGGTCGGCGGGCGCCCTCCCACCGGGTCATGCCGGCTCCCTCCGCACCCACAGGGCCCGGCCCGCGGCGACCCCGCCGACGACGGCGGCGAGCGCGGTGAGCAGGGTGCCGCCCAGGTAGAGGACGCCCTCGACGGGGCTGCCCGCGCCGAACAGGCCCCGGGCGTCCAGCGCGTACGTCGAGAAGGTGGTGAAGCCGCCGCAGAACCCGGTGCCGAGGAAGGGCCTCAGGAGCGGGTGCGGGGCCTCCGGGGCCTCGGTCGCGAAGACCATCAGGAGGCCGATCGCGGCGCAGCCCACGGCGTTGACCAGGAAGATCGTCCAGGGGAAGGTGCCGGGCGCGGTCGGCCAGGCGAGGGTCGCGGCATAGCGGGCGGACGCGCCGAGCACACCGCCCGCGGCGACCACCGCGACGACCGGCGCCTGCTCCCGGATACCCATGTCCCCAGGTTAAGGGTGGTGCGAGGCGCACGGGCCGCGGTACCGGCCTGGGGCATTAACCGGGTCGTGCCCGTGCCGCCTCGCTCTGCGATGGTCCGGCGACGGAGCGCGACGGGTCAAAGCCGCGCCGGTGAGTCTGTCAGCTCCTCCCGGAAGGCCCACGGACCGAGCGGCGAGGCGGATGCGGCTCGACGTCGGAGGCGGGTGCGGCTCGGTGCCGGGGGCGGATGCGGCTCGACGTCGGGGCGGATGCGGCTCCGTGTCGGAGGGTGTGGTCCGGCCACCACCCCCGGGGCCCGGGGTGGGTGCGGGGGCACTCGGCGGGCGGTCCGGGGGCGGTTCGGGGGTGTCGTGTGGCCCGCGGGGAAGGGGCCGAAGCCCAGGTCAGGGGTGGGGAGGTGGTCCGGCCACCATCAGGAGGCCGATTCGGGTGCCGGGTCCACCTCGTCGGGAGGGGGGTGGAGGCGAGACGGTGGAGGCGCAGCGGGAGGCAGCTGCGCAACCCTCGGGCAGGACGGGCAGGAGTGTCGTGAGTACATCCGTCGCAATCAAGCGCGGGGCGGTCGCCGTGGCCGTCACGCCGACCGTTCCGCGCCCCCGGGTCCGTACCGTTCCCCGGGCCGCCGCACCGCGTCCCGGCGCGGACGTCTACACCGAGCTGACCTCCGCGCTCTTCTCCGGCTTCGCCCGCCGCGACCAGCGGCTGAAGGCCGAGCAGTACCTGCACGGGCTGCTCACCGCCCAGGGCCGCAAGTCGATCCGGAACATCGCCGCGCAGATCGGCGGCCCGGCCGCCGAGCAGAGCCTGCACCACTTCATCTCCAGCTCCACCTGGGACTGGCAGCCGATGCGCGCCTCGCTCGGGCGGTTCCTGGAGCGCGGCGGGCACCCGCAGGCCTGGGTGGTGCGGCCGATGCCGATCCCGAAGGCCGGCGAGCACTCGGTGGGTGTGGACCGGCGCTTCGACCCGGAGCGCGGGCAGGTCTTCCAGGGCCAGCAGGCCTTCGGCGTGTGGTTCGCCGGGGAGGAGCTGAGCGCTCCGGTCAACTGGCGTCTGTTCCTGCCGGATCCGTGGGTCAAGGACCGGACGCGGCGCGACCGCGCGGAGGTCCCCGAGGAGGCCGGCGAGGAGACGCTGGAGGAGTGCGCGGTCTCCGCGGCCCTGGAGACGGCGAGCTGGACCGACATCACCCGCAAGCCGGTGCTCCTCGACATCCGGGGCGGCGCGGGGCGGGCGGCCCTGACGCGGCTCGCCGCGGCCGGGGTGCCGGTGGTGGCGCGGATCGGGGCCGGTTCGCGGCTCGCGATCGCGGACCGCTCGCTGCCGGGTTTCGGCGCGGGCCCGCTTCCGGCGGCTCAGATACTGGAATCCCTGAAGGGACTGCGGCGACCGGTGAGCTGGGTGGACACGGTGGGCGGCGCGCGGACCTCGCGGACCTCGCTCGCGACGGCCGTCCGGGTGGCGCTGCCGTCGCCCGGCGGGGAGCGGATGCGGCCGCTGATGCTGCTCGGCGAGTGGGACGACCCGCGCCGCGGCCCGGCCCGGGTGTGGATCAGCGACCTGACGCAGGCGACGGTCGGTTCCCTGCTGCGGCTGACGAAGCTGGCGCAGCGGGTGGAGCGGGACTTCGCCGCGGTCGGCGAGGCGGCGGGGCTGCGGGACTTCGTGGGCCGTTCGTACCGCGGCTGGCACCGGCACATCACGCTGGCCTCGGCCGCGCACACGGCGACGGTGCTCGGCTCGTCGTGGGACACGGCGTGCGACGCCCCGCGGCGCGCCGGTTAGGACCTCTCCTCCGGCCGGGCGACCCCCGGCCGTCCGCCCGAGCCCGCCCCAACGGGCCACCGGGGCCGGAGGGTGCCCGTCCGCTCGGCGCGGACGGGCGCCCACGCGCGCGTGGCGGGCGGAGCGCGGGGGGTTCGCGGTCAGTCGAGGGGACGGGCGGGCGCCGTGGCGGCTCTGCGGCGGCCCAGCACCTCGCGGGTGCGCTGCAGGCGCAGCGCGAGCTGGACCTCCAGGACCTGGCCGGGTTTCTGCCATTCGGGGCCGAGGAGTTCGCCGATGCGCTCCAGGCGGCGGGAGACGGTGTTGGGGTGGACGTGCAGGGCCTCGGCCGCGTTGGTGGGACTGCCTCCGGAGGCGAAGTACGCCTCCAGGGTGCGGGTGAGGTCGGTGAGCCGCTCGGCGTCGTAGTCGAGGACGGGTCCGATCGCGTTCTCCACGAAGCCGTCGACATCGTGGTCGTCGGAGAGCAGCATCCCGAGGAAGCCGAGGTCGGCGGCGGCCGCGGCGGAGCCCGTACCGCCGAGGGCGCTCATCGCGTCCAGGCAGCGCAGCGCCTCCGCGTACAGCGGGCCGACCGCGTCGGGGCTGGCGCCGGGTCCCGCGGCGGCGACGGAGACGGGGTGGCCGAGGAGCGGGGTCAGTTCCTCGGAGACGGCGGAGGCGGCGGCGGAGGCGTCAACTCCGGGGAGCAGCAGCACCACGCAGCCGCCCTGCACGGTCTTGAGGCCGGAGAGCCGGTACGCGTAGGAGGACGCCCAGACCACCGCGCGGCCCTGCTCGCCGCCCTCGGGGCGGGCGACCACGAGGACGTGCGGTTTGCGCAGGTCCACGCCGAGTCGCCGGGCGCGCCGGGCGCTCTGCTGCGGGGCGTGCGGCGGGTCGGCGATGAGGTCGTCGAGGAGTTCGTCGCGGACGGGCCCCTCGGCGACGGCGGTGGAGCGCTGCATCAGGAGGAGCAGGGCGACGGACTGGGCGACGAGTTCGAGGAGCCGTTCGTCCTCGTCGGTGAGTCCGCCCTCGACGCGGACGACGAGGCCGCCGAGGTCCTCGGAGCCGGCGATGACGGGGGCGACCCAGACGGAGTCGGCGGCGAGGACGGGCCGGCGGAGCGCGTGGGCGTCGAGGGAGGCCTTGGCGACGGCCTCCTCGTCGAGTCCGGGGAAGTCGCCGCAGGCGGCGAGGCGCCGGCCGCCGGGGTCGCGGACCATCACGGTGGCGTCGAGGGCGTCGCCCGCCGCCTTGGCGACGTGCGGGAGGTCGCCGCCGGCGAGGACCAGGTTCATGATCCGGCCGTGTGCCTCGGAGACGTGCCGCATCCGGGCGAGGCTGGTGCGCACGCGGGCGCTGTCCCGTTCCAGTTCGAGGAGTTCGGCGCGGGTGCGGTCGAGGAGGCCGGCCTTCTCGACGGCGAGGGCGGCAAGGTCGGCGAGGGCGCCGAGCAGGGCGATCTCCTGCGGGGTGTGCTCGCGGACCCGGCGGTCGGCGCCGAAGAGGGCGCCGATGACGGAGTCCCCGCTGCGCAGCGGGACGGCGAGGATGGCGCGGAGTCCTTCGGCGCGGACGGCCTCGTCGCCGGGGTCGACGACCTCGGCGTCGTCGAGGGCGGCGGCCGGGTCGGGGGCCGCGCCGCTGGTGAACCGCTCGTCCGCGGGGTAGTCGGGCGTCCAGATGGGTTCGCCGGTGCGCTGGACGACGCCGCCGAGGCAGTTCCCGGCGCCGATGCGCAGGCCGACGCTGAGGCCGGGGCCGGTGGTCTCGCCGGTGTCCCCTCCGGTGCGGGAGCCCTCGGTGACGCGGATGTAGCAGGCGCCCTGGGGGCCGCGGAGGGTCACGTACGCCATGTCGAGGCCGAGGAGCCGGCGGGCGCGGCGGGTGACGATCCGCAGCAGGCCGTCCAGGTCGTAGCTGAGCGTCAGATCGCGGGCGGTGTCGGTGAGGACGGCCAGGGAGGCGCCGCTGCGGGCGGCGCGGGCCCGGTCGGTGGCGCGCTCGTCGTGGAGGGAGCGGGCGAGGGCGACGGCCCGCTCCAGGCGGCCGAGCCCGGCGCCGTCGAGTCCGGCGAGGCGGGCCTCGTCGACGAGGGCGTCGAACTGGGCGGGAGCGCCCTGCCCGGCGAGCAGTTCCAGGACGGCGAGCAGCGCGTCGGCGCCCGCGCCTTGGTCCTCGCCCCGCTTGTCCATCTCCCCCACCCCCGTCGTCAAGCTTAAATCGGGCACCTCGGAGAAAACCCGTCCTCGCGGCCGAAACTAATTCGGTCCCGGAAGCGGGTCAACGGTGACGTGCGGCACTTCATTCCCCGGGCTCCGCCGTCCCGTGGCGGGCGGAGCCCACGGCGCGTCAGACGGCCATGGCGACGCCCGCGGTGACGGTACCGGCACGGACCGGCTTGGGCTGAGCGGGGACGCGTGCCACCGCGGGGCCGTACCAGGTGACGGCGGGCGTCTCCTCGGCGGCGGGCGCGCGCGGGGGCGCGGGCACGACGGCGTACCCGAAGAGGCCCTCGGAGGTGCCGCCGAGCGGGGAGCGGCCGGCGGCCGCGGCGCCCGCGCGCGTGTGGCGGACGGCGAGGACCGAGTGCTGCAGTCTGCGGAGGCGGGCGGAGGGCTCCATGCCGGTCTCCCGGTGGAGGACCGTGCGCAGCCGTTCGTAGACGGCGAGGGCCTCTTCGTGGCGCCCGCAGCGGAGCAGGGCGACCATGAGGTGGGCCTGGAGCGGCTCGTTGGTGGCGTAGCGGGCGGCGAGCCCGGGGAGTTCGGAGAGGATCGCCTCGTGCCGGCCGAGGCCGAGCTGGGCCTCCACCCACTGGTCGAGGACGCTGAGGCGGGCGGACTCCAGGCGTTCTATCTCGCGGCGGAGGCAGGGGCCTGCGGCCACGCCCGCGTACGGCTCGCCGCGCCACAGGGCGAGGGCCTCGCCGAGCCGCAGCGAGGCGCGGGCCAGGTCGCCGGCGTCCATGGCGCGGTAGCCGGCGCCGGCCGCGCGCTCGAACTGGCCGATGTCGTGGATGCCGACGCCGGTGTCGAGGCGGTAGCCGCCGGGGAGCGAGACGAGGACGGCGTCGGCGGTGCGCCGCTCGGTCCAGCCGCCCGCGCCTGCGTCCTCCTCCGACTCGTGGAGGGCTCGGGCGATCAGCGCCCGGAGCTCCGCGATGTGGGTGGCGATCTCGGTGCGGGCGCCGCGCGGGGCGCCGGACGGCCACAGCTCCTCGGTGAGGACGGTGACGGGCACGACCTGGCCGGCGAAGGCGGTGAGAAGGGCGAGAACCTGGCGTGGCGCGGCCGCTGTCGGGGTGATCGGTACCCCGCCCTCGCGGACCGACAGTCCCCCCAGGATGTGGATGTCCACTATGCCCCCTCGGTTGTCTGCGCAAGCGGATGCTCGGGTTGATTAAAAAAAGACCCCCCTGGTCATGTCAATAAGAAACCGGAAGGTATGAAATCCAGGTCCCTAAAATGGGAGAGGTTCGCCTGGTTTGGTAGCAAATAAGGACGTCGCGTTCCCGCCAGGGGCCGAAAGCCGATGCGTGTCAGCAGCATGTTTCGGACTCGGGGGTTTGGTTTCACAGGGACCCTGTGGATGCCGGGAGCGTGATCTTCGATGAGTTCGCGCCATCCGGGTGGCCATCCCGACCCGACGGTCTGTTTCAGCCGACCGCCGCGGCGGTGAGCAGACCGAAGGAGGCGAGGATCAGAGCGGTGCGGATCCGGTGGTAGCCCGTCCAGCGCGCCTCGAAGGCGGCGCGGGTCGCCGACGGGTCCTCGTCGGGGCCCTCGGCCGCCGCGAGCGCGTTGTTGAGCGGGACGTTGCCGACCACGGTGACCAGGTGGTTGAGGGCCGCGCACACGAAGCCCGCGAGGACCAGCCACCGCTGCGCCCCGGTCCGCCCCTCCACCGGCACCAGGTAGGCGGCGACGGGGAGCACCGCGGCGGCGGCGAAGACCGTCAGGAAGACGGCCCTGGGCACCTCCTCGTTCACGCGGCGCATCGCGGTGACGAACGCGGCGTCCGGGAGACGGCCCAGGGCGGGCATGACGCCGGTGAGGAAGACCAGGAGGAAACCGGCGTAGAGGCCGGTGCTTCCGACGGCGAGGGCGAGCAGCAGGGTGGCCATGGGGTCATGATGCCGCGCCCGTGGCGGAGCCGCCCGTTCCCCTCCGGACCCACGGGCCACCCCCGTTGGGCCGCGCGGACGCGGAGGCGCGGGGCACCCCGGTACGCTTCCGCGCCTCTTCCGCCCGTACACCTCCGCGCCTCTTCCGCCCGTACGCGTCCGGCCCCTGCCACACGCGCGTGGCAGGGGCCGGAGAGCCGGGCGTACGGAGGGGGCGAACGGATCAGGCGTACGGGTCGCCGGAGCGGAACTCCCCCTCGCCGTCAGGGCGTTCCCCGAGGAGCCGATCGGCCTGCCGCACCGCCTCGGCCAGTTCACCGACCACCGCCGAACCGGAGCGGCCCCGGATCGCGTCGGCGTGGTCGGCGAGCGCACCGAGGCGCGGGGCGCCCGGCAGCCTGCCGCCACGCAGCTCCTCCGCGAAATAGGCGGAGATCGCCGAGAGTTGCAGACTGTCGTGGCCGCCCTCCCAGAGTCCGGCGCGCAGCGCGCCCGTCTCGACCGTGCCCGAACGCTCCCGCGCGGCACGGGAGTCGGGGTCGAGCCAGCGGACGGTGGCGGTGGCGACCCGGCCGCTCGCCCCGGGCCGGGTCTTCACCGCGTAGAGGGCGGTGACCGTGTGCCCGGCGCCGACCTCGCCGCCGTCGACCCGGTCGTTCCTGAAGTCCTCGTCGGCGACCTCGCGGTTCTCGTAGCCGATCAACCGGAAGCGCTCCACGGTGTCCCGGTCGAAGGCGACCTGCGCCTTGGCGTCCCGGGCGCGCAGCTCCACCTGCGCGGGCAGCTGGTCGACGAAGACCTTCCGGGCCTCCTCGCGGGTGGAGACGTACGCGGTCTGGCCGTCGCCCTTGTCGGCGAGCCGCTCCATGAGCGCGTCGCCGTAGTCGCTGCCGACGCCCACGCCGAAGAGGGTGACGCCCTTCTCACGGCGCTGCTCGTCGATGCGGCCGAGGAGCGCGTCGGCCGCCGTCTCGCCGGTGTTGGCGAGGGCGTCGGAGAGCAGCACGACCCGGTTGGTGGCGCCCTTCCGGTGCCCCTCGGCGGCCACATCGTAGCCGGTGCGCAGGCCCGCCTCCAGGTTGGTGGAGGAGCGGACGGCGAGGGAGTCGACGGCCTCGCGGACCCGGCCGCGGGCGTCGCCGAGGCGGGTCATCGGCAGCAGGGTCTCCGCCTCGTCGCTGAAGGCGACCAGGGCGACGGAGTCGTCGTCGCGGAGCTCGTCGGCGGCGAGCCGCAGGGCGTGCTGGGCGAGGTCGAGCCGGCCCGGCTCGTTCATGGAACCGGAGACGTCGACGACGAAGGTGAGGGCGGCGGGCGGGCGTTCGCCGGCCCGGTCGGCGCCCCGGGTGGCGAGGCCGACCCGGACGAGGGACCAGCCCTCCTCGCCGGTGCGGGCGCCGTCGACGGTGACGCTGAAGCCGTCGTCGGCGGGGCGCGGGTAGTCGGGGCGGAAGCTGTTGACGAACTCCTCCGGCCGGACGGTGGCGGGGTCGGGCAGCCGGCCCTCGGCGAGCGAGCGGCGGGCGTAGCCGTACGAGGCCGTGTCGACGTCCAGGGCGAAGGTGGAGAGGTAGTCGGGGGCGGGGCTCGGGGCCCGCTGCTCCCCCTCGGGCGCGCCGGAGGGCCGCTGGCCACCGGGCCCGTCCGTCCGCCCGTCGGCCGGGGCGGGTGGCGCGGCGGTGCCGCCGCCGGCGGGGAGCCGCGGCGCGGCCTGGCGGTGGTCGGCCGAGTCGCCGGACGAGTCGGCCGACCCGCCGGAGCAGCCGCCGGCGAGGAGCGCGGCGGCGAGCGCCCCGGCGAGGGCGGCCTTCCGGGCGACACCTGTGGACGTGCTCGTGACGGCGCTTCTCCGGTGCGGTCGTTTCATGGACAACTCCCCCTTCGCGTACGGGCCTTGCGCCGGACGCGGCGCACCCCGGGGCGGGGCGGGGCCGTGTCCGGGCCTCTGCGACTGTGACGAACGGGAGGCGCGGGTGGACCCCGCGAAGGAGTTGCGGATGGATCTCGATGTGGCAACGGAAGGCGGAACGGGGGCCAGTGGCATGGAGTCGCCAGGTTTGTCCACAGGGGTTGTCACCGTACGGAGTCGCATGAGTACATGGAGTGGACATCGATCGGCGGGGGTGGTCAGCGGTGGCAGAGAGCGCGGGCTCCGTGATGCTCGCCCGTTCGGCGATGAACCGGGCCGCGGCCGAGGGACAGCGGCCGGCGGGGCGCTCGGTCCGGGGTGCGCGGCGCATCAGCGCGGCGCTCGCCGGGCTGGCCGCCTCGACCCGGCACGAGCTGCTGACCTTCGACGACCCGGTGGCGTCGGCGTCGCGCGCGATCCCCGAGCCGTTCCTGGAGCTGGCGGGAGCGTGCATGCGCGCGGCGGCGGAGCGGGCCGGGGAGGTGCGGCGGATCGTGCCGCGGCACGCGCTGCCCCGGCTGGAGGACGGGCCGCGGATACCGGGGCGGGCGCGGTTCGCCGACGCGATCCCGTTCAAGCTGATCGTGGTGGACCGGACGGTGGCGGCGGTGCCGCTCGACCTGGAGCTGCTGTACAACGGCCTGCTGCTGATCCGGGACCCGGTGGTGGTGCAGGCGCTGGTGCGGGCCCATCAGGCCTGCTGGGCGGCGGCGGAGGAGCTGGTCCGCCTGCCGCCGCCCCGGCCGGCGGGCGGGCCGGCGGGCGGGCCGCCCGAGCTGCTGCGGCCCGTCCTGGAGGCGCTGGTCTCGGGGCTGACGGACGAGGCGGCCGCGGCCAGGCTCGGCATGTCGGCGCGGACGTACAGCCGGCGGGTGGGCGAGCTGATGGCCGCCCTGGGAACGACGAGCCGCTTCCGCGCGGGAGTGGAAGCGGCTCGGAGGGGGTGGTTGTGAGACCGCGGTACGAGCGGGCCGGTCAGGCCCCGGGGGACACCCCCTAGGACACGATGTCCTTCCGGGCGAAGCCCCGGAAGGCGAGCGCGAGGAGCACCAGGGCGTAGGTGACGGAGATCGCCGCTCCCTGGGCCATGCCGCCCCACTCCAGGCGGGGCTGGAGGGCGTCGATCCAGGCGAACTGCCAGTGCGCGGGCAGGAAGTCGCGCCAGTCGCCGAGCGCCGTGACCGCGTCCAGGACGTTGCCGACGATGGTCAGGCCGACCGCGCCGCCGACCGCGCCGAGCGGGGCGTCGGTGCGGGTGGAGAGCCAGAAGGCCAGGCCGGCGGTGACCAGTTGGGAGACCAGGACGAAGGAGGTGGCGATCAGCAGGCGCAGGACGGACTCCCCCGCCGGGAGCGAGCCGCCGGTGGGGAGCTGGAGCGGGCCCCAGCCATACGCGACCGTGCCCACGGCGAGGGCGAGCAGCGGCAGGAGGAAGAGCGCGGCGGCGCTGTAGCCGAGCGCCACCGCCAGCTTGGCGGCGAGCAGCCGGGACCGCGGCACCGGTGCGGCGAGCAGATAGCGGAGGGAGGACCAGCCGGCCTCGGAGGCGACGGTGTCGCCGCAGAAGAGTGCCACGGGGATGACGAGGAGGAAACCGGCAGAGACGAAGAGGCAGGTCGCCGCGAAGTTGGCGCCCGAGGCGGTGGCCGTGTCGATGAGGGTGATCCGGCCGCCCCGGTCGTCGGCGTCGGGGCCGCCGATGGCGAAGGCCACGATCAGGACGAGCGGCAGGGCGGCGAGCACCCCCGCCATCACCAGGGTGCGGCGGCGCTTCCACTGGCGCAGGGCCTCGACGCGCAGCGGCAGGGTGCGGCCGGGACGGTAGCCGGGGGCGAGCGCGTCGGGGCCGGGGGCCGTGGCGGTCATGCGGATCCTCCGATCAGGGTCAGGAAGGCGTCCTCCAGGCGTCGGTGCGGGCCGACCCCGGTCAGCGGGACGTCCAGGCGGACGAGTTCGCCGATGAGCGCGGTCGGGTCGGCGGGGCCGTCGGCCGGGGTCAGGCCGACGAGGAGGCCGCCCTCGGTGCGGACCGCCGTGCCGACGCCGGGCAGGGCGGCGACCTTCTCGACGAGCGCGTCGGTGACCGGCTCGCCGAGGGTGACGAGGAGGATGTCGCCCGCCCCGGTGATCTCGGCGACCGGCCCGGCCTGGACCAGCTGCCCCCGGTCCATGACGACGAGGTGGGTGCAGGACTGTTCGACCTCTGCGAGGAGGTGGCTGGAGACGATGACGGTGCGGCCGCCCGCCGCGTACCGGATCATCACCTCCCGCATCTCGCGGATCTGCGGCGGGTCGAGGCCGTTGGTGGGTTCGTCGAGGATGAGGAGGTCGGGCAGGCCGAGCATCGCCTGGGCGATGGCGAGGCGCTGCCGCATGCCCTGCGAGTAGGTGCGGACGGCCCGTTCGAGGGCGCCGCCGAGGTTGGCGATGCGGAGGGCCTCGTCGAGGTGGGCGTCCTCGGCGGGGCGGCCGGTGGCCTTCCAGTACAGCTCCAGGTTCTCCCGGCCGGTGAGGTGCGGCAGGAAGCCGGCGCCCTCGACGAAGGCGCCGACCCGGGACAGGACCGGGGCGCCGGGCCGGACGGCCTGGCCGAAGACCCGGATCTCGCCCTCGTCGGGGGTGATCAGGCCCATGAGCATGCGCAGGGTGGTGGTCTTCCCGGCGCCGTTGGGGCCGAGCAGACCGAGGACCTGGCCCTGTTCCACCTGGAAGGAGAGGTCCCGGACGGAGTACCGCTCGCCGCCCTTGTACTTCTTCGACAGGCCGGTGATCCGGAGGGGCACGGCGGCGAGTTCGGGGTCCGGCGCCGGGCCCGCGGTGCGGCGGCGGGCCGTCAGGAGGAGGACGGCGGCGACGGCCAGGCCGACGAGCGGCAGACCCCACACCCACCAGGGCAGGCCGACGGCCCGGGTGGTGACGCCCGGCGCGGTGGGCACGGTGAGCGGGCCCTCGGCGGCGACGGTGTAGCCGGCGGTGGCGACCGGGGAGGCGTAGCCCAGGTCGGTCGCCGAGACGACCAGGCGGAGCCGGTGGCCGGCCTCCACCTCGTGGTCGATCGCGGGCAGCGTGAGGTCGACGGAGCGGCCCTTCCCGGCGTCCTCGACCCGGACGGGGGCGACGAGCTGGGCGGGCAGCACCTGCTGACGCCCGTCCGGCCCGACGTCGTACACCTTGGCGAAGAGGACGGCCGAGCCGTCGGGGGCCGTGGAGGTGACCCGGACCCGGGCGGTCGGGGTGCCGGTGATCCGCAGCGGTGCGGTCACCGGAGCGGTGTCGAAGCGGGCGTGCTGGCCGGGGAAGTCGAGGGCCAGGCCGACGCCGAGGGAGGAGGAGAGTCCGCCGAGGCCGCCGCCGAGACCGGGCACGGCGGAGACGGCGGGCGGGGCGCCGCCGGCCGGGTTGGCGAAGCGCTGCGGCGGGCCGGTGAGGGCGAGGGCACGGGTGCCTTCGCGCAGGCCCGGGTAGCGGTCGGCGGTGGCGGCCCGGAGGGTGGCGCGGCCGTCGGTGGAGTCGACGCCGCCGGTGCGGCTCACCCGGAAGGCGGGGCCGGTGTCGACGGAGGCGTCCCGCTTCAGCCAGCGGCCGAACCAGGCGCCGATCCGGTCCTCGACGCGCCCGGTCTCGCGGTCGCCGCCGTCGTGGCCGCCGGAGGCCCAGTCGACCGCGACCGGGGCGCCGTTGGCGGCGAGGGCGCGGGCCATGGCGTCGGACTGGTCGAGGGTGAAGAGGGAGTCGGTCTGGCCCTGGACGATCAGGGTGGGGACCTTGACGCGGTCGCCGACGGCGGAGGGGCTGCGGGCCTCCAGGAGGGCGCGGGCCTCGGCGTCGGGCGTGCCGGAGACGGCGACGCGTTCCTTCAGGGCGCAGATCTCGGGGGCGAAGCGGCCGCAGGCGTCGCCCCGGGTGTCGGCCCCCATGGAGAACAGGATCCCGGACCACAGCTTCTTGTAGACGCCGCCGGGGAAGAGGGCGTCGGCGAGGTTCCAGTAGGTGATCTGAGGGGCGATGGCGTCGACGCGCGGGTCGTGCCCGGCGGCGAGGAGGGAGATCGCGCCGCCGTAGGAGGCGCCGGTGACGCCGACGCGCGGGTCGCCCGCCTTGTCGAGCAGGACCTCGGGGCGGTCGGCGAGCCAGTCGACGAGCCCCCGCACGTCCGCGACCTCGTGCGCCGGGTCGTTGAGGCCGATCTTCCCGCCGGAGGCGCCGAAGCCGCGCGCGGACCAGGTGAGGACGGCGTACCCGTCGCGGGCGAGGCGTTCGGCGTGGGCCCTGACGTCGTCCTTGGAGCCGCCGAAGCCGTGGGCGAGCAGCACGGCGGGGCGGCGCCCGGCGGAACCGGCGACGAAGTACGAGGTGTCGATCCGCACCCCGTCGAGGGTGAGGGGCCGGTCCTCGCGCTGGACGGGCGGGGGTTCGTCCAGGGCGGCGGCGGTCCAGGTGCCGGCGCCGGCGAGGACGGCGAGGACGGCGGTGACCGCGGCCCACCGGGGAAGTCGGAGTCGCATGGCCCCGAGCGTAAGCGGACCGGCTGTGCGCGGGCGGCGTCCCGGGGCGGAGATCGGCGGCCTCCTGGAGGCGTACGCGGAGCGGCCGCGTACAGCGGTCGCGGTACGCCGGGCGGGTGTTCGGCGGCGGGGTCCCCCACCCGATCGCGTCTCCCGGCGTGCGGTCGGCCGGGCGGTGCCGAAGAGTCGTGGCGAAGGCCCCCACTCGAAGGAGAGAACATGCTTCGGCGTATTTCGATCGCTCTGGCCGGTCTGCTCGCTGTCGGCTTCATCGCCGCCTCCCCCGCGGCGGCGCACGCCGGTGACGTGGAGGGCTGCTGGCTCAGCGGCGTCCACGCCTCGGCCGGCAGCGTCCACGTGTCGGACTTCGAAGCCACCTGCTGGCACGTGGGCTGACCTGCGGTCGGTCGATCGCTCCGGGCGGGCTCCCCTTCGGGGGCCCGCCCGGCGGCATGCGGGACGGCCCCCGGGCGCGGTGTGCGCGCCCGAGGGCCGTCGGACGACCCGGGGGTCAGTGGTTGCGGGGGAAGCCCAGGTCGACGCCGGCGGGGGCGTCGGCCGGGTCGGGCCAGCGGGTCGTGACGACCTTGCCGCGGGTGTAGAAGTGCACGCCGTCGTTGCCGTAGATGTGGTGGTCGCCGAAGAGCGAGTCCTTCCAGCCACCGAAGGAGTGGTAGCCGACCGGCACCGGGATCGGCACGTTGACGCCGACCATGCCGGCCTCGACCTCCAGCTGGAAGCGGCGGGCGGCGCCGCCGTCGCGGGTGAAGATCGCGGTGCCGTTGCCGAACGGCGAGGCGTTGATGAGGGCGAGGCCCTCCTCGTAGGTCTCGGCGCGGAGCACGCAGAGGACCGGGCCGAAGATCTCGTCCTGGTAGGCCTTGGCGCTGGTGGGCACGTGGTCGAGGAGGGAGAGGCCGATCCAGTGGCCGTTCTCGTGGCCGTCGACGGTGTAGCCGGTGCCGTCGAGGACGACCGTGCAGCCCTCGGCCTCGGCTCCGTGCACGTAGGACGCGACCTTGTCGCGGTGGGCGGCCGTGATGAGCGGGCCCATCTCGGAGGTGGGGTCGGTGCCGGGGCCGATCTTGATCTTCTCGGCGCGCTCGCGGATCTTCTCGACGAGCTCGTCGCCGATGGCGCCGACGGCGACGACCGCGGAGATCGCCATGCAGCGCTCGCCGGCGGAGCCGTACGCCGCGGAGACGGCGGCGTCGGCGGCGGCGTCGAGGTCGGCGTCCGGGAGGACCAGCATGTGGTTCTTGGCGCCGCCGAGCGCCTGGACGCGCTTGCCGTTGGCGGAGGCCGTGGCGTGGATGTGACGGGCGATCGGGGTGGAGCCGACGAAGGAGATCGCGGCCACGTCCGGGTGCTCCAGGAGGCGGTCGACGGCCACCTTGTCGCCGTGCAGGACGTTGAAGACGCCGTCCGGAAGACCGGCCTCGGCGAGCAGCTCGGCGATCTTGAGGGAGGGGGACGGGTCCTTCTCGCTCGGCTTGAGGACGAAGGTGTTGCCGGTCGCGATGGCGATCGGGAACATCCACATCGGCACCATGGCCGGGAAGTTGAACGGGGTGATGCCGGCGACGACGCCGACCGGCTGGCGGATCGAGGCGACGTCGACGCGGTGGGACACCTGGGTGGACAGCTCGCCCTTGAGCTGGGTGGTGATGCCGCAGGCCAGGTCGACGATCTCCAGGCCGCGGGCGACCTCACCGAGGGCGTCGGAGTGGACCTTGCCGTGCTCGGCGACGATGAGCTCGGCGATGGCGTCGCGGTTGGCGTCGAGCAGCGCGCGGAACTTGAAGAGGATCGTGGTGCGCTGGGCCAGCGAGGAGGTGCCCCAGGTGGCGAAGGCGTCCTTCGCGGCGGCGACGGCCGCGTCGACCTCCTCCACCGAGGCGAGGGCGACCCGGGTGGTGACCGCGCCGGTGGCCGGGTCGGTCACCGAGCCCCAGTTGCCCGACGTGCCCTCGACGGTCTTGCCACCGATCCAGTGGTGGACGCTCTTCGTCATGACGTGTACTCCTTCAGAGCTTCAGAGATGGCGGCGTCGGGCGGTGACGTGCCGGTCGTACTCCTCGCGGGCCTTGACCGCCGACGGGCGGGTCGAGATCTCGGCCACGGGCACATCCCACCACGCCTGGGCCGGGGGCGGGCCCGACACTCTGTCTGCCGTTTCGGTCTCGATGTAGACACATGTGGGATCGGTGGCGGTCCGGGCGTCGGCGAGGGCTTCCCGCAGGTCACGGATGGTGCGGGGGCGGAGGACGCGCATGCCGAGGGAGGCGGCGTTGGCCCCGAGGTCGACGGGGAGCGGGGGGCCGGTGAAGCCTCCGTCCTCGGCGCGGAGGCGGTAGTCGGTGCCGTACCGCTCGGCGCCGACCGCCTCGGAGAGGCCGCCGATGGAGGCGTACCCGTGGTTCTGGAGGAGGACCAGCTTCAGCGGGAGCCGTTCCTGCACGGCGGTGACGATCTCGGTGGGGTTCATCAGGTACGTGCCGTCGCCGACGAGCGCCCAGACGGGCCGCCCGGGGGCGGCGAGCAGGACGCCGATCGCGGCGGGGATCTCGTAGCCCATGCAGGAGTAGCCGTACTCGACGTGGTACTGGTCGCGGGAGCGGGTGCGCCAGAGCTTGTGGAGGTCGCCGGGGAGGGAGCCGGCGGCGTTGATCAGGATGTCGGTGGTGTCGCACAGGGTGTCGAGGAGGCCGAGGACCTGGGCCTGGGTGGGGCGGGCGGCTTCGTCGGGGACGGCGTAGGCGGCGGTGACGCGGGCTTCCCAGTCGGCCTTGGCCGCGGACCAGGTCACCGGCCGCGCCGGAGCGTCGCCGAGGGCGTCGGCGAGGGCGGTGAGGCCTTCGCGGGCGTCGGCGACGAGCGGCAGTGGGGCGGCCTGCTTGTGGGCGTCGAAGCCGGTGACGTTGAGGTTGAGGAAGCGGGCGTCCGGGGCGAAGAGGGTGCCGGAGGCGGTCGTGAAGTCGGTGTAGCGGGTGCCGACGCCGATGACCAGGTCGGCGGCGCGGGCCAGGTCGTTCGCGGTGGCGGTGCCGGTGTGGCCGAGGCCGCCGACCTCGCACGGGTGGTCGTGCGGGAGCACGCCCTTGCCGGCCTGGGTGGTGGCGACGGGCAGCCCGGCCCGTTCGGCGAAGGCCCGCAGGGCGTCCTCGGCGGCGCTGTGGCGGACCCCGCCGCCGGCAACGACCAGCGGGCGGGCGGCCTCGCGCACCGCCCGCGCGGCGGCGTCGAGTTCGGCCCGGTCGGGGCGCGTCCTGCGGATCCGCCAGGTCCGCTCGGCGAAGAACTCCTCGGGCCAGTCGTACGCCTCCGCCTGCACGTCCTGCGGGAGGGCGAGGGTGACGGCGCCGGTGGCGGCCGGGTCGGCGAGGACCCGCATCGCTTCGAGGGCGGCCGGGATCAGGGCCTCGGGGCGGACGATCCGGTCGAAGGAGCGGGAGACGGGCCGCAGGCAGTCGTTGACGGAGACGTCGCCGGCGCCCGGCACCTGGAGTTGCTGGAGGACGGGGTCGGCGGGGCGGGTGGCGAAGGTGTCGCCCGGCAGGAGCAGGACCGGCAGGTGGTTGACGGTGGCGAGGGCGGCGCCGGTGACGAGGTTGGTGGCGCCGGGGCCGATGGAGGTGGTGACGGCGTGCGCGGAGAGCCGGTTCCGCTGGCGGGCGTAGCCGACGGCGGCGTGCACCATGGCCTGCTCGTTGCGGCCCTGGTGGAAGGGCATGCCGTCCTCCTCGATCAGCGCCTGGCCGATCCCGGCGACGTTGCCGTGTCCGAAGATGCCCCAGGTGGCGGCGATCAGCCGGTGCCGTTCGCCGTCGCGTTCGGTGTACTGGGCGGCGAGGAAGCGGACGAGGGCCTGGGCGACGGTGAGGCGCCTCACGTGTATCCCTCCGTGTGGTCGGGGTGGAAGCTGATCTTCCATTCCCGTTCGGTTTCGGGTCCGGCCATGACGTTGAGGTAGTAGAGGTCGTGGCCGGGCTGGGCGATCGAGGGGCCGTGCCAGCCGTCGGGGACGAGGACGGCGTCGCCGTGCCGGACCTCGGCGAGGAGATCGGCGCCGCCGGGCCGGGAGGGCGAGATCCGCTGGTAGGCGTAGCCGCGCGGGTCCTCGATCTCGTAGTAGTAGATCTCCTCCAGGACGGTTTCGGTCCCGGGGCGGTGCTCGTCGTGCTTGTGCGGCGGGTAGGAGGACCAGTGGCCGCCGGGGGTGATCACCTCGACGGCGATCAGCCGGTCGCAGGGGAAGGCGTCGGCCGCCGCGAAGTTCCGTACCCGGCGGGCGCGGTCGCCGGTTCCCCTGTCCTCGACGGGGACCTCCGGCGCGGGGCCGTAGCGGGCGGGGAGTCGTCGCTCGCAGTTCGCTCCTGCCAAAGCGAAGCGGCCTCCCGCGCCGGAGGAGATCCGGGCGTGGGCGTCGCGCGGTACATAGACGAAGTCGGACACGGCGGCGAACACGCTTGCCCGGCCCCCGAGTTCGAAAATCTCCCCGTCGACGCGCACGGTACAGGCCCCGGCGAGGGGAAGCACCACCCATTCGGCATCCGCGCTGTCGAAGGCGTGTTCCTCCCCGGGCGGCAGGTCGAGGATCCGGAGCGCGGAACGGCTCCATCCGGCGGTCCCGGGGTCGATGTCGAGGGTGTACGGCCCCCGGGCGGCGGCCCCCGCGGGCAGGTGGAGGCGGTGCGGGCCGGGCGTGGGGAGCGGGTCGGGCGTGGTCATGTGCGGGGGTCCTCGGTGCGGAGGAGGCGGGTGCGGGGGTCGTGCGCGGGGGTCACCGATGCGGGCCTTCCGGCGGGAGGGTGCCGGAGCCCGCGGCGAGGGCGCGGTCGATCTCGGCGGCATCCGGCATCGCGGGGGCGCAACCGAGGCGGCCGGCGACGACGGAGCCCGCGGCGGCGGCCCGGCGCAGGGTCTCCTCCAGCGGGAGGCCGGCGAGGAGGCCGTCGACGAGGGCGCCGCCGAAAGCGTCGCCGGCGCCGAGGCCGTTGACGACCTCCACCGGCAGGGGCGGGACGGCGGCGCGCCGCCCGTCGGCGGCGAGGGCGAGGACGCCCTCGGGGCCGCGTTTGACGACGGCGAGCCGGACGGGTGCGGGGCCGTCGGCCCGGACGGGGGCGAGGAGGCGGAGCAGGGCGCGGGCGGCGGCCTCCGGATCGCGCTCCCCGGTGGCGACCTCGCACTCCTCGGCGTTGCCGACGGCGACGGTGGCGTGCCGCAGGGCCTCGGTGTAGTGGGGGCGGGCGGTGGCCGGGTCGGGCCAGAAGGCGGGACGCCAGTCGAGGTCGAGGACGGTGGGGGCGCGGCCGGAGCGGGCCCGCAGGGCGGTGAGGGTGGCGGAGCGGCTGGGTTCCTCGCTGAGGCCGGTGCCGGTGGCCCACAGGACGCGGGCGGCGCGGATCGCGTCGAGGTCCAGCTCGTGGGGGTGGATCTCCAGGTCGGGCGCCTTGGGACGGCGGTAGAACGTGAGCGGGAAGTCGTCGGGCGGGAAGAGGGCGCAGAAGGTGACGGGAGTGGGGTGCTCGGCCACCTCGGTGACCCAGCGGCCGTCCACCCCGAACTCCTTCAGCTCGCGCCGGAGGTAGTGGCCGAAGGCGTCGGCACCGGTGCGGCTGACGAGGGCGGTGCGGCGGCCGAGGCGGGCGGCGGCGACGGCCACGTTGGCCGGAGAGCCGCCGAGGAAGCGCCGGAAGGTCTCCACCCGGTCGAGCCCGACGCCGCTCTGGAGCGGATACAGGTCGACGCCGAGCCGCCCCATGGTGATCAGGTCGTACGGCTCCGACTCCACCCGTGCCACCTCTCGACTCCGGCGTCCCTCCCAGGTCTAACCGCCGCCCGGAGGCGTGTCAACGACATGTCCGGACATTCGGACGTCCTTCGGCAGGTCGGGCGGCTGTCTTGACGCTCGTCCGGGGCGCGGTCAAGGTGGCTGGCATGAGGAAGCCGTCGCCTTCGCCGTCGCCCTCCCGCATCCGGATCGGATCCGCCCCGGACTCCTGGGGTGTGTGGTTCCCCGACGATCCCCGCCAGGTCCCGTGGCAGCGGTTCCTCGACGAGGTGGCGGGGGCCGGCTACGAGTGGATCGAGCTGGGGCCGTACGGCTATCTGCCCACCGATCCGGCGCTGCTCGCCGAGGAGACCTCCCGGCGCGGACTGCGGGTGTCGGCGGGGACGGTCTTCACCGGGCTGCACCACGGGCCCGCGGTGTGGGAGCGGACGTGGGCGCACGTCGCGGAGAACGCGGCCCTGGCGCAGGCCATGGGGGCCGGGCATCTGGTGGTGATCCCCTCCTTCTGGCGGGATGACAGGAGCGGGGAGGTCCTGGAGGACCGGGTGCTGACACCGGAGCAGTGGCGGCAGCTGACCACGCTGACCGAGCGGCTGGGCCGGGAGGTGCGGGAGCGGTACGGGCTGCGGATCGTGGTCCACCCGCACGCCGACACCCATCTCGACGACGAGGAGAGCGTGACCCGCTTCCTCGACGCCACCGATCCGGAGGCGGTGGCGCTCTGTCTGGACACCGGGCACTACGCGTACGCGGGCGGGGACAGCGTCAAGCTGATCGAGACCTACGGGGAGCGCATCGGCTACCTCCATCTGAAGCAGGTGGATCCGGCGGTGCTCGCGGAGGTGCGGGCCGAGGGGCTGCCGTTCGGCCCGGCGGTGGCGCGGGGCGTGATGTGCGAGCCGCCGTCCGGGGTGCCGGCCCTGGAGCCGGTGCTGGCGGCCGCGGCGGCGCTGGGCACGGAGCTCTTCGCCATCGTGGAGCAGGACATGTACCCGTGCGAGCCGGACGCCCCCTTCCCGATCGCCCTGCGCACCCGCGGCTACCTGCGCTCCTGCGGGGTGTGACCGGCGGCGGCCGCACGCCGACGCGCCGTTGTGACCAAGCGTCACTTCCGTCACGACCTTCGCTCCTCCGTCACGGGTGTCTCCGTTACGCGGGCTCCGTGTCACAGCCGCGCGACAGCCGCGGCGGGCCCGTCCGGAAGGGGCGTACACCGGGCACAGGATCGGTGATCACCGACGCCACCGCCCGCAGCGCCCCCGAACGGCATCCCCCGCCATCGCTGCGCGGCACGGGGCGTGAGGGAGGTACAGGCATGACGGACAGAAGCCTCTGGTCGTACAAGGACATCGCCGCGCACATCCGGGTCCAGCCCGACACGGTCCGCTCCTATCGGAAGCACGGACTGCTGCCGCCGCCGGACCGCGTGGAGTCCGGCAAGCCCTACTGGTACGCGGACACCGTCCGGGCGTGGGTCGCCAGCCGTCCCGGCAACCGGGCGCGCCGCGACTGATCCCGGCCGGCCGTGTGCGGCGCCGTCCTCCGGTGGAGTCCGAGGGCGGCGCCGCGCCGTGTCTCAGCCCCGGGCGCCGACGGGCTCGGGTATCGCCTCCCGGTCGCCTCCCGCGCTCCCACTCGCGCTCCCGGGCTCCGGCCCGGGCACCGGCCCGGACTCGCTGATGCCGAAGCGGTCGTGGAAGCGGCGCAACGGCCCGGGGGCCCACCAGGTGAGGCGTCCGGTCAGCTTCATGACGGCGGGGACGAGGAGGCTGCGGACCACCATGGCGTCCATGACGACGGCGAGGGCGACGCCGAGCCCGAGCATCTTGGTGTTGGTGACCCGCGAGGTGCCGATGGCGACCATGACGACGGCGAGGATGACCGCGGCGGCGGTGATGAGCCCGCCGGTGCGGGCCAGGCCGAAGCGGACGGCGCCCTCGTGGTCGCCGGTGGTTTCGTACTCCTCCTTGATGCGGGAGAGCAGGAAGACGCCGTAGTCCATGGAGAGGCCGAAGGCGACGCAGAACATGAGGACCGGCAGTGTGGTCTCGATGTCGCCGGTGGCGGTGAAGCCGAGGAGGCCGGAGAGGTGTCCGTCCTGGAAGACCCAGACGACGGCGCCGAACATCGCGGTGAGGCTGAGGGCGTTGAGGACCACGGCCTGGAGCGGGATCAGGACGCTGCCGGTGAGCAGGAAGACCAGCAGCAGGGTGACGAGGACGATGATGCCGGCGGCCCAGGGCAGCCGCTCGCCGATGGCGTCCTTGGAGTCGACGAGGACGGCGGCCTGTCCGGTGACGGAGGCGGTGAACGGGGCTTCCTGGGCGCGCAGGACGCCGACCGCCCGCTGGGCCTGCTCGCCTACCGCGGTCCCCTCGGTGACGACGCTGTAGTAGGCGTGGGTGCCGGTGCCGGAGACGACGGGGCCGTCGACGCGGACGATGCCGTCGAGTCCGGCGATCCGCTCGCGGTAGGCGGCGTGCTCGGCGGCGGCGGCGGGGCCTTCGGCGAGGACGGTGAGGCCGCCGCCGGGCTCTCCGGGGAAGTCGGCGCGCAGCTCCTCCTGGACGATCCGGGAGGTGGCGGTGGTGGGCAGCTGGCGGTCGTCGGCGGTGCCGAACCTCACGCCGAGGAAGGGCAGTCCGAGCAGGACGAGGCCGGCGGTGGTGAGGACGGCGAAGACGGGGGCCCTGCGCATCACCAGGCCGGCCGCCCGGGACCAGCCGGCGCTCTCCGGGGCCTTCCCGGCGGCGGCGCGGCGGCGCCGGAACAGCCGGCGCAGGTCGAGGGCGTCGACCCGGTGGCCGAGGAGCACCAGGGCGGCGGGGAGCAGGGTGAGGGCGGCGGCCGCGGCGAGCAGGACGACGGCGATGCCCGCGTAGGCGAAGGAGCGCAGGAAGTACTGCGGGAAGACGAGCATGGCGGCGAGCGAGACGGCGACGGTGAGGGCGGAGAAGAGCACGGTCCGCCCGGCGGTGCGCAGGGTGGTGCGGACGGCGGTGGTCGGGTCGGCTCCGGCGGCGAGCTCCTCGCGGTAGCGGCGGACGACGAAGAGCGCGTAGTCGATGGCGAGGCCGAGGCCGAGCGCGGTGGTGAGGTTCTGTGCGAAGACGGAGACGTCGGTGAGCTCGGTGATGCCGCGCAGCACGGCGTTCGTCCCGAGGATGGCGACGATGCCGACGCCGAGGGGCAGGAGGGCGGCGACGGCGCTGCCGAAGACCATGACGAGCAGGACGAGGGTGAGCGGCAGGGCGATCAGCTCGGCCCGCAGCAGGTCCTCCTGGATGATCGTCTGCATCTCGTGGCGGACGGCGAGGCCGCCGCCGAGGGTGACCTCGACGGGGCCGTGGGTGCCGCGATACTCCGGGGCGATCCGGTCGAGGACCTTCCCCGCGGCCGTCTCCTCGCCGGAGATCCGGGCGGCGACGACGGCCCGTGTGCCGTCCTCGGAGCGGAGCGCGGGCGAGCCGGTGGTCCAGTAGGAGCCGACGCCCTCGACGCCGGGCTCGGCGGCGAGCCGCTCGGTGAGCCGGCGGGCCTCGGCGGCCGCGGCCGGATCGTCGACCCCGGCCTTTCCGGCGTCGACGAGGAGCAGCAGATTGGGCTGGGAGCCCGGGAACTCGCGCTCCAGGGCCTCGGTGGCGTAGGTGGACTCGGCGGCCGGGTCCTCCCAGCCGCCGCTGCCCATCCGGTCGGCGACGCCGCCGCCCGCGAGGACCGCGAGGGCGGTGAGGACCAGGGCGACGAGCAGCGTGAGCCGGGGCCGCGCGGTCACGAACCGCGTCCATCCACCGCCCCTGGCCGGGCTTCCGGCTGGGGCCGGGCCGGCGCCCCCCGAGGCGGGCGCTTTCTTGACTTCGGGCATGACGCGGTGTCCCCTTCACCTGGCCCTCGTGCTCGCTTCCCGGCAGGTCACGAGGGCCGACCATTGCCATAGACTGGCAAACACGAGTGATCGCTCGCGTATCCAAAGAATGCGAGCGACCTCTCGTGTTTGTCAATGCGTATCGAGGAGGACTGGGGACAGCCATGCCCGAGGACCCGAAGCCGCGCCGCCGACAGGCCCGCGGCGAACGCCGCATCGCCCAGCTGCTCCAGGCCGCCGCCGACGCGTTCTGCGCCAACGGCTACACGGCCACCAGCACCAACGCGATCGCCCGCGAGGCCAAGGTCTCGCCCGGCACGCTCTACCAGTACTTCCCGAACAAGGAGGCGATCGCCGTCGAGCTGGGCGGCCGCCTCATCCAGCAGATGCGCGAGACCCACGGCCAGGTCTTCACCCCGGCGAACATGGCGCTGCCGCTGCCGCGGCTGATCGACGCGGTGCTCGATCCGATGATCGAGTTCAACTGCCTCAACCCGGCCTTCCTCGCCCTGATGCACGGCTCCGACGTCCCGGGCCGGATCGCCGAGGAGCACGACGAGCTGCACGCCTCGCTGCTCTCCCAGGTCCGCGAGACGATCGGCGCGCGGGCCGTCCCGCCGCTCGACGCCGCCGACCTCGACCGGATCGCCGACATGGCCTTCGCCGTCTTCAAGGGCGGTCTCGCGCTGATCGTCGCCGCGCCCGAGGGACCCGTGCGGGACGCGGCCGTGGGCGAGCTGAAGAAGGTGATGCTCCGCTACCTCGCCCCGGTCTTCGGCGAGGCGCCGGCGGTCGCGGCGGTCACCACGCCTCCGAACCCCGGCTGACCTGCTCCCCCTCCCCCTCGCCCTCCTCGGGCACCCGGTCCCGGCCCGCCCGCGCCTTCAGCGCGAGCAGCGGGAAGACCAGGACGGAGACCATCCCGGCACCCACCAGCGCCGCCGCCTCGCCCGCCGACAACGCCTCGTCGTCCAGGCCGATGGTGGTGATGGCGACGACGAGCGGCAGCGCGGTGGAGCCGTACAGGACCAGCGCGCCCCGGTCCTTCCGGTCGAGGTCGCGCGGGGCGAGGAACCACATCGGGGCGCCGCGCACCACCAGGAAGAGCAGCAGGAAGACCGGCAGGAGGAGCAGCGCCCGGCCGCCGGAGAGCAGCGAGTCCAGGTCGAACTCGATGCCGGTGACGACGAAGAAGACCGGCACGAGGAAGCCGAAGCCGACCCCCTCGACCTTCGCCAGGATCTCCGGCCCGGCCTCGGGCGCGGCCCCGGCGAGGACGAGCCGGGTGATGAGTCCGGCGGCGAAGGCGCCGAGCAGGACGTCGAGGCCGAGCGCCGTCGACGCCCCGAGCATCAGCGCGAGCAGCAGGAAGACGAAGCGGACCGCGAACTGCCCGCTGGTGTGCAGGGTCTTGGCGATGACGGCGGCGAACCACGGCGGGCGGGGCCGCAGGGCCCAGCGGACGGCGAGCGCGGTGAGCGCGGCGAAGATCGCGAGGAGCACGGTGGACTGGGCCGCGGTCCGCCCGCTGAGCAGCAGCGCCATGGCGATGATGGGCCCGAACTCGCCGACCGCGCCGAAGGCCATGACGACCGAGCCGAAGCGGCCGCGCAGCCCGCCGGAGTCCCGCAGCACGGGCAGGACGGTGCCGAGCGCGGTGCTGGTGAGGGCGACGCCGATGAAGACGCCGGTGGAGTACCCGCCGCCGAGCAGAACGCCGGCGGCGAGGCCGAGGGCGAGCGCGACGAGCCACGCCCACACCGAGCGCCGGAGGGTGTCCCCGCGGACCTTGCCGAACTCGATCTCGTACCCGGCCAGGAAGATCAGCATGGTGAGGCCGAGCTCCGAGAGGCCGTCGATCAGCGCGTCGGAGTGGGCCCAGTCGAGGACGTCGGGGCCGATGACGATGCCGAGGAGGATCTCGAAGACGGCGAGCGGCACGGGGACGCGGCGCCCCACCCCGTACGCCAGCAGGGGTGCCAGGACGGCGATCACCATGATCAGGACGAGCGTGCTCCCCGAATGCGACATATCGGGTATCTACCATAAGCTCCGGTCAGATGCCCCGTCGGCGGAGGGACTTGGAGGCCCGCGGATGTACGACCACCGGCCCACGACCCAGCCCCCTCCCCCACCCCCCTCCCCGCCCGAGCCCCTCGGGCCGCGCCCCGGCCTGTGGAAGCGGTGCCTGGGGGGTGGCCTGGCCCTGTGGGTCCTGACGGCCGTGGTCACCTACGCCACCGCCAACACCACCCTGCTGCCCACGCTGATCCTGCTGGGCAGCTTCCTGGTGCCGGGCGTCTTCGTGCTGTGGGCGTACGAGCGGCACGGCGCCGACCTCGGGCTCCCGGTGATCCTCGGCTGCTTCGTCACCGGCGGCGTCCTCGGCGTGCTCGGCGCCTCCGTCATGGAGTACTACCTGCTCCACCCGTCCCTGTGGATGTTCCTCGGGGTGGGGCTGATCGAGGAGGCCGTGAAGCTCGCCGCCCTGATGTTCGTGGTCCGCCACCGGCCGCGACTGCGGGGCCGGCGGGCCGGCCTGGTCCTCGGCGGGACGGTCGGCTTCGGCTTCGCCGCCTTCGAGAGCGCGGGGTACGCCTTCAACGCCGCCGTCACCATCGACGGCATCGACCTGCGCTCGCTCCTGGAGACGGAGATCCTCCGCGGCCTGCTCGCCCCGTTCGGGCACGGCCTGTGGACGGCCGTCGCCGGCGCGGTGCTCTTCTCCTTCCGCCGCCCGGACGGCCGCTTCCGCCTCGCCGGCCCGGTCGTCGGCGCCTACCTGGGGGTGGCGGCGCTGCACGCGCTCTGGGACTCCATGCACGGGATCGCACTCTGGCTCGTCCTCCGGCTGACCACCACGGACCTGGACCGCTCGCTCTTCGCCCAGGGGTACCTCCCGGAGCCCACGGCCCGGCAGGAGCACCTCTTCACCCTCTTCTCGGTGGGTGGCCTGGTACTGGTGACACTGGTGGGACTGGCATGGCTGCGCTCGCTGACGCGGCCCGACCCCCACCCCGATTCCCGTCCCGATTCCCGGGCGGGCCGCGGACCCGGCCCGTGACACGACTGGATGTTATACCCCCTAGGGGTATAACATCAGGCACGTAAGGCCCCGAACCGAAGAGGAGAACGTCATGGCCGCCGAGACGCAGACCGAACTGACCACCGTCTACCAGGTCAAGGGCATGACCTGCGGCCACTGCGAGGGCGCCGTGTCCGGCGAGATCTCCGAGATCCCCGGCGTCTCCTCCGTCACGGCCGTCGCCAAGACCGGCGAGGTCACCGTGGTCTCCAGCGCCCCGCTCGACCGCGAGGCCGTCGCCGCCGCCGTCGACGAGGCCGGCTACGAGCTGGTCTGACCACACGCCGCACCGCTGTCGGAGCAGGGCCGTACCGTTACGGGTACGGCCCTGCTCCTCTTTCTGGAACCGCACATGACCAGCACCGCCCCCGACGTCACCGTCACCGAGCTGACCATCGGCGGAATGACCTGCGCCTCCTGCGCGGCCCGCGTCGAGAAGAAGCTCAACCGGATGGACGGCGTCACCGCGACCGTCAACTACGCCACCGAGAAGGCCCACGTCGAGCACGCGCCCGACATCGGCGTCGACGCGCTCATCGCCACCGTGGTGAAGACCGGCTACACCGCCGAGGAACCCGCGCCGCCGGAGCCCGAGAACCCGGAGGAGGGCGGCGCCGCCGACCCCGAGCTCGACGCGCTCCGCCGGCGCCTCGTCGTCTCCGCCGTCCTCGCCGCCCCCGTCGTGCTGCTCGCCATGGTCCCCGCCCTCCAGTTCGACGGCTGGCAGTGGCTCTCCCTCACTCTCGCCTCCCCCGTGGTCGTCTGGGGCGGCCTGCCCTTCCACCGGGCCGCCTGGACCAATCTCCGGCACGGCGCCGCCACCATGGACACCCTCGTCTCGGTCGGCACCCTCGCCGCCTACGGCTGGTCCCTCTGGGCGCTCTTCCTCGGCGACGCCGGCCTGCCCGGGATGCGCCACGGCTTCGACCTCACCGCCGACCGCTCCGACGGCTCCTCCGCGATCTACCTGGAGGTGGCCGCGGGGGTCGTCACCTTCATCCTGCTCGGCCGCTACCTGGAGGCCCGCGCCAAGCGCAAGGCCGGCGCCGCCCTGCGGGCCCTCATGGAGCTCGGCGCCAAGGACGTCGCCGTCCTCAGGGACGGCGGGGAGGTGCGGGTGCCGGTGGCCGACCTGCGGACCGGCGAGCTCTTCGTCGTACGCCCCGGGGAGCGGATCGCCACCGACGGCACCGTCGCCGAGGGTGCCTCCGCCGTCGACACCTCCCTGCTCACCGGCGAGTCCCTGCCCGTCGACGTCACCGCCGGCTCCGCCGTCACCGGCGGCTGCGTCAACGTCTCCGGGCGGCTCGTCGTCCGGGCCGGCCGGGTCGGCGCCCAGACGCGGCTCGCCCGGATGGCGAAGCTCGTCGAGGAGGCGCAGAGCGGCAAGGCCGAGGCTCAGCGGCTCGCCGACCGGATCTCCGCCGTCTTCGTCCCCGCCGTCCTGCTGATCGCCCTGGCCACCCTCGGCTTCTGGCTCGGCTCCGGGGCCGGCGGGACCGCCGCGTTCACCGCCGCCGTCGCCGTCCTGATCATCGCCTGCCCCTGCGCCCTCGGCCTCGCCACGCCGACCGCGCTGCTCGTCGGCACCGGACGGGGCGCCCAGCTCGGCATCCTCATCAAGGGGCCCGAGGTCCTGGAGTCCACCCGCAAGGTCGACACCGTCGTCCTCGACAAGACCGGCACCGTCACCACCGGCCGGATGACCCTCACCGGCGTCCGCCCCGCCGCCGGGACCGAGGAACGGGAGCTGCTGCGGCTCGCCGGCGCCCTGGAGCACGCCTCCGAGCACCCGGTGGCCCGGGCCGTCGCCGCCGGAGCCGCCGAGCGCCTCGGGATCCCCGTCGGCGAGCTGCCGGCCCCCGAGGGCTTCGAGAACGTGCCGGGGCTCGGCGTCCGCGGCTCCGTCGACGGCCGGCTCGTCCTCGCCGGGCGGGCCGCGCTGCTCGCCGCCGAGGACGTGGCCGTGCCGGACGGCGTGTCCGCCGGGGCCGTGTTCGTCGCCCGGGACGGGGTCTTCTGCGGCTCCCTGACCGTCGCCGACGCCGTCAAGGACACCAGCGCCGAGGCCGTCGCCCGGCTCCGCGGCCTCGGGCTGCGACCGGTGCTGCTCACCGGTGACCACCGGGCCGTCGCGGAGGCCGTGGCCGCCGAGGTCGGCATCGACGAGGTGATCGCCGAGGTGCTGCCGGAGGAGAAGGCGGGCGTGGTCCGCCGGCTCCAGGAGGAGGGACGTACGGTCGCGATGGTCGGCGACGGCGTGAACGACGCGGCGGCGCTCGCCACGGCCGATCTGGGGCTCGCGATGGGCACCGGGGCGGACGCGGCCATCGAGGCGAGCGACCTCACCCTGGTCCGTGGGGACCTTCGGGTCGCCGCCGACGCGATCCGGCTCGCCCGCCGGACGCTGGCGACGATCAAGGGGAACCTGGCGTGGGCCTTCGGCTACAACGTGGCCGCGCTGCCGCTCGCCGCGGCCGGACTGCTCAACCCGATGATCGCGGGGCTGACCATGGCCTTTTCGTCCGTCTTCGTCGTCTCCAACAGCCTGCGCCTGCGGCGGTTCCGTTGATTTCACCTACACGTGACGCACAAGTCCTTCACAAAGAGACCTAGATCACAGATATTGGGGGGTAACCATCTGGGCTGTTCGCGAGTCTAAGTGGGCGAATGCCAGAACGTCTTGGGGGACGTTCGCCGGGAGGTCTTGGGGGACGTCCCGGCAGGCAAGCGCGGCCGGGGCACGTGCACCGGGGAGCTTTGAGCGGCCCTCCCGTACGTACCCCGGCAGACCGCGCGCACGACGCCCGGCCCGGATCCCGTGGGGGGAATCCGCTCCGGGAATATGAGAAGCGCCCCGCTCGCCGACCCGTGGGGGGATCGGGGAGCGGGGCGCTTCTGTACGTCCTGCCGTCGGCCTCCGAGAGGCCTCTCAGCCGACCTGTGCGGGGTCGGCTCAGCGCTCGTCGACCGGGACGAAGTCGCGGAGGACCTCACCGGTGTAGATCTGGCGCGGGCGACCGATGCGGGAACCCGGCTCCTTGATCATCTCGTGCCACTGGGCGATCCAGCCGGGAAGGCGGCCGAGCGCGAAGAGCACGGTGAACATCTCGGTCGGGAAGCCCATCGCGCGGTAGATGAGGCCCGTGTAGAAGTCCACGTTCGGGTAGAGGTTGCGCGAGACGAAGTAGTCGTCGGAGAGCGCGTGCTCCTCCAGCTTCAGCGCGATGTCCAGGAGCTCGTCGGACTTGCCGAGCGCCGAGAGGACGTCGTGCGCCGCCGCCTTGATGATCTTGGCGCGCGGGTCGAAGGACTTGTACACCCGGTGGCCGAAGCCCATCAGGCGGACGCCGTCCTCCTTGTTCTTCACCTTGCGGATGAAGGAGTCGACGTCGCCGCCGTTGGCCTGGATGCCCTCCAGCATCTCCAGGACCGACTGGTTGGCGCCACCGTGCAGCGGGCCCCAGAGGGCGGAGATGCCGGCCGAGATCGAGGCGAACATGTTCGCCTGCGAGGAGCCGACCAGACGCACGGTGGACGTCGAACAGTTCTGCTCGTGGTCCGCGTGCAGGATGAGGAGCTTGTCGAGCGCGGAGACGACGACCGGGTCCAGGTCGTACTCCTGCGCCGGCACCGAGAACGTCATCCGCAGGAAGTTCTCGACGTAGCCGAGGTCGTTGCGCGGGTAGACGAACGGGTGGCCGATCGACTTCTTGTACGCGTACGCCGCGATCGTCGGCAGCTTGGCGAGCAGCCGGATCGTCGACAGGTGGCGCTGCGTCTCGTCGAACGGGTTGTGGCTGTCCTGGTAGAAGGTGGACAGCGCCGAGACCACGGACGACAGCATCGCCATCGGGTGGGCGTCCCGCGGGAAGCCGCGGAAGAAGTTCTTGACGTCCTCGTGGACCAGCGTGTGCTGGGTGATCTCGTTCTGGAAGGTGGCGAGCTCCTCGCCCTTCGGCAGCTCGCCGTTGATCAGCAGGTAGGCCACCTCCAGGAAGGTGGACTGCTCGGCCAGCTGCTCGATGGGGTAGCCGCGGTACCGCAGGATGCCCTGCTCACCATCGAGATAGGTGATCGCGGATTTGTAGGCGGCGGTGTTGCCATATCCACTGTCCAGGGTGACCAGACCGGTCTGGGCTCGCAGCTTTCCGATGTCGAAGCCCTTGTCGCCGACGGTGCTCTCGACCACCGGGTAGGTGTATTCACCGTCCGCGTACCGCAGTACTACAGAGTTGTCGCTCACGTCATCCCTCACCGACGTAGTGCCTCTTCTTCGAGGTGCCCTGACTGTCTCTACCATCCCCCACTTGGCTCAGGAGAGTGCACTCGGGGTCGCCATTGGGCCAATCGGCGGCACTCAGTGCCGCCAACCTGCTCATCCTGCCCCCTTCGCCCCGGTTCCGGAAGTCCTCCGTGATCTTTCACACGGGGGCGCCCCCTGTGAGCCGGTGGGCCAGTGCGGTAAAGCGCCGGCCGGCCGAGACCGTACGCACCGCCTGGGCGATCGCGCGGCGCGAACCGACCAGCACGACGAGCTTCCGGGCCCGGGTGACGGCGGTGTAGAGCAGGTTCCGCTGGAGCATCATCCATGCACTCATGGTGACCGGGATCACCACGGCCGGATACTCACTGCCCTGCGAACGGTGGATGGTGACCGCGTACGCGTGGGACAGCTCGTCCAGCTCGTCGAAGCCGTACGGCACCTCCTCGTCCTCGTCCGTCCGGACGGTGAGCCGCTGCTCCACGGGATCCAGCGCCGTCACCACTCCGACCGTACCGTTGAAGACGCCGTTCGCCCCCTTCTCGTAGTTGTTCCTGATCTGGGTCACTTTGTCCCCGACCCGGAAGACCCGGCCGCCGAACCGCTTCTCCGGGACGTCCGGCCGGGCTGGGGTGATCATCTGCTGGAGCAGTCCGTTCAGCGCGCCCGCGCCGGCCGGTCCCCGGTGCATGGGTGCCAAAACCTGTACATCCCGGCGCGGGTCCAGTCCGAATCTGGCCGGAATACGCCGGGCCGCGACCTCGACGGCGACCCGGGCCGCGTCCTCCGTCTCCTCCTCCGCGAAGAGGAAGAAGTCCGGCAGTCCGGTTGTTGCCGGCGGGAGCCCCTCGTTGATCCGGTGCGCGTTGGTGACCACGCCGGACTGCTGGGCCTGGCGGAAGATCCTGGTCAGCCGGACGGCGGGGACCGGGCTACCCGGGGCCAGCAGGTCGGCGAGCACCTCGCCCGCGCCGACCGACGGCAGCTGGTCCACGTCTCCCACGAGCAGCAGATGGGCGCCCGGCGCCACCGCCTTGACCAGCTTGTTCGCCAGCAGCAGATCGAGCATGGACGCCTCGTCGACCACCACGAGGTCCGCGTCGAGCGGCCGGTCCCGGTCGTACGCGGCGTCCCCGCCCGGCTTCAGTTCGAGCAGCCGGTGGACGGTGGAGGCCTCCGCTCCGGTCAGCTCGGCGAGCCGCTTGGCGGCACGGCCGGTCGGCGCCGCGAGGACCACCTTCGCCTTCTTGGCCCGGGCCAGCTCCACCACGGAACGGACCGTGAACGACTTGCCGCAGCCGGGGCCGCCGGTGAGCACCGCGACCTTCTCGGTCAGCGCCAGCCGGACGGCCTGCTCCTGCTCGGGCGCCAGGGTGGCCCCGGTCCGCTCCGCGAGCCAGGCCAGCGCCTTGTCCCAGGGCACGTCCCGGAAGGCCGGCATGCGGTCCTCCGGGGCCCGCAGCAGGCGCCGCAGCTGCCCGGCGAGGGAGAGCTCCGCGCGGTGGAACGGGATCAGGTAGACGGCCGTGACCGGCTCCCCCTCCGGGCCGGGCACCGGCTCCCTGACGACTCCCTCGGGGTCCTCGGCGAGCTCGGCCAGACACTCGATGACGAGCCCGGTGTCCACCTGGAGCAGCTTCACCGCGTCGGCGATCAGCCGCTCCTCGGGGAGGAAGCAGTGTCCCTGGTCGGCGGACTGGGACAGGGCGTACTGAAGGCCGGCCTTCACCCGCTCGGGGCTGTCGTGCGGGATGCCGACGGACTGGGCGATCCGGTCGGCGGTCAGGAAGCCGATGCCCCAGACGTCGGCGGCCAGCCGGTAGGGCTCCTCGCGGACGACGGAGATCGAGGCGTCGCCGTACTGCTTGTAGATGCGGACCGCGATGGAGGTGGAGACGCCGACGGTCTGGAGGAAGACCATCACCTCCTTGATGGCCTTCTGCTCCTCCCAGGCGTCGGTGATCTTCTTGGTCCGCTTCGGCCCCAGACCGGGGACCTCGATCAGCCGGCCCGGCTCCTCCTCCAGGACGTCGAGGGTCGCCAGGCCGAAATGGGTGGTGATGCGATCGGCGAAGACCGGGCCGATCCCCTTCACCAGGCCGGAACCGAGATACCGCCGGATGCCCTGGATGGTGGCGGGCAGCACGGTCGTGTAGTTGTCCACCTGGAACTGCCGGCCGTACTGCGGGTGCGACCCCCAGCGCCCCTCCATCCGCAGCGACTCCCCCGGCTGCGCGCCGAGCAGCGCGCCCACGACGGTGAGCAGCTCCCCCGCGCCCCGCCCGGTGTCGACCCGGGCGACCGTGTAGCCGCTCTCCTCGTTGGCGTACGTGATCCTCTCCAGCACGCCCTCCAGGACGGCGGGGCGGAACGGCTGACCCTCGTTGGACATGCCCCGACCGTAGCGAAGCCCGCCGACAGCGGGGCCGGGCGGGCGGGGCCGCACACCCCGGTCCCCTCCCGGCCCCGGCAGGAAGAAGGGCCGCACCCCTTCGGGCCTCAGACCTTCAGGAAGGCCTCCAGGGTCTCCTCCAGGACCTCGACGCCGTCCCTCGCCCACAGCGCGTCGTTGAAGAGTTCGACTTCCACCGGGCCGGTGTAGCCGACCCGTTCGAGGAGGGCCGACCACCAGGCGAGGTCGATGGAGCCGGTGCCGAGCTGGCCGCGGCCGTTGAGGACGCCTTCCGGGAGGGGGGTCGTCCAGTCGGCGAGCTGGAAGGAGTGGACGCGGCCGCCGGCGGCGGCGCGTTCGACCGCGGCGGGGGCGTTCTCGTCCCACCAGAGGTGGTACGTGTCGACGGTGACGCCGACCTGGTCCGCCGGGTGGCGCTCCGCGATGTCCAGGGCCTGGTCCAGGGTGGAGACGGCGCAGCGGTCGGAGGCGTACATGGGGTGGAGGGGCTCGATGGCGAGCCGGACCCCGCGTTCGCCTGCGTAGGGGGCGAGGACGCCGATGGCGTCGGCGATGCGCGCGCGGGCCCCGGGCAGGTCGCGGCTGCCGGCGGGCAGGCCGCCGGAGACCAGGACGAGGGTGTCGGTGCCGAGCGCCGCCGCCTCGTCGATCGCCGCCCGGTTGTCGGCCTCCCAGCCGTCGACGGTGAAGAAGCCGCCCCGGCACAGGGTGGTGACCTTCAGGCCCGCCTCCTGGATCAGGGCCGCGGTCTCGTCGACGCCGTACTCCTTCACCGGGTCGCGCCACAGGCCGATCCCGGGGACGCCGAGACGGACGCATTCGGCGACCAGTTCGGGAAGGGGGAGCTGCTTCACCGTCATCTGGTTGATGCTGAAGCGGTCGAGGTTCACTGCGGGACTCCGTACACGGTGAGCAGGGACCGCATGCGGGACTCCGCGCGGGACGGGTCGGGGAAGAGGCCGAGGCCGTCGGCGAGTTCGTAGGCGCGGGCCAGGTGCGGCAGGGAACGGGCCGAGTGGAGGCCGCCGACCATGGCGAAGTGGTCCTGGTGGCCCGCGAGCCAGGCGAGGAGGACCACGCCCGTCTTGTAGTAGCGGGTCGGGGGCTCGAAGAGGTGCCGGGAGAGCGCGACCGTCGGGTCGAGGAGCTTGCGGAAGCCGGCCGTGTCGCCGGTGTCGAGGACCCGGACGGCGTCCGCCGCCAGTGGGCCGAGGGGGTCGAAGACGCCGAGGAGGGCGTGGCTGAAGCGCCCGCCCTCCGCGGGGGTCTCGCCCGCGATCAGCTCGGGGTAGTGGAAGTCGTCGCCGGTGTAGCAGCGGACGCCGTCGGGGAGCCGGCGGCGGAGCGCGACCTCGCGGCCCGCGTCGAGGAGGGAGATCTTGACGCCGTCGACCTTGTCGGGGTGGGCGGCGATGACCTCCAGGAAGGTCTCGGTGGCCGCGTCGAGGTCGGTGGAGCCCCAGTACCCCTCCAGGGCGGGGTCGAACATCGGGCCGAGCCAGTGGAGGATCACGGGTTCGGCGGCCTGGCGCAGGAGGTGGCCGTACAGGTCGAGGTAGTCCTCGGGCCCGGAGGCCGCGGCGGCGAGCGCCCGGGAAGCCATGAGGATGGCCTGGGCGCCGGACTCCTCGACGAGGGCGAGCTGCTCCTCGTAGGCGGCCCTGATCTCGGCCGGGGTGGCCGGTCCGGTGAGCTGGTCGGTGCCGACGCCGCAGGCGATCCGGCCGCCCTCGGCCTTGGCCTCGGCGGCGGAGCGGCGGATGAGTTCGGCGGCGCCCGCCCAGTCGAGGCCCATGCCGCGCTGGGCGGTGTCCATGGCCTCCGCGACGCCGAGGCCGTGGGACCAGAGGTGGCGGCGGAAGGCGAGGGTGGCGTCCCAGTCGACGGCGGCGGGGCCGTCGGGGGTGGTGTCGGCGTACGGGTCGGCGACGACGTGCGCGGCGGAGAAGACCGTACGGGAGGTGAGCGGGCCGGGCGCGGCGGGCGCGAGCGGCGCGGTGCGGGGCTCGTACGCGCGCGTGCCGCCGCCGGGGATCGGGAGGTGGAGGGTCACAGGGTCACCTCGGGGACGTCGAGGCGGCGGCCCTCGGCGGCGGACTTCAGGCCGAGTTCGGCGAGCTGGACGCCGCGGGCGCCCGCGAGGAGGTCCCAGTGGTAGGGCTCGTCGAGGACCACGTGGCGGAGGAAGAGTTCCCACTGGGCCTTGAAGCCGTTGTCGAAGTCGGCGTTGTCGGGGACCTCCTGCCACTGGTCGCGGAAGGAGTAGGTGGCGGGGATGTCGGGGTTCCAGACCGGCTTCGGGGTGAGGCCGCGGTGCTGGACGCGGCAGTTGCGCAGGCCGGCGACGGCGGAGCCCTCGGTGCCGTCGACCTGGAACTCGACGAGCTCGTCGCGGTGGACGCGGACCGTCCAGGAGGAGTTGATCTGGGCGATGGCGCCGCCCTCCAGGTGGAAGGTGCCGTAAGCGGCGTCGTCGGCGGTCGCCTCGTACGGCTTGCCCTGCTCGTCCCAGCGGCGCGGGATGTGGGTGGCGATCTCGGCGGAGACGGAGGTGACGCGGCCGAAGAGCTCGTGGAGGACGTACTCCCAGTGCGGGAACATGTCGACGACGATGCCGCCGCCGTCCTGGGAGCGGTAGTTCCAGCTGGGGCGCTGGGCCTCCTGCCAGTCGCCCTCGAAGACCCAGTAGCCGAACTCGCCGCGCACGGACAGGATCTCGCCGAAGAAGCCGCCGTCGATGAGCCGCTTGAGCTTGAGCAGGCCGGGGAGGAAGAGCTTGTCCTGGACGACGCCGTGCTTGACGCCCTTCGCGGCGGCGAGGCGGGCGAGGTCGAGGGCGCCGGCGAAGTCGGCGGCGGTGGGCTTCTCGGTGTAGAGGTGCTTGCCGGCCTCGATGGCCTTGGTGAGGGCGTCGGCGCGGGCCGAGGTGACCTGGGCGTCGAAGTAGACGTCGATCGAGTCGTCGGCGAGGACGGCGTCGAGGTCGGTGGACCACTCGGTCAGGCCGTGCTTCTCGGCGAGGGCGCGCAGGGCGTGCTCGCGGCGGCCGACGAGGACCGGTTCGGGCCAGAGGACCTCGCCGTTGCCGAGGTCGAGGCCGCCCTGCTCGCGCAGCGCGAGGATCGAGCGGACGAGGTGCTGTCGGTAGCCCATGCGCCCGGTAACGCCGTTCATGGCGATGCGGATGGTCCTGCGTGTCACGGAATGTTCCTCTCCCCGGCGGGCGTACGCCCTCGTCCGACTGCGTTCGCTGGGCGCCTCCGCGCATGCGGGCATGCGCGGAGGCAGGACGGAGAGCGCTTTCAGCGCGACTATAGAAAGCGCTTTCTGTCGCGGATGACGCTAGCCTGCCGACATCACGCCGGACAAGGCCCCCGCGCCTTCCGCCTTGGAGGTACGCACGCGATGTCGGAGGTACGCACGCGATGACCGTCACCCTGGCGGACGTGGCCGCCCGCGCCCGGGTCTCCCCCGCGACCGTCTCCCGGGTCCTCAACGGCAACTACCCGGTCGCCGCCTCGACCCGGGAACGGGTCCTCCGGGCGGTCGAGGAGCTGGACTACGTCCTGAACGGGCCCGCGAGCTCCCTCGCCGCCGCCACCTCCGACCTGGTCGGAGTGCTGGTCAACGACATCGCCGACCCCTTCTTCGGGATCATGGCGAGCGCCGCGCAGAGCGCGATCGGCGAGGGCGGCTCGGGCCGGGCGGGCGGCGAGAAGCTGGCCGTCGTCTGCAACACCGGGGGCTCCCCCGAGCGCGAGCTGACCTACCTCACGCTGCTCCAGCGGCAGCGGGCGGCGGCCGTGATCCTCATGGGCGGCTCCCTGGAGGACCCGGAGCACCTGGCGGCGACGGCGGCCAAGCTGGCCCGGATGGCCGAGGCCGGGACCCGGGTCGTGCTCTGCGGACGGCCGCCCGTACCCGGGGACGCGCACCTCGCCGCGCTCGTCTTCGACAACCGCGCCGGGGGCCGCCGGCTCACCGAGCACCTGCTCGGCCTCGGCCACACCCGGATCGGTTACGTGGCGGGCCCCGCCGACCGCACCACCACCCGGCACCGCCTGGAGGGCCACCGGGAGGCCCTCGCGGCGGCGGGCGTCGCCGAGGGGCCGACGGTGCACGGCCCCTACGACCGCGCCGCCGGCCACGCGGCCGTCGCGGAACTGCTCGCCCGCGACCCCGGCCTGACGGCCGTCGTCGCCGCCAACGACACGGTCGCCCTCGGCGTCTGCGCGGCGCTGCGGGAACGGGGCCTGTCGATCCCCGGCGACGTCTCCGTCGCCGGCTTCGACGACCTCCCCTTCTCGGTGGACGCGGTCCCCGCCCTGACCACCGTCCACCTCCCCCTCCACGAGTCCGGGACACGCGCCGGCCGCCTGGCGATGGGCACGGAGGACGCCCCACCGACCGGCATCGAAACCGTCCCGGGCGCACTGGTGGTGCGGGACTCGACGGGGGCGCCGCGGGGGTAGCGGGGCGGGGGTAGGCGGGGCGGGCCAGGCGGGGCGGACGGACGGCCCGCCCTGGGTCTGGGCCCGGGCCCGGTGGGCGTCCGGTGCGGGACGGGCGCGGGGGCCGTCCGGTGCGGGACGGGCGCGGCGGGCGTCCGGTGCGGCCCCCGAGTGGCGCGGCGGGTCGTCGGGGCGTGACGGGCCGTCACGCGTCGGCGGGGTCGTTCTCCTTCGCGTCCGCGGAGTCGTTCTCCCTCGTGTCCGAGGACATGAGCGGGCCGGTGGCGGCGGCCTTCGCGTCCGGGGACGTGGTCAGGCCGGTGGCGGTGAGGATCGCGTCGACGGTCTCGTCCACCGTCTGGTCCGCGTTGTCGACCCAGACGCCCTCGCCGGACAGTTCCTCGCGCATCGCCTCGTCGAGGAAGGCCCAGTTGGTGGTGAGGCGCTTGTGGCGGGCGTTGTTGCGCTCCCAGGCCTTGTCCGGGCCGGGGGCCAGGAAGACCACGTGCAGCGGGCCCGCCGTCACCTGGTCGCGGTAGAAGCCCAGGTGGGAACGGCGCACGACGACGTCGTCGATGACCGGCAGGAAGCCGGCCGCGGCGAAGCTGCCGGCGAGCAGCGCGGCGTTGCGGGCCCGGAGGAAGATCTGCCGGTCGGCCTCCGGGTCGCCGTCCGGGGTGGGCCAGTGGCCGCCCCGCACGATGAGGTTCTGCAGCTCGTCCACCTCGATGTGCGCGGACATCGCGAAGCGGGCGGCGAGGGCCGCGGCGACGGTGGACTTGCCGCTGCCGGGGATGCCGCTGAGCAGGACGGTTCCAGGGGCGGACGGCTCGCGGTCGACGGGTACGAGATCCATTCCGGCACCCTAGATCATCCGGCCCGCCCGGCCGCCCGGGCCTCCGCTCGTCGGGGGCGGAGGGGCCGGCGCCGCCGAGCGCGCGGCAGGCACCTGCCGTCGGGCCGCGCCCCGCGCGTGGGCCGCGGGGCGGGGTCATGACCTCAAGGCGGGGCTCCCGGGTACCGGGGGCGGGGCCGCCGGTTCGGGGCGGCCCCCGGTGGGAGGCGGGGAGGCGGCCGGATGCGGAGGCGTGCGGCGCGGGGACAGGGTGGTCAGGGCCACGCCGCCGACCAGCAGGGCCGCGGCGAGCCAGCGCAGGGGGGTGACCGACTCGCCCAGGAGAAGCGCGGCCGAGGACATGCCGAAGACGGGGACGAGGAGGGAGAACGGCGCCACGGAGGAGGCGGGGTGGCGGCGGAGCAGCCAGCCCCAGGCGCCGAAGCCGAAGACGGTGGTGACCCAGGCGACGTAGAGGATGACGCCGACGCCGGTCCAGTCCAGGGCGCGCAGCGCGGCCAGGTCCCGCTCGGGGCCCTCCAGGAGGAGGGAGAGCGCCAGTAGCGGCAGGACGGGCACGGTGCTGACCCAGACCATCCAGTTGAGCGGGTCGGGCGGGGCGGCCTTGCGGGTGAGGACGTTGGAGACGCCCCAGCAGGCGGCGGCCGCGACGACGAGGACGAAGCCGGTGACGGGCCCGGAGGCGCCCTCGTCGACGGCGGCGACGCCGATGCCGGCGAGGGCCACGCCCATGCCGAGGACGGCGGCCCGCCCGGGACGCTCGCCGAGGGCCATGAAGGCGAACAGGGCGGTGAAGACGGCCTGGACCTGGAGCACGAGGGAGGAGAGCCCGGCGGGCGCGCCGAGGTCCATGCCGGTGAAGAGGAGCCCGAACTTCGCGACGCCCAGGGCGAGTCCGACGGCGACGATCCACTTCCAGGCGACCTTGGGCCGGCCGACGAGGAAGACGGCGGGGAGGGCGGCGACGAGGAAGCGGAGGGCGGAGAAGAGCAGCGGCGGGAAGTGGTCGAGGCCGATCTCGATGACGACGAAGTTGACCCCCCAGACTGCGGCGACGAGCGCGGCGAGGGCGATGTGTGCGGGGCGCATGCGGTCGAGCATGGCGGGCGCCGACCGTGTAGCACCAGCACGGGTTTCTTCATGGTTGGATGAAGTGACACTGAATCCACGAGAGGCCCTCCGTGCTCGATCTCGGCCGCCTGCGCGCCCTGTACGCCGTCTCCGTCCACGGCAGCGTGGGCGCCGCGGCCACCGCCCTCGGCTACACCCCGTCGGCGGTCTCCCAGCAGATCGCGAAGCTGGAGCGGGAGACCCGTACGACCCTGCTCGAACGGAGCGGGCGGGGCGTCCGGCTCACCGACGAGGCCCGGCAACTGTGCGACACGGCACGGCAGTTGCTGTCGCTGGTGGAGGAGGCGGAGGTCCGGCTGGAGGAGCGGCGGGGGCTGCCCGCCGGGCGGCTGTCGGTCGGCTGCTTCCCGAGCGCGGCGCGCGGGCTGATGCCGCGGGTGCTCGCGGAGCTGGCGGTGCGCCATCCCGGGCTGGACGCCCGGCTGACGGAGGTGGACCCGCACCTGTCGGTGGACCTGGTGGCGCGCGGGGTGCTCGACCTGGCGGTGGCGCACGACTGGGACATCGCGCCGCTGCCGGCGCCGCCCGGGGTGGAACAGGCGGTCATCGGGGACGACGGTTGCGACGTGCTGGTCCACCGGGAGCATCCGCTGGCGGCGCGGACCTCGGTGCGGCGGGAGGAGCTGGCGGAGGAGCGGTGGATCTCGCAGCCGCCGGGGACGGTGTGCCACGACTGGCTGACGCGGACGCTGCGGGCGTCCGGCGCCGAGCCGCTGATCGTCCATCAGGCAGAGGAGAACCACACGCAGGTCGCGCTGGTGGCGGCCGGTCTGGGCGTCGCGCTCGTGCCGCGCCTCGGGCGCGGCGGGCTGCCGCCGGAGGTGGCGCCGCTGCGGCTCGACCCGGCTCCCACGCGGCGGCTGCACGCGCTGTGGCGGGCGGGGGCGGCGCGGCGGCCCGCGATCCGGGAGACGGTCCGCACGCTCCAGGAGCTGTGGCCGTCGATCGCCTCGGCGACCTGAAGCGGAGCACGCGACCTCCGGCGGATCGTCACCGCCCGATGTCGATGAAGAGACCCCGGACGGATCGGCTCCCGCCGGCAGCGGACCACCACGCCCCAAGGCGGATCACCACCGCCGGCAGCGGATCACAGCGCCCCAGGCGGATCGCCACCGCCCGACATCAAGGAAGGTCACCCCCGACGGATCCGCTCCCACCTGAATCGAATCACCGCTCCCGGGGCGGATCGCCACCGCCGGCAGCGCATCACCCCCCCGAACCGGGACGGACTTCTCTTCTCGGCGATTCGTGCGGGAATCCTTGACCGGGCAGTTACTTTCAGACTATCCGTTCACCTTGGAAGTTTCTTTCACCTCGCACGGCCGAAAGGAGCACCAGTGCCCCACCCCACCCGACGCACCCTGCTCGCCGTCACGGCAGTCGCGGCCGCCACCGCCGCGGGGGCCACCGCCCCCGCCCACGCCACCGACGCCCATACCGAGGAGCGGCTGCGCCGGATCGTCGGCCGGATGTCGCTGGAGGAGAAGGTCGGCCAGCTCTTCGTCTCGCGGGTGTACGGCCACTCGGCCACCGCCCCCGACCAGGCCGATGTCGACGCCAACCTTCGCGAGCTCGGCGTCCGCACCGCCGCCGAACTGGTCCGGCGCTACCACCTCGGCGGCGTCATCTACTTCGCCTGGGCGCACAACACCCGCTCCCCGCACCAGATCGCCGAGCTGTCCAACGGCGTCCAGGCCGCCTCCCGGCTACCCGTACTGATCTCCACCGACCAGGAGCACGGCATCGTCTGCCGGGTCGGCGAGCCCGCCACCCTGCTGCCCGGCGCGATGGCGCTCGGCGCGGGCGGCTCCCCGGCGGACACCCGCAAGGCCGCCCGGATCGCCGGGGCCGAGCTGGCCGCCCTCGGCATCCGGCAGAACTACGCCCCGGTCGCCGACGTCAACGTCAACCCGGCCAACCCGGTCATCGGCGTCCGTTCGTTCGGCTCCGACCCGCGGGCGGTCTCCGCGCTCGTGACCGCGCAGATCCGCGGCTACCAGGGCGCGGGCGTCGCGGCCACGGCCAAGCACTTCCCCGGCCACGGCGACACCACCGTCGACAGCCACTACGGCCTGCCGGTGATCACCCACAGCCGCGCGCAGTGGGCCGAGCTGGACGCCCCGCCGTTCCGGGCCGCGATCGCCGCCGGCATCGACGCGATCATGACCGCGCACCTCGTCGTCCCGGCGCTCGACCCGTCCGAGGACCCGGCGACGCTCTCGTACCCGATCCTCACCGGGGTGCTCCGCGGAGAGCTGGGCTACGACGGGGTGGTGGTGACCGACGCCCTGGACATGCAGGGCGTGCGGACCAAGTACGGCGACGACCGGGTGCCGGTGCTCGCCCTCAAGGCCGGGGTGGACCAGCTGCTCAACCCGCCGAAGCTCGACGTCGCGTGGAACGCGGTCCTCGGAGCCGTACGGAACGGGGAGCTGACGGAGGAGCGGCTGGACGAATCGGTTCTGCGGATCCTGCGCCTGAAGGCCCGCCGGGGCCTGTTCACCGAGCCGGCCACCACGCCGGCGGAGGTCGACGCGACCGTCGGCACCGCCCGGCACCTCGCCCAGGCCGACCGGATCGCCGAACGGACCACCACCCTCCTCGTCAACGAGGGCGGCTTCCTGCCGCTCTCCCCCGCCTCGCACGGCCGGGTCCTCGTCGTCGGCGCCGACCCGGCCTCCCCCTCCGGCACGACGGGACCGCCGACAGCCACGCTCGCCGGCGCCCTGCGCGAGCTCGGCTTCACCGCGACCGCGCTCTCCACCGGGATCACCCCGACGGCGGCCCGGATCGAGGAGGCGGTGGCGGCCGCGGCCGGGCAGGACGTGATCGTGGTGGGCACGTACAACGTCACCGCGACCAGTCCGCAGCGCACCCTGGTGGAGCGGCTCGTGGCGACCGGCGTGCCGGTGGTGACGGTCGCGATCCGCAACCCGTACGACGTCGCCCGGCTCTCCGGGCAGCGGGCCACGCTCGCCGCGTACTCCTGGACCGACGTCGAACTGCGCGCCGCCGTCCGGGTCCTCGCCGGCCGGGCGGAGCCGCGCGGGCGGCTGCCGGTGCCGGTGCGGAGCGCCGAGGACCCGGACGTGACGCTCTACCCTGTGGGGTTCGGGCTCTCCTACGCCTGACGGGGCGAGGGGTGCGCCCCCGGTGGGCGCACCCCTCGCCGCGGGTTACGGCCGCAGGCCGTGGCCCGGCGCGGCGTCCTCGTCCACCGGGCGGTCCAGGCGGGCGTCGAAGGCCGCGAGCGGGCGGGCCGCCTCGACGGCCGGGGCGTCGACACCGGCCCAGGCCAGGATGCGGGCGGTGGCCTTCTCCCGCTGCGCGTCGGCGAGTCCGGCGACGTTGGCGCCGTGGTTGGCGCCGGGCGCGTAGTAGACGTAGCTGTCGCGCGAGCCCTTCCCGGGGCGGAAGGGCTCGGCGCCCCACGGGTCGTTCTCGCCGTAGACGAAGAGCATCCGGTTCGCGTTCTTGCGGACCCAGTCGTCGACGTCGCGCATCACCCACGGCTTGAACTTCATGGGGATCTCGCGGGGCACGAAGTTCGAGGCCGGCTGGTAGCCGTAGCGGCTCAGCCCGGCGAGGTGCGGCTGCTCGATGGAGGGCGAACCGAGCTCGGTGGCCGCCTGGTAGTAGTACGGCGTGTAGTACTCCAGGCCCTGGTCGGTGTAGGCGGACCAGCCGGCGTACGTGTCGATCGTCTCGTAGACGGTGTCGTCGCTCGCGGTCTTCGCGTCCGGGATCGTGGCGCAGACGTCCTCGCCGTAGTACTGCCAGAAGCCCCAGACGAAGTCGAGGACGGTCGCCTCCCACGCCTTGTCGACCGAGCCGAGCGTGTTGAAGGTGACGCCCTCGGAGGCGGCCCAGGTCTTGAACTTCTCCTGGAGCGGGCCGCGCCGGAGCAGGGCCTCGCGCTGCAGGGAGTTCAGGCGGTCGCGGCACTCCGCGGTGCCGACGTTCGCGAAGAACCGGTCGTAGGCCGAGTCCTCCTTGTCGACGACGTCGTTGGGGGCCACGTAGGCGACGACGCCGTCCATGTCGCGCGGGTAGAAGCGCTCGTAGTAGGTGGCGGTCATGCCGCCCTTCGAGGCGCCGGTGGAGAGCCAGTTCTCGCTGTAGACCTTCTTCAGCGCGGTGAAGATGCGGTGCTGGTCGGAGGCGGCCTGCCAGATGTCCAGCTTGGACCAGTCGGCGGGCTGGGGGCGGGACGGCGTGAAGAAGCGGTACTCCATGGAGACCTGGTTGCCGTCGACGATCCGGGTCGGCTCGGCGCGGCCGGGGGTGGTGCTCAGGCCGTAGCCGCTGGTGCGGAAGACGGTGGGGCGGTCGGTGCCCTTGTGGAGGACCGAGATCCGCTGCTTGAACGTGCCGGCCCAGGGCCGCTTGTGGTCGATCGGCTGCTCGAAGTCCAGGACGAAGAAGCGGTAGCCGGCGTACGGCTTCTCCTCGATCAGGCTCATCCCCGGGATCGCCAGGAGGCGGTCCTTGATGTCCGAGCTCTGCGCGTCCGCGACGGTGCTGCGGGACTCCGTCTCGGCGGCGGTGGCGGTGGCCACGCCGGTGGAGCCCACGGTGCCTATGAGCACCGAAAGCGACAGCATCAGTCTCAGCGACTTACGCATTCACCCTCCCATGATTCACAACGGTGCCGTGAACCTAGCGGGGCGAACGTCCGGGCCGCCAGACCCGGTTGGGCCTTACCTGTGCCTCAGCACAGGATCCAGCCGGTGGCGGCGGAGCGTCCGGAGACGGTGGCGGTGGCCCGGACGCAGCGGTTGAGGGCGTGCACGGTCACCGGTCCGGCCTGCCGACCCGAGTTCCCGCTGACGGCGGCGGCCCGGCCGCCGCGCGGCTGGAGGGTGACCTTCATGGGGCGCGGGGCACCCGGCCGCTTCGCGAGGACCAGCGCGCAGGCGTAGTGACGGGTGCGGTAGACGCGCAGTTCTCCGGTGGCGAAGGAGACCGTGCGGGCGGGCCTGCCCTGGCAGACGGAGACCGCTTCGGCGGTGCCCGCGCCGTGCCCGACCAGGGTCAGCAGCCCGGCGGCGACGGCGAGGACGAGGGTGTACGCGAGGGAGCGCGGGCGCGCGCGGGCGAGCGCCCGCCGGACCGCAGTACTTCCGGGCATGCCCGTCTCCTCCCCCGCACCACTTCTTGCCGTACACGCATACGACGTTCGAGAGGCCCGTACGGTTGCCCCCGCGCCGCCGGTCATCCGGTGTAGTGGCCCAGGACGAGGCAGAGGAAGAACAGCTCGGCGGCGATCAGCGTCCACAGGGCGGCCCACCGGACCCGGGAGGGCGGCGCGCCGCCGGGCGTCGTGAGCGCCGCGAGCCAGGCGACATTGGCGACGACCAGGGTGGCCTGGAAGAGCCCTCCGGGAACGTCGCCGCAGGCGCCGTACGTCAGGCAGCGCCCGCCGCGCTCGGTGGCGACCGCGGCGATCCAGACGAACACGGTTGCCGGGAGGAACAGCAGCCCGGCCCAGAGCGCGCCGCGGCGCAGCGCCCGGGCGCCCGCCACGGGCACGGCGGGCGGCGCGGAGGGCACGGGGACCCGGGAGACGGGGGCGGAGGCGGGGGCGCGGTCGTTCATGGCCTCGATCCAACCGTCGCCGCCGGGACCGGGCATGAGCCCCCGTACTCAGATCGTGGCGGGTTCCTCCTCCGGCTCCGCCTCCGGGTCCGCCTCGCCGATGAAGGTGCGCCACAGGGCCGCGTAGCGGCCGTCGCGGGCGAGGAGCTCCTCGTGGCTGCCGTCCTCGGCGACCCGGCCGTGGTCCATGACGACGACCCGGTCCGCGCGGGCCGCCGTGGTCAGGCGGTGGGCGACGATCAGGGTCGTACGGCGGCCCGAGAGCCGCTCGGTGGCGGCGTTCACCTGCGCCTCGGTGGCCAGATCCAGGGCGGCGGTGGCCTCGTCGAGGAGGAGGACGTCCGGGTCGACCAGCTCGGCACGGGCCAGGGCGATCAGCTGCCGCTGGCCCGCCGAGAGGTTCCGGCCGCGCTCGGCGACCTCGTGGAGGTAGCCGCCGTCGAGGGTGGCGATCATGTCGTGGGCGCCGGCCGCACGGGCCGCGGCCTCCACCTCGGCGTCGGTGGCGCCGGGCCGCCCGTAGGCGATGGCGTCGCGGACCGTCCCGGCGAAGAGGTACGCCTCCTGGGGGACGACGCCGAGCCGGTGCCGGTACGCGGTGAGGTCGAGTTCCCTGAGGTCGGTGCCGTCCGCGGTGACCCGGCCCGAGGTCGGGTCGTAGAAGCGGGCCACCAGCTTGACCAGGGTGGACTTGCCGGCGCCGGTCTCGCCGACGAAGGCGACGGTCTGCCCGGCGGGGATCCGCAGGTCGATGCCGGTGAGGGCGGTCTCCTCCTTGCCCTCCTCCGCTCCGTACGCGAAGGACACCGACTCGAAGGCGAGGTCGCCGCGGAGCGAGGGCACCGGGCGGGGCTTCTCGGCGGGGGCCGTCGACGTCGGCTCGCGGAGCAGTTCCTGCATGCGGCCCAGCGAGACGGCGGCCTGCTGGTAGCCGTCGAAGACCTGGGAGAGCTGCTGGACGGGGGCGAAGAACAGGTCGATGTAGAGGAGGTAGGCGACGAGGGCGCCGGTGGTGAGGGTGCCCGCCTCGATCCGGTTGGCGCCGACGATCATCACGGCCGCGGCGGCGGCCGAGGAGAGCAGCGTGACGAACGGGAAGTAGACCGAGATCAGCCACTGGCCGCGCACGCGCGCGTCCCGGTAGGCGTCGCCGCGCTCGGCGAACCGGGCGGCGCCCTCCTTCTCCCGGCCGAAGGCCTGCACGATCCGCAGTCCGGCGACGGACTCCTGGAGGTCGGCGTTGACGACGCTGATCCGCTCGCGGGCCAGCTCGTACGCCTTCACGCTGGAGCGGCGGAAGTAGTACGTGGCGACGGCGAGGAGCGGCAGCGAGGCGAAGACGACCAGGGCCAGCTGGAGGTCGAGGACGAGCAGCGCCGCCATGATCCCGAAGAAGGTGACGACCGAGACGAAGGCGGTGACCAGGCCGGTCTGCAGGAACGTCGACATGGCGTCGACGTCCGTCGTCATCCGGGTCATGATCCGGCCGGTCAGCTCGCGCTCGTAGTAGTCGAGACCGAGCCGCTGGAGCTGGGCGAAGATCTTCAGGCGGAGCGCGTAGAGGACCCGCTCGCCGGTGCGGCCCGTCATGCGGGTCTCGGCGGTCTGCGCCACCCACTGCACGAGGACGGTGACGAGCGCCAGCGCGGAGGCCGCCCAGACGGCGCCGATCGCCAGCCGGTTCACGCCCTCGTCGATGCCGTGCCGGATGAGGACCGGCAGCAGCAGGCCGGCGCCGGCGTCGAGGGCGACCAGGCCGAGGCTGATGAGGAGCGGCGCGCCGAAGCCGCGCAGCAGCCGGCGGAGCCCGTACTCGGTCTCCGGCTCGACGGCCCTGGCCTCGTCCACGTCCGGGACGTCGACGGCGGGCGGCAGGGCGGCGACGGCGGCGAGCAGCTCGGGGGTGGCCCCGGCGGCCTTCGCCGACCGGTCCCGGGTCTCGTCCCGCTCCCACAGGGCGGGGGTGATGCCGCGCTCGGCGTCGAACTCGGCGTCCAGCTCGGCCCGCAGCCCGGTGTCCTCCACCAGCTCCTCGGTGGCCCTCAGGACGTGGCCGGGCGAGACGCCGCCCAGCTCGTCGGGGTCGGTGAGGAGGCGGCGGTAGAGGGCGGAGCGCTCCTGGAGCTCCTCGTGGGTGCCGAGGTCGGCGAGCCGGCCGCCGTCGAGGACGGCGATCCGGTCGGCGAGGCCGAGGGTGGAGCGGCGGTGCGCGATGAGCAGGGTCGTGCGCCCCGCCATGACGGACTTCAGGGCCTCGTGGATCTCGTGCTCGACCTTGGCGTCGACAGCGGAGGTGGCGTCGTCGAGGACCAGGAGGCGGGGGTCGGTGAGGATCGCGCGGGCGAGGGCGACGCGCTGGCGCTGGCCGCCGGAGAGGGTGAGGCCGTGCTCGCCGACCTTGGTGGCGTAGCCGTCGGGCAGCTCGGCGATGAAGCGGTCGGCGCGGGCGGCCCGGGCGGCGGCCTCGACCTGCTCGTCGGTGGCGTCGGGGACGCCGTACGCGATGTTGGCGCGGACGGTGTCGGAGAAGAGGAAGGAGTCCTCGGGGACGAGGCCGATCGCGGCCCGCAGCGACTCCAGGGTCAGCTCGCGGACGTCGTGGCCGCCGACGAGGACGGCGCCGCGGTCGACGTCGTAGAAGCGGGGCAGGAGGAGGGAGACGGTCGACTTGCCGGAGCCGGAGGAGCCGACGAGGGCGACGGTCTCGCCCTCCCGCAGCTCCAGCGAGAAGCCGTCGAGGACGGGCTTCCCGCCCCCGTCGGCGACCCCGTAGCCGAAGCTCACGTCGTCGAACTCGACGGTCGCGGGCGCGTCGGCCGGCAGCTCCTTCGTCCCGTCGGCGATGGCCGGCTCGGTGTCGATGAGCTCGACGACCCGCTCCACGCCCGCGCGGGCCTGCTGGCCGACGGTGAGGACCATGGCGAGCATCCGGACCGGGCCGACGAGGGAGGCGAGGTAGGAGGAGAAGGCGACGAAGGTGCCGAGGGTGATCTGCCCCTTGTAGGCGAGCCAGCCGCCGAGCGCGAGGACGGCGACCTGGCCGAGGGCCGGGACGGCCTGCAGGGCGGGCGTGTAGAGCGAGTTCAGGCGGATCGTCCGCAGCCGGGCGGCGAACAGCTTCCGGCCCGCGTCCCGGATCTTCCCGGTCTCCTGCTCCTCCTGCCCGAAGCCCTTCACGACCCGGACGCCGGTGACGGCCCCGTCGACGACCCCGGCGACGCCGGCGGCCTCCTGCTGGGCGGCCCAGGTGGCCGGGTGGAGCCGGGTGCGGCTCCGCTTGGCGATCCACCAGAGGGCGGGGGCGACGGCGAGCGCGACGAGGGTCAGCGGGATCGACAGCCAGGCCATGACGGCCAGCGAGATCACGAACAGCAGGACGTTCCCGATGGTCATCGGGAGCATGAACAGCAGCCCCTGGATGAGCTGGAGGTCGCTGGTCGCCCGCCCGACGACCTGGCCGGTGGACAGCTCGTCCTGCCGCCGCCCGTCGAGCCGCAGGATCGTCCCGTACATGTCGTCCCGGAGGTCCCGCTGCACGTCGAGCGCGAGCCGCCCGCCGTAGTAGCGCCGGATGTACGTCAGCCCGTAGACGAGCACGGCGGCGCCGAGCAGCAGCCCGGTCCACACGGCCAGGGAGCGCGTCCCCGCGCCGATCACGTCATCGATGATCACCTTGGTGACGAGCGGCACGAGCGCGAGCAGCGCCATGCCGGCCAGCGACGAACCCAGCGCGAGCACGACGTCCGTCTTGTACCGCCAGGCGTACGCCCACAGCCGCCGCGCCCACCCCGGCTCCCGTTCCGCCCCGGTCTGTTTCCGCCCCACCGCCGCCACGTGCCGCCTCCCGTCCGTCCTGCTCTACCGGAAGGCCACAACGCCCCCGACGTGGGATTTCATCCCGCCGCAACAAAGGTTCGGAGGAGTGGCGGCCTCCCGTGGCTGGGAAGGAAGACCGGAGAAGGGTCGCGCCGACAGGAAGGAAGGGTCCGTGGGATCGGTCGAGGACGGGAAGCCGTACCGCTGGGGAAGTCTGTTCGCCGCGCTGGGCGCCATGCGGACGCTCGCGAGGAGCGGCCGGATCGAGGAGGCGGCGGCACGGGAGGTGGCCGCCGCCACGTCGAACCCCTACAACGAGTGCCGGCGGCTGCTGCGGGAGATCGGGGAACCGTTCTTCCTCGCCCGGGAGCGCGGCGGGAGCGCCGCCGACGCGGCCCTCGTGATCATGGACGACATAGCGCGCCTGACGCCCGCGGGCCGCGCCTCCCGGGACGGCCTGGACCAGGGGGAGGCGAAGGCCTTCGTCCAGGGCTACGAGGCCCGCTTCGCCGCGTACCGGAAGGCGTGGGAGTCCCTGGCGGGGTGACGACGGCGGCCACCGGGCTCACCGGCAGCCGCAGTGGAGGGCCGGGGCGGCGTGTTCCCGGTCAGAGGTGCGTCGGTTCGAACATCTTCAGGAGGGCCGGGAGGACGACGACCGAGGGGCCGGGGGTGGCCAGGGACTTCGACAGGTCCGCGGTGAGGGTGTCGGGGGTGGTGAGGACGGCGGGGACGCCGAAGGACTCGGCGAGGGCGACGAAGTCGGGGCGGGTGAGCTCCGTGCCGGTGGCCTCCCCGTAGGCGTCGGTCATGTAGGCGCGCAGGATGCCGTAGCCGCCGTCGTCGACGATCAGCCAGGTGACGTCGAAGCCGTACTGCCTGGCGGTGGCGAGTTCCGCGAGCGAGTACATCGCCCCGCCGTCGCCGGAGACCGCGAGGACCGGGACCGTCGGGTCGGCGGCCGCCGCGCCGAGGGCGGACGGCAGGGCGTAGCCGAGGCCGCCGGCGCCCTGCGCGGAGTGCATGGTGTTGGGGTGGCGGGGGTCGAAGGCGGACCACGCCCAGTAGCCGAGGATGGTCATGTCCCAGAAGCTCGGCGCGCGGGGCGGCAGCGCCTCGCGGACGGAGGTCACGAGGCGGCGCTCCAGGGCGAGGTCCTGGGCGTCCAGGCGGGCGGCGACCCGGTCGAGGACGGCGCGGACCCGCTCGGGGGCGGTGGGGTCGGTGCGGGGGTCCGTCGTCTCCAGGAGGGCCTGGAGGGCGAGGCGGGCGTCGGCGTGGACGCCGAGCCCGGGGTGGTTGGACTCCAGCTTCCCCGCGTCCGCCTCGATCTGGATCACCCGGCCGCGCGGGGCGAAGGTGTGGTAGTTCGAGGACAGCTCGCCGAGTCCGGAGCCGACCACGAGGAGGACGTCGGCGTCCTCCAGGAAGTCGGTGGTGTACCGGTCCTCCAGCCAGGACTGGAGGGACAGCGGGTGCTTCCAGGGGAACGCGCCCTTCCCGCCGAAGGTGGTGACGACCGGCGCGTCGAGCCGCTCGGCGAGCGCGCGGAGCTTGCCGGAGGCGTCGGAGCGGATCACCCCGCCGCCGGCGATGATCGCGGGCCGCTCGGCCGTCGACAGGAGGTGCGCCGCCAGCGCGGTCAGCTCCGGGCGCGGGGCGAGCTCCTCGGGCGTGGCGTCCATGGCGGTGACGACGGGGAGGATCGTCTCGGCCGTGAGGACGTCCTGCGGGATCTCCACCCAGACCGGGCCGTGCGGTGCGGTGAGCGCCGACTCCCAGGCAGCGGCGATCGCGGACGGGATCTGGGAGTGCGTACGGGCGGTGTGGACGGACTTCACGACGTCCCGGAAGCCGGCCTGCTGGTCGCGGAGCTCGTGGAGGTAGCCGTGCCGGCCGCCGCCGAGCCCGGCGGCGGGGACCTGGCTGGCGATGGCGAGGACCGGCGCGGAGGCGGCGGCGGCCTCCTGGAGCGCGGCGAGCGACATGAGGGCGCCGGGGCCGGTGGAGAGGAGGAGGGGCGCGGCCTCGCCGGTGATCCGGCCGTACGCGTCGGCGGCGAAGCCCGCGTTGTTCTCGGCGCGCAGGCCGATGTAGCGGAGGTCCGAGCGGCGCAGGGCGTCGAACATGCCGAGGGCGTGCTGGCCGGGGAGGCCGAAGACGGTCGTGGCGCCGAGGCCGGTGAGGGTCTCGACGACGAGGTCGCCGCCGGTGCGGCCGGGGGGCGGGTTGAGGGCGGCCTCCGTCTGCGCGGGCGTGGGGCGCAGGACCAGGTCGTGGTCGTGGGTCATGGGGCCGGTTCCTCCCGGACGTGGTCGGTCTCGTACGCGCGGGGTGCCCGGCCCCGGGGACCGGGCACCCCCGGGGATTATCGACCGGCCGCGATCTGGCGGCTCATGATCGTGGTCAGTTCGTAGGCCGTGTGGGAGGCGGCGACGGCCGTGATCTCGGCGTGGTCGTAGGCGGGGGCGACCTCCACCACGTCCGCGGAGACCAGGTTGCAGGAGGAGAGGCCGCGGAGGATCTCCAGGAGCTCGCGGGAGGTCATGCCGCCCGCCTCGGGGGTGCCGGTGCCGGGGGCGTGGGCCGGGTCGAGGCAGTCGATGTCGATGGAGATGTACAGCGGGCGGTCGCCGATGCGCTGGCGGAGCTGGTCGGCGACCTCGTCGGCGCCGCGGCGGTAGATGTCGGCGGAGGTGACGATGCCGAAGCCCATCTTCTCGTCGTCCGTCAGGTCCTGCTTGCCGTACAGCGGGCCGCGGGTGCCGACGTGGGAGAGGGCCTCGGTGTCGAGGATGCCCTCCTCGACGGCGCGGCGGAACGGGGTGCCGTGGGTGTACTCGGCGCCGAAGTAGGTGTCCCAGGTGTCCAGGTGGGCGTCGAAGTGGAGCAGGGCGACGGGGCCGTGCTTCTTGGCGACCGAGCGGAGCAGCGGGAGGGCGATGGTGTGGTCGCCGCCGAGGGTCATCATGCGGGCGCCGGTGCCGAGGAGTTCGTCGGCGGCGGCCTCGATGGTCTCGACGGCCTCGTTGATGTTGAACGGGTTGACGGCGATGTCGCCGCCGTCGGCGACCTGCGCGAGGGCGAACGGGGAGGCGTCCTGCGCCGGGTTGTAGGGGCGCAGGAGGCGGGAGGCCTCGCGGATGGCGTTGCCGCCGAAGCGGGCGCCGGGGCGGTAGGAGACGCCGCTGTCGAAGGGGACGCCGACCACGGCGATGTCGGCGGTGCCGACCTCGTCGAGCCGCGGCAGCCGGGCGAACGTGGCGGGACCGGCGTACCGCGGGACGCGGGACGAGTCGATCGGGCCGCGCGGGGTGCTCTGGTCGCTGCTCATGGTCGGTGCCTCCTGGGCTGTCGTCGGGGTGCGGCTCGACCGTAAGTCGCCCGAAAGCCACATTGAAGTGTACGTTTCCTCCACTGTCGGGGCCGGAGATGTACGAAGGGGCCACAGCCGTGACGTTCTCGGAGCCGCTCTCCCCTCCTCCGGCGCCGCCGGTGCCGCTCGCCGCGCTGCTCGCCCGCCGTGAGCTGGGGCTCCGGTTGCTCGCCGGGCCGGAGGACGGGGCGCTGCACTGGGTGCACACCTCGGAGATGGCCGACCCGTATCCGTATCTGCTCGGCGGGGAGCTGCTGTTGACGGCGGGGGTGCAGCTGGCGGATCCGGCGCGGTTCGTGGAGCGGGTGGTGGAGGCGGGGGCGGCGGCGCTCGGCTTCGGTGTGACGCCGGTGTACGACACGGTGCCGGCGGAGCTGGTCGAGGCGTGCGTCCGGCACCGGCTGCCCCTCGTGGAGGTGCCTCCCGGGACGCCGTTCGCGGCGGTGGCGCGCGCGCTGTGGCGGCTGATGGCGGAGGCCAGGCTGTCGGAGCTGCGCCGGGTGACGGAGGCGCAGCAGTCCCTGGCCACGGCCGCCGCGCGCCCCGCGCCGGTCCCCGCCGTCCTGCACGCGCTGGCGTCCCGGCTGGGCGGTCGGGCGGTGCTCTTCGACCGGGACGGCACGGAGTCGGCCGCGGCGGGCCGGGAGATTCCCCCGGCGGCCGCCGAGGCGCTCGCCGAGCTCGCGGGCCTGGTGGCGCCCGGACCCGGGCCCGCGTCCGCGAGCGGCGAGGAGGCGGGGCTGCGACTCGCCGCGTACGCCCTCGGCGGCGGCGACACGCTCGCGCTCGGCGTGGCCACGGAGCGCCGTGACCCCGGCGACCACACGGTCGCCGGGGTGGCGGTGGTGCTGCTCTCGCTGCTGACCGCCCCGCGCGGGGCGACCGACGTGGCGGTACGGGACGGGGTGCTGACCCGGCTGCTGCTCGGCGCGCCGGCGGCGGAGGCGGCCGCCGCCCTCTCCCCCGGGCCGTGGACGGTGGTGCACGCCCGGGGCGGCGACGGCACCCCGTTCGCGGCGGCCGGCTTGGCGGCGGCGCTCGGCACGGAGCTGGTCGACGCGGGTCCGACGGTACGGCTCCTGCTGCCGCCGGAGGCGCCCATGACGGCCCAGCCCGGCTGGACCCTCGGCGTCTCCGCCCCCACCGCAGCCGACGGGCTCCCGGCCGCCGACGCGCAGGCGGCGCGGGCGCTGCGGCGGGCGGAGGCGACCCGGTCGGCCCTGGTCCGCCACCGGGCGGGCGGCCTCGCCGGTCTGGTCGACCCGGCGGAGGCCGCCGCCCACGCGCGCGTGCTCCTCGCTCCCCTCGGCGAGGCGCGGGCCGAGACCCTGCGCGTCTGGCTCTCGCTGCACGGCAGCTGGGACCGTACGGCCGCCGCGCTGGGCGTCCACCGCAACACGGTCCGGCAGCGGATCGCCCGCTGCGCGGCCCTCCTCGACCGGGACCTGGACGATCCGGACGTGCGGATGGAGCTGTGGTTCGCCCTGGGGCGGAGTGATCAGTAGAGCTTGTTCACGGCCGTCTTCGTCGTGGTGCGGAAGCCGGCCAGCGGGGCGTCCTTCAGGTCGCCCATCTGGCCCCAGCGGACGAAGGTGACGGTGCGGCCGTCGCGGCCGACGGAGAAGAGGTGGATGTCGGTGTTGCCGACCTGCGGGTCGGCGGTGTCCAGGCTGTAGACCCAGGCGCCCTCCTCGACGGCGAGCTTGCCGTGGTAGGCGCTGACGGCCTTCAGGCCCGGGTTCTGCCGCTCCAGGAGGGGACCGCAGCCGGCGAGCGCCTTGCGGAGGGTGTCGACCAGCTTCACGGCGTCGGCCTCGGTGCGGGCGACGGTGGTGATCTGGACGCCGTTGGTGTCGAGCTCGGTGGTGAACTCGCGGTAGCGGGTGTTCTGCGCCGGGATCTTGTACGGGGCGCAGAGGGCGCCGCCGTTCTCCGGCACGCCGGTGAAGACCGGGGTGGCGGTCCACGGCGTCGACGACGCCGGCATCTGGGCGGCGGAGAGGAAGGCGGGCTGGGCGGCGGCCTGCGCCGGGGCGGCGGCGAGGGCGGCGAGGCCCAGCGCGGCGGCGGTGGCGGTGAGGGCGGTACGGAGCTTGGTCATGGTGGTGGTTCCCCCGTCGGGTGGTTCGGTCGGTGCTCCACCAGACTCGGGCCACCGCCCGCCGCCCGGCAACGGTGACGCGCCTGTCGTCCGTCCCGGAACCATTCCACCCCCGCTGACGTGCAAGGACGTGAAGGGGTGGGACGCAGGGCGAGGGGGATGGAATGCCGAAGGACGCCGCCGTCGAGGAGTTCGCGCGGCTGGTGCGCGGGCTGAAGGCGCGCGACGGGAGGAGTTACGAGGCGCTGGGCCGGCGGCTGAGCGTCAGCGCGTCCACTCTCCACCGCTACTGCTCCGGCGCGACCGTCCCGGAGGAGTTCGCCGTGGTCGACCGCCTGGCCCGGCTGTGCGGGGCGGACGAGGAGGAGCGGCGGGCCCTGGAGGCGGCCTGGACCCGCGCGGACGCCGCCCGCCGCCGGCCGGCCCCGGGCCCCGGCGCGGAGCGCGAGCCGGCCCCGGAACCGACGCCGACGCCGACGCCCGAGCGCGAGCCGGTCCTGGAACCGGAGCCGACGCCGGAGCCCGCCCCGGCGCCCGGGCCCGACCCCGTGCCCCGGCCGGGCTCCGCCCCGGAGCCGGAGACCCGGCCGGAGCCGGAACCCGCGCACGCGCGCGTGCCGGGCCTCCCGTCCGGGCGGCGCCGCCGCCGGTGGGCGTGGGCGGGCCTGGTCGGCGGGGTGGTGGCGGCGCTCGCGGCGGTGACGCTCGGAGTCGTACTCCTCCCGGAGAAGGCGGAGGCGGCCCCGCCGCTGACGTGGACGGTCGCCTCGCACGTCTGGGCGAACGGCTGCGGGCACACCTATCTCGCGGAGCGCGCGCCCGGTCCCCCGCCCGTGCCGGCCGACGCGCGGCGGTGGGCCGGGGCGGCGGGGGCGGTGCACGGCGGGGAGACGCTGGTGCGGGTGTCGGTGCAGGGCAAGGGCGCGCCGGCCGTGGTGCTCCAGGCGCTGCACGTGCGGGTGGTGGAGCGGACGGCGCCGCTGCCGTGGGCGGCGTACCGGATGGACGACGGGTGCGGGGGCGCGGTGACGCCGCGCCGTTTCGAGGTGGACCTCGACCGGCCGCGGCCGGTGGCGCGGGCGCTGGACGGCTACGACGCCTCCGGGACGGAGGGCCGGACGCTGCCCGCCGTCGCCTTCCCGTACACGGTCACGGCGACCGGTCCCGAGGAGCTGCTCGTCACGGCGCGGACGGCGGGCTGCGACTGCCGCTGGTACCTGGAGCTGGAGTGGAGCGCCGAGGGGCGGACCGGCACGGTGCGGATCGGGGACGAGGACGGGGAACCCTTCCGGACGAGCGGGGTGAGGGGAAGGCCGGTGTACGGGTACGACTCCGGGGGACGGGCCTGGATCACAGGCCGGGAGTCTGGACAGGGCGGGTGACCGCTGGGTAACTTCGGACCTGACAGACTGAGCAAGCGCTTAGACAACTGGGCCCGCACACCGGAGGAGTCGCACCGTGCGCCGTACCGTATTCAACGAGGACCACGAGGCGTTCCGGGAGACCATCCGGGCCTTCATCGAGGCCGAGGTCGTCCCCGTCTACGACGAGTGGTTCGCGGCCGGCCAGGCGCCGCGCGACTTCTACTACAAGCTCGGCGAGCTGGGCATCTTCGGCATCAACGTGCCGGAGGAGTTCGGCGGCGCCGGTCTCGACACCCACAAGTTCGAGGCCGTCCTCTACGAGGAGACCTCCCGCGCCGGCGTCCAGTTCGGCGGCTCCGGCGTGCACGTGCTGCTCGCCCTGCCGTACATCAAGATGCTCGCCACCGAGGACCAGAAGAAGCGCTACCTGCCGAAGTTCGTCTCCGGCGAGGAGATGTGGGCCCTCGCGATGACCGAGCCGGGCACCGGCTCCGACGTCGCGGGCATGAAGACCACCGCCAAGCTCTCCGAGGACGGCACCCACTACGTCCTCAATGGCGCCAAGACCTTCATCACCGGCGGCGTCCACGCCGACCGCGTCATCGTCTGCGCCCGCACCTCGGCCCCGTCCGAGGACGACCGCCGCTTCGGCATCTCGCTCTTCGCCGTCGACACCAAGTCCGAGGGCTACTCGATCGGCCGCAAGCTCGACAAGCTCGGCCTGAAGACCTCCGACACCGCCGAGCTGGCCTTCGTCGACGTCAAGGTCCCCGTCGAGGACCTGCTCGGCGAGGAGGGCAAGGGCTTCTACTACCTCGGCCACAACCTCGCCTCCGAGCGCTGGGGCATCGCCTTCGGCGCCTACGCGCAGGCCAAGGCCGCCGTCCGCTTCGCCCAGCAGTACGTGCAGGAGCGCACCGTCTTCGGCAAACCGGTCGCCCACTTCCAGAACACCAAGTTCGAGCTGGCCGCCTGCCAGGCCGAGGTGGACGCCGCCGAGGCCGTCGCCGACCGCGCCCTGGAGGCCCTGGACGCGGGCGAGCTGACCCCGGCCGAGGCCGCCTCCGCCAAGCTCTTCTGCACCGAGGTCGCGCACCGCGTCATCGACCGCTGCCTCCAGCTGCACGGCGGCTACGGCTACATGAACGAGTACCCGATCGCCCGCCTGTACGCCGACAACCGCGTCAACCGCATCTACGGCGGCACCAGCGAGATCATGAAGTCGATCATCGCCAAGAGCATGGGCCTGTAAGTGCCCGAAGCGCCCTCCGCACTGGATGACCTGCTCGACCTGCTCGACCTGGAGCGGATCGAGCAGGACATCTTCCGGGGGCAGTCCCGGTCCGCGCTCGTCCCCCGCGTCTTCGGCGGCCAGGTGGCCGCCCAGGCGCTGGTGGCGGCGGGCCGGACCGTCCCCGCCGACCGGCTCGCCCACTCCCTGCACGCGTACTTCCTCGTGCCGGGCGACCCGGGCGCGCCGATCGTCTACGAGGTCGACCGGATCCGCGACGGGCGGTCCTTCACCACCCGGCGGGTGGTGGCCGTCCAGCACGGGCAGCCGATCTTCCACCTCTCCGCGTCCTTCCAGACGTACGAGGAGGGGCTCGACCACCAGGCGGAGATGCCGGCCGCGCCCGACCCGGACTCGCTGCCGACCGCCGAGGAGACGCTGCCCCGGCACCTGCCGGCGGACGTCGCCCGGCGGCTGATCGAGGCCCGCGGCGCCGTCGACCTGCGGTACGCCGACACCCCGCCGTGGGGCTCCGTGGGCCGGCCGCGCGAACCGCGCTCGCAGGTCTGGTTCCGCACCAGCGGGAAGCTCGCGGACGACCCGCTGCTGCACGTCGTGCTCGCCACCTACGTCTCCGACATGACCCTGCTCGACTCGGTGCTGCTCGCCCACGGGCGCGGCGGCTGGGCCGTCGGGGACGTGGTCGGCGCCTCCCTCGACCACGCCATGTGGTTCCACCGGCCGTTCCGGGCCGACGAATGGCTCCTCTACGACCAGGAGTCGCCGTCCTCCTCCGCGGGTCGCGGTCTCGGCCAGGCCAGGATCTGGACGCGGGACGGCCGGCTCGCGATCTCCGTCATCCAGGAGGGTGTCGTTCGCGTCCCGCGCCCCTGACCGGACCTACCGTCCGACCATGGCTGACAACGGCGAGAGCACCTTCACGGTGATCGTGGCGGCGGGCGCGAACCTCGGGATCGCGGTCGCCAAGGCGGTGGCGGGCGTCATCAGCGGGTCGAGCGCGATGCTGTCGGAGGCCGCCCACTCGGTCGCCGACACCGTCACCGAGGTGATGCTGCTCACCGCGCTCAAGCGGAGCGAGAAGCCCGCCGACGAGGACCATCCGGTCGGGTACGCGGGCGAGCGGTACGTGTGGGCGATGCTCGCCGCCGTCGCCACCTTCGTCGGCGGCGCGGTCTTCTCGATCTACGACGGCGTCCACACGCTCGTCCGGGGCGAGGAGCTCGGCGACCCGACGATCTCGTACGTCGTCCTGGGCATCGCCTTCGTCCTGGAGGGCTTCTCGCTCCGCACGGGCGTGAAGCAGGTGAAGGCGGAGGCGGAAAGGATGAAGGCCCCCTTCGCGCGCTACCTCCGCCTGATGCCCGACACCACGGTGAAGGCCGTGGTGATGGAGGACTCGGCAGCCCTCGCCGGCCTCATGCTGGCGGCGGGCGGCCTCCTGGGCGGCCAGATCACCGGCTCGGGCACCTGGGACGGCGTCGCGTCGATCCTGATCGGCGTCCTGCTCGTGTACGTGGCCTGGGTCCTGGGCCGCTCCAACGCAGAACTCCTCATCGGCCGCCCGGTGCCGCGGGCGATGCGCTCCGAGATCCGCGAGGAACTCCTCTCCGTCCCCCCCGTCGTCGACGTCCTCGACCTGATCACCCTGATCCAGGGCCCCGGGGAGGTGCTGGTCGCCGCGAAGGTCGACTTCCGGGACGTGGCGACGGCGGCGGAGGTGGAGCGGGCCTGCGAGCAGGCGGAGGCGCGCCTCCGGGCCCGCTTCCCCTCGGTGCGGCGGGTCTATCTGGATCCGACGCCGGGGCCGTCAGGCCAGTAGGCCCGCCGCGTTCAGCAGGTACGCCGTCATCGGCTCGTAGAAGCGCGGGTCGACGACGTGGTCGTCGAGGGGGACGGTGACCTTCATGGTGCCCTCGGCCTCGGCGAGGAAGAGCGCAGGGTCGTTGCAGTCCGCGTAGCCGACGGAGTCGATGCCGCGCTGCGCGGCGCGGCCGGCCCAGCCGTGGTCGGCGACGACGAGGTCCGGCGCGGCCTCGCCGAGCAGGGCGAGGCCGTCGAGGATCGCGTTCATCGGCTCCGGCGAGTGGGTGTGCCAGAGGCTGGCGCCGCGCTCGAAGACGGCGACGTCCGCGAACTGCACGACGTACCCCTCGTCGGCGACGAGCCCGCCGGGGATCCGCACGATGTCGCAGCCCTGCGCGCGGAGCGCGGCGGCGACACGGCCGTGCGCGTCGATCAGCGCGCCGGGGTGGCCGGTCGCGAAGAGCACCCGCTGCCGGGCGGCGGCGGCCTCCTTCAGCCGGGCGGCCATCCGGTCGAGGGCGTCGACGGTCAGCTCGGGGTCGATGGTGTCCTGCCCGGCGCGGTGGGCCGGGTCGTCGACGACGCCGCAGCGCTCGGCCATCACGGCCAGCACGTCCTGCTCGTCCGTCCACCGGTCCCCGAGCTCCAGGCCGAGCCAGTAGTGCCGGTCGCCGTTGGCGAGCTTCCGGTAGTGGTCGAGGTTGTTCTCGCGGGGGGTGGCGACGTCGCCCGCGATGCGGCTGCGGACGAGGTGCTCGACGAGGGCGTCACGGCTGAGTATCGGCATGCCGCTCATTTTGCCGCGCCGGGGCCTCCCCCGTGCGGGCCGTCCGGACTCCGGCCTCCCCGGCCCTCCGGAACGTCCGGTCCACCGGAGCCGCCGGAGCGTCCGGGCCGGGCCGGGCGAGCAGTCCGCGCACCTCGGGCGCCGTGCCGGACAGCTCGCCCAGGAGCTCCTCCACGGTGGCGGTGGCTTCCGCGAAGATCCGCCGCCCGGCCGGGGTGAGCCGCACGTCGAAGCCGCGCCGATCGGTGGCGCAGGGCCGGCGCTCGGCGTACCCGGCGTCCACCATCTGCGCGAGCAGCCGGGAGACCTGGGGCTGGCTCCGGGAGACGCGGGCGCTCAGCTCGCCCGCGCGGAGCCAGTCGCCCTCCCGTTCCATGACGTCCATGATCTCGAAGGCGCTGACGCACAGCCCGTACGTGTCGGAGAGCAGGCGCTCCGCGGCCTGGACGATCTGCGCGCCGGCGCGGACCGTGGCCATCCAGCGGTCGGTGAGGGGTGCTGCTGTCACGCCCCGATCCTAGGCGTCCCCCCGGACCTTGTCTATGCATGCGCATGGATGTAGCGTTCGGCGAAATTTGATGCATGCGCATGGATCGAGAAACCTGCGAGAAGGGACCCCCATGAACCAGAGGACACCGGCACCCCCGACCCTGCCCTCGGATGCCGCCCCGGCCCCGGGCGCCACCGCCGCTTTCGCCGCCCCGGCCAAGGCCCCCTGGACCGCGCTGGTCGTGGTCGGCGTCGCCCAGCTGATGGTGATGCTCGACTCGACCATCGTGAACGTGGCCCTCCCCTCCATCGGGGCGGACCTGCCCGCGGACCGGACGGCCCTCCAGTGGACGATCAGCGCCTACCTGCTGCCGTTCGGCAGCCTGCTCCTCTTCGGCGGCCGGGTCTCCGACGTCCACGGGCGGCGCCGCGCCTTCCTCGCCGGGCTCGCCCTCTTCACCGCCGCCTCGGCTCTCTGCGGCGTCGCGGGCGGCCCGGAGCTGCTGATCGGCGGGCGGGCCGCGCAGGGCGTCGGCGCCGCGCTGCTCTCCGCGGCCGCCCTCTCGATCGTCCTGGAGGTCTACCGGGACGAGGAGCAGCGCAGGATCGCGCTCACGGCCTGGAGCGGCCTCGGCGTCATCGGCGCCACGATCGGCGTCGTCCTCGGCGGCCTGGTCGTCACCGCGGTCGACTGGCGCTGGGCCTTCCTCGTCAACGTCCCCGTCGGCGCCGCGGCCTTCGCCGCCGCCCTGCGCGCCGTGCCGTCGCTGCGGGCCGCCTCCGGCCGCAGGCTCCGGCTCCCCTCGGCCGCCGTGGCCACGGCGGGCCTCGCCGCGCTCTCCTTCGGACTGATCCGGCTGCACGAGGGCCTCGGCGACCGCGCCGCCTGGACCGGCCTGGCCGCCGCGGCGGCCCTCCTCGCCCTGGTGACCTCCATGGAGCTGGGCCAGGACGACCCGCTGCTCCCGCTGCACCTGCTGCGCCGGCCGGCCTACCGGCTGGCCTGCGCGGGGCTGCTCCTGGTCGCCGCCGTGATGATCGGCAGCTCCTTCCTGGCCGCCCAGTACTTCCAGGAGGTCCACCGGATGAGCGCCTTCGCCACCGGCCTCTCGCTGCTGCCGATGGGCCTGGCCGCGCTCGCCGCCGCGGCGGCCGCGCCCGCCCTCATCGGCGCGCTCGGGCCCGGCGGGACGTACGCGCTCGGTGCCGTGCTGCACCTCCTCGGCGCGGGCCTCCTCGCCACCGGGCCCGACTCGGTCCCGCTGACGATCGCCGCGCTCGCCGTCGTCGGGGCGGGCCTGCCGGCCTGCTTCGTCCCGCTGTTCGGCGTCGGCGCCGCGCACGTGTCCGCGGCGGAGTCGGGCGTCGGCTCCGGCCTGCTGAACACCTTCAACGAGAGCGGCGCGGCCCTGGGGATCGCGGTGATCGGCACCGTCCTGGCCACCACCGCGGACGGCCGGCTCGACCGGGGCGCCTCCGTCCCCGACGCCACCGCCTCCGGGGTCGCGGGAGGCTTCCTGGCCCTCGCGGTCTGCTCCGCCGCCGGCCTCGTCCTCGCGCTCGCCCTGCGCCGGGCGACCCCCGCGGACCGACGGGCGGCGGCGTAGTCACCGCGCGGCGGCGCGGGCACCCGGCGCGGTCGCGGCGGCCCTCGCGGTCGGCTCCGCCGCCGACCGGGTCAGACCGCGAGGGCGCCCAGCGCGCCGTGGGTGAGGTTCCGCAGGAGGCGTTCCATCTCGGCGCGCTCCAGCGGGGCGCCGAGGTGCGGGGTGGAGTTGAGGAGGCCGAAGACGGCGTGCACCGCGGCCCGGACCTCCGGTTCGGAGGCCGCCGGGTGCAGGGCCCGCACCACGTCGACCCACAGTTCGACGTACTGCCGCTGGAGCTGCCGGACGCGCTTGCGGTCCTCGTCCTTGAGCCGGTCGAGTTCGCGGTCGTGCAGGGTGATGAGCGGCCGGTCGTCGAGGGCGAAGTCGATGTGTCCGTCGATGAGCGCGGCCAGCAGGGCCGCCGGGTCGCCGGGGGACTCCGCGACCCTCAGCCGGCCCCCGGCGAGGAGGCGCTCGCTGATGCCGACGAGCAGCTCGGCGAGCATCGCGTCCTTGCCGGGGAAGTGCCGGTAGAGCCCGGGGCCGCTGATGCCGACCGCGGCCCCTATCTCGTCGACGCCCACCCCGTGGAACCCGCGCGCGGCGAAGAGGCGGGCGGCCTCCTTGAGGATCTGCTCGCGGCGGGTCGGCGCGTCCATCCGGGCGTGCGTCGGGGTCGGGCTCGTACTCATGCCCTCCATTCTAGACAACCTGGTTAGCGGTCGTTAACCTGAGCCGCGTACGTTAACGCTCATTAACCGAACAAGGGAGATCGGTCGATGCGGCAGGCACCTGTGCTGTCGAGCGCGGCAGATCCCGCCTCGGCGGCCTGGCGGGCCAACGAGGCGGCGCACCAGGAGCTCTCGGAGACCCTGCGGGCCAAGCTGGCCGAGGCCGCGCTCGGCGGCGGTGAGAAGTCCCGGGCCCGGCACACCGCGCGCGGGAAGCTGCTGCCGCGCGACCGGGTGGACACCCTCCTGGACCCCGGCTCGCCCTTCCTGGAGCTGGCCCCGCTCGCGGCGAACGGCATGTACGGCGACCAGGCCCCGGCCGCCGGCGTCATCGCCGGCATCGGCCGGGTCTCCGGCCGCGAATGCGTGATCGTCGCCAACGACGCCACGGTCAAGGGCGGCACCTACTACCCGATGACCGTGAAGAAGCACCTGCGGGCGCAGGAGGTGGCGCTCGACAACCGCCTCCCCTGCCTCTACCTCGTGGACTCCGGCGGCGCCTTCCTGCCGATGCAGGACGAGGTCTTCCCGGACCGCGAGCACTTCGGCCGGATCTTCTACAACCAGGCCCGCATGTCCGGCGCCGGCATCCCGCAGATCGCGGCCGTCATGGGCTCCTGCACGGCCGGCGGCGCGTACGTCCCCGCGATGAGCGACGAGGCCGTGATCGTCCGGAACCAGGGCACGATCTTCCTCGGCGGCCCGCCGCTGGTGAAGGCCGCGACCGGCGAGGTCGTCACCGCGGAGGAGCTCGGCGGCGGCGAGGTCCACTCGCGGATCTCCGGCGTCACCGACCACCTCGCGGAGGACGACGCGCACGCGCTGCGGATCGTCCGGAACATCGTGGCGACCCTGCCCGAGCGGGGCCCGCTGCCGTGGAAGGTCGAGCCGGTCGAGGAGCCGAAGGTCGACCCGTACGGGCTGTACGGCGCCGTCCCGGTCGACTCCCGCACCCCGTACGACGTGCGCGAGGTCATCGCCCGCGTGGTGGACGGCTCCCGCTTCCAGGAGTTCAAGTCCGAGTACGGCCAGACCCTCGTCACCGGCTTCGCCCGCATCCACGGCCACCCGGTCGGGATCGTCGCCAACAACGGCATCCTGTTCGCCGAGTCCGCCCAGAAGGGCGCGCACTTCATCGAGCTGTGCGACCAGCGCGGCATCCCGCTGGTCTTCCTCCAGAACATCACCGGCTTCATGGTCGGCAAGGCGTACGAGCACGGCGGCATCGCCAAGCACGGCGCCAAGATGGTCACCGCGGTCGCCACCACGCGCGTGCCGAAGCTGACGGTCGTCGTCGGCGGCTCCTTCGGCGCCGGCAACTACTCGATGTGCGGCCGGGCCTACTCCCCCCGCTTCCTGTGGATGTGGCCCAACGCCAAGATCTCCGTCATGGGCGGCGAGCAGGCCGCCTCGGTCCTCGCCACGGTCAAGCGCGACCAGCTCGGCGACGCCTGGAGCGCCGAGGACGAGGAGGCCTTCAAGGCGCCGATCCGCGAGCAGTACGAGACGCAGGGCAGCGCCTACTACGCGACCGCCCGCCTCTGGGACGACGGCGTGATCGACCCGCTGGAGACCCGGCAGGTGCTCGGTCTCGCGCTGACCGCCTGTGCCAACGCGCCCCTGGGTGAACCCCAGTTCGGCGTCTTCCGGATGTGAGGACCCTGACGATGCAGCACATGTTCGACACCGTCCTCGTCGCCAACCGGGGCGAGATCGCGGTCCGCGTCATCCGCACCCTGCGCGCCCTCGGCGTCCGCTCGGTCGCGGTGTACAGCGACGCCGACGCCGACGCCCGGCACGTGCGGGAGGCGGACACGGCGGTACGGATCGGGCCCGCGGCGGCCTCGGAGTCGTACCTCTCCGTCCCGGCCCTCCTGGACGCGGCCCGCCGCACCGGCGCGCAGGCCGTCCACCCCGGCTACGGCTTCCTCGCCGAGAACGCGGCCTTCGCGCGCGCCTGCGCCGACGCGGGCCTCGTCTTCATCGGCCCGTCCGCCGAGGCGATCGCCCTCATGGGCGACAAGATCCGGGCCAAGGAGACCGTGAAGGCGGCGGGCGTGCCCGTCGTCCCCGGCGACGCCGACCCCCGGGTGGCCGAGGCCGCGCGGGAGATGGGCCCGCCCGTCCTGCTGAAGCCCAGCGCGGGCGGCGGCGGCAAGGGCATGCGCCTGGTGCGGGACCTCGCGGTCCTGGACGAGGAGATCGCGGCGGCCCGCCGCGAGGCCCGCGCCTCCTTCGGCGACGACACGCTCCTCGTGGAGCGGTGGATCGACCGCCCCCGGCACATCGAGATCCAGGTCCTCGCGGACGCGCACGGGAACGTCGTGCACCTCGGCGAGCGCGAATGCTCGCTCCAGCGCCGCCACCAGAAGATCATCGAGGAGGCGCCGAGCGTCCTCCTCGACGAGGCGACCCGCGCCGCGATGGGCGCGGCGGCGGTGGAGGCGGCCCGGTCCTGCGGCTACGTCGGCGCGGGCACGGTCGAGTTCATCGTCCCGGGCGGTGACCCGTCCCAGTACTACTTCATGGAGATGAACACCCGCCTCCAGGTCGAGCACCCGGTCACCGAGCTGATCACCGGCCTGGACCTGGTGGAGTGGCAGCTGCGGGTGGCGGCCGGCGAGCCGCTCTCCTTCGGCCAGGAGGACGTCCGGCTCGACGGCTGGGCGGTCGAGGCCCGGATCTGCGCGGAGGACCCGTCCCGCGGCTTCCTGCCGTCCGGCGGCACCGTCCTCGCGCTGCACGAGCCCTCGGGCGACGGCGTGCGCACCGACTCCGGCCTCCTCGAAGGCACCGAGGTCTCCTCGCTCTACGACCCGATGCTGTCGAAGGTCATCGTCCACGCGGCCGACCGCCCGACGGCCCTGCGCAAGCTCCGCACGGCCCTGGCGGACCTCACCACCCTCGGCGTTCCCACCAACGCGGGCTTCCTGCGCAGGCTCCTCGCCCACCCCGACGTGGTCTCGGGCGCCATGGACACCGGCCTGGTGGAGCGGGACGCGGAGAGCCTGGTCCCGGAGGGCGTCCCGGACGAGGTGTACGCGGCGGCCGCCGCCGTCCGCCGGACCGGGCTCGCGCCGCGGCCGCGCGAGGGCTGGACGGACCCCTTCGACGTGCCGGCCGGCTGGCGCCTCGGCGGCACGCCCAAGCCGCTCGCCTTCCCGCTGCGCGTGCCGGGCCTCGAACCCGTCGTGGTGGAGGCGCCGGCCGACGCCCGCGTCACGGACACCGGGGTCACCGTCGTCCTCGACGGCGTCACCCACGCCTTCCGCAGGGCCGGAGCCTGGCTCGGCCGGGACGGCGACTCCTGGCACGTGACGGACCACGACCCGGTGGCCGCGGCGCTCTCCGGGGCGCGGCACGGCGGGGCGGACACGCTGGCCGCGCCGATGCCCGGGACCGTGACCGTGGTGAAGGTGGCGGTGGGCGACGAGGTGGAGGTCGGACAGAGCCTGCTCGTCGTCGAGGCGATGAAGATGGAGCACGTCATCTCCGCCCCGCACGCCGGCACCGTCACCGAACTGGACGTCACGCCCGGGACGACCGTCGCCATGGACCAGGTCCTGGCCGTCGTCACCCCCCGCGAGGAGGCCGCGGAATGACCGCCCTGCCCATGACCGTCCCCGACCCGGCGCTGCCCGCCCGGGTCAGGATCCACGAGGTCGGTCCCCGCGACGGGCTGCAGAACGAGAAGACCGCCGTCCCGACCGAGGTGAAGGCGGAGTTCATCCGGCGGCTGGCCGCCGCCGGACTGTCCACCGTCGAGGCGACCAGCTTCGTGCACCCGAAGTGGGTGCCCCAGCTGGCCGACGCCGAGGCCCTGTTCCCGCTCGTCAACGGGCTGCCCGTCCGGCTGCCGGTCCTCGTTCCGAACGAGCGCGGGCTCGACCGGGCGCTCGCGCTCGGTGCCCGCGAGGTCGCCGTCTTCGCCTCCGCCACCGAGTCCTTCGCGAAGGCCAACCTCAACCGGACCGTCGACGAGGCGCTCGCCATGTTCGAGCCGGTCGTCATCCGGGCCATAGAGGCCGGCCTGAAGGTCCGCGGCTACCTGTCGATGTGCTTCGGCGACCCGTGGGAGGGCGCCGTCCCGGTCGAGCAGACGGTCCGCGTCTCCAAGGCGCTCGCCGACATGGGCTGCGACGAGCTGAGCCTCGGCGACACCATCGGCGTCGCCACCCCCGGCCACGTCCAGCGGCTCCTGCGGGAGCTGAACGAGGCCGGGGTGCCCACCTCCCGCCTCGCCGTGCACTTCCACGACACCTACGGGCAGGCGCTGTCGAACACGCTGGCCGCGCTGCGCCACGGCGTGACGACGGTGGACGCCTCCGCGGGCGGCCTCGGCGGCTGCCCGTACGCCAAGTCCGCCACCGGCAACCTCGCCACCGAGGACCTGGTGTGGATGCTCGACGGCCTCGGCATCGAGACCGGGGTCGACCTGGCCGCCCTCACCGCCACGAGCGTGTGGATGGCCGAACAGCTGGGCCGCCCGAGCCCGTCCCGTACCGTCCGCGCCCTCTCCCACAAGGAGTCCTGAGCATGTCCCTCGACCACCGGCTCTCCGCAGAGCACGAGGAACTCCGCCGCACCGTCGAGGCCTTCGCCCACGACGTCGTGGCGCCGAAGATCGGCGACTACTACGAGCGCCACGAGTTCCCGTACGAGATCGTCGCCGAGATGGGCCGCATGGGCCTCTTCGGCCTGCCGTTCCCGGAGGAGTACGGCGGCATGGGCGGCGACTACCTCGCCCTCGGCATCGCCCTGGAGGAGCTGGCCCGCGTCGACTCCTCCGTCGCCATCACCCTGGAGGCGGGCGTCTCGCTCGGCGCGATGCCGCTGCACCTCTTCGGAACCGAGGAGCAGAAGCGGCAGTGGCTGCCGAAGCTGTGCGCCGGCGAGATGCTGGGCGCCTTCGGCCTGACCGAGCCCGGCGCGGGCTCGGACGCGGGCGGCACCCGCACCACCGCCGTCCGGGACGGCGACCACTGGGTCATCAACGGCTCGAAGTGCTTCATCACCAACTCGGGCACGGACATCACCGGTCTGGTGACGGTCACCGCGGTCACCGGCCGCAAGCCCGACGGCCGCCCGCTGATCTCCTCGATCATCGTCCCGTCCGGCACCCCCGGCTTCACCGTCGCCGCCCCCTACTCGAAGGTCGGCTGGAACGCCTCGGACACCCGTGAGCTCTCCTTCGACGACGTCCGGGTCCCGGTGGCGAACCTCCTCGGCGAGGAGGGCCGCGGGTACGCCCAGTTCCTCCGCATCCTCGACGAGGGCCGGGTCGCCATCGCCGCCCTCGCGACCGGCCTCGCGCAGGGCTGTGTCGACGAGTCGGTGAAGTACGCGAAGGAGCGTCAGGCCTTCGGCCGTCCGATCGGCGACAACCAGGCCATCCAGTTCAAGATCGCCGACATGGAGACGCGCGCCCACATGGCCCGCATCGGCTGGCGGGACGCGGCCTCGCGGCTCGTCCTCGGCGAGCCGTTCAAGAAGGAGGCGGCCATCGCCAAGCTGTACTCCTCCACCGTCGCCGTCGACAACGCCCGCGAGGCGACCCAGATCCACGGCGGCTACGGCTTCATGAACGAGTACCCGGTGGCCCGCATGTGGCGCGACTCCAAGATCCTGGAGATCGGCGAGGGCACCAGCGAGGTCCAGCGCATGCTGATCGCCCGCGAGCTGGGCTTCGCCTCGTAGGAGGCCGGTACGGATGTGAGCCCCGGCGGAGGACCGTACTCCGCCGGGGCTCACATCGGTTCGGGGGGTCAGGCGAAGCGGGCGATCGGGTTCACCAGGTCGCCGACGAGCTGGAGCGCGCCGGACGGGTCCGCCAGGTCGACCATCTGCTTGTTGTTGCGCAGCTGGAGGCGGTTCAGGGCGGACAGGGCGAAGGTCTCCGTGAACATGTCGTACTGCGCGAAGCGGTCCGCCAGCTCCGGCTTCGACTCCTGGTAGCCCTTCACGGACTCCGCGACCGTCCGCCAGAAGACGTCCTCGCCGACGACGCCCTCGGCCGCCAGGGTCGCCCCCAGGAAGCGGAAGAAGCAGTCGAAGACGTCCGTGAAGACGGACAGGAGCTTCATGGACTCGGGGACGTCGGCGCGGATCCGCTCCACCGCCGGCGGGAGCACCGCCTGCGGGTCCATCACGCAGATCTCCTCGGCGATGTCCTTGAAGATCGCCCGGTCGACCGCGCCGCGCTCGTCCAGGACCAGGATCACGTTCTCGCCGTGCGGCATGTAGACCAGGTCGTAGGCGTAGAAGCAGTGCAGGACCGGCAGGAGGTACGCGTCGAGGTAGCCGCGCAGCCAGGCCTCCGGCGCCAGGCCGGACTCCTTGATCAGGGCGCCCGCGAAGGACGCGCCCGCGTGGTCGACGTGCAACAGGGACGCCATCGTCGCCAGCCGCTCGCCCTCCGCGAGCCGCTCCACCGGCGACTCGCGCCAGAGGGCGGCGAGCATCTTGCGGTAGGGCGAGTAGCGGTCCGTGGCGGCCTCGTACTCCAGGTGCCGGTAGCCGACCGCCGCCCGCTCGCGGATGATCGAGAAGCGGGCCGCCTTGAGGACGGAGTCCGATTCGATCAGCTGCGCCAGCCAGTCGTTGATGGCCGGCGTCGCCTCCATGTAGGCGGCCGAGAGCCCGCGCATGAAGCCCATGTTGAGGACCGACAGGGCGGTCTTCACGTAGTGCTTGGCCGGGTCGGAGGTGTTGAAGAAGGTGCGGATCGACTGCTGCGCCAGGTAGGCGTCCTCGCCCTCGCCGAGGTACACGAGGCGCTGCTGCGCCACCTCGGCGGCGAAGGTCACCGACAGCTTGTTCCACCACTGCCAGGGGTGGGCCGGCATGAGGAGGTAGTCGGCGAGGTCCAGGCCGAGGTCCGCGAGGATGCCGGCGAAGCGGTCGACGGCGGCGTCGCCGAGTTCGGCGCGGATGAAGGCGTCGTACTCGATGCCGTCGCCGGCGGTGAAGGCGGCCCGGTCCCGGCGGGCGGCCAGCCACACCAGGTGGACGGGGTTCGCGGCCTCGGGGGCGTAGGCGCGGTACTCGTCGACGCCGAAGCCGAGTCGGCCGTTGTTGGCGACGAAGCAGGGGTGGCCCTCGGTCATGCCCGTCTCGATGGCCTGGAAGCCGGCGCGGGCCAGCTCGGCGGCGGGCACCTGCGGCTTGGTGGCCTTGTAGGCGGTGCCGGCGAGGGTGGAGGAGATCTCCTCCAGGTAGACCGGGAGGATCTCGTCGCTGAGGCCGAGCGAGCCGCGCAGTTCGGTGATGAACCGGAGCGCGTCGAGGGGCAGCTGCTCCTCGCCTCGGTGGCAGCTGATCGACTCGGGGTAGACCTGCCAGTGGTCGAGGGCGAAGCGGTCCGCGGTGAAGCGGTACTCGGTGGCGCCGTCGTCGCTGAGCACCCGGTAGCGGGACTCGCCCAGCTCCTGCGGGTTCAGCAGCCGCTCGTGGGCGAACTCGGCGAGGCCCTTGCGGATGAGCGCGCGGTTGGCGGCGGCCCAGCGCTCGGGGGTGAGGTGGGAGACGGGGTTCATATGCTCGCTCCGACGGCGGTGGCGGACTCGAACTGGGCCCGGGTGCAGAAGCTCAGGAGCGCCTTCTTCTCGGGCTTCTGGATCTCGCGCTCGGGGACGAAGCCGACGGCCTCGTTGAGGGCGTGGACGGCCTTGTTGGCGACGTCGGGCTCGACGACCACGCGGGCGGTCGCCGGGTCGGCGAACAGCTCGCGCATGACCTCGGTGATCACCATGCGGGTGAAGCCGTGCACCGGGGTGTCGGTGGGGGCGACGAGGAAGTGCATGCCGACGTCGCCGGGGAGCGGGTCGTACAGGCCGACGAGTTCCATGCGGGAGGGGTCGTACCGCTCCATGAGGATCGCCGGGGTGCCGTCCACGAGCCCGATGAAGGCCTGGTGGTGCGGGTTGGCGGCGAAGGCGGCGTACTCGCGCTCGACGTCCTCGACGGTGGCGTCCTGCATCATCCAGAACGCGGCTTTGGGGTGGGTGACCCAGGCGTGGATCAGCTCCGCGTCCTGGACGGGGTCGAGCGGGCGGAAGCGGACGGTCATACGGCGAACTCCTGGAACGCGATGGTCTTCTCGACGGGGTAGTACTCGGATCCCAGCATCTCGCCGATGATGTACGCGTTGCGGTACGCCCCCATGCCCAGGTCGGGCGAGGTGATCGAGTGGGTGTGGACGCCGGCGTTCTGGAGGAAGACCTCGCGCCCGGTGGTGTCCACGGCGTAGTTGCGGGCGACGTCGAAGCGGCCCCGGCCGTCGAAGCGCAGCCGGTCCTTCAGCGGCTCCAGGAAGGCGGGGACGGCGTACTTGTAGCCGGTCGCGAGGATCAGGCCCTCGGTCTCGATCTCGTACTCCTTCTCCTGCTCCTCCTGGCGGAAGCCGAGGGTGTACGTGCCGCTCGTCTCGTCGTACGAGGCCGTCCGCAACGCGGAGTTGGTGAGGAGGCGGGTGGGGACCGGGCCCGCGAAGTTCTTCTGGTAGAGCAGGTCGAAGATGCCGTCGATGAGGTCGCCGTTGATGCCCTTGAAGAGGCCCTTCTGCTGGGACTCCAGTCGGTAGCGGGTCTCCTCGGGGAGCGCGTGGAAGTAGTCCACGTACTCGGGGGAGGTCATCTCCAGGGTGAGCTTGGTGTACTCCAGCGGGAAGAAGCGCGGGGAGCGGGTCACCCAGTTGAGCTGGTAGCCGTGGACGTCGATCTCCGACAGGAGGTCGTGGTAGATCTCGGCGGCGGACTGGCCGCTGCCGACGATCGTGATCGACTTCTTGCGCTGGAGTGCCTCCTTGTGGGGCACGTAGCGCGAGTTGTGGATCAGGTCGCCGCCGAGCTCGCGGCAGGAGTCGGGGAGGTACGGCGGGGTGCCGGTGCCGAGGACGATCCGGCGGGCCAGGAACGTTTCTCCGGCCTCGGTGGTGACGACGTACACCTCGCCGGCCTCGTCGTAGGAGACCGAGGAGACGGTGGTGGAGAAGCGGATCGAGGTGACCCGGTCGGCGGCCCAGCGGCAGTAGTCGTTGTACTCGGCGCGCAGCGGGTAGAAGTTCTCCCGAATGTAGAACGAGTACAGCCGGCCCTTCTCCTTCAGGTAGTTGAGGAAGGAGTACGGCGAGGTCGGGTCGGCGAGGGTGACCAGGTCCGACATGAACGGCGTCTGGAGGTGGGCGCCTTCGAGGAACATCCCCGAGTGCCACTCGAAGCCCGGCTTGGACTCCAGGAAGAGGCCGTTCAGTTCGGCGATCGGCTCGGTCAGGCAGGCGAGGCCCAGGTTGAAGGGACCGAGCCCGATGCCGATGAAGTCGTGGATGCCGGCGTGCTCAGGCGTGGACAAGGTTCTCTCCCAGGTACTGCTCGGCGTGGCCGGCGATCAGATCGAGGACGGCGGCGATGTCGGCCACCGTGGTCTCGGGGTTGAGCAAGGTGAACTTGAGGTACTGGCGGCCGTCGACCTTGGTGCCGGCGACGACGGCCTCGCCCGAGGCGAAGAGCGCCTTGCGGGCGTGGAGGTTGGCGCGGTCGATCTCGTCGGGCGAGGTGACGGCCTCGGGGACGTAGCGGTAGACGAGGGTGGACAGCTGCGGGTCCACGACCACGTCGTAGCGGGGGTCGGCGGCGAGCAGCTCGTACCCGGCGGAGGCCAGGTCGCAGACCTCGTCGAAGAGCTCCCCGATGCCGTCCGCGCCCATGACCCGCAGGGTCATCCACAGCTTGAGGGCGTCGAAGCGGCGGGTGGTCTGGAGCGACTTGTCGACCTGGTTGGGGATCTGCTCGGCGACCGTCCGGAGCGGGTTGAGGTAGTCCGCGTGGTAGGTCGCGTGGCGCAGGGTGGCCCGGTCGCGGACCAGCACGGCGGAGGAACTCACGGGCTGGAAGAAGGACTTGTGGTAGTCGACGGTGACCGAGTCGGCGTGCTCGATGCCGTCGAGGAGGTGGCGGCGCTTGAGGGAGGCGAGCAGTCCGCAGCCGTAGGCGGCGTCGACGTGCATCCAGGCGCCGTACTCCTCGGCGAGGGCGGCGATCTCGGGCAGCGGGTCGATGGAGCCGAAGTCGGTGGTGCCGGCGGTGGCGACGATCGCCATGGGGACGAGGCCCTCGGCGCGGCAGGCCTCCAGCTCGGCGGCGAGGACGACGGACTGCATCCGCTTGGACTTGTCGACCGGGATGGAGACGACCGCGTCGCGGCCGAGGCCCAGGAGCTTCGCCGACTTCTGGACGGAGAAGTGGCTGCACTCGGAGGAGAAGATCCGCAGCTTCGACAGGTCGTCGGTGCCGGCCTCCTCGCGGGCGATCAGCAGCGCCTGGAGGTTGGACTGGGTGCCGCCGCTGGTGAAGACGCCGTCGGCGAGGGGGCCGAGGCCGATGCGGCCGGTGGTCCAGTCGACGATCTTGCGCTCGATGAGGGTGCCGCCGGCGGACTGGTCCCAGGTGTCGAGGGAGGAGTTGACGGCCGAGAGGACGGCCTCGCCGAGGACGGCGGGGATGACGACCGGGCAGTTGAGGTGGCCGAGGTAGCGCGGGTGGTGGAAGTAGACCGCGTCGCGGAGGTAGACGTCCTCCAGCTCGTCGAGGGCGGCGGAGGCGTCACCGAGGGGGCGGTCGAGGTCCACGGCGTCGATGACGGGCGCCAGTTCGGCGGGGGTGACGCCGGTGAACGGTCGGCGCGTCGTGGCGAGTTTGGCCGCCACCCGCTCGACCCCTTCGGTGACGGAGCGTCGGTAGCTCTCCGCCGTCGTGTCGTTGAGCAGGTGCGAACGCATGTGGGGGCCCTTCCGGGACGAGGGACGCGGAACGCGCAACCGTGGATGCAGAAGTGAGGTTAGCCTAACCTAATTTGATACGGCAACAGCCCCCCGACCGGTGAAGGTCGAGGGGCCGTCAGGTGAAGCGGATCACTGTGCCGCGTCGCGCTCCGCGTCCTGCGCCGTCTCGTCCGGCACCTCGCGCAGAGCGTCCTCCGAGAGCCCCTTGCGCCAGTAGCCGACGAAGGTCACCCGGCGCCGGTCGAGCCCGCGCTCGCGCACGAAGTGCCGCCGCAGCGCCTTCACCGCGCCGGACTCGCCCGCGATCCACACGTACGGCGACTCCCCGGGCAGTTCGGCACCCGCGACCGCTTCGAGACCGGAGGGCGCACCCTCCTCCCGGACGAGCCAGGTGACGGTGGCGTCCGCCTCCGTCTCCAGCTCCATCCGGTCGCCGGAGTACGGCACTTCGAGGAAGACCCGGGCGCGGGTCTCGGCCGGCAGCCACTCCAGGATCGCGGAGGCGGCGGGCAGCGCCGTCTCGTCGGCCCAGATGAGCACCGAGTCGGCGTCCTCGGGGAGCCGGAAGCGGACCCCGGTGTTGTCGGCGACCGCCGGCCCGAGCACGACCACCCGGTCACCGGGCTTGGCGTGCTGCGCCCAGCGGCAGGCCGGACCGCCGTCCTCGTGGACGGCGAAGTCGATGTCGACCTCGTTCACGGGGTCCGTGCGCCGGGCGCGGACGGTGTACGAGCGCATCACGGCCCGGACGTCGTCGGGCATGGCCCGCCAGGCGCCGAGGATCCCGTACATGTCGGGGTCGTCCAGCGGCGGCAGGACGGGCGCCTCCTGGCCGGGGTGCGGCAGGAAGAGGGAGAGCGACTGGTCGCGGCCCCCGGCGGCGAAGCCCTTGAGGTCCTCTCCGGTGAAGGTGACGCGGACCAGCGACGGGCCGAGCCGCCGCGTCCGGTCGACCTGGAGGGAGAAGAACTGGAACGGGGCGGTCTCGGCGGTCGTCATCGGGTCAGGCCACCTTCTTCGCGTTCTCCAGGGCGGTGGCCAGGTCCTCCAGGAGGGGGGCGCACTTGGCGTAGGAGTAGACGGGCTCGGTCACACGCGGGAAGACCTGGCCGGCCTTGACGGCGGGCAGCGCGGCCCAGGTCGGCTTGGCCTTCAGCTGCTCCGGCTGGAGGGTGCCGGTGCGGTTGTCGAGGAGGATGACGTCGGCCTTGTACTTGTCGACGTTCTCCCAGCTGAGGAGCTCGAACCAGCCGGACGGGTCCAGCTTCGTCGGGACGATGACGTTGATGCCCATCTCCTGGAAGAAGAGGGTGTCGGTCGGGCGGACCGGGGTGGAGACGTAGAAGGTGTTCGGGTCGCCGGAGCCGATGAGGACCTTGATGTCCTTCTTGCCCTGGGCGACCTTGCGCAGACGCTCGGCGGCGGCCTCGAAGCGGGCCTTGTCCTTCTTCACCTGCTCGCTGTTGACGTCGGCGCCGAGGGAGGCGGCCAGGTCGGCGTGGCGCTGGAGGACGGACGGCATGGACTTACCGGCGGCCCACAGGGCGACGCTCGGCGCGATCTTCAGGATCTTGTCCTTCTGCTCCTCCGGCACGTACCAGAGGGCGTCCTTCTCCCACATGTCGGTGATGAGGACCTCGGGCTGGAGCTTGAGGTACTCCTCGATGTTGAACTCGCCCCAGACGTTGCCGATGACCTTCACCTTGGTGATGTCGAGGTCGCCGGCCTGGACGTCGGGCTTCTTCGCCTTGGTCTTCGGGTCCTCGACGTAGGTCGGGCCGAAGACGCCCTTCACCTCGACGCCGAAGTCCTTGAGGGCGGCGGCCGTGCCGGTGAAGGCGACGATGTTCTTCGGCGTCGTCTTGGCCTTCACGGTCTGGCCGCGGTCGTCCTTGAACTCCCAGGGGCCGGACTTGGCCGAGGCGGAGGCGGAACCCGCGTCCTTCTTGTCGCCGTCGCCACAGGCGGCGAGCACGGCGCCGAGCCCGAGGGCGCCGCCCGCGGCGAGGATGCCGCGGCGGGTGAGGGAGGTGGCTCGGGCGTTGCTGGGCATGGCGGGTTCGCTTTCGATACGTGCCGGGATCGGCCTGATCAAGTCGAGGGTAGGTTAGCCTAACCTCATCGCGATCAGTAGGGCCGGGGTCGGGAGGTCTGCGTCACATCCCGCCCGACTTCCGCGCCCCGGGGCGCCCCCTCGCCCCTGGCCGCCCTCCCCTTCTTATGGGGGTCCCTCAGACCCCCCTCCAGGGAGCCCGGCGCGGGTCGAGACTCCCCCTTTTCCGTCCAAGGTCTGGACCAACACCCCCTTCAGGGCCGATGATCATGCGGTCCCTGCCCGATTTCGGGCAGGATTCTTGCGGGAACCCACGATTACCCCTCAATATTCATGGGTGCTCGAACGCCGCCCGACCCATGACGACCTCATCGACCATCTGGCCCGAAGCACCGCGCTCCAGCGCGGTGAGGCCGCCCGGGTGGTGCTCGACGTGCTGGCGTACTTCGACGAGACCACCGAGGAGTTCGTCCGGCGCCGCCACCGCGAACTGCAGTCCGGCGGAGCGGTGAACGCGGAGATCTTCGAACGGATCTCCGCCGAACTGCCGCACCGGGCCGTCGCGCCGCCGGAGCTCTCGCTGCGGCAGCTGCGCCGGATCGTCTACGGATAGCCCGGCCCCGGCCGGATCCGAGCAGCACCACCATCATCAACCGGAGGGGTTTCCTTTATGTGCGGAATTGTCGGTTACATCGGTAAGCGCGACGTGGCGCCGCTGCTCCTGGAGGGCCTGGCCCGCCTGGAGTACCGCGGCTACGACTCCGCCGGCCTCGTCATCAACAGCCCCAAGAGCGCGGCGCTGAAGATGGTCAAGGCCAAGGGCCGGGTCCGCGACCTGGAGGCCCGCGTCCCCAAGCGCTTCACCGGCACCACCGGCATCGCGCACACCCGCTGGGCCACCCACGGCGCCCCCAGCGACCACAACTCGCACCCGCACCTGGACCCCGAGAACAAGGTCGCCGTCGTCCACAACGGCATCGTCGACAACGCCCAGGAGCTCCGCGCCAAGCTGGAGGCCGACGGCGTCGTCTTCGCCTCCGAGACCGACACCGAGGTCATCACCCACCTCGTCGCCCGCTCCCAGGCCGAGACCCTCGAGGACAAGGTCCGCGACGCGCTCAAGGTCATCGAGGGCACCTACGGCATCGCCGTCATGCACGCCGACTTCAACGACCGCATCGTCGTCGCCCGCAACGGCTCGCCGGTCATCCTCGGCATCGGCGAGAAGGAGATGCTGGTCGCCTCCGACGTGGCCGCGCTCATCGCCCACACCCGCCAGGTCGTCACCCTCGACGACGGCGAGATGGCCACCCTCAAGGCCGACGACTTCCGCACCTACACGGTCACGGGCGCCTCCACCACCGCGACCCCCGAGACCGTCGAGTGGGAGGCCGCCTCCTACGACATGGGCGGCCACGACACGTACATGCACAAGGAGATCTCCGAGCAGCCCGACGCGGTCGACCGCGTGCTGCGCGGCCGGATCGACGACCGCTTCTCCACCGTGCACCTCGGCGGCCTCAACCTCGACCCGCGCGAGGCCCGCACCATCCGCCGCATCAAGATCCTCGGCTGCGGCACCTCGTACCACGCCGGCATGATCGGCGCCTCCCTCATCGAGGGCATGGCCCGCATCCCCGCCGACGCCGAGCCGGCCTCCGAGTTCCGCTACCGCAACCCGGTCGTGGACCCCGACACCCTGTACATCGCCGTCTCCCAGTCCGGCGAGACGTACGACGTGCTCGCGGCCGTCCAGGAGCTCAAGCGCAAGGGCGCCCGCGTCCTCGGCGTGGTCAACGTGGTCGGCTCCGCCATCGCCCGCGAGGCCGACGGCGGCGTCTACGTCCACGCCGGCCCCGAGGTCTGCGTCGTCTCCACCAAGTGCTTCACCAACACGGTGGTCGCCTTCGCGCTCCTCGCCCTCCACCTCGGCCGCATCCGCGACCTGTCCGTCACCGACGGCAAGCGGATCATCGAGGGCCTGCGCAAGCTGCCCGCGCAGATCGAGGAGATCCTCAAGGACGAGGAGGAGATCAAGCGCCTCGCCGCCGAGTACGCCGGCGCCCAGTCGATGATGTTCATCGGCCGCGTCCGGGGCTACCCGGTCGCCCTGGAGGCCTCCCTCAAGCTGAAGGAGATCTCCTACATCCACGCCGAGGCGTACCCGGCCTCCGAGCTGAAGCACGGCCCGCTCGCCCTCATCGAGCCGGCCCTGCCGACGGTCGCGATCGTCCCCGACGACGACCTGCTGGAGAAGAACCGCGCCGCCCTGGAGGAGATCAAGGCCCGCTCCGGCCGCATCCTCGCGGTCGCGCACCAGCCGCAGGAGAAGGCCGACCACACCATCGTGGTCCCCAAGAACGAGGACGAGCTCGACCCGATCCTCATGGGCATCCCGCTCCAGCTCTTCGCGTACCACACCGCCCTCGCCATGGGCCGCGACATCGACAAGCCGCGCAACCTGGCCAAGTCCGTCACGGTCGAGTAGTCGCCCGGCGGGACCTGTCACCCGCCGGACGCGCCACGGCCCCGGGCCTGTCCCCCGGAGCCGTACGCCGGGCCTGTCCCCCGGCGAACCGACCGGACACGAAGAACGGCCCCCGCGCTTCCCAGGAGCGCGGGGGCCGTTCTGCTTCCCTTTTTTCGAGGCTCGGTTCGCCTCCGGGGCGCTTCGGCGACCGGCGACGGTCGACCGTGCTCGGCCCGGGAGGCACGGGTCCCGTGGGGTTACGCCGCCGCTGCCGTGGTGCGGGAGCGGCCCAGGGCCGTCGGCCAGCCGGCGACCGCCGCCGTGGCGCCGTACCAGGCGGCGAGTCCCGCCAGCGCGGCCACCCAGCCGCCCGCCTTGCCGAGGCCCTCGTTGCCCGCCAGGGCGGCGATGCCCGAGAGCAGCAGCGCGAGGAACAGCAGGCCGTACACGCCCTGCCCCAGGGCGCCGGCGCCCTTGGCGGCCAGCGTCAGCGTGAGCGCCAGGAGCGCCCACAGGAGCAGGAAGAGTCCGGCGGCGTCCGCCGAGGCCCCGCCGCCCACTCCGGTCCCCCAGGTGAACCAGAAGGCGCCGAGCGCCGCGAAGGCCGTGCCGTCGCCGGTGCTGCCCGCGCGCAGGGCGAGCAGGCCGACCAGGAAGAGCGCCACGCCGCCGACCCAGGTGGCGAGGCCCGCGGCATCGGCTGCCGCGACGTTGTCGATCACACCGGTGCCGCCCAGGCCGAAGGCCAGGAGGGTCAGTCCGAGTGCGAGGTTTCCGAGGGTGGAGGTGCCGTTCCCCGACGCGACGTCCTTGTTCACGTGGGGCTCCCTTCGAACGGGCGGTGATACCGCCTGAGCTGCTGTGTTCCGGTGCTCTTTAACTACCCTTCACAAGCACACAAATCACCTGAGCCGGGCGTGATTTATCGTCGTGCAAAGGGAGTTGAGGGAGGGTCGGGCGGTGCGGGGCCCGGTCCGCGGTCCGCGGTCCGCGGTCCGCTACGGGATGACGATCACGGGGCGCTGCGCGCGCCGCGCGAGCCGTCCGGCCACCGAGCCGAAGATCCGCCCCACGATCCCGTGCGTCGAGCCGACGACGATCGCGTCGGCCGAGTACTCGCGGCCGACCTCCTCCAGCTCGTGGCAGATGTCCCCGCCCCGCTCCACCAGGATCCACGGCACCTCGGAGAGGTGGTCCGCGCAGGCCAGCTCCAGACCGAGGACCTCGGTGCGGTGGTCCGGGACGTCGACGAAGACCGGCGGCTCACAGCCCGCCCACACGGTGGTGGGGAGCCGGTTCGCGACGTGGACGATGATCAGGCCGGAGCCGGAGCGCCGGGCCATGCCGATGGCGTACGCCAGGGCACGCTCACTGGACGTGGAGCCGTCGAAGCCGACGACCACCCCGTGCCGGAAGGCCGGGTCGCAGGCGTGACGTGGCTGTTCCACCGCGAGGGGGTCGACCGTGGAGTCGGCGACGCGCTTGCGGTCCGCGGGTTCGGAGAAATCGTGACCGGCCATCGGTGTCTCGGCTTGGGAGGTCCTCGTGGGAAGGGACGGGGGAGGGAGCTGAACAACGGGTGGCGGCGGAGCTGTGTCCGGGAATCATCTTCCCAAGCCCATACCCCCAAGGGTACGGCGACACTCCTCTCCTGCCCAGGGCCCGCCGTGCCGCACCGGGCGTGCCGACCGCTCGTGCGCGGGTCGGCGCGCGCGGTCCTCTCGGAGGATGCACGAAGCGTTCACCATCTGGCAATGCCGGATGTGCCCTACAAGCGTCCCCCGGCCGGGGCACGGAGGGCCGAACGGGCGTCGCTCAGAGTGACCGGAGCATTCCGTTCCTCGTTCCCCACAGGTCCGGATCACCGTCGCTGGGAGCCCGCCCGTGCCCGCACCGTCCACCCCCGCCTCCGCCGCGTCCGCCCCCTCCGTCCGTCCCGCCCGCTCCCGCCACCGCGCCCCGGTACCGGGCCCCGTGGCACCCCTCGCCCCGGGGACGGGCGGGCCGGCGGGGCCCCCGTCGGGCGGACGGGCGGAACCCGGGGCGGCCGGCGGGGGGCTCACGGACCCCGCGGGCGAGGTGGTCCGCTGGGCGGTGTTCTGCTGCGCCCTCGTGCCGCTGGTGCTCCTCGCCTTCGGCGCCTCGCTGGGCGGGGCCGGGGGGACCGCCCTCGGGCTCGCCTCCGTGACGGCCGCATGCCGGCTGCTGCTGCGCCGGGCGGAGCGGGGGCTGCGCGCGGAGGGCCGGGGGAGCCGTCACCGGGGCTGAGCGGACGCCTCCGGAGGCCGTGGAGTTGACAGGTTCGCACAGCCGATCCCATAGGTTTTCAGCCAACTTGAAGTTCCCGGCGCGTCCTTGCCGAAACGGTACGCCTGTGCCTGTCGCCCACCCCCCGAAAGCCCTGCCCCGCAGGGCCGCACCCCTCGCGGACGGCCACTTCTCCCCCTCCGGGCCCCGGCCGGGGGTGGCGCGGGCACCCGCTCGCGGATCGATCGCTTCACGCCAAGTGGCCTTGTCGACAATCTGCCGGATCGCGAACTTGTCACGCCGGCGGCACCGGACACAGTAGATTCGATCATGGGTACCGACGACTGGGGTCTCGTGCAGAACCGAGGGGAAACGTGGCACAGCGACACGACCAGGGAGACGCGAACACCGAGGGGAACTTAGCGCCATGAGCCAGGACTCCGCCGCACCGGAGGCGGCACGGAAGCTGTCCGGGCGCCGCCGTCGCGAAGTCGTCGCGGTGCTGTTGTTCAGCGGCGGCCCCATCTTCGAGAGCTCCATCCCGCTCTCCGTGTTCGGCATCGACCGGCAGGACGCCGGCGTTCCGCGCTATCGGCTGCTCGTCTGCGCGGGAGAGGAGGGCCCCCTGCGGACCACGGGCGGGCTCGAACTCGCCGCGCCGTACGGCCTGGAGGCGATCGGCCGCGCGGGGACGGTCGTCGTCCCCGCGTGGCGCTCGATCACCTCGCCGCCGCCGCCGGAAGCGCTCGAAGCCCTCCGCAGGGCACACGAGGAAGGGGCCAGGATCGTCGGGCTGTGCACCGGCGCGTTCGTCCTCGCGGCGGCCGGCCTGCTCGACGGCCGGCCGGCGACCACGCACTGGATGTACGCGCCGACGCTCGCCAAGCGCTACCCGTCGGTCCACGTGGACCCGCGGGAACTCTTCGTCGACGACGGGGACGTGCTGACCTCCGCCGGCACCGCGGCCGGAATCGATCTGTGTCTGCACATCGTGCGGACCGACCACGGCACGGAGGCCGCGGGCGCCCTGGCGCGCCGGCTGGTCGTCCCGCCGCGGCGCAGTGGCGGTCAGGAGCGCTACCTCGACAGGTCTTTACCGGAGGAGATCGGCTCCGACCCGCTCGCCGAGGTCGTGGCCTGGGCGCTGGAGCACCTCCACGAGCAGTTCGACGTGGAGACCCTGGCGGCCCGTGCGTACATGTCACGGCGGACCTTCGACCGCCGCTTCCGTTCGCTGACCGGCTCCGCGCCGCTCCAGTGGCTGATCACCCAGCGGGTGCTCCAGGCGCAGCGGCTCCTGGAGACCTCGGACTACTCGGTGGACGAGGTCGCGGGGCGCTGCGGCTTCCGCTCGCCGGTGGCGCTGCGCGGCCACTTCCGGCGGCAGCTCGGCTCCTCGCCGGCGGCCTACCGGGCGGCGTACCGGGCCAGGCGGCCCCAGGGCGAGCCCTCGACGGCCGTCCTGGAGTCGACGGTGCCCGCGCAGGTGGTGGCGGGAATCCGCCGCCCCGGGATGTCGCTGGAGCCCGGCAAGCCGCCGGGCGACGCGTACACGCCGGGCCGGCCCGCCCTGCCGGGCCAGCGCAGCGCGCCCTAGGAGCGGGCCTTCGGATCGTGCCGGACGCCGCGCGCCCGGCACGATCCGGACGACGCGCCCCGGCCGCCGGGGCCGGTTCGGCGTGGTCGCCCACCTGACGGGGGCCGGCCACGCCACCGGCGCCGAGGACCGCCGCCGCCACAAGCGGCGCACCGCAGTACCGACGGGCGCCCGGGGAACACCACCCCCGGGCGCCCGTCGGCGTCCCAGGAACCTCGCCGGAGGCCCGGCGGGACCGCCCCCTCCCGGGCGCCCGTCGCCGCCTCCGGACGCCTCCCGGGCCTCCCCCTGCGCACGGGGGCGGTTCTCCGGGGGCCTCGCCGCCTAAGGTAGGACGCATGAACGATCGCATGGTGTGGATCGACTGCGAGATGACCGGGCTCTCGCTGACGGACGACGCACTCATCGAGGTGGCCGCGCTGGTCACCGACTCGGAACTGAACGTACTCGGCGAAGGCGTGGACATCGTGATCCGTCCGCCGGACCGCGCCCTGGAGACCATGCCGGAGATCGTGCGCCAGATGCACACGGCCTCCGGGCTGCTCGACGCGCTGCCCGGCGGCACCACGCTGGCCGACGCGGAGGCGCAGGTCCTCGCGTACATCCGCGAGCACGTGAAGGAGCCCGGCAAGGCCCCGCTGTGCGGGAACTCGGTCTCCACCGACCGCGGCTTCCTCGCCCGCGACATGCCCGCTCTGGAGGGCCACCTGCACTACCGGATCGTCGATGTGTCCTCGGTCAAGGAGCTGGCGCGCCGCTGGTACCCGAGGGCGTACTTCAACAGTCCGGAGAAGAACGGCAACCACCGGGCGCTCGCCGACATCCGCGAGTCCATCGCCGAGCTGCGCTACTACCGGGAGGCGGTCTTCGTGCCGCAGCCCGGTCCCGACTCGGAGACCGCGAAGGAGATCGCGGCCCGGCACGTCGTCCCGGCGGAGTAGGACCCCCCGGAAGGCCCGCTCGCGCACCCGGGGAAAACGTGTGCGCGAGCACCCCTCGGAACCCTGTAGACTTCTTCTCGGCCGGTCGGGGAAACCTTCGGGAAAATCGCCGGTCATGGTGGGTATAGCTCAGCTGGTAGAGCACCTGGTTGTGGTCCAGGATGTCGCGGGTTCGAGTCCCGTTACTCACCCTGAAGGTCGAGGCCCCGGTTCGGAAGAACCGGGGCCTCGGTCGTTTCCCCGGACGCCTCAGCCGCAGCCGAGGGTCGTCGGGGGCGGGTTGGACGCCGTCCAGGAGGCGTTGAAGCCGAAGGTCACGGAGCCGCCGACCGGGACCGCGCCGTTGTACGAGAGGTTCGTCGCGGTCACGGTGGTGCCGGTCTGGGCGACCCTCGCGTTCCACGCCTGGGCGACCCGCTGCCCCGCCGGGTACTCCCAGCCGACCCGCCAGCCCGTCAGCGGAGCGGTGCCGGTGTTGGTGACGGTGACGTCCGCCTGGAAGCCGCCCTGCCACTGGTGGGTCACCTTGTAGGAGGCCTTGCAGGCCCCCACCGGGTCCGGCGGGTCGGTGGGGCCGGTGCCCCCTCCCCCGCCGGGCTCGCTCGTGTCGCCGTAGACGATGCCGCGGCCGTTGGTGGCCACGTACACCCGGCCGTAGACGCGCGGGTCGCCGGTGATGGTGGCGCCGGTCCAGCCCCACTGGTGGGCGTCGTCGTTGACCCGGACCCAGGTCGCGCCGGCGTCGGTGGAGCGGAAGATGCCGCGGACGCCGCCGATCTTCGCGCTGGAGTAGAGGGCCGGGTAGGCGGTGTTCGGGGCGGCCTTGCCGAAGCCGACGGCGTCGGCCTGGTCGACGCCGGCGACCCGGGTGAAGGTGGCGCCGCCGTCGGTGGAGTGCCACAGGCCGTAGGCGGCGTCGGGGGCGCCGCCCGCGAGCCAGATGTCCCCCTTCCTGCCGGGGACGGCCTTGAAGCGGACGTTGCCCTTGGCGGGCAGTCCGGTGGCCCTGGCGGTGAAGGTGAGGCCGCCGTCGGTCGAGGCGTAGAAGGTGCCGCCCCGGAAGCCGTAGAAGGTCTTGGGGTCGACGCGGTCGGACTCGACGACGGCGCCGGCCGGGATGCCGGCCGAGGCCGTCCAGGAGGTGCCGAAGCCGGTGGCGGCGTGGACGCCGGCGGTTCCCTCGGGGCTCCAGACGAAGCGTCCGCCGTCGGCGGCCGCGGCGACCGTGCCGCCGCCGGTGACGCCCGCGGGCTCCTTCCCGGCGAACCAGTTCGCGCCGTTGTCGGTGGAGAACGCGACCCGCGGCCCGCCGTCGAGGTGGCCGGAGCGGACGAGCGTGTCCGGGTTCGCCTCGGCGTAGTCGAGGCTGGTCGTCGACGTGAAGTTCGGGGAGGTGAACATCATCGGCGGCACGGCCGACAGGTCGGTGTGGCGGAAGCCGCCGACGTCGCCGAGGGCGCTGATCAGGGGGGCGCCGGAGGGCGGCGCGACCAGGTCGAGGACGGCGGTCTCCTCCAGCCCCTTCGCCATCGGCTTGATGGTGAAGTTCGTGCCCGTGTCCCACCGGGTGAGCTCGGTGGTGCCGTAGACGGTGGCGCCGGTGCCGTACAGCATCCGGTCCGAGTCGAAGGGGTCGATCTCCAGGGCCTCGGTCATCCAGCCGAGCTTGGGGGCCTGCTCGGGCGGGGCGGGGTTGCCGCCCCAGGTCAGCCACGGCACCGAGGAGACGTCCATCGTGTAGCGGTCGGCGCGGGTCGGGTAGGAGGAGTAGTCCCACGCCTTGGTCCAGGTGGCGCCGGAGTCGGTGGAGCGGAAGAACTGGGTGTCGGGCCACCAGGAGCTGTAGGCGGAGACCATGACCGTGCCGGGGCGCTGCCGGTCGACCGTGAGGCCGCTGAAGCCGAAGTGGGTGTCGGCCTCGGCGACGGGGCTGATGTCCCGCCACGCGCCGGTGGCGGTCGTGTACCGGTGGACCTTGCCCTTGCCGCCGTCGTACGGGCCCGCCGTGTCGCTGTACGCGAGGTAGAGGTAGCCGTTCTCGGCGTCGAGGACGCCCTTGTGGGCGAGGAGCCCGGTGGGCTGGCCGGCGAGGCGGGTCCAGGTGGCGCCCGCGTCGGTGGAGCGGTAGACGGCGTTCTCCTTGTCGCCGACGCCGACGTAGATCGTCCGCGTCGCGCCGCCCGCCGTGCCGGTGGACTCGTCGAAGGTGACCCAGACGATGCCCTGCGCGTCGGAGTTGTAGCCGCTGGTGTCGGTGGGGTCCTGCCGGTAGTCGCCGGGGTTGGTGAAGGAGGTGACCTTCGCCCAGGTGGCGCCGGAGTCGGTGGAACGCCAGAGGCCGTTGCCGCTGGGGGCGCCGAGGTAGAGGATCCGGTTGTCGTGCGGGTCGACGGCGAGGCGCTCGCCCATCCCGCGGCCCGGCATGTTGCCGCCGAGCTTGAAGGGGAGGTCGGCGCGCCGCCAGGTGGCGCCCCGGTCGGCGGAACGCAGGACGGCGCCCGTGCCGGGATCCCAGTCGTTGGTGTACGTGCCGACGGCGGCGTACACCTTGTCGGGGTCGGCGGTGTCGGAGGCGAGGGAGACCACGCCGGTGTGGCCCCAGTCGTCCCAGCCGACGTGGTCGAGGAGCGGGATCCAGGAGGAGGCGGACTGGTCCCAGCGGTAGGCGCCGCCGATGTCGGTGCGGGCGTAGAGGAGGTTCTTCTCGGTCCGGTTGAAGACCAGGCCGGGGACGAAGCCGCCGCCGTCGACGCGGACGTTCTTCCAGGTGTACGCGGGGGCCGCCGCGGTCCTGGCCGGTGCGGCGGGCTCGGCGGCGCCGGCCGGCAGGGCGCCGGCGAGGAGCCCGGCCGTGAGGGCCAGGCCCGCGAGCCCCGCGAGGAGTCGTGGTCTGCGCATGGGTATCCCGTCGGGAAGTGGGTATGGGAGCGCTCCCACTATCCGAGTCCTGTCAGAACACGGTCAAGACACGGGAGCCGTCGAAGACGTTCGACGACGCGGGGCCACCGGGAGCCGAACGGGTGAGGCGCGCCCGGGCCCCGGCGCCGCCCCACCGGCCGCCCCTCCCCCGCCGCCTACGGTCGGCAACATGGGGCGGAGGAACGCGACACCACGACGGGCCGGGGCCCGCGCCCGCGCCCGCACCCTGGCGCCGCTGCTCGCCGCGGCGCTGCTCGGCGGCTGCGCGGACGACCCGCCGACGCCCCCGGCGGCCGGCGCCGGGGAGACCGTCGACGGCTCGGGGCGGCCGATCACCCTCACCGTCGGCGTGTACGGCACCTTCGGGCTCAAGGAGGCCGGGCTGTACGACGCGTACATGCGGCTCCACCCGGACGTGGCCGTCCGGCAGACCTCCCTCGCCCGCGCCGACGTCTACTACCCGCAGCTGCTCACCCACCTCACGGCCGGCGCGGGCCTCGCCGACGTCCAGGCCGTCGAGGTCGGGAACATCGCGGAGGTCGTCGACACCCAGGCCGGCCGGCTCGTCGACCTGGCCCGCGCGCCCGGGGTGCGCGCCTCCGCCTTCCTGCCCTGGAAGTGGGCGCAGGCGCGGACCGAGGACGGGCGGGTCCTGGGGCTCGGCACCGACATCGGCCCGCTGGCCGTCTGCTACCGCAAGGACCACTTCGCCGCCGCCGGGCTGCCCACCGACCGGGAGGAGGTGGGCCGGCTGTGGGCCGGGGACTGGGAGAAGTACCTGGAGACGGGCCGCCGGTTCGCCGCGCGGGCACCGGAGGGCGTGGCCTTCACCGACTCGGCCTCCGGGGTCATGGGCGCCGTGATCTCCGGTGCGCGGCTGCGCTACTACGACGCCGAGGGCCGGCTGGTGGTGGCGGCCAACCCGGCGGTGCGGGCCGCCTGGGACCTCGGCGCGCGGTTCGCGGCGGACGGACTGACCGCCCGGCTCCAGCAGTTCACCCCCGACTGGGACCAGGGCTTCGCGCAGGGCAGGTTCGCCTCGATCGCCTGCCCGGCGTGGATGCTCGGCTACATCCAGGACAAGGGCGGTCCGGACGGGAAGGGGAAGTGGGAGATCGCGGCGGCGCCGCGGCCGGGGAACTGGGGCGGCTCCTTCCTGGTCGTCCCGGCCGCCGGGAAGCACGTCGAGGAGGCGGCCGAGCTCGCGGCCTGGCTGACCGCGCCCGAGCAGCAGGCGGTGCTCTTCGAGCGGCGCGGCAGCTTCCCGAGCGCCGAGGCCGCCTTCGGGCTGCCGCAGGTGCGGGGCGCCCGGCACCCGTACTTCGGGGACGCGCCGGTGGGCCGGATCTACTCGGCGGCGGCCAGGGGGGTGCCGGTGGCGCCGGTCGGGCCGAAGGACGGGCTGGTGAACACGATCCTCTCCGACACCGGGATGCTCCAGGTCGACCAGACGGGGCGTTCGCCCGACACCGCGTGGCGGGCGGCGATGAAGGCCATCGACAACGCGCTGGACCGGTGAGCCCGATGTCCGAGGAGGTGGTGGAGCGGGTGCTCGCGCCGGTGGTGCCGGCGGGCCGGGGCAGCCGGGAGCGGCGGCAGCGGCTCGGCCGGCTACGGTCGCGCGCGGCGCCGTACGCGCTGGTCGCGCCCTTCTTCCTGCTGTTCGGGGCCTTCGGGCTGTTCCCGCTGGTGGCGACCGCGTGGACCTCGCTGTTCCGGGTGGAGCTGACGGCGCCGGAGGCCCGGGAGTGGGTGGGCGCGCACAACTACGCCCGGCTGCTCACCGACGAGTTCTTCTGGAACGCGCTCGCCAACACGGTGCTGATCGGGGTCCTCGCCACCGTCCCGCAGCTGCTGCTCGCGCTCGGCGTGGCGCACCTCCTGGACACCCGGCTGCGCGGACGGCTCTTCTTCCGGGTGGCGGCACTCGCCCCGTACGCGACCTCGGTGGCGGCGGCGACGCTGGTCTTCGCGCTGTTCTACGGGCGGGACCAGGGGATGGTGAACTGGGCGATCGGGCTGGTCGGGCTCGACCCGGTGGACTGGCAGAACGGGCCGTGGGCGTCGAAGTTCGCGGTCGCGTCGATCGTGATCTGGCGCTGGACCGGCTACAACGCGCTGATCTACCTGGCCGCCATGCAGACCGTCCCGCACGAGCTGTACGAGGCGGCGGCGCTCGACGGGGCCGGGCGGTGGCGGCGGTTCCGGCACGTCACCCTGCCGGGGCTGCGGCCGGCGCTGGCGTTCACCGGGCTCGTGTCGACGATCGGGGCGGTGCAGCTCTTCGGCGAGCCGCTGCTCTTCAGCAGCGGCGCGGGCGCCTCGGGCGGCGCCGACCACCAGTACCAGACGCTCGGGCTCTACCTGTACGAACAGGGCTGGGTGAACCTGCACCTGGGACGGGCGGCGGCGATCGCCTGGGCGATGCTGCTGCTCCTGGTGGTGGTCCTCGGGCTCGTGCGGCTCGCCCGCGTGAGGGGTGCGCGGTGAGCCGCCGGGACGGGGCGCCGGAGTCGTACGAGCGGGGCGGGTGGGGTACGTACCTGCTCCTGGCGCTGTTCACGGCGGTGTCGGTCTTCCCGCTGCTGTGGACAGCGGTCGCCGCGTCGCGGACGAGCGGACGGCTCGCCCAGTCGCCGCCGCCCTTCTGGTTCGGGCGGAACCTGCCGCGCAACCTCGCGGTGGCCTGGGGCGAGGGCGGGATGGGCGAGGCCCTCGCCAACACCGCGCTGGTGGCGGGCGCGGTGGCGGTGGGGACGGTGCTCTTCTCGACGCTCGCCGGTTTCGCCTTCGCCCGGCTGCGGTTCCGCCTCCGCGGGCCGCTGCTGCTCCTGGTGGGGGCGACGATGCTGGTGCCCCCGCAGCTCGGTGTGGTGCCGCTCTACCTGCTGGTCGCCCGGCTCGGCTGGACCGACCAGCTCCAGGCGGTGGTGCTGCCGTCGCTGGTCTCGGCCTTCGGCGTCTTCTACATGCGCCAGCACCTGCGGGGCGCGCTGCCGCCGGAGCTGCTGGAGGCTGCGCGGATGGACGGCGCGGGGACGGCGCGGGTGGTGTGGCACCTGGTGCTGCCGGCGGCGCGGCCGGCGATGGCGGTCCTGGGGATGCTGTCGTTCGTGGCGGCGTGGAACGACTTCTTCTGGCCGGTGCTGGTGCTGACCCAGACCGGCGAGCCGACGGTGCAGGTGGCGCTGACGGGTCTCGGCCGGGGCTATGTGCCGGACACCTCGGTGGTGATGGCGGGGGCGCTGCTCGGGACGCTGCCGCTCCTGCTGGTGCTCGCGCTGTTCGGGCGGCAGATCGTGGGCGGGGTGATGCGGGGGGCCGTGAAGGGCTGAGGGAAGCGTGCCCCGGCCGGAGGTGGGGTGGCCCGGCCGGGGCACGCGGTGTGGGGGGACGGGATGGCTTGCCGGTGGGCGGCGAACGCCTTGGTCCTGCGCCGGTGCCCGTTGCTGCCCGTGCGTGCTGCCTCCGTGGTGCGGGGGTGCGGGGGTGCGGGGGTGCGGGTGGTGCGGGGGTGCGGGTGGTGCGGGGGTGCGGGCAGCACGCTAGCGCCGGACGGGCGGACAATTGCCGCAGGACGGACCGCGGTCGGGTTCCTTAGGCTCCGCTTAAGGCGGCCATCACCGCGGGCAAAGGTTCAGCGCCGGCCGGCCTTGCGGCGGCGGGCCGGGCGGTGCGAGCGGCGGCCTCCCGAGCCGTCGTGGCGGTGTCCGCCGAGCCCGATCCAGACGCGCACCTCCGCGCCGCCGAGGACCGAACGGCCGAGGCGGACGTCGCCGCCCGTGGTCTCGGCCATGCGGCGCACGATGTCGAGGCCGAGGCCGGTGGAACCGGCCCGGGTGCCGTTGTTGCCACGGGCGAGCGCGGCGTCCGGGTCGGCGATGCCGGGCCCGGCGTCGGAGACGAGGACGATGACGGCGTCGTCGCCGTTGTGGACGTCGACGGAGAAGGCCGTGCCCTCCGGGGTGTGCCGGAAGACGTTGCCGAGCAGCGCGTCGAGGGCGGCGACGAGCTCGGGGCGCGCCACCGGGATCCGTACCGGGCGCTCGACGCCGGCGAGCCGGACCAGCCGTCCCTCGTCCTCGGCGAGCGCGGACCAGAACTCCATCCGTTCGCGCACCACTTCGGCGGCGTCGCAGCCGGCCCCCGGTCCGGTCGGCGGGGTCGTCCGCGGCTTGGCCTCGCGGGCGGTTCGGATGATGGTGTCGACCTCGCGTTCCAACTGCTCGACGGCCGCCCGGGTCTGGTCGGCGGCGGGCCCGGAGCCGAGCGAGGCCGCGTTGAGGCGGAGCACGGTGAGCGGGGTGCGCAGCCGGTGGGAGAGGTCGGCGGCGAGCTCGCGCTCGTTGGCGAGGAGCTGGACGACCTGGTCGGCCATGGAGTTGAAGGCGACGGCGGCCGACTTGAGCTCGGGCGGACCCTCCTCGGCGACCCGGGCGCCGAGCCGGCCCTCGCCGAGCTCGTGGGCGGCGCGGGCCAGGCGCTGCGCGGGCCGGACCATGCGCACGCCGAGCCGGTCGGCGACGGCGAGGGAGCCGACGACCAGGGCGACGCCGACCCCGGCGAGGACCAGCCAGGCGGTGGCGACGCCGTTGGTCACCTCGCCCTCGGGGACGAAGAGTTCGACGACGGCGACCTCCCCGGAGCTCAGTGCGGTCGGCTGGAGCAGGGCGTAGCCGCCGGGCACCTCGGTGATCGAGGCGCGGCCGAGGGTGCGGGTGGCGGTCAGCTCCTCGGCCCCGGCCCGGCGGGTTCCGATCTCCAGGGCCTCGTCGCCGGGCGCGGCGGGCGGGACGTGCACGGCGAGCTGGCCGGCGGCGCCGTCCTCGGTGGTGGCGACGGCCTTCTCCAGCTCCGTCCGGTCGGTGGTGATCGCGAGGACCGGGGCGAGGCCGGCTCCGCGCCGCTCGGCGTTGGAGAAGGCCCGGTCGCGGGCCATCTCCTCGACGACGAGGCCGAGGGGGACGGCGAAGGCGATGACCACCATCACGGTGACGGCCAGCGACACCTTCACGAGGGCCCATCTCACGCCCGGCGCTCCCGTCTCACGGCTGGGGTTCCCGCGGCGGTTCCAGCTTCACGCCGACGCCGCGCAGGGTGTGGAGGTAGCGGGGCCGGGCGGCCGTCTCGCCCAGCTTGCGCCGCAGCCACGACAGGTGGACGTCGATGGTCTGGTCGTCCCCGTAGGCCTGCTGCCACACCTCGGCGAGCAGCTCCTTGCGGGGCACGACGACGCCGGGCCGGCCGGCGAGGAAGGCGAGCAGGTCGAACTCGCGCCGGGTCAGGTCGAGGGCGAAGCCGTCGAGTTCGGCCCGGCGGCGCAGCGGGTCGACGACGAGCCCGCCGACGCGGATCTCCGCGGTCGGCGCGGACTCGCCGGAGACGGCCCGGGAGCGGCGCAGCACGGCGGCCATCCGGGCGGTGAGGTGCTCGACGGAGAACGGTTTCACCAGGTAGTCGTCGGCGCCCGCGTGCAGCAGCCGGACGATCTCCGCCTCGTCGTCCCGGGCGGTCGCGATGATCACCGGTACGTCGGTGATGCCGCGCAGCATCTTCAGCGCCTCGGACCCGTCCAGATCGGGCAGGCCGAGGTCGAGGACGACCACGTCGAAGCGGACATGGGCGACCTCGCGCAGCGCCTCCAGGGCGGTGCCGACGCTCCGTACCGTGTAGGAGGCTTCGGTCAGCTGCCGGATGAGGGCGGAGCGCACGAACTGGTCGTCCTCGACCACGAGCACACTTGCCATGGCCCGCACCGTACGCCATCCGAGGGACGCCCCGGCCACTCCTCGCCTTCCGGTCCGCGCCGGGCGGGCGTGGTGCACTATGGCCCGGATGCGAAGAGGACTCGTTCACGCCCTGGCCTGGTCGCTCGCCACCGGCGCGGCGGTCACGCTCTCCTGGTGGGGGGTGCACACCGTGCTGTCCGGCACGGTCTACGACCCGCCGCGCGCCCTGCCGTTGCCGGTCGGCCCGCCGGAGGGCCGGGGGCCGGCCGAGACGGCGATCGGCGACCCCGTGACGGCCTCGACGCGCCGCCCGTCGCCTCCCGCCGCCACCCCGTCGTCGGCACCGGCGCCGCCGGCGTCCCCCTCCTCGTCCCCTTCCGCGTCGGGGACCGCCGCCGCTCCGGCCACCCGGCCGGCCACACCGACGGAGGCCACCCCGCCGCCGGCCTCGGCGGCCTCCTCCGTGAGGACCACCTCGGTGGACGGCGGCCGGGTGACCTTCGACCTGGGCGAGAGCTCCGCCGAGCTGGTCTCGGCGATCCCGGCGTCGGGCTGGCAGATGCAGGTGTGGAAGCAGCCGTCGTGGATCCGGGTGACCTTCACGCAGGGCGACCGCGAGGTGTCGGTCTTCTGCGTGTGGCACGACTCGGCGCCCCGGGTGGAGGTCGCCGACCGCACGAACTAGCCGTGCCGCGGGCCCGCTAGTGGAAGACGGACGGTGGGGGTGCGGGCGAGGCCTTCGCGGTGGCGTCGGTGACGGCGGTGGCGCCGCCGGTGAAGTCGGCGAGGGCGCGGCCGTGTTCGACGCGGCCGGGGTGCGGGTCGGTGGCGACCCGGCGGGTGAGGTCGGCGACGGGGAGTTCGCGGGCCGAGGCGACGAGGACCGCGTTGCCGAAGCGGCGGCCGCGCAGCACGGTCGGGTCGGCGATCAGGGCGAGTTCGGGGAAGACGCCGGCGGCGGTGGCGATCTGGCCGCGGAGATGGGCGAGCGGCGGGCCGTCGGCGAGGTTGGCGGCGTACGTGCCTCCGGGCCGCAGCGCGCGCCGCACCTCGTCGAGGAACTCGGTGCTGGTGAGGTGGGCGGGGGTGCGGGCGCCGCGGAAGACGTCCGCGATGATCAGGTCGGCCCAGCCGTCGGGGATCTTCGCGAGGCCGGCGCGGGCGTCGACGGCGCGGACCCGGATCCGGGCGCCGGGGTCGAGCGGCAGCGTGCGGCGGACGAAGCGGACGAGGGGTTCGTCGAGCTCGACGACCTGCTGGGTGGAGCGGGGCCGGGTGGCGGCGACGTACCGGGCGAGGGTGAAGGCGCCGCCGCCGAGGTGCACGGCCTGGAGGGGGCGGCCGGGCGGGGCGGCGAGGTCGGCGACGTGGCCGAGCCTCCGCTGGTACTCGAAGGTGAGCGCGGCGGGGTCGTCGAGGTCCACGTGGGACTGCGGGGCGCCGTCGAGGAGCAGCGTCCAGGCGCGGGGGCGGTCGCGGTCGGGTATCAGTTCGGCGAGCCCGCCGTCGACGGTCTCGGAGACGGTGTCTGCCGTCGCCCGTTCGCTCTGCTTCTTCCTGGCCATCCGTCCATTATCGGCGGCCCCGGAAGGCGGCGTTCAGTGACAGCCGTCGGCCGCCTCGATGAGGCGGGCCGCCTCGCCCAGGGCGCGGCGCAGGTCGGCGGGGTCGGTGACCGGACCGGTGTCGCCGGGGGGCAGCAGCCAGCCCGCCGGGCGGGGCGCGTCCCCGGCGGGGTCGGGCAGTTCGGGAAGCTCGGGGAGGCGCAGACCGCGCCCGGAGGTGCGAGTGCAGGCGCTGCCGGGGAGGTCCCAGGCGGCGGCGGTGCCGGGCGGGACGAGGAAGCCGAGGGTGTCGCAGGCGCCGTCGTGGAGGACGGGCCCGACGGCGGGGACGCCCCGGCGGCGGAGGATGTCGACGGCCTCAAGGCCCTGCCGGGCGGGCACCGTCACCAGGTCGCAGGGCTCGACGGCTCCGGTGCCGGGCGCGGCCGGCGGCGCCGCCGTGGTGGCCCGCGTGGTCGCCGTCGTGGTCACCGTCGTGGTCGTGGGCGTGGTCGTCTCGAAAGGTGCGGCGTTCTCGGACATGGACCCCTCCTCGCTTCCCTGAGGAGACACGTTCCGTCTCTCCCATACGGTTCAACGCCCGTGCGCGTCAACGGCTACGGCGGCACGCCGCCGCAAAGGATGGCAGTTCATGGCAGATCACAGGCGAGATATCCGATTTGTAGCCAAACTCTGCGTAGGCATCCGGTCACAGCAGGTACGTTCTTGCCGCCGGAACACCCGGCAGCACCAGGAGAGGGCTCGGCCATGGCCATGTCACGGGCAGTTCCCAATCTCGCCTTCCGACGGCTCCGCGGGCAGCAGTCCCCGGCGGAGTTCGCCGCCGCGGTCCGCCGGGCGGCGCGGGAGATCGGCGAACAGGTCGCGTGCGACGCCCGCTACATCGGGCGCGTGGAGGCGGGCGAGATCCGCTGCCCGAACTACGCGTACGAGCGGGTCTTCCTGCACATGTTCCCCGGCCTCACCCTTGCCGACCTGGGTTTCTCCGCACGGGAGGCGGTACGCGGCCGACGGCAGGCCGCCCCGGCCGGGGCCTCGGGGCCCCCCGCCCTCCCGACCCGGAACGATGAGGAGAGCGACGTGCTGCGTCGCGCATTCATGACGAGCGGCACCGCCGGCCTGGCGGCCGCCTCCTGGGGACTCGGCTCCACCGCCGTCGCGATCCCCAGCCCCCGCGGCACCCACCGCATCGGCGAGGCCGAGGTCCGCGCCGTCGAGGACGCCGTGCGCCAGATCCGCCTGCTGGACGACCGGCACGGCGCCGACGGCCTCTACAAGGTCGCCGCCCAGCCGCTCCGCAGTGCCTACCGCCTGCTCGACCGGGGCACCGCCGCCCGCCGCTCCACCGAGGACCGGCTGCTCGCCGGCGCGGGCGAACTGTCCCTCTCCGTCGGCTGGCTCGCCCACGACTCGGGCCGCCACGAGGACGCCCGCTCCCACTACGCCGAGGCCCTCGCCACCGCCCGGGTCTCCGGGGACGCGGCCCTGGAGGCGCACGCCTTCTGCAACACCTCCTTCCTCGCCCTCGACACCGGCCGCTACCGCGAGGCCGTCCGCGCCGCCCAGGCCGGACTGCGCGCCGCCGGTCCGCTCGACTCCCCCCGGCTGCTCGCCCTGCTCTCGCTGCGCGAGGCCGCCGCCTGGGCCGGGCTCGGCGACCGCTCGGCCGCCGAGGAGTGCCTCGGCCGCGCCCACGACCACTTCGGCCGCGGCCACGCCGACCAGGACCCCGAGTGGATGTCCTTCTTCGGCGAACCCGAACGGGAGGCCCTCGAATCCCACTGCTGGGCCGCCCTCGGCGACTGGACCCGCGCCGCCCGGCACTCGTACCGCGCCACCGTCCTCCAGCACCCCCGCTTCGCCCGCAACCTCGCCCTCTACCGCGCCCAGCTCGCCGGCCACCTCGCCCGCGCCGGCCGCCGCGACGAGGCGGCGGCGGAGGCGCGGCGGGTGGCGGAGTCGCTGGACGGGATCGCGTCGGCACGGATCAGGGGACTGCTGGCCGAAACCCGGCTCATCCTTTCGGGTGGGTGAGCGCGGGGACATCGGATCCGATATCGGATAACCGGTATCTGATATCCCGGAGGTTGGATCCAGGAGATCGGATCCGGGAGGTCGGCTCCGGGAGGTTGGATCCCGGAGGTTGGATCCGGAAGGCTGGATCCGGAAGGCTGGATCCAGGACCCGCGCTCAGCCCTCCAGGTGCCCCGTGTCGTTCCAGCGCTCGATCGCCGGGGCGCCGTACGCCCAGCCCAGGACCGACAGGCTCGTCGGGTCGAGGCGGATGCGGGAGGCGAAGGAGACGTGTTCGCCGAGCCAACGGGCGCCGATGGAGCGGAGGATGTGGCCGTGGGCGAAGACCAGGACGTCGCGGTCGGCCGAACGGGCCCATTCCACGATCTCGTCGGCGCGGGCCGACAGCTGGTCGAGGGACTCGCCGTCCGGGACGCCGTCGCGCCAGATCAGCCAGCCGGGGCGGAGCTCCTGGATCTGGGCCGGGGTGAGGCCCTCGTAGGCACCGTAGTCCCACTCCATCAGGGCGTCCCAGGGTTCGGCGCGGTCGCCGAAGCCGGCCAGGGCGCAGGTCTCGCTCGCCCGGACCAGCGGGCTGGTGCGCACCTCGACCCCGGGCAGGCCCTGCCAGGGGCCCCGGTGGAGGCGCTCGCCGAGCAGCTCGGCGCCGCGGCGGCCCTCGGCGAGCAGCGGGATGTCGGTCCTGCCGGTGTGCCGGCCGAGGAGCGACCACTCGGTCTGGCCGTGTCGGGCGAGCAGGATGCGCGGTGCCATGGGCGGGACTCCGGAGATTGCGCGGGAACGGGGGAGCGGGCGCTCGCCGTCGGGCGCCCTGGAGGGTCCCTCCATCATCCCGCAGGTGTCCCCGGCGCGAACTCCCGGTGTCCCCGGGACGGAACCCGCCCGCGTTGTCAGTGCCGGATGGGAGACTTCCGCGGGTGAGCGCTTCCCTGGACGACGGCGGGACACGGCCGCCGCAGACGACCGACCCCGTGCCGACCCCGGCGAGCCGGCGCAGGACGCGGGAGAGACTCGCCGAGCTGCGCGGCCCGGCGGTCCCGCCGCGCCCGCTGGACGCGCGGGCGCTGGCCGCGCTGGCGGCGAACCCGGGGTGCAGGCGCCGCGCGCTGCTCGACGGCGCGGGGGTCGACAAGGGGGCGCTGGCCTCGCGGCTCGGCGCGCCGGCGCCGTTCGGCCAGTCGCAGTTCGCGATCGTGCGGGGCAACAGCTTCGAGGCGAAGGTGAAGGCGGACGGCGGGCGCGAGCTGCTGCGGCTCCTCGGCGTCGAGGACCCGGGGACCGTCTCCGTACCGGATCTGTCGGCGTCCGGGCCCGAGGGGCGGACCGCGCGGACGGCGCTCGCGCTGCGCGAGGCGACCGCGGGAGACGGGTGGACGCTGCTCGACCATCCGCTGCTGACGCTGGAGGTCGCGGGCTCCCCCGTGCACCTGGAGCCGGACGCGGTCGTGGTGGATCCGGCCGGGCGGTGGACGGTCGTGGAGATCAAGTCGTTCCCGATGATCGACGGGGCGGCGGACGCGGCGAAGGTCGGCGCCGCGGCCCGGCAGGCGGCCGTCTACGTGCTGGCGCTCGAACGGGTCGCGGCGCTCACCCAGGGCGCCGAGGTCCGGCACTCGGTGCTGCTCGTCTGCCCGAAGGACTTCTCGAACCTGCCGACGGCCTCCGTCGTCGACGTGCGCAAGCAGCGGGCGGTGACCCGGCGGCAGCTGGAGCGGCTGACCCGGATCGACGAGATCGCCGACGCGCTGCCCGAGGGGCTGAGCTTCGATCTGGAGGGCCGCTCGGCGGAGGAGCTGTCGGCGGCCGTGGAGGCGGTCCCGCACGCCTACGCGCCGGAGTGCCTGGCCGCCTGCGAGCTCGGTTTCCACTGCCGGTCGCGGGCCCGGGAGGCGGAGGCGGTGCAGACCCTGGGCCGTTCGGTCCGGGGCGAGCTCGGCGGGCTGACCACGATCGGCGCGGTGCTCGCCGCCGCGCGCGGCGAGGACGGCGAGCCGGAGGACCCGGCGGTGGCCGCGCTGCGCCGGGCGCGGGCCCTGCGGCAGGAGGCCCTGGCCGAGGCGGAGGCCGCCGCATGTCGCTGATCGCGCACCTGGCCCGGATGGAGGCCGTGGCGGCGGGCCGGGCCCAGCCGCTGGCGACCGTCCGGCACCGGCACCTCGCCGAGCGGCCGCTGGTCCTCGTGCCCCTGACCACCGCGGGCGAGGCGGGCGCGCCACTCGGCGCGCTCGTCGGCACCGATCCGGAGGAGCCGCGGCTGCTGGTGGTGCCGCAGCCGCGGGACCGGGAGCTGCGGTTCGCGTTCCTGGCCGAGCTGGCCGAGGAGGTGCTGCCGTACGTCAACGGGTTCGCGGACGCCGTCGAGCCGGTGGAGCGGAAGGACTCCGCCACCGGGGAGAAGGTCCAGGTCGAGCTGTGTCTGGACGCGCCGCAGCTGATCGTGCCGAGCCGGGCGGGGATCGAGTATGTACGGCTCCTGGGGCGGTCGACGCGGTTCCGGCGCACCGCCGAGCAGGACCCGGACACGCCGTATCCGGCGCCGCCGCGCGTGCCGCTGCTCGGGCGTTGGCTGACGCACTACGGGGAGCGGGCCCGGGTGCCGGGCTCCTCGCTGCTGCTCGCGGCGACCGACCTGCTCAACCGGCACTGGGCGACCGGCCAGTCCTCCCTGGAGGACCAGCACCTGGGGGCGCTGCTCGCGTGGATCGACCCGCCCGCTGACGAGCGGGGCGACCGCGCCGCGTACCGGGCCGAGCTGGCCCGGGACGAGCGGGGGCAGCTGCTGTGCCCGCCGGCCGGGCCCGCGACCGACCCGGCGTTCGACAACCAGCTGCTCGCGCCCGCGATCGAGGCGTACGACCGGGCCCGGCAGGCGGTCGGTGCCGCCGAGGACGGGGAGACGGCCGACGTGGCCCTCGCCGGGCTGCACCGGGCCGAGCGCGAGGTGCGGCGGCTCGTCGTCTCGCAGCTGAAGCCGACGTGGGACGCGACGTGGCGGGCGCTCGCGCTGCTGCGGGCGCTGCCCGAGGGGGCGCGGGTGGAGGACCGGTGGACCCGGGACCGCTGGTCGTTCACCGCGCACCGGGACCGGATCGCCGCCGGGGAGCCGCCGCAGCCGCGCCGCGACGACGCCGTGACCGCCGCCGCGAAGCTCGCCGCGCGCGAGCAGGCGCAGGGGCAGCTGGACGCGCAGGAGGCCCTGGACGATCCGCTGGTCCTGGCCGGACGGCGGTTGTCCGGTGAGGCGTTCACCGCCGAGGTGGCCGAGGTGGTGATGGCGTGGACGGAGTCGAAGCGGCCCGCGCCGCGCCCGCTGCTGACGGTCCGCACCGAGGACCGGCCGCATCTGGACCCGGGCGTGAAGGTGTACCGCTCGCTGGACGGCAAGCCGCAGTCGGCGGAGTTCGTGGGCCGCGAGGAGGACGGTTCCCTGGTGCTGCGGCTCCTGGACAAGATGGGCCGGTCGAAGGAGCCCGCGGAGGGCACGGTGCCGGAGAAGGGCGAGCGGATCGCCTGGACGCTCTTCGAGCACGACACGCGGGTGGGGCCGAGACTGCCCGACCCGGAGGAGACGCCGTGGACCCACGGCGGCCCGCCGCGCCACGCCGACACCGCCGAGCTGCCCGACGCCGTGACCCCCGAGGACCTGCTGTGACCGTGTACGACCCCGCCGTGCTCGATCCCGCCGCGGCCGCCGCGAAGGCGACGGCGGAGATCCTGGAGTCCACGCTGCACGGCACCGCGCGCGGTGTCGTCGTCGACTCGCCGCCGGGTGCGGGGAAGTCGACGCTCGTGGTGCGGGCGGCGCTCGAACTGGCCGCCGCCGGGCGCCCTTTGATGGTGGTGGCGCAGACCAACGCGCAGGTCGACGACCTGGTGCTGCGGCTCGCCGAGAAGGAGCCCGGTCTGGAGGTGGGCCGGCTGCACTCCAGCGACGCCGACCCGTACGACAAGGCGCTCGACGCGCTGGAGCAGGTGCGGAAGTCGGCGAAGGCCGGGGACCTCGCGGGGCTGCCGGTGGTGGTCTCGACGTCCGCGAAGTGGGCGCACGTGAAGAACGTGGAGCCGTGGGCGCACGCGATCGTGGACGAGGCGTACCAGATGCGTTCGGACGCGCTGCTCGCCGTGGCCGGGCTCTTCGAGCGGGCCCTGTTCGTGGGCGACCCGGGGCAGTTGGATCCGTTCTCGGTGGTCGGCGCGGACCAGTGGGCGGGGCTGTCGTACGACCCCTCGGCGAGCGCCGTGTCGACGCTGCTCGCGCACAACCCGGAGCTGCCGCAGCACCGGCTGCCGGTGTCGTGGCGGCTGCCGGCGTCGGCGGCACCGCTGGTGTCGGACGCCTTCTACCCGTACACGCCGTTCCGTTCGGGCACCGGCCCCGGCGACCGCCGGCTCGCCTTCGGCGTCCCCTCGGACGGCTCGGCCCCGGACCGGGTCCTGGACGAGGCCGCCGAGTCCGGCTGGGGCCTGCTCGAACTTCCCGCCCGGCACACTCCGCGCACCGATCCTGAGGCGGTGCACGCGGTCGCGCGGGTCGTCAGGCGCCTCCTGGACCGGGGCGGCGCGGCGGTCAGCGAGCGGTCCGACACGCCGGTGCCGCTGACCGCCGACCGGATCGCGGTCGGCACCGCGCACCGGGACCAGGCGGCGGCGGTCCGCGCGGCCCTGGCGGCGCTCGGCGTGTCGGGGGTGACGGTCGACACGGCCAACCGCCTCCAGGGCCGCGAGTACGACGTGACGGTCGTCCTGCACCCGCTGTCGGGCCGTCCGGACGCCACCGCCTTCCACCTGGAGACCGGCCGCCTCTGCGTCCTCGCGTCCCGCCACCGCCACGCCTGCGTGGTCGTCTGCCGCGCGGGCGTGACCGACCTCCTGGACGAGCACCCCTCGACGGAACCGGTCCAGCTCGGCGTCACGGTCAAGTTCCCCGACGGCTGGGAGGCCAACCACGCGGTCCTCTCCCACCTGGCCGAACACCGGATCCCCTGGACGCCCTGACGCCCTGAGGACCGGGAGCGGAGGCGGTGACGGGGGCCGGCGGGCGGGGACGGCGGCGAGGTGCCGGTCACGCCTCCGTACGGCCCGGGCCGGCCGCCAGGCCGAGGAGTTCGTCGACCGACCACTGGTCGTAGACGTGCTCGCCGTACTTCGCGGCGGCGATCCGCCCGTCCGGGGCGATGAGGAAGTCGGCGGGGAGGCCGGTCCGGCCGCCGGGCTGGGCGGCGGCCGGAAGCCGCCCGCGGCCCCGGAGCAGTTCGACGACGCCGCCGAAGACGCCCCGGACGATCCCCGGCCATCCCCTCGGGTCGAGCAGGGACCGGCGGTGCGCCTCGACGCCGAAGGCCGCGTACAGCTCCTTGCGGGGATCGGCGACCACGGCGAAGGGGAGGTGGGCGACGTGCTCGCGCAGTTCCCCGGCCGGTGAGTGGAAGAACACCACCTCCCGGATCCCGGCCCGTTCGATCTCGTCGTGGCGGCGGGCGACCGAGCGGAGGTGGAGGTTGCACACGGGGCAGCCGGCGAAGCGCCGGAACTGCACGTGCACGACACGCCCGGCGTCCGGCACGACCAGCGGCGGGCCGACGACCGGGACGAGCGTGCGGACGGGGACGGAGTCACCGGGCCTGAGGCGGCCCCGGGCGGGTGCGGGGGCGGGGGACGGCGAGGGCGTGCGCATGGGTCACCTTCCGCTGGCGGGGGTCGTAGGCGTACGACGTACTCCTAAAGGTGTAGGCGTAGGGCGTACGCTGTCAAGCGCCATGCCACGACCCCGCTCCCTCACCCCCGAACGGCTCGCCGCCGCGGCGCTGGCCGTCGTCGACCGCGACGGCCTCGCGGCCCTCTCCATGCGCACCGCCGCCAAGGAGCTCGGCATGAGCCCGATGGGGCTCTACCGGTACGTCTCCGACCGCGAGGAGCTGGAACGGCTGGTCGTCGACCGGATCCTCGGGGCCGTCGACACGACCCCGCCGCCCCGCGACACGCCCTGGCGCGAACGGGTGGAGGTCATGACAGGGCGGCTGCGCGAGGCCGTCGCCCGCCACCCGGAGGCCGTTCCGCTCACCCTCACCCACCGGCACCGCTCGCCGGGCGGACTGCGCTGGTCGGAAGCGGTGCTCGGCATCCTCACCGAGGCCGGGATCGACGGCCCCCGGAGGGTGGTCGCGCTGCGGGCGCTCCACGCGTACGTGACCGGAGCGATCCAGCTGGAGCACCGGGTCCCGCTGGCGGGCCCCGGGACGGAGGCGATCGCCGGGCTGCCCCGGGACGCCTTCCCCCTGCTGACGGCGACCGCCCGGGACGCGCGCGGGGTCGCCCCCGACGACGAGTTCTCCGGCGGCCTCCGGATGCTGCTGCGCGGGCTCGGGGGCTGACCCGCCGAGGCGCTCTTGCGGGGCACGGGAGAATGGGGGGTGGTCCGGCGTTCCGGGCCTGCACGTGCGCGAGGAGGAGCGGAAAGATGGCGGAACCCGCGGAGCGGAGCGGACAGCGGCGGTTGCGGCCGGCGCCCCTGGTCTTCGAGCCTGCCGAGGCGACCGCCGATCCCGAGCACTTCTTCGACCTGGAGTCCATCGAGGACCCGAAGGAGCTGCTGGCCCGGGCGACCGAGCTGACCCTGGCGTTCCGGGCGGCGACCGACCGGGCCGTCGAGTTCCAGGCCGTGGCGGCGGCGCAGCTCGCCGATCCGAAGCGGTTCGACCGGCTGACGACGGCGGACGTCGCCGAGCGCGCGGCGTGGACCGAGGACTACGCACGGAAGATGATCGAGTTCGGGCGGGACCTGATCCGCTCGGAAGGGCTGCCGGCGGAGGACTGAGCCTCCCGACGCGACTTCACCCACGGGCTCGGCCTGGCTGCGCCCGCGGGCTCGGCCGCGGCGTCGTCCGGGGCGTCGACCGGGCTTCAACCGGGGTCTCGGCCGTGGCGTCGACCGCGCGACATCGACCGGGCTCGCACGGGGCTGCGGCCGGGGCGTCGACCGCGACATCGACCGGGCTCGCACGGGGCTGCGGCCTCGGCGCCGGCCTCGGCTTCGACCGCGGCTTCGACTGCGCCGTCGACCGGGAGCGCACGAGGCTTCGACCGGGGGAACGGGCGTTCGGCATATGCGACTGGCCATATGCGGGCCGCACGATACTCCCCCCGGGCCGACCGTGTCCGTCTTTTCGGGACTCTCGGCATCCGGTCCGTCACCGGCGGTAGACCTGTTCCATGACGACGACGACCTGGCTGCGCGACGAGACCACCCCGTCCTCCCCGTTCGGCGTCCTCCGCTTCCTGCGGGCGGGTGACGAGGACCGACACCAGACCGCCCGGGTGACGGCGGACGGAGCCGCCTGGCTGGCGTCGGCGGCCGGCGGGGAGCTCGGGGCGGCGCTGGCGCGCTGGGAGGCGCGGCCGGAGTCGCCTGCGGTGCTGCCCTGCGGAACGGCCTTCGACGTCGTGAACGTGGACCCGGTCTTCGGGCGGCGGATGCTGGACCGGCTGTGGGAGGAGGGTCCGGGCTCCGGTCCGGTGGCCTCCCACCGGGGCCGGACGCTGCTCTTCGCCGCGCCGGGCACCGCCCAGCGGCTGCCCGCGCTCCTCGACTGGGAGGAGTGGGGGGAGACCGTGCCGCGGCCGATCTGCCACGGGACGGGCGACGCGGTGACCGTGCCGCCGCTGGTCCCGGCCGAGGAGGATTCCGCCCGGCCCCGCTGGCTCGTCGCCCCCGACACCCGGAACCCGTGGCTGCCGGGGCCGGAGGTGGTGCTCTGGGCCTGTGTGCGGGCCGCCCGGATGGTTTCCGCGGCCGACGTGCGGGTATCGATTTTCGCTCCCGCGGGCGAGGGTGCTAATGTCTACGACGTCAGCAGGCGCCGCTAGCTCAGTTGGTTAGAGCAGCTGACTCTTAATCAGCGGGTCCGGGGTTCGAGTCCCTGGCGGCGCACAGACAGAGAAGGCCCTCTCGCGGAAGCGAGGGGGCCTTCTTGCATGCCGGGACGCGTTCGGGGCGCCGGTGGTCAGTCCGTGCCCGGCGGGGTGATCTTCACCGTCCAGACGCCGGACTCGCTGCGGTCGGAGACCTCGACGCGGACCCCCGTGCCGGGCACCGTCAGCGTCTCCCCGACCTCCATGGGGGCGTCCGCGAGCGGTGGGTAGACCGAGCGCTCCCAGCAGGCCTCGGTGCCGGGGTGGGCGTCGACGACCTGGACGGGGCCCTCGCCGGAGGCCGCGCGGGCCTCGACCCGGTAGACGAGGACGCCCTCGGTGCAGGTGTCGGCGTCGTTGCCGGTGGCGGCGCGGGCCTCGACCGCGAGGACGCTGTCCCGGCCGGTGCGGACGACGGCGAGCCGGGTGGAGCGGGCCGCCGGGGTCGCCGGAGCGGTGGAGACCGGCTCCAGGCCGACCACGCGGGGCTCGCCGCCCTGGACGCAGGCCACCTGGGAGCGGTCGAGCCAGCCGAGCTTCCACTTGTGCCAGCCGAAGGGATCGGGGGCCAGACCGAACTGGCTGCCCATGACGTCCCAGTCGCCCACGTGGGTGTCCCAGTCGCCCTTGCCGTCCGCCGGGCGGCGGTACAGGTCGGGCAGGTCGAAGACGTGGCCGGTCTCGTGGGCGAGGACGTTGCGGTCCGGGGGGTGCCGCTCGAAGACGGTGACCACCCGCCGGATCTTCGCCCCGTCGACCACCAGCGGGCGCTCCAGGTTGACCACCTTGGTGGCGTCCGAGTCGACGCCCGGCGCGTCCGGGTCGGCGACCAGGTAGACGATGTCGTACCGGGAGAAGTCCACGGAGTCGTCGACCGCCGCGACCGCGTCCCGCAGGTAGTCCGCCCGCTTCCCGGCGTCCCAGTCACGCCGTATGTCGTACTCGGTGGACGGGCGGGGCATCGGCGTCCAGACGGTGCGCGGGTGCGGGCGCAGGGTGAACCGGCCGTAGGAGGCCCGCCGGAAGAACTCGGTGGTGGCCGGGAAGTGGTCGGCGGTCAGCTCCTCCGGGGTGGTCAGCGGGGTGGCGTCCGGGAACGACAGGAAGATCATGACCGCGTCGAGGGTGCGCTCGGGGCGCGGATAGGAGCCGTTCCAGCTGTCGAGGCCGAGCGAGTGGTGGGCGGCGGTACGGGGCAGGGCGCAGGGGCCGGCCGAGGGCGCGGCCACGGCGGGCCCGGCGACGAGGCCGGTGGCCGCGAGCGCGGCGAGCGCGGTGAACGAGGCGGCGCCGGCACGCAGCCGGGAGCGCTCCACTCCCCCGGGTGGCTGCTGACCCTCCACGTGGACCTCCGGTTCGCGAGTGCGGGACACCTCCCCCACCTTGTGCCGGTTCGCGGTGTTTCGCATATTTCCGCTGCCCCGGTCGGGTGAGAGCGTGGCGTCCGGTGGACGCGAGACGGGCGGAGTGCACCTCACGGACAGTCACAATCGGTCATCCAGAAGACGCCGTGCGTCAGACCCGAGCGGAATCGGTCGGAGGGGCGGCGCCCGGTGTCCGGACTCACACCCTCCGCGCCCCCGCTCACCCGCCCAGGAGCTGGAACGGCCCCCCGCGCTGGCTCTATGATCGGCAGACTTGTCCGGAGGCCGACCATCCTGACCACATGTGAACGGCCCCCCAGCACCACGGGAGCGAGCGGTGAGCGGAACCCCCGAAGGACCGGCACACCCAGACCCGCCCGGCACCCCGCCGGCCCGCCCGGCGCTCACGGAGCGTGAGCTCCACGACTACCGGGCCGCCTTCCGCGTCTCCCGGCTCGCCATGGCCCTGGTGGACCGGGACGGCCTGGTCGTCGCCGCCAACGACTCCCTCGGCGCCCTCCTCGGCACCGACGGCGCCGCCCTGCGCGAGCAGGCCGCCGCCGACCTGGTGGACCTCGCCGCCGACGGACGCACCTGGCACGCCTACCGCGAGGTGCTGCGCGGCCGCCGCTCCCGCTTCCGCTGCACCCGCCGGCTCAAGCACCCCGACGGGCGCAAGCTGTGGGCGGAGGTCACCGTCGCCCCGGTCCCCGACACCGGCCGGGTGCTCCTCTCCGTCGCGGACATCAGCGAGCGGCGCGAGCTCCAGGCCCGGCTGCGCCACCTCCAGATGCACGACCCGGTGACCCGGCTGCCCAACCGGGCGCTCTTCTTCGAGCGCCTCTCGGCCGCCCTTGAGTGCGCGGCGGCGGAGAGCTCCGAGGCGGCCACCGGCGCGGCCGGACCGACCGAGCCGGCCGGCTCCCCCGAGCCGTACCGGTCCCCCGGCGCCCACCGGTCGTACCGATCACACGGCCATGGCAGAACAGGGCGGATCGGCCTCTGCTACCTGGACCTCGACGGTTTCAAGGCGGTCAACGACACGCTGGGGCACCGGGTCGGCGACCGGCTGCTCGCGGCCGTCGCCGGGCGGCTCACCGAGTGCGCCGACAGCGCCGGCTACACCCGCAGCGGCGGCCACCTCGTGGCCCGGCTGGGCGGTGACGAGTTCGCCGTCCTCGTCGAGGACTCCACCGGTACGGAGCAACTCGCCGACCTGGCCCGCTCGGTGCTGGCCTCCCTGGAGCGGCCCTTCGACCTCGGCGGGCAGCGGCTCTCCGTCTCGGCCTCGATCGGCGTCGTCGAGCGCACCGCCTTCGGCACCACGGCCACGGGGCTGATGCAGGCCGCCGACACCACGCTGTACTGGGCCAAGGCCGACGGCAAGGCCCGGTGGACGCTCTTCGACCCTGAGCGCAACGCGCACCGGATGACCCGGCAGGCGCTCTCCTCCACGCTCCGCCCGGCGGTGGAGCGCGGGGAGTTCGCCCTGGAGTACCAGCCGCTGGTCGACCTGGCCGGCGGGGCGGTGCGCGGGGTGGAGGCGCTGGTGCGGTGGAACCACCCGCAGTTCGGGGTGCTGCCGCCGAATCGGTTCGTCGCGATCGCCGAGGAGGACGGCTCCATCGTGGACCTGGGGCGGTGGGTGCTGCGGACCGCCTGCGAGCAGGCCCGGCAGTGGCAGAAGGACCACCCGCGCGAGCGGCCGCTCTTCGTGAGCGTGAACGTGGCGGTCCGCCAGGTCTGGGACTCCGACCTGGTGGCGGACGTGGCGGGCATCCTCGCCGAGACCGGGCTCGCCCCGCACCTGCTCCAGCTGGAGCTGACCGAGTCCGCGGTGATGGGGTCGGCGGGCCGCCCGCTCCAGGCCCTCCAGGCGCTGAGCGACATGGGCGTGCGGATCGCCATCGACGACTTCGGCACCGGCTACTCGAACCTCGCCTACCTGAGCCGGCTGCCGGTCTCCGTGCTCAAGCTGGACGGCTCCTTCGTGCGCGGCTTCCAGGACGAGGAGCACCCCAACCCGGCGGACGAGCTGATCGTGGAGGCGCTGGTGCAGCTCGCCCACCGGCTCGGCCTGACGGTGACGGCCGAGTGCGTGGAGACCTCGGGGCAGGCGGCGCGGCTGCGGCGGATCGGCTGCGACACCGGGCAGGGCTGGCTCTATTCGCGGGCGGTGGCCCCGGAGCGGATCGCCGCGATGATCGAGGGCACGACGCCGCTGCGGGTCTGAGGCCGGGGGCGCGGGCATGGAACTGCCCCCGGCCGGAGGGACATTCCGGGCGGGGGCAGCGGTTCATGCGGCCCTACGGGGCGGGCTCAGGGCTTCAGCAGGCGCCGAGGTCCTGCCAGACGCCCCACTCGCCCGTGGTGCCGGGGGCCTCGTTCTGGGTCCACCACTTGGCCTTCCACTTGCGGCCGTTGTGGGAGACCTCGTTGCCCGCGTTGTACACCGTGCCGGCGACGTAGGCCGGGAGCGAGCCGCAGCCGGCCGGGGGCTGCGTGGTCGGCGGCGTGGTCGGCGGGGTCGTCGTGGGCGGGGTGGTCGGCGGCGTGGTGGGCGGCGTGGTCGGCGGGACGGTGGTGCCGCCGAGCGCGGTGTTGATCTGCTTCAGCAGGGTGGCGTTCTCGTCCAGGCCGAGGAGGGAGTACATCATCGCGCCGGCGAGGCCGCGCTGCTTGCCGTAGTTCACCCGCTCCTGGATGGACTTCTGGTTGAGTCCGGTGAAGAACTCGCCGTCCTTGTAGAAGTACGAGGACTTGGCCTGGTCGTCCCAGAAGGTGGTGGACGCATTGTCGACGACGCCGCCCAGCTCCTTGTAGTGGGCGATGCCGGCCTGCTGGCTCAGCGGGCGGGCGTTCGAGCCGCCGGTGGCGGTCTGCGCGAGGCCGTTGGTGGTGCCGGCGGGCACGCCCTTCCAGCCGCGGTAGTAGAACTCGTAGCCCAGGGTCAGCTTGTTGGCGGGGAAGCCGCCGGTGATGCCGTAGGTCGGGTTGCCGTCGATCCAGGAGTCGATGGCGGCGTCGATCGAGTACTTCTCCTGGCCCGGCGCGATGACGTCGGTCGGGTCGTTGGAGCCGGAGTACAGCGGGGACTGGTGGTACGTCGGCCCGTCGCCGTCCCAGGCGCCGTGCATGTCGTACGTCATGATGTTCGCGTAGTCGAGGTACGCGCCGATCTTGTCCGTCTCGATGTACTTGATCTTGTCCTGGCCGGCCGGGAGGGCGGCGGTCAGCAGGTACTTCTTGCCGCCGTTGGCCGCGCCGTAGGCGTCGAGCTGCTTGCGGAACTCGGCGAGGAGCAGGGTGAAGTTCTGCTTGTCCTCGGGGCCGTAGTGGTTGCCCAGGTGGCCGCCGGACGAGCCGGGGTACTCCCAGTCGATGTCGATGCCGTCGAAGATGCCGGCCGCGGTGCCGGGACCGCCGAAGCCGCCCTCGACCGGGAGGTTGCCCTTGAGGTACTGGTCGATGCAGGAGGAGACGAGCTTCTTGCGGCTCGCGTCCGTCTTGGCCGCGTCGTGGAAGTACTTGGAGTAGGTCCAGCCGCCGAGCGAGATGTTGATCTTCAGGTGGGGGTACTTCGCCTTCAGTTCCTTGAACTGGTTGAAGACGCCCACGATCGGCTGGTCCCACTTGTCGGCGACGCCGTCGACGGAGTCGGCCGCGGAGAAGGACTTCTGGTAGTCGGCGTACGAGTCGCCGGCACCGTCGCCCGCGTTCGGGTTGTTGTCGTCGCCCGCGGCCTTGTTGGCCATGAAACAGGTGAGGTTCGTCGGGTGGATGTTGCCGAACGAGTAGTTGATGACGTCGAGCTGGCTCGCGATGCCCCGCGTGTCGAGGTGCTTCGGGTAGAACGCATTGCCGTACACGCTCCACTGGTCGTAGTACGCGATGCGCACCCCGCCGGCGGAGGCGGTGGTCGAGGCATCGGCGGCCTGGGCGGAGCCGAGGCCCGCGGTGGCGGCGAGGGCGCCGGCCGCGAGGGCCGAGCTGAGCAGCGCGGCGATCAATGACTTACGGGGGTGCACGAGCGTCCTCCGATGGGGGGGGTACTGGTGGTGCCGTACAGGAGTTGGAGCAGTGATAGCCCCCGCATGAACGGCGCGTCAATGGTCTGAACCAGATTGAGGACTAGACCAATTCGCGGAGGAAAGCCCTCGTCAGAGGCGTGCAGCACAAAACGGAACCGCTCGCCACCATGCGTGACGAGCGGTTTAAGGTTCCTTTAGGGAAGCCGGTGAGGTGGTTCGGCGGTGAACCAGTCGCTCATCCGGAATCCGAGATTCAGGTGAGCCGGGGCATCTCGTAGGCGTCCGCGACGAGTTCGTAGCTCCGCAGCCGCGCCTCCCCGCCGTGCACGTTGGCGGTCAGCATCAGCTCGTCCGCCCCGGTCCGCTTCCGCAGCTCGTCCAGCCCCTCGCGGACCGCGTCCGGGGTGCCGTACACCACGTTCGCCAGCCAGTCGTCCGCGAACTCCCGCTCCGCCGGGCTGAATCCGTACGCCTCCGCCTCCTCCGGCGTCGGGATCAGCCCCGGGCGGCCGGTGCGCAGCCGCAGCATCGACAGCGCGCCGGTGAGCACCTGGCGGTACGCCTCCCGCTCGTCGTCGGCGGCGAGGGCGCCGACGCCGATGAGGGTGTAGGGCGCGTCGAGCACGGCCGAGGGGCGGAAGGACTGCCGGTAGAGGTCGAGCGCCGGGATCGTGTTGCGGGCCGAGAAGTGGTGGGCGAAGGCGAAGGGCAGGCCGAGGAGCCCGGCGAGCCGGGCGCTGAAGCCGGAGGAGCCGAGCAGCCAGACGGGCGGCCGGCCCTTCGGACCCTGCACCGGGCCGGGCACGGCGTGGATCCGGGCGTAGCGGTGCGCGTCCGGGAAGTCGTCGTCCAGGAAGCGGGTCAGCTCGGCGAGCTGCTCGGGGAAGTCGTCGGCGCCTTCGTGGAGGGTGTCGGTGCGGCGCAGGGCGGCGGCGGCGGCGCCGTCGGTGCCGGGGGCGCGGCCGAGGCCGAGGTCGATCCGGCCCGGGGCGAGCGCCTCCAGGGTGCCGAACTGCTCGGCGATCACCAGCGGGGCGTGGTTGGGGAGCATGACGCCGCCGGAGCCGAGCCGGATGCGGCGGGTGTGTGCGGCGAGGTGGGCGAGGATCACGGCCGGGGAGGAGGAGGCGACGCCGGGCATCGAGTGGTGCTCGGCCACCCAGTGCCGGTGGTAGCCGCGGCGCTCGGCGAGCCGGCTCAGCTCCACGCTGGTGGCGAGCGACCGGCTCGCGGTGGAGCCGCTGCCGACGGTCACCAGGTCGAGGACGGAGAGGGGCACGGGAGCAGAACCCAGGGCCTCCCCGCGTATGACGTCCCTCCGGGGGCCGTCCGCCGTTCCTGCCTCTGACTGGGTGCCGGTCTCGCTCACCGTCCGGTCCTTCCTCCATCGGATACGTCCGTCGGAGCGGGAACAGGGGCGCACCGGCACTTATTCCATGCCGCCCGATTTCGGGATGAAGCGCGCGAAACGGGTGGCGGGGGTCACATTCCGGCCAGTGGAGGCTCGGCCTCCGGCTCCGTCCCCGCACAGAAAATCTTCGCCCGCCCGCCGTCCGAACGCGTGCGCGAGCAGAGCCTGGCGCCGCTCTGACCTCACCCTCTTCGCCCCACTCATGCCTATGTCATATGCCAGAGTGGCGCGTCCCTGTACAGGGCCGGGTTCCTCCGCACGATTCTCGCCAACAGCCGCCCCGCGGAGGGCCCTTGGCGGCTATCGTGGTACGGAAGCTTGCGGTCACAACCTGGTAGGGGGAAACCGTGGCGCTGAAGCCCGAGCCCACCGCGCCGTTCCACTCGGTGCAATACGCCCTGCGCGTCCTCGAGACGGTCTCGCGGCACGGCGGCGGGGTGTCGGACGTCCAGATCGCCCGGGAGACCGGGCTGCCCGTCCACCACCTGACGTCGCTGCTCCTCATGCTCCGGCGCGAGGGGTACGTCGAGCAGGTCTCGGACGGCGCGTACGTCATCGGAGACTCCCTGGTCCTCCTCGGCTCCGGCTCGACCCGCCGCGAGGCCCTGGAGGCCAAGCTCCAGGAGACCCTCACCGAGCTGCGCGACTCCGTCGGCGCCGCCGTCTACATCAGCCGGTACATCGACGGCGAGGTGAAGATCACCCAGTTCGCCGACGGGCCGCACACGCCCAAGGTCAACGAGTGGGTCGACTTCCGCTCGGCGGCCCACGCCAGCGCGGTCGGCAAGTGCCTGCTCACCCAGCTCGACCTCAACGGCCGCCGCGACCACCTCGCCCGGCACAAGATCGCCCGCCTCACCTCGCGGACGATCACCAACGAGAAGGTGCTCTTCTCCAAGCTGGACAGCCAGCCGCCGACCGTCCCGGTCCTCGACCTCCAGGAGTACGCCGTCGGCACCGTCTGCGCGGCGGTGCCGCTGACGGCCGGCTCCGCCGTGGGCTGTCTGGCGCTCTCGCTCCCGATCGAGCACGCGCACCGGCTGCGCTCGGCCGCCGACACCCTGAACCGGCGGGCGGCCCCGGTCGTGCTGTCGCTGGCGATCTGAGGCGCCCGGGGCGAGACCCGCACGGCCCCGGGAGGACCCCGCCCGGACGGACCCGGCGGGGTGGTCACGAGCACCCGCCGGGACCAGGTAGTATTTTCTCTGTCAGCAGGCGCCGCTAGCTCAGTTGGTTAGAGCAGCTGACTCTTAATCAGCGGGTCCGGGGTTCGAGTCCCTGGCGGCGCACCGACAGGAAGAGGCCCCTCGCGAAAGCGAGGGGCCTCTTCCGCATGCCCGGACCGGGCCCGTCACGCCTGGAGGTAGGCGAGGACGGCGAGGACCCGGCGGTGGGTGTCCTCGGCCGGCGGCAGGTCGAGCTTGGCGAGGATGTTGCCGATGTGCTTGCCGACGGCGGCCTCGGTGACGACGAGCCGACGGGCCACCTCACCGTTGGAGTGCCCCTCGGCGACCAGCGCCAGGACCTCCCGCTCGCGCGGGGTCAGCGCGGCGAGCGGGTCCCGGCGGCGGCGCAGCAGCTGCCGCACCACCTCCGGATCGACGACCGTGCCGCCCGCGGCGACCCGGTCCAGGGCGTCCACGAACTCCTCCACCTGCCCCACCCGGTCCTTCAGCAGGTACCCGACGCCGGTGCCGTCGCCCGAGTCGAGGAGGTCGGCGGCGTAGTCCCGCTGCACGTACTGGCTGAGGACGAGGACCGGCAGGCCGGGCCGCTCGGCGCGCAGGGCGACGGCGGCGCGCAGCCCCTCGTCCTGGAAGCCGGGCGGCATCCGCACGTCGGTGAGGACGACGTCCGGGTCGTGGGCGGCGACCGCCGCGCGCAGCGCCTCCGCGTCCCCTACCGCGGCCACCACCTGGTGGCCGAAACGGGCGAGCAGCCCGATCAGCCCTTCCCGGAGGAGGACGCCGTCCTCGGCGAGGACGACGCGGAGCTGACGCGGCACGGGATCTCCACTCGTAGGACCGTCGGCCCGCCCGGCGGGCTGGTGATCGTCAGTGTGCCATCGAGGACGGCGAGCCGGTCGGCGAGCCCCGTGAGCCCGGAACCGCGGGCCGGATCGGCGCCGCCCCGCCCGTCGTCCTCGACGGTGAGGACGAGGACGCGGCCGTCGTGCCGGCCGGTGAGGCGACCGCGGGAGGCGCCGCTGTGCCGGTCGACGTTGGCGAGCGCCTCCCGGCAGGCGAAGTACGCGGCGCTCTCCACGGCGGCGGGCAGCCGGGGCAGGCCGTCGAGCTCGCGGTCGACGGGGACGGCGGTCCGGTCGGCGGCGTCCGCGAGGGCCGGCCCGAGGCCGTAGTCGGCGAGGACCTGCGGATGGATGCCGTGGATCAGCTCCCGCAGCTCGGCCAGCACCTGCCCCGCCTCCTCCTGCGCCCGCGCGAGCCGCTCGGCCAGCGGACCGCCCGGCGGGGCGTCGAGCCGGGCGAGCCCGAGGGTCATGGTGAGCGCCACCAGCCGGTGCTGCGCCCCGTCGTGGAGGTCCCGCTCGATGCGGCGGCGCTCGGCCTCGAACGCGTCGACGAGCCGGGCCCGCGAGGCGATGACCTCCCCGAGCCCGTCCCGGGGCCACCCCCCGAGCAGCGCGCGGGCGAGCGCGCCGCGCCCGGCCGCGTACAGCCCGAGCGGGTAGGAGAGCAGCAGGAGCGCGGCCGCGCCGACGAGCGCCCCGGCGAAGGCGCCGGGGTACGAGGTCACCAGCACGCTCTTGAGGAGCTTGGTCTCCTCCCCGTCGGCGGCGAGCAGCACCGGCGCGGCGAGCAGGGTGCCGGGCGCGCCGACCGCGACGGCGAGGACGAGGGCGTCGAGCGGCCACAGGACGGTGCCGAACAGCAGCCCGTACGCCAGCTCCCGCCAGGTCGACCGCTCCGCCGCGCGCGTCCGCACCCAGGCCCCGAGGCCGGGCGCGGCGGGCACCCGGTGCGGGTCGGGCACGGGCCGCCGGTCGACGAGGCGCAGCCGCAGCCGCTCGGCGCCGCCGACCGCAACCCCGCCGAAGAGCAGCAGCGGAATCCCGACGAGCAGCAGGGAGGCGAGCAGCAGGACGAGGAGGACGGCGCAGACGACCGCCCCGCCGACGACCCCGGTGGCGAGGTAGCCGGCGCTCCGCCACGGCCCGGCCCCGAACGGGAACCGCGGGGTCCACGGCGCGAGCGCCCGTCGCGCTTCAGGTGCGTCTTCCATGACCGCCCACCGTAGGCGGCGCCGGCGGGGCGGGCCATGGGGGTGGGGGGCGTCAGGGGGGTAGGGCTGGACCCACCTCCGCGTGGCGGTGCCGTGCGCCGCGGCCGTGCCGGGTGTCGTGGGTGCGGAGGGCCGCGAGGGGCGGGGTCGGGTCCGACGACGGCGGCCCCGTGAGGGCCGCCGTCGTCGGGCCGGAGCGGGTACTCCGGCGTGGTGTCGAGCCGTGGGCCGGGGTGCGGCTCGCCCCCCGGCCGGGGTGGCATCGGTCCACGAGCAGGGCGGCCCGTGCGGTGGCGCCGGCGGCGGTCCGGTGGTGGCCGAGGGTGTCGTGCTCGCCCCTCGGCCCGGTCCGGTGGCCGTCCGGCGGCGCCGTACGGGCTCCGCGACGGTGTCCGCGCCTGCCCGTGTCGTCCTGCCCGTCCTGGCCGCCTCGCCCGTCCTGGCGTCATGGCCCGGACGGCGTCCGGCGGTGCGTCAGAACTGGACGTCCGAGCAGGCGTAGAAGGCGTTCGCCGTGTCCGCGACGGTCCACACCGCGAGGATCAGGTGCTTGCCGGTCTTGCCCGCCGGGAGGGTCCCGGAGTGCGAGAGCGTCGACGGCGGCTGCTGGCTGTTGTAGGGGACGGTGAGGAACGGCTGGGGGTCGAGCTGGGCCCGGGTGAGCTTGCTGCTCGGGTTCCAGCCGTTCCGGGTGATGTAGTAGCGGAAGTCCGTGGTGCGGTGGCGGGCGGTGAACTGCCAGCGGAAGGTGTAGCTCTGACCCGCCGTGACCTTGGTCGCCGGCCAGGTGCCGCCGCGCGGGTCGTCCAGCTGGGCGAACTGGGGGTTGCCGCCGGCGCAGATGGTGCCGTCGGCGGGTCCGGCGGCCGGGAAGCCCTTGAGGCCCTCGACCGACTGCGGCTCCCACTGGATGTTGCCGCAGTTGGTCACCGTGCCGTTGGCACAGAGCTTCTGGCGGCTGATCGGGGAGTCGGTGTAGCCGTGGCTGTTCGCGGTGCTGGTCGCGAAGAGCGAGGCGGCCGTGACGCCGAGCGCCACGGCGGCCAGCCCTGTCTTTTTGCGCATGCTGTCGCTCCAGGGAGAACGTGGGGGAGTTCTGGATGCCCGTGGGCCGTGGTGCACGCGTGCGGGTGGTACGGGTCATGCGAGTGGTGCGGGCCGCACGGGGACGTGCGGGTTGTTCCCGGGAAACGTTTCAGGTCTAGACCAAGTACCAAGGTAAGGACGGAAGTTGAACATGTCCATACCAACGGCGAGGGCGGCCGGGAAGACCCGACCGCCCTCGCACCACGGAACCGGACCGAACCTCAGGCCCCCTCCCCCACGCCGACGCGGCCCGTGTAGAACGCCACCGTCAGGTCCTTCACCAGCGACTTCCGTTCGTAGTCGTCCAGCTCGACCAGACCACGGCTGGTCAGCCGGTGGACCACGTCGTCCACCGCGTCCACCACCGACGTCAGGACGCTGTCCCGGTGCTTCGCGTCGAGCGCCGCGATCCGGCGGCGGCGCATCGCCTGCGCGACCTCCGGGGCGTACTCGATCCTCGTCGGCTGCGCCGAGAAGACGTCCAGGCCGACCGGGGCGCAATCCGCCGACAGCATCCGGGTCAGCGCCTCGCCGACCGCCTCCGCGTCCCGCAGCGTCGGCGCGTCCTCGTGGAACGCGTCGGCCGGCAGCTGCGACAGCACCCGGGCCATCGCCGCCTCCACCTGCTCGCGCAGATAGTCCTCGTGGTCGTCGACCCCGAGCGCCGCCCGGACCGTGTCCCGGACCCGCCACACCACGAGGACGGTCACGTCCAGCGCGGTGCCCTTCGCGTCCACCGCCGGCAGCGGCTCGCTCCGCCAGTGGCGCAGCCGGACGTCCACCCGGCGGCGCAGCAGCAGCGGGCTCGCCCACACCAGTCCGGTACGGCGCACGGTGCCGCGGTACTCGCCGAACAGCGTCAGCACCCAGGCGTACCCGACCCGGCCCCGGCCGAGGCCGCCCACCGCGAACAGCAGCACCAGCACGCCGAGCGCGAGCAGCGCCCACTGGGCGAGGTGGACGCCGTGGTACGGACGCGGGGGCAGGCCCAGCATGCGCGCGAGCTCGGCGGGCACGGCGCCCGTCCACCACACCACGGCCGCGCACCCCGCGAGCGCGAGCAGCCCGCCGGCGATGCCGACCCAGCCCGGCAGCACCGTCGCCGGGCGTTCCACCAGCGCCGGATCGGCGGTCGGCGCGGGACGGGCGGGGCCGGGGCGGGCGTGCTTGGTCGCGGGCCTCGGGACACCGGTCCTCGGTGCGTTCCGCGAGGTGGGCGGCGCCATGGCGACGGTGTCGGGACCGCCGTCGTCGACGGTCGGCGTGCTCCCGGTGGTGCCGGTGCCGTCCCGGAAGAGCAGGTGGACCGGGATCGAGCCGGTCGTCTCCGCCCCGATGAGGTTCTTCCGCCGCGGCAACCGCCCCACCCCCGCGACCGGCGTCGCGACCGAGGCGACCCGCATCCCGGTGATCCGCCCGAAGTCGAGCAGCTCCCGCTCCTCCTTGAACACGCCGACCCCCGAGCTCCCCGGCAGGTCGGAGCCGCCGGGAACCTCGGCCACGCCGAGCGCCTCCTCGATCCGTCCCGCCGCCGCGGGCTCCGTGCGCGCGGCAGCCGGTACGGACCCGACACCAGGAGACCCGGCGGACGCCTCGGCGCGGGCCGGGGCCTCCGTCCGGACCGGGGCCGCCGGAGCGTCGGCGCCGCTCGACGCGGTCGCCGCGCCGGCGGCAGCCGGGGACGGGGCCGGGCCCGCCGCGACACGACCCGCGGCCACCGCGGCGGCCGCACGGGCGGGCACCGAGCCCGGCCGGGCGGCGGTCTCCGGGCGAACCGGGGCCGCACCGGGCCCCGCGGCCTCAGCCGCCGGGGCGGCCGCTGCCGTGTGCGCACCGGCCGGTGCACGGCCTCCGGGCGTCGGGCCGCCCGGCCCGGCCGGGACCTCCGCGCGGGCCGCGCCCGCCGGGGCACCGGCCGTGGTCGGCGCGGAGGTCGGACCGGCAGGCGCCGAGGGCGGGGTCCGGCCCTGGGAGAGGGTGACCGTGCGCGACACCGCGTCCGCCTCCGGGGCGGGGGAACCGGTCCCGGCAAAGGCCGCCGGGGCGCCGGCCGGGGTCGGGGCGGGGCCCGCGGGCGCCGGTGCGGCGGGCGGGTCGGCCGGCCCACGGACGTCCCCGGTCGGGCCCGTCCCGGCGGCACCCGCGGGCGCCGGGGCCCCGTGGGAGGAGACCGTGGCCGTGCGGGGGGTGGGCGATGCCGCTCCCGCGGTGGAGGTCCCGGCCGGGGCCGGCGCGACGGGCGCGGTCGGGGCGAGACCCTCGGCCGTGGGCGCCAGGGGCGGTGCGGCCGCGCTCCCCTCGGGGGTACGGACGGCCGGGGTCGGTGCTTGACCGGTGGAGGACTCCGGTCGGGGCGGGCCGGCCTCGGTCACCGGCCGGTCCGGGGCGGTCGTGGCCGTGCCCGCGGACGGCGGTGGGGCGGCGGACGGGGGGAGGTCGGTGGGCCGCGGGTCCGGGCCCGGGGAGGGCTCCGCGGGCGGCGGGGCAGCCGTCGGCCCCGCGCCGGTCGGCACCGGGTCCGGCGACGGGGGGCGACGGGGGAGGGTGCCGTCGGTGAGGCGGCGGGCGGAGCGGGCGGCGTCGCGCGAGGCCGCCGCGCCGGAGTCGTTGGGGGGTGCTGCCGTCATTCGGGGTCCACCTCATGTCTCGGGGTCATCGGAACAAACGCCGCCAGGTCTCCGGGCCCGGGTAGCCGTCGGCCGCTGCGCCGCGCCAGCCCTGAGCCCGCTGGAACGCCTCGACGTTGCGGCGGTCCGCCTCCGTCCAGCGCGGACCGGGTCCCGACAGGTAGTGCTTGCCGAAGCCCCGCTTCACCAGTTGTTTGCCCAGCTTCTCCACATATGCGTTGGATTGGCCCGGACGGAAGGAGCCACGCCCGGGGAACCCGTTCGCATCTGTGCTCGGACCGCTCGAACCACTCGAACCGCCGATGTCCTTGCCCTGGCCCGAGACGAGGAGCGCCCACGTGTGCGGGCCGGGCAGTCCGTCCGCCTCCGCGCCCTTCCAGCCCTGCGCGCGCTGGAACGCCTGGGTCGCGCGACGGTCGGCGGCGCTCCACCTCGGGCCCGCGCCGAGCGCGTAGTAGCGCTGGGCGCCGCGCTGGATCAGCATCTGCCCGAGCCGCGTGACGTGCGCGTTGTTCGCGCCGGGCCCGAACTTCGAGCCGCCGGGGAACGCCGTGGCGCCCGTCGGCGGGGTCGTCGTGCCGCCGCCCGCACCGCTGTCGCCGCCGGCCAGGCCCTTGTAGCGGTACGCCACGTACCGGGAGGAGTTCTCCCAGTACGCCATGGGCGTGGCCTGCTTCCGGGTGCGGGGCTTGGTCTGTTCGTACGCGAGGTACGAGGTGTGGGTGTAGTCCGTCCAGCCGCCGAAGATCGTCACGTGCGAGCCGCGGGTGGGGTCGGCCGGATTGTGGAAGAGCAGGATGTCGCCGGGCTGGAGCTCCGTCCGGGCGATGCGGACGGCGAAGCGGTCGAGGCTGCCGGTCCACTCGTTGCTGCGCAGGTTCCAGGCCATGGAGATGTAGCCGGAGCAGTCCTGGCGGTACCCGTCCGACCAGTACTTCTCCATCGAGTACGGCACCTGGGCCGAGACCCACGTCTTGGCCCGGTTGATGATCTCCGTGCGGGTCGTCTTCCGCAGGTTCTCCGTCGAGATCTGACTGGTCGTCGGGACGGCGCCGGGCGTCGGGGTGCCGTCGGCCTGCGCGGCCGGCGGGCCGTGCAGCGGGGCGGGGCCGCCCTGCGGGGTGTCGGTGCCCCACGCGGGGCCCGCCGCGTCGGTCGCGTCCGCCACATCGGTCGCGTCCGCCGCGTCGGCCGGGACCACGGGAGCGCGGGCGGTGGCGATGCCGTTCGCCCCTCCCCCGCCCAGCACCGCGCCCGCCGCCGTGACCAGGACGAGGGCCCGGCGGGCGCCGTGGGCCGCCGGGTGGCCGCCCGCGCGGACCGGCAGCCCCAGGGCGAGGTCGCGGCGGCGGCGGGCGCACCCCGGGCAGCCGCAGTCGGGCGCGGGTTCGAATTCCTCGAAGACCAGCACACTGCTCATGTGATCCCCTCCACACTTGTCAAGATCCCTTTAAGCCTCATTTCGGGCGTCAGTTTCTCAACTGTCTGGACAAATCGCATTTTGACGGATCAACGGCCAGATATGACCATCCGACAGGCCGGAGGACGGGACGGAAGGGGCGGATGTTGGTCGGGAGCACCCCTGGAGGTCGGGTAGAGTTATCTCTGTCAGCAGGCGCCGCTAGCTCAGTTGGTTAGAGCAGCTGACTCTTAATCAGCGGGTCCGGGGTTCGAGTCCCTGGCGGCGCACCGACAGAGAAGGCCCCTCGCGAAAGCGAGGGGCCTTCTTGTTGCCACGGGTCAACTACCGTGCGTTGCCGTTCGGTTGCGATCCGCACAAGCGGGTTCAGGTGGGGAAGCGGAGGCGCCCGCGCACGGAGCGGCGGACGGATGCCGACCTCGCGGCGGAGGCGGGCCGACGGGGCGGGGCGGGCCGAGGTAAGGGCTACTCCGTCGCGCTCAGATAGGCGGCGATCACCACGTTGGCGGTGTAGCCGCCGGTGGTGCGGTCGAAGGTGCCGCCGCAGGTCAGGAGACGGAGTTCGGCGCGGCCGGGCTCGTGCGGCCCGTAGACCTTCGCGGGGTCGAAGGCGTCGCGGGGGACGACGGAGACGTCCTCGACGGTGAAGACCGCGACCGAGTCGTCCGTTCGGGTGATGCGGACGGTGTCGCCGGGGCGGGTGGAGCTGAGGCCGTAGAAGACGGCGGGGCGCGTGTCGGTGTCCACGTGGCCGACGAGGAGCGCGGGACCCGCCGCGCCGGGCGTGGTGCCGGGGCCGTACCAGCCGACGGTGCCCGGCAGCTCGTACGGCGGCGGGTCGACCGCCCCGGTGGCGTCGAGGCCCCGGGGGACGACGGGCGCGTCGACGCCGAGGGCGGGGATCTCCACCCTGCGGGGCGCGGCGTCGCCGGGTATCGGCGGGCGGGACGGCGGCAGGTCCACGCCCGGGGGGCGGCCGACCGCCGCGACGTCGCCGTGCGTGGGGGCCGAGCTGCCGCCGGGGCCCCGGGCCGTGTCGGGGCCCCAGAGCCAGAGGCCGAGGAGCAGGACCGCCCAGGCCACACCGGTGGCCGGGCGGCTCGACGCGGCCACGGCTACTCGGTACGCCCGCGGCGGGAGCTCCGGAAGGCGACCGCGACGGCGGCCACCGCGGCCATGCCGAGGCCGACCAGGGTGTACGGGGTGCCGAGCCCGTCCTCGCCGGCCGTCTGGGCGACGCCGGGCGCGGCGGGGGCGGCGAAGGCCGCGGCGCCGCCGCCGCCCGCGCGGACCGGGGCGACCGGGACGGCCGGGGCCGGGCGGTGGTCCGGCCGTTCCTGGTGGTGGCGGACGGTGAGGGTGCCGACGTCGGGGTGGTCGTGGCCGTCGCAGGTGACGGTGATCCGGTACGTGCCGTCCTGAAGGCCCGTGCGGACGGTGGCGCCGCCGAAGAGGGCGCGGGCGCCGCCGTCCCGGCCGGTGAGCTCGGCGTCCGCGACGAACGCCGGGGACTTGGCGGCGCCGGTGGTGCCCTCGCACCCCTGGGCGCGGACGTCGACGTCGGCGCCGGGTGCGGCGGTGGACGGGGTGAGGGTGACCTGGACGCCGTCGTGGGCGAGGGCGGTGGCGGCGCCGGGAGCGAGCACCAGAGCCAGTGCCGCCCCTGCGGCACGGAGAGCGAGGGGACCTGAACGCATTGTGACCTCCTGGTACTGGCAGGTTCACCCGGTTCGGCGGGTTTCGCATCCGCAGGGGCGACGCTCCGTGAGCGCTACACGCGGTCGACGAGGTCCGCGATCGACTTCACGACCTTGGAGGGGCGGAAGGGGAAGCGGTCGATCTCGGCCTGCGTGGTCAGTCCGGTGAGGACGAGGAAGGTCTGCATGCCCGCCTCCAGGCCCGCGAGGATGTCGGTGTCCATCCGGTCGCCGATCATGGCGCTGGACTCGGAGTGGGCGCCGATCGCGTTGAGCCCGGTGCGCATCATCAGTGGGTTGGGCTTGCCGGCGAAGTACGGCTCCTTGCCGGTGGCCTTGGTGATGAGGGCGGCGACGGAGCCGGTGGCGGGGAGCGGGCCCTCCAGGGAGGGGCCGGTCTCGTCGGGGTTGGTGCAGATGAAGCGGGCGCCGTTGTTGATGAGGCGGACGGCCTTGGTCATGGCCTCGAAGGAGTAGGTGCGGGTCTCGCCGAGGACCACGTAGTCGGGGTCGTGGTCGGTGAGGACGTAGCCGATGTCGTGGAGGGCTGTGGTGAGACCGGCCTCGCCGATGACGTACGCGGTGCCGCCGGGGCGCTGGTCGTCGAGGAACTCGGCGGTGGCGAGCGCCGAGGTCCAGATGTTCTCGACGGGGACCTCCAGGCCCATGCGCATGAGGCGGGCGTGGAGGTCGCGGGCGGTGTAGATCGAGTTGTTGGTGAGGACCAGGAACGGCTTCCCGGTCTCCCGCAGCTTCCTGATGAACGCGTCGGCGCCGGGGATCGGAACGCCCTCGTGGATGAGGACGCCGTCCATGTCGGTGAGCCAGGATTCGATCGGCTTGCGCTCTGCCATGGGTGCGGGACTCCTGCCGTACAAGTCGTGCGTGTGCTGGGGGCGACGCGACTGCGCTGTGGCGACGCCCCCAGCGTAGGTCAGGACGGGGTCACGGTGACCCCGTCGATCGTCCAGTACCAGTTGTCGGAGCCGGCGTAGCGGAAGCGGAAGCTGACGTTCGAGGCGCCGGCGGGGACCGGGACGGTGAGGGTCTCGCGCCGGGAGACGACATCGGCGGTGTAGCGCTTGACGAGGGTGGGCGTGCCGCCGTCGAAGGAGGCGAGCACCTCGGGCATCGGAGGGCGGGCGGGGTGCCGATGAGCAGGGCCTCGCGCGGGGTGGCGAGCACGGTCTCGATCCGCTCGTCGGCGACGCCGAAGGAGGTGAACGGGGAGGTGTACGCGGGGTGGCCTCGGGGTTCGGGTCGTCAGCGGCCCTTGAGGCGGCGCCCGGCGCGGGCGAGGAAGGCGCCGACGAGGGCCAGGGCCGCCGCCCAGGGAGCGAGGTGGGCGGCTTCCTCCCGGCCCGTGTGGGCGAGTTGGGGAGGGAAGGAGGAAGGGGAGGGGAAGGGGGAGGCGGGGTCCGGGTCGGCCGACGGCGACGGGCGGGGGGACCGGTCGGGTACCGGGGTGGCGGGGGCGGCGGACGCGGACCCCGAGGGCTCGGCGGGGGCGGTCGGCACGGCGGGGGTGGGGGCGGGGGTGGTGCCGGGGACGGGCGGCCCGATCGTGAGGCGGTAGTCGTCGGAGCGGCCCACCCAGTCGCCGTCGGCGCCCCGGCGCTGGACGAGCGCGGCGTTGACGACGACCTCGTCGGGCACGGCGTCCGCCCGGAAGGCGAGCCGGACGGGGACGGTCACGGTACGGCGGGCGGGCACGTCGAATCCGTCGAAGCGGCGGGGCTCGGCTCCGGTGGCTGCGGGGTCTTCTGTGGCTGTGGTGGCTGTGGGGGCTCGGGTGGCTGTCGGGGCTCGGCTGGCCGTGGGGGCTTCAGTGGCTTTGGGGGTTCCGGTGACTGCGGGGGCTCGGCTGGCCGTGGGGGCTCCGGTGGTGGGGGGGGTTTGAGTGGCTGGGGCTTCTGCGGCTTCGGCTCCCGTGAACGCGCCGACGCTCTCCGCCTCCTCGGTCGCCTCGAAGGCGACCGGCCGCCAGCGGTCGCCCTCCGCGTCGTAGAACTCCAGCCGGATCTGCTCGGGCCGCAGCACCCGCTTCTCGTCGGCGAGGACGAGCACCGGATGGACCTGCGTGCAGGCGCGGCCGGTGGTGTTGCGGACCTCCAGCTCCCAGCTCCGGAAGGCCCCGCCGGCGGGGTATTCGGCGGGGCCGTCGTCCTGGATCCGGGTTTCGAGGGGGAAGCCGGCGTCGGAGTCGGCGCCGCAGACGGGCGCGGGAGCGGGGGCCGCCGAGGCGGCGGGGACGGGGAGGAGGGCGCCTGTCAGCGTGACGGCCGCGGCGGCGAGGACGCGGGCGCTGCGCAGGGGCCGGGGGGCGGATGCCATGTGCGGTTGCCTTTGCTGCTCGCGGACGTACGTCTCGCCCGCGACGCTGCCACAGGGCGGACCCCGGACTCGTGGGCGACACCGCCCGCACCACCGGATCCGCCCGATCAGCGTATGGTCCGCTCTTCCGATGAATACGCCGAGGGAGGTGACGCCGGGGACGTCGACGGAGGTGGCGACGAAGGTGTCGGCGGAGGCGTCGGCGGGGCCAGGCCGAAGACGGGGGCGAGGACCAGCTGGGCGGCGCCTCGGGCCACGGCGTGCGGGGTGGCCGTCACCTCGACCGGGGTCGGGAGGCGCCGGTCGGCGAGGACGGCGGCGACGCCGTCCGCGAAGACCTCCGGCGCCCCCAGCACCACCCGGCCGCCGAGCAGGACCCGGTCGATGTCCAGGAGCCGGACCAGGTTGGCCGCGCCGGCGCCGAGGATCCGGGCGGCCTCGGGCAGCTCGCCCCGCGCCACCGCCGCGAGGCACAGCACCTCCAGGCAGCCGTGCGCCCCGCAGTCGCAGCGGGGCCCGTCGAGCTGGACGGTCTGGTGGCCGAGCTCGCCCGCCCCGGTCCGCTCGCCCCGCAGCGGCCGCCCGCCGACGACGAGCCCGGCACCGAGCCCCGTACCGAGGTGGACGTACGCGAACGAGCGCGGCGCGCCGGGTCGGACGGCGAGGTCGAGGGCGGCGGCGTTCGTGTCCTTGTCGAGCGCGACCGGCACGCCGAGCCGCGCCTCCAGGGCCTCCCGCACCGGAAACCCGTCCCACACCGCCGCTCCGGTGACCCGCCCGGCCACTCCGCCCCGATGCTCCAACGGCCCGGGCATGGCCACCCCGACCCCGAGGAGCCGCGACCCGGCGGGAGCACCGGCCGGGTCCGGCGCACCGGTCGGATCCGGCGCACCGGTCGGGTCCGGCGCATCCGCCGGGCTGGGGGGCCGGGGCGGGGTCGTGCGGGGCGCGGGCGGCGGGGCGGGCTCGGCCAGGAGGGCTCGGACGGCCGCCACCAGCGTCTCCAGGACCTGGGGCGGCCCGTCGGAGAGGGTCACGGCGTGGCGGCGGACGGCGAGCGGGGTGCCGGTGAGGTCCGTGAGGGCGACGGTGAGCTCGTCGCGGTCGAGGTGGACGCCCATCGCGTGCGCCGCCTCGGGGACCAGGCGGAGCACCGTAGGGGGCTTGCCGCCGGTCGAGGCGCGGCGGCCGGCCTCCGCCGCCAGCCCGTCCGCGCGCAGCCGGGCGGTGATCTTGCTGACGGCCTGCGGGGTGAGGCCGGTCCTGGCGGCCAGTTCGAGACGGCTGATGCCCTCCTCCCCCGCCGTGCGCAGCAGGTCGAGGACGAGCGCCGCGTTGTGGCCGCGCAGCGCCGTCAGGTTGGCGCCGCCGCCGGGGTCTCTCCTCATCACCGTCACCGGCCCATTCTCCCCCCTGCTTGCACTTCGGCAACAGCGTTGCTTAAGTGGCGTCCATGACGACCACCCCCCTCCCCCTCCGCGTCGGCCTCATCGGCTACGGCCTCGCGGGTTCCGTCTTCCACGCCCCGCTCGTCGCCGCCACCCCCGGTCTGACCCTCGCCGCCGTCACCACCGGCAACCCCGAGCGCGCCGCCGAGGCGCGGGCCGCCCACCCCGGCGTCCGGGTGCTCTCCCGGCCGGAGGAGCTCTGGGCGGACGGGGCCCCCGAGCTGGACCTGGTCGTGGTCGCCTCCCCCAACAAGACCCACGTCCCGCTCGCCGAGGCCGCCCTGAAGGCCGGCCTGCCCGTCGTCGTCGACAAGCCGCTCGCGCCGACCGCCGCCGAGGCCCGCGCCCTGGCCGCGCTCGCCGAAGAGCGGGGCCTGCTGCTCTCCGTCTTCCAGAACCGGCGCTGGGACAGCGACTTCCTCACCCTCCGCCGCCTCCACGACGACGGCGAGCTCGGCGAGGTCCAGCGCTTCGAGTCGCGCTTCGAGCGGTGGCGGCCGCGTCCGAAGGGCGGCTGGCGCGAGTCCGGCGCCCCGGAGGAGGTCGGCGGGCTGCTCTACGACCTCGGCAGCCACGTCGTCGACCAGGCCCTGGTCCTCTTCGGCCCGGCCGTCTCCGTCTACGCCGAGTCGGACGTGCGCCGCCCGGGCGCCGAGGCCGACGACGACACCTTCGTCGCGATCACCCACGAGAACGGCGTCCGCTCCCACCTGTACGTGAGCGCGACCGCCGCCCAGCTCGGCCCCCGCTTCCGGGTGCTCGGGCGGCGCGCCGGTTTCGTGACGTACGGCCTCGACCCGCAGGAGGCGGCGCTGCGGGAGGGGCTGCGGCCCGGCACCGGCGCCGCCTGGGGTGTGGAGCCCGAGGAGCTGTGGGGCCGGATCGGCGCCGGGGAGTCCCCGCTGACCGGCGGCGGGACGCCGGTCGAGTCGGTGCCGGGGGACTACCCGGCGTACTACGCGGCCGTCGCCGCCGCCCTGCGCGGCACCGGGCCGAACCCGGTCACCGCGCACGAGGCCGCCGCCGCCCTGGACGTCCTGGAGGCGGCACGGCGGTCGGCCCGCGAGGGCGTCACCGTCAGGCTGCGCCGCCCGACCGACGGCGCCGGCGGCTGACGGCGAGGAGGAGGCCGCCGCCGAGGGCGAGACCGGCGGCCGTCGCGCCCATGACGATCTTTCCGGTGCCGGCGCCGGTCTCGGGGAGCTGACCGCCGCCACCGTCGGGGCCGGGACCGTGGTGGCCGCCGGTGTCGTCACCGTAACCGCCGTCGGACCCGCCGCTGTCGTCGCCGTATCCGCCGTCGGACCCACCGGTGTCATCGCCGTACCCACCGTCGGAGCCACCACCGTCGACCCCGCCGTCAGCGGAGTCGGTCGGGCTGGGCGTCGGCTCGGTGGGAGTGGGGGTGGGGATGGTGGGCGTGGGCTCGGTGGGAGTCGGCTCGGTGGGGGTAGGGGTGGTGGGCGTCGGCTCCGTCGGCGTCGGCTCCGTGGGGGTCGGCTCCGTGGGGGTCGGCTCGGTCGGAGTGGGCTCGGTCGGGGTGGGCTCCGTGGGTGTCGGCTCGGTCGGAGTGGGCTCCGTCGGCGTCGGCTCCGTGGGGGTCGGCTCCGTCGGCGTCGGCTCCGTCGGCGTCGGCTCCGTCGGCGTCGGCTCGGTCGGAGTGGGCTCCGTGGGGGTGGGCTCCGTCGGAGTCGGCTCCGTGGGGGTGGGGGTGGTCGGCGTCGGCTCCGTCGGGGTCGGGTCCTCGTCGCAGGACGGCAGGTCGCCGTTGAACGGGTAGTTGTGGATCTCCTGGCCGCCGCCCCCGCTTGGCTCGGAGGCGTGGGTCAGGTTGCCGGTCGTGAAGAACCGGCCGTTCATGCCCGGCATGGTGACGGTCGCGGTGCTGGCCTGGTTGCCGACGAGGACGCTGCCCGCGAACTGCGCGGTGCCCTCGAACTTCACCCGGGTCGCGTCCGGGAAGTTCCAGAGGAGCCGGTCGCGGAGCCCCGGCAGGCCGTTGATGAAGGTGTCGATGGTGCGGTCGCCGCCGAGGACGTTGACGAGGACCGTCGCGTTCGCGGGGATGTTCACGAAGCGGATGTCCTGCTGCCCGCCGCTCGCCGACTCCAGGTCGAAGTCGACGTTGAAGACCTGGAGCGCGGAGGTGCCGTCGCCGGTGAAGACGGTCTCGTAACCGTTGTTGACGGCCGTTCCGGTGGCGGTGCGGGAGGCCCCGTCGACGTACGCGTAGCACTGGCTGGCGTCCGTCAGCTGGTCGCGCAGCGCGACGTACGGGGTGACGGCGGCGGCGTCCTTGACGGGCACCGGGGTCACGGTGCCCGTGACGGTGCCCGCGTACAGCGTCTCGCCGCTGATCGCGCCCTCCTCGGTGAGGAGGCTCTGGCCGGTGGCAACGGTGATGTTCCCGCCGACGTTGAGGAAGGGCTCGTCGTCGTCGGGCACGACGCGCGAGCCGACGCCGGCGATGCCGACGTTGTAGACCTGCGAGACGCCCGCGCGCTTGGCCTGGTCGAGGTTTCCGAGGACGACGACCTTGCCCTCGGCCTCGGCGGCGGACTCGCGGACGAGGAAGTCGCCGCCGACGAAGACGTTGATGGCGTTGTCACGCCACACGACGGTGCCGTTGTTGATGTCGGGGTACGTGGGCGGGCAGTTGCCCGGCTTGCAGGGGCCGAGACCGCCGGGCAGCGGATCGGCGGCGCCGGCGACGGCGAGTCCGCCGACGAGGGCACCGGCGGCGACGACCGCCGTCGCGGCGGAGAGGGCGAGACGGGATCTGCGGCGGGGGACGCGGTCGGTCCTTACGGGTTCCATACGCGGCAATATGCATAAAAAGGGACGAAAATGGCGGCACCCCACGCGGGGTGCCGCCAGAATCGCCGACCTCTCGGCCGACGACGCCACAGGTGACGGGGCGGCGACCGGCGCGAGTACCCGACGGTCCGTCAGTCAGCTGGGTGTACCGCGCGCCGACGACCCGTCAGGCGTTCGGTCCCATCCGGCGACGGCGACCGCCCCCCGCAGGCAGCTCAGCCTCTCCGGCACCGGCGACCCGTCAGGCGCCTCCGGTCCGGCAGGCGCCTCTGGTCCGGCAGGCGCCTCCGGTCCGGCAAGCGCCTCCGACCCGTCAGGCGCTCTTCAGTTCCTGCCGCTGACGGCCCAGGCCCTCGATCTCCAGCTCGACGACGTCGCCGGGACGGAGGTACGGCTTGGGCTCCGGCCGGCCCATGGCGACGCCGGCGGGAGTACCGGTGTTGATGATGTCACCGGGGTAGAGGGTCATGAACCGGCTCACGTACCGGACGACCTCGGCGACCGGGAAGATCTGGTCCGAGGTGTGGCCGTCCTGCTGCAGCTCGCCGTTGACCCAGAGGCGCAGGGTGAGGTCCTGCGGGTCGGGCACCTCGTCGGCGGTCACCAGCCAGGGTCCGAGCGGGTTGAAGGTCTCGCAGTTCTTGCCCTTGTCCCACGTGCCGCCGCGTTCGATCTGGAACTCGCGCTCGGAGACGTCGTGCGCGACCGCGTACCCGGCGACGTGCGCCAGCGCCTCCTCGTCGGTCTCCAGGTAGCGGGCGGTCCGGCCGATGACGATCGCCAGCTCGACCTCCCAGTCGGTCTTCACCGAGCCGCGCGGCACGAGCACGGTGTCGTCCGGGCCGACGACGGTGTCGGCGGCCTTGAGGAAGACGACCGGCTCCGCCGGGGTGGCCTGCCCGGTCTCGGCGGCGTGGCCGTGGTAGTTCAGCCCGATGCACACGACCTTGCCGATCCGGCCGACCGGCGGGCCGACGCGCAGCCCGGTGGCGTCGCCGGAGCCGCCGAACGCGGGCAGCACGCCGGCCGCGGCGGCGGCCCGGATCCGGTCGAGCGTGGCGGTGTCCGAGAGCAGACTGCCGTCGACGTCGTCGGTGAAGGAGGACAGGTCACGGAGGGTCCCGTCCCCGTCGAGGAGGGCGGGACGCTCGGCGCCCGGCGGGCCGACTCGCAGCAGCTTCATGGTCTTCTCCCTGTGGTCGAGGTGGGCCCGGGGGAGGCCCTTCGGTGCCCCGGCCGATGGAGTGCGGCCATCGGAGGATCGTCCGATCCTCCAAGACTCCCGTTCAGCCCGCAAGACCCCGTTCAGCCTGCGGACCCTTACGCATGAGTAGCGTGCGCTCGACGACGGCCCAGGTGGTGCTGGTGACGAGGTAGAGCGCGACGGCGAGCGGCACGAAGGCGACGGTCACGACGGTCCCGAAGGACAGCAGCGGCAGGATCCGCCCCACGGCCGCCGCGGGCCCCTGGGCCTGGACCCCGCCGCCGGCCCTCGCTCGGGCCTGGGCCTGGGCCGTCTCGCGGCGGGTCCTGAGGTACTGGTAGGCGGCGACGGCGAGGGCCACGGCGAAGAGCGCGAGGTAGACGAGCCCGGCCGGCCCGAAGGGACCGCCGTCACCGAGGGCCCCGGCCCAGCGGCCGTCGAGGGGCGCGGCGAGCAGCGCGTGTCCGGCCATCCGGTCGCCGGAGGAGAAGAGCGCGTACAGGAGGAGGAACGCGGGCGCCTGGAGCAGGCTCGGCAGGATCCCGGCGAACGGCGAGACCTTCTCCTCCGCGTGCAGGTCCAGGATCGCCCGCTGGAGCCGCTCCGGCCGGCGCTTGTGCTTCTCCTGGAGCGCGGCGATCCGGGGCGCGAGCCGCACCCGGGCCTGCTGTCCCCGCACGGCGGCGCGGGAGAGGGGATGGACCGCGAGCCGGACGAGGACGGTGAAGAGGACGACGGCGAGGGCGGTCGAGGCGTCGGCGGCGAGCGGCTGGAGCAGCGCGGCGAGCCGGTCGACGAGCGCGGAGAAGGCGTCGAGGAGCGGGGACGGGAAGAAGGACAAGGGAACCCTCCGGGGTTCGTCGTGCCGGGGATGGACTGGTGCGTCTCGGCATGACGGACCGCGCGAAGGCGTCTCGCGGCGGGTGCGGGTGCGGGCACGGCGTACGGGGACGTGGTGCCGGTGCGCCGTCCGGTTCGTGGGGCGGCGTACCGACACGGGTACGGATACGCGCGCACGGGCACGAGGACGCGTACGGGTACGGGTACGCGCACCGCGTCACAGGCGCGGGTAGGGCACCTCGCTACTGGTGCGGGTACGCGTACGTGTCCGACGTGCGGGTACGGCTGCGGGAACGCCTACGCGGTCGTCGGGAGGGGAAGCCCCGGCGCCCGGGGCCGGCGGCGACCGGCGGCGTCGGGGTCGCGCTGCGGGAGGAAGGCCGTACGGCGGGCCCGGTCGCGCAGCGCGGTGCGTATGCGCGTGGGCGGCACGGCCGGAGCCGTACGGACTGCGAGGAAGCCGCAGGCGACGGCGGAGACGGCGAGGACGACGGCGGAGCCGACGGAGCCGTCCGTCAGGACGAGCCCCGCGCACGCGATCAGGAGGAGGACCGGCAGCAGGACGAGCGGCGCGACGCGCCGCAGGACCGGACTCCCGCTCATCATGCCCCCCGTTCCCCGTGGTACTTAACTGTCCGTCACGTAGGACGAACGGTCGTACGAGAAGGTTCCCTGCGTTCCTGAGGAGCCGCGGGGTCCAGCGGCGTGAGCAGCCGGCGCGGCGCGAGGAGCGCCCGGGCGACCGGCTCGGCGGGATCGGGGTCGAGCCCGGCGCCGGGCCGCATCTCGACGTCCGCGGGCGCGACGAGGACGCGGCAGGAGGGGCACTCGCCGGACGGGCCCAGTTCCGTGCCGCAGTCGGCGTGGTGGAAGTCGCGCATGGGCAACGTGCCGGGCACCTCGGCCCTCCCCCACGCGCCGAGGGCCCACAGGACGGGCCAGAGGGCGAGGCCGCGCCCGGTGAGGACGTACTCGTCCCGGGGCGGGGACTCCTGGTAGCGGCGCCGGTCGAGGACGCCGGCGTCGACGAGCGTCTGGAGCCGGGCGGCGAGGACGGCGCGGGGGGCGCCGAGGTGGGCGAGGAAATCGCTGTAACGGCGGACACCGTAGAAGGCGTCGCGCACGATGAGGAGCGTCCAGCGCTCGCCGACGACCTCCAGGGCACGGGCGATGGAGCACTGCTGCTGGACGTAGTCCTTGCCGAGGGCCATGGGAACCAGCCTAACAAAGGGGGTTCATTGAACGAACCGACCGGAGTAGGGTCTGCGTTCAATGACCGAACCGACTGGGCGGAGGCCCCATGAGTACAGCCCGCTCACGCACCACGCCCACGACGCCCACCCCACCGCCCGCCGCTGTACCACCCACTGACCCGGCCCCGACGCCGGCCCCGTCCTCGACGACCGGCACGGACCCGAAGACGGGCGCGGCCCCTCCTACGGCGACGGTGACGGCCGCGCCCCCCTCCCCCGCCACGCTCGCCGTCACCGCCCTCGCCACCGGCGTCGCCCTCATGAACTACACGGCGCCGATGGCGACGCTCCCGGAGATGGCGGCGGCGTTCGGGACTCCGGCGTCGGCACAGGCGTGGCTGCTCAACGGCACCCCGCTCGGCCTCGCCGTCCTGCTCCTGGTCGCGGGCGCGCTGGCCGACGCGCACGGCAGGCGGCGGGTGTTCCTGCTGGGGACGCTGGCGCTGGGCGTGACGACGGCGCTCGCCGCCTTCACCGGCTCGACGGTGCTCTTCACGGCGGCGCGGATCGCGCAGGGCGCGGCGAGCGCGGCGGTCCTCGCGGGCAGCCTGGGGCTGCTGGCCGACGCGTACCCCTCGGGCCGCGACCGGATCCGGGCCACGGGCGTCTGGGGCGCGTCGGTGAGCGGGGGGATTGCGCTCGGCCCGCTGCTCGCGGGGGCGCTCGCCCTGGTGGACTGGCGGTCGGCGTACGCGGTGCTGGGCGCGGCGGCCCTGGTGACGGCGGCGATCGGAGCCCGTACCCTCGCGGCGCCCGCCGCGACGCCCGCGCCGGTCGGCGGCGACGGCGGCCGGCGGCGCCCGGACCTGGTGGGCGCGACGACCCTGGCGCTCGCGCTGGGCGCCCTGCTGACGGCCCTGACGCTGGGCCGGGACGGCTGGCTGCGCCCGGCGCCTCTCCTGCTGCTTCTGGCGGCGGTGATGCTCACGGTGCTGTTCCTGTGGGTGGAGCGCCGGGTGCCGGCCCCGATGATCGACCCGGGGATGTGGCGGAGGCCGGCGTTCCGGGCATCGACGGTGGGGGCGCTCTTCACGGGCCTGGCGGTGATCGGCATGTTCAGCGTGATGCCGGCGCTGTTCCAGCACGGGGCCGGCCTGTCGGCCCTGACGGCGGCGGCGCTCTTCGCCCTCTGGTCGGGTTCCGCCTTCGTGGTCGCGCTGCAGGCCCGCCGACTCGCGGGCCGGATCTCGGCCCCGTACCAACTGGCCTGCGGTTTCGCCCTGTCCGCGGCGGGCGTCCTGCTCCTCCTCGGGACCACGGAGTCCGCCGCCCTGCCCTGGCCGCGTCTGGTCGCCGGCCTGGTGGTGGCGGGCGCGGGCAGTGGCCTCCTGAACGCCGGGCTGCCCCGCCTCGCCGTCGACTCCGTCCCGCCGGAGCGCGCGGCGATGGGTTCGGGCGCGAACAACACGGCCCGCTACATCGGCTCGGCGGCCGGCGTGTCGCTGATGCTGGCCCTGTCGGCGGCCACCCCGGACGCGGCCCTGGTGGCCTCGGCGGCCCTGGCCCTGGCCGGCGCCGCCCTCACCGTCGCAGGGTCGCCCAGACGATGAGCCGGTACCGGGAGGTGAACTCGGGCGTGCAGGTGGTGAGGGTGAGGTAGGAACCGGCCTCGGAGTACCCGTACGAGGGCTTCACGATCGACCGCGGCACCGGCCGGATGACGCCGGTGTCGCGCGGCGAGGTCACCGACAGGATTTTGTCGACGAGATAGGTGTACGTCCCCTCCCGCGTCCGCAGGGTGTTCTCGTCGCCCTTCCGCAGCCGTTTCACGTACCGGAACGGCTCGCCGTGGGTGTTCCGGTGCCCGGCGAGCGCCACGTTCCCGACCTGCCCCGGCGCGGCGGTCCCCGGGTAGTGCCCCACGTACCCCTTGTCGAGCACCTTGCTCCGGGAGATCCCCCGGGCGACGGGCACGGTCAGCCCGATCCGCGGAATCCGCAGCACGGCGAAGGCGGAACCGGAGGGCGTACGGGCGGACGAAGGCGCGGGCCGCCCGGACCCGCCGGAGGCAGCAGCAGGTGCGGAGGGCGAAGGAGACGAACCGGAACCACCGCCGCCATCCACCGCCCCACCGGGCGAAGGCACGGAAGAAAGCCCCGGAGATCGCTCCGAAGGAGAGATCCCCCACTCCCCCTCCCACTCGCGCTCCAGCACGGCCACCTGCTCACCGGCCTCGGCGCGGGCCAGCTGATTGGTCCACCACAACTGGTGCACGACCAGCAACAGAATCAGAACGCCGCAGGTGACGACGGCCTCGGCCCCGAACCGCAGCACCCGGACGAGCCCGGAGCGCCCGGACCGTGCCTGGACGACGACCGGCACCCGCTCCCGTCCCCTGCCTCCCCAGTCCCGCACGCCGGGCACGATGAGGGCTACGCCACCAACTCTCCAGGGGCGCACCGCAGTACGGTGGACGGCATGCGCCCCGACACGCCTGCCGCCCACCTCGCCGAAGCCGAGCGTCTGCTGCGCACCGCCGAGCAGTACCCCGGCGACCGTGAACCGCTGCTGCTCCAGGCCGCCGCCCACCTGGAACTCGCGGACGACCGCCCCGGTGCGACGGCCCTCTACGACGACCTCCTGTCCGGCAGCCCGACGGACCCCCACCTGATCCGCGCGCTGAAGGCGGCGAACCTGTGGGAGTACGGCCACGAGGCCGAAGCGCGAGCCATCATCGACGGCGTACGCCGCTCCCGCCCGACGGAGGCACCCCCCTGGCAGATCGTGGCGGAGACGCTGGAGGCCCACGACGAGCTGGAAGCGGCGGAGGAGACCCTCACGGAAGCGGCGTCCCTCCTGGCGGCCGCCGGTGACGCGGAGCTCCCGCACCCCACGCACTCCCTCCTGGCGACCCGCCACCGCATCCGCCGCATGCTGGCCCGCCCGCACGACGACTGGGACACCCGGGCGGACCGCCTCCACCAGGGCAAGGTCCCCCTGGACGAGCTCCACGACCCGAAGCGCCTCTGGTCCCTGGGCTCCTCCGACCCCACCGAGCTCCGCGCCGAGATCGCCCGCCTCCGCTCCGAACTGGGCACCTACCGCACGGCCCTCTCCCGCCCCTTCCCGGTGGCGGTCCTCCACTGGCCGGAAGGCGAACTGACGGAACTCCTCGCGGCCTACCCGGAACTCGAAACGGAATACCCCACCTACCGGGCCCACCTGACAGACATCGAGGCTTCCCTCCGCGAACTCGCCGCGGCCGGCACCCCCAACCTCGGCATCGTCCGCGCCACCGTCCCCTCCTACGAGGCCTTCGCCGCCTCCGAAGCCACCCACCCCTCCCAGGCGGCCCTCCTCCCCCAATACGCCACCACCCTCGCCGCCCGCTCCCGAGCCACCCCCTGGCCCCCTCTCCGCACCTCCTCCTGCTGGTGCGGCTCGGAGAAGACGTACGGGGAGTGCCACGGGGCGGAGTGACGGGCAGCCCTCCGGCAGAATGCCAACGTGTCCGAAGCCCTCCCTTCCTCCCCCGGCGTCTCTGCCCGCATGAGCCGCCAGCTCAGCAAGGACACGGCCGCCGAGCTCGCTGTCCGGCGTCTCCTCCACGCGGCCGGTCTGCGCTACCGCGTCGAGTACCCCGTGCCGGGCATGGCCCGGCGCCGGATCGACGTGGCCTTCACCTCGGTGAAGGTGGCCGTGCTCATCGACGGCTGCTTCTGGCACGGCTGCCCCGAACACGCCACGCACCCGAAGGCGAACGCGGAGTGGTGGCGCACGAAGCTCGACCGCAACATGGCCCGTGACCGCGAGACGACCGAACACCTCACAGCGGCGGGTTGGGAAGTCCTGCGCTTCTGGGAGCACGAAGCGCCCGAGGACGTGGTACGGCACATCGCCGCCGCGGTGGCTCGCAGGCGGGGCGCGACGAAAAGGGGAGGGACCCCGGGCCGCCCTGAGGTCTTCGGCTGAGGTGGCGCGGTCCGCAGGGTGAAGCGCACGCACGGGGTCTCGTCCTGCTGTCCCATGGCCAGGAGTCGCCCCCGTACTCTCGAAGACGAAACGTCCCGACCGAAGGAAGGCCCCCATGTCCAGCCCTCGCATCCCCTCCCCCGCCATCGCCGCCGCCGGGCTCGTCGGTGGTTACGCCGTGGCGCGGTGGACCAAGAAGCGGCCGCTGGGTGGGGTGGTGCTGGCCGTGGCCGGTGGGGTGGCCGCTCGGGAGTGGCAGCGGGAGGGCGGGGTCAAGGCGGCCGCGGGGCTGTCGGCCGCCTATGTGGCGGCGTTCGGCGGGTCGCATCCGCTGGCCAAGAAGATCGGGGCCTGGCCGTCGGTGTTCGCCGTCGCCGGGGCCATGGGCGCGGCCTCCTGGGCCGTCACCCGCCGGAACGGCTGACCGAGACACCTGACGGTCGGCCGCGCGCGGAACGGCTGACCGAGACGCCTGACGGTCGGCCGCGCGCCGGTCGCCGCCTCCCAGGCCGTCACCCGCGAGCCCGGCTGAACCCGTCCACGGCGACCGTCACCCGCAAGCGCAGCTAAGCCCGTCCGCGGCGGCCGGACCCTCCACAACGGCGAGCCGCCCGACGCGACCGGGGTGCGCGAGCGGGCGGGTCCTGTCCGCGGCGTCCGCGTCCCGCTCAGCCCCCCAGCGCGTGGCTGATCGTGTAGATCAGGAGGCCGGCCAGGGCGCCGACCACCGTGCCGTTGATGCGGATGAACTGGAGGTCGCGGCCGATGTTGGCCTCGATCTTCTTGGAGGTCTGGTCGGCGTCCCAGCCGGCGACCGTGTCCGTGATCAGCGAGGTGATCTCGGGGCGGTAGGTGGTGACCAGGTGGGTCGTGGCCGATTCCAGCCAGGTGTCGACCTTCTGCTGGAGGCGGGAGTCCGAGGCGAGGCGCTTGCCCAGGGAGATCAGGGAGGCGCGGGCGCGGAGGCGGAGCTGGCTCTGGTCGTCCTCGGCGGCGGCGATGATCAGGGCGCGGACGGACGCCCAGGCGGAGGCGATGACGTCCTGGACCTCGGGGCGGGCCAGCAGGTCGGACTTGAGGCGTTCGACGCGGGCGCGGGTGTCCGTGTCGGCCTGGAGGTCGGCGGCGAAATCGGTGAGGAAGCGGTCGATGGCGCCCCGGGCGGGGTGCGTCGGCATGTCGCGCATCTCCGTGACGAAGCGGAGCAGCTCCTTGTAGACGCGTTCGCCGACCTTGCGGTCCACGAAGCGCGGGGTCCAGCCCGGGGCGCCGCCCTGGACCGCGTCCATGACCGAGTCGCCGTGGGTGACGAGCCAGTCGTGGGCGCGGGTGCAGACCAGGTCGACGGCGCGGCGGTGGGCGCCGTCCGCCACCATGTGCTCCAGGGTCTTGCCGACGCCCGGCGCGATCTCCGCCTGCTCCGCGCGCCGGGTGATCGCCTCGCCCACCACCGCCTGCACGTCCGCGTCGCGCAGGACGGTGAGGGCGCCTCGGAGGGCCGTGGCCAGTTCTTCCGTGACCCGGTCCGCGTGCGCCGGGTCCGCCAGCCAGGCGCCCAGGCGGCGGGCCACCCCCAGGGCCCGCAGCCGGCCCCGCACGACATCCTCCGACAGGAAGTTCTCGCCGACGAAGGAACCCAGCGAGGCACCCAGCTGGTCCTTCTTCGTCGGGATGATCGCCGTGTGCGGGATGGGCAGGCCCAGCGGGTGGCGGAAGAGGGCCGTCACCGCGAACCAGTCCGCGAGCGCGCCGACCATGCCGGCCTCGGCCGCCGCGGCGACATAGCCCGCCCAGGCGCCCGCGCCGGCGTTCTCCGCCCAGGTCGCGAGGGCGTAGACCGCCGCGACGAGTGCCAGCAGCGCCGTCGCCAGGGCCTTCATGCGGCGGACGCCGCGGTTCCGTTCCTCGTCCGCCGCCGTGTACGTGAAGCTCACCATCCGCCAGACCTCCTCACATCAGGGACTCCCGGCGCTCCTCGTGAGTTCCCCCGCGAGCTCCCCCGTACATCTTCGCGATGACGGACTCGATGTCCGGTTCCCGCACCGAGAGGTCCACCAGCGGGTACGCCGCCGCCACCGCGGCGACCAGCGGCGCGGCCGACGCGGAGGCCGGGAAGGCGAGGTGCTGGCGCGGTCCGTCGGCCCGTACGAAGCGGGCACCGGGGACGTCCTCGATCGGCGGGAGCTCCCGCTCCAGGTCCACGACGAGCATCCGCTCGCCCCCGCCGGCCTCGTGCAGGCCGGCGAGCCCGCCGTCGTACATCAGCCGCCCGTGGTCGATGACCATCACCCGCGAGCAGAGCTGTTCGATGTCGGTGAGGTCGTGGGTGGTGAGGAGGACCGTCGTGCCGCGCGTCGCGTTCAGTTCCCGGAGGAAGGCGCGCACCCGCGCCTTGGAGACGACGTCCAGGCCGATCGTCGGCTCGTCCAGGTACAGCACCTCCGGGTCGTGGAGGAGAGCGGCGGCGATGTCGCCGCGCATCCGCTGGCCGAGGGAGAGCTGGCGGACCGGGACGTCGAGCAGGTCGCCGAGGTCGAGGAGGTCCACGCAGCGGGCCAGGTTCTCCCGGTAGCGGTCGTCGGGGATCCGGTACATGCGGTGGACCAGGCGGTACGAGTCCCGCAGCGGCAGGTCCCACCAGAGGGTGGTGCGCTGGCCGAAGACCACGCCGATGCGGCGGGCGAGGCGGGTCCGCTCGCGCGCCGGCTCGATGCCGGCGACGCGGAGCCGGCCGCCGCTGGGGGTGAGAATGCCGGTGAGCATCTTGATGGTGGTGGACTTCCCGGCGCCGTTCGGCCCGATGTAGCCGACCATCTCGCCCCGGTCCACGGTGAAGGAGATGCCGTCGACGGCCCGGACCTCCCGCTTCTCGCGGCGGAGGAGGCCGGTCCTGCGGCGGACGGTGAAGCTCTTCTCCAGGCCGTCCAGTTCGATGAGGGACACGTGCTCTCAGCTTCCTGTCGATCGGTACGAGCGGACGCCCGCCCGCCACGCCAGGCCCGCGACCGCGCAGCAGACCAGGGCGACGAGCGGGGAGGCGAAGGCCGCCCAGGACGGCACCCCGGCCGGGGCGGGGCGGCCGAGGACGTACAGGGCGGGCAGCCAGTTCACGAAGGCCAGCGGGACCACGAACACCACGCCCTTCACGAGGTCCTGGGCGAAGATCGTCGGCGGGTACTGGAGCAGCGTGTTCCCGCCGTACGTGAACGAGTTGGAGACCTCGGCGGCGTCCTGGAGCCAGAACTGCGCCGACGCGCCGAGCACCATCACCGCCATGAAGATCACCGCCCCGCAGACCACCATCGCGGGCACCATCAGGGCCGTCCCCCACGACCACGCCACCACGTGCCGCAGCAGCACCAGGCTCCACACCAGCACCATCAGCCCCTGGAGCACCCGGCCGAGCCGGCGCAGCGCGAACTTGTCCGCCGCGACCTGCGCGAGCAGCGGCACCGGCCGCAGCAGGAACACGTCGAGCGAGCCGTCCCTGATCCGCCGCCCCATCCGCTGGAGCGAGCCCAGCGCCAGGTCGGCGAGCCCGAAGGCGGTGCCGGTGGTGCCGTACAGGAAGGCGACCTCCGCGAAGGAGAAGCCGCCGAGGCCCCGGACCTGCCCGAACATCAGCAGGATCACGACGAAGTCGAAGAAGGTCACGCAGAAGGAGGTCACGAGGGTCAGCGCGAAGGAGGCCCGGTACGTCATCGTGGACCGGATCCACATGGCCGCGACCAGGCGGTACGTCCGCAGGACCTCCCCCGCCCGCCGGTCCTCGCGCAGCGGCTCAGCCACCCTGCACCACCACCTTCCGGGTCGCCGCCGCCTGCGCCGCCCGCCCCGCCGCGAGGAGCAGCGCGAGCCAGCCGAGCTGGAAGCCGTACGCGCGGACGAGGCCCCAGCCGTGCCCGTACCGGCCGAGGTAGACGTCCGCCGGGACCTGGAGCAGGGCCGCCCACGGCAGCGCGCGGGCCAGCTCGCCGAGGGCGCCGGGGAAGACGTTCAGCGGGAGCAGCATCCCGGAGAAGAAGAGGCCGGCGAGCCAGGCCACCTGGACCACGCCCTGCCCGTCGAGGAGCCAGAACGCGCTCATCGCCACGAGGTACCAGAGCCCGAACGACACGAACGAGCCGAGGGCCACGGCGAGGAGGAAGGCGGCCCAGCCGGCCGGACCGGCCGGAAGGGTGAAGCCGAAGGAGTAGGCGCCGATCAGCAGGGGGACGACGCCGCGGCCGAGCAACTGGTAGGCGGCGCGGCCCGCGTTGGCCGCGCACCACCAGCCCTGGAGGTCGGCGGGGCGGTAGAGGTCGACGGCGATGTCGCCGGTCCTGATCCGTTCGATCAGCTCGTCCTCGAAGCCGCCGCCCATCATGCCGCAGACGGTGATGAGGGCCTGGCCGATCCAGACGTAGGCGAGGGCGTCGGCCATGGAGTAGCCGCCGAGTTCGGGCCGTTCGGCCCACAGGGCGATGTAGGTGTAGGAGAGGACGAAACCGAAGACCGTGTTGGTGAAGAGGCCCGCCAGCGTGGCCACCCGGTAGGTGGAGTGCCGCCGGAAGCCACCCGCGGCCACGGTCGCGTAGAGCCGCAGCATGGAGCGTCCCTTCTGAGGGCGTGCGGAGAGGGCGTGGGGAAGGAGGGAGGGTGGAGGGTCCTGGCATCTGCGGAAAGCAGGCGAAGCGCACGACCCTAGTGGCCCCCGACACCACGCCGCGAGCGGATTTCCCCGCCCGTTTCCCCCTCACCTTCGGGAGTTTCGCCGAATTTATGTGCACTATGTGGTGCCATGTCCCCTTCTGTACGTCCTGCCTCGCCCACAGCCCCACCCCCGGACGATCCGGGCTGGGCCCCCAGGGACCCCACCCTCCCGGCCGCCCCCCACGACCGGGCGCGACGACGGAAGCGCCCCCGCGCCTCGCTCCCCCGCCGGCTCCTGCGCGCCGCCACCTGGCTCTTCCTCATCGGCGCGCTGCTCCTCGCCGCGGCCCTCACCGCCGGCTACCTGCTGGTGTCCATCCCCGCCGCCAACGCCGCCGCCGTCGCCCAGTCCAACCTGTACCTCTACCGCGACGGCTCCGTCCTCGCCCGCGACGGCGAGGTCAACCGGGAGAACGTCCGCCTCGACCGGATCCCGCCCACCGTCCGGCAGGCCGTCCTCGCCGCCGAGGACCGCGACTTCCACACCTCGCGCGCGGTCGACCCCAAGGCGATGGTCCGCGCCGCCTGGAACACCGTCACCGGCAAGGGCCGCCAGTCCGGCTCCACCATCACCCAGCAGTACGTGAAGAACTACTACCTGGGCCAGGAACAGACCCTCACCCGCAAGGCCAAGGAGTTCTTCATCGCGATCAAGCTGGAGCGCGAGAAGACCAAGGACGACATCCTCCAGGGCTACCTCAACACCAGCTACTTCGGCCGCAACGCCTACGGCATCCAGGCCGCCGCCCACGCCTACTACGGCAAGGACGTCGAGCGCCTCGGCACCGCCGAGGGCGCCTACCTCGCCGCCCTCCTCAAGGCCCCCAGCGCCTACGACGTCACCACCCACCCCGAGAACCGCCCCGCCGTCCTCGCCCGCTGGGCGTACGTCCTTGACGGCATGGTCAAGGAAGGCTGGCTCACCCCGGGCGAACGCGCCGCCCTCCGCTTCCCCGACCCGGAGACCGCCCGCCCCGCCACCGGCCTCTCCGGCCAGCGCGGCTATCTCGTCCAGGCCGTCGAGGACCACCTCACCGGCCGCGGGATCGTCGACGAGAAGACCCTCGCCGGCGGCGGCTTCCGGATCGTCACCACCCTCGACCCCGATCGGCAGGCCGCGCTCGTCCGCGCCGTCGAGGACCGGGTCACCCGGCGCCTCGACCCGGCCGCGAACCCCGCCGACCGGTACGTACGCGCCGGGGCCGCCGCCGTCGAACCGGCCACCGGCCGCGTCGTCGCCCTCTACGGCGGCGTCGACTACACCCGGCAGTACGTCAACAACGCCACCCGCCGCGACTACCAGGTCGGCTCCACCTTCAAGCCCTTCGTCCTCACCGCCGCCGTGCAGAGCGGCGCGCGGACCCAGCACGGCGAGCCGATCACCCCGTACACCGTCTACGACGGCACCGACCGCCGACCCGTCGAAGGCTGGTCCGGGGCCCCGTACGACCCCGCCAACGAGGACGGCGAGAGCTACGGCGAGATCCCCGTCACCGCCGCCACCGACCTCTCCGTGAACACCGTCTACGCCCAGATGGCCGTCGACGTCGGCCCCGCGCACGTGCGCCGCACCGCCGTCGCCCTCGGCCTGCCGGCCACCACCCCCGACCTCACCGCCTCCCCCTCCATCGCCCTCGGCCCGGCCACCGCCAGCGTCCTCGACATGGCCCAGGCGTACGCGACACTCGCCGCGCACGGCCGGCGCGGCGACCACACCCTGGTCACGGCGGTCTCCCGGGACGGGGAGCCGCTGCCGCTGCCCGCCGCCGAGCCCCGGCAGGCCGTGGGCCGCGAAGCCGCCGACACCACGACCGCCGTCCTGCGCGGCGTCGTCGAGTCCGGTACGGGCACCGCCGCGCAGGCCGCCGGACGACCCGCCGCCGGCAAGACGGGCACGGCGGAGGACGACAAGGCGGCCTGGTTCGCCGGCTACACCCCCGAACTCGCCACCGTCGTCGCCCTGATGGGCCAGGACCCGGAGACCGGCGGCCAGGAACCGCTGTACGGCGCCCTCGGCCTGCCCCGCGTCAACGGCGGCGGCCCGCCCGCCGAGATCTGGGCCCGCTTCACCCGCGAGGCCCTCGCGGACACCCCGGTACGCGACTTCGACCTGCGCCCGATGCCGGGCGCCGAACTCCCCGACGTACCACCGACACCGGACGAGCCGGCCCGGCCCGAGGACGCCACGGAAGACAGCGGGGAGGACGGCCGGGAGAACGGCACGGAGGGCGATGCGGAGGGCAGCCGGGAGAACGGCACGGAGGGCGATGCGGACGGGGAGCGGTACGAGCCCGGCGAGGCGGGACCGGGACCCGCGCAGCCCGGGAGGCCCGCGACGCCCCTGAAGCCCGGGAAGCCCGGCGGACCGGGCCGTCAGTGACCCGAGGTCGCCTTCAGACCGACCACGGCGACCAGCAGCAGGACGACGAAGAAGATCCGGGCGGCGGTCGCCGGCTCACCGAGCACCACCATGCCGAGCACCGCCGCACCGGCCGCGCCGATGCCGACCCAGACGCCGTAGGCGGTACCGATCGGAAGGGTCTTCGCGGCCTGCGACAGCAGCACCATCGAGGCGACGATCCCCGCCGCCGTGAAGACGCTGGGCCAGAGACGGGTGAAGCCCTCGGTGTACTTCATCCCGATCGACCAGCCGACTTCCAGCAGACCGGCGACGACGAGCAGAACCCAGGCCATGACGAGACACCTCCGCGAGACGGAACGGGAACGGTGCGTCGTCTTTTCCGATGACCCGGTACGGCGCGTCTCGTCGGGGTACCCCCAGCCTAGCAAGGAAGCACCGAAGGCCCTGGTGACACCGGTCACCAGGGCCTTCCGCGTACGCGCGCCGCTACAGATAGAGCCCCGTCGAGTCCGAGCTCTGGAACCGGTCCGCCGCCACCGCGTGCAGATCCCGCTCCCGCATCAGCACGTAGGCGACGCCCCGCACCTCCACCTCGGCCCGGTCCTCGGGGTCGTACAGCACCCGGTCGCCGATCTCGACGGTCCGGACGTTCTGCCCGACCGCGACCACCTCGGCCCAGGCCAGGCGGCGGCCGACCGCGGCGGTCGCCGGGATCAGGATCCCGCCGCCGGAACGCCGCTCCCCCTCCGGGGAATCGGTGCGGACCAGGACCCGGTCGTGGAGCATCCGGATGGGCAGCTTGTCGTGGGTGTTCTCGCTCACGGGAACGAACCTACCGGCCCGGCTCAGCCCTTGTGCTTCCGGGACGAGCTCAGCAGCAGCCCGACGACCGCCACGGCCACGAGGGCGACCGGGACGACCCGCTCCAGGCGGGGCGCGCCCTCCTCGTCGGTGAAACGCGCCTTCACGTCGGAGACGACGCGATTGACGGCGACGAACGCCCGTCCCGCGGTCTCGTCCACGGTCGAGGCGACCCTGGCCTTGGCGTCCCCGATGATCGTCTTCGGGTGCATCCGAATGCCGATCTCGTCGAGCGTGACGGCGAGCTGCTCGCGCCGGCGGACGATGTCCGCCTCGATCTGCGCAGGGGTCCTGGCGTCCGACACCACGCTGCCTCCGTAGTCGTATTCCGGTCGATGGTGGACAGTCTGTCAGTTCCGCCGCCGGGAGGCTGTCCCCGACCCCCATTAGGCTCATCGCGTACGCGCACACCCCCCGAGGAGAGCGAGCCATGAGCGAGCGACTGCAGCCCGGCGACACCGCCCCCGCCTTCACCCTGCCGGACGCGGACGGCAACGAGGTCTCCCTCGCCGACCACAAGGGCCGCAAGGTCATCGTCTACTTCTACCCGGCCGCCCTCACCCCCGGCTGCACCAAGCAGGCCTGCGACTTCACCGACAACCTCGACGTCCTGGCCGCCGCCGGCTACGACGTCATCGGCGTCTCCCCCGACAAGCCGGAGAAGCTCGCGAAGTTCCGCGAGAAGGAGAACCTCAAGGTCACCCTGGTGGGCGACCCCTCCAAGGAGGTCCTGGCGGCCTACGGCGCCTTCGGCGAGAAGAAGCTCTACGGCAAGGTCGTCACGGGCGTCATCCGCTCCACGGTCGTCGTCGACGAGGAGGGCAAGGTCGAACACGCCTTCTACAACGTCAAGGCCACCGGCCACGTAGCCAAGATCATCCGCGACCTGGGCATCTAGGTTCTGTCGTCAAATGTCACGCCCACATCAGGAGTGACGCGAGGGTGACGGCTGCTTTGTAGGACTCGGCGGTCTTGTCGTACCGGGTGGCGATACCCCGCCACTGCTTCAGGCGGTTGAAGCACCGTTCCACCACGTTGCGGTGCTTGTATGCCTCGCTGTCGAAGGCCGGCGGGCGGCCTCCGCGGCTGCCTCGTCGGGCCCGGTTGCGGACCTGGTCGGCCCGCTCGGGAATCGTGTGTGCGATGCCCTTGCGGCGGAGCCAGGATCGGATCGCCTTCGAGCTGTAGCCCTTGTCGCCCAGGACGTGATCGGGCCGGACCCGGGGGCGCCCCGGTCCGATCCGGGGCACCCGGATCGCTTCCATCACGGCGGTGAACCGGGTGCAGTCGTTTGTGTTGCCGCCCGTGACGACGAACGCGAGTGGACGGCCCCGCCCGTCGCAGGCGAGGTGGATCTTGCTGGTCAAACCGCCTCGGGACCGGCCGAGGGCCGGGTCGCGGAGCCCCCTTTTCGGGCCCCGGCCGCATGCTGGTGAGCCCGGACGATCGTGGAGTCGACCGACACCAGCCACTCGACGTCGCCCGCCGCGTCCGCTTTCGCCTGGGCGGCCCGCAGCATCCGGTCGAACGTTCCGTCCGCCGCCCACCTGCGGAAACGCGTGTGCAGTGTGGCCCACGGGCCATAGCGCTCGGGCACGTCCCGCCAGGCCGTCCCGGTCCGGAACTTCCACACGATCCCGTTCAGGACCCTGCGGTCGTCCAGCCGCTTGCGTCCCCGCAACGACTCGGGCAGCAGCGGCCGGACGAACTCCCACTCCGCATCGGACAGTTCATGACGACGTATCACGACACCATCATCCACCAGGCAAGATCATTTGAAGACACTGCCTAGCCCCCGCGCCCCCACGACGGGCCCGCACCCCGCCACCCGGGGCGCGGGCCCGTCCGCGTCCCGTGCGCGACACGGCGCAACCGTCCGATTTTCGACTCGTCGATCCGTGCGAGATCCGTACTGGGGAGGGGGTCTGCTCCGATGGGGGCGGGCCGATCCGATGCGTCGGCTCGGAGTCGGGAAGAGCCGGCGGCGCATCACGGCGGCCGGGATCGATCACATCAACGGAAACCGGCTCGACAACCGCCGGGGGAACCTGCGCCACCCGTGCCCCAACTGCCACTCGATGGCCGAGGCCCGGTGCCGCGGAAAACATCGGCGCACCCCACGGAGGGGCAGCACGTGACCGCTACGATGGCTGTACTGGCGGCCGTGTCGTAACTGGCAGCCGAGCTGGGTTTAGGTCCCAGTGGGGTAACACCCGTGTGGGTTCGAATCCCACCGGCCGCACATGCGCGAAGGGCCGTCCGCGTCGGACGGCCCTTCGTTCTGGCAGCGGCCCTCAGCCCAGCAGCTCCCGCACCACCGGGGCCAGCGCGCGGAACGCCTTGCCTCGGTGGCTGATGGCGTTCTTCTCCGCGGGGGTCAGCTGGGCGCAGGTCACGTCGTGGCCCGCCGGCTGGAGGATGGGGTCGTAGCCGAAGCCGTGGGTGCCCACGGGGGCGTGGCGGAGGGTGCCTTCCATGCGGCCTTCGACGACGCGCTCGGTGCCGTCGGGGAGGGCGAGGGCCGCGGCGCAGGCGAAGTGGGCGGCCCGGTGTTCGTCGGCGATGTCGGAGAGCTGGGCGAGGAGGAGGTCCAGGTTGGCCTTGTCGTCGCCGTGGGTGCCGGACCAGCGGGCGGAGAAGATGCCGGGGGCGCCGCCCAGGACGTCGACGCAGAGGCCGGAGTCGTCGGCGACCGCCGGGAGGCCCGTCGCCCGGGCCAGGGCGTGGGCCTTGAGGAGGGCGTTCTCCGCGAAGGTGACGCCGGTCTCCTTGACGTCGGGGATGTCGGGGTACGCGTCCGCGCCGACGAGTTCGAGGTCGAGGCCGGCGTCGGCGAGGATCGCGTGGAGTTCGGTGATCTTGCCCGCGTTGCGGGTGGCGAGGATCAGGCGCTGTCCGGTCATGCCCCCAGTATCTACGGGGTGCAGACCTTGCCGATCTCGGCGGCCGCGTCGGTGACCGGGGTGATGTCGGGGCTGGTGTCGCCGTCCTTGACGGCCGTGCGGACCGATTCGACGCCCTTGGTCAGGTCGTCGACCGCCTTGGAGAGGTCGGCGTTGTCGGTGGTGCCCTTGAGGTTGCCGAGCTCGGTGGAGATGGAGTTCAGGGATTCCTCGATCTGCGTGACGTCGTTGGAGGCGTTGGAGACGGCCTGCTGGAGCTTGCCGACGGAGGTGGCTATCGCGTCGGCGGTCTTGACGCAGTCCATGGCCTTGTCGAGGGCTCCGCAGCCGGTCAGGGCGAAGGCGGTCACTGCGGCCGCCGTGGCGACGGCGAGACTGAGGGTGCGGCGGCGCTTCACTGTTCGGGTCCTCCCCTGGCTGCGTACGTTCGACGGGGCGCACGGTACGGCCGCGCGCCCCTTGCCGTAAAGGACGCACCGGCCGGAGGGGCAGTTGCTCGGGGTTTTCCCTTAGGGGATGGGCTCAGAGGGTGGCTTCGAGGGCCTTGCGCTGGAGGTCGGCGAGGTCGGCGCAGCCGGCGGCGGCCAGGTCGAGGAGGGCGTTGAGCTCGGTGCGGTCGAAGGGTTCGGCCTCGGCGGTGCCCTGGACCTCGACGAAGCGGCCGTCGCCGGTGCAGACGACGTTCATGTCGGTGTCGGCGCGGACGTCCTCCTCGTAGCAGAGGTCGAGGAGGGGGGTGCCGCCGACGATGCCGACGGAGACGGCGGAGACGGTGCCGGTGAGGGGCTTGCGGCCGGCCTTGACGAGCTTCTTGGTCTGGGCCCAGGCGACGGCGTCGGCGAGGGCGACGTAGGCGCCGGTGATGGCGGCGGTGCGGGTGCCGCCGTCGGCCTGGAGGACGTCGCAGTCGAGGACGATGGTGTTCTCGCCGAGCGCCTTGTAGTCGATGACGGCGCGCAGGGAGCGGCCGATGAGGCGGGAGATCTCGTGGGTGCGGCCGCCGATCTTGCCGCGGACGGACTCGCGGTCGCCGCGGGTGTTGGTGGAGCGGGGGAGCATGGAGTACTCGCCGGTGACCCAGCCCTCGCCGCTGCCCTTGCGCCAGCGGGGGACGCCTTCGGTGACGGAGGCGGTGCAGAAGACCTTGGTGTCGCCGAAGGAGATGAGGACGGAGCCCTCGGCGTGCTTGCTCCAGCCGCGTTCGATGGTGACGGGGCGGAGCTGTTCGGGGGTACGGCCGTCGATGCGAGACATGGGACGAGCCTAGTCCCATCGGCGGGGGGTCCCGGCCGGTGGCGGGGTGCGCACGAGGGCCCGTTCCCCTGCCGGAACGGGCCCTCGTCAGCTGGTGTCAGCTGCTCACATCATGTCTTCGATCTCGGCGGCGATCGGGTCCGCGTCGGTGCCGATGACGACCTGGATGGCGGTGCCCATCTTCACGACGCCGTGGGCGCCGGCGGCCTTGAGGGCGGCGTCGTCGACGAGGGCGGCGTCGGCGACCTCGGTGCGCAGGCGGGTGATGCAGCCTTCGACTTCTTCGATGTTGTCGATGCCGCCGAGCCCGGCGACGATCTTCTCAGCCTTGGTGGCCATGTCTTTCTCCCTGTCCGTCTCTGTTCGCGGGATACGCGAATCTCGGCGCACCGACGGTCCGCTGTGTCACGGTAACCCACGGTTGGCCCAACTTCGCGAGCGAATGCCGCCGTTCTGTCGAATGATGACGATCACCGGCGGCCTGTCCTCAGCGGGCTCCCGGAGCCTACCGCAAGTGGTCTACACCAGTGTGCAACGAGCCGCGGCCCCGGGGTGTTCCGGGTCAGGGAGGTCGCCGATGAGTACCGACAGCGCAGCAGCCGGCTCCAGGAAGGTCTCGTGGGGAGGTTTCTTCCAGGGGCTGCAGAAGATGGGCCGCAGTCTGCAGCTGCCCATCGCCGTGCTTCCCGCCGCGGGCATCATCAACCGGCTCGGGCAGCCGGACGTCTTCGGTGCCGACGGTCTGGGCTGGGACAACGTCGCGAAGGTGATGTCCGGCGCGGGCGGCGCGCTGCTCGACGGGAGCCTCGGCCTGCCGCTGCTGTTCTGCATCGGTGTCGCGATCGGCATGGCGAAGAAGTCGGACGGGTCGACCGCGCTGGCCGCGGTGGTCGGCTTCCTCGTCTACTACACGGTGCTGCGGCAGTTCCCGAAGGACTGCCCGACGGGGACGGAGGACATCGGCGGCGGCTGCCTGGGCGCGGACGACGCGTTCGCGGGGTACACGTACCAGAACCCGGGTGTCTTCGGCGGCATCGTCATGGGTCTGCTGGCGGCGTACCTGTGGCAGCGGTACCACCGCACGAAGCTGGTCGACTGGCTGGGCTTCTTCAACGGCCGCCGGCTGGTCCCGATCATCATGGCCTTCGTCGGCATCCTGTTCGCCGCACTCTGCCTGTGGATCTGGCCGCCGATCGGTGACGCCCTGGAGAGCTTCAGCGACTGGCTGGTCGGTCTGGGCGCGTGGGGTTCGGGCATCTTCGGCGTGGCGAACCGGGCGCTGCTCGTGATCGGTCTGCACCAGTTCCTGAACGTGCCGATCTGGTTCCAGTTCGGTTCGTACACGAAGCCGGACGGCACGGTGGTGCACGGCGACATCAGCATGTTCCTGGCGGGCGACCCGGAGGCCGGTCAGTTCCTGACGGGCTTCTTCCCGATCATGATGTTCGCCCTGCCGGCGGCGGCCCTGGCCATCACCCACTGCGCGCGGCCGAACCGCCGCAAGGAGGTCGGCGGTCTGATGCTGTCGGTGGCGCTGACCTCGTTCGTCACGGGGATCACGGAGCCGCTGGAGTACTCGTTCCTCTTCATCGCGCCAGTGCTGTACGCCATCCACGCGCTGCTGACGGGCGTGTCGATGGCGGTGACGTGGGCGCTGGGCGTGAAGGACGGCTTCAGTTTCTCGGCGGGTCTCATCGACTACGTCATCAACTGGAACCTGGCGACGAAGCCGTGGCTGATCATCCCGATCGGCCTGTGCTTCGCGGTGGTGTACTACGTGATCTTCCGGTTCGCGATCACCAAATTCGATCTGCCCACTCCGGGCCGTGAGCCCGAGGAGGTCCAGGAGCAGCTGGAGCGCGACAACGTGAAGTAGTGCCGGGCGGACGCGTCTGTTCCGGGGCCTTTCGGGCCCTGCGCGGAAGGCTGACAGGGCCCCTGGACCTCTTGGTCCGGGGGCCTTTTGTCACGCCTTCATCACTATGGCCCCGCACCGAAAATTCGCAGGTTCCTTATCTAAGTCTCACGTGCTAAAACTGGTCTACACCACTCATTGGTGTAGACCACGCGGTCCAGACCACCGCGTTCCACGAGACGCCGCCGTCCCCCCGTATCACTGTCCTCTGGCGGCGCCTTGCCTACTGGAGGAAGTTGATGAGTACGGCCACCGCCCAGGCCGCCGCTCCCGCGAAGAAGCGCGGATCCGGCCTGTTCCAGGGCCTGCAGAAGGTCGGTCGCAGCCTGCAGCTGCCGATCGCCGTGCTGCCGGCCGCGGGTATTCTGCTCCGTCTCGGCCAGGCCGACGTCTTCGGCAAGGACGGCCTCGGCTGGGACAAGGTCGCGTCGGTCTTCGCCACCGCCGGTGGCGCGGTCTTCGACAACCTGCCCCTGCTCTTCTGTATCGGCGTCGCCATCGGCTTCGCCAAGAAGGCGGACGGTTCCACCGCGCTGGCCGCCCTGGTCGGCTTCCTGGTCTACAGCAACGTGCTGAAGGCCTTCCCCGTCACCGAGGCCGTGGTGAACACCACCGCCAACAAGGGCGTCGACGTCGCCGCGACGTACAACAACCCCGGCGTCCTCGGCGGCATCCTCATGGGTCTGCTCTCCGCGGTCCTGTGGCAGAAGTTCCACCGCACCAAGCTGGTCGACTGGCTCGGCTTCTTCAACGGCCGCCGCCTCGTCCCGATCATCATGGCCTTCGCCGGCACCGCCGTCGGCGTGGTCTTCGGTCTGGTCTGGGAGCCGATCGGCAACGGCATCTCGAACTTCGGCGAGTGGATGACCGGCCTCGGCGCCGGCGGCGCCGGCCTCTTCGGCCTCATCAACCGCGCGCTGATCCCGGTCGGCATGCACCAGTTCGTGAACACCGTCTCCTGGTTCCAGATCGGTGACTTCACCAACGCCGCCGGCGAGGTCGTCCACGGTGACCTCAACCGCTTCTTCGCCGGTGACCCGAGCGCCGGAATCTTCATGTCGGGCTTCTTCCCGATCATGATGTTCGGCCTCCCGGCGGCCGCGATCGCCATCGCGCACGCCGCCCGCCCGGAGCGCCGCAAGGCCGTCATGGGCATGATGCTCTCGCTCGCGCTGACCTCCTTCGTCACCGGCATCACGGAGCCGATCGAGTTCACGTTCATGTTCATCGCGCCGGTCCTGTACGCGATCCACGCGGTCCTCACCGCGGTCTCGATGGCCGTCACCTGGGCGTTCGGCGTCCACGCCGGCTTCACGTTCTCCGCGGGCGGCATCGACTACCTGCTGAACTGGAACCTCGCGACCAAGCCGTGGATGATCATCCCGATCGGCCTCGTCTTCGCGGCGATCTACTACGTGCTCTTCCGCTTCGCGATCACCAAGTTCAACCTCCCCACCCCGGGCCGCGAGCCCGAGGAGGAGGTCGAGGACCTCACCAAGGCGTGAGCCTCGCCCCGTACGCCGAAGGGCCCCGGAACCTCGTGGTTCCGGGGCCCTTCGGCGTGTCGTCACACCTCGTAGACCGCGCCCGCCTTCGCCAGCTCCGCAGGGCCCCCGTACACCGCGCGCGCGTCCGCGAGGTTGCGCTCGCCGTCCGTCCACGGCGGGATGTGGGTGAGGACGAGACGGCCCACGCGGGCCCGGTCCGCCTGCGCGCCGGCCTCCCGGCCGTTGAGGTGGAGCTCCGGGATGTCCTCCTTGCCGTGGGTGAAGGACGCCTCGCAGAGGAAGAGGTCCGCACCGTCGGCGAGCGAGTGCAGGGCCTCGCAGACCCCGGTGTCGCCGGAGTACGCGAGGGCGCGGCCGCCGTGCTCGACGCGGATGCCGTACGCCTCCACCGGGTGGCACACCTTCGCGGTGCGGATCGTGAACGGGCCCAGTTCGAAGCTGCCGGTGGTCAGGGTGCGGAAGTCGAAGACCTCGCTCATCGCCGTCGGCGAGGGGGTGTCGGCGTACGCCGTGGTCAGGCGCTGCTCGGCGCCCTCGGGGGCGTACACCGGCAGGGCGTCGCAGCGGCCGCCCTCGTGCCGGTAGTAGCGGGCGACGAAGTAGCCGCACATGTCGATGCAGTGGTCCGCGTGGAGGTGGCTGAGGAAGATCGCGTCCAGGTCGTACAGGCCGATGTGGCGCTGCAGCTCGCCGAGGGCGCCGTTGCCCATGTCGAGGAGCAGCCGGAAGCCGTCGGCCTCGACGAGGTAGCTCGAACAGGCCGATTCCGCGGACGGAAACGACCCGGAGCAGCCGACGACGGTGAGCTTCATAGGAGCGAGAACCTCCGTGGACGGGTGCGGTCAGGCACGCGGAAAAGGGGAGGGGAGGCCGTGCGGTCAGACGAGAGTAAGGCGCACGGGGGCCCGTCGCTCCTTCGTGGCGTCCCGTTGTGGGGCAACTCACGGGCTCTGTCACCGGTTCGGATGGACGGCGGGGCGCGGCGGCGCGGCCCGGTCGGCGCCGGTAACGTCATGGGGTATGGACACGTCGTGGTGGCCCGCGCTGGTCGCGGTCGTGGTGATCGCGCTGGTGGTGGCGGTCGCGGGCGGAAGGTCGCGGACCTCCGCGCGGACCCGGCCGCCGGGGCGCCCGTCGCGTCGGCCGCCGTCCGGTGCGTCGACCCGCCCGTCGGGGCGGACCCGGCCGCCCGCGCGGAAGTTCGGGGGGCGCGCGCCGCGGGCGCGGGAGATCTGGTGGGCGGAGGTGCCCTTCGAGGACGGGCCCGGTGCGAAGGACCGGCCGTGCCTCGTGCTGTCCGTGCGCGGGGACAGCGCGCTGGTCGCGAAGATCACCAGCAAGTACCACGACGAGCGGCCCGGGGTCATCGCGCTGCCGCCGGGGGCGGTGGGGGACGCGCGGGGGCGGGCGAGTTTCCTGGAGCCGGACGAGCTGCGGGACGTGCCGCTGTTCGGGTTCCGGCGGCGGGTGGGCGAGGCGGACCCGGTCGTGTGGGACCAGGTCCGCCATCTCGCGCGCTAGCGGCGCGGGCCCGGGGGCGAGTCGGCGTGACGTTCCGGTGCGGCCGCCCGGGGCGTCAGGCCCAGAGCTGGCCCTGGACCGTGGCGATGGCCTCTTCGGTCGTCGCGGCGGTGTAGAGGCCGGTGGACAGGTACTTCCAGCCGCCGTCGGCGACGACGAAGGCGATGTCGGCGCTCTCGCCGGCCTTGACGGCCTTGTTGCCCACACCGATCGCGGCGTGCAGGGCCGCGCCGGTGGAGACGCCCGCGAAGATGCCCTCCTGCTGGAGGAGTTCGCGGGTGCGGGTGACGGCGTCGGCGGAGCCGACGGAGAAGCGGGTGGTGAGGACGGAGGCGTCGTACAGCTCGGGGACGAAGCCCTCATCGAGGTTGCGGAGGCCGTAGACGAGGTCGTCGTAGCGGGGTTCCGCGGCGACGATCTTGACGTCGGGCTTGTGCTCGCGCAGGTAGCGGCCGACGCCCATGAGGGTGCCGGTGGTGCCGAGGCCCGCCACGAAGTGGGTGATGGACGGGAGGTCCGCGAGGATCTCGGGGCCCGTGGTGGCGTAGTGGGCGCCCGCGTTGTGCGGGTTGCCGTACTGGTAGAGCATCACCCAGGTCGGGTTCTCCGCCGCGAGCTCCTTGGCGACGCGCACCGCCGTGTTGGAGCCGCCCGCCGCGGGGGACGAGATGATCTCCGCGCCCCACATGGCGAGCAGCTGCCGACGCTCCTCGCTGGTGTTCTCGGGCATGACGCAGACGATGCGGTAGCCCTTGAGCCTGGCGGCCATGGCCAGCGAGATGCCGGTGTTGCCGCTGGTCGGCTCCAGGATGGTGCAGCCGGGGGTGAGCCGGCCGTCCTTCTCCGCCTGCTCGATCATGTGGAGCGCGGGGCGGTCCTTGACCGAGCCGGTCGGGTTGCGGTCCTCCAGCTTCGCCCAGATGCGGACGTCGTCCGAGGGCGAGAGCCGGGGGAGGCGGACGAGCGGGGTGTTGCCGACCGCCGCCAGCGGGGAGTCGTAGCGCATGGGATCAGACCATGCCGCCGGCGACGGCCGGCAGGATCGTGACGCTGTCGCCGTCGGACAGCTTGGTCTCGATGCCCTCCAGGAAGCGGACGTCCTCGTCGTTCAGGTAGACGTTGACGAACCGGCGGAGCTTGCCGTCGTCCACGATGCGGGCCTCGATGCCGGTGTGGCGGGTCTCCAGGTCGGCGAAGAGCTCGGCGAGGGTCGCCCCGCTGCCCTCGACGGCCTTCTCGCCGTCGGTGTAGGTGCGGAGGATGGTCGGGATGCGGACCTCGATGGCCATGGGCGTGGGCTCCTGTCGGAAGGACTCTTACGTGTCGTGGTGGGCGCGCTGCTGGGGCCCCCGCGCGGAGGGGGGTCGCACGGTGAGGTGCGCTCGGCCGGTCGGTCAGAGCGCGGCGCGGGATGTACAGATCGCGCCGGCGACCCGGCACAGGTCGACGTGCAGGCGGGCCACGAGCAGCACGGTGCCCGGAGTCTCTTCGCTCACGTCGTGGGAAACCATGGGCTCATCGTATCGATTCCCGGTCCGGGTTCCGGAATGTGATCTCAGATGGTGGACGTTTTCCGATCGCCTGTCGGACAGGGGCCGCGCGGGGCCGCTCCCTGGGCCCATGCGCGGGCCTCTCCTAGGCCCCTTCGTAGGCCTCCACGACCTTGATCTCCTCCTCGGTCACGACGCCGTCGACGATCGTGTACGAGCGGAACTGGAAGGGGCCGGCGGCGTCGGTGTCCGCGGTGGAGACCAGCACGTAGTGGGCGCCGGGCTCGTTGGCGTAGGTGATGTCGGTGCGGGACGGGTACGCCTCGGTCGCCGTGTGCGAGTGGTAGATGATCACCGGCTCCTCGTCCCGGTCGTCCATCTCGCGGTAGAGCTTGAGGAGGTCGGCGGAGTCGAACTCGTAGAAGGTGGGCGAGCGGGCCGCGTTGAGCATCGGGATGAACCGCTCGGGGCGGCCGGAGCCGACCGGGCCCGCGACCACGCCGCAGGCCTCGTCGGGGTGGTCCGCCCGGGCGTGTTCCACGATCCGGTCGTACAGGTCTCGGGTGAGCGTCAGCATGCCGACAGGATAAGCAGACGGGCCGCCCCGTACCGAGGAGTGGTACGGAGCGGCCCGGATGCCGGGACGGCGCTGGTCAGGAGCGCTTGGCGAAGGCCGCGCCCTCGGGGTTGCGCGCCTTGAGCACCAGGTAGGCGACGGCGAGCAGCAGGCCCCAGACGGGGGCGCCGTAGAGGGCGACGCGGTTGCCGGCGTCCATGCCCATGGTGACGACGACCAGGCCGATGAAGGCGAGGGCGAAGACGCTGGCCCAGATGCCGCCGGGGGCCTTGAAGGAGGACTGGGGCAGTTCGCCCCGGTCGGCCTTGAGGCGGTAGCGGATCTGGCAGACCAGAATCATGATCCAGGCCCACATGCCGGAGATGGTGGCGAAGGAGACGACGTAGTTGAACGCCTCGCCGGGCCACTGGTAGTTGATCCAGACGCCGACCATCATCAGCGCGGCGGAGAACGTGGTGCCGATGAGCGGGGTGCCGCTCGCGGTCAGCCGGGTGAAGAACTTCGGTCCCTGGCCGTTGAGCGCGAGGTCGCGCAGCATGCGGCCGGTGGAGTACATGCCCGAGTTGCAGGAGGACAGGGCCGCGGTGAGGACGACGAAGTTGACGATCGCGGCGCCGATGCCGAGGCCCATCTTCTCGAAGGCGGCGACGAACGGCGAGACGCCCGGCTGGAACTCGGTCCACGGCACGACCGACAGGATCATGATCAGCGCGCCGACGTAGAAGACGGCGATGCGCCACGGCACGGTGTTGATGGCCTTGGGCAGGACGGTCTTCGGGTCCTTCGACTCGCCGGCGGTGACGCCGACCAGCTCGACCGCCAGGAAGGCGAACATGACCATCTGGAGGGTCATGAGGGTGGAGGCGATGCCGTGCTCCCCGGCGAAGAAGCCGCCCAGGTCCCACAGGTGGGTGATCGAGGCGGTGTCACCGGCGTCGGAGAAGCCGAGGGTGAGGATGCCGGCGCAGATCAGGATCATGCCGATGATGGCGGTGACCTTGACCATGGAGAACCAGAACTCCAGCTCGCCGAAGAGCTTCACGGAGATCAGGTTGGCGCCGTACAGGATGACGGTGAAGACCAAGGCGGACAGCCACTGCGGGATGTTCCACCAATAGGTCATGTAGGTGGCCGCCGCGGTGACTTCGGTGATGCCGGTGACGACCCAGAAGAGCCAGTACGTCCAGCCGGTCACGAAGCCCGCGAAGGGGCCGATGAACTCCCGCGCGTACTCCGAGAAGGAGCCGGAGACGGGGCGGTACATGAGGAGCTCGCCGAGCGCCCGCATGATGAAGAAGATGACGAGGCCCGCGAGGGCGTACGCGAGGATCAGGCTGGGTCCCGCCTTGGAGATGCCCTTGCCCGCTCCGAGGAAGAGGCCGGTGCCGATGGCGCCGCCGATCGCGATCATCTGGATCTGGCGGGCGCCGAGTGCCCGGTGGTAACCCTCGCCGGAGGCGGAGTCCGCGGCCTCATTGCCGTCGTGCTGCTTGTCGACCCGCACTGAGGTCATGGTGGTGCGCCTTTCTCCATGCTGATCCGCGCGACTGCGTCTGCTGCGGATCAGGTCCTGATCCCCCCGGATGTGGATGGAGTGCCACCGGCGGTCAGCCGGCCGAAGCGCCCTCGGGAACAGGGGTGGCGTCCCCGAGTGGTCGTGAAGATTTATCACGGGGCGGGGGGTGATCGACGGAGATGTGTGTGGTGCGCGCCACAAAAAAATATGGACATAAGTGATTCAAGATGACGAGGTGCCCGGTCAGATAACGAGTTCGTTATCCGGATTTGAGCGTCCGCTGAGCGAACACCCCGTGAAGCCCGTCCGTCAGGACATCAGCGTCTCCACCAATGACTCCTGAAGGGCGCCCAGCCAGAGGTACGCCATCACCATCGGCTTGCGCGGATCGCTGTCCGGCAGCCGGTAGAGCCGCTCGCTCTCCTCGTCCTCGGTGATCTCCAGCCGGGTGGCGATGGTGAGCCGCAGGTCGTTGAGGGTGCCGAGCCAGGCTCGAGACTCGTCCGGGGTCAGCTTCAGGAGCGCGGACTCCTCCGGGCCCTCGCTGACCATCCCGTCCAGCGCGCGCACCACGGAGAGGGCGTCCTCGCGCTTGCGGGTCCGCAGGTCGTTCTCGGTGTAGCGGCGGAAGTCGGCGGCGGCCGCCCGCAGCTCCTCGGTGTCGTCCCCGTACGCGTCCGGGAAGAGCCGGCGCAGGGCGGGGTCGGAGGGCGGCTCGCTGGGCCCCTCGGCGAAGAGGGCGGCGAGCGGGTCGGCGTCCGCCCCGAGTTCCTCGCCCGGGCCGATCAGCTCCAGGAGCTGGACGGCGAGGGAACGCAGGATGGAGACCTCGACCTCGTCGAGCGCGACGGCCGCTCCGCCGCCCGGCACGGCCTCGAAGTGGCCGGCCATCAGCCGCGGTCCTGGGAGAGCGTGGCCCACAGTCCGTAGCCGTGCATCGCCTGCACGTCCCGTTCCATCTCCTCGCGGGTGCCGCTGGAGACCACCGCGCGGCCCTTGTTGTGCACGTCGAGCATCAGCTTGTGCGCCTTGTCCTTGGAGTAGCCGAAGTACGTCTGGAAGACGTAGCTGACATAGCTCATCAGGTTCACCGGGTCGTTGTGCACGAGGGTGACCCAAGGGACGTCGGGCTCGACGACCGCGGAGACCTCCTCGGCCGACTCGGTCCGTTCGATCTCGATAGGCGCGATGCTCACTTACCCCATGCTGCCACCCGGGGCCCCCTGTCGCACAAACGGGGCACCGTCCGGGCCCCGTCACCACCTCCCCGGGCGCGCCCGGCGCTTGCCCCGGCGCCCTCCCCGACACCTCCGCGCCACCTCTCCGACGCCTCCCGGACCGACTATTCGTCAAACTGACGATTTCTGCGCTAGCATCGTCCCCATGAACGCTGTGGACCTTGGGCTCCCGGTGGACGTGCCGTCGACCGCGCTCTTCACCGACCAGTACGAGCTGACCATGCTCCAGGCCGCCCTCAGGGCCGGCACCGCCGACCGGCACTCCGTCTTCGAGGTGTTCACCCGGCGGCTGCCCGAGGGGCGGCGGTACGGCGTCCTCGCGGGCGTCGGCCGGGTCCTGGACGCCGTCGAGAACTTCCGCTTCGACCCGGCCGTCCTCGCCTTCCTGCGCGAGCGGGGGATCGTCGACGAGCCGACCCTGAAGTGGCTCGCCGGATACCGCTTCTCCGGCGACATCTGGGGCTACCCGGAAGGGGAGGTGCACTTCCCCGGCTCCCCCGTGCTGCGCGTCGAGGGCTCCTTCGCCGAGTGCGTGCTCCTGGAGACGGTGATCCTCTCGATCCTCAACCACGACTCGGCCATCGCCGCCGCCGCCTCCCGCATGTCGGCCGCCGCCGGCGGACGGCGGCTCATCGAGATGGGCGCCCGCCGCACCCACGAGCTGGCCGCCGTCGCCGCCTCCCGCGCCGCCTACGTCGGCGGCTTCGAGGCCACCTCCGACCTCGCCGCGGGCTTCCGCTACAACATCCCGACCGTCGGCACCTCCGCGCACGCCTTCACCCTGCTCCACGACAGCGAGCGGGACGCCTTCCGGGCCCAGGTCGACAGCCTGGGCCGGGGCACCACCCTCCTCGTCGACACCTACGACGTCACCGAGGCGGTCCGCACCGCCGTCGAGATCGCCGGCCCCGAGCTCGGCGCCGTCCGCATCGACTCCGGCGACCTGCTGCTCGTCGCCCACCGGGTGCGGGCGCAGCTCGACGAGCTCGGCGCCCGGGACACCAAGATCGTGGTCACCTCCGACCTCGACGAGTACGCCATCGCCTCGCTGGCCGCCGCGCCGGTCGACGCGTACGGCGTCGGCACCCAGCTGGTCACCGGCAGCGGCCACCCGACCTGCTCGATGGTCTACAAGCTGGTCGCCCGCGCCGCCTCCGACGACCGCAGGGCACCCCTCGTGCCGGTCGCCAAGAAGTCGCTGGGCGGCAAGGCGTCCGTCGGCGGCCGCAAGTGGGCCGCGCGCCGCAAGGACGCCCACGGGGTCGCCGAGGCCGAGGTCGTCGGCACCGGACCGGTCCCGGACGCGCTCGCCGCCGACCAGCTCCTCGTCGAGCTGGTCAAGGGCGGCGAGGTGGTGGCCAGGGAGCCGCTGGAGGCGGCCCGCACCCGGCACATCGCGGCCCGCGCCGGGCTGCCGATGTCGGCGGTCCAGCTGTCGCGCGGCGAGCCGGTGCTCCCGACCGAGTACCTGTAGCGTCCGCCCACCGCGCGCCTCCGGGCGGACGCGTCCGTCTGGAGATACGTCCAGAGCCCGGGGCTTCCCCTCCCGGACCGGAGGGGAAGTCTCTAGGCTCGGCCCCATCCCACCGCCCCGACCACCCGAGGACACCCGCCATGCACCGCGCACTGATCGTCGTGGACGTACAGAACGACTTCTGCGAGGGCGGCAGCCTCGCGGTGACGGGCGGCGCGGACGTCGCCGCCGCCATCACCGAGCTGGTGGGCGAGGCGGCGGGCTCCGTCTACCACCACGTCGTCGCCACCCGCGACCACCACATCGACCCGGGCGCGCACTTCGCCCCGGCCGGCGAGGCGCCGGACTACGTCACCTCCTGGCCGCGGCACTGCGTGGCCGGCACCGAGGGCGTCGGCTTCCACCCGAACTTCGCCCCGGCGGTCGCCGGCGGCGCGGTGCAGGCCGTCTTCGACAAGGGCGCCTACGAGGCCGCCTACAGCGGCTTCGAGGGGCGGGACGAGAACGGCGGCACGCTGGCCGGGTGGCTGCGGGAGCGGGAGGTGACCGAGGTCGACGTCGTCGGCATCGCCACCGACCACTGCGTGCGGGCCACCGCCCTGGACGCGGCCCGCGAGGGCTTCCGCACCCGGGTCCTGCTCGACCTCACGGCGGGCGTCGCCCGCGCGACCACCGACCGGGCGCTCACCGAGCTCCGGGAGGCGGGCGTCGAGCTCAAGGGCGAGCCGGTCGTCGCCTAGGGCCCCCCGCGCGCGGCTCGTAAGGCTGGCGCGCCCGGATCCGGGCTTTAGGCCGCCGGGGCCTTCGGCAGGGCCCTGGCGGGGTGCCACAGCTCCTGGGCGGCGCCCGGGGTGGACCTCCACAGCAGGCCGTCCGGGTGGTGGAGGACGGCGGTGATCTCGTCGCCGGTGGGCGGCTCGGCGTTCCCCCGCAGGTAAACCGACCGCAGGCCCAGGTTTCGCAGCCTGGTCAGGGCGCGGGCCCGGTTCGCGGCGTGGACGAGGAAGCGCACCGTGGCGCCGTCGCCGGCCGGACTGGGCAGCCCTATCGCCACCACCACACTGCCTCCCGGCAACTTGCAGAACCCGCCACCGGGCATGCGGAACCACTCCCCCGTGAGCCGACTGTCAATAAGGAGTCCCTGAGGACTCGGTCAGCTGCACCTAAACACGATCGGCCGTCGCCCGCTAGGGGGCGACGGCCGATCATGCTGTGACCTGCGGTTCTACTGTGAAGCTAGTCGATCAACGAGTCGACGGGCCCACGCGGACCGTGACCGTCTGGCCGTTCTTCGGCTCCTTGACGACCTCGATCTTGGTGTTGGTGTCAGTGACCTTCACGCCGGCGCGCTCGGTCTCCGGGTACCAGTAGGTGCCCTTGCGGTCGTCGAAGACCGGGTTGCCCGGCTGCGAGCGGATCCAGGTCGGGACGTCCTTCAGGTGCAGCTGGAAAGCGTCCGTCCGGTACGTTCCGAAGGTGGAGTCGTACGCCTGGACACGGTTGCGCATCAGGGTGCCGTCGCGGAACTTCAGCGGGGTCGGGTGGGCGTCGACCGGAAGGATCAGGCCCTGGCCCGGGTGCTGGGAGGTGTTGTTGTCCTTCTGGGACAGGTCCCACTTCCAGATGAGCAGACCGTTCTGGTACGGGTAGTGCTCGACCCAGCTCGCCTTGTCGCCGGTGAAGCCGAAGTTGTACGGGCCGACCTTGAGGGTGGCGTCGTACGAGACGTACTGGCGGTTCTCGGCGATGTAGTACTGCTCGTACTCGTTGGTGAAGCCCTTGCCCATCCGCTGGAAGCCCTTGGCCGTCCAGCCGTTGTCACCGTTCTCCGCGTTGTCGGAGAAGACGGTGGCACCGTCGGCGGTCAGCGAGATGGAGTCGGCCGCGAAGCCCTTGAGCGCGAGGCCGCCGTCCGTCTGGTAGCGGAAGCGGAGGTCGAACTTCTTGCCCGCGTACGCCGACAGGTCGAACGAGAGCGACTTGTAGGCGCCGGAGACGCTGGAGAGCGCCGGGGTGCCGGCCGCGTCGCGGTCGATCGGCTTGCCGTCGGCCGTGCCGTCCAGGGCGGTCCAGTTGGCGCCGCCGTCCGTCGACACCTCGGTGTAGAGGTAGTCGTACTCGGCCTCGATGTCGTACCAGCCCTTGAGGTTCAGGGTGGCGGACGACTTGCCGGTGAGGTCGACCGGGCGGGTCAGGGTGTTCTTGAGGTCGTCGCCCATGCCGCTCCACCACTGCGTGGCGCCCTCGGCGGGCTGCACGATGTCGGTGGTGACGGCCTTCTTCGGCAGCTCGACGAGGAGCGCCTGCGGGTTCTTGGTGTTGTACTCCGCCACGCCCAGCTTGTGGGTGGACTTCTCGGCGCGCTGCTCGTCGCTCACCTTGGTGTAGTTGAGCCAGCCGAGCTGGAGCTTGTCCCAGGCGTTCATGTCGCCGGGCATGTCGCCGATGGACTCCTTGCCCAGGCCGAGCCAGGAACCGGAGGACATCAGGGACCAGTAGCCGGTCGAGTTCTCGCCGCCCGCGGTGTCGTACAGGTCCGGCAGGCCGAGGTCGTGACCGTACTCGTGCGCGAAGACGCCGAGGCCGCCGTTCTCGGGCTGCATCGTGTAGTCGCCGACCCAGATGCCGGTGTCGCCGATCGGGGTGCCGCCGGCCTTGTTGTTCGCGGGGCCGGTCTTGCCCGCGCTGGTGCCGAAGGCGTACCAGCGGTGGGCCCACAGGGCGTCGGTGCCCTGGGCGCCGCCGCCGGCCGACTCGTCCTCGCCCGCGTGGACGATCTGGAAGTGGTCGATGTAGCCGTCGGACTCGTTGAAGTTGCCGTCGGCGTCGAAGTCGTAGCGGTCCCACTGGTCGTAGGACGCCAGGTCGGCCTTGATCTGGGCGTCGGTCTTGCCCTTGGCCTTCTGGTCGGCGACCCAGGCGTTCACGCCGTCGCGGACGGTGTCCCACACGTTGGCGCAGTTGGTCTGGCCGCAGTAGTTGGAGCCGTAGCGGGCCTCGTTGTACGGGACCTTGACCCAGTCGGAGACGGCGCCGTCGACCGAGTACCGGCCGGACGAGGTGCGCTCGTAGTAGGTCTTGAGGGAGTGCTTCTGCTGACCGGTCTTCGGGTCCTTGCCGGTGCCGAAGTACAGGTCCTGGAAGTGCTTCTGGTTGTAGTCGGCCTGCCACGCGGTCGAGTTGTCCTTCGACCGGTCCGGCTCGGCTATCCGATTGTGCAGCGGGCCGGGCTGGCCGCCGAACTTCGGCTTCAGCTCGTCCGTCTCGTCGTCCTTGCGGTCGACGAGGGTGGTGTTGTCCACCTGGTCGCCGAACTCGACGAGGATCGTGAAGATCTTGTCGGTCTTCTCGCGGCCCAGCTCGACGTACTTCTTCGCGTCGAGCTTCACGACCTGCGAACCGCCGCGGCGCTCGACCTTGGCCTCGCCGCTGAGCACCTGCTCCAGGGCGGCCTTGCGCTGCGCCGCCTGCTGCTTGCTGAAGGGGCCGTCGAGGTCGTGGTCGACCGTGGTCTTCTCGTGGCTGTGGCCGTCGCCCGGAGCCGGGTCGTGGCGGACGTCCGCCGCCGAGATCCTGCCGTCCTCGTTCGCCCACGCGGTGCTGAAGGTCGAGGCGGTGGCGGCCGTGGCCGCGAGCGCCACGACCACCGCGGACGCCCGAATCGCCCGTCGTCTGTTGGTCACTTGGTGTCGTTCCTCCCCGGCGCCCGCGCCCTCGGACCAGGAAGGTGGGGTGTCCGTCCGGGCGGGTCGCGCGTCACAAGTGACGACATTCGACCGGAGAGCGAGCAGAAAAGACAGATCTTGACTTGCACACACCAAGTGCACTATGCGGGTGTCGAAATCCGGTATGCGGACGGTCGGGAGGGGGAAGCGAAGCCGAAGTCCGGGTGCCGGCCCCGGCGTGCCACCCGTGCGCCCCCCGTGCTCCGGCACCGTGGGTCAGGTCACGCTTACCCGGCGTCCCCCGCGGGCATCGAGCGTCGTAGAGTCGACCGCGAGTCCGGAGGGGCGGTATCCGTCATGCAGCGTCCGAACGCAGCGCAGTACGCCTACGGTTCGGCCGTCGTGGTCCTCGCGACCGCCGCGCTCCTGCTGGTGACCGGGGCCACCGGGCCGCCGGCCGTCGCCGCGGCCTGTCTCGCCGGGCTGGTGCTCGGCGTGCTCGTGGCGGTGACGATGCCCTCGGCGGCGCGGCCCGTCAAGACCCCCGACGCCCCGGCGCCCGCCGCCGGGAACGACGCGGTCCGGGTACCGGCCGCGCGGATGGGCGCGGGAGCCGATACCCGGACCGGTCGGTGAGTCCGTCCGTGCCGCCGGCGGCTACCTCGGCACGGTGACGACCACCGTCTTCGCCGCCTTGTCGTGCAGGCCCTGCTTGTAGGGCTTGTCGACGAGGATGAGGATCAGGATGAGCAGCGGCCACAGGCAGGCGCAGCAGATCAGCGCCGGCAGCCAGAGCACGACGGCCCGCAGCAGCGACTGGCTCATCGGGGGCGTGGAGCCGTCGTTGAGCATGGCGACGCGCAGCTTCATCAGCCGCTTGCCGACGGTCTGCCCGTCCCGCGCCGTGAGCACGGTGTCGTACGTGACGTACGCGACGATCGTCAGGAGCTGGAAGACCAGCTGCCAGCCGCCGGTCCAGGTGGCCTGGAAGTCGTCGCCGTCGACCGTCGCCCGGTCGTAGATGTCGAACGGGATGCCGATGATCGCGAGCGGCACCGCGATGATCAGCCAGTCGATGAGCCGCGCCAGGACCCGGCGGCCGGTCTCGGCGAGCGGCGGCATCCCGGAGAGCGGGTCGGTGCCGCCGTAGCCCCCGCCGTAGCCGCCGTACGGGGGCGGGGGCGGGTACGGCGAGTCGTACGGGCTCCCGGGCGGCGGGGGCCCCGGCGGCGGGCCGTAGGGCGGTTCCCCGGGCGGTTCCTGGGGCCGCTTGGCGAAGGGGTCGTCGTCGGGGGGCGGGCCGGGCGGCGGCTGGTCGGTGCTCATGGGGGCATCGCATCCCGGCGGCCGGGCGGCCGCAACGGAAGGGCCCCCGTTCGGGGGACCGCCGTCCGCCCCGCGGCGGGCCGGCGGTCCGTGCCCCGGCGGGTCAGGTCCTCGCGACGAAGGTGCCGGCCGCCTTGTCGTGCCAGCACTGGCGCCACGGGCGGTCGAAGACGCACCAGAGCGCGTCGAGGACGCCGATCACCAGCAGGCCCAGGAAGGTGTGGACGAACCAGCGGCGCAGCGACCGCCCGAGGGTCGGCGGCTCGTGCGCCTCGATGTCCCTGACCTGGACGCCGCACAGCTTCTTGCCGAGCGTGCGGCCCCACTTGGCGGTGGGCAGCGCCTCGTACAGCAGGCCGAGGACGAGGAAGAGGCCGAGGGCGATGCCGAACTGGACGGAGGTGGTGCCGTCGACGAGCCACACCTGCACGGTGACGCCGGAGCGCTCGGCCGCGTCGATCTTGGCCTGGATGTGGTCCAGGGCGGCGGTGACGAAGGGGAAGGCGGCCCCGGCCGCCATCGCGCCGAGCAGGAGGGTGTCGATCACCCGGGCCACCAGCCGGCGCCCGAGCCCGGCCGGCGGCGCGGAGGACTGATCGCGGACGGCCGCGAGGAAGGGGTCCTCGACCGGCGGCTTCCACGGGACCACGGGCTGCTGCCCCTGCGCCGGCTGGGGCTGCGGTGCCTGCGGCTGGAGTGGGGACTGGAGCTGCGCCGGCTGGGGGTGGGGGTGGGCCCAGGAGGGGGCGACGGGGGCGGAGGCCTGCGCCTGCACGGGGGCGGGCTGGGGCTGCGGCTGTACCGGGGCGGGCTGCGGCTGCGGCTGTACGGGGGCGGGGGCCGGGGCCTCGTGGACGGGCGCCGGGGCCGGGGCGGGCGCGGGGGGCTCGTGGGCCGGGGCGGGGGCCGGGGTGACGGGCATGCCGCCGAGGCGGGCGGGGGCGCTCGGGACGCGGGGGTCCACGGCGGGCGCCTCCGCCTGCGCCGGGGCGGTCGGCCACTCGACCGGGGAGCGCGGGTCGGGCACGGCGGCCGCGGGGGCCTCCCAGGCCTCCGGCTCCTCGTCGAAGAAGACGGGCCCGGTCTCGTCGACGGCGGCCCGCGCGGGGGCGACGGCCGCGGGGGCGGGCTCGGGAGCGGGCGCGGGGGCCGGCGCCGGGGCGGGCTCGGGCGCCGCGGCAGGGGCGGGGACGGCCGGCGCGGGGGCGGGGCTCGGCGCGAGGACCGGCCCGGCCGGCATGGCCGGGGCGGGCGGCACGGGCGCGCCCTCGCCGTCCTTGGGGGCGGGCCGGCTCGTGCCGGGCACCCAGGAGCCGCCGTTCCAGTACCGGATGTATCCGGGAATCGACGGGTCCGGGTAGTACCCCGCCTGCGGTACCTCGCCGCCGCCTCCGGGTGGAGTAGCCACTGCCCCGACTCCGTTCAGTCACAACGTTCCGTCACCACACTAAGGAGGCACAGTAACGAAGAACCTCCGCCAGGGAGGAAAGAGCCCGCGAGAAAGCCCGCCTTCACGCGAAGGAGGACGGAATCGCTCACTCCCCGTGAGGTTCGGGCCCTGGGCCGGGGTCCCGGGCGGCCGGAGGAACTCCCCGAAAAAAACTTCCCCGAAGTCGCGTAATGCACCGCGTCCACCGCGCTCTCTCCAGGTGAAGGCCCGTCCGGGGCCCCTACGCGAGAGGCAGCAGTCATGCGGAACAACACGGAGCACACCACCGTCGAGCGCGAGCTGGAGCTGAAGCTGGTCCTGTCCCCCGAGCGCTCGGTCCCGGTGCCCGCCCGGCTCGCCTACCGCACCGACGACCCGTACGCCGTCCACATGACCTTCCACATCGGCTCCGAGCACCCGGTGAACTGGACCTTCGCCCGCGAGCTGCTCGTCGAGGGCGTCTTCCGGCCCTGCGGCCAGGGGGACGTGCGGATCTGGCCGACGAAGGTCGACGGCCGCAGCGTCATCCTGATGGCCCTCTCCTCCCCCGACGGCGACGCGCTCCTGGAGGCCCCGTCGGCGCAGGTGTCCGCCTGGCTGGAGCGGACCCTGCGCACGGTGCCGCCGGGCACGGAGTCGGAGCGGCTCGGCATCGACGACGGCCTGGCGGAGCTGCTGGCGACCACCGCGGTCGGCGACGACCTGTGGCTGCGGGACCCGTGGGGCTCGGACGACGCACAGGACGGCGAGCTGTGACGGACCCCCGGGGTCAGAACAGCTTTCCGGGGTTGAGGAGGCCCAGCGGGTCGAAGACGCGCTTGATCTCCCGCTGGAGTTCGAGTCCGACCGGCCCGAGTTCGCGGGCCAGCCACTCCTTCTTCAGGACGCCGACGCCGTGTTCGCCGGTGATGGTGCCGCCGAGGGAGAGGCCGAGCGCCATGATCGCGTCGAAGGACTCGCGGGCGCGCCGGGACTCGTCCTCGTCGGTGGGGTCGAAGCAGACGACGGGGTGGGTGTTGCCGTCGCCCGCGTGGACGCAGACGCCGATGGTGAGGGCGTACTCCTCGGCGATGGCGCTGGTGCCGGTGAGCATCTCGGCGAGCCGGGTGCGGGGCACGCAGACGTCGTCGATCATCGTGGCCGGCTTGAGGGTCTCCAGGGCGGTGAGGGAGAGCCGGCGGGCCTGGAGGAGGAGTTCGGACTCGGCGGCGTCGGCGGCGGGGACGACCTCGGTGGCCCCGGCGGCGGCGCAGAGCGCGCCGACGGCGGCGAGGTCGGCGGCCGGGTCCGGGGTGTCGAAGGCGCACAGGAGGAGCGCCTCGGTGGTCTCGGGGAGGCCCATCCGCGCCATGCGGTTGACGGCCTGGACGGTGGTGCGGTCCATGAGTTCGAGGAGCGAGGGCGTGTGTCCGCGCTCCATGATCGCGCAGACGGCGGCGCAGGCTGCGTCCGTGGAGGGGAACTCGGCGGCGAGGACGAGCTGGGCGGGCGGCTGCGGCTTGAGCGCGAGGACGGCCTTCACGACGACGCCGAGGCTGCCCTCGGAGCCGACGAAGAGCCGGGTGAGGTCGTATCCGGCGACGCCCTTGGCGGTGCGGCGCCCGGTGGTGAGGAGGCGTCCGTCGGCGAGCACGACGTCGAGGCCGAGGACGTACTCGGCGGTGACGCCGTACTTGACGCAGCACAGGCCTCCGGAGGCGGTGCCGATGTTGCCGCCGATGGTGCACGACTCCCAACTGGAGGGATCCGGCGGGTAGGACAGGCCGTGTTCGTTCACGGCGCGGGACAGGACGGCGTTGACGACGCCCGGTTCGACGACGGCGACGCGGTCGACCGGGTCGATCTCCAGGATCCGGTCCATCTTGACGAGGGAGAGCACGACACAGCCCTCGGAGGCGTTGGCGCCCCCGGACAGTCCGGTGCGGGCGCCCTGCGGCACGACCGGGACGCGGTGCGCGGTCGCCGTCCGCATGACGTGCCGGACCTCTTCGACGGTGCGCGGCAGCACGACGGCGGCGGGGGTGCCGGCCGCGCAGAAGCTCGCCATGTCGCGGGCGTAGGAGGCCGTCACGTCCGGGTCGGCGAGGACGGCGTCGGCGGGGAGTCCGGCGCGGAGGTCCACGAGGAGGGCCGCACGGGGATCCGGGCGGGGATCCCGGTGGGGCGTCTGGAGATCGTCCATGGTCCCAGCGTGGCACCGGGGGCCGATGGTGTGAACCCGCCGGAGCGGGCGGCTCGTGCGCTCTTCGTACGAGCGCGAGCGGGCGCACAGTGAGGCGCATGAGCGCGATGAAGAGCCAGAACGTGTCGCGGCTGGTGCTGGCCTCCGGGGCGGTGGCGGTGCTCGCGGCGACGGCGCTGCTGTACCTGCCGGAGCTGCTCGGCGGGGACCCGCCGCCGCGGCCCCCGAGGCCCGCCGAGCGGGCGGCGAGCGCGGCCCACGCGGGGGCGCCGGCGGCGCTGCCGGACCTCGTGGCGCTGATCCGCGACCGGGAGGAGTGGCTGGCGGACCACCCGGACGACGCCGCGTCGTGGGCGGTGCTCGGCGCGGCCTACACGGAGCGGGGCGCCCGGCTCGGCGACGTACGGGACCTGCCGAGGGCCGAGCGGGCGCTGAACCGTTCGCTGGCGGAGCTGCCGGCCGGGCGGGGGAACGTGGACGCGCAGCTGGGGCTCGCGGCGCTCGCCGGGGCCCGGGGCGACTGGAAGGGCGCCGAGGAGTGGGGCGAGCGGGCCAGGAAGGCGGCGCCGAAGCGGTGGAACGCGTACCCGCTCCTCATCGACGCGTACAACGGCCTCGGCGACTACGCGGCGGCCCGCAAGGCCATGGAGCGCCTCGACGAGCTGCACGGCGGGGCCATGGTGCGGGGCCGGGCCGCGCAGGTCTACCGGGACCGGGGCTGGCGGGAGGACGCCGACGCCACGGCGCTGGACGCGGCGGCGCTCGCGGCGTCGGACGCGGAGAAGGCGGAGGCGTACGCGCGCCTCGGGCGGTTCTCGTGGGAGCGGGGCGAGCCGGCCGAGGCCCTGGAGCGGTACGGGACGGCGCTGCGGTTCGTGCCCGACCACGGGCCGGCGCTCGCGGGCCGGGCGCGGGCGCTCGCGGCGCTCGGCCGGACCGGCGAGGCGCGGCGGGAGTGGCGGGCGGCGCTGGCTCGTCAGCCGCTCCCCGAGTACGTCCTGGAGGCCGGGGAGCTGGCGGAGTCACTGGGCCTGGACGCGGACGCGCGGGCGGCGTACCAGCGGCTGCGGGAGGGGAGTTGGGCCGCGGGGGACGTCGTCCTCGGGCTGCTCGACGCCGACCACGGCGATCCGGCCGCGGCGGTGGCCCGGCTGAAGGCCCTCTGGGGGAAGGGGCACCGGTCGGTGGCGGTGGCGGACGCGCTGGGTTGGGCGCTGCACCGGGCGGGCGAGTCGGAGGAGGCGCTGCCGTACGCCCGCGGGGCCACCGAGGAGGGGCTGCGGAGCGCCTCGTTCACGTACCACCTGGGGGAGATCGAGCGGGCGCTGGGGCGGACCGGTCAGGCGCGGCGGCACCTGGAGGAGGCGTTGCGGATCCACCCGTCGTTCTCACCGCTGCACGCGCCGCGGGCCGAGGCGGCGCTGGCGGAGCTGGGCGAGCCGGATCCGGAGGCGGTGCCGAAGGACGCGCTGCCGGTGCGGGCGGCGGCGGTGGAGGGGGACGCTCCGCCGGTGGGGGCGGCGGCCCGGGGGGACCGCTGAGCGGGGCGAGGAGGTGACCGCGTGTCCGGGACGGGCCCCGTGCCCCGCCCCGGACGCGCCGGCCGGTCCTACAGGTTGCCGCGCTTGTCCTGCTCGCGCTCGATGGCCTCGAAGAGGGCCTTGAAGTTGCCCTTGCCGAAGCCCATGGAGCCGTGGCGCTCGATCATCTCGAAGAAGACGGTCGGGCGGTCCTGGACCGGCTTGGTGAAGATCTGGAGCAGGTAGCCGTCCTCGTCGCGGTCGGCGAGGATCTTCAGCTCGCGCAGCTCGTCGATCGGCACGCGGGTGTCGCCGACCCACTCGCCGAGGGTGTCGTAGTAGGCGTCCGGGACGGACAGGAACTCGACGCCGGCGGCGCGCATCGAGCGCACGGTGGCGACGATGTCGTTGGTGGCGAGGGCGATGTGCTGGACGCCGGGGCCGTTGTAGAACTCGAGGTACTCGTCGATCTGCGACTTCTTCTTCGCGATCGCCGGCTCGTTGATCGGGAACTTCACCTTCTTGGTGCCGTCCGCGACCACCTTCGACATGAGGGCGGAGTACTCGGTGGCGATGTCGTCGCCCACGAACTCCTTCATGTTGGTGAAGCCCATGACGTCGTTGTAGAACGTCACCCACTCGTTCATCTTCCCGAGCTCGACGTTGCCGACGCAGTGGTCGATCGCCTGGAAGGTGCGCTTGGCCGGCGGCTCCACGATCGGGGCGGCAGCGGTGTACCCGGGGAGGTACGGGCCGGTGTAGGCCGAGCGCTCGACGAGGGTGTGGCGGGTCTGGCCGTAGGTGGCGATGGCGGCGAGGACGACGGTGCCGTGCTCGTCCTTCAGCTCGTACGGCTCCACCAGGCCGGTGGCGCCCTGCGCGACGGCGTGGGCGTACGCGGCGCGGGCGTCGGGGACCTCGATGGCCAGGTCGATCACGCCGTCGCCGTGCTCGGCGACGTGCGCGTCGAGGAAGCGGCCCCAGTCGCTGCTCGCCTTGATGACGGAGGTGAACACGAAACGGGCGGCGCCGTTGGTGAGGACGTAACTGGCGGTCTCCCGGCTGCCGTTCTCCGGTCCGGAGTAGGCGACCAGCTTCATGCCGAAGGCGGTGGAGTAGTAGTGCGCGGCCTGCTTGGCGTTGCCCACGGCGAAGACGACCGCGTCCATGCCCTTCACCGGGAAGGGGTCGGCCTCGCGCGCGGTGGAAGGGGTGTGGTCAAGGGTCTCAGTCATGGGGTCAGCGTCCCGCCGACCTGCAAGGTGCGCAATAGTTCGCAGTTGGGGTGGGCAAGATGTACAGCGCCACGCGAGTATGGCCGGGCGACTTGTACATCGTGACCACTCGGAGGGCGTCGTGGCGATCGATCATTTGGACGGGCGGCTGATCGTGCTCCTGGCGAGGGAGCCGCGCATCGGCGTCCTGGAGGCGTCGCGGCGGCTCGGCGTGGCCCGGGGCACCGTCCAGGCCCGCCTCGACCGCCTCCAGGCGAGCGGGGTGATCCGCGGCTTCGGCCCCCAGGTGGACCCGGCGGCGCTCGGCTACCCGGTGACGGCCTTCGCGACCCTGGAGATCAAGCAGGGCCAGGGCGCGGACGTCCGGGAGCACCTGGCGACGGTGCCGGAGGTCCTCGAACTGCACACCACGACGGGCCACGGGGACATGCTGTGCCGGCTGGTGGCGCGGTCGAACGCGGACCTCCAGCGGGTGATCGACAAGGTGGTCGCCTTCGAGGGGATCGTGCGGGCGTCGACGGCCATCGTGATGGAGAACGCGGTGCCGCTGCGGATCATCCCGCTGGTGGAGCAGGCGGCGGGCGGTGAGCCGGAGCAGCGGGGACGAAGGGGTTGATGCAAAGAAACCCTTGCAACGCTTTCTTTGCATCTCTACGCTCAGGGCATGCCCGAGCCCGAAGAGGCCGCGAAGGCCCCGCCCGAGCACGTCACCCGCGCGCTCGACCCGCGCTCCCTGCGCGGCCTCGCCCACCCGCTCCGCCTGCGGCTCCTCCGCACCCTGCGCCAGTACGGCCCCGCCACCGCGTCCCGGCTCGCCGAACGCCTCGGCGAGTCCAGCGGCGCCACCAGCTACCACCTGCGCCAGCTCGCCGCGCACGGCTTCGTCGAGGACGACCCGAGCCTCGGGAAGGGGCGGGAGCGGTGGTGGAGGGCCGCGCAGGAGGGCATCAGCTGGGACGACTCCCTGGTCGGGAACGCCGACCCCGAGGTGCGGGGCGCCGCCGACCTCCTCCTGCACGAGGTCGCGACCAACCACACCCAGGAACTGTCCACCTGGATCGCCACCCGGCACGAGTGGCCCGCCTGGGCCGGCGCCTCCGACATGAGCGACTTCACCCTGCGGCTGCCGCCCGCCGCCGCGCGCGAGCTCGGGGAGCGCCTGCACGCCCTGATCGACGAGTACCGGCACGTGCCCGAGGCCACCGCGCCGAACGCGGAGCGCGTACGGCTCCACCTGCACGCGTTCCCCCAGCGGGAGGAGTGAGCCGGGGGCGGCCGGAGTGAGCGGGCGGAGCGGTCCGGGGCCGGCGCGGGGCCGCTGCGCGCGGCCCACTCCCCCCGTCCCTGGACCCGCACCAGCCACGAACCGACCACCACGGAAGGGACCGCGAGACACGTGCGTGCCACCGGGAACAAGACCAGCAAGCGCCCCCTCGTCACCGTCCTCGCGGCCAACGCCATCTCCATCGCGGGGAATTCGCTCACCCTCATCGGCGTGCCGTGGTTCGCCCTGGAGACCACGGGCAGCCCCGGCAAGGCCGGGTTCGTCGCGTTCTGCGCGGCGCTCCCGGTGGTCCTCTCCGCGGTGGCGGGCGGGCCGCTCGTGGACCGGATCGGGCGGCGGCGGGTCAGCGTCGCGTCCGACCTGGTGTGCGGGCTCGCGCTCGCCGCGATCCCCCTGCTGCACCACACCGGACACCTCACCTACGGGCTGCTCTGCGCGCTGATGGCGGTCAACGGCCTCTTCCACGCCCCCGGCGAGACCGCCCGCCACGTCCTGGTGCCGCATCTCGCGGAGCGGGCCGGGACCCCGCTCGCCCGGGCCGCGAGCCTGTACGACGCGGTGTCGCGCGGAGCCAGGATGGGCGGCGCCGCGCTCGCGGGCGTCCTGGTGGCGACGGCCGGCGCCGAGACCGTCCTCCTGTTCGACGCGGGGACCTTCACGGTCTCCGCGCTGCTCGTCGCGCACGGGCTGCGCGGCGTACCGGCGGCCGAGCCTCGGCGCGACGGGCCCCGCCTCTCGGCGGAGCGCTATCGGACCGACCTGCGCGAGGGGTACGCCTACCTCTTCGGCGACCGGCTGATGCTCGGCATCACGCTCCTGGTGATGGTCACCAACGGACTCTCCCTGAGCTGGAGTTCGGTGCTGCTGCCGCTGCACGCCCGGGAACACCTGGGCGGGCCGGCCGCCCAGGGCCTGCTGGTCGCCGTCTTCGCGGGGTGCGCGCTCGCCGCGGCGCTGCTCTACGGGGCCGTGGGACACCGCTTCCCGCGCCGGGCGGTCTTCACCACCGGCTTCCTCCTGACCGGCGCCCCGCTGTTCGTGGTCGCGGCGACGACGGAGACGGTCGCCCCACTGCTCGTGACGGCGGTGGTGGCCGGTCTGGGGGCCGGGGTGCTCAACCCGGTGCTGACGACCGTGATGTACGAGCGGGTGCCGGAGGCGCTGCGGACCCGGGTCGCCGCGGCGTCCACGGCCGGGGTGCTGATGGCGACGCCGCTGGGCGGGCTGGTGACGGGTCTCGTGGTGGAGGCGGCGGGGCTGACGGCGACCCTGCTGGGGGTCGCCGCGCTCTACTTCCTGGTGACGCTCGCCCCGGCGGTCTTCCCCACGTGGCGTGCCATGGACGAGGTCTCCGTCAGCAGCTCGGGACCTTCGACTCCTGGCCCTGCCCGAGTGCCCGCAGCGAGTCCACCGCGTCGGTGAGCGCGGTGACGGGCACGAGCCGCATGCCGTCCGGGAGTTCGGCCCGCGCGTCGGAGCACTCGTCCTTGGGGACCAGGAAGACGGTGGCGCCGTCGCGGGAGGCGGCCTGCGTCTTGAGGGAGACGCCGCCGACCGCCCCGACCTTCCCGTCCGGCGCGATCGTGCCCGTACCGGCGACGACCCTGCCGCCGGTGAGCTGGCCACCGTCGCCGTCGCCGTCGAGCTTGTCGACGACGCCGAGGGCGAAGAGCAGGCCGGCGCTGGGGCCGCCGACGTCGGCGAGGTGCAGCTCCACCTTCACCTTCGCCGGGTCGAGCTCCAGGTACCTCAGGGCGGCCATGGCGGCGGCGTCCTGGGACTCCTTCATCTGCCCGATGTTCCGCTTCTCGATCTCCGCGTCGGACTTGCCCGGCGGGTAGACGGAGTCGTGCGGGAGCACCGCGCGGTCGGTGCGGAACCAGGCGTCGGCGACGTCCCCGAAGTCGATGTCCGTGCCGGGGCCGGTGGCGAGGATCGTCGTCATCCGCAGCTGCCCCGTGGTGGGCCGGACGGGGGCGCCGGTGATCGTGATGATCTCCCGGCCCCGGTCCCTGCCGAGGACGTCGGCGGTGCTGCCGGGCTGGGCGATCGCGAACGGCAGCGGCGCGAGCCCCGCCACGGCGACCAGCGCGACGACGGGCACGGCGCACGCCGCGAGCACACGGGACCGGGGCATACGGGAGAGACGCGAGAGCACGCGTCCAATCTACTGGGCCGGGCTCAGCGGCGGGCGCCGCCCGCCTCCCGGCCGGGGACACCGCGCCGCTCCCGGCCGGAAGCGCCCCGCAGCTCCCGGCCGAAGAAGCGGCGCAGCTCGTGGCGGACGGCCGCGAAGGAGTCCGCCGCGTCGCCCGGGCCGACGAGCCCGTCCCGTACGGCGTCCGGCACGAGCCCGGCGGCGTGCAGCCGGGGGACGATCGCCGCGTGATCGGTGAGGACCCAGTGGTTCGCGGCCCGCAGGGTGCGGCGCCGGGCCCGCAGGCCCGCCCAGGAGCGTTCGATCCGGTCGGCGCCCTCGAAGCCGTCGGTGCGGAGCAGGAGCAGCGGCCGGTCCCCCGGCCAGGGCTCCACGTCGAGATAGCCCTCCAGGTTCGCCACGGCCCGGATCCGGGGGTCGCGGGCGGCGAGCAGGGCGGCGGCGGTGCCACCGGCGGAGTGCCCGGCGATCCCGGTCCCGCACGGGTCCATGACGGCGGCGTGCGGCAGCTCGGCGAGCCGGTCGAGGACGAGCCGGAGGTCGGCGACGCGGGTGTCGACCATGGTGCGGAAGGTCTCCGGGTCCGGCGGCCCGTGGAGCACGGTCTCCCGGACCGTGCCGTCGGGCAGCTCCACCTGACTCGCCTCGCCGGGGTGGTCGACGAGGACGACGACCGCCCCGTGGCTCGCCAGGTCCTCGGCGAGGCCGGTGCCGAGGGTGCGGGCGTCGCCGCCGCCGGGCGTGTACAGCACGACCGGCCGGCGGCCCGGCAGCGGCGGCGCGCCGGCGTGCGCGTGGGTGAGCGTCCCGGCCCAGTCGACGCCGGTGGCGGGAAGCCCCCGCGCCATCGGGGCGAGCTCCCCGAACACGGCCGCCTCGCCGGGCGTGAGCTGCGGGGCCCGGGAGAACCCGGCGACGCTCCGGGCCGGGTACACGACCCCGACGACGACCTGCCGGGCTCCGAGCGCCGGATCCCACGGGTCGGTGCGCGCCGGGTCGGTGAACGCGTGCCGGACGACACCGACGGCGTACGGCCCGGTCGGCGCGGGCAGCACGGGCATGAGCCCGGCCGAGGCCCGCGCCGGGAGGGCGGACAGGCCGGCGGAGGCGGCGCCGAGGAACGCGGCGCCGAGGACGGTCCGGCGGGAGGGGGCGGTCCGGCGGGAGGGGACGGGGAGCGGGAAGGTGTCGTTCATGCGGGCATGCTGCTTCCCGTCCACGCCCGGGGACGAGCCTTTCGGCGGGGGCCTAAAGGCTCGTCCGGGGACGGTGGCGCGGACGGGGGCGTCTGTCGGACCGGGAGGTCCGTCCGGACCAGAACGTCCGTCCGCCCGGAGGGGAACGTCTGCCCGGGCGGGTGGCGGACGATGAGGGCCGCGCACGGTGGGAGGTGCGGGACGGTGAGAGCCGTGGACGGTGAGGGGCGCCCACGGTGACAGCCGTAAGCGGTGAGGGGGCGGAGTGCGGGTCCACTTCTCGGTGGAGGACTGGGGGCGGTTGCGGTACGCGCCGCGGCCCTCTCCCGTGCCCGAGCTGCACGCGGCGCTGCTGATGCTCGGCGCGCCGCACGAGGCGCTGCTGTTCGGGCGGTGGCGGGCGAGGACGGCCCGGGCCCTGTCGGCCGCGGCGGGGCCGCTCGCGGACCTGGTGCCGGGTGGTTCCGCGCCGGTGTTCCTGGACGTGCTGGGCGAGACCCGGCAAGAAGGGTTCGCGGAGATGCGGGCGGCCCCTCCGGAGCTCGTACGGTCCGAGCTGGAGCGGGTGTACGCGGGTCACGGCGGCCCGGCTCCGGCGTGGGTGCGGTCGCTGCACGCGGGCGGACCGGAGGGCTGGCGGACGCTCGCGGGCGCGCAGCGGGCGGCGTACGAGGCGGTCCTGGCGCCGGTGTGGGGGCTGGTGCAGGACCTGCACCGGGCGGAGTTCGCCCGGCACGCGGTGGCGCTCGCGGAAGGCGGGCCCGGGGCGGCGCTGACGGCCCTCGCGCCGGGCTCGGTCCTCCAGGGCGGGGTGTGGACCTGGCCGGCCGGGTCCGGGAGCCGGGAGGTGCGGCTCGGGGGGCGGGGGCTGGTCCTGCTGCCGACCTTCCACTGGCGGGGCGCGCCGCTGGTGCAGGACCGGCCGGGCCGACCGGTCGTGATCGCCTATCCGGCGGGCCCGGGGCTGCCTCCCGTACCGGCGGAGGCCCCTGGCGGGTCGCGGGAGCCGCTGGCGGGCGTCCTGGGCCCGACGAGGGCGGCGCTGCTGCGCGCCCTGCCCGGGCCGCGGACGACGACGGAACTGGCCCGGGCCCTGGGGGTGTCGGCGGCCACCGTCTCCGGCCACACGGCGGCGCTCCGCGAGGCCGGCCTGTTGACCACCGTCCGGACGGGCCGCTCGGTGCACCACGCCCGCGCAGCGGTCGCGGAGCTGCTCCTCAGGTAGGGCCGTGCGGGCCCGTACACGCGCCGCAGGGGTACCCGTGGTGCGTACGGGTACCCCCGCGGCGGATGCGGGCGGGGCGGCGGGCACTGGCGCGGGGGCACCCGTGGTGCCTACGGGTCCCCTTCGGCAGCCGGGCGTGGGCAGCGGGCACCAGCGCGGCGGTACCCCTGGCGCGTACGGGTACCCCCTCGGCAGAAGCGGGCGCGGGCGCGGGCTAGCGCAGCGCGTCCGCCACTTCCCGGGCCGCGTCGACGACGCGGGGGCCGACGCGCTCCGGCACGGCGTCCGCGAGCATGACGACGCCGACGCTGCCCTCGATGCCGGTGACGCCGACGAGCGGCGCCGCCGCCCCGCTCGCCCCGGCCTCCAGCTCGCCGTGGGTGAGGGTGAAGCCGGGTTCGATGAGGGTGCCCTGGCGGGCGGCGAGGATGGCGCGGCCCGCCGCGCCGCGGTCCAGCGGGTGGCGGAAGCCTGCCCGGTAGGCCACGTGGTAGTCCGTCCAGGTGGGCTCGACGACGGCGACGGCGAGCGCCTCCGCCCCGTCGACGAGCGTGAGGTGCGCGGTCGCGCCGATGTCCTCGGCGAGCGAGCGCAGGGCGGGCAGGGCCGCCTCCCGCACCAGCGGATGCACCTGGCGGCCGAGGCGCAGCACGCCGAGGCCGACACGGGCCCGCCCGCCGAGGTCGCGGCGGACGAGGGCGTGCTGCTCCAGGGTGGCGAGCAGGCGGTAGACCACGGTCCGGTTGACGCCGAGTTTGTTGGACAACTCGGTGACGGTCAGGCCGTGGTCGGTGTCGGCGAGCAGTTTGAGGACTCTGAGTCCCCGGTCGAGCGTCTGGGAGGTCTCCGCGGTCACGACGCCCTCTCCTTCGGAAAGTGAGTGGCGGCGGCTCCCACGGGGTTCGCGGCGCCGGTCCCGTCGGCGACGCACGTCAGAGGCCGCCGGCAGGAAGGGGTACACCGGCTGCGCTCCGCGGCGGCGCTGCCACGGGGCGGTTGCTTTGTGCCGGGACAGTAGCGACCCGCTCCGCTCAGCGGAAGACCTCGTCCAGAATCCGGGCGCGGGCGACCGGATGCGGACGGTTCAGGACCTTCGTCGGCCCTCCTCGGGACTTTGGCTGACAAGGACGGCTATGTCGTGCACGTAGCGTGGAGGGTGCCGGACGGCCGTCCGTGGGGGCCGGCCCCGGTGCCGTCCCGCCGTGCGCGGGACGCCGGAGAGGCCCGTACGACCGCCGTCGTACGGGCCTCTCTCACCTCGGAGGACCGGGGTCACCGCATCCGGGTGGCCCACTCCTGGACCTTCTTGATCCGTTCGCGGATCTGGCCGGCGGTGGCCTCGGCGCTCGGCGGGCCGCCGCAGACGCGCCGCAGCTCGGTGTGGATCACGCCGTGCGGCTTGCCGCTCTGGTGGACGTACGCGCCGACCATGGTGTTGAGCTGCTTCCGCAGCTCCAGGAGCTCCTTGTGGGAAACGACGGGCCGCCGCTCGGCCGGAAGCTCCAACAGGTCGGCCTCGGTGTCCGGCTTCTTGCGGCTGTGCGCGATCTGCCGGGCCTGCCGCTTCTGGAGGAGGAGCTGCACCTGGTCGGGTTCGAGGAGGCCGGGGATGCCGAGGTAGTCCTGCTCCTCCTCGCTGCCGGGGTGGGCCTGCATGCCGAACTCGGCGGCGTTGTAGAGGACGCGGTCGAAGACGGCGTCGGACTCCAGCGCCTCGAAGGGCAGCATGTCCTGCTCGCCGGTCTCCTCGTCCTGCTGCTTCTCCGCCTCCGCCAGCTCCTTCTCGGACTCGGCGTACGGGTCCTCGTCCTCGCCCGCCTTCTTCGGCTTGTCGAGGACGTGGTCGCGCTCGACCTCCATCTCGCTGGCGAAGCCGAGGAGGCTGGGGATGGTCGGAAGGAACACGGAGGCGGTCTCGCCTCGCCTGCGGGATCGCACGAAACGGCCGACGGCCTGCGCGAAGAACAGCGGCGTCGAGATCGTCGTCGCGTACACGCCGACGGCGAGGCGGGGCACGTCGACGCCCTCGGACACCATGCGGACGGCGACCATCCAGCGGTCGGTGGACTCGCTGAACTCGTCGATGCGCGCGGAGGCGGCCGCCTCGTCGGAGAGGACGAGGGTGGCCCTGGTGCCGGTGATCTCGCGGATCAGCTTGGCGTAGGCGCGGGCCGAGTCCTGGTCGGAGGCGATGACGAGGCCGCCCGCGTCCGGGATGGACTTCCGCACCTCGGTGAGGCGCTGGTCGGCGGCGCGCAGCACGTTCGGCATCCAGTCGCCGCGCGGGTCGAGCGCGGTGCGCCAGGCCTGCGAGACGGCGTCCTTGGTCATCGGCTCGCCGAGCCGGGCGGCGATCTCGTCGCCGGCCTTGGTGCGCCAGCGCATGTTGCCGCTGTAGGAGAGGAAGATGACCGGCCGGACGACGCCGTCGCCGAGCGCGTTCCCGTACCCGTAGGTGTAGTCGGCGGAGGAGCGGCGGATGCCGTCGTTCCCCTCCTCGTACGTCACGAAGGGGATCGGGTTCGTGTCCGAGCGGAAGGGCGTGCCGGTGAGGGCGAGCCGGCGGGCGGCCGGGTCGAACGCCTCCAGGCAGGCCTCGCCCCAGGACTTCGAGTCACCGGCGTGGTGGATCTCGTCGAGGATGACGAGGGTCTTGCGCTGCTCGCAGCGGTTGCGGTGGAGCATGGGCCGCACGCCGACACCGGCGTAGGTGAGGGCGACGCCGTCGTACTCCTTGCTGAGCGGCCCGGCGCTGTACTCCGGGTCCAGCTTGATCCCTATCCGCGCCGCGGCCGCCGCCCACTGCTTCTTCAGGTGCTCGGTGGGGGCGACGACGGTGATCTGCTGCACCACGTGGTGGTGCAGCAGCCAGGACGCGAGGGTCAGGGCGAAGGTGGTCTTGCCGGCGCCGGGCGTGGCGACGGCGAGGAAGTCACGGGGCTGTTCCTGGATGTACTTCTCCATCGCGCCCTGCTGCCAGGCTCGCAGCTTGTTGGCGGTGCCCCAGGGGGCACGGCCGGGGAAGGCGGGAGAGAGGTGATGAGAGGAGGTGGCGGTGGTGGTAGTCACGATCTCCGGTCACGGTTCGACGCTCGTCCAGACGCTCGTCCAGATATGACAACCGGGCCACCTTACCGGCGGGCCCACCGGAACCTCGATCGAACACGGGTCGGCCGACGCGCTGACCTCGGGCCGTGCGGTGAGCGTCACATCCGCCCCACGGCCCGGCCCCGGCTCAGCGGGCGAACCTCGGGAGCTGGGCGGCGATCTTGGGCACGTCGAGGGCGCCCTGGCAGACGTCCAGGACGAACGCCTCGGCCTCGTCCACGTCGAAGTCCGCGTCGAGCGGGTGCCCGTTCAGGTGCAGGAAGACCCAGGTCGCGTACCAGGCGATGCGCTTGTTGCCGTCCACGAGGCCGTGGTTGCGGGCCAGCGACTCCATGAGCGCGGCGGCCTTCTGCCACACGTCGGGGTACGCGTCCTGCCCGAAGACGCTGGACCGCGGGCGGGCCAGGGCGGAGTCGAGCAGGCCGTAGTCCCGCACCTCGTCCGCGCCCAGCCGGCCCGCGAGCTTCAGCAGCTCGGGCAGGGTGAGGTAGTACGTCACGCGAGCCTCCGGTTCAGCTCCTCACTGACCTTCAGCACGTGCTCCGCCGCCTCGTCGAAGAGGCGCGCGTGCTCGTTCACGGCCCGGATCACGGCGTCGTGGGCGAAGGACTGCATGCTGCGCCCCTCGGCCTCCGCCCGCTCCCGCAGCGCGTCCAGCTCTTCCTCGGTGAACCTGACATTCAGACCGGCCATACCTCACGGTACCGCGCGGTACCACACGGTGTCATGCGCTCTCCGACGCCGCCCGCAGCCGCGTCGCCACCCACGCCCCCACCAGCGCGACCCCCGCCATCGGCAGGAAGACCACGGCGAAGGCGGCGGGGTGCGAGGCCCCCGAGGCGGTGGAGGAGACGGCGTGGCCGACCGCCCCGCCGCCGAGGGCGGCGAAGGCCGCGCCGCCACCGGTGAGCAGCAGCACGTTCGACAGGCCGTCGGAGATCTGGAGCGCGGCGGAGTTGGCGCCCGCCTCCTCCGGCGGCGACAGCTTCATCAGCAGCACGCTCGTCGACGCGATCACCAGGCCCATGCCGAGGCAGCCGAAGCCCCAGGCGGTCGCGACCACGCCCACCGGCACGGCGGGCAGCAGCACGCTCGGCACGGCGGCGATGGCGAGGGCGACGAGCAGCATCCCGAGCACGACGAGCCGTTCCCGGTACGGCTCCGTCCACGGCCGCGACTGGATCCAGGATCCAAGCGCCCAGGTCAGGCCGCCCAGGGCCAGCGACAGCCCGGCCAGCGTGGGGCTGACCCCGCGCTGCGTGACGAGCATCAGCGGCACGAAGGACTCCGCCGCGATGAACGACCCGGCCGCCACGCCCCGCAGCAGCACCACGGCCGGCAGCCCGCGCGCCGCCCGCACCGTGCCGCGCGGCAGCAGCCCCCGCACGGCCGGCACCAGGAGCGCCACACCCGCGGCGGCGGGCAGCAGCGACAGCCAGCGCGGCTCCTGCCCCGCGTACTGGAGCAGCGCGGCGCCCGCCGATATCGCCAGCGCCAGCAGGACCCGGCGCCGGTCCCAGGGCGCGCGCGGCGCCGACGGGTCGGCGGGCCCGGAGGCGGTCCGCCGGATCGCCGGCAACGCGAGCGCCAGCGGCAGCACCACGAGGAGGGGGATCCCGACGAAGACCCACCGCCACCCCAGGCGCTCGGTGATCGTCCCCGAGACCAGCGGCCCGACCACCGACGGCACGACCCAGCTCGCGGCGAAGGCCGCCATGATCGCGGGCCGCAGGCGCTCCTCGTACGCCCGGCTGACGACCACGTACAACGCGACGATCACCAACCCGCCGCCCAGCCCCTGCACGGCCCGCCCGAGGATGAACACCCACATCGCGGTCGCCGTCCCGGACAGCAGCAGCCCCGCCGCGAAGGCGCTGATCCCCGCCGTCACCGGCACCAGGGGCCCGTTCCGGTCCGACCACTGCCCGGCGACGACCATGCCGAAGAGGCTGGTCGTGAAGTACGCGGAGAACGCGAAGGCGTACACCGACACCCCGTCCAGCTCCCGCGCCGCCACCGGCATCGCCGTCCCCACGGCCGTCGCCTCGAACGCGATGAGCAGCACGACGGACACGATGCCGACACTGAGCGCCCGATGGGCGGCGTCGAGGACGGAGCCCTGCGGGGCCTCGGCGGACGAGGGTTCGACGGCGGTCCCGGCATCACGGGGTTCGAGGGCACTCATGGGCCCCAGGGTAAGGGCCGTCCCCACCCCTGACCCCTGTCGCGCGCAGGATCCCGGCGTCCCCCTTTGGTCCTACGCCTCCTTCCGCGTCCGTACGCCCCTGCGCGCCGTCGAAGTCCGGATCGTTGCGGACGGTCGGGCCCTCGGCCACCGGATGGCGGACTTCCACCGTCCGTCGGCCTCGTCCTTCAACCGCGTAACCCACCGGCCGTCGGCAGCGAAGCCCTACGGGGTGGGCAACGGCTTCACCACGGGGGTCCCCTTGAGGGGGTCGCCCGCACAGCCGAGGGCGTCGGTGGCCCGTCCCGCCAGGATGTAGAGGAGTTCGATCTGCCGCTGCTTCGCCTCGGCGTCGTCCCGCCTCTCCGAGTTCAGCGTGTTGGACAGTTCGGCCCGGAACACCGCTTTACGGGAGGCGTCGTCGAGCTCACCCGGCAACCGGCAGGTCACGAAGAGCTTGGAGAGCCAGTAGGTCGACTCGACGCGGACACCGTTGACGTCGTAGCGGGTGATCTCCTCCGCGGGCACTCTGGTCCAGCCCGGGTCGTCAGGAGAGGTCCAGGAGAACTGGATGCTCACACCCTTCGCCTCCTGCTTGGGCCGGGGATCGTATTTGCACGTATAGACGGGTGTCGTGTGCCCCCCCGGCTTCATTTCGCGCAGCCCCACTCCGAGCCTCTGCACCAGCCTTTCGGTCGGCACGTGAAAGATTGTGATGAACCGATCAGACCGGAGCGTCCGCTGTACCGCCTTCTCACCGTCCGAGCCTTCGTCCATGCCGCAGAGATAATTCGAGGACGGCGACGGGGCGGACTCGGACGCGCAGGACACAGCCAGCACGGAAAGGGCAAGCAGTCCGACACAGCGCATGCGCATGTCAGCCAGCCTTCGGTGGCTGAAGATGCGCCCTGGCTGCCTCCCTGCCGCTCGTGAAGGCGTCATTGGCCTCGTCTTGCGCTGTTTTGAAGGCGTTGCCGGTCTCCACGTGCTCACGCTCGCCCCATTTCATGATCATGTCGTTCAGACCGTCCGAGCCTCTGGCATAGGCCCCGCTGCCCTCCCGCCTGGCCGTCTCCTCGGCATCGTCCTTGACGCTCTCTTGCCATTCGAATCCGATCGTGTCGACGAGCGAACTGGCCGCCGAACCCACCAACGGAATCTCTCCGACGACTCCGTTGACGCCGTTGACGGAGTACGTGGCGGTCTCTTCGGCCCACTTCTCCCTGTCATCCTGCTTGTCGACATAGACGTCGGCACCGATCCCGTTCAGCGCGCCCATGGCGTTGCCGATGCCACTGGCCCGAACGTTCCAGTCCGCGCTGTCGTCATGCAGGCTTCCGGAAAATCGCGGGGCGTCGTTCAGTATCGATGCCGCGTAGGTCCGCTCGGTGTCGTACAGCAGGGAGAACGCGGGGGCATCGTCCGCCACACCGCGCATGACTCGTACGAGGCTGCCCTGTCCCACCGCGATATGCGCCCGGTCTCCTGAACCGTGGATCGAGTCGCTTCCCCCGACACCGCCGTAGTTCATGTCCTGGCCGCCGAGGATCTCGTGCGTGTCCGCCACATAGTCGGCCATCGCCTGGGCCAGTGGCCGGCGCAGGTTCTCCAGGTGTTCCGGGAACTCGTCGCCGCCCATCTCGCTGTCGAGCAGCCGGATGGTGTCGTGCATCACGCGCGCCTGGCCCTCGGTGTGCGGGCCGGGCGGGCCGAGCTTCTCGCCGGGGGCGTGCCCCGTGGCCGCGGCTTGGACGGCCGCGCCCAGGCCTTCCGCCTTGGGTGCGCCCTCGAGGTTCCACTCGCGCTCGGAGAGCAGGTACGCGAGGTGGTCGTTCTTGTTCCCCTCGGCGGCCGGATCGAGGAAGTACTCGGCCGACTTCGGGTCCTCGCTCATGGTCTTGAGCAGTGCGTCCAGCGGATCGGCCACCAGGTTCGGGCGCTCGGGGTCATCGTCGTGCGCCCAGTCCACGTGCTCCCGCTCGGCGTCGATGATGCCGTGGCCCACGTCGTTGAGGAACTGCTTTCCGTAGCCTTCGCCGTTCTCCATCAGCGTCGTGAGGATCTGGTACCCGTGGACCGGGTTGTCGCCGCCCAGCGATTCGTCGCCGACGTTGTCGAGCTCCTGCATGAAGGGCCTGTAGGCGTAGCTGTTCGGATCCTTGGTGCCCGACACGAGCGTCGTGGCGAGGCTCGTGGTGATGGATTCGTAGAGCTTCTTGTCGGCTGCGGAGACGTCGCCGTCGTGGGCCGCCCTGTTCATCTGGTCGGCGAGTCGCAACGTCCCCTCCGCGCCCAGGCCGTACAGGTATCCCTCGCTGAAGCGCTTGTCGTCGGCGTTCTGGCTCAGCAGCTCCTGGTAGTGCCGGAGTTCTTCGGGGGATGCCTTCCCCGCGCGGACCTTCTCCGTGAGGGCCAGTGCCTCCACCGCCTCGACGTCGCCGACCGGCCTCGGGTTGAACCCGAACGGCCAGCTCGCGTCCGCGCCCGAGGCGTTCAGCAGAGCGCGCTTCACGTCCTCGTCCCACTCGTTGACCGCCTTCACCGCGTTCGTGATGGCGCGGGTGTGGGAGTCCTCGACGTTCGGGAGGTCCGGGTCGTGGCGGACGGTCTTCGCCGTGGCCGCGTCGACCTTGCTGAAGTCGTAGCTCGCGACGCCGCTCTCCGAGACCTTCATCCCCGCGTCGACGGCGTCCGCGACCGCCGACTTGACCGCCGACTTGAGTTCGACGAACCCGGCGTGCGCGTCACGAAGGAGTGACTCCATGGCGCGCGCTTCCTTCTGCGCCGAGTCGTATTCGCTGCGCGTCACCACGAAGGGCTGGATGGAGGCCGTGGCGCTCTCCCCGCTCCACCCGCCTCCTGTCGAGACGCTCTGGACCTCTTTCGCGAAGATGTCCTCCAGAGTCTTGAACTTGGCCGCCATGCTCTTCCAGCCGTCCGCGGCACCAGTGAGGGCGGAGAAGTCCATTTCCATGATCTGCTGATAGCTCGGCACGGGGCCCGCCCTACCGTTCCAGGCCCGAGAGACCGGAGTGCACGGAGCGGACCGTCAGGCCGGCCGTCGCGTCGGTTCCCGTCAGCGTGCTGACCGCGCCCCGCAAGCCCACCTTGTGCGAACTCAGCCGCCCCATCAGGTGCTTCACCTGGTCGTCCCACTTTTCGTGAGCCTTCTTGAGGCCCACGGCCGTGTCCCAGCCCGCGAAGGATCTGACAGCCGCGGCCGTCGGCCCGTCGGCGACGTCGGCCGCCTTCCGCGTACCCGGCTCCAGCGTGGTCTCGATGGTGTTGGCCGCCTTTTTCTTCTTCTCGGGCACGCTTCCCAGGACACCGGCCCCACCGGCACCGCCGGGAGTCCCGGCGGCTCCGGCGACTTGGTTCAGCCGCGTCTGCGTCGACTGTCGCTCAGCGGCTTCGGCCTTGAGCCGTTCCCACTCCTGCCAGGCCATCACGTACCCCCGTCCGTCACCAAGGCACCGGAGTTTACGCACGCACACGGGAACGCACAGACGTGCGTGTCGAAAACCGGCCAGGCGTCGACAACCAGGCCACCTCCTCCCACCAGGCGCCTTCTCCTGCGCGCATAAACGTTTACTCCTGCTATCGGCCACGCACCTCCGCGTCGAGTCCATCAAGTCCGCCGCCGGTTCTGTGAACGGCGTGTGGCGGCGGCATTGCAGTCCCGTGGCACGGTCCCGTTCTCCCTTGAGCCCCTCCCCCGGGGCGCCTAACGTCGTCGTTGTCGCCACACCGAAATGACCGTGTGCCCGAGTGGTTCAGGGGCTCGTCTGCAAAGCGAGTGACGTCGGTTCGAATCCGACCACGGTCTCCAGAAGCGGAGCCCCGCGCCCGTCCCGACGGGCGCGGGGCTCCGTCCGCCCGAGGCCGGGCATGCCGGGGGACCGCTTCACAGGCCCCGCTCCCGTGTGTCACAGTCCGCCGCATGGATGATCGAGTCAGACGCAGGGTGGGCATCCTCGTGGGTGTCGGGCTGGCCGGGGGGCTGCTTCCCGGGGTCACGATGGGGGCGGAGACGGTCGACGTCCTGCTCTCCGTGATGATCACGACGATGGTGCTGGTGGTGCTCACCCAGCTCGTGTTCATCGGGCCTTCGGGGCGGGTTCCGGCGCGGATGCTGCTCGTGTTCGCGGGGCTGGGGTTTCTTCAGGACGCGCTGATCTGGTGGTTGCTGTCCTGGCTGGCGCCGAAGATCTCGGCGATGCACGTCGAGGGCTGGGGGACGATCCTGCTGGCCGCGCTCCTCACGCGCACGGCGATGGTCGTCGCCTCTCAGCTGACCTCGCGGACGGAGATCGCGGCGGACTGACGGCGGTTCCTCGCGCGCGGCACCGGCGGGGAGACCGTCCCGCGGGGCGTGGCGCCGCCGGGAGCACGAAGGAGCGCGCACGGGTACGGCCGCTGGGGGCGCCGGTGTCCCGGCCGGAGGGACGAAACGACGGCGACCAACCGAAGGCCACCAACCGGCGGCGACCGACCGAGGCGAGCGGCGGAGGTCCGGCGTACCGCTGCCCGAGGTCGGCACGCGCGGACCACCCGCCTGAGGTTCGACTCCCGGGTCAGCCCCTGAGCGCCCCTGTCACGTCACGGCCCGGAACTACGCGGGCGCCGCCACCGCCGCCTGGGGGCGGATCGGGAGGCGGTTGACCGGGCGGCCGGTGGCCGCGCGGACGGCCGCCGCGACCGCCGCCGGGGAGGTGACGACGGGGACCGCGCTGGCCGCCTTCGCGCCGAAGGGGGCGACGACGTCGCGCTCCTCCACCAGTTTGACGATCCGGATGTCGGGGGCGTCCAGGGAGGTCGGCAGGGCGTAGCCGGTGAGGTCGGGGTGGCGGACCAGGCCCCGGGCGGTGCGCAGGTTCTCGGTGAGGGCCGCGCCGACGCCCTGGGTGACGCCGGCCTCGATGCGGGTGGCGAGCTGGGCGGGGTTGAGGATCCGGCCGACGTCCTGGGCGACGGCCATCTCCACGACGCGGACGGCGCCGAGTTCGATGTCGACGTCCACGACGGCGCGGATCGCGCAGAAGGCGAGGCCCACGAACGCGTCGCCCTGACCGGAGTCGTCCAGCGGCTCGGTGGGGTGCGGGCGGCACTGGGCGGTGGCCCAGAGCTCCTTGCCGTTCATCTCCTCGGCGACGGTGGTCGAGAGGACGCCGTCGTACGAGGTGATCTTGCCGTCGCTGATCTGGAGCAGCTCCGTCGACATGCCGAACTTGTGGGCCAGCGGCTGGAGGAGCTGGGTGCGGACCATCTTGGCCGCGCGTTCGACGGCGCCGCCGGAGACCCAGGTGTGCCGGCCGTGGGTGGCCGCGCCGGCCGGGGGCTGGTCGGTGTCGACGGGGGCGACGTGGACCTCGTCGACGCCGAGGGTCTCCTGGACGATCTGGCGGGCGAGGGTGGAGAAGCCCGAACCGGTGTCCACGGCCGAGCAGATGACCGTCGCGACGCCGTCGAGGACCCGGACGGTGGCCGTCGAGACCTCGTCGGTGCCCTCGGCGCCGAGCATGTGCACCATGCCGAGCGCGTAGCCCACGCCCCGCCGCACGGCGCCGGGTTCACCCGCGCCCTCGGGGCCGCCGGGCAGCAGCCAGTCCTCCTCCGGGGTGTCCTTGGGGAGCGCGGGCAGCGGGAAGTCCCGTACGGCGGCGAGGAGTTCGGCGACGGGCGCCGGGCAGGTGACGGTCTGCCCGGTGGGCAGCAGGTCGCCGGTGGCCATGACGTTCCGCATGCGCAGTTCGGCCGGGTCGATGCCGAGGCGGCCGGCGAGCTTGTCCATCTGCGCCTCGTACGCGGCGCACACCTGCATCGCGCCCTCGCCGCGCACGTGGCCGGAGGGCGGGTTGTTGGTGCGGACGGCCCAGCCCTCGACGAAGGCGTGCGGGACGACGTACGGGCCGCAGGCGAAGGCGACGGCGGCGGCGAGGGACTCGGACGAGGAGTCGGCGTAGGCGCCGGCGTCGAGGAGGATCTGCGCCTCCACCTTCACCAGGCGGCCCTCGGCGTCGGCGTGGTGGCGGTAGCGCAGCAGGGTGGGGTGCCGGTGGGCGTGGCCGAGGAAGGACTCCTCGCGGGTGGCGGTGAGCTTCACCGGGCAGCCGGTGCGCAGCGCGAGCAGGCCGAGCGGAATCTGGAAGCCGGGGTCCTCGCGGTCGCCGGTGGCGCCGGGCACACCGGTGACGACGACCTTGACCTGGTCGGGGGTGAGACCGAAGCAGGCGGCGGCGAGGTCGCGGTCGGTGTGCGGGTCGGTGGAGGCGGTGTAGAGCTCGACGCCGCCGTCGGGGCGGGGGACGGCGAGTCCGGCCTCGGCGCCGATGGGGGCGGGGTCCTGGCGGCCGACCCGGTAGAGGCCCTCGACGACGATCTCGCCGGTGGCCTCGGGGTCGCCGAAGCGGAGCGGGATGTGCCGGATCAGGTTGCCGTCGGGGTGGAGGGGTTCGGCGGCGAAGGCCTTCTCCGGGTCGGTGACGGGCTCCAGGAGCTCGTACTCGACGACGATGGCGGCGGTCGCGAGCCGGGCGGTGTCCGGGTGGTCGGCGGCGATGGCGGCGATCGCCTCGCCGTGGTGGCGGACGAGTCCGTCGGCGAAGACGGGCCGGTCGGCGACGCGTCGGCCGTAGGTGGCCGCGCCGGGCACGTCGGCGGCCGTCACCACGGCCCGGACGCCGGGCATGGCCTCGGCGGCGGAGGTGTCGACCGAGACGATCCGGGCGTGGGCGTGCGGGGAGCGCAGGATCGCGGCCCACAGCAGGCCCTCGGCCCACAGGTCGGCGGCGTACGGGAAGGTGCCCTCGGCCTTGGCCCGCGCGTCGGCCTGCGGGAGGGAGGCGCCGAGCCCCTGGCGCGGCGGCTCGGCCTCCGGAGCGGCCCCGGCGGCCTCCGCGAAGGGCAGGGTGGGGATGGCGGTCGTCGCGTCGCTGCTCACGCCGAGCCTCCGTCGTGCTGGTGCGGGATACGGGCGGAGGCGTCGTCCTCGCCCGCGGGGGCGTGCTCGGCGGCGGAGGCGGCGCGCTCGGCGACGACGTCCTCGACGGCCTGGAGCACGCCCTTGTAGCCGGAGCAGCGGCAGAGGTTGCCGGCGAGGGCCTGGCGGGCCTCCAGCGGGGTGGGGGCGTGGTTGCCTTCGAGCAGGTCGTGCACGGTCATGCACATGCCCGGGATGCAGAAGCCGCACTGGACGGTGCCGCAGCGGGAGAGCGCCCGCTGCACGTCGGACGGCTCGCCGTCGACCGCGAGGCCCTCGACGGTCCGCACCTCGGACCCGGCGGCGGTCGCGGCCGGCACCAGGCAGGAGGCGACGAGCCGCCCGTCCACCTGGACGTTGCACGCCCCGCACTCGCCCTGCGAGCAGCCGTCCTTGGCCCCGGCGAGACCGAGCCGCTCGCGGAGCACGTAGAGCAGCGACTCGCCGATCCAGGAGTCGGTGACGGGCCGGTCGGCGCCGTTGACCCGCAGCACGTAGGAGGTGTGCGGGTGCTCGTCGCTGTCGACGGAGGTGTACGAGGGCACCGCCGCGTCCGGTACGGGCGCGGCCGCCTCGACGACCGCCGCCGCCTGCGCCACGGCCGCCTCGACGCCCTCGGACGCGGGCGCGTCGACCGGGCCCGGGGCGGCCTCGGGGCCCGACTCCGGCTCCAACGCGGGCGCGGGCGCGGCGCCTTCGACGAGCTCGGGCTCCGGCTCGGCCTCGGGCGCCGGCACGGGTCCGACCTCGGCCGCGGGCCCGGCCTCGGAGACGCCCTCCGGCCCCGCCCCGGACACGGGCCCGGCCTCGAGCCCGGCCTCGGGCGTGGACCCGAGTCCGGGCACCGCCTCGGACACGGGCTCCGCCGCCGCGTCCGGCACCGCCCACGGCGCCGGGGCGCCGCCCGGCAGGGTCGCCGGGGCCTGGCCGTACGAGACGGCCTCGGACACGCCCGGTTCGCCCGGGAAGTCCCGGACGCCCGGGAAGCCCTGGACGTCCTGGACGCCCTCCGACCGGAACTCCCCCGGCTCGTCGGCCGGAAACTCGTGGACCGCTTCCGCCGGGAACCCCTGAAACCCCTCCGCCGGAAACGCGTGGACCCCCTCTGCCGGGTACTCCCGAACCCCGTCGGCCGGAAACTCCCGGCCCCCGTCGGCGGGGAACGCCCGGCCCCCTTCCGCCGGGGACCCCTGAAGCCCCTCCGCCGGGAACTCCTCAAGCCCCTCCGCGGGGAACGCCCCGACCGCTTCCCCGGAGAACTCCTGAAGTCCCTCCGAGGGGAACCCCTCGCGCCCCTCCACCGGGAACTCCTGGGCCCCCTCCGCGGAGAACCCCTCACGGCCCCCCGCCGGGAACTCCTGGCCCCCTTCCGCGAGGAACCCCTCGCGCCCCTCCGCAGGGTTCGTCCACTGACCCGTCCCGCCGAAATGCCACTCGGCCGTCGCGTGCGGGTCGTGGCCCATGTACGGCCGGGCGACCGGCGCGCCGGCGCCGTCCTCGCCGTACCCGTGCGGCAGCGACTCCGGCCGCTGCTCCGACTCGGGCGCGAAGAACTCGACGCCCTCCGCGGGCGGCTGCGCCAGCGGCTGGAGCGGCAGGATCATCGGCGGCGTGTAACCGTGGCCCGGGGCCTCCAGGGGGATCCCGTCCAGCATGAACTCCGGCGGCAGCTGCACGAAGGCGGTCGCGCCCTCGTCGTACCCCTCGCTCTGCGGGATCGGCTCCCAGCCGCCCGGCGCGGCGGGTGCCACGGTCTCGTTCGGCTCGTTGTTGCCGGTGTTCACGACAGGGCCCTCCCCAGTGCCCGGCGGGCGAGAGTGGCGACGGTGCGCCGGAGGTGCAGGACGGCGGGCGGCAGCTGTTCCCCGCCCGGCGGATCGGGGACGCAGGCGGCGGCCACGTACTCGCCGAAGGCGGTCAGCGCCTCCGGGGCGAGCGCCCGGTCGTTGTCCCAGTCGATCAGGGAGGCGATCCAGCGCTCGGCCTCCAGCGGGCGCAGCGGCATCGGGGCGACCGCGCCGACGGCGCAGCGGACGCCGCGCCGTGCCGGGTCGAGGACGACGGCGACGGAGGCGGAGGCGCGGGCCGGGCCGGTGCGGCCGGTGGCCTTGAGGAACACCTGCGGCGCGTGCAGCAGCGGCACCCGGACGAAGGCGACGAGCTCGCCGGGGGCGAGGAGGTCGCGGCCGGCGAGGAGGTGGGAGACGGGGATCTCGCGGCTGCCGAGCGGGCCGACGACGACGAGGTCGGCCTCCAGGGCGGCGAGCACGGGCAGCGAGTCGCCGGTGGGGGCGGCCGTGACGACGTTGCCGCCGAGGGTGCCGGCGTTGCGGATCTGGGGCGGTCCGGCCGCGCGGGAGGCGGCGGCGAGGGCCGGGATGAGGGCGGCGAAGTCGGGGCGGCCCATGCGGGCGTGCGTGAGGCCGGCGCCGAGGAGGGCGTGGCCGTCCTGGTACTGCCAGCCGCGGATCTCGTTGATGCGGCCGAGGCCGACGAGTCCGGCGGGGCGGAGCTGACCGCGGTTGACGGCGGCCATGAGGTCGGTGCCGCCGGCGACGGGGACGGCCGCCGGCATGGCGGTCAGCGCGGCCACGGCCTCGTCGAGCGAGGCGGGCAGCGTCACGGACTGCGCCGTCTGTGGTGCGTGCGTGGTCAACCCGCTGCCCCTTCCCGGTTGTCCCGGTCCGTCCCCGACTGTGCCCGGCCGCCGCGCGTGCGAGCGGGCGCACGGCGCGCCTGTGTGTGGGCGTACCGTACGTGCTCACAGGCCGGACGTGGCAACTCTGGCACATCTTCCGAGCCGTCCGGAGCGAGGGGCCGCGCGGGACCCTCCGCCCGGGACACCCCGCACGCCCGGGTTGTCCGCAGACGTCCCCGGGCGCGCCGGACGCCCCGACAGAGAAGGTAACTCCCGTTTCGCCGCTCCCGGGTGACCCCGGGGAGCGAGCTGGCTCACACGATCGGGGGCGGTCCGTCGATCGGGCGGCCGAGCAGACCGGGGCGGCGCTGCCAGGGGGCGGGCCCGGTGGGCGGGCGGTAGGCGACGCCGAGGGCGTCGAGGCGCCGGTAGTGGGTCTCCATGCGGCGCAGGAAGCCGGCCGTGTCGCGTTCGCCGGGGGCGGGCAGCGCGGACCAGGCGACCTCGGCGAAGGCGGCGAGGCGGGGGAAGACCTGGTAGTCGACGCGGTCGCGGTCCTCCATCACCTCGGTCCACACGTTGGCCTGGGTGCCGAGGACGTGGCGGGCGGCCGCCTCGGAGAGGCCGGGCGGGACGGGTTCGAAGCGGTACACGTCCTCCAGGGTGCGGACGAAGCCGATCGGCACGGGCTCGTCGGCGCCGCCGTCCTGCCGGTGGTCGAGGTAGACCTGCTGCTCGGGGCACATGACGACGTCGTGACCGGCCTCGGCGGCGGCGATCCCGCCGCCGTAGCCGCGCCAGGACGACACGGCCGCGCCGTCCGCGAGGCCGCCCTCCAGGATCTCGTCCCAGCCGATGAGGCGGCGGCCCCGGTCGGCGAGCCAGCGGTCGAAGTGGCGGATGAACCAGGACTGGAGCCCGTTCTCGTCGCCGACCCCGAGCTCCGCGACGCGGGCCTGCGCGGCCGGGGACTCCTTCCACTGGTCCTTGGGGCACTCGTCGCCGCCGACGTGCACGAAGGTCGACGGGAACAGCTCCAGGACCTCCTCGAAGACGCCCTCGTAGAAACGGAGAACGTCCTCGGTGGGAGCGAGGACGTTCGGGTTGACGCCCCAGGTGTCCCAGACGGTGAGGGCGGCGGTGTCGACGACGTCGGTGTTGCCGAGCCAGGGGTACGCCGCGATGGCGGCCTGCGAGTGGCCGGGGAGGTCGATCTCCGGGACGACGGTGATGTGCCGCTCGGCGGCGTAGGCGACGATCTCGCGGATGTCGTCCCGCGTGTAGTGGCCGCCATGCGGGGTGTCGTCCCAGAGCGGCGAGGCGCGGTGGCCGCGCTTGGAGCGGGCCCGCCAGGCACCGACCTCGGTGAGGCGCGGGTACCGCGCGATCTCGATGCGCCAGCCCTGGTCGTCGGTGAGGTGGAAGTGGAAGACGTTCAGCTTGTGCGCGGCCATCAGGTCGAGCAGCCGCAGCACGTCCTCCTTGGCGGTGAAGTGCCGGGCGACGTCGAGGAGGAGGCCGCGCCAGCCGAAGCGGGGGCGGTCGGTGACGGTCAGGTACGGCAGGTCCCAGTCGACGCCGGGGCGGACGGGGGCCCGGCGGTACGCGTCGGGGCCGAGGAGCTGGCGCAGGGTCTGGGCGCCCCAGAAGAGTCCGGCGGGGCCGCCGCCGTCGAGGGTGACGCCGTCGCCGGTGACGGAGAGCCGGTAGCCCTCGGGTCCGTGCTCCTCCTCCGTCCCGGGGGAGATCCGGAGCCGGACGGCGCCGGGGCCGGAGCCGTCGGGGAGGGGCAGACCGGTGGCGGCGCCGAGCGTGGAGCGCAGCCATCGGGCGGTGGGCCCGGTGCCGGGGCCCGCGTCGAGGGCGGTCCGCTCGTCGAGCGTGAGCCGGCCCTCGTGGGCGACGGCCGTCAGAGGTGCGGGAATCAGATCCGTGTCCGTCATCGCGTCAGTCCTTCACCGCCCCGCCCAGTCCGGAGACGAGGCGGCGCTGTACGAGTACGAAGAAGACGAGCACCGGGACCGTCATGACGGTCGAGCCGGCCATGATTCCTCCCCAGTCGTTCTCGTCGGGTTTGAAGAAGACCAGCAGCGCCATCGGGAGGGTGGACTGCGAGGTGTCGCTGATGAGGAACGACTTGGCGAAGAGGAAGTCGTTCCAGGTGGAGATGAACGAGAAGACGCTGGTCGCGACGAGTCCGGGCAGGACCAGCGGGAAGAGGATCGTCCACAGGAAGCGGGCGTGGCTCGCGCCGTCGATCCTGGCCTGTTCCTCCAGCGCCTCGGGGACGGCGCGGACGAAGCCGCGCAGCATCCAGATCGCGAAGGGCAGCGAGAAGGCGAGGTGCGGCAGGACGAGCGAGCCGAGGGTGTTGAGGAGTCCGGCGTCCCGCATGAGGAAGAAGAGCGGGATGGTCAGCGCCTCGACCGGCACCATCTGGGCCACCAGGAACATGATCAGGATCGTGGTGCGGAAGCGGAAGCGGAAGCGGGTGACGGCGGTCGCCGCGAGGAAGGCGACGACGGCGGAGGCGAGGACGACGGCGGTCGCCACGAGGAGGCTGTTGAGGAAGTAGCGGCCGAAGTCCTGCTGTTCGAAGACCCTCCGGAAGGAGTCGAGGGACGGGGAGAGGGTCCAGGGCCGGGCCTCGGTCGACTGGATCTCGCCGGCCGGTTTGAACGCCGAGAGCACCATCCAGTAGAGCGGGAAGGCGACGACGGCGGCGGTGAGCAGGGCGGCGGCCTCGGCGAGCAGCCGCCCGGGGCGGCGGACGCCGGGGATGCGGAGGGCGGTCACAGTTCCTCCCCCTGCCGGCGCAGGATCCGCAGGTACACCAGGGTCACGGCGAGCAGGATCAGCAGCATGACGACGCCGATCGCCGCGCCCAGGCTGTACTGGGAGGAGGCGAACGCCTGCTGGTAGGCGTAGACGTTGAGGACGAGGTTCTGGCCGGCGATGCCGCCTCCGTTGGTCATGACGTAGATCTGGGTGAAGACCTTGAAGTCCCAGATGACGGACTGGATGGTGACGACGGCGAGGATCGGGCGGAGCAGTGGCGCGGTCACGGTGCGCCAGATCCGCCACGGGGAGGCGCCGTCGAGGGCGGCGGCCTCCAGGATCTCGGTGGGGACGGCCCGGATCCCGGCGTAGACGGTCACCATCACGAAGGGGAACGAGCACCAGACGACTTCGAGGAGGACGAGCGCGAAGGCGCTGTACCTGCCGTAGGTCCAGGAGAAGTCGCCGAGGCCGAGGAGCTTGTTGACGGGGCCGAAGTCGGCGTCGAAGAGGAAGACCCAGACGGTGGAGCCGGTGACGGCGGGGGTGGCCCAGGCGCCGAGCGCGGCGAGCATCAGGGCGAGCCGGGGCAGCGCCCGGACGCGGGTGAGGAGGACGGCGAGGGCGCAGCCGACGGCGAGGGTGCCGGCGACGCAGGCGGCGGCGAAGACGACGGTGGCGAGCAGGACCTGGCGGAACTGCGGGTCGGTGAGGAGGGCCGTGTAGTTGCCGAGGCCCTGGAAGGAGGTGGGTTCGCCGCCGCTGACCTGGGCCTGGGTGTACTCCAGGAAGGAGATGAGGCCCAGTTGGTAGACGGGGTAGACGAGGAGGGCACCGAGGACGGCGAGGGCGGGCAGCAGGTAGAGCCAGGGGGTCCAGGCGGTGGCGCCGGTGCGGGAGGTGCCGGTGGAAGGTCCGCCGGGCTTGCCGGTACGGCTCCGGGGCCGGCGTTCGGTGAGGGTGGCCGTCATCCGGCTCGGCCCGCCTCGGCGAAGGCGGCGTCCATCTTCCCGGCCGCGTCGCGGGCGGCGGTCCGGACGTCCTTCCGGCCGCTGGCGATCTCCTGGAGCATCGTGGGGACGACGAGCGAGGAGTCGATGCGGCCCCAGGCGGCGGTGGCGGGGACGAACCTGGTGCCGGCGGCGAGGGTGTCGATGAAGGGCTTCACGAACGGCTTGCGCTCGGCGGCGGCGGCGCGGACGTCGGTGAAGGTGGGCAGGAAGCCCATGGCGTCGAAGAGCGCGGCCTGGCTCCGCTTGCCGGCGAGTTCCTTGGTGAGCTCGACGGCGAGGGTGCGGTGGGAGGTGGAGGCGAGGACGCCGATGTTGTTGCCGCCGGCGAAGGCGGGGGCGATGGAGCCGGGGGTGGCGCCGGGCAGCGGGACGACGGCGTACTTGCCCTCGACCTGTCCGGCCTGGACGGCGGCGTGGCTGAAGTCGCCGACGATGGCCATGCCGGCCTTGCCGGCGGCGAAGGCGGTGACGGTGGCGTTGCCGCCCATCTGGGCGCAGGTGGCGGCGGGGCAGTTGTCGTCGCCGAGGAGCGAGGTGTAGGCGGTGAGGCCGCGGACGGCGGCGTCGGAGTCGAGGGCGGCCTTGTAGGTGCCGGAGGCGTCCTTCGTGGCGAGGTCGCCGCCGGCGGCCCAGACGAAGGGGAGGGCGCCGTAGGTGTAGGCGCCGCCGACGGCGATGCCGTACAGCTCGGGCCTGGCCTTGCGGATCTTCCGGGCGGTGGAGGCGAGTTCGTCCTGGCTCTTGGGGGCGGCGAGGCCGAGCTCCCGGAAGACGTCGGTGCGGTAGTAGAGGGCGCGGACGCCGACGAAGAGCGGGGCGCCGTAGACCTTGCCGCCGACGGTGACGGACTCGCGGGCGGTGGGGTCGGTGTCCTTCGCCTGGTCCCAGGCGGTGAACTCGGCGGTGATGTCGGCGAGTCCGCCGTCCTTCACGTAGCCGGCGGTGTCGGTGTTGCCGTACTCGATGACGTCGGGGGCGGACTTCGGGTCGTTGAAGGCCGCCTTGACGCGCTGGGCGCGGGTCTCGACGGGGATGTACTCGACCTCGACGTCGGCGCCGGGGTGCTTCTGCTCGAAGGCGGCGACGGCGGCGTCGACGACCTTCTCCTTGGGCTGGTTGGCGACCTCCTGGAAGAGCCAGACGCGCAGGGTGCCGGTCTTCTCGTCCCCGCCGGCGGCGGGGGCGGCGGTCTGGGGGGCGCAGGCGGCGAGGACGAGGGCGGCGAGCGGCAGGGCGACGGGGGCGGTCATCCGGGCAGGAAGCTTCATGGCGGTTCCCCTCCGAGCGTGCGTTGCATCATGTGCAACGGGCGTTTCGTGCTGCACAACAACAGCGGTGAGGTTAGGCGCGCCCGGCGATCACGACAAGAGGTCTCGACCACTTCCCGCCCGACCCGGAACCGGAGGGCACCCCGGCGGACGGCCGCGCGCGGGCCCGGGAACGCGGAACGGCCCCCGTCGCGCGCACCGGTGGTGCGCGCGACGGGGGCCGTCCCCGACGGTCCGGGAGGAGGGGTTACTTCCCCTTGCCGCCCTTGCCGTCCTTGTCCTTGTCCCCGCCCGAGCCCATGGACTCGTAGATCTCCTTGCACATGGGGCAGACCGGGTACTTCTTCGGGTCGCGCCCCGGCACCCAGACCTTCCCGCACAGTGCGACGACGGGAGTGCCGTCGAGGGCACTCGCCATGATCTTGTCCTTCTGGACGTAATGGGCGTAGCGCTCGTGGTCGCCGTCACCGTGGGACACCTGCGGCGTCGGCTCGACGAGGGTTCCCGTACCTGCCCCGCGCTCGGGCTCGAGAGTGCTCATGGGACCCAAGGGTACTGAACCCCGGGGCCCTCAGTTGAGCGAAGGGTCGTCGGGATAGGTGGCGACCATGGCGAGGTCGCCGCGCTGGCGGCGCAGGACCTGGCGCCAGAGGGTCTCGGGGGTGGGCGAGGAGACGTCGCCGGGCTCGGACTCGACGACGTACCAGGCGCCCTCGGTGAGTTCGAGCTCCAGCTGCCCGGGGCCCCAGCCGGCGTACCCCGCGAAGATGCGGAGCGCGCCGAGGGCGGGGCCGAGGAGCTCGGGCGGGGCCTCCAGGTCGACGAGACCGATCGCGCCGAAGACCCGGCGCCAGCCGAGCGGACCCTCGTCGCCGGGGATGACGGCGAGGCCGAGGGCGGCGTCGAGGGAGACGGGCCCGCCCTGGAAGACGACGCCCGGCTCGCCGGCGAGGGCCGCCCAGGGGGCGAGGACGTCGCCGACGGTGACGGGCGTGGGGCGGTTGAGGACGACGCCGAGGGAGCCCTCGTCGTCGTGATCGAGCAGCAGCACCACCGCGCGGTCGAAGTTGGGATCCGCGAGGGCGGGCGTGGCCACGAGCAGCCGTCCTGTGAGCGAGGACACCTCGGTCATGCGACACATGATCCCGCATCTTCGGCGCGGGCGGGGGTTCTCGGGCGGAATCCCGGGGAAAGCGGGGAAGGCGGGGACGAGCCTCGCAGGTCGGAAGGGGCGGGACAGGACCGCCCCGACCACCCCTCCGGAAGAACCGGACGGTGACACTCCGCAAGATCGCGGGGACGGAGGGTGTTGTGCCGAATTCATTACGTCTGACAGGCACCCCGACCGGCCCGATCAGGGTCCAATGGCCCCTTACCCTTTTCTCTGGCCACCCGACCGACGACTCCGGAACGCGAGATTCATGACCGGCACAGACAGCCATGATGTACTGCTCGTCCATGGCGGAACCCCGCTGGAAGGCGAGATCCGCGTTCGCGGCGCGAAGAACCTCGTGCCCAAGGCGATGGTCGCCGCCCTCCTCGGCAGCGGCCCCAGCAGACTGCGCAATGTGCCGGACATCCGCGACGTGCGCGTCGTCCGCGGTCTGCTCCAGCTGCACGGCGTGACGGTCCGCCCCGGCGAGGAGCCCGGCGAGCTGGTGCTCGACCCGACGCACGTCGAGTCCGCCAACGTCGCCGACATCGACGCCCACGCCGGCTCGTCGCGCATCCCGATCCTCTTCTGCGGCCCGCTGCTGCACCGCCTCGGCCACGCCTTCATCCCCGGCCTCGGCGGCTGCGACATCGGCGGCCGGCCGATCGACTTCCACTTCGACGTGCTCCGCCAGTTCGGCGCGACCATCGAGAAGCGCGCCGACGGCCAGTACCTGGAGGCCCCGCAGCGCCTTCGCGGCTGCAAGATCCGCCTCCCGTACCCCTCGGTCGGCTCGACCGAGCAGGTGCTGCTCACCGCCGTCCTCGCCGAGGGCGTCACCGAGCTCTCGAACGCGGCCGTGGAGCCGGAGATCGAGGACCTGATCTGCGTCCTGCAGAAGATGGGCGCCATCATCTCGATGGACACCGACCGGACCATCCGGATCACCGGTGTCGACAAGCTCGACGGCTACACCCACCGGGCGCTCCCGGACCGCCTGGAGGCGGCCTCCTGGGCATCCGCGGCGCTCGCCACCGAGGGCAACATCTACGTGCGCGGCGCGCAGCAGCGCTCGATGATGACCTTCCTCAACACCTACCGGAAGGTCGGCGGCGCCTTCGAGATCGACGACGAGGGCATCCGCTTCTGGCACCCGGGCGGCTCGCTGAACGCGATCCACCTGGAGACCGACGTCCACCCCGGCTTCCAGACCGACTGGCAGCAGCCGCTGGTCGTCGCCCTGACGCAGGCCTCCGGCCTCTCCATCGTCCACGAGACGGTGTACGAGTCCCGGCTCGGCTTCACCTCGGCGCTGAACCAGATGGGTGCCCACATCCAGCTGTACCGCGAGTGCCTCGGCGGCTCGGACTGCCGCTTCGGCCAGCGCAACTTCCTCCACTCGGCGGTCGTCAGCGGCCCGACGAAGCTCCAGGGCGCCGACCTGGTCATCCCGGACCTGCGCGGCGGCTTCTCGTACCTGATCGCGGCCCTCGCCGCCCAGGGCACCAGCCGGGTCCACGGCATCGACCTGATCAACCGCGGCTACGAGAACTTCATGGAGAAGCTCGTGGAGCTCGGCGCCAAGGTCGAGCTGCCGGGCGGCGCGCTCGTCTGAGCCCTCCAGGGGGCCTGGGAAGGGCATACGGAAGGGCGGCCACCCCCGAGGGGGTGGCCGCCCTTTTCGTGCGCCTACAGGCCGCTTACTTGCCCTTGGCGGCTTCCTTGAGCTTCGAGCCCGCGGAGACCTTCACGCTGTAGCCGGCCGGGATGTCGATCGGGTCGCCGGTCTGCGGGTTGCGAGCGGTGCGAGCGGCACGGTGGGTGCGCTCGAAGGTCAGGAAGCCGGGGATGGTGACCTTCTCGTCGCCCTTGGCGACGACCTCACCGACGGTCTCGGCGAGGGCGGCCAGCACGGCGTCGGCGTCCTTGCGGGTCACCTCGGCGCGGTCGGCCAGCGCGGCCACCAGCTCACTGCGGTTCATGTTGTTACTCCCGTGTTCTTCTTGCCTGTGAGGCGTGAGATCGAAGCCGATGCTGCCAGGGGCCTCGGACAGTGCCCGGACTCGGGTCTGCCTCTCGTGGATCCCTCGCGCCCTGGGGGTTCCCCCCTGGACGAAGTCCTCGGGGGAGCATCCTGCCCCCACCAGCGGCGGGAACGCCAATCCGGCACCCTCTGGGGTCACACGGAAAGCGCCTGAGCGCCTCGGTGGTGACGTAGCGTCGACTCCCCGCAAACGGTGCGGAGCCGAAAAGCCACCCTAAAGGCGGGTTTACGGCTCCGCGAATCGCGACACGCTCAGGCGCCCGCGGCCGCCGCCTTGGCGGCGTTCCTGACGGCCCCCGCGACGGCGCCCGCGACCTTGTCGTTGAAGACCGACGGGATGATGTAGTTCGGGTTCAGCTCGTCCTCGGTGACGACGTCCGCGAGGGCGGTGGCGGCGGCGAGCATCATCTCGGTGTTGACCGTGCGGGACTGCGCGTCGAGCAGGCCGCGGAAGACGCCCGGGAAGACCAGCACGTTGTTGATCTGGTTCGGGAAGTCCGAGCGGCCGGTGGCGACCACGGCGGCGGTCTGCCGGGCGGCGGCCGGGTCGACCTCCGGGTCGGGGTTCGCGAGCGCGAAGACGATGGAGTCCTCGGCCATCGCGGCCACGTCCTCGGCGCCCAGCAGGTTCGGGGCCGAGACGCCGATGAAGACGTCCGCGCCGACGACGGCCTCCTTGAGGGTGCCGGTGACGCCCTCCGGGTTGGTGTTGTCGGCGATCCAGCGCAGCGGGGAGTCCGCCGGGGCCGCCACCAGGTCCTCGCGGCCGGCGTGCACGACGCCGTGGATGTCGGCGACCACCGCGTGCTTCACGCCCGCGGCGAGCAGCAGCTTCAGGATGGCCGTGCCGGCCGCGCCGGCGCCCGACATGACGACCCGGACGTCGCCGATGCCCTTGCCGACGACCCGGAGGGCGTTGGTGAGGGCGGCGAGGACGACGATGGCGGTGCCGTGCTGGTCGTCGTGGAAGACCGGGATGTCGAGGGCCTCACGGAGCCGGGCCTCGATCTCGAAGCAGCGCGGCGCGGAGATGTCCTCCAGGTTGATGCCCGCGAAGCCGGGGGCGATCGCCTTCACGATCTCGACGATGGCGTCGGTGTCCTGGGTGTCCAGGCAGATCGGCCAGGCGTCGATGCCCGCGAAGCGCTTGAAGAGGGCCGCCTTGCCCTCCATGACGGGCAGCGCGGCCTTGGGGCCGATGTTGCCGAGGCCGAGGACGGCGGAGCCGTCGGTGACGACCGCGACCGAGTTGCGCTTGATGGTGAGTCGGCGGGCGTCCTCGGGGTTCTCGGCGATCGCCATGCACACCCGGGCGACACCCGGGGTGTAGATCATCGAGAGGTCGTCACGGTTCCGGATGGGGTGCTTGGACGCCATCTCGATCTTGCCGCCGAGGTGCATCAGGAACGTACGGTCGGAGACCTTGCCGAGGACGACGCCCTCGATGTCCCGCAGCCGCTCGACGATCTCGTCGGCGTGCGCGGTGGAGGTCGCGGCGATGGTGACGTCGATCCGGAGCTTCTCGTGACCCGAGGCGGTGACGTCGAGGCCGGTGACGGATCCTCCGTGGGACTCGACCGCCGCCGTGAGCTGCGAGACCGCGGTGCCGCTCGCGGGCACCTCCAGCCGGACCGTCATCGAGTACGAGACGCTGGGCGCCGTTGCCATGGCCGGATTCCTCTGCTTTCCCTAGCTTCGTTGCTACGCCGCCCCGGCTGCTTGCCCTGGCGGCGCCCTCCGATCGTCGCACCTACCCGCCGGTAGCAGGTAATGCGGTCATTTTGTTTTCGGAAAGTAGTTTCCACCATACGAGAGTTTCCCGGGCAACAGAAGGGGCCCCGGTCATCGGAAGACGACCGGGGCCCCAACTTCGTATGTATGTCTAAGTGACACCGACCCGCCATGCTCGCCTCGCGGCAAGTGGTCCCTCTGAGGGACGAAGGTTGGGCCCGGGGGCTTGGATCGAGCCGGTGTCACGACCAGGCTAACAAACCCTCCCCGAAGGTGATTCCCCCGGCGCGTGTTGACCGGAAATCACCCCCGGAGAGCCCTGTCCTCAGTCCCGCAGGAGGTCCGGGACACCCGCCTCGTCCGGCAGGTCCCGCTCCCCCGAGAGCACCGTCAGCGCCTGCGTCGAGCGGGTGAGGGCGACGTACAGGACGCGCAGGCCGGCCGGGGACTCGTCGGCGATCTCGGCCGGGGAGACGACGAGGGTGGCGTCGTACTCCAGTCCCTTCGCCTCCAGCGAGCCGAGCGCGACCACCCGGTCGCCCAGGCCGTCGAGCCAGCGGGCCGCCTCCGCGCGCCGGTCCATGGCGACGACCACGCCGACCGTGCCCTCCACCTCGGCGAGCAGCCGCTCCGCCTCGGACCGTACGGCTCCGGCCAGGTCGCCGCGTCCGCCGACCGCGACGAAACGCGGCTCGACGCCCGTCGAGCGGACCGCCCTCGGCGACTCCTTGCCCGGCATCGCGAGGGCCAGGACCCTGGCGGCCAGCTCGGCGATCTCCGCCGGGTTGCGGTAGTTCACCGTCAGCTCGAAACGGCGGCGCGGCCGGGAGCCCAGCGCCTCGTCACGGGCGGCGGCCGCCTCGTCCGGGTCGGACCAGGACGACTGCGCCGGGTCCCCGACGATCGTCCAGGTCGCGTGCCGGCCGCGGCGGCCGACCATCCGCCACTGCATGGGCGTCAGGTCCTGCGCCTCGTCGACGATGACGTGGGCGTACTCGGTCCGCTCGGCGGCCAGCCGCTCGGCCCGCTCCCGCTGGGTCTCCTCGCGCACCGGCATCAGCTCCTCCAGCCCGGTGAGCTGGTCCAGCGGGTCGTACTCCCGCTTCCGCTTCGGCCGGGCGGGGGCGCCCAGGAGGGTGTGCAGCTCGTCGAGGAGGGCCACGTCGTGGACGGAGAGCCCCGGCCGGCGCAGCGAGCGGGCGACCCGGCGGACCTCGCCCGGGTTGAGGATCCGGCGGGCCCAGCGGCCGAGCCGCCGCTCGTCGGCCATGGCGTCGAGGACCTGGCGCGGGGCCAGCTCGGGCCACCAGGCGTCGAGGAAGCCGAGGAACGCGTCCTCGGTGGAGACGTCCTCGTCGAAGGAGGAGCGCAGCTCGGCGGCGAGCTCGGGATCGCTGTGCCGGCCGGCCGCGCCCGAGCGGGCGTACAGGGCGTCCAGGAGGAGCCGACGGGCGCGGGGCCGCAGCAGGTTGACGGGGGCGGTGCCGGAGAGCACGTTCTGCCGGATCCGGCGCAGCTCGGCCTCCTCCAGTTCGAGGCGGCGCCCGAAGGCGACGACCCGGAGGAGCTTCGGCGAGTCGGGCCGGTCCAGGGCGCCGCGGGCCGCCTTGCGGAGCACGGCGAGCATCCGCGAGGAGCCCTTGATCCGCGAGACGGCGGGCTCGTCGTACGCGTCGGCCTCGGCCCCGTCGACCAGGTTGCCGAGCGCCCGGATGGCGACCTGCCCCTCCTCGCCGAGGGAGGGCAGCACGCCCTCGGTGTACGAGACGAGCAGCGGCGTCGGCGAGACGATGAGGATGCCGCCCGCGTAGCGCCTGCGGTCCTGGTAGAGCAGGTACGCCGCCCGGTGCAGCGCCACGGCCGTCTTCCCCGTGCCCGGCCCGCCCTCCACGTACGTGACGGAGGCGGCGGGCGCGCGGATGACGAGGTCCTGCTCGGCCTGGATCGACGAGACGATGTCCCGCATGGTGTGCGAGCGGGCCTGCCCGAGGGCAGCCATCAGCGCGCCGTCGCCGATGACGGGCAGCTCCGCGCCGCCGAGGCGCGCCTTCAGCTCCGGACGCATCAGGTCGTCCTCGACGCCCAGGACCCGACGCCCCTTCGAGCGGATGACCCGGCGGCGGACGACCCGGCCGGGCTCCACGGGCGTCGACCGGTAGAACGGTGCGGCGGCGGGGGCGCGCCAGTCGATGACGAGCGGGGAGTAGTCGGCGTCCAGGACGCCGATGCGGCCGATGTGCAGGGTCTCGCCGATGTCGGCGGTGTTGTCGGGCCGGACGGCGTCGTCGGCGGGCTCCACGGAGGTGTAGGCGCCGTCCGGCCCCTTCACCCCGTCCTTCCCGTCGAGCAGATCGATCCGCCCGAACAGGAAGTCCTCGAACTCGTTGTTGAGCCGGTTCAGGTGCACCCCGGCGCGGAAGACCTGGGCGTCGCGCTCGGCGAGCGCGCCGGGCGTGCCCACGTGCCCCTTCCGCGCGGCGTCGTTCATCAGGAACTCCGCCTCGTGGATCTTCTCCTCCAGGCGGCGGTAGACCTGGTCCAGATGTTCCTGCTCGATGCCGATCTCACGGTCTCTGACCGTGTCGACGGCTTCCTGCGCGGCCACTAAGGCCCCCTTCTGACGTGCACTGGGCAGCCGTCAAAGGTACGCCACCGGGGGCCGCCGTGTCAGGCGAGGTCGGGCGCCCGATCATGCAGGATCCGCTGGAAGAGGAGGTGATCGCGCCACTCCCCGGCGATGTGCAGGTAGCGGGGCGCGTGCCCGATCCGCTCGAACCCGGCGCGGGCGAGGACGCGCTGCGAGGCGTGGTTGTCGAGGAGGGTGGACGCCTCGATCCGGTGCAGGCCGAGGTCGTCGCGCGAGGCCCGCAGCACCTCGGCGACGAGCGCGCCCGCGATGCCGCGTCCCGTGCGCCGGCCGTCCACCCAGTATCCGAGCGAGGCGCTCTGGAAGGGCCCCCGCACGATCCCGGACAGGATCGCGGCCCCCACGATCCGCTCCCCCTCGTCCGTCTCCTCCACGGCGAACCACCGCCGGCCGCCGTCGGCCAGCCGCTCGGCCTGCGCCTCGGCGGTGTAGTACCGCTCCGGCCGGTACGGCTCGGTGGCCCGCATGTGCGCCCGGTTCCGCGCCAGCGCCTCCGCCAACGCGCCCGCGTCCCCGTCCCGACCCGCCCTGATCCCCACCGAAACATCCACCCGGGCAACCTACTCCGTCAGGACGGCCGTTCCCCCCGCCGTGTCGTCGTGGGTGCCCGCGCGGGGGTGCTACGACGTCGGGTCGACCGAGAGGCGGTAGCCGCGTTTGACGACGGTCTGGATGAGCTTGGGGGTCCCCAGGGACGCCCGGAGACGCGCCATCGCCGTCTCGACCGCGTGCTCGTCCCGCCCCGCCCCGGGCAGCGCCCGCAGCAGATCCGCCCGCGAGACGACCCATCCCGGCCGGCGGGCCAGCAGCCCGAGCAGGGCCATGCCGGCCGGCGGCACGGGCCGCAGCGCCCCGTCGACGAGGACCGCGTGCCCCCGGATCTCGACCCGGTGCCCCGCCACGGGCAGCACCCGGGCCCGTGCGGGCAGTTCCGTGCAGAGGAGCTGCACGAGCGGCCCGAGCCGGAAGCGTTCGGGCTGGTGCGTGGGGATGGCCTCGGCCTGCAGCGGCAGCGCCGTCACGGGCCCCACGCACATCGCGGGCACCTCGTGCCGCAGCGCCTCCACCAGCCGCTCCCGCAGCCCCCGCTCCGCGGCCCGCGCGAAGAGCGACGCGGCGGCGGGCGCGCTGGTGAAGGCGACCGCGTCGAGGGAGCCGGAGAGCACCGCGTCGAGGAGCCGGTCGAGCGGTCCGAGGTCCTCCGGCGGCATCCAGCGGTAGACGGGCACGCCCACGACCGTCGCCCCGGCCTCGGTGAGCGCCTCGACGAAGCCGGGGAGGGGCTCGCCGTGGAGCTGGACGGCGATCCGCCGCCCGTCGACGCCCTCGGCGAGCAGCCGGTCGAGGACCTCCGCCATGGACTCGGACGAGGGCGACCAGGACTCGGTGAGCCCGGCGGCCCGCACGGCGCCCTTGACCTTGGGCCCGCGGGCGAGGAGTTCGATCCCGCGCAGCGCGTCGAGGAGTTCGGAGCCGTACCCCCATCCCTCCGCCGCCTCGACCCAGCCGCGGAAGCCGATCGCGGTGGTGGCGACGACGACGTCCGGTGTGTCGCCGATGATGTCCTTGGTGGCGGCGAGGAGTTCGGTGTCGTCGGCGAGGGGGACGATCCGCAGCGCGGGGCCGTGCACGACCGCCGCCCCGCGCCGGCGCAGCAGGGCGATGAGTTCGTCCGCGCGCCGGGCCGCGGTGACGCCGACCGTGAAGCCGGCCAGGGGTCCGTGTTCGTGCTGGTCCATGGGCATCGAGAGTGGCGCGGACGCGTGACAGTCGGGGTTCACGCGTATTTCCTGGCCGTTACGGTACGCGCCCTGCACCTCGGCTCACACCTTCGCGTATCCGGGCCGGGTCTCCGGCTCCTCGGCGGACTCGGCGGTGTCGGGGACGACGGGCGGGCGGCGAAGGTATACCGCCCAGGTGACGGCCATGCACGCGGCGTAGAAGGCGAGGAAGGCGACGAAGGCGCCGGTGCCGCTGCCGACGGTCTGGAAGGACTGCCGGAAGGCGAGGTTGATGCCGAGGCCGCCGAGGCCGCCGATGGCCCCGATGAGGCCCATGGAGGCCCCGGAGAGCCGCCGTCCGTAGGCCTCCGCGGTCTCGCCGGCGAGGCCCTTGCGGTGCCCCTGGGCGAGGAAGATCGCCGGGATCATCTTGAAGGTGGAGCCGTTGCCGAGGCCGCTGAGGACGAAGAGGGCGGTGAAGCCGACGAGGAAGACGGCGAGCGACTCGATGACGGAGGCCCAGATGACGACGCCGGTCGCGGCGGACATGGCGGCGAAGGTGGCGAGGGTGATGCGGGCGCCGCCGTGCTTGTCGGCGAGGGAGCCGCCGAAGGGGCGGATGAGGGAGCCGAGCAGGGGGCCGATGAAGGTGAGCGAGGCCGCCTGGAGCGGCGTGCGGCCGAACTGGGTCTGGAGGACGAGACCGAAGGCGAAGCTGTAGCCGATGAAGGAGCCGAAGGTCCCGATGTACAGGAAGGCCATGATCCAGGTGTGGCGGGCCCGGACGGCCTCGCGGAAGGCGCCGGTGTCGTTCTTCACGGGCGTGAGGTTGTCCATGAAGAGCGCCGAGCAGACCGCGGCGACGATGATCAGCGGCAGGTAGACGCCGAGGACGATCCTGGGGTGCAGGGCGCCGGCGGTGCCGATGACGAGGAGGCCGACGAGCTGGACGACGGGGACGCCGATGTTGCCGCCGCCCGCGTTGAGGCCGAGCGCCCAGCCCTTCCGCCGGAGCGGGAAGAAGGCGTTGATGTTGGTCATCGAGGAGGCGAAGTTGCCGCCGCCGACGCCGGTGAGCGCCGCCACCAGGACGAAGGTGGAGTAGGACGTGCCCGGTTCCATCACCGCGTAGGCGAAGCCGGTCGGCAGGAGGAGCAGCAGGGCGCTGAAGACCGTCCAGTTGCGTCCGCCGAAGCGGGCGACGACGAAGGTGTACGGGATGCGGATCAGCGCGCCGACGAAGGTCGCGGTGGCGATGAGGAAGAACTTGCCGGCGGCGTCGACGCCGTACTCCGGGCCCATGAAGAGGACCATCACCGACCACAGGCTCCAGATGGAGAAGCCGATGTGCTCGGAGAGGACGGAGAAGGCGAGGTTGCGCTTGGCGATCCGCTCGCCCCGCTCCCGCCAGAAGGTCTCGTCCTCGGGTTCCCAGACATCGATCCAGCGCCCGCCCATCTCGCACCTCCACCGTGTCGGATCCGGTCTCGGATCCTGGTGCATCCGACGCTAGGGAGGGCGCGTTTCAGGACAGTGCCGTGAGGTGACGGCGGCGGAACCTTGCTCTCACCCGTCCGCCGGGCCCCCTGTGAGCGGCGGCCGGGCCCCCTCCTCTCCGGGTCACGCGCCGGCGCGGGCGCCCGGCAGCCCCGGTTCTCCCTCCGGGAGCCAGGAGCCGGGCGGGCGGGCGTGCCAGCCCTCCTGTGCGGCCAGTTCGGCGACGGCCTCGTGGAGGGCGTCGAGGGCGGGGTGGCGTAGGCCCTTGCGCCAGACGAGGCTGACGGGCGAGAGCGGGACGGGGTCGACGAGGGGGCGGAGGACGCAGCCGGGCATGGGCGGGAAGCCGACGACGGCGAGGACCGGGTGCCGGTGCTTGGCCATGATCCGCTGGAACTCCTCCTTGCCGACGGCGAGCGGCGCGGGCGGCGCGAGGTGGATGCCGCGGCCGGCGAAGAGCCGGGTGGCGAGGTCGGTCCACTCGGGGGTGCGGTCGTTCCCGGCGCCGGCGTAGAGGCGTTCTCCGGCGAGCCGGCCGAGCGGCACCTCGGGGAGGTCGGCGAGCGGATGGTCCTCGGGCAGCACCACGGCCATCGGCTCGTACCGCACGAACCGCGCGTCGAGCCGGGCCCGCAGCCCGGGGGCGAGCCCGCCGTACCGGCCGAAGGAGGCGTCGAGCCGGCCGGCCAGGATCTCCCGCGCGGCGCCGGTGAGCCCGGACTCGAAGCGGGCCATCAGTTCCTGCTCGGGGGCGAGTTCGCGGGCCCGGCGCAGGATGCGGTCGTGGACGAGGCCGGGCGAGTTCAGGTCGACGAGGAGCGGGCGGGCGCCGGCCCGGAAGGCGTCGCGGAGCGCGTCGTGGGCGTCGAGGACCCGGCGGGCGTACGGCAGGAGCCGCTCGCCGTCCGGGGTGAGCGCGACCTGCCGGGTGGTCCGGACGAACAGCTGGGCGCCGACCTCCCGCTCCAGGCGCCGGATGTCCCGGCTGAGCGCCTGCTGGGCCACGAAGAGCCGGCCGGCGGCCCGGGTGAAGTGGAGCTCCTCGGCGACGGCGGTGAAGGCGCGCAGCAGCCGGGGTTCTATGTCGTACGGTGTGGCCACCCGCCGCATTCAACAACACGGGTGCGTGAATCGCGAGCCGATGGGTGTTGGACGGTCCGGGCGGCCGGGCCGGAGCCTTGATCCATGCCACCTCAGCTTCTCGTCCCCACCCCGGCGGGTCCGGGCCTGGCCCCCCGCTACCGCGAGCGCCCCGCCGTGCTGCCCCGCAACCCGTACCTGCGGCTCTTCGCCCCGCCCGGCACGCGCGCGTTCACCGCCGGGAACCTGATCGCCCGGCTGCCCTCGGGAATGACCGGCATCAGCGCGGTGATCATGATCTCGGCCGGGTACGACTCCTACGCCCTGGCCGGAGCGGTCACGGCGACGGGTCTGGCGGCGAGCGCGCTGGCGGCGCCCTGGATCGCCCGGCTGGTCGACCGGCACGGACAGGCGCGGGTCGCCGTCCCCGCCACGCTCGTCGCCGTCCTGGGCCAGCTGGCGCTGCTGCTGTGCGTCCGGGGGCACGCGCCCGCGTGGACGCTGTTCTGCGCGATCGCGCTGACCGCGACCACCCCGAACACGGGCGGCATGTCCCGGGCCCGCTGGGCGCACCTGCTGCGCGGCGACGCGGCCGCGCTGCACACCGCGAACTCCTTCGAGCAGGCCGCCGACGAGCTGTGCTTCATGCTGGGGCCGGTGGTGGCGGCGGTGGTCTGCTCGGCGTTCTTCCCGGAGGCGGGGACGCTGGTGGCGGCGGTCCTCCTGCTGACCGGTGTCCTGCTCTTCGCCGCCCAGCGCTCGACCGAACCGCCGGTCGCGCCGCGCACCTCGGCGGGCTCGCCGCTGCGGCTGCCCGGGATGGTCCCCCTGCTCGTGGTGTTCCTCGCGACCGGCGCGGTCTTCGGTTCGATGGAGGTGACCGCCCTGGCGTTCGTGGACGGCCCGGCCGCGGGTCCGGTGCTCGCCCTCCAGGCGGCGGGCTCCTGCGCGGCCGGCCTGCTCTACGGCCGGGCCCGCCGCACCGCCGGCCTGCGGCTCTGCCTGGCGGCGATGACGCTGCTGATGGCGGCCCCGCTGCTGATGGCGCGGACGGGTTCCCTGCTCGCCCTCGCCGCCGGCCTGCTGGTGGCGGGCATGGCGACGGCCCCGACGATGGTCACCGGCATGGGCCTGGTCCAGAAGCTCACCCCGCCGTCCCAGCTCAACGAGGGGATGACGCTGGCCGTGACCGCCCTGCTCGCGGGCGTCGCCACCGGCTCCGCCACGGCCGGCTGGACCGCCGACCACGCCCCGTCCCCCCTCGTCGGCTTCCTCCTGCCGGTGACGGCCGCGGCACTCGCGCTGGCCCTGTGCGCGGCGACCGGCGTCGGCCGCCGCGCCCGGGGATGACCCGGCAGCGGTTCGGCTCCGGCGCGAATCTCCCCGACCGGGAACGACAGAGGCCCGGCGGTCGCGTGTGCGACCACCGGGCCTCTGCCCACATGGGATGAGTGGAGATGGCGGGAATCGAACCCGCGTCCAACGGTGCGGAACCAGGGCTTCTCCGTGTGCAGTCTGGTGCGATTTTCTCAGCCCTCCGGATCACCCAGACAAGTCCGGAACGGGCTCAGTCACTGTTTGATTTCCCTCTTCACCCCGTGACCGGGATCAAGGTTTAGTCCCCTTCATGATGCCAGGATCCGGGTCGGGAACAGCCCCGGGCTGACACTTCGCAAGTCGCTACTTAGGCAGCGAGGGCGAAGGAATCGCGCTTGGTGTTGGCGATTATTGGTTTCGGCGCGTGGTTTACGAGATCATTGCCGCTTCCTCGACACGCTTCCCCTGCTTCGACATCCGCTGTCGAAACCGATCATCCCCATGTTGATTTTTCAAACTATGCGCCCTCGGTGGGGTGCGTCACCCATCGTACGTGAACCGTGGGCGCGGTTGCCAGCGGATTAACGCCGCGCCTCGCTCAGCGCTCCTGGGCGCGCTGGCGCCGCTTCGCCGCCGCGATGGCGCGGGCGGTCTCCCGGGTGTCCTGCTTCTCCCGCAGCGTCTGCCGCTTGTCGAACTCCTTCTTGCCCTTGGCGAGCGCGATCTCGCACTTCACCCGGCCGCCGAGGAAGTACAGCGCGAGCGGCACGATCGTGTGACCGGTCTCCGACGCCTTCTGCTCCAGCTTGTCGATCTCCGCCCGGTGCAGCAGCAGCTTCCGCTTCCGCTTCGCCGAGTGGTTGGTCCAGCTGCCCTGCATGTACTCGGGCACGTGGATGTTGTACAGCCACGCCTCGTGGCCCTCGATCTGGACGAAGCCGTCCACCAGCGACGCCCGCCCCATGCGGAGCGACTTCACCTCCGTGCCCATGAGCGCCACGCCCGCCTCGTACGTGTCGAGGATGAGGTAGTCGTGGCGCGCCTTCTTGTTCTGCGCGATGAGCTTGCGCTCCGGCCCCTTGTCCTGGGCCTTCTTGGCAGGCTTTCCCTGCACGTTGACGAGTCCCTTAGCCATAGTGCGGTCATTTTCGCACTACGAGCCCCCTCCGAGGCCACTCAATACCGTGCGGGCCCGCTCCTCCGCCCCCTCCTCGGCCGGCAGGTCGGGCGCGATGCCGCGCCCGTCGACCTCGTGCCCGGCGGGGGTGCGGTAGTGACCCACGGTCAGCTCGGCGACGGAACCGTCCGGGAGGGCGCTCGGCATCTGCACCGAACCCTTGCCGAACGTCCGGGAGCCGACGGTGACCGCCCTCCCCCGGTCCCGGAGCGCCCCGGTGAGCAGCTCGGCCGCGCTCATGGTGCCGCCGTCGACCAGCGCGACCAGGGGCCGGCCGGTGTCGCCGCCCCGCTCCGCGTACACCGCCCGCTGCTCGCCCTCGACGTCGTACGTGGCGACCAGCCCGCCGTCGAGGAAGGCGGAGGCGGCGGAGGCGGCCTCGTCGACCAGGCCGCCCCGGTTCCCGCGCAGGTCGAGCAGGACGCCCGCGCCGGCCGGCGCGGTCCTGACGGCCTCCCGCACCCGGGCGCCGACGCCCTTGCTGAAGGCGGCGACCCGGATGACGACGGTCCGGGCGTCGGGGCGGGTGACGGTGACGGGCTCGGTCGCGAGCCGTTCCCTGCGCAGGGTCTGCGTCCAGGTCATGCCGCCGCGCCGGATCCGGAGGGCCACGGTCGAGCCGGGCACGCCGTCGCCGCGGAGCAGGGAGACGACCTCGGAGGCGGAGCGGCCGTCGGTGGCGATCCCGCCGACCGCGAGCAGCCGGTCCCCGACGCGCACCCCGGCCCGCCCGGCGGGACCGCCGGACCGCACCCGGGTGACCCGGATGCCGTCGTCCGCCGCGTCGGCGGAGAGGCCGACGCCGGTGTAGGCGCCGTCGAGGGACCGCTCGAACTCGGCGTACTCCCGCGGGTCGTAGACCGCGCCCCAGCGGTCGCCGCTGCGGCTGACGAACTCCTCGGCGGCCTGCTTGCCCGACTTGCCGTCGGCGGCCGCCTCGGCGGCGAAGCGGTGCAGGGCCGCCCGGTCGAAGGCGGCCCGGTCCGCCGGGCCGGTACGGGGCTCCCGCCCGGCGTCGTCCTCCCGGGGCAGTGCCCCGGTGGCGGCGCCGGTGGCGAGGACCCCGGCGAAGACGAGCGTGAGAACGGCCCCGCGGACGACACCGCGGGGCCGGAGACAGAGGGGTGCGCGGCCGGCCGGCATGGCGCCCACTCTAGGACAGGGCGGTGGCGCCGCAGGGGCTTTGGCCCGAGGACGCCATCCGTCGTCAGAGGTCTCTTCTCACACCTTCAGGTACTTGCGCAGCGCGATGAACGCCGCCACGGACGGCATCAGCAGGCCGATGACGATCACCAGCGGCAGCTGGGCGAGGACCACGTCCCAGCCGATGAAGTTCACCAGCGGCATCTGCTCGGCGAGGTTCAGACCGTGGTCGACGAGGAGGTACCGGCCGGCCACGAGCAGCACGCAGGCGAAGGCGCCGCCGATGAGGCCCGAGAAGGCGGCCTCCATGATGAACGGCATCTGGATGTAGAAGCTGGAGGCGCCGACGAGCCGCATGATGCCGGTCTCGCGGCGGCGGCTGAAGGCCGAGACGCGGACCGTGTTGATGATCAGCATCAACGCGATCACCAGCATCAGGAGCATGAGCGCGACCGCCGCGTAGTTGACGCTGCGCATCATGTTGAAGAGCGTCTCCAGGATGTTCCGCTGGTCCTGGACGGACTCGATGCCGTCCCGCCCCTCGAAGGCGGTGGCGACCACCTTGTACTTCTCCGGGTCCTTCAGCTTCACCCGGAACGACTCCGGCATCTGGTCCGGGGTGATGACGGAGGCGATGGCGGTGTCGCCGTACTGCTCCTGGTAGCGCTTGAAGGCCTCTTCGGCCGACTCGTAGTAGACGTTCTCGACGATGCTCAACTTCTTCAGATCGGCCTCGATCTGCTTCTTCTGCTCCGCCGTGACCGCGCCCTTGGCGCACTTGTCCCCGTTGGTGGCGTCGGCCTTGGTGCAGAGGTAGATCGAGACGTTGACCTTGTCGTACCAGTAGTCCTTCATCGTGTTGACCTGCTCGCGCATGAGCAGGGCACCACCGAAGAGGGCCAGCGACAGGGCCACGGAGACGATGACCGCGAAGGTCATCGTCAGGTTGCGCCGGAGGCCGACGCCGATCTCGGAGAGCACGAACTGAGCGCGCATGGTGTTCTGGATCCCCCGCCGTCAGTGCTGGTAGCCGTAGACGCCGCGCGCCTGGTCGCGGACGAGACGGCCCTTCTCCAGCTCGATGACGCGCTTGCGCATCTGGTCGACGATGTTCTGGTCGTGGGTCGCCATGACGACGGTGGTCCCTGTCCTGTTGATGCGGTCGAGCAGCTTCATGATGCCGACGGAGGTCTGCGGGTCGAGGTTGCCGGTCGGCTCGTCGGCGATCAGCAGCATCGGGCGGTTGACGAACGCGCGGGCGATCGCGACGCGCTGCTGCTCACCACCGGACAGCTCGCCCGGCATGCGGTCCTCCTTGCCGCCGAGGCCGACCAGGTCGAGCACCTGGGGCACGGCCTTGCGGATCTCGCCGCGCGGCTTGCCGATGACCTCCTGGGCGAAGGCCACGTTCTGCGCGACCGTCTTGTTCGGCAGCAGGCGGAAGTCCTGGAAGACGGTGCCGAGCTGGCGCCGCATGTGCGGCACCTTCCAGTTGGAGAGCCGGGCGAGGTCCTTGCCGAGGACGTGCACCTGCCCAGTGCTGGCGCGCTCCTCCCGCAGGATCAGCCGGAGGAAAGTCGACTTTCCGGAGCCGGAGGAACCGACGAGGAAGACGAACTCCCCCTTCTCGATCTCCAGGGAGACTTCCCGGAGCGCGGGGCGGTTCTGCTTCGGATAGGACTTGGAGACGTTGTCGAATCGGATCACGGATGCACCACGGTCGGCCGGGAGTAGGTGTGCGTGACCTTACGCGAACCGGGAAGCCCCGCGCAGTCGCGGTCCTGGCTTGTGTGCTTTATCCTTTTTCGCCCCCCTGGAGCGGGGCGGGGCCGTTTGCGACCGGGGCGCGCCGGAACCTCGCGGAGCTGGCACAGTGGTAGGGGGAACGTCCGGACGGTGCCGGCCGTTGTCCCGTGTGAGCCCCGTGCGGGAGGAGGAGAGCGTATGACCTACGACCGACTGGTGTGCGCCAGCTGCGCGGCCCCGGTCGCCGAGGGTCGCTGCCCCGTCTGCCGGGCCAGTCGCGAGCGACTGACACCCCAGGGCGGCCTGTCCCCCGCGATGGTGCTGACCCTGGTGATCGCCCTGCTGGGCACGCTGGCGCTGCTGGCGGCGGTCCGCACGGTCTGAGCGGTACGACGAGCCGGACGGCGGATTGACGAAGGGCCGGGGAGGAAGTCTCCCCGGCCCTTCGCCGTACTCATGTGTTCACGCGGCTCAGGCGGCCGCGCCCCGTCCGCCGGCCACCAGGCGCGGCAGGAAGCGGAAGCCGATGCCACCGGCGATCATGGTGGCGGCACCGATGATCAGGAAGGACGTCTCGGCCGCACCGGTCTCGGCGAGCTCCTCCTTGGCCTCGCCCTGCTGGACCGGCTGGGAGCCGGCCTGCTGGGTGTCGGTGTTGTTGTGGGAGCCGGTCGAGCCGTTGGAGCCGGTCGTGCCGGTCTCGACGCACTCGACGCCGTCGATGTCGACGGTGCAGTTGCCGGTGTCACCGCCGGTCGCGGAGGAACCCCCGGTGGTGGTGGCACCCGAGTCCGAGGTGGAACCGGAGCCCGAGGTGGAACCGGAGGCCGAGGTGGAACCGGAGCCCGAGGTGGAACCGGAGTCGTTGCCCCCGTTGCCGTTCCCGTTCGAGCCGTTGCCGTTCCCGTTGGAGCCGTTGCCGTTCGACCCGTTGCCGCCGTTGCCGTTGCCGCCGTTGCCGGCGTCAGCGCCGCCGTCGGCCGCACCGCCATCGGCACCACCGTCAGCCGCACCGCCATCGGCACCGCCGTCAGCCGCACCGCCATCGGCACCGCCGTCAGCCGCACCGCCATCGGCACCGCCGTCAGCCGCGCCACCGTCGGCACCGCCGTCAGCCGCACCGCCATCGGCGCCGCCATCGGCCGCACCGCCGTCGGCGCCACCGTCAGCCGCGCCACCGTCGGCACCACCGTCAGCCGCACCGCCATCGGCGCCACCATCTGCGGCGCCACCGTCGGCACCGCCGTCAGCCGCACCGCCGTCAGCGCCACCATCTGCCGCACCGCCGTCGGCGCCACCGTCAGCCGCGCCACCGTCGGCCGCGCCACCGTCGGCACCGCCGTCAGCCGCGCCGCCATCGGCCGCACCGCCATCGGCGCCACCGTCAGCCGCGCCACCGTCAGCCGCGCCGCCATCGGCGCCACCATCGGCCGCCCCACCATCGGCACCACCGTTGTCGCCACCCTCGGTGTCACCGAAGGTGGTGTTGCCCGTCGTGTCGCCGTTGAGCGCGCCGACGGTCACTTCAAGCGTCGCGGCGTCCTCGCTGTTGACGGCCTGCGCGGCGCCCGCCGCGGTCAGGGACGCACCGGCGATGATCACGGCACCGGCCGCGACTCGCGCCAGGCGGACTCGCGTCTTGTTGGTCATCTGGTTGCTACCCCCAGTAGCTTCATCTCGTCATGGGGCAGCGCCAGGGGCCCCGGGCACGGGAAGCGTCATGGTTACTGGACTGCCCCCGTTCACACGCGCCCCAGATATGCGCATGCCATCCAGCCACCCTTCCGAGTTTCCGAAGCAGCGTCAAGGCCGTTGCGCGTGCGATGCCCGAAAGATCACGATTTGAACGGCATGTGACGATGCAACTGTGACGTAAACCCGGAACTACGGGCTCTGCGGCGCCAGTTCCCTTGTCGACAAAGCGCTCCGGTCGCCCACGAACCGCTTGCAGCGGCGAACGCGCCGGGCCCCGCACCGAGAGGTGCGGGGCCCGGAAACGAACGCTGCGGGGCGGTTACTTCGCCTGCTCCTGCTGCCTGCGCCAGCGGATGCCGGCCTCCAGGAAGCCGTCGATCTCGCCGTCCAGGACCGACTGCGGGTTGCCGACCTCGAACTCCGTACGGAGGTCCTTGACCATCTGGTACGGGTGGAGGACGTACGACCGCATCTGGTTGCCCCAGGAGCTGCCGCTGTCCTTGAGGGCGTCCATCTTGGCCCGCTCCTCCTGGCGCTGGCGCTCCAGGAGCTTGGCCTGGAGGACGTTCATGGCGCTCGCCTTGTTCTGGATCTGCGAGCGCTCGTTCTGGCAGGAGACCACGATGCCGGTCGGGAGGTGCGTGATGCGCACGGCCGAGTCGGTGGTGTTGACGCCCTGGCCGCCGGGGCCGGAGGCGCGGTACACGTCGACGCGGAGGTCCGACTCCTCGATCTCGACGTGGTCCGAGGACTCCACGACGGGGAGGATCTCGACGCCCGCGAAGGAGGTCTGGCGGCGGCCCTGGTTGTCGAAGGGCGAGATGCGCACCAGGCGGTGGGTGCCCTGCTCGACGGAGAGGGTGCCGTAGGCGTACGGCGCCTTGACGACGAAGGTGGTCGACTTGATGCCGGCCTCTTCCGCGTACGAGGTCTCGTAGATCTCGGTCGAGTAGCCGTGGCGCTCGGCCCAGCGCAGGTACATGCGCTGGAGGCGCTCGGCGAAGTCGGAGGCGTCGACGCCGCCAGCCTCGGCGCGGATGTTGACCAGCGCCTCGCGCTCGTCGTACTCGCCGGAGAGGAGGGTGCGGACCTCCATCTCGTCGAGCGCCTTGCGCACGGCGGTCAGCTCGGTCTCGGCCTCGGCGCGGGTCTCCGCGTCGTCCATCTCCTCGGCGAGGTCGAAGAGGACGCCCAGGTCGTCGATGCGGCCGCGCAGCGCCTCGGCCTTGCGGACCTCGGCCTGGAGGTGGGAAAGCTTGCTCGTGATCTTCTGCGCCGCCTCCGGGTCGTCCCAGAGGGACGGGGCCGCGGCCTGCTCTTCGAGCACGGCGATGTCTGCCCTCATCTTGTCGAGGTCCAGGACGGCCTCGATCGACCCCATGGTCGAGGAGAGGGACTTCAGCTCTTCGGATACATCGACGACTGCCACGCGTCCAGCGTAACGGCTCCGGGCCCCGAGCCGAACCTGTGGCCGCCCGGCCTGTGGACAACCCGATCCGAAAGGTGCCCCGGGGCTACGGCGCGGGCTGCGAGGTCGGGCGGGAGTCCTGCGGCGGGGTGCCGTCGTCGCCGGCGAGCGCCAGGTAGCCGCCGGTGCCGAGCGCGGCGGCCGCGACGACGGCCGCGAGGCCGAGGGTGATCCGGCGCTTGCGGACGGCCCCGGCCTTGTTGCGGGCCGAGCCGGGCCTGCGGGCGCCGGCCGGGCGGGGGGCGCGGGCGGTGCCGTGCGGGCCGCCGGACAGCTCGTCCGGGCCCGGGACCCGCATGGAGGTGTGGGTGTCGCGGTGGGAGTCGGCGGAGGCGCCGGGCACCAGCGGGACGGCGGCGCGGCGGCGGCCGGTGTCGGCGGGCGCGCCGACGGAGGTGGCGTACGCGGGGTCCTCGTACGGCTCCTGGGGCGCGGGTTCGGCGTCGGGCTCGTCCACGTCCAGCGGCGGGATGCCCTTGAGGAGGGGCAGGACGTCGGCGAGGCGGGCGGCCAGCTCGGAGGCGCGCAGCCGGGAGGCGGGGGCCTTGGCGAGGCACTGCACGAGGAGCTGCCACAGCTCCTCGGGGATGCCGGGGAGCGGGACGACGGTCTCGGTGACGTGCCGGCGCAGGACGGCGCCGGGGTGGCCGCCGCCGAAGGGGGTGAAGCCGGCGAGGAGCTCGTACAGGACGGTGGCGAGGGCGTAGATGTCGACGGCGGCGCGGGGCGGCAGGCCCTCGACGATCTCCGGGGCGAGGTAGTCGGGGGTGCCGATGATCCGGGTGGCCTTGGTGCGGCCGGGGGTGTCGATGAGCTTGGCGACGCCGAAGTCGGTGAGGAGGGCCGGGTGGGCGCCGCCGGGGCCGAGCGGGCCCTCCATGTCGAGGAGGATGTTCTCCGGCTTCACGTCCCGGTGGACGACGCCGGCCGCGTGGGCGGCGGCGAGTCCCTCGGCGACGTCCTTGATGATCGCGACGGCGGCCTCGGGGGCGAGGCGGCGCTCGCGGTCGAGGCGGGTGCGCAGGTCGGTGCCGCGGACCAGGTCCATGACGAGGGCCAGGTCGTTGCCGTCGACGACGAGGTCGCGGACCTTGACCACGCGCGGGTGGTCGAGGCCGAGCAGGGCGGTGCGCTCCTGCACGAAGCGGCCGACGAGCTCCTGGTCGGAGGCCAGGTCCTCGCGCAGCAGTTTGACGGCGACGGGCCCCTCGGGCCCCTCGCCGAGCCACACCGTTCCGGCGCTGCCCCGCCCGAGGATCTGGTGGGTGGTGTAGCGACTGCCGATGTTCCGTGCCAAGACTGCTCCCTCAGCGGCTGCGGTTCGCGTCAAAGTTACGCGTCCCGGACCGCCGGACGTCACTCCCGGAGGGAAATCACCCCCCGGAAGTCGATAAATCGGCAGTACGACCGCGATTCCGGCGGGCGCCCGCCCCCTCAGGCCGGTCGTACCGCCCCGCTCCGGCCGGTCCTACTGGCCGGTACCGCCCGATCCGCCGGAGGAGCCGGTGGCGTCCCCGAGGGTGGAGACCCAGTCGGTGACGGTGGAGATGCCGTCGCCGATGGCCTCCCAGTAGCCCTTGCCCTGGGCGATCCAGTCCTGGAGCGGGGTGAGCTCCCAGACGAGCCAGCCGGCCACCACGAAGAGGACGACCATGATCAGGCAGCCCTTGAGGCAGCCCAGGCCGGGGATCCGCACCGGGTTGGCGCTCCGCTGGCGCGGCGGGCGCGGCTCGCGCGGGGCGGGCGGCTGGGGCTGCGGCCGCTGGGGCTGCGGCGGCTGCTGGGGCTGGGCGTACTGCTGCTGCGGGGGCTGCGGCGGCGCGTACGGCTGCGGGGCCGGCCGCTGGGGCTGCGGCGGGCGCTGCTGCTGATACGGCGGCGGCTGGTGGGGCTGCTGGTAGCCCTGGGGCTGCTGCTGGTACTGCTGCGGCGGCGGGCCCTGCTGGTACGGCGGGGGCTGCGGCGGCTGCTGCGGGCGGCGCGCGGGGCGGCGGCGCAGCGGGTCCTCGCTGGGGTCCAGGTACTGGACCTGGGTCTGCTCGTTGCGGTCACGGGCCGCGCGGAGCTGGGTCTGCCAGGGGTGCGGGTCCTCCGCCGGCGGGTTCGCCGGCATCGCGGGCATGACGGCGGTGGGGTCCGCCGCGCCGGCCGGGCCGCCCGCGGGCAGCACCGTGGTGGGGTCGCCGGCGCCGGCCGGACCGCTCGTGGGCAGGACGCTGGTGGCGGCGGCCGGGTCGAAGGCCGCGGGCGCGCCGGAACCGGTCGGCAGCACCTGCGTGGGGTCCGCGGCGCCGGGCGTGCCGGGGACCTGCGCCGGGTCGGGGTCCGGGGCGAGGAGGGCGCCGACGCCCTCGGCGGCCTCGATCTGGGCGGGCGAGGAGTGCACGCCGATGCCGGCGGCGACCGTGCGCAGGCCGCGCGCCAGGTTGACGGCGCTGGGCCGCAGGTCGGGGTTCTTGCTGAGGCAGCGCTCGATGACCGTCCACAGGGGCGCGGGCACCGTGGAGGGGCGGCGGGGCTCCTCGCTCAGGTGCATGTGGAGGACTTCGAGGGCGGTGCCGCCGGCGAACGGCGGGCGGCCGGTGACCAGCTCGTACAGCAGGATGCCGGCGCCGTAGATGTCGACGGCGGAGGTCTGCGGGCGGCCCTCGGCGGACTCCGGCGCCACGTACGCGGGCGTGCCGACGAACTCGTGGGTGCGGGTGAGGCCCGGGGAGTCGGCGAGGCGGGCGATGCCGAAGTCGGTGAGCATCGGGTGCATGGCGCCGTCGCGCTCGGCGAGCAGCACGTTGGCCGGCTTGAGGTCGCGGTGGACGACGCCGTCGGCGTGGCTGGCGGCGAGCGCGTCGGCGATCTGCGCGGTGAGGAGGGCGGCGGCGACCGGGGTCAGCGGGCCGCTCTCCCGGAGGTAGCGGTGCAGGTCGGGACCCTCGACGAGGTCCATGACCAGGGCCAGGACGTCGCCCTCGACGACCAGGTCGCGGGTGCGCACGATGTTCGGGTGGGTGAGCCGGAGGAGCACGGACCGCTCGCGCAGGAAGCGCATCACGATGTCCGCGTCGTTGGCCAGCTCCTCCTTGAGGACCTTGATCGCGACGGTCTCGCCGGGCTGGCCGGCCACGGCCGCCTCGGCGCCCGCCGTCTCCCGCTGGCGGGCTCGCCAGACGGTGCCCGTGGCGCCGCGGCCGAGCGGCTCCTCGAGCAGGTACTTGCTGCCGATAGGCCGCACGTCACGCGCTCCCTGCTGATCGTGGTCCTGGGTGGCCGGTGCCGCTCGGTGCGACCGAGCCGGGCCCCGGAGGCCTCTTGTCTTCTCACTTGTGACCCGTCCGGGTGTCCGACCCACTCTAGTGCCGCCGAACGGGTCACCGGTCGGTCGTCCACAGGCGGATTCCCGCGGACGCGTGCGGACCGCCGGGTCTCCGCGGAGGGCCCGGAGGCCGACCGCCGGGTGGCCGAAGGCTTTCCTTCCCCGCCCGCGCTCCGCCCCGGAATCCCACCCGGATCCCGGGGCGGACACCCGCCCGAGTGGCGTCCGAACTTGTCCGGAAGAAGACGCTCCCCCGCCCCGGATGGTTGCCACACCGGCCCCGCGCCGCAGGTCGACCCGGCGTTTTCGCGTCACACCGGGCGACCGCCGGCAACGGTTCAAGATCAATCCGGGGTGACCCGGCGGCAGGTTGTCGGCGGCAGGTGCGAGGATGCCTCCAGCACGTCGCATCGGTGGGGTCGGGAGCCCCCGCGCCGTGCCGACCTGTACCGGGCGACGCGTCCGTGCCGGGTGGGGGGTGGATCGGGGCGGTCCCCTGCCGGGCATGTCGCGCAGAAGGGACCGCTGACGGCGATGCAGATCCGGCTGACCGTCCTCGCGCCGCACGCCGGCCACGGCGCCGGGCGCGCCTGCGACGTGCTCGTCACGGCCCCCGCGGGCACCGCGCTGTCCGCCGTGGCCTCGAACCTCGCCGCCGCCGTCACCGGCCCCGACGCCGCCGCGGGCACCGGCACGCCCGTGCTTTACGCGGGCGCGGAGCGCCTGGACGCCCGCCGCTGCGTGCTGGGCGAGCCGCCCCTGGTGGACGGCGCGGTCATCTCCCTCCACGCCCCCGACCCGGACGACCGCACCGACCTCGCCACCGCCGGATCCGCGGCCCGGCTGCACGTGGTCGCGGGCCCCGACGCGGGCGGGGTGCACCTGCTGCACGGCGGGCCCATCAGGATCGGCCGCTCCGTCGAGGCGGACGTGCCGCTGGACGACCCGGACGTCTCGCGCGCGCACTGCACGGTGACCGTCGCGGGCGACGGCCGGATCACCGTCGCCGACCTCGGCTCCACCAACGGCACGACCCTCGACGGCGCCCCCGTCGGCGACCGGCCCGTCCGGCTGCGCCCCGGCGCCCTGCTCCGCCTCGGCGAGTCCACCCTCCGCCTCACGGCCCCGCACGACGCCGCGGACCCCGGCCCGCTCCCCACCTCCCCCGACGGCGAGGGCCATCTGCGCGTCCCCCTGCCGGCCACGCCCGCCGAGGCCGGCACGGGCGACGACGACGGCGGCACGCACGCGTGGGCGGACCACGGCCCCGGCACGTTCGCGGCGCCCCTGGAAGCCTCCGCCACCCCCGACGCCCAAACCGACGCCGGCCACGGACGGGCGCGGGAGCCCGAGGGCGGCGACGGCGGCGCGACGCACGCCCGCGTGCGGACGGCCTCCCCCAACGACACCGACCCGTCCGGACCGGCCACCCGCAGGACCGGCCGTCGCGGGCTCGGCGCGTGGGCCCGGCGCCTCGCCGGCGGCCGCGAGGCCGAGCCGGCGGCGGCCGGCGCCGGACCGTCCCCGGTCGCCGCCGCGTCGCCCCGGGCGGCCGGGCTCCCCGGCGAGACCGCCGCCCCCGACACCTGGCCCGACCCGTCGGCCGTGCTGCTCACCGCCCTCGGCCCGGGACCCCGGCTGTGGGAGCGGACGCCGGACCACCCCGAGGCCCTGACCGTCCGGCTCGGCACCGCCGACCGCGCGGAGCTCTCCGGGGTGCCCGTCACCGTGGGCCTGCGCGAGGCCGGCTCCCTGGGCCTGGCGGGCCCGGCGGACCGCCTGGCCGGCCTGGCCCGGGCCGTGGTGGCCCAGCTGGCCGCCCTGCACTCCCCGGCCGACCTGGAGATCGTGCTCGTCAGCGCGGACCGCAACCGGCCCCTGGAGGAGCGGCGGCGCGCCTGGGGCTGGCTCGGCTGGCTCCCGCACGCGCGGCCGGCGCACGGCCAGGACTGCCGGCTGCTCCTCGCGTACGACCGCGAGCAGGCGCAGGCCCGTACGGCCGAGCTGACCCGCCGGCTCGACGACGGCCCGCTCGGGCCCGGCTGGGCCAGCGCCGACCGGGCGGCGGTCGCGGGCGCGGCGGCGGCGTACACGGGTCCGGCGACGGTCGTGGTCGTGGACGGCGACCCGGGCACGGCGGCGCTGCGCGAGACGGTGGCCCGGCTCGCGGGCGCGGGCGCGGCGGCCGGCATCCATCTGATCTGCCTCGCCGAGGCACCCTCGGCCTCCCCCGCCTCGCCGCTCGCCGCGACGTACGAGACGGCCTGCGCGGCCTCGCCGGCCTTCCGCGAGTGCGGGGCGGCGGCGCTGCTCAGCGGGGACGTGGCGACGGCCCTGCGGCTGCTGCGGACCTCCGGGGGGCGGGTCGCGGGCCACGGCACGGTCGGTGTCGTGGACGCGGTCTCCGTCGCCTGGGCGGAGCGTTTCGGCCGCGCGCTGGCCCCGCTGCGGACGGACGCGGCGGCGGCCGCGCAGGGCCGGGCGGCCGCGCTGCCGCTCTCCTCCCGCCTCCTGGACGAGCTGGGCCTGGCCCGGGCCACCCCGGCGTCCCTCATGGCCCGCTGGGCGTCGGCCGGCGAGGGAACGGCGGTCCTGGGCGCGGGCCCGCGCGGCCCGCTCGCCGTCGACCTGACGGCGGAGGGCCCGCACCTGCTCATCGAAGGCCCCGCGGGCAGCGGCCGCACGGAGCTGCTCCGGGCCATCGCCGCCTCCCTCGCGGCCGGCGGGCGCCCCGACCGGCTCGGCCTCCTCCTGGTGGACGGAGCGGGCGGCGAGCGCGGCGAGGGCCTCACGGCCTGCACGGAGCTGCCGCACGTCACCGAACACCTGGTGGCGTCGGACCCGGTCCGCATGCGGGAGTTCGCCCAGGCGCTGGGCGCGGAGCTGAAGCGCCGCGCCGAACTGCTCGGCGACGGCGACATCGCCGACCTCCGCAGCACCCGCACCCTCATCGGCCAGCGCTCCGCGAGCCCCGCCGAGCAGCTTCCCGCCCGGGCCTCCGCCGACCTCGCCGACCGCCCCAGCGGCCGCACCCTGCGCACCGGCGCCGGCTCCGTGGGCGACAGCGCCCCCGGGGCCCGCACCCCCTACCAGTTCCCCCGCGCCTCCGAAGAGCTCCCCGACACACCCAGCGACCGCCTGGCCCGCGCCCCCCGCGCGGCCTACCCGGGCACGGGCGACATCCCCGGCGGCTCCGGCGGCCGTACGGCGTACCCGGGCGCGGGGGACGTCTCCTCCCCGGCGGGCGGACGGCTCGGCGGCCGGTCGGCGGGGGCGGCCGACCTCGGTGAACGGGCCAGCGGACGGACGCTGCGGACCGACGAGGGCAGGCCGGGCCCGCCGGGCGCGCGCGTGCCGCGCCCCGCGAGCGAGGAGGCCCACCTGGCCGCGGCGCGCGGCGGCGCGCCCCGGACGCCGCTGCCCCGGCTCGTCGTGCTGGTGGACGACTACGACGCCCTCGTCGCCCCGGCCCTGGGCGCCCCGGGCCGGCCGGCCGCCGGGTCGGTCGTCCGGGCCCTGGAGGCGGTCGCGCGGCACGGCGAACGGCTCGGCGTGCACCTGATCGCGACCTCCGCCCGCCCGGACCGGACCGCCGACACGGACCTGGCGCACGGCGCCCGCCTCCGCGTGGTCCTGGATGCCCCGCCGAGCACGCCGGGCCCGGAGGTACCGGCCCCGGGCCGCGGCCGGCTCGGCCACCCCGACGGCCGCGTGACGCCCTTCCAGGCGGGCCGCGTCACCGGCAGGATCCCGCGCACGGCGACGCTCCGCCCGACGGTCGTCCCCCTGGAGTGGGAGCGCATGGGCGACCCGCCCACCCGCCGCCCGGTACGCGAGCTCGGCAACGGCCCCACGGACCTGGCCCTCCTGGCCAGTGCCCTGGACCGCGCCGCCCGCTCCGTCGAAGCCACCCCCATGCCGCCACTGACCCACGCCTGATCCCCGCCTCCCCCGGAGGCCCGTCCGGGTTCCGGGCACGGTGGCCGGCGTGTCCCTCCGGGAGGGGCGGCGTGCGAGGAGTTCACCAGGACGGGCGCCACCCAGCCCAACGAACGAGGCAAGTGACGCACACCGGACATATCGTCAGAACGTGACGCCGCCCGATCACCGCCCTCACCCCCCTGACGCCGACCCGGCCTCCGTCCCGGCCGCCGCCCCCGCACCGCCCTCGCTCACCCGCTCGCCGTTCGAGTCGGACTCCTTCACCTCCGCCACCTTCGTCACCGTCGGGCGCGGCCCCGCCCTCGCGCTCGCCGTCGTCTGGGTGGTCACGCGGGTGGGCATGCTGGCGCTGCTCGCGAGCGACAGCCTCGGCATCGGCGGGGTCGGCAACGAGGTGCGGCTCCTCTACCGCCACTGGTACGGCTTCCTCGCCGACGGCACCTTCCCGCCCGGCGACCCCACCTGGCAGTACCCGCCCGGCGCCGGGCTGGTGGTGATGGCGCCGGGGGTGCTGATGCCCTGGCTCGGTTACGCGCAGGCGTTCGTCGCCCTGACCCTGCTCGCCGACGCGGCCGTCACCCTCGCCCTGGCCGTCGCCGACCGGGCACGGCTCACCCACGGCGCCTGGTACTGGGTGTGCGGCCTGCCGCTCCTCCTCCACCTGCCGTTGGCCCGGTACGACGTCCAGGCCACCGCCCTCGCCGTCCTCTCGCTCCTCCTGCTCAAGGCCCGCGCCCCCGCCGCGCACCGGCTCGGCGGGGCGCTCGCCGGGCTGGGGGCGCTGGTCAAGGTGTGGCCGGCGCTCGCGCTGATCGGCACGCCCCGGGGGCGTACCACCCGGGAGGCGTGGACGGCCGCCGCCGTCACCGCCGGCACGCTCCTCGCCGTCCTCGCCCTCCTCTTCTCCGACTCGCTCGGCTTCCTGCGCCACCAGGGCGCCCGGGGCGTCCAGGTGGAGTCCCTGGGCGGCACCGCGCTCGCCCTCGGCCGCGCCACGGGGCTCTGGCCGGGGACGACCGAGCTGCGCTACGGCGCCTACGAGTACGTCGGCCCGTACGTCTCCACCCTCGGCCACCTCTTCCTCCTGCTGACCGTCGCCGCCGTCCTCTGGCTGGTGCTGTGGCGGCTGCGCGCCGCCCGCTGGAGCGAGGCGACCCCGCTGGACGCGGCCCTGGCCGCCGTCCTGCTCCTCACCGTCACGAGCCGGGTGATCAGCCCCCAGTACCTGGTCTGGCTGCTCGGCCTCGCCGCCGTCTGCCTGACGTCCCGGCGGACCGTGATGCGGCCGGTGGCGCTGCTGCTGCTCCCCGCGGCGGCCCTCAGCTCGCTGGCGTACCCCGTCCTGTACGCCGAGGTCGTCACCGGCACGCCGCTCGGCCTGGCCGTGACGGTCGCCCGCAACGGCCTCCTCCTCGCGGCCGCCGCGGTGGCCGCCCACCGGCTGTGGCGGGCCACGGTGTCCCCGGTGCGGGAGTAGCCGAAGGCCCCGCCGGACGAGGTGTCCGGCGGGGCCTTCGGGTGTCGACGTCAGCTGTGCGCGCGCAGCAGCGTCCGCATGGTGCGCATCGCGACCGAGAGGTTCGCCAGGTCGAAGGTGTCCGAGCCCTGAATCTCCTCCAGGGTCGTCCGGGCGCGGCCCAGGATCGCCGCGTTCTTCTCCTCCCACGCCTTGAAGCGCTCCTCCGGCGTCGAGGTGCCGTCGCCGACGGCCAGGACGTCGGAGGTGAGGGCCGCGTGGGCGGCGAAGAGGTCCTCGCGGATGGAGGCGCGGGCCATGGACTGCCAGCGGTCGGCCCGCGGCAGCTCGATGATCCGGTCCATCAGGTCGGTGATCCGCAGGCGGTCGGCGAGGTCGTAGTAGACCTCGGCGACGGCCAGCGGGTCCTTGTCCGTGCGGTCGGCGATCGCGACGATGTCGAGCGTCGGGAAGGCGGACGAGAAGCCCGCGACGCGCACGGCCAGCTCCTCCGGGACGCCGAAGCCGGTCAGCTCGTCGAGGATCGACCGGTACCACTCCGCGTCCGAGCCGCGCAGCAGCTGCGGCAGCTGCTGCCAGACCCGCTCGACGCGGTCGGCGAAGAACTCGATGGTCTCGCCGATCGCGAGCGGCTGCGGCCGGTTGTTGAGCAGCCAGCGGGTGCCGCGCTCGACGAGCCGGCGGGAGTGCAGCCGCATCCGGGTCTGGACCTCGGCGGGGACCGTGTTGTCGAGGGCCTCGACGGCGTCCCAGACCTCGCTGAGCCGGAAGATGGCCCGGGCCGCGGTCTGGGCGCGGACGATCTCCTCCAGGGACGCGCCGGTCTCCTCGCGGAGGCGGTGCAGGAAGGTCGAGCCGCCGGTGTTGACGGTGTCGTTGACCAGGACGGTGGTGATGATCTCGCGGCGCAGCGCGTGGTTGTCGACGGCCTCGCCGAACTTCTCGCGCAGCAGCGTCGGGAAGTAGGCGTGGAGCAGACCGGCGAGGTACGGGTCGTCGGGCAGCCCGGTGCCGATCAGCTCGTCCGCCACCGTGATCTTGGTGTAGGCGAGGAGGACGGCGAGCTCGGGCTGGCTGAGGCCCTTGTCGGTGTTGAGCAGCTCGCGGATCTGCCGGTCGTTGGGCAGGAACTCCAGCGAGCGGTCGAGCGCCCCGTCGCGGCCGAGCCGGCGCATGAAGCGCTGGTGGGCGTGGAGCAGGGACGGCGACTGGGCGACGGCGTTGGCGAGGGCGGTGTTCTGCGCGTAGTTGTTGCGCAGGACGAGCCGGCCGACCTCGTCGGTCATCTCGGCGAGGATCTTGTTGCGCTGCTTGACGGTCATGTCGCCCTCGGCGACGAGCCCGTTGAGCAGGATCTTGATGTTGACCTCGTGGTCGGAGGTGTCGACGCCGGCGCTGTTGTCGATGGCGTCGGTGTTGATCTTGCCGCCGGTACGCTCGGGGCCGCCCGCGCGGGCGAACTCGATGCGGCCGAGCTGGGTGGCGCCGAGGTTGCCGCCCTCGCCGACGACCTTGGCGCGGACGTCCTGGCCGTCGACGCGGATGGCGTCGTTGGCCTTGTCGCCGACGTCGGCGTTGGACTCCGCGCTCGACTTCACGTACGTGCCGATGCCGCCGTTCCACAGCAGGTCGACGGGCGACTGGAGGATCGCCTTCATCAGCTCGGCCGGGGTGAGCTTGGTGACGCCCTCCTCGATGCCGAGCGCGGCCCGCATGTGGGCGTTGACCGGGATGGACTTGGCGGTACGGGGGTGGATGCCGCCGCCCGCGGAGAGCAGCGAGGTGTCGTAGTCGGCCCAGGAGGAGCGGGGCAGCTCGAAGAGGCGGCGGCGCTCGGCGTACGAGGTGGCCGCGTCCGGGTTCGGGTCGATGAAGATGTGGCGGTGGTCGAAGGCGGCGACGAGGCGGATGTGCTCGGAGAGCAGCATGCCGTTGCCGAAGACGTCGCCGGACATGTCGCCGACGCCGACGACGGTGAAGTCCTCGGTCTGGGTGTCGTGGCCCAGCTCGCGGAAGTGCCGCTTGACGGACTCCCAGGCGCCGCGCGCGGTGATGCCCATGCCCTTGTGGTCGTAGCCGGCGGAGCCGCCGGAGGCGAAGGCGTCGCCGAGCCAGAAGCCGTACTCCTCCGCGACGCCGTTGGCGATGTCGGAGAAGGTGGCGGTGCCCTTGTCGGCGGCGACGACGAGGTAGGTGTCGTCCTCGTCGTGGCGGACGACGTCGACCGGGGGCACGACCTCGCCGGCGACGAGGTTGTCGGTGATGTCGAGCAGCGCCGAGATGAAGGTCTTGTACGAGGCGATGCCCTCGGCCAGCCAGGCGTCGCGGTCCACGGACGGGTCCGGCAGCTGCTTGGCGACGAAGCCGCCCTTGGCGCCGACGGGCACGATGACGGTGTTCTTCACCATCTGCGCCTTGACCAGGCCGAGGATCTCGGTGCGGAAGTCCTCGCGGCGGTCGGACCAGCGAAGGCCGCCTCGGGCGACCTTGCCGAAGCGCAGGTGGACGCCCTCGACGCGCGGCGAGTACACCCAGATCTCGAAGGCGGGGCGCGGCGCGGGGAGGTCCGGGATGGCCTGCGGGTCGAACTTCATCGACACGTAGGAGTGCGGCCGGCCGGCCGCGGTCTTCTGGAAGAAGTTGGTCCGCAGCGTCGCCTTGATGACGGTGAGGAAGGACCGCAGGATCCGGTCCTCGTCCAGGCTGGCGACCTGGTCGAGGGCGCCGTCGAGCTCCTCCAGGATGCCGTCGATGAGCTCGGTGCCGGCGCGCTGGCGCTCCGGTGCCATCCGCGCCTCGAAGAGGGAGACGAGCAGCCGGGTGGTGTGGACGTTGTTGCGGAGGGTGTCCTCCATGTAGTCCTGGCTGAACGGCGAGCTGGCCTGGCGGAGGTACTTGGCGTAGGCGCGCAGCACCATCGCCTCGCGCCAGGTGAGCCCGGCGGACAGGACGAGGGAGTTGAAGTTGTCGTTCTCGGCCTCGCCGGTCCAGGTGGCGGCGAAGGCCTCCTGGAAGCGCTCGCGGGCGTCGTCGCCGACGAAGTCGCCGCCGTTGCCGGTGGGCGCGGGCATCCGCAGGCCGAAGTCGTAGATCCAGGCGTGGGTGCGGTCGGCGCAGCGGAGCTCGTAGGGGCGCTCGTCGGTGACCTCGACGCCGAGGCGGTTGAGGACCGGCAGGACGGCGGAGAGGGAGACCTGCTCGCCGGTCTTGTAGATCTTGAAGCGGCGCTCGCCGGGGCCGGCGGCGACGGGCTCGTACAGGGAGAGCGCGAAGTCCTTGCCGCCGGAGATGAGCGCTTCCATGCGGACGAGGTCGGCGACGGCGGCGCGCGGCGAGTGGTCGGCCTTGTAGCCCTCGGAGAAGGCGTTGCCGTAGCGGCGGAGCAGTTCGGCGGCGCGCTCCTCGCCGAACTCGGCGTTGAGGGCCTCGCCGAAGCCGTCGGCCCAGGAGCGGGCGGCCTCGACGAGCCGGGCCTCGATGCGGTCCACGTCGGCGTCGGTGAGGGCGGTGAGGACCGTGCCCGGCTCGACGCGGATGACGAAGTGGAGGCGGGAGAGGATCGACTCGGTGTTCCAGGCGGTGAAGTCGACGGAGGCGCCGTTCAGCTCCTCCTTGAGGATCTCGATGATCCGCAGCCGGACGCGGGTGGTGTAGCGGTCGCGCGGCAGGTAGACGAGGGCCGAGTAGTAGCGGCCGTACTCGTCCTGGCGCAGGTAGAGGCGCAGCCGGCGCCGCTCCTGGAGGTACAGGACGCTGGTGACGATGGACCGGAGCTGGTCGACCGGGGTCTGGAACAGCTCGTCGCGCGGGTAGGTCTCCAGGATCTGGAGCAGGTCGCGGCCGTCGTGGCTGTTCGGGGAGAAGCCGGCGCCGGCCAGCACCTCCTGGACCTTGCGCTTGACGACGGGCACGCGGCGCACGGACTCGGTGTACGCGGCGGAGGAGAAGAGGCCGAGGAAGCGGCGCTCGCCGATGACGTTGCCGTCGGCGTCGAACTTCTTCACGCCGACGTAGTCGAGGTACGAGGGGCGGTGCACGGTCGCGCGGCTGTTGGCCTTCGTCAGGATGAGCAGCTTGTGCTCGCGGGCCTTGGCGCGGGCGTCGGCGGGCAGCCGGCTGAAGGACGGGGAGACCGGGTGGGCGTGGTGGCCGGACTCGCCGTCGGTGTGGTGCGGGTCGGAGCGCAGGATGCCGAGGCCGGTGCCGGGGACGGCGGCGAGCGCGTCGCCGTCGACGAGCTCGTACTCGCGGTAGCCGAGGAAGGTGAAGTGGTCGTCGGCGAGCCAGCGCAGCAGCTCCTGGGCCTCCTCGACCTCGGTGGGCCGCAGGTCGGAGGCGGTGGGCTCGGCGGGGAGGCCGTCGGCGATGCGCAGCGCGGCGTCGCGCATCTTCTCCCAGTCCTCGACGGTCTCGCGGACGTCGGAGAGGACGCGGAGCAGGTCGGCGGTGATCTGCTTGAGGTCGGCCTTGTCGGTCTCGCGGTCGATCTCGACGTGGATCCAGGACTCGGCGAGCGCGTCGTGCGGCAGCTCGCCGTGGATCTGGGTCGACAGGACCTCGATGAGCCGGCCGGTGATGTCGCGGCGGACGAGGACCTGCGGGTGGATCACGACGTGGATGCCGCGGCCCTGGCGGGACAGCTCGTTGGTGACGGAGTCGACGAGGAAGGGCATGTCGTCGGTGACGACCTCGACGACGGAGTGGCTGCTGGTCCAGCCGTTCTCCTCGACCGTCGGGGTGTGCACGCGGACGTTCGCGGTGCCCTGGGGCCGGTTTTCCGCGAGCTTGTAGTGGGAGAGCGCGGCACCGAAGACGTCGTCCGGATCGCGGTCGGAGAGGTCCTCGGGGGCGGTGTGCAGGTAGTAGCGCTGGAGATAGTCGAGCACGGTGTCCCGGGCCGGGCGCGCGCCCTCCGGGCCCGTCGGAAGTCGCCCCCCGACCGGGCTGTGCTCAGCTACGCGGGCGGCCCTCTCGAGCAGCTCGGCCTTTGCTTCGTCCAGCTTGGTCTGCATGTCCTCTGCTCCTGTCGCGCGCCGTTGCGTGACGTCGGTGGAAGAAAGAAAGGGCACAACGCCTCGACGCGGTGGTTCCTGTCGAGGACGACGCTATGCCCGGATGAGAGATGCCCGGATCGAAACCGGCCACGGAGGGCGGCGTTTCCGGACGGAGGGGATCGGCGAACGCACGGGCGGCCCGGCCGCGTGAGCGGACCGGGCGGCAGCCGGGGGCCGCACTGCCCCCGCGGCGTATCGCGCTGATCACGGGAAAAGCCTATCTCTCCGGCCCCCCGCGCCGTCATGAGCCGTATGTGTACAAAAGCGGGGGTGGAAGTTTGACGTTCTGGACAGCGACACATGCACTCTTGGCGGATCGCGCGGAACCGTGCAGCGTGGACGCGTGCACGACGAGGACCGACCGTCCCTGGAGACCGGGAGAGCCATGGCGAAGATCTTGATCGTGACGGGTGACGCTGCGGAGTCGCTGGAGGTGTTGTACCCGTACCAGCGTCTGCTCGAAGAAGGGTACGAGGTCGACATCGCGGCCCCGGCGCGCAAGCAGCTCCGCTTCGTCGTCCACGACTTCGAACCGGGCTACGACACGTACACCGAGAAGCCGGGCTACACCTGGCCCGCCGACCTCGCCTTCTCCGAGGTCGACCCGGGCGACTACGTGGCCGTGGTGATCCCGGGCGGCCGCGCCCCGGAGTACCTCCGCAACGACCCGGAGCTCCGCAAGATCCTCAAGTCCTTCTTCGACGCCGACAAGCCGGTGGCGCAGATCTGCCACGGCCCGCTGCTCACGGCGGCGGTCGGCGGCCTGGAGGGCCGCAGGGTCACCGCGTACCCGGCCCTGGAGTTGGACATGCAGGCGGCGGGCGCCGACTTCCAGGACTCGGCGGCGGTCGTCGACGGCCTGCTCGTCTCCTCGCGGGCCTGGCCGGACCATCCGACGTGGATGCGCGAGTTCCTGAAGGTGCTGCGCGCGAAGGGCTGAGCCCGGCGGGGGCGGCGCCGCGCGGACCGCCCCCGTACGCGGGTCAGACCAGCTCCTCCGCGACGGCGACGGCCTCCTCCAGGGAGTCGACGACCGGCACGCCGACCCGTTCCAGCGAGGCCCGGCTGTGCGAGCCGCCGGTGAAGAGCACGGCCTTCGCGCCGACGTGCGCGGCGGCCACCGCGTCGTCGGCGGCGTCACCGATGACGACGATCCGCTCGGCCGGGACGGCCAGCGCCCGCAGGTGGCGCACCATGTGCCCGGACTTGCCGTCCGTGGAGCTGTCGGGGCGTCCGTCGACCCGGACGAACCGCTCCGCGATCCCGTACCGCCGCACCAGCGGCACCAGGTCGGCGTGCGGGGCGAGCGAGAGCAGCGACTGGGTGGCGCCGGCCGCCTGCCGGGCGGCCAGCAGCTCGGCGGCGCCCGGGGTCAGCCCGCAGCCCTCGGCCCGCGCCCAGTAGTAGCGGTGGAAGGTGCCGTCCATCAGGGTCCACTCGGCGTCGGTGGGCAGCCGGCCCATCAGCCGCTCGTAGAACCTCGGCACCGGAACGGTGTACAGCTCGCGGTACCGCTCCAGCGTGATCGGTTCGAGGCCGAGCTCCGCGAAGGCGGCGTTGGTGGCGCCGATGACGGCGGCGATGTCGTCGAGCAGGGTGCCGTTCCAGTCCCAGACCAGATGCTTCCCCGAGTGGTGCTTCCCCATGGAGTGACGGTACAGCCCGCGGCCTCAGCCGAGGAGGGAGGGGATCTCCTGGATCCCGAACCAGAGCAGCTCGTGGTCCTCGACCCCGTCCACGACGAACTGGGCGTCGTCGTCGCCCTGGTCGGCGGCGCCGAGCGCGGCGGCCGCGGCGGTCACGTCCGCCTCGGCGTCGTCGGCGTCGGCGTGCACGGCGGCGGCCTTCGCGAGGACCACGGGCCCGGCGATCCGGACCTCGCCGATCGCGCCGGGGTCGAGCCCCCGGTCCGGGTCCACGACGGCGTCCTTGTCGGCGACGTCGACGGCCACGACCACCCGGCGGCGCGGCGCCTCCGGATCCCCCGCGACGAGCCGCAGCGACGCGGCGGCGGCCCGGCTGAGCGCCGCGTACTCCAGCTCCTCGATGTCGTCCGAGACGTACCACTCGCGCAGCGCCGGGGTCACCGCGTAGGCGGTCAGCGGCCCGGGGCCCACCTCGCCCGCCTTGTGCGCCTGTGCGAGACCGGGGAGGGTCAGAGGGACGTACACGCGCATGGCTGGCCGCTTTCGTAGTCGGAAACGCCCTCAGGATACGTCCGCCGCCCTCGCCCCGGGATGTCCACCCGTGGCCCCGCGCCACCCTGATAGGCGAATCACCCTGCGTGTCCGCCCCCGCGCCGCGCCCCTTGCGGCCCCCGCCACCCGCCCCGTACAAGATCCCCACGGAAAGTTACCGACCGGTACCGCACGGTCACGCTCCGAAGGGACCGCCATGCGCCAGCAACCCCCCGCACCCACGACCGCCCCCGAGACCCCGGGCCCCGGGCCCGCTCGGGCCCAGCACCCCGGCACACCGGTCGCTAGCGCCCCGCGCCGGCCCGCCACCGCCGACGCCGCGCCCACGACCGCCCCCGAGGCCCCCGATCCCGGGCCCGCTCGGGCCCAGCACCCCGGCACACCGGTCGCTAGCGCCCCGCTCCGACCCGCCACCGCCGACGCCGCACCCACGACCGCCGCCGCGGCGACCGCCCGGAGGAGCCCCGGCACCCCGGCGCACCCGGCCCCCACCGTCCCCCGGCCCCGCGGCCTCCCGGCCGCCCTCCACGCCCACGCCACGGCCCCGGCCGGCGGCGGCCGAGCCGCCGCCCTCGCCGCCGCGCGCACCGCCCACCGTCCCGGCGGCCCCGGGGGCCCCGCGCGTCCCACCGTGCCCGGGCAGGGCGGGCCCGGCGGGCGGCCCGGCCGACCCGGCCCGGGCGCCGCCTCCCGCCGGGAACTCCCCGTGCACACCGCGTTCGCCGAACGGCTGGTCGCCGTGCTCAGCGGGGAGCGGCCCGTGCACTCCATGCTGGGGCTGACCGTCGGGGAGGCGTACGAACAGCTCGTCCGGCTCGCGCCGAGGACCGTGCCGCGCGGGCTCGGGGCCCGGCCCGTCCTGCGTCGGTGCGCCGCCCAGCCGCACTCCGGCGACGCCGTCCTGGAGGTCTTCGCCTCCCTCGCCGCCGGCCACCGCGTCCGCGCCCTCGCCTTCCGCCTGGAACGCGGCGACGACCACCGCTGGCGGTGCGCCGCCGTCGAACTCGACGGCCTCGGCCGACTCGTCGGCGGCGCCCAGCCATGACGAAGGGCCCCGCCGGACGGATCCGGCAGGGCCCCTGGCCACACTCAGCGGGTCACTTCTTGCGGCGACGCCCGCCCGCGTTCTTCTGCGCCTTGCGGCGCTCCGCCCGCGTCATACCGTCGCCCGCGTCCTCGCCGTCCGACGCGAAGTCGCCCTCGACGACACCTCCGTCACCGTCCACCGACGGCGCCGAGAAGTGCAGCCGGTCCGGCCGCTGCGGAGCGTCGAGACCCTTCGCCCGGATCTCCGGACGGCCCGCCGGCACGGCCTCGCCCTTGTCCAGGGACGGCGCGCCCGCCTGCACCGGAACCTCCTCGACCTGCTGCTCGACCTGGACCTCCAGGTTGAACAGGTAGCCGACGGACTCCTCCTTGATGCCCTCCATCATGGCGGTGAACATGTCGAAGCCCTCGCGCTGGTACTCGACCAGCGGGTCCTTCTGCGCCATCGCCCGCAGGCCGATGCCCTCCTGGAGGTAGTCCATCTCGTAGAGGTGCTCGCGCCACTTGCGGTCCAGGACCGACAGCACGACCCGGCGCTCCAGCTCGCGCATGATCTCCGAGCCGAGCTGCGCCTCACGCGCCTCGTACTGGGCGTGGATGTCGTCCTTGATGGACTCGGCGATGAACTCCGCGGTGATGCCCGCGCGGTCGCCCGCCGCGTCCTCCAGCTCCTCGATCGTCACCTTCACCGGGTAGAGCTGCTTGAACGCGCTCCACAGCCGGTCGAGGTCCCACTCCTCCGCGAAGCCCTCGGCGGTCTCCTGGCGGATGTAGTCGTCGATGGTGTCGTCCATGAAGTGGCGGATCTGCTCGTGCAGGTCCTCGCCCTCCAGGACGCGACGGCGCTCGCCGTAGATGACCTCGCGCTGGCGGTTCAGCACCTCGTCGTACTTCAGGACGTTCTTGCGCGTCTCGAAGTTCTGCGTCTCGACCTGCGACTGGGCGGAGGCGATGGCCCGGGTGACCATCTTGTTCTCGATCGGCACGTCGTCCGGCACGTTGGCCATGGCCATCACGCGCTCGACCATCTGCGCCTTGAAGAGCCGCATCAGGTCGTCGCCCAGCGACAGGTAGAAGCGGGACTCGCCCGGGTCGCCCTGACGGCCGGAACGACCGCGCAGCTGGTTGTCGATGCGCCGCGACTCGTGGCGCTCGGTACCGAGGACGTAGAGCCCGCCGAGCTCCTTGACCTCCTCGAACTCCGCCTTCACGGCCTTCTCGGCCCGCTCCAGCGCGCCCGGCAGGGCCGCCGCCCACTCCTCGACGTGCTCGACCGGGTCCAGGCCCGCCTGCCGCAGCTCCGCCTCTGCCAGGTCGTCCGGGTTGCCGCCCAGCTTGATGTCGGTACCGCGGCCGGCCATGTTCGTCGCGACGGTGACCGCGCCGCGGCGGCCGGCCTGGGCGACGATGCTCGCCTCGCGCTCGTGGTGCTTGGCGTTCAGCACCTCGTGCGGCACGCCCCGCTTCGACAGCTGCTGCGAGAGGTACTCGGACTTCTCGACGGACGTGGTGCCGACCAGGACCGGCTGGCCCTTCTCGTGCTTCTCCACGATGTCGTCGACGACCGCCGCGAACTTGGCGACCTCGGTCCGGTAGATCAGGTCCGACTGGTCCTTGCGCTGCATCGGCTTGTTCGTCGGGATCGGGACGACGCCGAGCTTGTAGATCTGGTGGAACTCGGCCGCCTCGGTCATCGCCGTACCGGTCATGCCGGACAGCTTGTCGTAGAGGCGGAAGAAGTTCTGGAGGGTGATCGTGGCGAGCGTCTGGTTCTCGTCCTTGATCTGCACGCCCTCCTTGGCCTCGATGGCCTGGTGCATGCCCTCGTTGTAACGGCGGCCGGCGAGGATACGGCCGGTGTGCTCGTCGACGATCATGACCTCGCCGTCAATGACGACGTAGTCCTTGTCCTTCTTGAACAGTTCCTTCGCCTTGATGGCGTTGTTCAGGTAACCGACGAGCGGGGTGTTCACCGACTCGTACAGGTTGTCGATGCCCAGCCAGTCCTCGACCTTGGCGACACCGGCCTCGTGGATGCCGACCGTGCGCTTCTTCTCGTCGACCTCGTAGTCGCCGGTCTCCTCGATGCCCTTCAGCGGGTTGCCGGGCTCGCCCCTCGTGAGACGGGTCACCAGCTTCGCGAAGTCGGCGTACCACTTGGTCGCCTGGTCGGCCGGACCGGAGATGATCAGCGGCGTACGGGCCTCGTCGACGAGGATCGAGTCGACCTCGTCCACACACGCGAAGTTGTGGCCGCGCTGCACCAGCTCGTCCTTCGACCACGCCATGTTGTCGCGCAGGTAGTCGAAGCCGAACTCGTTGTTCGTGCCGTACGTGATGTCGCAGGCGTACTGCTCACGGCGCTGCGCCGGCGTCATGTTGGCGAGGATGCAGCCGACGGACAGGCCCAGGAACTTGTGCACCCGGCCCATGAGCTCGGAGTCGCGCTCGGCCAGGTAGTCGTTGACCGTGATCAGGTGCACGCCCTTGCCGGACAGCGCGTTCAGGTACGCGGGCAGCGTGCCGACGAGGGTCTTGCCCTCACCGGTCTTCATCTCGGCGACGTAGCCGAGGTGCAGCGCGGCACCGCCCATCAGCTGGACGTCGTAGTGACGCTGGCCGAGGACGCGCTTGGCCGCCTCGCGGACGGTGGCGAAGGCCTCCGGCAGCAGGTCGTCGAGGCTCTCGCCGTCGGCGTACCGCTGCTTGTACTCCTCGGTCAGGGCCCGCAGGTCGGCGTCGGAGAGGTTGACGAAGTCCTCTTCGATGGAGTTGACCTGGTCCGCGATGCGGTGCAGTTTGCGCAGGATCTTGCCTTCGCCTGCACGCATGAGCTTGTTGAAGACGGACACTGAGGCTGGTCTCCTTGCCGGTCGGGCCTGGCACTGGGTCTTGTCACGGACACGAGCGCGGGCACGGCAGGTGGTCCCCACCGCAACGGCCATCGTAAGCGAGACCACCCTCACGGAGGGAGGCCCGCAGGGCCGCCGCCGCACGTCCGCCCGCAATAGAGAACGCACGAGGTGGTCGGAAGGTGCCGCGTCTTCCGAAAAGTGTTCGCTTCAACCCCGCCCGGTCCTCACAATCCGGGCATGGATCCCATCACGCTCACCAGCGAACGCCTCCGGCTGCGCGGCTTCGTCCCCGAGGACGAGGACATCGTGTACGCCCACTGCCAGGACCCCGCCATCCGCCGCTGGACGACCGTCCCGGACCCGTACCCCCGCGAAGCCGCCACCTTCTTCCTCACCCGGCTCGTCCCCGACGGCTGGCGCGACGACTCCGACTACACCTTCGCCGTCGAGCCGCTGGAGGGCGGACCGCTGTTCGCCTCCGTCGGCCTGCACAACCGCGGCAGCGGCGTCTGGGAGGTCGGCTTCTGGCTCGCCCCCGGCCACCGCGGCCGGGGCTACATGACCGAGGTCGTCCGCACCGTCGCCCACTGGGCCTTCACCGGACTCGGCTGCGTCCGCCTCGTCTGGCGCGCCGAGGTCGGCAACACCGCCTCCCGCGCGGTCGCCGAACGCGTCGGCTTCGCCCTGGAGGGCGTCCAGCGCGCCGGCCTCCTCCACAACGGCACCCTCAGGGACGCCTGGACCGGCTCCCTGCTCCCCTCCGACTTCGGCCTGCCCAGCCCCGTCCCGTACCTCCCGCCCCGCGAGGCGCCGCCCGCCGTGGCCCCCCGCCCGACCGCCCCGGAGACCTCCGGCACTGTCGGTCCCGGGGCCTAGGGTTTCCCCATGACGACCGTGCCGAAGACCGCCCCGCCGACCTCTCCGAAGCCCGCTCCGAAGCCCACCGCCGCCCTCTCCGCCACCGAGGCGCGCAGGATCGCCCTGCGCGCCCAGGGCTTCCTCGGCGCCCCCGACCGCCGGGCCGGCGTCCGCGGCGTACTCCGTCAGCTCGGCCAGGTCCAGCTGGACACCATCTCGGTCCTCGCCCGCTCGCACGAGCTCATCCCCTACGCCCGTCTCGGCGCCGTCGGCCGGACCGCCGTCGAGGAGGCGTACTGGTCCGACGGCCACGCCTTCGAGTACTGGTCGCACGCCGCCTGCATCCTGCCCGTCGAGGAGTGGCCGCTGTTCGCCTTCCGCCGCCGCGCCTACCGCGCCCGGCCGCAGTGGTACCACGACCTGCCCGAGGGCGCCTACGCCAAGGTCGTCGACCAGCTGCGCGCCGAGGGCCCGCGGACCGCGACCGAACTCGGCGGCGCCAAGAACAAGGGCGAGTGGTGGGACTGGTCCGACACGAAGATCGCCGTCGAGCGGGCGCTGATGTTCGGCGAGGTCGTCGTCACCGAGCGGCGCGGCTGGAAGCGCGTGTACGACCTCGCGGAGCGCGCGATCCCCGAGCGGCTCCGCCACGACGACCTCGACGACGCCGAGTGCGTACGGCGGCTCGTGCGGCAGGCGGGCGAGGCACTGGGCGTCGGCACGCGCGCGGACATCGCCGACTACCACCGGCTGAAGGGCGAGCAGTTCGACGCCGTGGTCGCCGACTCCGGCCTGGTGCCGGTCGAGGTGGAGGGCTGGGGGAAGCCGGCCTGGGCGGACCCGGCGGCCCTCGACGCCCCGCCGCGCGGCCGGCACCGCACGACGCTCCTCTCCCCCTTCGACTCGCTGATCTGGGAGCGGGCGCGCACCGAGCGGATCTTCGGCTTCACCCACCGCCTGGAGGCCTATGTGCCGAAGCCGAAGCGGGTGCACGGCTACTTCGCGATGCCCGTCCTCGCCGGCGGGCGCCTCGTCGGCCGGGTGGACCCCGCCCGCGAGGGGCGCACCCTCGTCGCCAAGCAGGTCTCCGTGGAGGGCCCCAAGGCCGTGGAACCGGTCGCCCAGGCCCTCCGCGAGGCCGCCTCCTGGGTCGGCTGCGACACGGTGCGCGTCGAACGCCTCGACCCGCCGGAGCTGACCCCGCTGCTGGTCAAGGCCGTGGACGCCTGAGCCGTCAGCGCCTGATCCCTGAGCCATGGATGCCCGGGCCGTGAACGCCCGGGCGTCGCCTCAGCGGATCTCCAGGATCTTCTCCCGCATCGCGTACACCACGGCCTCCATGCGGGAGTGGAGCTGGAGCTTCTCCAGGATGTTCCGCACGTGGTTCTTCACCGTGTTCTCGGAGATGAACAGCTCCTTGGCGATGTCCCGGTTGTTCATGCCGGTCGCGACCAGCTTCAGGACCTCCAGCTCGCGGTCGGTGAGCCGGGGCGCCGGGACCAGCCGGCGCTCGTCGGTGCGCTGGATCATCGACTTGAACTCGGTGAGGAGCTTCGAGGCCATCGACGGGCTGATCTGGGACTGCCCGTCGGCAACGGCACGGATCGCCGTCGCGACCTCGTCGGTGGAGATCTCCTTGAGCAGGTAACCCGTCGCGCCCGCCTTGATCGCGTCGTACAGGTCCGCCTCCTCGTCGCTGATCGTCAGCATGATGATCTTCGCGCTGGGGGCGACCTCCTTGATGGAGGTGCACGCCTCGATGCCGCCGCGCCGGGGCATCCGCACGTCCATCAGGACGATGTCCGGCAGCAGGTCCGCCGCCTTGTCGACCGCCTCGGCGCCGTCTCCCGCCTCGCCGACGACCTGGATGTCGTCCTCCTGCGCGAGGACGATCTCCAGGCCCCGCCGGAAGAGCGCGTGGTCGTCCACCACGAGGACCCTGATCGGCTCCCCCCGATGGACGTCGGCGCCCGAATCCGATCCTTCCGGGACACCCTCATGGGCGAGCGCACCGCGCTCGTGCCCGCCGAGCACCGGGCCGAAGCTGTCTGCCATCGTTCCTCCCCCTGAAGGCCGTGGCCTGAATTCGTTTCCGGATTCGTTTCCGGTGCCTCCAACCACTGCCCTGGAGGCACCGGTTGGCGTGCACGCCATGATTTCATGCCCGGGCGGTCCCGGGGTGTCCTCAGGGGCGCACAGGGGTGCCCCTGGGGGCGCGAGGGGCGCTCCAGGGGCACCGGAAGAGCCGGCCGATCAGCCGTTCGACGGGTCAGCCGCCGAGCGCGCCGCCCGCTCCGCCGCTGTTCTCGGCGAGCGGGTCGTTCTCCAGGTGGATGACGCCGTAGTCATAGGCATGGCGCCGGTAGACGACGCTCGGCTGCTTCGTCTCGGCGTCGACGAAGAGATAGAAGTCGTGCCCGACCAGTTCCATCTCGTAGAGGGCCTGGTCGAGTCCCATCGCGGCGGCCCGATGCGTCTTCTCGCGGACCACGAGCGGACCTTCGCCCTGGACCTCGATCGGACCCACCATCTTGGTGGGAACCTCGCCGTCGGTCTCGTCGGCGACGAGCTCGCCCTGGCCGTTCAGCTGGGCCACGCCGGGGACGACGTCGGCGACCTCCGCCGCGGAGAGCCGTCCGTTGCCCCTGCGGGTGTAGCGCTTGTCGTGCTGCTTGCGGAGCCTGGCCTCCAGCTTGTCGCTGGCCAGGTCGAGGGCCGCGTACGGGTCGGCGGCCGACGCTTCGGCCCGGATGACCGGGCCTCGGGAGTGGAGGGTGATCTCCACGCGGTCGGACCGGTCGGCCTGCCGCGGGTTGGGCTCCTTGGACACCTCGACGTCGAGGCTGATCACCTTGCCGTCGAGCTTCTGGATCTTCTCCAGCTTCAGCTTCTCGGCCACGTGCTTGCGGAACCGCTCAGGCACCTCGGTCTTGCGGCCCTTGACGACGATGTCCACGCAGAACTCCGTTCCCGGATAGCCCGCCCGGCTCCCAGGCCGGCGGGCGTCTCCCTTTGCACCAGCCCCGGCGCTTTCACCGGAGCTCGGACTTGGCGACTTCCTCCTCCTCCCCAGTCGACAAGATCGCCACCCCGTCGACGGGAGGTTAATTCGCCTTTAACTCCTGTCCTGTGCGCAACCATGTATGCGTCGAGGGGATCGGACTTCCGCCCGCCCTCACAACCGAACATAGCCCCTTCGGACGGGTGTCGGCACCCGCTGCCGCGACTTGGCTCCAATCGGACGCTTTCACCTCTCACCACCTGCAACGATCCAAGTTTCCGACGAGTTCCGGTTTATTTCGAACGAAGCGGGAGATGATGCGATCACAGCCGCCACCCGCTGTTCGAATTCATGCTGCGCGAAATCACTTCGGGGTCTTTCCGCAGCCCCGGAGGTGAACGCGGAACGGAGCACGGGACGGGACGCGGGCCGGAACGCGGAATGGGACGCGGCACGAACGAATCCGCCGCCCGCGCCCCGGAGTCCGTCGCCGAGCGCCCGCGCGGCCTCCGCGAGCGTCGCCCCGGTCGTCATCAGGTCGTCGACGAGGACCACCCGCCCGCCGGCCAACAGCCGCGCTCCGCCCGGCACCACCTCCAGCGCCCCCGCCAGGTTCGCCCGACGTCCGCGCGCCCCGAGCCCCGCCTGGTCCGCCACGGCCCGCCGCTGCCGCAGCACCGGCACCACCCGGGCCGGCCGCCCCGCACGCCGCAGCCGCGACGCCGCGGCGAGGGCCACCCGCCGCGTCGGATCGTGCCCCCGCGCCCGCACCGAGCCCCGCGAGGACGGCACCGGCACCAGGAGCAGCGGACGGCCCCCGACACCGCCCACGGCCCGCACAGCCCCCTCCACGGCCCGTGCCAGCGCCCCGCCCAGCGGGCCCACCAGCCCCAGCGCCCCCCGCTCCTTGTGCGCGATCAGCAACTCCCGCACGACGCCCTCGTACGGCAGGGCGGCGTGCACCAGGGGCAGGCCCTCCGGCTCCGGCAGGGGGCGCACCCGCCCGCCCCCTCCCCCCTCCCCCGCCCCGACCCCCGCCAACTCCCCCGCACACCCCGCGCACAGGGCCGTCCGAGGGGCCCCGCAGCCCTCGCAGGTGCCCGGCAGCACCAGCCCGGAGATCTCGCGCCACCAGCCCCGCATGGCTCCACTGTGACGGGGAGGGAGGGGACGTGCCACCCCTGTGGAAAACAGCCTGTGGACAACGTGATGGGGGCTGTGTCCCGGGGCCAGAACCCCGGGACACAGCCCCCACCTCGGACAACCCCCTCGGACGCAGCGCGCCCGGTGGCCCGCCCTACCCCGGGTAGACCGGCCCGTTCCCCGACTTCACCAGCGGCTGCCAGTTCGCGCCGGGCACCAGCCGCACGATGCCGTCGTTGCCGGAGGCGGCGACGAGCGGCTCGGTGTCGCGGTAGGGCGCGGCGACCGTGCTGACGCCGTTGAGGCCGGGGAGCACGGAGCTGGCGGAGGTGGAGCCGTCGGTCTGGAGGAAGCGGAGCTGCTGGACGCCGCCGGCCTCCCGGCCGACGACGACGAGCCGGCTCGGGCCGGCCCAGGAGACGGACGAGATCGACTCCATGCGCGGCGCGGCCGGCTGGAGGTCGACGACGGACACGGTCTGCTGGTCCGCGCCGTCCTGGCGTTCGATGCGGCCGATCTGGAGGGTGGTGCGCCCCTCGCGGGTGATGAGGAGCGCGATCCGCACCCCGTCCGCCGAGACGCGCAGCGACTCGACCCGGGTGTCCTCGGTCAGCCACGGGGTGCGGACCTCGAACCACTTGCCGGTTCCGTCGGGCACGATGACCAGCCGCTGGTGGCCCTTGGCGCGGTCGGCGACCCACAGGTCGCCCCGGCGGCCGTCCCAGCTGGGCTGCGAGAGCCCGTCGTGGACCGCCGCGGGGCCCACCGCCGCGCTCTTGAAGACGGGGGGCAGCTGCTCCTGCTCGGTGGTGAGGGAGGAGACGTACATCGCGGTGCCGTCCTCGGAGACGCCGGCCGCCCGCGTCTCGCCGCGGGCCACGGCGACGGAGCCGAGCGGGACCGTCCCCTTGCCCAGCGGGCCGGGCACGGGGACGGGCGGGATGCCGTCCTTGCCGCCGGGGGCGAGCGCCATCATCCGGCCGCCCTCGTCGACGAAGAACGGCGTCTCGTCCTGCCCGGTCTCCCTGACCGCCCGGAAATCGGCGGCCTGCCCCTTCCCGAGTCGGCACACGGCGCCGCCGTCGCGGGCCTGGAGCTCCACCTGGTCGACCCGTACGGAGGGCAGGTCGCCGAGCGTGACGAGCATCTGGGCCGCCATCCGCCGGCACACCTCGCCGCCGAAGCGGTCGGCCGTCGCGTTGAGCGGCACCTTGAGAGTGAACTGGTCGTCGGTGGTCAGCGTGGTGACGTCCGCCTTCAGCTCGGTCCCGGACGGGAAGGGCGAGTCGACGGCGGGCCGCAGCCAGTGCGTCGGCCCTTCCAGGAGCGCCTTCACGGTCTGCGCGACCGTGTCCATCCGGGTGACGGGGTCCTGGCGCTGCCGGATGTAGACGGGGTCGGCGACCAGCCAGTCCTCGCCGGAGGCGAAGTAGTACTTGTTGACCGAGCGGTAGTTCCGCAGGAAGTCGGCCTCGCCGAGGACCAGGCCGGGCGGCAGGCCGTCGATCCGCCATTCCTTGTCCTTGCCGCCGGCCACGGTCTCCTGCACGACGTGGATGGCCTGCGTGTATTCGACGGGGCTGTTCGGCTGGTACGCGTGCCGGGCGTCCACGGTCGCGATCTTGCGGCCGGAGATCGGGTACGCGCGCCCCTGGTTCTCGGGGTCGGCGTTGCGGTCGGCGCCCTTGCGGTCGGGCGCGGTGGCGAGCACGGTGATGCTCTGCTCCGGCTTCCAGGATTCGGCGGCCTGCCGGGTCAGGTACTTGCGGGCGGTGGCGAAGCCGGGGTCGTCACTGGTCATGGCCTCCAGGAAGCCGTCGACGATCTCGTCGGGGTTCGCGTTCTCCCGGGGGGCGACCGCGTAGACCCGCACCTGCGACTCGCCGGGGTTGGCCCCTCGTACGGCTTGGACGTCGCCGCTGTCGGGCATGGTGGCGCAGCTCGTGGCCAGGAACGCGCCGCAGGCGGCGAGCGCAAGCGTCCGTCCGGTCCGACCCCGCCCCGCCCGCGGCCGCTTCCGCTCGTCAGCCCTCACGTGTGCCGTCCTCCCGCTCCGCGTTCCCCGCCCTGCCCGTGCTCGTGCCGGTGCCCGGGCCGTGTTCCGTCTCGGCCGCCGTGCGTGCCACCACCCGGGCGCCGTTGCCGGGCAGCGCCGCCGGGTCGACGGCCGCGGTCAGCGGCGCCGGGAGGCGCGGCGGCACGCCGGGCAGCGGGGCCCGTTCGCCGGCGGACTGGGCGGGTACGGAGGCGGTGCGGCCCGTCTCCTGTGCCCGGCCCGCGGCGGCCTGCTCCCGGTTGCGCCGGGAGTCCTCGGGCTCCAGCGGTATCGGCGATCCCCGCAGCGGCTCGTCGGCGGTGCGCGGCAGCGTCAGCCGGAACTGCGAGCCGCCGCCGGCCTCGCCCCACGCCTGGAGCCAGCCGCCGTGCAGCCGGGCGTCCTCGACGGCGATGGACAGGCCGAGGCCCGTTCCGCCGGTGGTACGCGCGCGTGCCGGGTCGGCGCGCCAGAAGCGGTTGAAGACCCGGGTGGCCTCGCCCGGTTTCAGTCCGACGCCGTAGTCGCGTACGGCGACGGCGACGGCCCCGCCGGCCGCGGCGAGTTTGACGACGACGTCCCGGCCCTCGCCGTGCTCGACGGCGTTGACGACGAGGTTGCGCAGCACCCGCTCGACGCGGCGGGCGTCCGCCTCGGCGACGACGGGCTGTTCGTCGCCGACGACGACGATCCGGGTGCCCTTGCGTTCGGCGAGCGGCTCGGCGCCGCCGATGACCCGGCGCACCACCTGCCGCAGGTCGATCGGCTCGGCCTCCAGGGCGGCGGCGCCGGCGTCGAAGCGGCTGATCTCCAGGAGGTCGGAGAGCAGCGACTCGAAGCGGTCGAGCTGGTCGCCGAGGAGTTCCGCGGAGCGGGCGGTGACGGGGTCGAAGTCGACGCGGGCCTCGTGGATGACGTCGGCCGCCATCCGGACGGTGGTCAGCGGGGTCCGCAGCTCGTGCGAGACGTCGGAGACGAACCGCCGCTGCATCCGCGACAGCTCCTCCAGCTGCTGGATCTTGAGCTGGAGGTTGGAGGCCATCTTGTTGAAGGCCTCGCCGAGGCGGGCGATGTCGTCCTCGCCGGTGACCTTCATCCGTTCCTGGAGCCGTCCGGCGGAGAGCCGTTCGGCGATCCCGGCGGCCATCCGCACGGGGGTGACGACCTGCCGCACCACGAACCAGGCGATGGCTCCGAGGAGCACGACGACGAAGAGTCCGGCGGTCGCCAGGGTGGTCTTGACCAGGTCGAGGGAGTCCTCCTCCTGGGTGAGCGGGAAGAGGTAGTACAGCTCGTACTGCTTGCCCTCGGCGTCGTTGAGCCGCTTGCCGATGACGAGTCCCGGCTCGGACGGCTTGTCGCTGGCGTAGTGGATGCGTCCGTACTTCTGGAACGGGGAGTTGCCGTTCGCCACCCAGTGCCGCAGGTCGACGGGGACGGACCGTGTGGGGTCGACCTCGCCGGAGGCGCGGGCGCCGCGGCTCGCGGTGTCGCCGGAGTCCAGCGAGAGCGCCACCACGTTGAACGCGTTCTGGCCGCCGCTGGCGAGCTGCTCGACGAGGGTGGAGCGCCAGTTCACCGAGGATCCGGCGCGTACGCCGTCCTGCCCGGGCACTCCGGAGGGGGTGGTCGCCGCCCGGTCCTGCGCGGCGGAGAATCCGCCGGCGGCCTGGGTCTGGGCGGCCTTCTCCTTGGTTTCGAGCAGGCCGTTGCGGACCTGCCCGATGACGACGAGGCCCAGCAGCAGGACCACGCCGAGGGACATCAGGAGGGTGCCGGCGACGACCCGCAGCTGGATGTTCCGCCGCCACAGCCGTACCGCCGGCAGCAGCGGCCTGCGCACCAGCCGGGCGACGATCCGGAAGACCCTGCCTCCCGGCGTCCCGTCCTGGAGGAACCGGCCACCGCGCCTGAGGCGGCCGGAGCGCGAGCCCCCCCGTCCCGGTCCGGCAGCCCGCCCGGTACGGCCCCCGGGGGCGGGGGACTCCGGAGCAGCACTGCCCTTGCTCATATCAGCTCGGTCCCGCCTTGTAGCCGACGCCGCGGACGGTCACCACGATCTCCGGCCGCTCCGGGTCCTTCTCGACCTTGGAGCGCAGCCGCTGGACGTGGACGTTCACGAGCCGGGTGTCGGCCGCGTGGCGGTAGCCCCAGACCTGTTCCAGGAGCACCTCGCGGGTGAACACCTGCCAGGGCTTGCGGGCGAGCGCGACCAGCAGGTCGAACTCGAGCGGCGTGAGCGCGATGGACTGGCCGTCCCGCTTCACGGAGTGGCCGGCGACGTCGATGACGAGGTCGCCGATGGTGAGCTGCTCCGGCGCGGGCTCCTCGGAGCGCCGCAGCCGCGCCCTGATGCGGGCGACGAGCTCCTTGGGCTTGAACGGCTTGACGATGTAGTCGTCGGCCCCTGACTCCAGGCCCACGACGACGTCGACGGTGTCGCTCTTGGCCGTCAGCATCACGATGGGCACGCCGGACTCGGCCCTGATGAGCCTGCAGACCTCGATGCCGTCCCGTCCGGGCAGCATGAGGTCGAGCAGCACCAGGTCCGGCTTGGCCTCCCGGAATGCGGCGAGGGCCTTGTCGCCGTCCGCGACGAACGACGGCTCGAACCCTTCGCCCTTCAGCACGATCCCGAGCATCTCGGCCAGTGCTGTGTCGTCGTCGACGACGAGAACGCGTCCCTTCATATCGACATCATCCCATTTCCGTATCAGTCTCAAGGCGGCTGGTGAGATACCTCACTGACCTGCGACAACGTCCCGGAGGAAGTCTCTGACTCCCTGTGTTCGGGCGCCCCGCCGCCAGTAACGACTGTCACCCCCCGTGCCCCCGCGGTCGCCCAGAACCGTACCCCGCCGGGCCGCGAACGCCCACGTTCGGGACGGTGCTTCCTGCTTGGTCCATCGTCGGGTCCACCGTGGCACGATGGCAGCCGGCCCGCCGCCCGACCGTGGACGGCCGCCGTGACCAGGCCGGTTCGCCGACCGGCACCGCGACCCAATCCTTCGAGGTGGACGACCGTGAACGACACTCCGGGCCGGAACACGCCCGGATCCGCCCCTTCCGACGACCAGGACGGCTCGGTGATCCCCGGGCAGCCCTCCGCGCCGGAGCCGGACGGCTCCGGGCCCCAGTGGTCGAAGGACCAGCCGCCCGCCGGCCGCTGGTCGCCGCCTCCGGGCGGCCCGAACCGGCCTCCGGTTCCCGGCCGGACCTGGGGCAACCCGCCCCCGCAGCGCGGCTGGGGCGGCTACGGCGCCCCGCCCGCGCCGCAGCCCGGCGTCATCCCCCTGCGTCCGCTGGGCGTCGGCGAGATCCTCGACGCCGCGGTCCGGACCCTCCGCCGCTACTGGCGCACGGTGCTGGCCGTGACGGTCCCCGTGGCCGTCGTGACGCAGGTGGCCCTGGTGTTCGTGCAGCGGTACCTCTCCGCGGAGTTGCCGGCCCTGCACGCGGACGCGACGCCGACGGAGCAGCTGGAGGCGGCCTCCGCCTATCTGCGGGCGTCCGCCACGGAGCTGGCCCCGACGATGCTGGTGTCGGTGGCCGCCTCGGTCTTCACGAGCGCTCTCCTGACCATCGTGGTCAGCCGGGCCGTCCTGGGACGCCCCGTGACGGTCGCGGAGGCCTGGCGGGAGGCCCGTCCACGTCTGCCGCAGCTCCTGGTGCTGTCGCTGGCCCTGCCGCTCGGCGCCGGGGCGCTCGCCTCGCTGGCGATGCTCCCGGGTCTGCTGCTGGGCGGCGCCGGCGGAGCGACGCTGGCCTTCCTCGGCGGTTCGGCGGCCTTCGTGGCCGTCGTGTGGCTGCTGATGCGCTTCGGCCTGGCGTCCCCTGCGCTCATGCTGGAGCGTCAGGGCATCGTGGCGGCGCTGAAGCGCTCGGCGAAGCTGGTCGACGGCTCCTGGTGGCGGATCTTCGGCGTCACGGTACTGGCCCAGCTCCTCATCATGATCTTCACAATGCTGATGGCGCTCCCGTTCACCGCGATCGCCTTCGCTCTCGACGGCGGCGTCGAGCTCTCGTGGACGTACCTCTCGATCATGGCGGTCGGCGGAATCGTCACCAGCTCCCTCACGTATCCGGTCGCCGCGGGCGTCTCCGTGTTCCTCTACGTGGACCAGCGCATCCGCCGCGAGGCCCTGGACCTGGAACTCACCAAGGCGGCGGCCGGCCCCGACGCCTGACCCCACCACGACGGCCCCCGCTCTCCCCTCCGAGGAGACGGGGGCCGTTTTCATGGGGGGACGGTGTCATCGAGCACGGTGGAAATGGCCGGTGAACGCAGAAAAGCCCCGCACCATAAGGTGCGGGGCTTTCCCACAATGATTGTTCGGCGGCGTCCTACTCTCCCACAGGGTCCCCCCTGCAGTACCATCGGCGCTGAAAGGCTTAGCTTCCGGGTTCGGAATGTAACCGGGCGTTTCCCTAACGCTATGACCACCGAAACACTATGAAGTTGAACTCAACCGGAACATGGGAGTTCGTTACTTCAGAACTAACACAGTGGACGCGAGCAACTGAGGACAAGCCCTCGGCCTATTAGTACCGGTCAGCTCCACCCATTACTGGGCTTCCACATCCG